>CAVVPE010000007.1:0-203763 GCA_963750035.1 uncultured Acidobacteriota bacterium | reverse complement strand
GGGCTACGGGGATCGAACCCGTCTAACTGGCTTGGGAAGCCAGGGCATTACCACTATGCTAAGCCCGCACGTCCAATCGAGTAATCGAGTAATCGAGTAATTGGGTGATCGGGCCGTCGCATCGGCGATCGACCGATCTTCAATGCCCCAATTCTATTACCCGATTACCAGATTACTCAATCACCCGATTTTATCCGCGAATCAGCGCGATGACCTCGTCGCGCTTCTGCGCCATCAGCTCCGGCGTCGTCGCCTCCAGGTTCAGCCGCAGCAGCGGCTCGGTGTTCGACGGCCGGACGTTGAAGTGCCAGTCCGGGTACTCCACCGAGATGCCGTCCAGCTTGTACTGCTGGCCGTCGGCGTACTTCGCCGCGATCTGCCTCGAGCTTGGCCGGCACCGCGTCCATCGACTGTCAGCTTGGTGTTGATCTCCCCGGAAATGAAGTAGCGCTGGCGCAGCGGCTCCAGCAGTTCGTGCAGGCTCTGGCCCTTCTTCGACATCAGCTCCAGGATCAGCAGCGCCGGGATGAAGCCGTTGTCGGCGTAGAAGTTGTCGCGGAAGTAGTAGTGCCCCGTCACCTCGCCGCCGAAGATGGCGTTGGTCTCGCGCATCCGCCGCTTGAAGAACGCATGGCCGACGCGGTTCATCAGCGCCGTGCCGCCGTAGCGCTCGACGACGTCCTTCACGGCGTGGCTGGCCCGCAGGTCGTAGATGATCGTCGCGCCGGGATGCTTCAGCAGGAACGCCTCGGCGAGCAGCGCGGTGACGAAGTCGCCGGACACGAACTCGCCGGTGCCGTCGATGAAGAAGCAGCGGTCGGCGTCGCCATCCCAGGCGATGCCGATGTCGGCCTTCTCCGCGATCACGCGCTCGACGATGTCGCGGCGGTTCTCCTCGATGAGCGGATTCGCTTCGTGATTCGGGAAACCGCCCGTCGATCTCGAAGCACAGCCGCGTCGTCCGGCAGGGCAGCGCGTCGAAGAGCTTCGGCGCGATCAGGCCGCCCATCCCGCTGCCGGCGTCGAGCACGACGTTGAACGGCCGGATGACCGCCGGGTCGATGAACGACAGGACGTGCTCGACGTACGGCGTCGACGACGTTCCGCTCGCGGACGCCGCCGGGCACGGCGGCCGGCGGCGGCAGGCGGTCTGCCGGCGATCATGTCGCGGATGTCGGAAATCCCTGCGTCGCCGCTCAGCGGGAACGCTTCGCGCCGCACCATCTTCATGCCGTTGTACTGCTTCGGGTTGTGCGAGGCGGTGATCTCGACGCCGCCGTCCAGTCCGTCGCGCGCCACCGCGAAGTACAGCATGTCGGTCGGAATCATGCCGTAGTCGACGACGTCGGCGCCCTGCGATGTCGGCGCCGTCGATGAACGCCGCGGCGAGCGCCGGCGACGACAGCCGCATGTCGCGGCCGACCCCGATGCGCTTCGCCTTCAGGTAGGTCGACGAACGCGGCGCCGATCGCGCGCGCCGCCGTCTTCGTCGACTTCGTCCGGATAGGTGCCGCGGACGTCGTAGGCCTTGAAAATGTCGGGGTTCGAGTTTCATAGACGGCTGAAATCGGTGACCGACGGACTTGTCGCCGAGCACGATGCCATCGTCGAGCGTCGCGCTCCGGCCGATGTGGGCAGTGGCGGCCGAGAATCGCCCCGCGCACGACCGCGTCCTGGCCGATCCGGGTGTTGGCCCACAGGATCGACCGTTCGACGGCGGCATGCTCCTCGATGTGGCAGTGCCGGCCGACGACGGTGTAGGGGCCGATGCGCGCCCCGGCCTTGACGACCGCGCCCTCGTCGATGAAGCACGGCCCCTCGATCGTGGCGCCTTCCTCGACGCGCGCCTCCGGCGAGATCCACGTCCGCGACGGGCCGTCGTTGAAGGTCGCGGTCTGGAAGCGGCCGTCCATGATGTCGCGGTGGACCTGGGTGTATTTCTCAGGCGTGCCGATGTCGATCCAGTAGCCGCGGTAGACGTAGGCGACGAAGGTTTCGCCCCGCTCGATCAGCGACGGGAAGAAGCTGCGCTCGATCGACCACGGCGTGTCGCTGCGGAATGCGGTCGAAGGTGTCGGGCTCGAGGACGTAGATGCCGGCGTTGATCGTGTCGCAGGTGATCTCGTCGGGCTTCGGCTTCTCGAGGAACCGGCGGATGTTGCCGTCCGCGTCGGTCTCGACCAGCCCGTAGGCGGACGGGTTCTCGACCGGCGTCAGCACGATCGTCGCCTTGGCCTTGCGCTCGCGGTGCAGCCGGATCACCGCCGCCGAGATCGACCTGCGTCAGCACGTCGCCGTTGAAGACGACGACCGATTCGCGAAGCGACTCGCCGGCATAGCGGACGGCGCCGGCGGTGCCGAGCGGCGCCGGCTCGACGACGTATCGGATGCCCATGCCGATGTCGCTGCCGTCGCCGAAGATCTCCTCGATGCGCCGCGGCTGGTAGTTGAGGCTGAGGATCGACCTCGTCGATCTCCGGCACCTGCTTCAGCAGATCGAGCTGGTAGTGGAGGAACGGCCGCTCGAAGATCGGAACGATCGGCTTCGGCGTGTGAATCGTCAGCGGACGCAGGCGCGTGCCCTTGCCCCCTGCCAGGAGAATCGCCTTCATCGCAACCACCGACTGCGTTATGGCATTCGGCGCGCCAGTGCGGACGCGTCGGCGCGCACATGAACCTCCCGAACTGCGCTCGATCGCTCACGCGGATCTTCCTCGTGCCGCTGCTCGTGGTCGTGCTGCTGACGAAGTTCGAGGGGCGGATGATCCTCGGCGTGCGGAAGGAGCTGGTCGGCGCCGCGATCTTCGCGCTCGCGTCGCTCACCGACTGGCTCGACGGCTACCTGGCGCGGCGCCGCGAAGCAGGTCACGCCGCTCGGCCAGGTCATCGATCCGCTCGCCGACAAGCTGCTCACCTCGGCCGCGTTCCTCTCGCTCGTGCAGATGGGTCTGGCGCCGGCGTGGATGGTGGCGATCATCATCGGCCGCGAGTTCGCCGTCACCGGCGCTGCGCAACCTCGCCTACTCGCGCGGCGTCGCGATGCCCGCCTCGCCGCTCGGCAAGATCAAGATGGTCGGCGCAGGTCGTGGCGATCCTCGCGCTGATCCTCGGCGACGATCACTGGCACGGCTTCTTCGTCATCGGGCAGGTCGGCGCTGTGGGTGGTGGTCGCTGACCGCGCTGGTGTCCGCGGTCGATTACTTCCGCCGCTTCAGCCGCTTGCTCAATCCGCGCGTCGCCGATATCGCCGTCGCGCGCGAACGGCGCAGCGGCCGCAAGGCCGGGTAGCGGCGTCTACGGACGTCGGCTTGCCGGTGTTGGCGGCGGCCGTGGTCTTCAGCTCGCGATCCGCTTGCTGCGCTTCCTCGCAGGTGCTCGCTCTGCTCGAACTCGGCGACGAGCCTCTCGAAGTAGGGCAGCGCCTCCGCGCCGCGTTTCCGATCTTGAGCAGCGATTCGCCGAGGAAGAAATACACGCGCGTCGCGTCCTGTGTACTCCGGGATCCTGCTTCAGCAGCGCCTTCAGCCGATCGATCGCCCCGGGTACCAGCGGATGCCGGTAGTAGAAGCGGCCGACCTCGAACTCGCGTTCGCCGAGCCGATCGCGCGCCTCGCGCAGCTTGCGCCTCTGACTTCCGGCAGCAGCTGGCTGTTCGGGTAGCGGGTGACGAACGCCTCGAACTCGCGGATCGCGTCGCGCGTTTCGGTCTGGTCGCGCTGCGGCGCTGCGCATCTGCCGGAAATGCGCCATGCCGAGCTTGTACTGCGCGTAGTCGGCGCGCGGATGCGTCGGGTAGAACGACAGGAACTCCTGGAACTCGTTGATGCGCGAGGACCAGCGCTTCGGGCGTGCCTTCACCGAGATAGGTGTCGCCGACGCCCAGCTTGGCGTCCGGCCGGATCGGGCTCTGCGTGTAGGTCTCGGTGACCTGCTTGAAGAACTCGCGCGCCGTCAGCCACTTCTTCTCGTTGAGCGCCTCGTTGCCGCGCTCGAAGAGGAACTGGTCCGGCTGCGCCGTGCCCGGGCGGAACGGTGCCGCGGCCGCCGTCGGCCGCACAAGCCGACGCCGATCGCCGCGGCGACGACGACCGCACCCGCGAGCGTCGAACGTTCTGTCCGATCACGATGTGAGTGCTTCCGACAGCCATCTGATACTCTGCGGCCAGCCCTTGCTCGAGCCCGACGGCCGGTGCGAAACCGAGGTCGGCGCGCGCCAGCGACGTGTCGGCGTACGTGTGGCGCATGTCGCCCTTCTGCGCCGGGTCGACCGACGACGCTGGCGGCGCTGGCCCGACACGCGGCCGATCATCTCGAGCACCTCGTTCACCGAGACGCGCGAGCCGCCTCCAATATTGTACACGCGGCCCGGGACGTCCCTGCGTGGCCGCTGCAACCGTCGCGGCCACCGCATCGCCACGAACGTGAAGTCGCGCGTCTGCTCGCCGTCGCCGAAGACGGTGATCGGCTCGACCGGTGATGGCCGCCGTGCAGGAACCGGTGGAAGCCCATGTCCGGCCGCTGGCGGGGGCCGTACACCGTGAAATAGCGCAGCGACACGGTCGGGAACGCCGTGGTTGACGTAAGTACAGGTGGCACAGCTGTTCGGCCGCCAGCTTGGTGACGCCGTACGGCGACACCGGCTGCGGCAGCGCGTCCTCCCGCATCGGAATCGCGACCTCGTCGCCGTAGACCGACGAGCTCGACGCATAGACCAGCCGCTCGATGGCCGACCCGACGCAGCGCCTCGAGCAGCACCTGCGTGGCCTCGATGTTGTTGACCGTATAGACGTCGAAATCGCGTCCCCAGCTCTTTCGGACGCCGGCCTGCGCCGCGAGATGGAACACGTGGGTCCGGTCGGCCAGCAGACGGCGCCAGGTCGGCGGCCTGCGATGCGTCGTTTCGACGAACCGGAACGCCGGCTGGCCGTCGGAGCGCGGCAAGGTTCCGCTCCTTGACCGCGCGCGGGTAGTAGTCGGTGAAGCAGTCGATGCCGACGACGTCGGCGCCGTCGGCGCACGAGCCGTTCCGCGAGCGTCGACCCGATGAACCCGGCGACGCCGGTGACCAGTGCCTTCATCATTCGAACGCCTAGACGCTGCGCACGCGGTCGGGCAGCCGGCGCGGGCTTGCCGCTGCGGATCGAGCGACGCGTGCACGGTGTGGCCGTCGGCCAGCAGTCGCGTGCGTCGGCCGGCGCGCACGATCGCGGTAGTCGAACCGCACGCGCACCGGCGACAGCAGCGCCCCGGTCGTCCGGACCTCGAGCTCGTCGTCGTACCGCGCCGGCCGCCGGTACTCGCAGTGGCCTCGACGACCGGCAGCGCGAAGCCGTCGCGCTCCATCTCGCGGTAGCTCCAGCCGCGCTCGCCGCAGCAGGTCGGTGCGGCCCACCTCGAACCAGACGAAGTAGTTGGCGTAGTAGACCACGCCCATCTGGTCGGTTTCGGCGTAGCGGACGCGAACGCGCGACGATCGAGACGCGGGGCGGTCAACGTGACGCCGGCGTGCTGCCACGGCGCGCCGACGGCCAGCGGCCTTGAGATCGCGGGTCGCGCGCTCGGGATCGGGCGAGTGAAAGATGGCCGCGCCGGCGACGAGAATCCGCGCGCCGGCGGCGACGACCCGCGGCGGCGGTCTGGACATCGATGCCGCCGTCGATCTCGATCGGGGCCGCGTCGTTGCCGGCGCGATCGAGGACGCGCGCGGACCTCGCCGAACCTTGGACTCGCTTCGCGGGATGAACGTCTGGCCGCCGAACCCCGGGTTGACCGACATCACGAGCACGAAGTCGACGTCGCCGGCGATCTGCCTCGAGCGCGCCGACCGGCGTCGACGGGTTGAGGACGACGCCGGCCTTCGACGCCGAGCGCCTTGATCGCGTGCACGGTGCGATGCAGGTGCGGCAGCACCTCCACGTGCACCGAGATCATCGCCGCGCCGGCCTCGGCGAACGCCTCGATGTAGCGATCGGGCTCCTCGATCATCAGGTGCACGTCGAGCGGCACGCGCGCGACCCGCTTCAGCGACCGCACGACCGGCGGGCCGATCGTGATGTTCGGCACGAAGTGGCCGTCCATCACGTCGACGTGGATGAGGTCGGCGCCGCCGCGCTCGACGGCCGCGACGGCCTCGCCGAGCGCGGCGAAGTCGGCCGAGAGAATCGACGGAGCGATCTGCACGCTCACCGGCTGACCTCGATCGAGATCGGCTCGCCGGGCGCGATCTGCGAAACCGGCCTGCGGGTTCTGGCGCAGGACGATGCCGGCCGCGACGCCGGGATACGGCGTCGAGCCGACGACGGCGACGCGGAATCCGTGGCTGCGCAGGATCTCGGCCGCGCGGTCGCCGTTCACGCCGATCAGGTCGGGCATCACGTAGCCGGCGCCGGGCTCGGCGCGGTTGACGAGCAGCGCGACGCGCTGCCGCGGCGGTCTTCGCGGCGGGGTCCTGGGCGACGACGACGTCCGGGGCGTACGTCTGCGATGCGGATCTCCGAGACAGCCGCAACAGCTCAGGCCGTCCTGCGCCAGCCGCAGCTCGCCGCCCGCTCCGTCTCGCCGGTCAGCCGACGGGACGGCCGTCGCCCGGGGCCCGCGCTCAGCCACACCCTGACGCTGCGCTGCTGCCGCAGCGTCGCGCCGGCCGCCGGTTCCTGGGCGACGACGCGCCCGGCCGGGATCTTCGGATCGAGCCGCCGCGTGTCGTCCACCTTGAGGCTGAGACCCGCGAGCAGCCGTCGTTGCGCTCGCTTCGTTCGCCGTCCGGTTGACGAGGTCGGGGACCTGGACCTCGCGCGCTCGGAGCGCAAGGCGCATCGACGCGGCCGCAAAGAGGATGTAAGTCGCGAGCAGGGCGCCGCCGAGCAGGACAGAGCTTGCCCGCGCCCCACACGCGCGTTCTGAGGGCCATGAACGGCGAGATCGTACTACAACGTCAGGCGGACCTAAAGGTCGCACGACGACTGCGCGGACCTGAAGGTCCGCACTACAACCGCGGCTGTAGTGCAGGCCTTCAGGCCTGCCGTTCGAACACCGCGCCGAAGAACGCTTCGAGGCCATGACGATGCGGCGCCGTGCGCAGGTGGCCGCGCTCGTCGACGATTTCGGGCGGCAGCGCGGGGTGTGCCTCGCGCGCATCGATTGGAACGAAGCCTGGGGCGCCCGACAGAAACGCGGCGACAACCTCTTCGTTCTCCTCCGGTTCGCTCGAGCAGGTCGCGTAGACGAGCCGGCCGCCTGGCGCGACTGCCGCCGCGGCGTGCGCAGCATCCGCAGCTGCGCGGCCGCGAGCGCCGGCAGATCGTCCTCGTGCCGGCGCCAGCGGATGTCCGGATCGCGTCGAAGCGTTCCCAGGCCCGAGCATGGCGCGTCGACGACGACGCAGTCGAACCGTCGGCGAAAGGGCAGAGGCGCAGCAGGTCGGCCTGGACGAGTGCCACGTTGGTCGCGCCGGTTGCCGCGACGGTTCGCCGCAGCAGCGCCATCCGCCGGTCCCGGACGTCGCACGCCACCACGCAGCGCCGGCGCGATCGCGCGCTGCGAAGGCCGTCGTCTTGCCGCCGGGCGACGCGCACGTGTCGAGCACCCGGCGCCCCGGGATCAGGCCCGGCAAGCAGCGCCACGAGCTGCGACGCCTCGTCCTGGACCACGAACCAGCCAGCCTCGGATCCGGGATCGCGAAGCGGTTGACCCTGCTGCGACGACGAGGGCATCGGGGGCGAAGCGGCCGCGCGTCGACGACAACGTCCGCGCTCGCGAAGGCGGCCGCATCAAGCTCGTCGCGGCGTCATGCGAAGCCGGTTGGCGCGCAGCGTCAGCGGGGCGGGCGCGTTGTTGAAGCGCATCCAGGCCTCGGCGGCGTCGAACCCGAGGCGATCGTACCAGCGCGCGGCCAGCCAGCCGCGGATGCGAGAGCGTGATAGCCAGGTAGTCGAGGGCGTCTGTCCGATCGGCCGGATCCGCGGGTCGCGGGGGCAGCGGCAGGGCATTCCGGCTGCCGCGACACGGTCCGCAGCACGGCGTTGACGAAGCCGGCCGCGCTCCGCTTGCCGGCCCGTCGCGCCAGGTTCACCGCATCGTCGACGACCGCCGATGCGGGCACGCGCGTCAGGTGCAGCAGCTGGTAGACGCTCAGGCGCAGGATCTCGACAACCTCGGGGTCGAGGCGGCCGATCGGACGCTTCGCGAAGCAGGACGATGAGGTAATCGAGCGCGGCCCGCCAGCGCTGAACGCCGGTCGCGATCTCGGCGGCGAGCGCGCGATCGCGCTCGTCGGCGAGCGAGGTTCGCGCGCCGCGCAATGGCGGCGGGCAGATCAGCGCGGCCGGCAGAAATCGGCGAGCAGGATGTCGTAAGCGGCGACGCGCGCCGGCGCGATCATGGCGGCGCCGACAGGCGCCGGCCGGCCGACGCGGTGGCCGGCGAGGAAATCCCGCGTCCGCATCGGCCGCTTGCCTTCGGCCTGGAGCTCGACGATGCGGAGCGACGCCCTGCTCCGGTCGCGACCTGCAGGTCGTCGCCCTGCGCCGCCGACGATCGTCCCGGGCGGTCGTCGCTCGACTGCGTCGGCGACGACGCGACCGCAAGAGGATCAGCCGCCGGCCGTCGAGGAACGTCTGAGGCATGCGGCCACGGATGCAGGCCGCGAATCTGGTTGTGCAGTCGTCCGCGGGCCGGCGACCAGTCGATGAGGCCGTCGTCCTTCGTCAGGCGTGGCGCGTAGGTCGCCTCGGCGTCGTCCTGGGCGCTCCTCGGGCACGCCGTCAGCGGCGAGCCGATCCACGGTCTCGACCAGGAGCCTGGCGCCCAGTCGCGCGAGATCGCGTTCGACGTCGACGCTCGTTTCGTCGGCGCCGATCGGCCGGCGCGCGGCCGCCAGCATCGGACCGGCGTCGAGCGCCTTGACGACGCGCATGATCGTCACGCCGGTTTCGCGCTCGCCGGCGATGACCGCGCGATGGACCGGCGCCGCGCCGCGATAGCGCGGCAGGAGCGACGCGTGCACGTTGATCATGCCGAGCCGCGGGACGGCGAGCACCGCGTCGGTCAGAATCTTGCCGTACGCGGCGACGACGCCGAGGTCGGCGTCGAGCGCCGTCAGCGCGGCAAGGAATTCCGGTCCTTCAGCGTCGCCGGGCTGCAGCACCGGCAGGCCGGCTTCGCGCGCCCGGGCCTTGACCGGCGCGTCGCTCGTGCGCTGGCCCCGGCCGCGCGGCCGATCGGGCTGCGTGACGACGCCGACGACCTGGTGCCGCGAGGCGAGGAGCGCGTCGAGCGTCGGCACGGCGAAGGCCGGCGTGCCGAAGAAGACGATGCGCAGCGAGCGGGCGTCACCACTTGCCGGCGCGCGCCAGCTTCCGGATCTTCCTGACGATGAGGTCGCGCTTGATGCCGCGCAGGCGATCGACGAACAGCGTGCCGTCGAGATGATCCATCTCGTGCTGGAAGGCGCGCGCCAGCAGGCCGGTGCCTTCGCGCTGCTGCTGCTCGCCGGTTCGATCCAGGCCCTTGACCACGGCCCGCTCCGGCCGCACGACCGTGGCGTTGAAGCCCGGCACGCTCAGGCAGCCTTCCTCCTCGAGCTGCATCCCGTCGCGTTCGACGAACTCGGGGTTGATCATGACGATGAGCCCGTGCGGGATCGCGGCCGAGCGACAGATCGACGACGAAGATCCGCAGCGGCACGCCGACCTGCGGCGCCGCCAGCCCGATGCCCGGCGCCGCGTACATCGTCTCGATCATGTCGTCGATGAGCCGATCGATCTCGCGGGTGATCGCCGTCGACCGGCTGCGCGGCCTCGTGCAGGACCTGGTCGCCGTACTTGAGAATCGGGTCGGATCATCAGCGTCCGAGACCGACTGACGCTGGGCCGTTCAGGTCGTCGCGTTGAAAGCGAGCGGCGGTCCGGTCGCGGAAGGCGCGCCAGTTCGTCAGACGAGCTCCTCGAGCGAGTCGCCGCCGAACTTTTCGAGGAGCGCGTCGGCCAGGACGATGGCCACCATCGCTTCGCCGACGACCGCCGCGGCGGGCACCGCGCAGACGTCGCTGCGCTCGATCGCGCCGGGCTGATCGCCATCGTCGCCAGGTCGACGGAGCGGAGCGGCTTCATGAGCGTCGCGATCGGCTTCATGTACGCCGTGACGCGCAGATCCTCGCCGTTGGTGATGCCGCCTTCGAGGCCGCCGGCGTTGTTCGTCGGGCGCGACGACGCCGACGCCGTGCGTGGCGGCCCGACGGCGGGCAGAATCTCGTCGTGGATGCGCGAGCCCGGCAGCGTCGGCGACGGCCGGCCCGCGGCCGATGCCGACGCGCCTTGATCGCCGGAATCGACATCAGCGCCTGCGCGAGGCGGCCGTCGAGCTTGCGATCCCACTGGACGTGGCTGCCGAGGCCGGCGGGCACGCCGCGCGCGATCACCTCGAAGCTGCCGCCCATCGTGTCGCCGGCCTCGCGCGCCCGATCGATCTCGGCGATCATCCGCCGCTCCACGTCGGGATCGACGCAGTGCAGCGGCGAGTCGTCGGCGATCGCCTGCACGTCCGCGAACGTGACGGCCAGCGGATCCGCAGATCGACGCCGAGCCGATCGCAGACCACGTGGCTGACGATCTCGGTGTCGACCTGCCGCAGCAACTGTCGGGCGATGGCCCCGACGGCGACGCGCGCGGCCGTCTCGCGCGCGCTGGCGCGCTCGAGCACGTTGCGGATGTCGTCGTGCCCGTACTTGACGACGCCCGCGAGGTCGGCGTGGCCGGGCCGGGGACGCGTCACGACCGGGCGATCGACGCCCGGCGTCTCGGCCGCCGGCTGGCTCTCGACCGCCATCGTCCGCTGCCAGTTCTCCCAGTCCTTGTTCGGAATCAGCAGGCGCGATCGGACCGCCGGTCGTGACGCCGTGGCGGACGCCGCTCAGCGCCTGGGCGCGATCCGATTCGATCGCCATGCGCCGTCCGCGGCCGTAGCCGCCTCTGCCGGCGGCGCAGTTGCGCGGTGATCGCGTCGAAGTCGATCGCGAGGCCCGCCGGCATCCCTTCGAGAATGGTGACGAGCGCCTGGCCGTGCGACTCGCCGGCGGTGAGAAATCGCAGCATCAGAGTGGTTTCATTCTATCTATAATGCGGGCTGCGCAGCTGTAGTGCGGACCTTTTAGGTCCGCCTGAAGGAATACGGCTTTAGGTCCGCCGAGGGAAACGCCATGAGCATACGCTGTGCGGTCCTCGCGTTCGCCGGCCTGCTGATGCTGACGCAGTCAGCCACGTCCGCGCAACAGACTCAGGGCAGCCCGTCGAACCGTATCGAAGACTTTTCGGCGCTCGCCGGACGATGGCAGGCCGATCCGCCATTCAAGCAGGCAGAGGGTCCGAAGCCCAGGTTCGTCAACACGCTGGTGATCGGCGTGACGGCGCAGGAAATCACGATCGATCGCGGCTATTCACCCACGGAGCGCTATCGGCCTCGACGGCACTCCTACAGACCTGGGCGACAACCGTACGAACGTCGGTCGTGCTCGTCGGCGACGGAGTCGCGTTGACGACCAGGCGTGTGCGGCTGGCAGGACAGACCTTCCCCGCGACGATTCACACCGACGTCTATCGCGCAGAGGGCGATGTGCTGACGATGGATAGCAGGCGGAGCCAGACGCAGGCTGACGGCTCGCTCGTGCAGATGCAGGGCACGCGTGTGTCGATTGTCTATCGCCGAGCTCGAGGTAGGGCGGACCTATAAGTCTGCCCAGAGTACTGCAGATCTCTAGGTCCGCGGTCGGGGAGGTGTTCGCTATCACCCGCGCGTTCGAACGCGCGTCGCCGTCTGAGGCCGGCGCCGGGTCTGAAGGACAGCCGGCCACTGGACCGATCGCTGCCAGGCCTGGAACCGCGTCACCGCCCCCTGCAGCGCACGGACGCGATCGACACGGCGGTCCGAAGGAAGCGACACGACTGGGTTTTTCATCCGGTCAACCTCCTGGCCAGCCTTATCGACGCCGAGAGTCGCCTACGTTAGTCAGGCACTTACCTGACCCCGTAAGAAATTGGCAGGCCGGCCGCCGCCTGCACCTCGAGAATCTGCACTGCGCCGGGCCGACCACGCCAGAATTCGAGTGATTTTCAAGGGCCGCTATTTTGCACCGCGGCCTGACCGGAGGGCGGCGCCGTGCAGCTGTTCGCGGACCGATTCGTCATCACCGGCAGCGCGGAACGGAGAGCATCGCGCGATCGACCTCTCGACCGGCGCGGCAGTCATCGTGCTCACGTCGAGTGCAGGTGGAGCGTCGGACCAGGTGCGATGGTCGGTACGGTGCGATCGGTTCTTCCGCCTGCGGCATCGCTCCATCGCACGCCTCGTCGACTACGGGCTCGTCGGCCAGGCGATGCGCTTCGAGGCGTGGCGCTGCGGCGAACGGTGGCGCGGCAGCCGCCGGGCGGCGTCAGGTGCGCTCGCGCAGGTCACGATCTTTTTGCACGCAATCGGCACCGCCGATGGAGCGATATCTCTCGATGACATTCGGACCGATGCAGGACGACCCGTCTTGTTGCCGCGAAGCGCGACCGGCTACGACGGCGGCGCTGGAGGCCCGGCCGACGACCTGTCGTCGTGCGGCATCACGATCGTCGAGCGGCCTTCGGTCAAAGCCGTTGCCGAGATCCTGGCGTCGGCAAATGGACCCGCGCTGCCGGCGGTCATGCTTGGCGCGGTCGCTGGCGCGGGCGGCTCGGTGGCGATCCATCAGCTCGCACGCGTCGCCCGGCTTCAAGGTTTCGTTCCGATGGCGCTTCAGCTCGACGCCGTTCGCCCAATCGAGCTGCTCGACGACCGCTCACTCTGCATGATCGATCGTCTCGGCGGAAGCAGCGCCTGGCGATCTCTCCTCGACCGTCTGCTGATCAGTCCAAGGCCGCACATGCTCCTCTCGGTCGGGGCGCACACCTTGCCGAAGGTGCGCTGCCTCCACCTTGAACGCGTGCCCGAGGAATCGTTGATGCTGGCCATCACACCACCCGTCGAATCGACGACGCTGCGGAGAACAATCAAGCGGGCGGCGAAGCGGGCCGATGGCCTGCCCGCCCGGTTTGCGGAACTCCTCTGGGGAGCCGGGAGCCCGGCGGGCCCGGCCCGCGTCAAGGGGACCGCCATCGCCGCCGAGCGGCCGCCGTCCTATGGCGACGCCTGCGCGAGTCGAGCGTTGGCCGCGCCGGTCGCCGCGCGGAACTGGCCGGCGCCCGCCGACGTGGCCGTCCAGCGCAAGCGGCTAACCGAAGCCCTCGAGCTCATCGGGTCTGGCAGGCATGCGCCCGGCGAGCGAGGCCTGCGCGCCGTGATTGGCGGCCTGGCGCGCCGGCACGACTGGCATCAAGCGGCTCGCGGACAACTGGCCCTCGGGGCGGCACTCCTCCGGCGCGGCCGCGCGCGGCAGGCGCGCGAAACGCTCGCCGAGGTACGGACCTACGCCGTCCATGGGGGGCAGGACGCAGGACGAGGAGCGAAGGCGTCCTCCTGGAAGCGACGATTCTCACCGGCCACGCCCGGCTGGACGAAGGCCGGCTGGACGAGGCCGAGACCCTGCTGCGCGGATCGATCGCCGCGGCTCGATCCACGGGCGACCTGGCGCTCGCGGCCTGCGCCGGGTCGGCGCTGGCTCGATGCCTCTTCTGGCGCGGGCACTACGGCGAAGCCGATGCCGCGCTCGACGAAATCGGCGCGGCGCCCGATGCCGACACGGCAATCAGCCTGGAGGCTCTCAGGTCGCGCGTGGCGGTCGGCCGCGGAGATATCGGCGCGGGGATGTCTCACGCGTCGTGCGCCTGGGACCGTGCCGAGCGACATGGCAAACCCGTGGCCATCGCACGCGCAATGTACGCCGTGGCGTTTGCACATCTGGCGGCTGGCGATCTGCGGGGCGTCGAGCGCGACGTGTTGCCCTGCATCAAGGCCGCGCGAGCGGCGCACGATCCTCTGCGCGCGCTCAAGGCTCGGCTTCTCGCGGCTGAAGCGGCCCGCCGCGCCGGGGCTCGGTGGTGCCGCGGAACGGCTTGTTTCGCTCGTCGCCCGGGCGAGCCGCATCGATCTGCCAGCGACGGTGCGCGCACGGCTGGCCCTGCTGTCGGATTTGTCGGCCGGGATCGACCGGGCCGTCCGGAAGCACGTGACCGGCACTGGCCTGCACGCGCTCGGCCTGTTCGCTCCAGCGAGGCACACCAGCGTGTCGCCAGCGCGTACGACGCGGCAATCGACATCCTGAACCTGTGCCAGGCCGGAGACGACGATGCGGTGGTCCTGGCCGAGATCTGCCGGCGTGTTCGTGCACGGCTCCGCGCCGTCGGGATCGTGGTGTTCGTGCGCGACGGACAGCTGCTGGTCCCGATCGCCGCCGACGGCCATTCGATCGAGCCGGCCATCGCGGAACGGGCGGTCGATGCCCGCCAGGCGATTCCGCCGTGTCAGTCCAACGAGCGAATCGAGGGTGGTGTGCCAATTCGGTATGCCGGCGAGACGCTCGGCGCCCTGGCGGCGCGTTGGACGGATCGCCGCCCCTCCCGATACGGCGCGGTCCGAAATGGTGCTCACGATGGCCGCGACCGCAGCAGCGACTGCGGTCTCGTCGGCGATCGCGCGGCGCCGAGCCGCTTCGGCGACGGGCCTCGCGGAGATCCTGGGCGTCAGCCGCGCGATTGCGGACATTCGCGCCGCGGTCGAGCGGGCCGCCGCCGCACCGTTCACGGTCCTGGTCGAAGGCGAGAGCGGTTCAGGGAAGGAGCTGATCGCGCGCGCCCTGCATCGCCGGAGCGTCCGGCGCGATCGGCCATTCTGCACGCTCAACTGCGCGGCGCTGCCCGACGATCTCGTCGACGCCGAGCTCTTCGGCCACAGCCGCGGCGCGTTTACCGGAGCTGTCTCGGAGCGCGCCGGCGTGTTCGAAGACTCGCATCTCGGCACGCTCTTCCTGGACGAGGTCGGCGAGCTCGCGCCGCGGGCCCAGGCCAAGCTCCTGCGAACGCTGCAGGACGGCGAGGTGCGCCGCGTCGGCGAAAACACCTCCGCGCCGCGTCGACGTCCGGCTCGTCGCCGCGACTAACCGCGATCTCGGCAGGAGGTCTCGGCCGGCCGGTTCCGGCTCGACCTGATGTACCGACTCGACGTGATTCGCATCACCGTGCCGCCGCTGCGCGACCGTCGCGACGACATTCCGTTGCTGGTGGAGCATTTCTGGCACGCTGCCACGGAGCGCATCGGATCCCGCGCGGTCCTGTCTGCGCAGACCATCGGTGCGCTCGCGCGCTACGACTGGCCGGGCAACGTCCGCGAGCTGCAGAATGTCCTGGCGGCTCTTGCCGTCCGCGCTCCCAGGCGCGGCGTCGTGCCACCGACCGCACTGCCGCCGGCGTTTGGTGCGTCCACGACGACAGGCGGCTGGCGGCTCGGCGATGCGCGCCGCACGTTCGAAGAGCGCTTCATCCGCGCCGCGCTCGCGCGCACGGGTGGCCACCGCGCGCGAGCCGCCGAGGAACTCGGCCTGTCGCGTCAGGGTCTGGCAAAGTTGATGTCCCGCCTCCAGATCAGGGGATAGATGAGTGTGGGGCGGACCCCTTAGGTCCGCCTGGCGCTGCCTTGCCAGATGAAGTGGAGGAGGGCAAGACCGGCGATTTCCGTGGGGGTCATCGATTTCCTCCGCGATGCTCGTCAACGAGCTTTCGCAACGCGGCCAGTTCTTCCTGCGACACTCTGCCGGTTTCCAGGGCGCACATCATGAGCTTCACGGCGGATCCGCCGAACACCCGATCGAGGAGATCGCGGACGATCTGGCTTTCCGCGGCGCGCGCGGCAGTTCGCGCCGCATAGACGTGACTGCGAGCCGACTGATCGCGCCACACGAATCGCCGCTCGATCATGATCTGGAGCTGTTTCAGGACCGTGGTGTAGGAGTCTTCCCGTCCCAGGTCGCGGGCGATCTCGCGAACGGTGCAGGGTCCCCGCGTCCACAACACCCGCAGGATCTGCAGCTCGGCGCGCGTCGGCCGTCGCGTGGACCGTTTCATCAGGCCCGATAGTATGTACAGATCGTTATCGTACGTCAATACGATTTGTGTCGTACATCGCCCGATGCTGCAGTTCACCCTTCCTGGTGACCAGGTCTCGGTTCGTGTTCAGGTTCGGTTCCCGGTTCCCGGTTCCGCGTTCCCCGGTCGCTGTGCCGCTGCGCGAACACCGAACCACGAACTCCGAACCGAGAACGGGGATGAGTGAACTGCTGGGAACAGGTCGTGCATTTCTTTCAGCTGCGGAGGAATGCATGAGGTGCTCGGACAGGCACTTGGACTGCTTTTCTCGTCGTCATCTGCTGGCGGCAGCCACGCGGCGGCCGCGGACGACGACATCCGGCTGACGGGCTGCCTGGTGCGCGGACGAGGATGGCGACGGCTACCTGGTGACGAACGTACCGGGTGAAGCCGCGTGGCAGCGGTCGGCCGACGCAACCGTGGTCCCGGGGCCGGTCGGCACCTCGGGGACCGTCTCGAGCATCCTCTACTGGCTCGAGAAGCGGGACGGCCTCGACGATCACGTGGGTCATTACATCGAGATCGACGGAAAGCTCCAGGGCGACCTGACGGAGGGGCAAATCAAGGTCACGCCGAAGGAGCAGTGGACCGAAGTCGAGATCGAATCCGGCGGCAAGTCGCTGAAGGCGCAGGTGCCGCGGTCCGTGCTCTTCATCCCCGACAGATGGCGACCGGACGCTTGACGTCCTCGTGCGACAGGGTCGTTCCGCAGCGCATCCGCATGCTCGCTGCCGTCTGCGGGCGTTGACCATTTGTGCTCTAATGGCGCGCGTATGCGCGCCATCGCCACTCGTTCTCCTGTCGGCCACCGTCCTGGCGGCGGGCCAGCAGCCGAAACGCACACCCGACATCCATTTCGTCCCCACGCCTGAGGAAGTCGTCGAGGCGATGCTGCGGCTCGCTGAGGTCGACAAGAACGACGTCGTCTACGACCTCGGGTCGGGGGACGGCCGGATCCCGATCACGGCGGCACGCCGCTTTGGCGCGCGGGGCGTCGGGATCGACCTCGACCCGAAGCTCGTCGCCCAGGCGACGCGCAGCGCGCAGGAGGCTGGCGTCGCCGATCGAGTCCGCTTCATCGAAGGCGATATCTTCGAGGCCGACATTTCGGCGGCCACCGTCGTCACGCTGTACCTCCTGACCTCGATCAACGAACGCCTCCGGCCCAAGCTGTTGAAGGAACTGCGCGCCCGGCACGCGCATCGTGTCGCATCAATTCCGCATGGGCGACTGGGAGCCCGACCGGGAAATCGTCGTCGACTACCGGCCACTGTTTCTCTGGAGGGTCCCGAAGCGTTGATACGCTTCATCGCGCGGCGCCTGCTGCTGACCGTCCCCGTTCTCGCTGGCGTCGCAACGCTCGTCTTCTCCCTGATTCATCTCGTGCCCGGCGATCCTGTGCAGGCGATGCTCGGCGAGAGCGCCTCGCGCGAGGATGTCGTCGATCTCCGCCATCGGCTCGGTTTGGACAGGCCGCTGTACGTCCAGTACGCGGCGTTCCTCCGCGGGGCAGTGACCGGCGATCTGGGTCGCTCGCTTGCGCACCGGGCAAAGCGTCACGGGAGCGATTGCGGAGCGCATGCCGGCGACCTTCGAGCTGGCGTTCGCGGCAATGCTCTTCGCCGTTCTGGTCGCCGTGCCGCTCGGGCATCGTTGCGGCGGTTCGGGCCGGCACCGCCGTGGATCACGGCGCCACGACGCTCTCCCTGCATCGGCATTTCGCTGCCCGGGTTCTGGCTCGGTCCGATCCTCGCCATCGTGTTTGCCGTGACGCTCGGCTGGCTGCCGGTTTCGGGACGGGGGACGCCGGCGCACCTCGTGCTGCCCGCGATCACGCTCGGGGCGCCGCTGGCGGCGGTCCTTGCGCGCATGACCCGCGCCAGCGTGCTCGAGGAACTGCGCGAGCTGTACGTGCTGGCGGCGCGCGCACGAGGCGTCTCGCGCGGGCGCGCCGGTACTCCGCCATGCGTTTCAGCAACAGCCTTGTGCCGATCGTGACCGTGCTCGGCCTGCAGTTCGGCGCCGTGCTGACGGGCGCGGTCATCACCGAGACCATCTTTGCCTGGCCCGGCGTCGGCCGCCTGCTCGTGCAGTCGATCTCGTTTCGCGACTACCCACTGGTCCAGGGATGCATCCTGCTCATCGCCGCGACCTATGTCGCCATGAACCTCGTTGACCGACGTGGTGTACGGCTTTCTCGATCCGCGCATCCGCTATGAGTGAACCGCGGTGTTGAGCGACTGGGATCGCGATCGTCGCGATCGGATTGCTGGCCGCGGCGATCGGCCCCTGGCTCGTGCCGTTCGATCCGGCGGTCCAGGAGCTGGCGCTCAGGCTCGAGGCCCCGACCGCGCTGCATCCGCTCGGCCTCGACGAGCTCGGCCGCGACATCCTGGCGCGCATCCTGGCCGGCGCCCGGATTTCGTTCTTCGTCGGGCTGGTCGTCGTCGGCATCTCGGCCGGCGTTGGCACCGCCATCGGCGCGATCGCGGGATATTTCGGGGGCGCCGTCGACGATGTCATCAGCCGGGTGATCGACACGCTGCTGGCGTTTCCGGGCCTGCTGCTCGCCATCGCGATCGTGGCGGTGCTCGGACCGAGTCTCGTCAACGTTCTGCTTGGCACTCACCCTGATTGGCTGGGTCGGCTACGCACGCCTCGTTCGGGGCCAGGCGCTGCGCGCGCGGGAATTCGAGTACATCCAGGCCGCCCGGGCACTCGGCGCGGGCTCCGGGCGCATTCTGTGGCGCCACATCGTGCCGGCCGCGATGCCAACCGTCGTCGTCCAGGCGACGCTGGGGATGGCTGGCGCCATCGTCGGCGAGGCCTCGCTGAGCTTTCTCGGGCTTGGCGTGCAGCCGCCGACGCCAAGTTGGGGCACGATGTTGAACGGTGGCCGCGCGCACCTGCTCGACGCGCCGCACCTGACGATTTTTCCCGGGCTGGCCATCGCCCTGCTCGTCCTCGGTTTCAACTTTCTCGGCGACGGCCTGCGGAATCGGTTGGACCCGAAAGCTGACAGGCCAGCGAGCGCCTGCGGCCATGCCGAGCCGAGGACAAGTGATCCGAGGCGAGGCATCAGCGTAAGTTCGCGCCGGGGGTGGGGCCCCGGCGCCAGTGGAAAAAGATGACCACGTCAAAAGCCGACCAATTCCGAGCCTTCACTCTGAACCGGGCATTTTCGTCATCCCCAATCCCTGGGATGCCGGGTCCGCCAAGGTCCTGGCCGGGCTCGGGATTTCAGGCGCTCGCCACATCCAGCAGTGCCGCGGCGGCAGTGTGGGACGCCGTGACGGGACGCTGTCGCGTGACGAAGCCATCGCGCACGCGCGAGCGATCGTCGAGGCCGTCGACATCCCGGTGGCCGGCGACCTCGAGAACGGGTTCGGGGATCGGCCGGAGGATGCCGCCGAAACGATCCGGCGGGCCGCCGCCGCTGGTCTCGCTGGCGGCTCGATCGAGGACAGTCCGTCCGACCGGACATGCGCCGGTCTACGACGCTCGACCACGCGGCCGCGCGCGTCGAAGCCGCGGCCGCCGCGGCACGTGAGAGCGGTTCCGGGTTCGTCCTGACCGCGCGCGCCGAGAACTTCATCCGCGGCCGCCGAGATCTCGCCGATACGATCACGCGGCTGCAGGCGTACGAGCAGGCCGGCGCCGACGTCCTGTTTGCACCAGGCCTTCCAGATCTGGACGCGGTCCGCACGGTCTGCGCCGCGGTCTCGAGGCCAGTCAACTTCATGGCTGGCATTCGCGGAGCGTCATTCACCGTGGCGCAACTCCAGGATGCAGGGGTCAAGCGGATCAGCGTGGCAGGCTCGCTGTATCGGGCGTCCGTGCAGGGACTTCTCGACGCCGCGCGTGAAATCCAGGCGGGCGGAACGTTCGACTACGTCGAGCGCATCGTCACGACGCCGGAGCTCAACAAGTATCTGGGATGACGGGAGCCGGAGCTACTTCACGCGCGTGTCGAGCGCCTGCAGGGCCGCGTTTCCCGGATCCTTTTCAAGCCCGCGCGCAATCCAGGAAGCCGCCGTGGCCTGATCGTTGAGGCGCAGAGACAGCCGCGCGATGCTGGCCGCGCGCGCGCCGAAGTCGGGCTCGTCGGTGCACGAGCGCGCCGTAGTCGATGAGAGCCGTCCGTGCGGCCGCCGCATGGTTCAAACGCTCAGCGACGGCGGCATACGTCGCCAGCGCCAAAGGATCGACCGGAAAACGTCGCGTGGCCTGCATGAGCACGCGTTCAGCCGCTTCGATCTGGTTGTCCATCAGAAGCGCGCGGCCGTACGCCCCGAGGATCGTGCTCGTCGCGCCGTCGGTGGCGGCCGCGCGCTCGAGCGCCTCGAGCGCCTTGCCGAGCGCCACCGCATCGCCGCGCGAAACCGCCTGCCGGAGCCAGACCTGCCCGAGGGCGCCGTAAATCATCGGATGACCCGGCGACCGATCGAGCGCGTGGCCGAGCGTCAGCACGGCGAGCTCTTCCTGGCCGGCGCGCGCCTGGGCGAGGCCGAGTGCGACCTGCCGTTCCGGGCGCGCCCGATCGAGCACCGCGATGAGCTGTAACTGCTCGAGCTCGTCGCCGCGGCGGCCCATCGCCGCGTACAGTTCCGCGAGCTCTTCGCGGGCCGGAACGAGCGCCGGCAAGATGGCGGCCGCCTTCTCGAGCGCGGCCGCCGCCTCGGCCGGCTGCTGCTTGTCGCGAAGGCACATGCCAATCAGGTAATGCGCATCGGCGATGTTCTCGTCGAGGCGCACGGCCTCGCGGGCCGCGGCAAGCGCCTGCGTCGAGTTGCCCCGCGCGGTACCTGGCGACGGCGAGCTTCAACGAGACACGCGCCGACAGGCTGTCGACCGCGAGCCGGCGTTCGTACATCTCCGCAGACCGCTGGTACCGCCCGCGCTGAAACAGCACGTCGCCGAGCGCCTCGAGCGGCCGCGTCGCGGACGGGTCGAGGTCGGCCGCGCGGCGGAAATCGTTGGTGGCCGCCTCGAGCTCGTTGCGGTGCTGGTACGCTTCGCCGCGCCGCAGGTGCGCCAGCATCGAGTCGGGCCGGAGGGCAATGGCGCCGCTGTACGCTTCGATTGCGCCGAAGGTCTGGTCGTCGGCCAGGGCGGCGGCCCCCTGGCTCAGGTAGGCCCGGTAATCGCGATCCCGGGCGGCGGCCTGGTAAGCGAGCGCCGCGACGACGGCCGCCCCCGCCAGGAGCACGGCCGCGGCGAACATCCGCTTCATCTGGCCCTATCCTAGCAGGCCGACGGAACTTCCGGGCGCCCGGGTGTCTAATTTGGGTATAGTGGAAGTTACCCGCTCCGTGGCAGCGGCGACAGGGGACTTCTTAGTGAAGCAGGCCCGCGTTGTAGGTTGGTCGGAAGTTGGCGTCCGCGAAGCATCGCTCGTGCAGCGGTGTGCAGCGGGCGAGGAGACCGCCTGCGCGGAGCTCGTCGCCGAACATCAGCGGATGGTCGTTCAGCTGGCGGTCAACCTGCTGGGCGATCGTGAGGAAGCGCTCGATTTGTCACAGGAAGTCTTCCTGCGCGTCTTCAGGACCATCGGCCGCTTCCGCGGGCAGTCGACCCTTCGCACCTGGATCTACCGCATCGCCATCAATCAGGCAAGAAACCGGCACCGCTTCTGGCGGCGGCGGCACCATGCCGATCAGGTCTCCCTCGATCAGCACGTGGCGACCCATGGCGAGTTCGTTTCGGCGGGGGAGGCCCGGCCCGATCGCATGCTGGCGCAAAAGGAGCTCGCGGCGCGTCTGAAGACGGCGCTCGATCACCTCCCGTTCGATCAGCGGACCGCGATCGTCCTCCGCGAGATCGACGGGCTCAGCTACGACGAGATCGCGTATTCCCTCGGGGTTGCGGTTGGCACCGTCAAGTCGCGGCTCACCCGCGCGCGCCAGGCGCTGCGCCACGAGCTGCGCGAGGCGAGGGCGGAATGAAAGTCCTGACCTGCGCGGCGACGCGGCGGCGTCTGGACGCCTATCACGACGAGGAGCTCTCGTTCAGCGATCAGATCGCGGTGAGCTCCCACCTGGAGTGGTGCGACAAGTGCGCGGCGGCGCTCGACGAGCTGCGGGAGCTCCGCGACGCGCTGCGCCACGCGATGCCCGGGCGTGTCGCGCTGTCGACGATGTCGGTCGAAGAAGATCTCAACCTCCAGGCGACGGTCGTCAGCCGGATCAAGGCCGAGGAGCGCCTCTCGTTCGCTGCCTGGGTACAGGAAGCGTTTGCCGACATGCACCTGGTCTATGCCGGGCTGAGCGCGATGGCGGCCGCCATCGCCTGCCTGGCGGTGACGCTCGGGATGATGCGCGCCGCGACCAACGAGCGTCCCGACTCGACGGCGGCGATGGTCCGAACGTTTGCCACCCCGGGGTCCAATCTCTATCCGGTCAGCGCCAGTCCTCGCGTGCGAATGCCGCGCGCCCTCGACGAACCGATCTGGGTGACGCCGGCCGACATGGACGCGCACTTCACGCTCTCGCTCATCGTCACGCGCGAGGGACGCGTCGACAGCCTCGAGGTCCTCAACTCCACGGGCGGGCGTTGGGTGCCGTCCGACGATGCCGAGGCGAAGGCGGTGGAAGGCCTGATTGGAACCGTCTCGCGCGCGCGGTTCGAGCCCGCCAGCATCCTGTTCGAGCCGTCGAGCATGACCGGCCTGCCAGTAGCCGTGAACGTCGTGTGGATCGTCGCGCAGACGACGGTCCGCGCCACGAAAGGCCCGCTGGACCTGCGCGCGCTCCGCGCGGCCCGTAAGCGAACGGCGTAGCGGTCTCGGTCAGTTCACCGCTCAACCTGCGCCGTCACCACGTTATTCATCGAATCGGTCGCGCGAATGGTCAGCCCGCGCGGCCCAAGCGGCCGGTCGAGGGCCACGTCGTACCGCTCCATTCGCGAATCAGCGATGCCGTCGGTGGGAAACACCGCCCGCCATTCCTGACCGTCGTACGAGCACTCGACCCTGAGGATGGGCGAATGATCGTCGGTGACCTCGAAGGTCACCGACGGACGTGATCCGTCCGTCCGGACACTCTGAATCGTGACCTGCGGCGGGGTGTTGTCGACCTCGAACGCGACGCTGTCCATCTCGCCGGCGAGGGCCGTATCGGGGGCGTTCGACGGCGCATCCGAGGCGACGATGTTCACGAAGTAGGTGCCGTTCGGCACCGTCGTCGTGTCCCACACCAGAATCTCGTCGCGCAGGTCCTCGCGCAGGACCTTCCAGGTCGTTTCGCCCTCGCGCCGGTAGCGGACCTGGTACGACAGATCGTCGCCGTTCTCGTCGTCGGCGCGCCACACCAGCGTCTGCAGCCCTTTCTGATACGTTCGGCGGCCGAGCGACGGCGAGCTGCGCGCCCTGCGCGGTCATCGCGGCGTTCGTCAGCTTGCGTTCGGGTGTCGTCTGGTTCTCGAACCCGGCCAGATCCGGATCGCCGGTCGAGAACGGCTTCTGGAACACGATGCCGGGCGGATGGACCGTAATCGACCGCACCTCGCGGCCGCAGGTTGCGCTGGAGATAGGCGGCGGTGACTGACGTGAGCACCGGCGTCTCGTTCTTGCCGTTGAGCACGGCGCGCCACTGCAGGTAACCGCGCCTTCGGGCTGACGATCGGCGAACCGTTCCGATCCTTGTACGCCGGCGACCACGCGCTCCACGTGTCGTCGGGCGTCGCGCGTGTTGCCGGAGCGCGTGGAGATCTCGACGTCGGCTGCCGGACGGCGTCGAACCGCGCCAGCTGATGGCGCCCCAGGCGGCGACCATCTGCGCGTCGCGCGGCTCGGATTCGTAGCTGCCGCGCGGGGCGCGCTGCATGCCGACGCGGAAGACCTTGCCGGGATTCGCGGTCGCGAAGTACAGCTGGCCGCGCGAGTCCCTGTGGAAGCGCCGTGATCTGCTGCGCGCCGGCGCGCGTGACCAGCGTCGGCTGCGGCGGATCGCCTTCCAGCCGGTACATCTTGCCCTTGTTGCCGGTGCGCGACATCAGCCGGCCTTCGCTGTCGAACGCGATGTCGTACGGCGAATCGTCGCGCGACTGCCACAGCTGATCCCACAGGCCGTCGGGCGCGATGCGGTACACCGCGCCGCGCGCGGCGCGCGCGGTCCTCGCGTGACGTCGTCGCGGCTGATGCCGCCGCCGGACACGTCGACGACCGCAATCGAGGTGACCTCGGTCGTGACCGTGGCGACAGGCGTGCTCGACGGCTCCGACGGCCGTTCCGCGGGACGGTCGTCGGTGCGGGGCGGCGGGGCCGAGCGACGCCGCCGCGCGCCGCTGACGGCGGCCGCGAACAGCATCCCCTTGTCGTCGAAGCGAAGCGCGCGGATCTCCTGGAACGGCGAGTCGAGCAGCACGAACCCCTTGCCCTCGGGATCGACGCGAAGCACCCGGCCCGGCGATTCGGTGCCGATCGAGCAGGTTGCCGGCACGATCGAAGGCCAGCGCCGTGACGTGCGTCGCCTGGGCCTGATAGAACCGCGTGCCCTTTCCGTCGGGCGAGATGCGGTAGACGATGCCCTTCTCGCCGGTGGCGGCGTACAAGTTACCCTTTGGCGTCCGTGGCCAGCGCCCAGATGTATCTCTCGCCGGGTTCGAAGAACGTCGTCGCCGTCCCGCTGCGATCGACCTTGTAGATCCTCCCGTCGGGCGAGGTGCCGACGTACAGGCCGCCGTCCGGCGCCGGCGCGAGCGCGTGCGCCTCGAGCTCGGCGGCGTCGAAGAACGAGCGTCCCCTTGCCCTTGCGCATCGACCCTGAACACGCGGCCTTCGTTGCCGGTGCCGATGAACAGCGACCCGTCGGCTGCCGGGCACGATCGCCCAGAGGAATGGCGACGGCGGTCTCGTAGACCAGCTCGGTCGCCGGACCGAGCAGCAGCTGCCCGCGGCTGTCGATCGACAGGTTCTCGACGTCGCCCTTGAGGAAGTCGGCCTGCGTCGCCGCCTGGAAGAACTTCGGGCGAGCGAAGCGCTGCTGGCCGCCGCGACGAGGCGGCGAGCGACCGACGCAGCCGCAAGAGGAGCGCATGAGTGCAACTGAGGCGTGGACGAACGCACCGTGCGTCAGTTCGGCGAGACCGCAATGGTCAGCGTGCGGACGCCGCGTCACGGCGTGCTCCGGTGGGGATCTCCCATTCGCCGAGCGTCGCGCTGTAGAGCGGGTTGAAGCTGCCGCCGCTGCGGTCGGCTTCGAGCACCGCCAGCACCGACGGCGGCAGCGACGACAGCAGCTCGCCGTTGACGACCGCGCCGGCGTCGCGCGCTCAGCAGCTTGACGTAAAGCGTGTTGTTCCGCCGCGCCCTTGTTCAGCGTGCGCACCAGCTGCGGACGCTTCGCGGCTGCGCGACGCGCGCCTCGCGCTGCTCGGCCTGCGCCGAGCCGCTGGCCGTCCGAGACCACCACCGACAGGCTGCCGCGCGCGTTCGCCGGAATCTCGATCGGAATCGTGCGCAGCACGTCCTCGCCGCGATAGGTGCGCAGGAGCACCTTCAGCGGCACCGGTCCGGCCGGCGCGCGGCCGCGGATCGTCGATCCAGACGCGCTCGAGCGTCGCGGTCCTCGGCTCCTCGCGACGTCGTATCGTCAGCTCGAGCCGCTCGATCTCGACCGCCTCGTAGTCGTTGTTCACGAGCGCGGTGACCGGCGCGATGACGTACGCCGCGGCGCTGATCGCCGGCGAATCTCGCCGGAGAACAGGTTGTCGAAGGTGACCGCGCCGTGGTTCTTCAGGCGTGGCCGAGCCCGTCGACCGCGAAGGTCGCCGTTCCGAACTGCCGCTCGTACGAGAGCGAGCGTGTTGACCAGCGCCGAGTAGGTCATCAGCGGCGTGAACAGCTGATCCTTGACCACGCCGAAGTTGAACGTCCGGCTGCGACCCGCGCTCGGCCTCGAGGGTCAGCGTCACCGGAATCAGCGCGGGCCCGGGCCGAGCCTGCCGGCAATGGTCGTCGCGCGATCCTGCAGCAGCGTGCCGATCACCTCGCCGGTCGTCGACAGCTTCGTCGACGAGAAGAGGCTCGGCAGCACCGTGTAGACGTAGGCGCGCGTCATCGGGAACTCGGTCGGCCCGAGGTTGTACATCGGGTGGCCGAACGCGTAGACGCTGGTCGCCGTCGATGTGGGTGACGGTGCCGGTGCCGCCGAGCAGCAAGATCGCCGCTGACGAACGTGACGCCGACGCGCGTCGCCCGGCTTGAGCGGGCCTTCGAACGGCATGTCGCCGGCGCCGCGCGCCGCCGCCGCGCCGGTCGGCACGAAGCCCTGATCGCGGAACGCCGCGCCGAGCATCGTCGCCGACATCGGGCTCGAATCCGCGACATCACCAGCGGCGTGGCGATCGGCCGCAGCATCGTGCCCACTTCGTCGGCCGAAGCCGGCGACGCCGGTCGCGCCGACGAGCTGCGCGTCCTCGGGCCGATCGGCGAACGGCCGGTTCCAGTTCAGCGCCTTCCGGAACGCGGCGATCGAGGTTGTCGCGCGTCAGCGGAAACTCGATGTGCACGCGCGCGCCGGCCGGCCGCGGCGTCGCTGAGCGCCGCCTCGTCGGTCATCTCCTCGATCGGCGTGATGCCGGCGATCGGCTCCTTCGAGAAGCTGCCGAGCGCGTAGGACACGGCGCCGATCGAGCGGCCGTCGATGTAGACCGGGCTGCCGCTCATGCCGGCGATGACGCCGGTGTCGGCGAGCGGCCCGCCTTCGAGCCGCGCCAGAATCAGGTTGCGCTGCGGGCCCATGACGTTCTCGATGACGCCGATGATGTGCGCCTTGAACTCCTCGACCCGGGTGCCGTCGAAGACCGTGTGGCCGACGCCGACCATGCCGGGCCGGATTTCGCGACACGGGCATCTGCGGCGTGGCCGCGCCGACGCGATAGCCGACCGCGTCAACAGGCTCAGGACCAGCAGCGATGGCGGCTCGGCGTGGCGACATGGGTTCATTTCCGTTATAGAGGAGAAGTGCTTACTGGTCAAGGAGAAATGGGCACGATGATTTGACAGCGGCGCGGGCCTCTGCTATCGTCCGTGGTCTCGTGGTAGGCCGAGTGACCTGTTCAGCGCGTTCGCGTTTACCCGCCAGCCGGCGAGCGCCTCGTCGTCGGCGTGGGGTGGTATTGGAGCTCGTCTGAAGAGGCAACCGCCTTGGCCTGACCTGTCCACCGCGCGACGATATCTCAAGCCTCTTCAGCTCGACCGGCTGAAGAGGCTTTTTTTTTGACTCGTGTAGGGCGGACCTCTGAGGTCGCGAAGGATGACGAAACCGCGCCTGTGCGTCACCGTGACGGCGACCACGACGGCGGAACTGCGCCGCCGCCGGGACGCCGTGCGCGACGCCGACCTCGTCGAGCTGCGGCTCGACGGCGTCAGCGATCCGGACGTCGCGGGCGCGCTCGCCGGCCGGCGGCTGCCGGCGATCGTCACCTGCCGGCCCACGTGGGAAGGCGGGCGAGTTCGACGGCTCAGAAGAAGAACGCCGGCGGCTCCTCGGCGAGGCGCTGGCGCTGCGGCGCCGAGTACGTCGACGTCGAATGGCGCGCGCGGCTTCGACGATCTCGTCGGCCAGACCGGCGGCCGCCGGATCGTGCTGTCGTCCCACGACTTCGAATCGGTTCCCGCCGACCTGGCGGAACGCGCACGCGCGATGCGCGCGACCGGCGCCGAGGTCATCAAGATTGCGGTCACGGCGCAGCGCCTGAGCGACTGCCTCCCGCTTCGCCGAGCTCGGACAGGCGATGCGGCGCGACGGCGCCATGGTCCTGATCGCGATGGGCTCGAAGGGGCTCGCCACGCGCGTGCTCGCCGGCCGTTTCGGCTCCGCCTGGACGTACGGCGGTTCGCTCGACGCGGTCGGGCAGCTCTCGCCCGAAGCCCTGCTCGACGACGTATCGGTTCCGATCGACTCGGATCGGACACGGCTGTCTACGGCCTGGTCGGGTCGCCGATCGACCACTCGGTTTCGCCCGCCATGCACAACGCGGCGTTTCGAGGCCACGTCCATCGATGCCGTGTACCTGCCGCTGCCGGCCGCTGACGCCGACGACTTCGTCACGTTTGCGCGCGCGTTCGGCGTGAAGGGCGCCAGCGTCACGATCCCGTTCAAGGTCGCGCTGTTCGAGCACGTCGACGAGGCGGAAGCCGTCGCCGCGTCGCGTCGGCGCGATCAACACGATCCGCCTCGACGACGGCCGATGGATCGGCGGCAACACCGATGTCGCCGGGTTTCTGCAGCCGCTGCTGGATGCGCGGCGTGCCGCTGACGCGCGTCGCGGGCCGCGATCCTCGGCGCGGGCGGCGCCGCGCGCGCCGTCGCCGTTGGCGCTGGCATCGACGCCGGCGCCGAGGTCACGCGTCCACGCCCGCGACGCGGGACGGGCGCAGGAGACGGTCGCGAGCGGTGGTGTCGGGACGCGTGGCTCCGTGGCCGCCGGCGCCGGGCACCTGGGACCTGCTCGTCAACTGCACGCCGGTCGGCATGCACCCGCACCTCGACGAGTCGCCGGTGCCCGCCGCGGCCCTGACCAGGCGATACGTCTACGACCTCGTCTACAACCCGCCGGCGACGCGTCTGCTGCGCGACGCGGCGGCAGCCGGCTGCGAGACGATCGGCGGTCTCGACATGCTGGTCGCGCAGGCGCAGGAGCAGTTCTCACTGGTGGACCGGAACGCAGCCCGCCCGCCGGCGTCATGCGCGCCGCCGCGGAGCGGAGTCTCTCGGAGTTCATCGCCGATGAAAATCACGTCGTTTGAGGAGTTCAAGGAGCTGGCGCGGCGCGGCACGTTCGTGCCGGTCTGCAAGGAGATCGTCGCCGACCTGCTGACGCCGGTGTCGGCGTTCCTGAAGATCGCCGAGGACGCCGACTACGCGTTCCTGCTCGAGAGCGTCGAGGGCGGCGAGCACGTCGGCCGCTATTCGTTCCTCGGCAAGGATCCGTTTCTGATCCTGCGCGCGCGCGACGGCCGGACCACGCTCGAGCGCGGCGGCGCGGTGACCGAGAGCGAGCGGCCGTTCATCGAGACGCTGCGCGGGCTTGATGGCCGACTTCCGGTCGCCGTTCGTGCCCGACCTGCCGCGATTCACGGGCGGCGCCGTCGGCTACCTCGGCTACGGCGCGGCGTCGTGGTTCGAGCCGGTGCTCGGCGACCTCGGCGACGCGCTCGGACGGCGCCGACCAGGCCGGCTTCATGCTGTTCGACACGGTGCTCGCGTTCGATCACGTCCAGCACCGCATCCTGATCATCGCCAACGCGCGCATCACCGCCGACGACGACCTCGAGTCGCTGTATCAGTTCGCCTGCGCGAAGATCCAGTTCCTCGAGCGCGAGCTCGAGCGCAATCTGTCGCGTGACAGCCAGGCCCGATCGCCCGCCAGGCGCTCGACGTCCGGTCGAACCACACGCGCGAGCGGTTCGAGGAGCAGGTCCGGACGGGCAAGGAGCACATCGCGGCCGGCGACATCTATCAGGTGGTGCTGTCGCAGCGGTTCGAGGCGGAGGTCGCGGCCGATCCGTTCACCGTCTACCGGGCGCTGCGGCACGTGAACCCGTCGCCGTACATGTATTTCATCCGGATGGGCGGCGTGTCGGTCGTCGGATCGTCGCCGGAGATGCTGGTCCGGGTCGAGGGATCGCGCGTCGAGACGCATCCGATCGCCGGGACGCGGCCGCGCGGGCGCACCGACGAAGAGGACCTGCGCCTGGCCGAGGAGCTGAAGCGGAACGAGAAGGAGCGCGCCGAGCACGTGATGCTGGTCGATCTCGGCCGCAACGACGTCGGCCGCGTCTGCGACTACGGCTCGGTGCGCGTGCCGCAGTTCATGGGGCTCGAGCGGTTCTCGCACGTCATGCACCTGACGTCGATCGTCGAGGGCAGGCTCGCCGAGGATCGCGATCGCCTCGACGCGCTCGTGTCCTGCTTTCCGGCGGGCACGGTGTCGGGCGCGCCCAAGGTGCGCGCGATGCAGATCATCCGCGAGCTCGAGCCGTCCGGCCGCGGCCTGTACGCCGGCGCCGTCGGCTATCTCGATTTCGCCGGCAACCTCGATTTCTGCATCGCGATCCGCACGGTCATCATGTCGAACGGCCGCGCCTACGTGCAGGCGGGCGCCGGCATCGTCATCGACTCGAATCCGACGGCGGAGTACGAGGAGACGCGCGACAAGGCGCGGGCGCTGCTGCGCGCGCTCGAGCTCGCGCAGGCGGGACTGTGATCATGGAATTCAGATTTCAGATTTAGATTTCAGATTTCGGGACTGGCGACTGTCTGCCGGAGCGATCCGCAATCTTGAATCTGAAATCTTAAATCTCAATTTCAGAAGCACTTATGGTGTTCGTCCTCGACAACTACGATTCGTTCACCTACAACCTCGTGCAGTATCTCGGCGAGCTGGGCGTCGAGATCTCGCGTGATGCGCAACGACGCGGTGACGGTCGACGAGATCGCGGCGACGCGGCCGGCCTCGATCGTCATCTCGCCGGGTCCGGGCCGGCCCGAGGATGCGGGCGTCACGATGGACGTGATCCGCGAACTGGGGCACGAGACGCCGATTCTCGGCGTCTGCCTCGGCCACCAGGCGATCGGCGCGGTGTTCGGCGGATCGGTCGTCCGGGCGCAGCGTGCCGATGCACGGCAAGACGTCGACCATCGAGCACGACGGCCGCGGCGTCTTCACCGGGCTCACCGAGCCGTTTGTCGCCTCCCGCTATCACTCGCTGGTCGTGTCCGACGAGGGGCTGCCGGCGGTCCTCGAGGTGACCGCGCGCACGAAGGAAGACGGCACGATCATGGGCCTGCGGCACCGCACGCTGGCCGGTGCACGGCGTCCAGTTCCATCCCGAGTCGATCCTGACCGGCGAAGGGCGCCGCATCCTGCGCAACTTCCTCGAGCGGCGGGGATAGCCGGATGTTTTCCGCCCTGATCGACAAGCTGATGCGGCGCGAGGACCTCACGAGCGAGGAGGCCGCGGCGGCGATGGGCGAGGTCATGGAGGGCCGCGCCGCCGACGCACAGATCGCCGGGCTCCTGGTCGGCCTCGCGATGAAAGGCGAGCGGCCGGCCGAGATCGTCGGGCTGGCGCGCACGATGCGGGCGCACGCGGTGCAGCGTCTCCCGCCGGTTCGAGGACGTCTTCGACACCTGCGGCACCGGCGGCGATCGCTCCGGCACCTTCAACATCTCCTCCGCCGTGGCGCTGGTCGTCGCCGCCTGCGGGTGTCCGGGTCGCGAAGCACGGCAACCGGTCGGTGTCGAGCCTGTGCGGCAGCGCCGACGTGTTCGAGGCGCTCGGCGTGCAAGGTGACCGCCCCGCCCGACGTCGTCGAACGATGCCTGGCCGAGGCGGGCATCGGGTTCTTCTTCGCGCCGACGTTCCATCCGTCGATGCGGCACGCGGGACCCACGCGCCGGGCGCTCGGCGTCCGGACCGCGTTCAACCTGCTCGGCCCGCTGACGAACCCGGCCGGCGCATCGCGGCAGCTCGTCGGCGTGCCCCGGCCCGAGTTCACCGAGCTCCTCGCGCGGTCGCTGCTGCTGCTCGGATCGAAGCGCGCGTGGGTGGTCCACGGCGCCGACGGCATCGACGAGATCTCCACGACCGGCTACACCAAGATCTCAGAGTGCCGCGACGGCTCGGTGAACACGTTCTACCTCCATCCCGCGGACGTCGGCCTGCCGAAGGCGACGCAGGCGGCGATTCGCGGCGGCGACTGCGGCAGACAACGCGCGCATCATCGGACGGTTCTCGCGGGCGAGCGCGGCCCGGCGCGCGACATCGTCGTGCTGAATGCCGGCGCGGCGCTGTTCATCGCCGGCAAGGCCGCGTCGATTGAGGAGGGCATGGCGCAGGCGGCCGGCGCCATCGATCGCGGCGACGCGGCGCGTACGCTCGAGCGCCTGGCTGCGCTGTCGATGGCCGGGGAATCGACGGCAGGAGCCGGAGCATGACGACGACCGGCGGGCGCGGACCTGCTCGCGACGATCGTCGCGGCGACGCGCCGAATCGTCGAGGTGCGTGCCGCAGCGGGAGCCGATTGCGAGACTGGCGCGCCGCGCGGAGCGAACAGACAGCAGGCCCGGTGCGTTCCGCGCGGCGCTGAGCCGGCGCCGGTCGCGTCAACATCATCGCCGAGTGCAAGCGCCGGTCGCCGTCGCGCGGCGTGCTGCGGGCCGATTACGACCCGGTGGCGATCGCGCGCGGCTACGCGCGGCCGGCGCGGCGGCGATTTCCGTGCTGACCGAGCCGACGTTCTTCGACGGGTCGCTCGACGACCTGGCCAGGGTGCGGAAGGCGGTCGACGTTCCGCTGCTGCGGAAGGACTTCATCGTCTCGGAGTACCAGTTGCTCGAGGCGCGGGCGGCCGGCGCCGACGCCGTGCTGCTGATTGTCGGCGGCCCTTCGCCCGGCCGAGCTCACGCGGTTGATGGCGAGGGCCAGCGTCGCTCGGGCTCGACGCGCTCGTCGAGGTGCACGGCAGCGATGAATTGATGGCCGCGCTCGACGCCGGGGCCGACATCATCGGCGTCAACAATCGCAACCTGCGCACGCTCGCGGTGGATCTCGATGCCTCCGAAGAGCTGATCGCGCGGATGCCCCAAGGGGTGACGGCGGTCAGCGAGAGCGGCCTCAAGACGCCGGCCGACCTCACCCGGTTCATGGCGCTCGGTTACCGCGCGTTCCTGATCGGCGAGCGGTTCATGACGACGGACGATCCGGGCGCGGCGCTTCGAGACTTGTTGAAGGGGCTGGAGGCTGTGGGGACTGGGGCTAGAGGCTACGGGGCTAGGGACTACGGAGGATGCGGAGCGCCGAGCCGCTTTCAGCTTCCAGTCCCTCGGCCTCCAGCCCCCAGCCTCCAGAAGGATATGTTCGTCAAGATCTGCGGCATCACGCGGCTGGAGGACGCCGAGGCGGCCGTCGAGCTCGGCGCCGGGGCGCTCGGCTTCGTGTTCTGGCCGAAGAGTCCGCGGTTCGTCGATCCCGAGCGGGCGCGCGCGATCGTCTGCACGGCTGCCGCCGTTCGTGACGACGGTCGGCGTGTTCGTGGACCAGCCGCCGGCCTGGTCAACGGTGTGGCGGCGCGTGTCGGGCTTGGCGCCGTGCAGCTGCACGGCGACGAGACCATCGACGTGCTGGAACACATCGAACGCCCGGTCGTGAAGGCGTTCGCGATTGATGGGGGGGACGAAGACGCGTGGCCGGCACGCGTGCGCCTCCTGATCGATGCGCACGACCCGGAGAAGCGCGGCGGCACGGGCAGGACGGTCGATTGGAAGCGCGCGGCCGCATCGCCGCCCGCCGGCCGGTATTGCTTGCCGGCGGGCTGACGCCGGCAAACGTCGCCGACGCCATCCGGGCGGTGCAGCCGTTCGGCATCGACGTCTCGTCGGGCGTCGAGTCGTCGCCGGGCGTGAAAGATCACGCACGCTTGCGGGCGCTGTTCGAGGCGGTCGTTGAGTGTGCCGGTACCTGAGAGGTCCGGCCTACGTACGTGGGGCGGGCCTCTCAGGCCCGCCGAAGGAGACCGATGACGGTTCAAACCCGCCGCGATCCGGACGCGCGCGGCTATTTCGGCGAGTTCGGCGGACGCTTCGTGCCCGAGACGCTCGTCGAGCCGGTCGAGGAGCTCGAACGCGCGTATTTCGCCGCGCGCGACGATGCAGCGTTCCAGGCGGAGCTGGATCGGCTGCTGAAGCACTACGTCGGCCGGCCGACGCCCGTTTACCAGGCGGCGCGGCTGACCGAGGCGGCGGGGGCGCGCGCATCTTCCTGAAGCGCGAAGACCTGACCCACACCGGCGCGCACAAGATCAACAACGCGCTCGGCCAGGCGCTGCTGGCGGTGCGGATGGGCAAGCGGCGGATCGTCGCCGAGACCGGCGCCGGCCAGCACGGCGTGGCGACGGCGACGGCGTGCGCGCTGCTCGGCCTCGAGTGCCACGTCTACATGGGCGCCGAGGACATGGAGCGGCAGGCGCTGAACGTCTTCCGGATGCGGCTGCTCGGCGCCGAGGTGCTGCGGGTCGACGCCGGCAGCCGCACGCTGAAGGACGCCATCAACGAAGCGATGCGCGACTGGGTCACCAACGTCGGCGACACGTACTACCTCCTCGGTTCGGTGCTGGGGCCGCATCCGTATCCGCTGATGGTGCGCGAGTTCCAGTCGGTCATCGGCCGCGAGGCGCGGGCGCAGATCCTCGAGCTGGCCGGACGCCTGCCCGATGCCGTGGTGGCGTGCGTCGGCGGCGGCAGCAACGCGATGGGCATCTTCGACGCGTTCATCGACGATCGCGACGTCCGGCTCATCGGCGTCGAGGCCGGCGGCGAGCGCATCGCGCGCGGCCGCCACGCGGCGACGATTCGCCGGCGGCAGCGCCGGCGTCCTGCAGGGCACGCGCACCTTCGTGCTGCAGGACGAGGACGGCAACATCGAGCTGACGCATTCGGTTTCGGCCGGGCTCGACTACGCGGCGGTCGGCCCCGAACACGCGTGGCTGCGGGCGCAGGGCAGGACCGAGTACGTTCACGTCAGCGACGCCGAGGCGCTGGCGGCGTTCCAGACGCTGGCGCGGCTCGAAGGCATCCTGCCGGCGCTCGAGTCGTCGCACGCGATCGCCTACGCGCAGACGCTCGCCGGCGAGCTCGGGCGCGAACGCGATCGTGCTGGTGAACCTGTCGGGCCGCGGAGACAAGGACGTCCATACGGTGGAGAAGCATCTTGGGCTCGCGGATCGCTGAGCGCTTCGCGCGACTGCACGCGCGACCGCCAGACCGGCCTGGTCACCTACGTCACGGCCGGCGATCCCGATCTGCCGCGTCGGCGGAGATCCTGAAGGCGCTCGACCGCGCCGGCGCCGACGTCCTCGAGGTCGGCGTGCCGTTTTCGGATCCGCTGGCCGACGGCCCGGTGATCCAGCGGGCCACCGAGCGCGCGCTGGCCGCCGGCAGCAACCTGCGCGAAAGCGCTCGCGCTCGTCGAACGGATTCGCGCCGACCTGGCGGCGCCGATCGTGATCTTCAGCTACGCGAACCCGATGCTCCGGATGGGCGTCGACGCGTTCGCGCGCCGCGCCGCGGCGGCCGGCGTCGACGGCGTGCTGGCGCTCGATCTGCCGATCGAGGAAGCGGGCGACTTCCGCGAAACGCTGGCCGCCGCAGGGCTCGATACGATATTCCTGTTGAGCCCGACGACGACCGACGCGCGGATCCGCACGGCGGCCGCGCTCGGGCGCGGATTCCTTTACGGGATCTCGCGGCTTGGCGTGACCGGCGCCCGCGATCGGGTCGCCGACGGCGCCGAGGCGCTGGTCCGGCGAATTCGCGCGCACACCGTCGCTGCCGATCGCGCTCGGCTTCGGCATCTCGCGCCCCGAGCATGTCGCCGAGGTCGGCGCGTACGCCGACGCCGCGGTCGTCGGCAGCGCGCTGGTCTCGCTCATCGCCGAGGCGCGCGGGTCGCCGGCGCTCATCGGACGGGTGGAAGCCTACGTGCGATCATTGAAGGACGCGGCGTCTGCGCGGGCGGACACGGCGTCCCGCGAGCCATGTGACCATGCGGACACTCGACGACCTGCGGAAGGACATCGATCGGGTCGACGAGGTGCTGGTGCGCCTGCTCAACGAGCGGGCGCGCTGCGTCTGCGAAATCGGCCAGCTGAAGAAGGAGCTCGGCATCGAGATCTATCAGCCCGAGCGCGAGAAGGAGGTGCTGAAGCACGTGCGCGAGGTCGCGTGCGAGGGCCCGCTCGGCCCGGAGGCGATCGGCCGGCTGTTCGAACGAATCATCGACGAGGCGCGGCGGCTGGAACGCCGCGTCGTGCACGGCGAGGACGGCAATCTGAAATCTGACGCGCAATCTTAAATCTGAAATCTGAAATCTGAAATTTCAGCGGGAGTATACCAATGGTAGTGGTGATGGAGGAACGCGCGACGGAAGCCCAGATCGAGCAGGTGGTCGCGCGTCTGGTCGAAATGGGCATGGACGTCCACCGGTCGACGGGCGTGACGCGGACGGTGCTCGGCGCGGTCGGACAGGGCCACCCCGACCCGGGACTGATCGAGATGCTGGAGGGCGTGCACGAGGTGCGTCCGCATCTCGGCGCCGTACAAGCTGGCCAGCCGCACCTACAAGCCCGAGGACACGGTCGTGACGGTCGGCGACGTCCGGATCGGCGGCGACGAGGTGATCGTCATGGCCGGGCCGTGCTCCGCCGAGACCGAGAAGCAGGTGCGGACGACGGCGGCGGCCGTCCGGCGGGCCGGCGCGAAGATCTTCCGCGGCGGCGCCTTCAAGCCGCGCAGCTCGCCGTACAGCTTCCAGGGGCTGGGCGAAGAGGGCCTGCGGCTGCTCCGCGACGCGTCCAAGGCCGAAGGGATGGCGCTCGTCTCCGAGGTGATGGACGTCAGCCAGATCGCGCTCATCGAGAAGTACTGCGACATCTTCCAGGTCGGCGCGCGCAACATGCAGAACTTCACGCTGCTCCGCGAGCTGGGGCAGCACACGCGGAAGCCGGTGCTGCTGAAGCGCGGCATCTCGGCGACCATCGAAGAGTGGCTGCTGTCGGCGGAGTACGTGCTGAGCGGCGGCAACACCGACGTGATCCTCTGCGAGCGCGGCATCCGGACGTTCGAGACCGCGACGCGCAACACGTTCGACATCTCGGCGATCCCGGTCGTCAAGAAGCTCAGCCACCTGCCGGTCGTCGCCGATCCGAGCCACGGCGCCGGACGCCGCGACATGGTGGCGCCGATGGCGCGCGCGGCGGTCGCCGCCGGCGCCGACGGCCTGATCATCGAGGTGCACTGCGATCCCGATCACGCGCTGAGCGACGGCGCGCAGTCGATGTTCCCGGCGCAGTTCGATCGGCTGATGGCCGAGCTGCGCATCATCGCGCCGGCGATCGGCCGCAGCATCTGCCTCGAGCCGGTCGCGCGGCGAGGATGGGGAGTGTGAGGGTCGAGTCTGAAATTTACGATTGTAAATTTCAAATTGTAAATTGCGGACCTGACGCGATGGAACTCCCCGTCATCCAGCCCGGTCGCGCCACGGCAGGGCAGGCGCCGATCTTCCAGAAGATCGGCATCGTCGGCCTCGGCCTGATCGGCGGATCGATCGCGCTGGCGGCGCGGCAGCTCTGGCCGTCGTCGCTCGTGATCGCGGTCGACAACAAGGACGTGCTCGAGACGGCGATGCGGCTGCACGCCATCGACGTCGCGGCCGACGACCTCATCGTCCTGGCCGAGGCCGACCTGGTGATCCTGGCCGCGCCGGTGCGGCAGAACCTCGCGCTGCTCGACGCGCTGGACGAGAACGTCCGGCAGCCTGCGGTCGTCACCGATACCGGCAGCACGAAGCGGGCGATTGTCGATGCGGCGAAGCGCCTCCCGCCGCGGTTCACGTTCATCGGCGGCCATCCGCTCGGCGGCGCGGCGGCGAGCGGCCTCGAGCACGCCCGGCCCGATCTGTTCAAAGGGCGCCCGTGGCTGTTCACGCCGGCCAGCGATGCCGGCGGCGACGCGCTCGAGAAGCTGACGGCGTTCGCTCGGGCGCTCGGCGCCGTGCCGCGCACCGTGAGCGTTGCCGGCCACGATCGGCTGCTCGCGTTCCTCAGCCATCTGCCGCAGCTGACCGCCAGCGCGCTGATGCAGGTGGTCGGCGACGCGGTCGGCGAAGACGGCCTGGGGCTCGCCGGCCGCGGCCTGGTCGACACCACCCGGCTCGCCTCGAGCCCGGCCGAGATCTGGAAGGACATCGCCGCCACCAACGCCGATGAGATCGGCGCGGCGCTCGACACCCTGATCGCGCTGCTGCAGGAGCTGCGCGCCGACCTCCGGGACGGCGATCGCCTCGCCGACGTCTTCGAGCAGGCCCACCGCTGGCGCGAGGCGCTGTCAAGAGAGCGTAATTTGGAATCAGGAATAGGACATGTGTACGATTCGCGAATTCCGAATTTGATCACAGCCGTCAGTTATAATGCTTGGCGATGAACAAAGTGCTGGCGAGCGCGGAGGCGGCGGTCGCGCTCATCCCCGACGGCGCCACGATCCTCATGGGCGGCTTCGGCCTGTGCGGCATTCCCGAGAACCTGATCGAGGCGCTGCACGCGCGCGGCACGAAGGACCTGACCGTCATCAGCAACAACGCCGGCGTCGACGACTTCGGGATCGGCGTGCTGCTGAAATCGCGGCAGGTGCGGAAGATGATCTCGACCTACGTCGGCGAGAACAAGGAGTTCGAGCGGCAGTTCCTGACCGGCGAGCTCGAAGTGGAGCTCGTGCCGCAGGGCACGTTCTCGGAGCGGATTCGCGCCGGCGGCGCCGGCATCGGCGGGTTCTTCACGCCGACCGCGTACGGCACGCTCGTCGCCGAAGGCAAGGAGACGCGCGTCATCGACGGCAAGCCCTACGTGCTCGAGCTGCCGCTTCGCGCCGACTTCGCGTTCGTGCGGGCCTGGAAGGGCGACCGCGTCGGCAACCTCGTCTACCGCCGCACCGCGCGCAACTTCAATCCGGTGATGGCGACCGCGGCGCGCGTCACCATCGCCGAAGTCGAGCACCTCGTCGAGCCCGGCGCGATCGATCCCGATCACGTCGTCACCCCGGGGATCTACGTGAAGCACGTCGTGCAGGGCGCACTACGAGAAGCGGATCGAGAAGCGCACAGTGAGATCGTGATTGACAGAGCGCCTGCGAGCCATAGCCGAGGCTGCGATCGCGAGGATCAGCTGCAGTTGCGCGGGGTGGGGCCGCCGCCATGGAACAAGATGCGATATCCGCGAACGCATCGTCAAGCGCGTCGCCCGCGAGCTGAAGGACGGCGACTACGTCAACCTCGGCATCGGCATGCCGACGCTGGTCGCCAACCACGTCCCGCCGGGCATCGACATCACGCTCCACTCCGAGAACGGCATGCTCGGCGTTGGACCGTATCCGACCGAGCAGGAAGTCGATCCCGACCTCATCAACGCCGGCAAGGAGACGGTCACCGAACTGCCGGGCTGCTCGTACTTCAGCAGCGCCGATTCGTTCGCGATGGTGCGCGGCGGCCATATCGATCTGACCGTCCTCGGCGCGCTGCAGGTCGACCAGGAAGGCAACCTGGCCAACTGGATGATTCCGGGGAAGATGGTGAAGGGCATGGGCGGCGCGATGGATCTCGTCGCCGGCGCCAGGAGAGTCATCGTGGCGATGGAGCACACGACCAGGGACGGCGGCCACAAGATCCTCGAAGCGCTGCACGCTGCCGTTCACGGGCCTGAAGGTCGTCAACATGATCGTCACCGAGATGGCGGTGATCGACGTCACGCCGGCCGGTCTGGTGCTGCGGGAAATCGCCGGCGACACGACCGTCGAGAAGGTGAAGGCGGCGACCGGTGCGGATCTCATCGTCGCGGAAAAGGTAGGAACGTTTGGATAGCGCATTCGATGCGGTCATCCTGAGCGCCTGCCGGACGCCGATCGGCTCGTTCGGCGGCGCGCTCAAGGACCTCTCGGCCGCCGATCTCGGCGCCGTCGTCATTCGCGAGGCGATCGCCCGCGCCGACGTCAAACCCGCGGACGTCGGCGACGTCGTGCTGGGTTGCGTGCTCCAGGCCGGGGCCGGCATGAACGTCGCGCGACAGGCGGCGCTCAAGGCCGGGCTGCCGATCGAGGTGCCGGGAGAGACCGTCAATCGCGTCTGCGGCTCGGGGCTGCAGGCGGTCGTCCACGCCGTCGAAGCCATTCGCGTCGGCTACGTGGACGCGATGGTGGCCGGCGGCACCGAGTCGATGTCGAACGCGCCGTACCTCCTGAAGGGCGCGCGCTGGGGCTACCGGATGGGCAACGGGGAAGTGGTCGACTCGATGCTCGCAGAGGGGCTGACCTGCGCGATCAACGCCTGCCACATGGGCATCACCGCCGAGGAAGTCGCGGCGCGCTACAACATTTCGCGGGCCGACCAGGACGCCTTCGCGGCCGAGAGCCAGCGCCGCGCCGCCGCCGCGATTCAGGACGGCCGCTTCGAGGCCGAGATCGTGCCGGTCGACATCCCGCAGAAGAAAGGGGAACCGGTCCGTTTCGAGATGGACGAGTATCCGCGGGCCGGAACAACCATCGAGAAGCTCGCGGCGCTGAAGCCGGCCTTCAAGAAGGACGGATCGGTCACCGCCGGCAACGCCTCCGGCATCAACGACGGCGCCGCGGCGCTCGTGGTCACCACCGCGGAGAAAGCCAGGAAGGTCGGCACGCCGCCGCTCGCCCGGATCCTGGCGTATGTCTCGACCGGCGTCGATCCGAAGATCATGGGCATCGGGCCGGTTCCCGCCGTTCGCAAGGTGCTCGAGCGTGCGGGCCTGCAGACCTCGCAAGTCGATCTGTTCGAGCTGAACGAAGCGTTCGCCGCACAGTCGCTCGCCGTCGTTCGCGAGCTGGGGCTCGATCCGGACCGCGTCAACGTCAACGGCGGCGCGATCGCGCTGGGCCATCCGATTGGCGCCAGCGGCGCCCGCGTCCTGACGACGCTCGTCTACGCCCTGCGAGCGCGCAAGCTGCGGTACGGCGTCGCGGCGCTGTGCATCGGCGGCGGGATGGGGATCGCGATGGCGGTGGAGAATTTACAATTGACAAGTTGAAATTTACAAAGGCTCCGCCATTTTCAATTTGCAATTGTGAATTGTAAATTGCACGGCTCCGCCCTCGAGGCGATCCGTCCGCCACGCCGAGAGGGCGAACCCCCGCGAGTGTTGCGGCGTGCTGGTCGGTCGGGAGGGCGAGATCCTCCAGGCGGTCGAGGCGCGAAACCTGGCGGACGACCCGAACCGGTATTTCCTCGATCCCGAAGATCACATCGCTATCCGGCGTCGGGCGCGCGCCGCGGGGCTTGCCGTCGTCGGCTTCTACCATTCACATCCACATTCCGCCGCCCGGCCGTCCGAAACCGACCGGGCCGAGGCCACCTACCCCGGCCACCTGTATCTCATCGTCGGGGGAGGCGAAGTCAGGCTCTTCAGGCTCACGGACGGGAACTTCGTGGAGACGCCCTTCGTCACAGTGACCTGAATGGTCCTCCGCAGGATCCTTCTCCTCGGCGCGGCCCTGTGGTGTATCTCGCCGCAGGTCCGCGCCGAGGCCCCCCGCATCCAGGACTCCCAGGCTCAGCCCGTCCCCCTCAAGTCTGTCAACGTGGTCGGCGCACAGGAGCTCGACCAGGAATCGATTCTCACCGCCGGGCACCTGCGCCTCGACGAACCGTTACCGGCACCGGCCGACGAGATCGCCGACAAGATCGAGCACCACTATCGTGACGAGGGCTTCACGTTCGCCAAGGTCACCGCCGAGTTCGACGAGCCGACCGGCGCGCTCACGCTCACCATCGACGAAGGGCGGATCGACGACGTCGAGTTCACGGGGGTCAGCGGCGAGCGGGCGCGCAGCCTGGCGGCCGATTTCGCGATGCGTGCCGGTGACGTCTTCAACCGATCGCGCGCCCGCGATGCGCTCCAGGCGCTCTTGCGGCCAACACGCGGCGCGATCAGCCCGACGCGACAAGCGTTCGACCTGATTCAGCGCAACGGCCAGCGGATTCTCGTCGTCGAGGTCACGGAGCGGGCGGGGACCTTCCGCGCCAACCTCAACATGGGAGAACGTGAGGACTGGTTCACGTCGGTCGACGGCCTGGTGCCCTCGCTCGGCTTCGCGGGGGCCGTGTTCGATCACAAGAACTTCAACCACGCCTACGTCTCTGCTCACGTCGCGTACAAGATCGCGAGCAATGAGCCGGGCTATTCGTTCGGCTTCGAGCGCCCGCTGTTCCATCCGGTCTCTGTCTTCGTCGGCGGAGAGCTATACGACCTCACCGCGACCGACGACCTCTGGCAGGTCTCCGGCACGCAGGCCAGCCTGGAATCCCTGCTGGTTCGCGACAGCATGCGCGACTATTACCGGCGCCACGGGGTCCAGCTGCACTCGGCGGTCCGGCCAAATCCGCGCCTCGAGCTGCAGTTCGCCTGGCGCGGCGAGCAGCACGAGCCGCTCGGCGTCGAGAGCGACTTCAGCGTCTGGAACGGCGACGACGAGTTCCGTCCGAACGCCCCGGTCGCCGAAGGCAAGCTGAATGCGCTGGTGTTCGGAGCAGTGTTCGACTCGATCGGCTTCCAGGACGACTCGCTGGCCGCCACGTACCGCCAGCACCTTCTGAACCGCCCGTTTGGGCGCACACTGAGGAATCCTGACGAGGCGGAGGCGGTGAGGCGGCCGATCTGGCGGCTGGAGTGGAACAGTGAAGTATCAGCGCGCGGCGCCCTCAACTCCGATTTCGACTTCCAGCGCCACATCGTCAGCGGCCGCGTCGGGTTTCAACTCTCCAGGCACGAAGAGGTGCGAGCCCGCGTCCTCACCGGCTGGTCGGGTGGCGTCCTTCCGCCGCAGCGGCTGTTCTCGCTCGGCGGAGTCGGCACGGTGCACGGGTACGGCTTCAAGGAGGCGGTCGGCGACGGCATGGTGTTGTTCAACGTCGAGTACGCGCTCGGCATGCTCAACGGACCGCACATCGTGCCGTTTTTCGATGCCGGCCGCGTCTGGCGTCCCGACGGCAAGGCGGAATGGCTGCGCAGCACCGGTTTCGGCCTTGCTGTGACTCGCGACATCCGCGTCGACTTCGGTACAAGCTGGACGACATTCCCGGCTCTTTCCAGGCCGTCCTGCGCCTGGGGCACACCTTCTAGCGACCGGTGAAGCTGGCCGCCTTCGCGTGCCTCGGCGCGCTGTCGATCGCGACCGAGGCCGCCGCGCTCGGGGTCGAGGTCAAGGATCTCCGCTCGGCCGCCGCCGACGTCACGGCGTCCATCGAGCTGCGCGACGTCCTGCCGGATCGGTTCCGTCAGACCGTCGACCGCGGCGGCGTCGTGCACCTGCGCATTCATGCCGAAGTGTGGGAACGCCGCCCGGTCTGGGATCGCCTTATTTACCCGGCGGTCGTGCGCGTGTACCGGCTGGCACTGACGCCATCGGGCCGTCAGTTCGCGGTCTACGATCCGGACGGTAGCGTCACCGAACACGCCGCGGTTCCGAATCCCTTGTCGTTGGCCATCCGCGTGGGAAGCCCCGATCGCCTCGAGGGCGCGGCTCGCTACTACACGAAGGTGATCGCGACGCTGGGCACGCTCGCTGAGCGCGAGATCGACAACGCGGGCGACGCCGTGTTCGGCCGGCCCGAAGAATCGACCAGTCTGGGCGCGTTCGGACGGGTCGTCTTCAAGAAGGTGCTCGAGATCAGCGATTACCTGCAGAGCGTCTCGGCCCAGGGCATCAGCCGAAACATCGCTGGCGGGCAGATACTAAAACCCTGAACCGGGGCTCGAGGCTCGGGACTCGGGGTTTGAGCCCACTGATTATGACTACGACTCTCACTCGACTACCGACTAATCAAATCGCTGTTCGCCCGCACCAGGCTGTACCTGGACGTTGACGCTGGCGGCGCCCACCGGCTTGTCGCGGTTCTTCAGTCGGAAGAACACCTTGTAGCCTCCGGCGCGACGGAACCGGTGCTCGATGGTGAAGCGACGCCGGATCTCGCTCTTGCCGGCTTCATAGGGTTCGCAGTCGAGGGTGGATTCCGACTGGGTGTCGTCGCCCCATTCCCAGACGACGGTGGGGCAGTAAAACTCTTCGAAGTCGTTGGCGCCGCCCACGAGCTCGGCGGTAAAGACGATGCGGGCTGGCGCGATTCCGACGGGAGGCTGCGCCCGCAGCGTCATGCGCGGGCGACGGTCCTGCTCACGGCCTTCGGGCTTCTGCTGCGCGGCGGCCAGCGCTGGCAGCAGCGTCAAGCAGGCAGCCCAGACGACGGCTCGCGAGTTGCGCATATTCCGTCCTTTTTTCCATCCGCGGCAGGTTGGCTTCACGTAATTGTACCGGCCGTTCAGAGAGCAGGCAACCGGCTTCAGCGATAATAGCGCGATGCCCCAGTCCGCGGTTTCCCAGCCGATCGCGTACACCGCCGCACCGCTTGCCGCGGTCGACGTCGACCTCATCGTCGTGCCCTGGTTCGAAGACGACCCGCCGTCGGCGATCGCCGGTCTCGACCGCGCGGTCGGAGACGAACTTGCGCGCGCGATGACGACGAAGGAATTTGCGGCGCGGGTGTACGACCAGTTTGCCGCGGGGGTGATCGACGGGACGTGGAAAGCGCGCCGCGTCCTGTTTGTCGGCGCGGGCCGCCAGGCGGCGTATACGACGGCGGCAGCCCGACGCGTCGCGACCGTGGGCGGGCTCGCGGCGCGTCAGCGCCGAATCGGACGACTCGGATTTCTTCTGCGCCCGGGCCTGCCCGATCCCGCCGGCGACTTCGACCTTGCGGGTTTCATGCAGGCAGTCGTCGAGGGGTTGACGCTCGCCGACTTCAGCGCGGGCATCTACAAGACCGTCGATCAACCGCAGGCACCGCCGGAAACGACGATCGTCCTGCCGCCGCTCAACGACACATCGCCGGAGAGCGGGCCGCGTCTCGAGGCGGCGCTGAAGCGCGGCCGCCTGCTCGGCGAGTGCAGCAACCTGGCGCGCGAGCTCGCCAACGAGCCGGGCAATACGCTGACGCCGCGCGAGTTCGCGGCGAGAGCAGCGGCCATCGCGTCGTCCGGCGGCGCGTCGGTCGAGATTCTCGACGAACGGCAGATCGAGGAGCTCGGCATGGGTCTGCTGCTCGGCGTCGCGCGCGGCAGCAGCGAGCCGCCGCGCCTGATTGTGTTTCGCCACGAGCCGCCCGGCGCCGCGCCGGGCCCCGTGCTCGGGCTGGTCGGCAAGGGCATCACGTTCGACACCGGCGGCATCTCGATCAAGCCGGCGGACGGCATGGAGCGGATGAAGGACGACATGGCCGGCGGCGCCGCGGTCGCGTGCGCGATGCGCGCGATTGCGATGCTCGGTGCCCCGATCCGCGTCATCGGCGTCGTGCCGGCCACCGAGAACATGCCCGGCGGCCGCGCCATCAAGCCGGGCGACGTCCTCAAGAGCGCCGAAGGCAAGACCGTCGAGGTGATCAACACCGACGCCGAGGGCCGCCTCATCCTCGGCGACGGCCTCTGGTACGCGCGCAAGCTCGGCGCGACGCACCTCGTCGACGTCGCGACCCTCACCGGCGCCGTCGTCGTCGCGCTGGGAAAAGTGACGAGCGGCATCTTCGGCACGCCCGATGCCTGGGTGGAGCACGTCCGGCGCGTCGCCGACCGCGCGGGCGATCGCGTCTGGCCGATGCCGATCTTCGACGACTACGCCGATCAGTTGAAGAGCGACATCGCCGACATGATCAACACCGGCGGCCGGCCGGCCGGATCGATCACCGCGGCGATGTTCCTGAAGGAGTTCACGCGGCGGCCTGCCGTGGGCGCACATCGACATCGCCGGAACGGCGTGGGCCGACGAGGCGCGTCCGTACCTGCCGAAGGGACCGAGCGGCGTCGCGGTCCGGACCCTCGCGGAGCTCCCATTCACGGCTGATTCCTGGCCGCGATGATTCAGGACCCCGGACCGGTCATCGTCAAGATCATCGAGCCGCCGAAGGACCCTACGGGCCTGGCCGACGTGCTGGTCGGCGTCCTCGGCCTCTCCGACGTCCTGGCCTTGCAGCGATCTCGATCGGCGTCGCCATCGGCGTGCTGATTTTCTGGGTGCGATCCAGGCGGTCGGCTTAAGGCGGACCTGTAGGCCGGGCCTCTGAGGCCCGGCGTCGCATGGCGGACCTACGAGGTCCGCCCTACTGCTGCGTCGCGACGTTCGCGTCGGTCTTGAGCGACGTCTGATACTTGCGGATCGCCTCGAACAGGGCTTCGGCGATCTGCTGCCGGTAGGCTTGCGTTCTGAGCAGCCTGGCCTCCTGCGCGTTGGTGAGGAACGAGATCTCCGCCAGCACGCTCGGCATCGCCGCGCCGATCAGGACGACGAACGGCGCCTGCTTCACGCCCAGATCCTTCAATGCTTTGTAGCCCGGCGTGCAGCTGCTCGATCATCGCCCGCTGGACGAACGTGGCGAAGTCGCGCGACTCGTCCATCTTGTTGTTCAGCGCGATCGTCTTGACGAAGTCCGGCAGCGCGCCCATCGCCTGGCCCGAGGTGGCGTTTTCGCGCGCGGCGATCGCCGCGGCGCTCGAGGTTGGTCGCGAAGTTCAGGAAGTAGGTTTCCACGCCGCCGGCCTGCGTGTTGTTGCTGGCGTTGGCGTGAATCGACAGGAACAGATCCGCGCCCTCGCGGTTGGCGATCGCCGTGCGCTCCTGCAGCGGGAGGAACTCGTCGGTCCGCCGCGTCAGGATGACTTCGACGCCCGGCGCCTTCTGCGAGCAGCTTCTCGAGCCGCAGCGCGACGTCGAGCACGATCGCCGCCTCCGTGGTGCCCTCGCACGACGCCGCCCGGATCGTGGCCGCCGTGCCCGGGATCGATCACGATCCGCGAGACGCCAAGACCGAGCTGCCGCGCCATCGAGAAGCCGCCGGCGATGTTCGGCTGCGGCGGGACGACTGGAGCGGTCGTGGTCGCTGGCGGCGGTGGTCGTCGCCGGCGCTGTCGTAGTCGCGGTAGTCGTCGTCGCAGCCGGCGTGGCCGGCGCACTGGACGGGACCGGGGGAGCCGACGGTCTTGCTGTCGTTCGCCGCAGCCGCCAGCATGCCTGCCAATGCCGCTGTCAGGGACGGCGGCGCAGGCGCGTCGATGACGATTGGCCGCGTCTTGATCGCCGTCGACGCGAGCGGTAGGAGCGGCGGCGTCTCCCGCGGCAGCAGCGGCGGCGGGAGGAGGCCCTCGGCATCGACGCGACGGTCGGCGCGATGATGCGGCGTTCGAGCAGCGGCGTGCACCGGAACGGCGCTCCCGCGGCGGCAGCGCGGCGGGACGCGGAGCCGCGGCATCGACGCGACGGCCGGCGTCACGACACGGCGTCCCTGCAGCGGCGCAGCCGGAACCGGAACGCCGTCCTTGACGAAGTCGATGACGAGCCGATAGGGACTGTAGAGCGGGTAGACGCTGTAGCTCGAGACCCCGGCGGCGTCGAGGACCACGCGCGTCGTGGTGTTCGGATGCCGCCCGATGCCGCACCTGCCGGACGACGTCGCCGTCGCTTTCGAACCGGATCGTGCGATCGACGAGCTCCGGGGCGGCGCGCGTCGCCGGCAGATCGACGAAGACGCGGACCGGGTTCGTCCAGCCGCTCGTCGTGGAACCCGGCACCTCGCCGTCGAGCTCGATGACGATCCGGACGGCATCGGGCAGCACGACGCGGCGGATGTCCTGGATCGTGACGATCGCGCGGTCGAGCTCGCCGTGCCGGTGGTCTTCACCGGCACTGGCGGAAGTGGCGCGCCGGCGGCAGGCTGACGGCCGGCGCTGTCGTGTCCGGCGGCGGCTGCCGGCGGTGCTTGGCCCTCCGATGCGTTATCCGCGGCGCCTTGTCGGCGGGTTCGGGCGCGATCGGCCGCGCGATCACCGACGGCGCCTGCTTCGCGAACTTGCTGCTGGGTACTGCGAGAGCGACGGCGCGCAGCAGCCGGATCGCCGGCCGTCCTGTCGTCGGCGGCGCCGAACTTGGCGTACGCCTCCAGCGACAGCTGGCCGCGCGCCACAACGCGTCGTCGCAGTAGCCGCTCGTCGGGAAGCGCCGGACGATCGCCTCGTAGTCGGCGACGACCGTGCGGACCGCCTTCAGCGCGGCGTCGGTGACCGCCTGGATCGGCGAGGGCAGTGCGGACCGCCTGCTCCTTGGCGCTGCGCGTCGACGTACAGCCGCTCGACGGAGGGCTGCTGCGCGGCGAGCGCCCGCGGCGCTCAGGCACAACCCGACGGCGATCGCGATGCCAGCCAGTCTTCATCGCAGCTGCGCGTCCACTTCTTCGAAGTAGCGCCTTGTCGACGAGGACCTCGCGCGGCTTGCCGCCGGCGGCCGGCGAGACGAGGCCCTCCATCTCCATCATGTCCACGAGCCGCGCGGCGCGGCTGAAGCCGATCCGCAGCCGGCGCTGCAGGTACGAGATCGACGCCTGGCCGCTCTGCACGACGATCCGCGCCGCTTCGTCGTAGAGATCGTCCTTGTCCATCTCGATGCCGCTTCCGCGGCGGTCTTCTCTTCGGCGGTGATGGTCTCGTCGTAGGTCGGCTTGCCCTGCTTGCGCAGGAAGCTCGCCAGCCGCGCGCTTTCCTGCTCGGAGATGTACGGCCCGTGCAGGCGGATGCACCGCGACGAGGCCGGCGGCAGGAACAGCATGTCGCCGCGGCCGAGCAGCTGCTCGGCGCCGTTGCCGTCGAGAATCGTGCGCGAGTCGATCTTCGACGACACGCGGAACGAAATGCGCGCCGGCAGGTTCGCCTTGATCAGGCCGGTGATCACATCGACCGACGGCCGCTGCGTCGCGAGAATCAGGTGGATGCCGACGGCGCGCGCCATCTGCGCGAGCCGCGCGATCGACTCCTCGACTTCGTTGCTGGCGACCATCATCAGGTCGGCGAGCTCGTCGATGACGACGACGATGAAGGGCAGCGGCCGCGGCAGCTCGCCGCCTTCCGGCGGTGTCCGCTTCTCGGCGATCGCCTGCTGGATGTTGCGGTTGTACTGCTCGATGTTGCGCACGCCTTCGGCGGCCAGCGTCTTGTAGCGCTCCTCCATCTCGCGCACCGCCCAGCGCAGCGCGTTCGCCGCCTGCTTCGGATCGACGACGACCGGCGTCAGCAGGTGCGGGATGTCCTCGTACATCCCGAGCTCGAGCCGCTTCGGATCGATCATGATCATCCGCACGTCGTCGGGCGTCGCGCGGTAGAGGATGCTCGTCAGCATGCCGTTGATGCCGACCGACTTGCCGGCGCCGGTCGAGCCGGCGATGAGCAGGTGCGGCATCGCCGCGAGATCGGCCACGAAGGGCTCGCCGTGAATCGTCTTGCCGAGCGCGAGCGTGAGCTTCGACGTCGACCGCCGGTAGAGATCCGATTCGAGCAGCTCGCGCAGCGAGATCTGCTCGCGCGTCCGGTTCGGAATCTGGATGCCGACGGTGGACTTGCCGGGGATGCGATCGATCAGCACCGACTCGGCCTGCATCGCGAGGCAGAGGTCGTCGGCCAGGCCGGTGATCTTCGAGTACTTCACGCCGGCGTCGGGCTTGAACTCGAAGGTCGTCACGACCGGGCCGGGATGAATCTGGACGACCGCGCCTTCGACCGAGAACTCGCGGCACTTCTCCTCGAGCAGGCGCGCGCCGTCCATCAGCTCGCGCTCGTCGATCTTCCGCTCGGTCCGCGCCGGGTCGAGCAGCGCAGCGGGCGGCAGCGTGTACTCGCCCTTGCGCCGCTCGGCCGGCGCCTTCGCGGTCGGCTCCGGATCGGTCAGCGGCAGCGGCGGCGAGGGCATGGTGACCTTGGGCGGCTTGGGCGGCGCGAACGATTTCGCGGCGCCGAACGCGGGGGCCGCCGCAATCGCCGGGTCGTCCTCACGTTTGCGGCCGGGCCTCGGCGGCTCGGGGCGCGCCGCGATCGGCGGTCTCCGGCGGCGACCCGGCAGCTTGATCTCGGGCGGCATCGCGCCCTTCTTCGTGTGCTTCGCGATCACCTCGCGGCGCTGCTGCTGCCGCCGGCGCTCCTCCCGCCACGCACGGAACGAGCTCCACGTGCCCGCAGCCGTCGCTGCCGAGGCCGTTGAGAATCGGCGCGGAACAGCCGGCCGAACGAGAACTGCGTCGACATGATGATCGACAGGAAGATCAGCGTCAGGACGACGATCACCGAGCCGGTGCGATTGAGAGAGCCGGCCAGCATCGACGCCAGCCAGTCGCCGGCATATCCGCCGGCGCGGAACGGCTTGCCTGCCGACGATTGCGCGTGCCGAGCACCAGGCTCAGGAACGCGCTGATGCAGACGAGCAGCAGCGCGGCGCCGGTCGCCTTCGTGCCGCGCGCATCGACCGCCCGGCACCAGAAGTAGTGCCAGCCGACGACGACCAGGATGGCCGGAAGCAGGTAGGCGGCGTAGCCGACGAGCTGGAACGAGAGCTCGGCGAGAAACGCGCCGACGCGCCCGGCGAAGTTGGCCGGCGCGGCGTTCAGCCCGGCGCTGAAGAACCACACCGGGTCCGACGGCTCGTAGGTGGCGAGCGCGATGATCCAGATCAGCGCGGCGGCAAAGAGCGCGACGCCGATGAACTCGCTGGCCCGGCGTGAGACCGTCGATCCCTTCACGACTCAGATCTCCATTCGGACTAGATCTCCATGATGACCGGCAGCACGAACGGCCGGCGGCCCGATCGCTTGCGGAAGAAGCGCCGCAGCTCGACGCGCAGCTTTTCCTTGATCAGGCCCTGGTCGGTGCGCTCCTCGACGCTCGCCTGTTCGATCACCTCGCTCAGCAGGCGTGCGCCGTCGGCGAGCAGTTCCGGGCTGTCGTCCATGACGAACCCGCGCGTGATGATGTCGGGGACGCCTTCGAGCGCGCCGGTCTGCTTGTTGATCGCGACCACCGGCACGACCAGGCCGTCCTCGGCGAGGTGGCGCCGATCGCGCAGCACCTCGTCGCCGACCTCGCCGGTGCGCGTGCCGTCGATCAGCACGCGGCCGACCGGCGCCTTGCCGGCCAGCCGCGCCCCGGCGGCGTCGAACTGGATGATGTCGCCGTTCTCGGCCAGCAGGATCTCCGGGCGCGGATCGCGGCCGGCGAAGACGCGCCCGGCCACGCGCGCGTGCTGCGACAGCTGGCGGTACTCGCCGTGGATCGGCACGAAGTAGCGCGGCCGCACCAGCGACAGCATCAGCTTCAGCTCTTCCTCGCTGCCGTGCCCCGAGACGTGCACGTGCTTGATGCCTTCGTGGATCACGTCGGCGCCCCGGCGCGCGACGTGGTTGATGACGCGGCCGATCGCCTTCTCGTTGCCGGGGATCGACGCGCGCCGACAGGACCACGGTGTCGTCCGGGCCGATCTTCACGTGGCGGTGGTCGTCGATCGCGATCCGCGACAGCGCCGACATCGGCTCGCCCTGCGAGCCGGTGCTGAGGCACAGGACGTCCTGCGCCGGGTAGCTCGTCACGTCGGAGTCGCGGATCTGCACGCCGGCGGGAATGCGCAGGTAGCCGAGGCGCTGCGCGATCTGCGAGTTCTCGATCATCCCGCGGCCGACGAACGCCACCTTGCGGTCGAACTGCGCCGCCAGATCGACGAGGATCTGCATCCGGTAGATGCTCGAGGCGAAGGCCGCGACGATCAGCCGCCCGCTCGCGCTGGTGAAGATCTCCTCGAACGCCTCGATCACTTCGGTTTCCGAGCCGGTGAAGCCGCGGCGGTCGATGTTGGTGCTGTCGGCGAAGAGCGCCAGCACCCCCTCGGCGCCGAGCTGCGCGAAGCGGTGGACGTCGAAATGCTCGCCGTCGATCGGCGTCTGATCGATCTTGAAGTCGCCGGTGTGGACGATGACGCCGAGCGGCGTATGAATGGCCAGCGCCACGCAGTCGGGCATGCTGTGCGTGACGCGGATGAATTCGATCGTGAAAGGACCGACGTGACCCGATCGCGCGGCCGCACGGGCACGAGCTCGGGCGTCGCCAAGGCCGTGCTCGCGCAGCTTGGGCTCGACCAGCGCGAGGGTCAGCGGCGTGCCGTAGATCGGGCCGTGGACGAGCGGCGCCACGTGCGGCACGCCGCCGATGTGATCCTCGTGCCCGTGCGTCAGCACCAGCGCGCTCGCGCCGCCTTTCTGCTCGAGATAGGTGAGGTCCGGGATGATGCGGTCCACGCCGAGCAGCTCGGGGTCCGGGAACATCACGCCGGCATCCACGACGATGGTCGTCTCACCCCAGGTGAGCGACAGCATGTTCATTCCGAACTCGCCGAGGCCGCCGAGCGGCACGACTTCGAGCATGTCTGCGCGTGGAGACAGAAACCGCCAGCGCCGGTGATGTCCCGTGCGGGACCGGACCGATGCAGGCGAGCCGCGCGGACGCGGCTGTCAGGCAACTGGGCGTGCCTGAAATCTACGAGGCGGGATGGACGTTTTTGACTGGGGGTCGCGCTAAAGCCGGACCCGACAATCAGATAGCCGCCAAACTATAGCACAGCTCACAGGCGGTCCGTCGTCGCGTGCTCGCGCGCGCTCGACGCGACGCTGTCCGGCACGGCACCGTAGATCACGCGTCGGCCAGCGCCACGAGTTCCGGGATGGCGAGGGTTTCGGGCCGCCGGCGGCCATCCAGGCCGGCGCGGCGCAGCGCGTCGGCAAGGCCCTCGGACCGGTACGCGCGAAGCGCGTTCGCCAGCGTCTTGCGCCGGCGCGTGAAGATCGCCTTCGTCAGACCTTCGAAGACCGCCGGCTCCCTGGCCGGCGGGCTGGGCGGATGGAATCGCAGGCTGACGACAGCCGACTGCACTTTCGGCGGGGGGCGGAAGGCCCCCGGCGGAAGGGCCAGAAGACGTCGAACATCTGCTCGATGCCCGATCAGGACGCTCAACACGCCGTACTCTTTCGTCCCTGGCGGCGCCGTCAGGCGATCCGCGACCTCGCGCTGGAGCATGACCACGGCGTCGGTGATCGGCAGCCCCTCGTCGATGAGCTCGAGCAGCTTGAACAGGATCGGAGAGGCGACGTTGTAGGGCAGGTTGCCGGCCACCCGAACCGACGCACCCGGTGAAACGCCGGCGCCGCCGAGCGCCGCGCGGACCCGTTGAGCGGTCACATCCAGAAAGTCGCCCTCGACGATCGTCACGTTCGAAGCGGCGGCTTCGCGCAGCATCGGAACAAGATCACGGTCGATCTCGAAGGCGACGACCTGCGCCGAGGCCGCGCCCAGGAGGTGAGTCATCGCGCCCCGGCCCGGCCCGATCTCCAGGATGACGTCAGACGGACGCGCCCCGACCGCGCCGGCGACCTTTTCCGCCCAGCTCTTTTCCAGGAAATGCTGGCCGAATCGTTTCGCGAGAGTTCGTCAGCGTCCTTGAGTCCTCCAGTACTTCTCCTCGATCTCCTCGATCTCCTCTTCGCTCATCCCGAAGTAATGGCCGATCTCGTGGATGAGCGTCTCGCCGATCGAGACGATCAGGTCGTCCTCGTCCTCCGCCTCGCGTTCGTGCGGGCCCTGGAAGAGCAGGATCCGATCGGGCAGCGCATTGCCGAACGCCCACCCGCGCTCCGTGAGCGGCGTCCCTTGATACAGGCCGAACAGCGTATCGGGCGGCTCGACCTCCATGTCGTCGAGCAGGTCGTCCGACGGTTCGTCCTCGACGACGATGGCGATGTTGGACATCGCGTCGCGAAACCGGCGCGGGATCGTGGCGAGCGCCTCGGCAACGCGCCGTTCGAACGCCTGGCGGGTCATCGCCGGCGCCGGGCCGGTTTGCGCGGCCGGCGTCGCCGCACGCGTGCACGCGCCCGCCGCGCGCCGGCCTTTCGGACGCCGGCCTTCCGGCGAGCCCGCCGATCCTCGGAGGCGGCACCGGTCTGGAAATAGAGGCAGGATTCCTGGACGACGCACTGCGGGCACAGCGGCTTCGGCCGGCAGATTCGCCGGCCGTGCAGGATGAGCGTGTCGGACGTCCGCGTCCAGCGTGCCGGCGGCAACGCCGCGCACGAGCTGCTCCTCGACGACTTCCGGGTCGTCGGACTCGGCGATGCCGATGCGGTTCGCGACGCGCAGCACATGGCGATCGACCGGCAACCCGGGGACGCCCAGGGCATGGCCCGAGCACGACGTTGGCCGTCTTGCGGCCGACGCCCGGCAGCTCGGTCAACTTCTGCATGTCGGCCGGCACCTGGCCGCCGTGCTGGGCGACCAGCGCCTGCGCCATGCCGATGAGCGCCTTCGACTTGGCGCGAAAAAAGCCCGTGGAGTGGATTTGCGGCTCGAGCTCCGCGGTGGTGGCCTTCGCCAGCGTTCGAGCGTCCGGGTATCGGGCGAACAGCGCGGGCGTCACCATGTTCACCCGCTGGTCCGTCGACTGGGCCGAGAGAATCGTCGCGACCAGCAGTTCGAACGCGTTGCGGTAGTGCAGCTCGGTGTCGGCGTCGGGGTGCTGGCTCTCCAGCGCGTCGAGGATCCGCCGCGTCTCGGATGCGGTCTTCACGCTCAGTGAATCGGCCCGGCGCCCTTGTTCCAGCCGACGTTGTTGTACGACTCGGTGAAGACCCGCCAGTGCTCCTGCAGAGCGCTGATCAGGTTCGGCACGAACTGCACGGGCACGACCACCTTGACGCGGACCGGCGCCCGGACGATGTGCTCCGACTCGGCTTCCTTGATCTCCTTGTCGGAAAGCGGCATCACCTCACAGAACGTGAGCGTGAAGTCGAACGGCGTGTGGGCGATGGAGCAGAAGTTCGAGTACGTGCGGGGCGTCTGCCCGTCGGCCGGGTCGTCCGCGGGGACGATGGTGAAGTTGATCTGTCGGGGCTGGTTGATCGGCCATACGACATACTAACTGCTTCGACGAAGGTGCTGGGTGGATCCTGTAGGGTGCTCGGTGGACTGCGTAGGGCGGGTCCTTAGACTCGCCTCTGAGTACCGGTTCTGCGACGGCCCTGAGAGGCCGCTACGCGTCGGAACCTTAATATTTCCGCATCACCCCGACGACGACGCCCTGGATTTGCACCTGGTCGGGGTCGACGAAGATCGGCTGCATGGCGGCGTTGGCGGGCTGGAGGCGGATCCGGCCGCCGGGGTCGCGATAGAACTTCTTCAGCGTGACGTCGGTCCCGCGAAGCAGCGCGATCACCATCTCGCCGTTGTCGGCGGTCTTCCGGTCCTCGACGACGACGAAGTCGCCATCCCGAATCTGCTCGTCGATCATCGAGTCGCCGCGGACGCGAAGCACGTAGGTATCGCGCTTGCCGACCAGGTCCTCGGGGACGGCAATCGTCTCGCTGGAGGCGACCGCCTCGATGGGCACGCCGGCGGCCACGAACCCGAGCAGCGGGAGCTCCACCGCCCGGCCGCCGGTCCGGGTCGGCACCATCTCGACCGACCGGCTCCGGTTCCACGCCCGCTTGATGAACCCCTTTTCCTGCAGGTTGGTGAGGTGCTTGTGCACCGTGGCCAGCGAAGACAACCCGAAGCGCCGGCCAATTTCCTCGAGGCTGGGGGCGTACCCGTGCTGCTGGATGAACTCGTTCAGGTAATCGAGGATCTCTCGCTGACGCTTTGGTCAGGGGCAGCATGGGTCGCTCCTTTCGCGTGCACTATACGCAAAAGAAAGGCGAAGGTCAACGGTCGAGTCGAGGAGTTAGAGCCGTGGAGGGTCAGTTGGCCCGTGTCAGCAGATACAGCCGCAAGGTGCCGTCGCTCGCCAGCGTCCGAAGCTCGGGAAAGAGCGAACCAGCCGCTCCAAGGCGGCTGGAGCCATGTTGCGGCCGTCGACCACGACGTGCGTCACACCCAGCGCGCGCAGGTGCGCAATCGACCCTTCGTCGGGAAAACTTCGGAGCGCCTCGACGTTCTTGTAGAAGCTCGCGGGCTTGAAACCGGAATAGCCGTTCAGCATCGGCTTCCAGAAGCGCGTCGACGCGAGCATGAAGCGATCGTTCAGGTGAAACTGCGGCGAGGCGTAGAACGGCATCGACACGACCACGGCATCGTCGCCGGCCTGGCGCAGCGCGTCGTAGAACTCCGGGATGCCGCGGTACTGCGTGTACCCGATCGGTGCGCGGAACGCTTCGAGGTTGGCGGCGAGAATCACTGCAATGGCGATCGGTGCGGCAGCCCGGCCGGGTGCCCGTCCGAGAATCGCCGCCAGACCGAATCCCGCCAGAATGCCGACGGCAGCGATGACAATCTGCCCGAGCCGCACGGCGCCGCGGATGCCGGTGAGCAGTGGGAACACGTTATACAGCCAGCGATAAGGCGGGAACGCCGGCCCGAACGAAAGCGCGAACGCCACCACGCCCATCACGAGCACCATCCGGATTCGCCGATCTGTGACGCCGGGTCCCAGCCCGATGGCGATCGCCGCCAGAATCAAGGCCGTCAATCCCGGGAACAGGCCATCGCCCTGCCAGAACCGGCGGCTCCATGCCTCGAAATGAAAAGTGCCGGCGGCCGCCAGATAGTCGGTCAACTCGGCTGAGTACCTCGCTGTCTCTTCGAGCGACCGGCTGAGGCCAGCTTCGCGGCTGACGGCGAGATAGGGCAGCAGGAAGGGTGTCAGCGCAGCGACCGCGACCGCTGCCGCGAGCGCGGCCTTCGGCGCCACCACGGCGAATCGGGCACCCAGCCAGTCGCGCGGCCTCGCGAGCGTCGCCGCGACGATGGAGATTGCGGTGAAGACCATCAGGTAGGTGCCGGTCAGCGATTGCAGCACGTACCATCCGGCCAGGGCGAGCGCGTCGCGCACTCGTCCGTAGACGAGCAGGCGATCGAGCGCCAGGAGCACCAGCGGAAAGAACTCGAAGTGGAGATCCTGGATCTGCGGAAGACGGGTCAGCGTGAACGCGCTGAACGCGACGAGGGATCCGCTCAGCAACCCGGCCGCCCGGCTGCCGGTCCAGCGGGCCACGACGAGCGCCGTCGTCCAGCCAGTCAGCGCATACCCGGCGATGAGCACGACGTTGTGAACGAGCACCGGCGAGAAGCCCGCCCACGTCAGCGGCGCGCCCATCAGCGACTGGACGATCAGGTGATCGGAATACGCCAGCGTGTGCCGCTCGGGATAGAAGATGTTCGCGTCGAACAACCGCAGCGGGTCGCTGACGAGCTGGTGCGCGACCCACGCGAGGATCCACTCGTGCAGCACCGTATCGGCGACGTCGTTGCGCGACAGGACGCCAGGCGCCGACGCCAGCGGCCACGTATGCACGACGGCGAGCGCAACGAAGAATCCCAGCGACGCCAGCAGCCAGCTTGCAGTCGACCCGGCGGGCGATCGTAGAGCGACCCTTTCAGGGTCGCCGCCTCGCTCAGGGTCCGGAGCGTCCTTCATTTTTCAGGCTGGCAGTTGTGCGTTTGTACAGCGTGAAGTTTGGCCCGGGGCGCGTGACACCCGAGAATCCCGCGAACGGGATGAAGAACGCGTCCTGCCGGTCGTAGACGCGGCTGTCGTCCGGTGAATAGGCGGTGAACTGCCCGGCGACGTGATAGTCCTCCTTGAGGAAGGCCGTGACGACGTCCTGCGTCATGCTCGGCAGCGGCGACTCCTGCAGCAGGATCCAGTCCGGCCGGCCCGCGGCGCGGCGATCCTGGACCATGAACGCCTTGCGGTAGCGGTCCCACGTCCACACGGTCCACACACGGTTGTCGATCTGAGCATAGCCGTAGATCGAGCCGCTCTGGAGGACCGAATCGCCCGGCGGAACGTGGCGGGCGAACCAGTCCGCGACGATCACGCGATTGTCGGTCGCGCTGGCAATCCGATCGAATTGCACCACGCTCGCCGCAGACGGCAGCACGATGAGCGTCGCGACCAACGCCAGCGCCGGCTTCGAAGCCGTGACGCGCCGGACTGCCGTCGTCACGAGCCACGCCGCCCCGACGACGAGAAAAGGAACGATCGGAATCATGTAGCGGAAGAACAGGTTGCCGAAGCTGCCCGCGACAGCGAAGTACGCCGCCGGAAAGGCGAACAGCAAGGCAGCGGTGGTCGGCTGGCGCACCGAGAGCGCAATCGCTCCCGCGATTCCCGTCAGCAGCAGCGGCAGGCCGACGCCGTATCGGAGCGAGTGGGTGAGGTGGTGCAGCCACCCGTTCTCGGGGTTCAATTCGCCCTGGCCGAATTGCATCGAATGCGCCAGCTCGCCCATCGCGGCCCAGAACCGGCCAGCGTCGGCCACGACGAACGGGACGCCGAGAGCCAGCGCCAGGACGAACGGAACGCCAAACCAGATCGCGCGCGCGTCGAGCAGGGCTGCCACGCGGCGGCCCGGCGAATCGACGGCGTGAAGTACCTGGCTGACGACGAATGGCGCGGCGAGAAACGCCCCGTTGTACTTCGTCGCCGTCGCGAGCCCGCCGGCGAGCCCGGCCAGCGCAAACAGGTGGCGCTGTCCGGTGAGGTGCGCCCTCAGGAGGAACGACACCGACATCACGATCAGGAGCGTCATGGTGATGTCGGTCGTGCCGAAATGGGAGTCGCGCACGTGGATGAACGTCAGCGCAAGGAACAAGGCCGAGACGAGCGCCGTCGCCTCATCCCACAGCGTGCGGGCCAGCCGGTACACGACGAAGACCGTGCCGACGCCGGCCACGGCTGAAAGGCCCCGGCTGATCAGAAAGAACGGCTCCCAGTTGACCGGCCAGCTCGCGACGAGATCGGCGAGACTCTGGAACGACCCCGCCACGACTCCCCACGCGTAGTAGACGAGGTACAGGCTGGTCAGCACCCACATGTACAACCAGGGGTAGTCGTAAAAGGGCGGCTTGAAGTTGCCCCGGAGGAAGAACAGCGTGACGTCGATGATCTGCGTCTCGTCGGGGCGGGCCTGCGAGTGGGGAAGCCCGAATCCGATTCCCCAGAATCGAACGGCGGCCGCGAGGGCCAGAATGGCCCGCCAGCAGGACGAGATGCTGATGTCGAGCCGCGCGTCGCGCAGCCTATCAACCTCACACCATGAGACAGGATGGAACTTGAACGCTGAAGAGCGGCCGAATGTTAGCATGCATCCGGCGTGCGCCTGCCGTTTCAGCTGAAACCTTCCGGCTTCACGCGTTCGATGTCGTCGGCCTCGGCTTGAACAGCATCGATCTCGTGGCGGTCGTTCCGGAGTACCCGCCGCCGAACTCCAAACAGCGTCTCGACCGGTTCGAGCGCCTGCCGGGCGGACAGATTGCGACGGCCCTGAGCGTGTGCGCGCGGCTCGGCTGGACGGCGAGCTACATCGGCCGCTTCGGCGACGACGACCTGGGCGAGCTGTCGCGAACGAGCCTGACCAGCCTCGGCATCGATATCTCCGGGTCGATGACCGTGGAAGGCGCCACGAACCAGTTCGCGGTGGTGCTGGTCGACAGCCGCACGGTGAGACCGCACCGTCTTGTGGCACCGCCATCCGGCCTGACCATCGATCCGGACACGGTCGCGCGCGACGTCCGTCACCGCCGGACGGGTACTCATCGTCGATTGCCACGAGACCAGGGCGGCGGCGCAGGCGGCGCGCTTCGCACGCGAGGCCGGCATGCTGACGATTGTCGATGTCGAGAAGGTCCGTCCCGCATATCGGCGAACTGCTCGCACACATCGACGCCATCATCGCGGCGGAGCAGTTTCCGAGCGAGTACACGGGATACCTGACGACGGGCCGGGCGCTCGAGGCCCTGGCGGACGAGTTCGCTGCGCCGCTCGTGTGCGTGACGCTCGGAAAGGAAGGAAGCCTCGCGAGGTGCGGCGGGCGCGAAATCCGCACTCCGGCGTTTCCGGTGCCCGTGCGTCGACAGCACCGGCGCGGGCGACGCGTTTCGTGGCGGGCTTCGCCGCCGGATGCCTTCGGGCTCCCGAGGGGAGGTCGAGGACGCGCTGTCGTTTGCCAACGCGGTCGCTGCGTTGAACTGCCGGCGGCTTGGCGCGCGAGGCGGGCCTGCCGACGGCCGAGGAAGTGGAGCAGTTGTTGTGACTCCCCGAGCCCCTCGACGATCTCGTCGCCCGCCTGGAGCGCGAACGGCTGGCGGCCGACCGGATCTACAACGACGCGTTGACGGCACTCGATCGCGCGATTTCGCCGCCGGCCGTGCTGCCGCCGGGGCCGGCTGCCGCCGATCGGTCGCAGCTCGCGGCGATCAACGGCCGAGCGCAAATCCTCCCCCAGGGATCGCCATCTGTCGAGGGTTCTCTGAAAGGACGACTGGCCGGCTTCATCTGGCGGTTGATTGGTCCGTCGCTTCAAAAACAGGCAGAGTTCAACGCGGCCGTCGCCGACCATCTGAACCGCGCCGCCGACGCCCACGACAAGTGCGTCGAAGCGGCCACGCGCCTTCGCGAGACGGTGCAGGCCGAACTGCAGGCGATTGCGCGATTCGAGTCGCTGCTCGTCCAGTACCTGCAGACCGTCACCGCCTATGTCGACACCAAGGATCGCAGCCTGGGCGGGACCGAGATTCGCGATCGGCTGGCGCTGGCCGAGCAGCGGGTCCAGGCGATCAAGCGCGAACTGGACCGGACGGCCGGCGCCGCGGCCACGCCGCAGGCCACCGCAGCCGGCGCGTTCGCGCGCCCGGTTGACTCCGTGACCTACGTCGGCTTCGAGGATCGCTTCCGCGGAGTCATCGCCCGACATCACGCGGCGGATCGAGGAATATCTGCCGATTCTCGAGCGGGCGAACGATGTCGTCGACATCGGCTGCGGTCGCGGCGAGCTGCTCGGCGCGCTCAAGGCACGCGGGATCAGGGCGCGCGGCGTCGACGCCAACGCGGCGATGGTCGAGCTGTGCCGGTCTCAACAGCTCGATGTCGAGCAGGGCGATGCGCTCTCATTCCTCGAACGTCAGCCTGACGCCAGCCTGGGCGCCGTCGCGGCCATCCAGGTCGTGGAGCATTTCGATCCGGCGTACCTCGTGCGATTCCTCGACGCCGCGTTTCACAAGATGAAGCCGGGCGCGCCGCTCGTGCTCGAGACCATCAACGCCGCCTGCTGGATGGCGTTCTTCGAAACCTATATCCGCGACCTGACCCATCAGCGGCCACTCCATCCCGACACCCTGCGCTACCTGGTCGAGGCCAGCGGGTTCTCGTCGGTGGATGTGAGATTCCGCCAGCCGGTGTCGGCGGGCGATCGGCTCGATCTGGTCCAGGCGGGTTCGCTGGCGGGGAGTGATCCGGCGGTCGGCGCCGTGGCCTCGGCGGTCAACGATCACGCCGAAAAGCTGAATGCGCGCCTGTTTTCGTCAATGGATTACGCGGTGATTGCCAGGCGTTAGCCGGGTTTTTTACATTGCACCCCTGGCTGCGGTCTAACGGAACAGTGGGCTTTCTGCGACGATGGCGCCTGTAATTGCGTGGACAATGCCGCGGACGAGCGAACCCGAATGGCAGCTCACCGTGGTTGGTCCTGAACCGGCGGCCGTGACCATCCCGCCGGATATCGGCGACGCCGAACTGGTTGCGGCGTGCCTCAGCGGCCGGCCGGGGGCGTTCGACGTCGTCGTCGAGCGGCATCAGCGCGCCGTGTATCAGCTGTGCTACCGGTTCGTCGCCAACCACGAGGATGCGAGCGACCTGACGCAGGACGTCTTCCTGCGCGCGTACCGCGGCCTGCGAAACTTTCGGGGACAGTCGTCGCTCGCCACGTGGCTGTACCGTATCGGCGTGAATGTGTGCCTGAACCGCCTGAGCGTCAAGGCGCCTCATACCGAACCGATCGACGACCGGCAGCACGTCGACACGCGCGGCGAAAGCGCCGCCGATGGCGTGCTGCGGAGCGAGCGGGCCGCGCGGGTGCGGGCCGCGATCGCGCAGCTGCCCCGCAAGCAGCGGGCCGCCCTGATTCTTCGCATGTACCACGATATGGCGCATCACGAGATCGCGGAGGCGCTCGGCAGCTCGGTCGGGGCCGTCAAGGCGAACGTGTTTCATGCGCTGCAGAACTTGAAGAAAATGCTTGGCGACCAGGTGATCTGACGTGCATCTCACTCCTGAACAGCTGCTCGACGTGGCGGACGGGACGCGTGCCGACCGCGAGTTCCCGCACCTGCAGTCGTGCGCGATCTGCGCCCGGCAGATCTCGGAGCTGCGCGGCGCCATCGAAGCCGCCGCGGAGGTGAGCGTCCCGGAGCCGTCGCCGCTTTTCTGGACTCACCTGTCCGAACGGGTTCGTACGGCGGTTGCCGAAGGGCAACGCGCCGAGCGGCCAGGTTTCCTGTCGCTCGGGTGGTGGCGATTTGCCGCCGCGGCAGCGGTCATCGTGGCGGTGGTGCTCGTGGTCGGGCCTGCGCTGCGGCGAGCTCCGGCGCCGGGCACGACCGATTCGTCGTCTGAACCGTCGGCCGAGCTGTTGCGCGCCGACGCCGTGCCGGCATTCGACGAGGACCCGGCCCTGACGCTGCTCGCCGACCTCAGCGCGGGGATGGACTGGGAGGCGGCGGCGGAAGCGGGCCTCGTGCCGACCGAGGGAGCAGTCGACGGCGTCGTGCTCGCCCTCTCCGACGAAGAACGGCTCGAGTTGCATCGGCTCCTCCAGGAGGCGCTGGCAGCGTCCGGGGCATGACGATGGTTCACCGGGTGCACAAGGTGCACAGGCTGCTCAAGGTGCACGGCGTGCTTGCGGCCGTCATTGGAGTCTTGCTCGCGACGGCGCCAACACTGGCGGCTCAGGGTCGCCGGGTGGCTCCTGGCGGCGCGCCGGGAGCGGGCGATCCTGCCGTCTCGCCAGCTGAAATCCAACGCATGCTCGATGGCTACATGCTGATTCAGGCGCAGGACGTCCTGCAGCTGTCGGACGAGCAGTTTCCGCGCTTCCTGTCGCGGGTCCGTGCCTGGCAGGACACGCGCCGGCGTTCGCAGGGCGAGCGTCAGCGAATGCTCCAGGAGCTCCGCCGCATGACCGCCGCGCGTGCCGGTACCGTCGACGAAGCCGCTATCAGGGAGCGGCTGAAGGCCCTCGACGACCTCGAGTCGCGCGCGGGTACGGAGATCCAGCAGCAGCGCATTGCCATCGATCAGGTCCTCAACCCGTATCAGCAGGCACGGTTCCGCATCTTCGAGGAAACGATGGAGCAGCGGAAGATCGAGCTGCTGATGCGAGCCCGCCAGGGCCGCGGCCGCCAGAATCAGCCCCAGACGAACGAGGAGCCGAGAAACTAAGGACCTGGGGAACTGAGGAGCTGAGAAACGGGCGGACGGCGTAGTACACTTTCGCTGATGTCCGGCCGCTGGCTTCTTCTTGCGTCCCTCGGGGTTCTTCTGACGTCGACCCTGTACGCCGTGCCGGATCCAATCGTCGCGCGGCGGGATGCGGATGCCTTCAAGGTCAAGGTCGCGGAGATCACTCGCCGCGGCGGGGCGGCGGCCGCAAGGCCTGAACGGGCCAGCACGACCGTCACCGAACCCGAAGTCAACGGCTACCTGGCGCTCGAACTTGGCGACGATCTGCCCTCCGGCGTCGTCTCACCGGCCGTCGTGATGCTGGGCCAGGGCCGCGCATCGGGTCAGGCCGTCGTCGACCTCGATCGCGTGCGGCAGGGCATTGGTGCCACCAGTGTTCTGAATCCCCTCAGCTATCTCCGGGGCCGGCTCCCCGTCGTCGCAACCGGCACACTCGCAAGCCGCGACGGCGTCGCACGGTTGCAGTTCGAATCGGCCACGGTTTCCGGCGTGCGGGTCCCGAAGATCGTGCTCCAGCAGATCGTCAGCTACTACTCACGGTCCGCGACGTTTCCCTCCGGCATCAGCCTGGACGATCCGTTTACGCTCCCCGCCGGGATCCGCGAGATCCAGGTCGAGCGCGGACGGGCGATAGTCGTCCAATAGAGCGCTGATAGAGCGCTGAGATTTAAGATTTCAGATTTAAGATTTAAGATTGGTGATCACGATCGGCAGCCAATTCTCGATGCACCAATCTGAAATCTGAAATCTAAATCTTAAATTTCAGCTTTCAGCTTGTCAGACGACTTCCTCGCCACGCCGCTCCAGTACCTGAAGGGCGTCGGCCCGCGGCGCGCGGCCGATCTCGCGCGCGCCGGCCTGCACACCGTCGAAGACCTGCTGTACCGCTTTCCGCTCCGCTACGAAGACCGCAGCCGCCTTGCAGCCGATCGCCTCGCTCAAGCCGGGCCAGACCGCGTCGATCGCCGGCCGCATCCTGAGCTGCGGACTGCGCTCCACGCGGCGGCCGGGATTCAAGATCTTCGAGGCGCTCGTCGAGCGATTCGCGGCGACGATCCGCGTCGACCTGGCTGAACCAGCCGTTCCTGCGCGACGTGTTCGCGCGCGGGCAGCACGTCGTGCTGTTCGGCCCGGTCGAGATGCGCGGCCACGGCGGCCTGCAGCTGACCAACCCGCAGTACGAGATCCTCGACGACGAGGATGGCGAGACGATTCACACCGGCCGCATCGTGCCGGTCTACGAGAGAGCCGGCAGCGTGACGCCGAAGATGCAGCGGCGGCTGTGTACGACGCGCTGCAGCGCCTGCCGTCCGACCTGCCCGACCCGCTGCCGGAGGCGGTGCGCGCTCCGGCTGGACCTGCCGACGCGGCAGGCCGCGCTGCTCGGCGCCCACTTTCCCGCCAGCGGATCTGCCGCTCGGCGCAGCTCAACCGGTTCGCCACGCCGGCGCAGCGCCGGCTGATCTTCGAGGAGGCGTTCCTGTTTCAGATGGGCGTGCTGGCGCGGCGGCGCGCCGCGGCGGCTGAGCAGAAGCCGGCGGCGGTCACCGTCGACGATCGCATCCGCGAGTCGGCGCGGGCGGTGCTGCCGTTCAAGCTGACCGCCGGCCAGCGCAGCGCGCTCAAGGAGATCGTCGACGACCTGCAGCGGCCCGCGCCGATGAACCGGCTGCTGCAGGGCGACGTCGGCGCGGGCAAGACGATCGTCGCGCTGCTCGCGGCGCTGGTCGCGATGGAGAACGGCCTGCAGGTCGCGTTCATGGCGCCGACCGAGATCCTGGCCGAGCAGCACTTCCTGAACATCTCGCGGCTGCTGCAGCACTCGCGGTTCCGGGTCGCGCTGCTGACCGGCTCGGCCGGCGCCGCGAAGCGGCGGGAGCAGCTGGCCGAGATCGAAGCGGGCACCGTGCACCTGGTCGTCGGCACGCACGCGCTGGTCCAGGGCGACGTGCGCTTCAAGCAGCTCGGGCTGGTGGTCATCGACGAGCAGCACCGGTTCGGCGTGCTGCAGCGCGCGACGCTCGCGACGAAGGGCCTGCAGCCCGACGTGCTGGTGATGACGGCGACGCCGATTCCGCGCACGCTGGCGCTGACGCTGTACGGCGACCTCGACGTGTCGGTGATTCGCGATCTGCCGCCAGGCCGGCTGCCGGTCACGACGATCGCGAAGCCGGAATCGCGCCGCGACGAGATCTACGCGTTCGTCGCGGACCAGCTCGAGGCCGGCCGGCAGGCCTACGTCGTCTATCCGCTCGTCGAGGAGTCGGCGAAGGTCGATCTCAAGGCGGCGACCGAGATGGCCGACCACCTCGCGCAGGACGTGTTCCCGGCGTATCCAGGTCGGCCTGCTGCACGGCCGCATGAAGGCCGACGGCAAGGAGCGGGTGATGAAGGCGTTCGCGGCGGGCGAGCATCCAGGTCCTCGTCTCGACGACGGTGGTCGAGGTCGGCGTGGACGTGCCGAACGCCAGCGTGATGATCGTCGAGCACGCGGAGCGGTTCGGGCTGTCGCAGCTGCACCAGCTGCGCGGCCGCGTCGGCCGCGATCGGCACCAGTCGTCCTGCTGCCTGATCTATCAGTCGCCGCTGTCCGACGAGGCGCGCGAGCGGCTGAAGGCGATGACCGAGACGACCGACGGCTTCGAGATCGCCGAGCGCGACCTGCTGCTGCGCGGCCCGGGCGACTTCTTCGGCACGCGCCAGGCCGGCGTGCCGACGTTCCGCGTGATCGATCTCGTGCGCGACCGCGAGCTGCTCGACACGGCGCGCGCGCGAAGCGGCCGACTGGCTCGCCTCGTCGCGCCCGCGCCGACGCGATGGCGAAGTCCTCGACGGCTGGGACACGCGTTCAGCTGATCGAGGTCGGGTAGCGTAGTGGACCGGTCGGGACAGCAGGTGGGCATGGAGTCGAGGACCGTGATCGAGGCGAGGATCAGCGTCAGTTCGCGGAGGTGACCAGCGCGTGAAGAATTGGCTGGTCTGCGAATCATCGCGGGATCGCTGAAGGGCCGCCGTCTGAAGGCGCCGACTGGGACGGCCTGCGGCCGACGTCGGACAAGCTGCGCGAGACGCTGTTCAACATCCTGGCGCCGCGCATCGCCGGCGCGCGGGTGCTCGACGGCTACGCCGGCACCGGCGCGCTCGGCATCGAGGCGCTCAGCCGCGGCGCGGCGCGCGTGACGTTCGTCGAACAGCGATCGCCGCGCGCAGGCGCTGATCGCCGACAACCTGGCGCACTGCGGAATCGACGACCGGCTATGTTATCATCCGCGGCGCCGTCGACCGCGCCGTCGCGACGCTGCAGGCCGTCCGGCGTTCGAGCCGTTCGACATCGTCCTGCTCGACCCGCCTTACGACCATGCCGGGCCGACGCGGCGCTGACGCAGATCGACGCGCTGGTCGCGCCGGGCGGCGTGGTCGTGCTCGAGCACGCGCGGCGCGCAGCCGGCGCCCGAGCAGGCGGCCGGCTGGTTCGCGTCCGACAGGTGACGTCCGGCGACTCCATGCTGACGTTCTACGACGGTCGCAGCGTCGAGGCTCAGCGCGGCTGAGCCTTACCTATACATGCCCACCTTAGCCGTCTATCCCGGCTCGTTCGATCCGCTGACCAACGGGCACGTCGACATCATCGCGCGCGGCGCGCGGCTGTTCGATCGCATCGTCGTCGCGATCCTCGTGAACGCGGAGAAGGCGCCGCTGTTCACGATGGACGAGCGGGTCGAGATCGCGCGCGCGGTGTTCAAGGATCTGCCGAACGTCGAAGTCGACACGTTCGACGGCCTGCTGGTCGACTACGTCGAGCGGCGCCAGGCGCAGGTGATCGTGCGCGGGCTGCGCGCCGTCTCCGACTTCGAGTTCGAGTTCCAGATGGCGCTGATGAACCGCCGGCTGAATGGTAAAATCGAGACCGTCTTCATGATGCCGGCGGAGCAGTACACCTACATCAGCTCCCGGCTGATCAAGGAAGTCTTCTCGCTCGGCGGCCGCGTCCACGGCCTGGTGCCGGACCTGGTCGAAGAGCGGCTGCGCGGCAAAGGTCGCGACAGACCATGACCCGCACGCCTGGCCGACCGCACCGCCCGCATCGCCAGCTCGCCGACCATGAAGGTGACGGCGACCGTCGATCGCCTGCGCCGCGAAGGCGTCGAGGTCATCGACTTCGGCGCCGGCGAGCCCGATTTCCGCACGCCGGCCGCGATCAACGCGGCGGCGCACGCCGCGATCGATCGCGACTTCACCAAGTACACGCCGGTCGCCGGCATCGCCGAGCTGAAGCGCGCGATCTGCGATCGCTACCGCCTCGACTACGGCGTCGAGTACAAGGAGACCGAGGTCATCGCCAGCGCCGGCGGCAAGCAGGCGCTGTTCAACACGGCGCTGGCGCTGTTCGGCCCGGGCGACGAGGTCATCACGCACGCGCCGTACTGGCCGACGCTGACCGAGCAGGTCAAGCTCGCCGAGGCCACGCCGGTGCTCGTGCGGACGCTGCCGGAGGACGGGTTCGCGATCCGCGCCGGGCCGATCCTCGACGCGATCACGCCGCGGACGCGCGGCATCATCATCAACTCGCCGTGCAATCCGACCGGCGCGCTGATCTCCGAGGCCGGAGCTGACGGCGATCGCGCAGGAGGCCGCGCGGCGCGGCATCTGGGTCGTCGTCGACCTCTGCTACGAGAAGCTGATCTACGACGCGGTGCCGCACAACCTGCCGCGCGTGCTGGACGGCATACTGCCGCGATCTGGCGGTGATCTGCGGATCGGCGTCGAAGGCCTACGCGATGACCGGCTGGCGCTGCGGCTGGACGCTCGGCGCCGGCGGCGGTGGTCGCGGCGCGAGAACGCGATCCAGAGCCACGCGACGTCGAACGTCTCGTCGATCACGCAGAAGGCGGTCGTCGCCGCGCTGACCGGATCGCAGGAGCCGGTCGACGGCGATGCTCGACGAGTACCGGACGCCGGCGCGACACGCTGCACGACTGGCTGACCGCCGATCCGCGGCTGCGCTGCCGCAAGCCGGCCGGCGCGTTCTACCTGTTCGTCGACCTCAGCGACGCTGCTGTCGATCGACGGCTTCCGGACGTCGCCCGATTTCGCCGCAGGCGCTGCTCGACGAGGCGCGCGTGGCGGTCACGCCGGGCGAGGCGTTCGACGCGCCGGGCTTCGTCCGCATCTCGTACGCGACCTCGATGGAGAACCTCCGCGAGGGCAGCCGCCGGCTGCTCGAGTTCGTGCAGAGCACGCACCGCCGGCGCACGCGCGTAGCGAGATCGGTGATTGCGTAATCTGGTAATTGGTGATCGATCGAAGATTCGCCGTCGATCTCAGTCAATTACCGATTACCAGATCAGTCGATTACTAGATGCAGATGCCCAAGGTCGTCGCCGTGATCGGCGCCTCGAACAACCGCCGGAAGTTCGGCAACCGCGCCGTGCGCGCCTTCGTCGAGCAGGGCTACACGGTCGTCCCGATCAATCCGCACGAGCGCGAGGTCGAAGGGCTGAAAGCCTACGCGTCGGTGCTCGACGTGCCCGGGCCGATCGACATGGCGTCGTTCTACGTGCCGCCGGAGGTCGGCGAGCAGATCATCGACGAGGTCGCGCGGAAGCAGATCGCCGAAGTCTGGCTGAACCCGGGCGCGGAGAGCGACGCGCTGATCGCCCGCGCGCGCGCGCTGTCCATCAAGCCGATCGTCGCGTGCAGCATCGTCGCCATCGGCAGGAACCCGTACGCGCTATAGGCAACCCTTCAAGCAGATCAAGACACGCTCATGCCAAGCCATCACAAGCGCCATGCGCCGGCGCGCACCACGAACGAGCCCGACACCAGCAATCCCGCCGAGACTGCCACCGCCACCGAAGCCCAGCCAGCCGAAACGCCGCGAGCCGCAACAGGCGCGCACGGCCGCCGGGCCTGAACATCACCGATCTGAAGGACATGAGCATCCAGAAGCTCACGCAGATCGCCAAGGACATGACCGTGGCGGGCGCGACCGGGATGCGCAAGCAGGAGCTGATCTTCCAGATCCTGAAGGCGCAGACCGAGCAGAGCGGGTTCATCTTCTCGGAGGGCGTGCTCGAAGTGCTGCCGGACGGCTTCGGCTTCCTGCGCGCGCCCGACTACAACTACCTGCCGGGCCCCGACGACATCTACGTCTCGCCGTCGCAGATCCGGAAGTTCGACCTGCAGACCGGCGACACGGTGTCGGGCCAGATCCGGCCGCCGAAGGAAGGGGAGCGCTACTTCGCGCTGATCAAGGTCGAGGCGGTCAACTTCGAGGCGCCCGACCAGGCGCGCGACAAGCTGTTCTTCGAGAACCTGACGCCGCTCTACCCGCAGGAGCGGCTCACGCTCGAGACGGCGGCCGAGAACCTCGCCGGCCGCGTCATGGACCTGATGACGCCGATCGGCAAGGGCCAGCGCGGCCTGATCGTCGCGCCGCCGCGCACCGGCAAGACGATGCTGCTGCAGAGCATCGCGCAGTCGGTGTCCGCGAATCACCCCGAGGTCTACCTGATCGTGCTGCTGATCGACGAGCGGCCCGAAGAAGTCACCGACATGCAGCGGTCGGTCGACGGCGAGGTGATCTCGTCGACCTTCGACGAGCCGGCGCAGCGCCACGTGCAGGTGGCCGAGATGGTGATCGAGAAGGCCAAGCGGCTGGTCGAGCACAAGAAGGACGTGCTGATCCTGCTCGACTCGATCACCCGGCTCGCGCGCGCCTACAACACCGTGATTCCGCCGTCGGGCAAGGTGCTGTCGGGCGGTCTCGATTCGAACGCGCTGCAGAAGCCGAAGCGCTTCTTCGGCGCGGCGCGCAACATCGAGGAAGGCGGCTCGCTGACGATCATGGCGACCGCGCTCATCGACACCGGCTCGCGCATGGACGACGTCATCTTCGAGGAGTTCAAGGGCACCGGCAACATGGAGATCCACCTCGATCGCAAGCTGGTGGACAAGCGCGTCTTCCCGGCGATCGACATCCAGAAGAGCGGCACCCGCAAGGAAGAGCTGCTGCTCCCGCGCGAGGATCTCAACCGCATCTGGGTGCTGCGCAAGGTGCTCAACCCGCTGTCGCCGGTCGAGGCGATGGAGCTGCTGCTCGACAAGATGGCGAAGACGAAGTCGAACGCCGACTTCCTGGCGTCGATGCAGAAGATGAGCTGAGTCGAGCACGCAGAGGGACACAGAGGAGCAAGGGCAGAGGGAGAGGATAGCAATGGCGACGATCAAGGTGAGGCAGAACGGTCCGTACCTGGTCGAAGGCGACGATGTGACGCTGGTCGACTGGAACGGGAACGCGTACCAGATTGCCGAAGCGGCCGTTCGCGCTGTGCCGCTGCGGCGGGTCGACGAACAAGCCGTTCTGCGACGGCACGCACTCGCGTATCGGGTTTGCCGCGGCCGAGGCGGCGGTCCCGGGGAGCGAGGACAAGCCGGCGCAATAAGGCGACTGGAGCGGTGTGATCCGGCGGTCAACCCTGATTCATGCCGACGCCGATTATCGCGACACGTTCCCGCGATGTAGACGCGTTGATCTTCTTCGTGTTCGACGATGTCGGCGAGCGGATCGGCGTCGAGCACGACGAAGTCGGCCCACTTGCTTCGCTTCGAGCGTGCCGAGATCCGCGTCGACCTTCATGCAGCGCGCCGCGTCGCGCGTCGCCGCCGCGAGCACCTGCTTCGGCGTCAGCCCGGCCTTCGCCATCAGCTCGAGCTCCATCAGCTCGAAGTAGCCCTGGAACCGGCCGGCGGACCGGTGTCGGTGCCCATCGCGATCGGCACGCCGGCGTCGGACGAGCTTCTTCAGGTTGCGGCTGGCGACCTCGAGCGCCGCCTTGTAGCGCTGCGCGGTCGGGTTCTTCGCCGTCTTCGCCTGGCGCGCCGGCTCCTTCAGCTGGCTGATCCACTGCGGCGTCGGCGTGCTTGAGGAACAGCGGATCGGAGAAGAACGCCGGCGTCGACTCGTAGACGAACGTCGACACTTCGCGCATCAGCGTCGGGCAGAGGCAGACGTCGCGCGCCTTGAGCGTGGCGATGACGTCGGCGTCGACGTCGGTGTCGCGGACGCTGTGGGCGATGAAGTCGGCGCCGGCGTCGAGCACGCCCTTGCGTCGGCGAGATAGAAGAGGTGCACCGCGACGCGCAGCCCGCGCTTGTGCGCCTCGTCGATCACCGCGCGGTAGACCTCCGGCGCCATCTTCGGCGTCGTGCCGAGGTTGTCGTCGACGCGGATCTTGACGATGTCGACCTTCATCGCCGCGACCTTGGCCACGTCGGCGCGGCCTCCTCGGGCGTGTTCGGCGTCGAGCACCGGCCCGGACGTGAAGATGCGCGCCCGGTCGAGCGACGGCGTCGCCTGGCGTCGCGCGCCGCGATAGCCACCGGCGCGTTGCCGTCGTCGCCGAGGCTGAAGACCGTCGTCACGCCGTACTCGGCGTAGGTGTCGAGATCGCGACTCGACGTTGTTGACGTGGCCGTGCGCGTTGATGAGTCCCGGGATCACGGTCTTCCCGGCCAGCGACACGCGCTCGGCGCCGGCCGGAATCGTGACGCTCGCCGCCGGCCCGGCCGCGGCGATGCGGCCGTCGCGCACGACGATCGTGGCATTGTCGATCGGCGCGCGATCGGTGCCGTCGACGAGGCGCACGCCGGTGAACGCTTTGACCGCGGCCGGCTGCTGCGCGGGACAGCCGCGACGGCCACGACCGCGAAGACGCCGAGCAGGGCAGAGTGCTTGATCATGGTGTCTCCCGCGGTTATAGAGGTCGACTAGATCGACGGCGATAGTGTCCGCCTTTAGGCGTGACCTCGTATGGCATCGGCAGCAACAATATAGCCCGATGCCGGCGCGCCCGCGGACCCTGCCGGTCGTCCTCGCCGGGTTCACCGCCTTCCTCGATCTCTACGCGACCCAGCCGCTGCTGCCGCTGCTCATGGACGTCTTCGGCGCGTCGCACTTCGACGTCAGCCTGACGGTCACCGCGCCGACGGTGGCGGTCGCGCTCGCGGCGCCGGTCGTCGGCCGGCTCGGCGACCTCATCGGCCGCAAGCGCGTGATCGTCGGTCTCGGCCGTTCGTGCTGGCCGTCGCGACGGCGCGGCGGCGACCGCCACAGCCTGCCGCAGTTGATGTTCTGGCGGTTCGTCCAGGGCCTCGTGACGCCGGGCGTCTTCGCGACCACGATCGCCTACATCCACGACGAGTGGCCGGCGTCGCACGTCGGGCGCGCGACGGCGGCGTACATCAGCGGCACGGTCATCGGCGGCTTCACCGGCCGCGCGCTCGTCGGCATCGTCGCCGTCGCAGTGGACTGGCAGACCGCGTTCGTGGCGCTCGCGCTCGTGAACCTCGCGGCGGCGGCCGCGCTGGCGCGCCTGGCTGCCGCGCGAACGGCGCCGACGCCGCCGCCGATGCGCGCGGCCAGCGGCCAATCGGTCGCCCGGCTCCTGCGCAACCGCCAGCTGATCGCCACCGACGCCGTCGGCTTCTGCGTGCTGTTCACGCAGGTCGCGATGTTCACCTACGTGACGTTCCATCTGAGCGAGCCGCCGTTCAGCCTGAGCACCGCGGCGCTCGGCTGGCTGTTCGTCGTCTACCTGGTTGGCGCGGCGGTGACGCCGGTCGCCGGGCACTGGATCGATGCTCGACGGCCATCGGCGCCGGGCTCGCGGCCGGCGTGGCGATCGGCGTCGCCGGCGCGCTCCTGACGCTCGTGCCCGTGGCTGCCCGCGATCGTCGCCGGCCTGGCGCTGGTGGCGACCGGCGTGTTCATCGTCGCAGGCCACGGCGAGCAGCTACATCGGCGCGTCACGGCGCGACGATCGCGGCCTGGCGGTCGGCCTGTATTCGTCCTGTCTACTACGCCGGCGGCAGCCTCGGCGGCGCGCTGCCGGCGCTGTTCTGGACGACGCGGCGGCTGGACGGCCTGCGTCGTGCTCGTCGTCGCCGTGCAGCTCGCGACGATGACGCTTGCGTTAAGATTCTGGACCCATCGGGGGAGGGCAGTGCGATGCCCGAGAGCGTCGTGATCTGCCGTTCATGTCCGAGACGACGTCGGCGTTCGTCGGCTCGCTGATGTCTGGACGTCGGCGGAAGCAGCGAAGCCGAGACGCGAAGTGAACATCGCACGAAGCCCGCAGCTGTATCTGAAGGAACTGCCGGCCGATCGACGCCGTGAGGTCGCGCGCGTGCGCGAGATGGTCAGGAAGCATCTCCCAGCCGGATATCGAGAGACGATGAACTGGGGGATGATCACCTACGAGGTGCCGCTCGATCGGCATCCGAAGACCTACAACGGCCAGCCTCTCTGTTTCGCCGGCCTGGCGGCGCAGAAGAATTACCTGTCGCTGTACCTCATGCCGGTCGATGCCGTCCGCCCTCGCGCGCTTGAAGGCCGCGTTCGAAAAGGCCGGCAAGAAACTGGATATGGGGAAGTCGTGCATCCGGTTCAAACGCGCCGACGACCTGCCGCTGGATGCGCTCGGCGCTGAGATTGCCGCGGTGCCGGTGGACAAGTTCGTGTCGTACGTCGAAGCATCGAGACGACGCTGAGGGTACTCAGCGACGCGACATGCGCTGAGGCAGACTCGGGAATCACTCCGACACGGGCAGGGGAATCGTCTCTGTTGCCGGCGGAAGCGCTTCGCGCGGCACGCCGAGCAGCTGCCGCAGCTCGTCGCCTTCCATCACCTCGACCTCGAGCAGGCGGCGCGTGACGCGTCTCCAGCTTGTCGCGGTTGTCGGTCAGGATGTCGCGCGCTGTCTGGTGCGCTTCGGTGAGGATGCGCTTGATCTCGGCGTCGATCTTCTGCGCCGTCTCCTCGCCGTAGAGCCCGCGCTCCTGCGGCATCGGGATGTCGAGGAAGCGCGCCCGCTTGTTGCCGTCGTAGTTGATCGCGCCGAGCGCGTCGCTCATGCCGAACTCGGTGACCATCGCGCGCGCGATGTCGGTGGCGCGCTGCAGGTCGTTCTGCGCGCCGGTCGAGATCTCGCCGAGCGCGATCTCCTCGGCGGTCCGCCCGCCGAGCAGCACGGCGAGCTGGCTGAGCAGATCGCTGCGCGTCATCAGGTAGCGATCCTCGAGCGGCAGCTGCATCGTGTAGCCGAGCGCGCCGAAGCCGCGCTGCACGATCGAGATCTTGTGCACCGGATCGAGCCCGGGCAGCACGGTGGCGACGATCGCGTGGCCCGACTCGTGGTAGGCGACGATCTCGCGCTCCTTGGTGCTCATCACGCGCTTCTTCTCGAGGCCGGCGACCAGCCGATCGATCGCCGACTCGAAGTCCTTCGCGTCGACCGCGGTCTTGTCGTTGCGCGCGGCGAGCAGCGCCGCCTCGTTCACCAGGTTGGCGAGATCGGCGCCGGCGAAGCCGGCCGTCCGCGCGGCGATGACCTTGAGGTCGACGTCCGGCGCGATCTTCACGCCCTTGGCGTGGATGCGCAGGATCTCCTCGCGCCCCTTGACGTCGGGCTTGTCGACCAGCACCTGGCGATCGAAGCGGCCGGGACGCAGCAGCGCCGGGTCGAGCACTTCGGGCCGGTTGGTCGCGCCCATGATGATGACGCCCTTGCGCGAGTCGAAGCCGTCCATCTCGGCGAGCAGCTGATTCAGCGTCTGCTCGCGCTCTTCGTGGCTGCCGATCGGGCTCTGCACGCGCACCTTGCCGAGCGCGTCGAGCTCGTCGATGAAGACGATGCACGGCGCCTTGGCTTCGGCCTGCTGGAACAGATCGCGGATGCGCGCGGCGCCGACGCCGACGAACATCTCGACGAACTCCGAGCCGCTCAGGCTGAAGAACGGCACGTGCGCTTCGCCGGCGACGGCGCGCGCCAGCAGCGTCTTGCCGGTGCCGGGAGGGCCGACGAGCAGCACGCCCTTCGGAATCCGGCCGCCGAGGTTCGTGTACTTCTTCGGGTTCTTCAGGAACTCGACGATCTCCTTCAGCTCCTCCTCGGCTTCGTCGACGCCGGCGACGTCGGTGAAGCGCACCTTCACCTCGTCGTCGGCGTAGATCTTCGCGCGGCTGCGCGCGAACGACATCACGCCGCCTTCGGCGCCGCTCATCCGGCGGAAGAAGAAGCCCCAGATGGCGACGAAGAAGATCAGCGGGATGATCCAGCCGAGCAGCTCGGGCAGCCAGTGTTGACCACCTCGCCGGTGTACTTCACCTGCTGCGCCTCGAGCTCCTCGGCCAGCTTCGGATCCTCGACGCGGGTGGTCGTGAACTGCCGCGACTGCTTGGGGTCGTCGGGCAGCGGCTGCCTTGAGCGTGCCGCGGATCACCTGCTCGCCGACGATCACTTCGGCGACCGCGCCGTTCTTCACCAGCGTCTTGAACTCGCTGTACGGGAGCGGACCGGCCCGCGCGGCAGCAGCTAGTACATCTGCGCCAGCCCCAGCACCAGCGAGGAGCGCGAGGCCGTACCACAGCGACGACGGGCGACCGCCGCCGAGCGGCCGCTGGCCGCGGCGGTCGCCGCCGCGCGGATTGAATCGCGGAGTGGGCTGGTGTTGGACATGTTGTCAGGCGGGCAGGTGGGCAGGAGAGTGGTCTTCGATTCCTGCCGACTGACCTGCCTACGTCTCATTATGCGCCGACCGCGTCGCGCTTCTCGAACCTCAGCTCGCCGCCCGCGTCCGACACCACGACCGTGTCGCCTTCGCGGAACTCGCCTTCGAGCACGCGCAGCGCCAGCGGATCGAGCACCCGCCGCTGGATCGTCCGCTTCAGCGGCCGCGCGCCGTAGCTCGGATCGTACCCTTCGCGGACCAGCTGCTCCTTGGCCGCGTCGGTCAGCTGGACGTGGATCTTCCGCTCCTCGAGCCGCTTGACCAGGCCGCGAGATCTGGATGTCGATGATCTGCTTCATGTGCTCGCGGCTCGAGCGCGTGGAAGAAGATGATCTCGTCGATGCGGTTCAGGAACTCCGGCCGGAAGTGCGTCGCGCAGCGCCTCCATCACCTGGCGGCGCGTGCCTTCGTCGATCGTCGCCTCCCTCGCCGGTCGACCGCTCCGAGATGTACTGGCTGCCGAGGTTCGACGTCATGATCACCACGGTGTTCTTGAAGTCGACCGTCCGCCCCTTGCCGTCGGTCAGCCGCCCGTCGTCGAGCAGCTGCAGCAGGACGTTCAGCACTTCGGGGTGCGCCTTCTCGATTTCGTCGAACAGCACGACGGCGTACGGCCGGCGCCGGACCGCTTCGGTGAGCTGGCCGGCCTCTTCGTAGCCGACGTATCCGGGCGGCGCGCCGATCATGCGCGACACCGTGTGCTTCTCCTGGTACTCCGACATGTCGATGCGCACCATCGCCTGCTCGTCGTCGAACAGGAACTCGGCGAGCGCGCGCGCCAGCTCGGTCTTGCCGACGCCGGTCGGCCCGAGGAACAGGAAGCTGCCGAGCGGCCGGTTCGGATCCTGCAGGCCGGCGCGGGCGCGGCGGATCGCGTTCGCGACGGCGTTGATCGCTTCGTCCTGGCCGATGACGCGCTGGTGCAGCCGCTCTTCCATGTGAATCAGCTTCTGGACCTCGCCCTCCATCAGCCGGCTGACCGGAATGTGCGTCCACTTGCTGACGACTTCGGCGATGTCTTCCTCGTCGACCTCCTCCTTGAGCATCCGCTGGCCCTTCTGCAGTTCGGCGAGCCGCGCTTCCTCGCTCCTTGATCTGCTGCTCGAGCTCCGGCACGCGGCCGTACTGCAGCTCGGACGCCTTGGTGTAGTCGCCGGCGCGCTGCGCGCGCTCGATCTCGCTGCCGCACGGCTTCGAGCTCCTCCTTCAGCTTCCGCGCCTGCTGGATCGCTTCCTTCTCCTGCTGCCAGTGCGCCGCCAGCCGCGCCGCGCTCTTCCTTCAGGTCGGCCAGCTCCTTCTCGAGCTTGGCGAGGCGCTCCATCGACGCCTTGTCTTTCTCCTTGCGCAGCGCCTCGCGCTCGATCTCGAGCTGCATGATGCGGCGCTCGATCTCGTCGAGCTCGGCCGGCATCGAGTCGATCTCCATCCGCAGCTTCGACGCCGCCTCGTCGACCAGATCGATCGCCTTGTCGGGCAGGAACCGATCGGAGATGTAGCGGTTCGACAGCACCGCGGCGGCGACCAGCGCCGCGTCCTTGAACTTCACGCCGTGATGGATCTCGTAGCGCTCGCGCAGGCCGCGCAGGATGCTGATCGTGTCCTCGACGGTCGGCTCGCCGACCAGCACGGTCTGGAAGCGGCGCTCGAGCGCCGCGTCCTTCTCGATGTACTTCCGGTACTCGTCGAGCGTGGTCGCGCCGACGGTGTGCAGCTCGCCGCGCGCCAGCATCGGCTTCAGCATGTTCGAGGCGTCCATCGACCCTTCGGCGGCGCCGGCGCCGACGACGGTGTGGAGCTCGTCGATGAAGAGGATGACCTGGCCCTGCGCGTCGGCGATCTCCTTGAGGACCGCCTTCAGCCGCTCCTCGAACTCGCCGCGGTACTTCGCGCCGGCGACGAGCGCGCCCATGTCGAGCGCGACGATCCGCTTGTTCTTCAGCCCTTCGGGCACGTCGCCGCGGATGATGCGGCCGGCGAGCCCTTCGACGATGGCGGTCTTGCCGACGCCCGGCTCGCCGATGAGCACCGGGTTGTTCTTGGTCCGGCGCGACAGCACCTGGATGACGCGGCGGATCTCTTCGTCGCGGCCGATGACCGGATCGAGCTTGCCCTTGCGCGCCAGCTCGGTGAGATCGCGGCCGTAGCGTTCGAGCGCCTGATAGGTGCCTTCCGGGTTCTGGCTGGTGACGCGCTGCGATCCGCGGACGCTGGTCAGCGCCGCGAAGATCTTGTCGCGCGTCAGCCCGCGCTCGGTCAGCAGCGCGCGGCAGGGGAGCGGCCCGGTCTCGGACGCGATGGCGACGAGCAGGTGCTCGGTGCTGACGTACTCGTCCTTCAGCCGCTCGGCCTCGGCCTGCGCGAGGTCGGTGACCAGCTTGCAGGCGCGGCGACAGGCCGGGCTGCGACCCGCCGTACGCCTGCGGAATCTTCGCCAGCAGCTCGCGCGCGCCGCGCGCGATCTGCGCCGGATCGCGCCGACATCTTCCGCAGCACCTCGGGCACGATGCCTTCGCGCTGCTCGACGAGCGCGACGAGCAGGTGCTCCGGCTCGATCTGCGCGTGGCTCGATCTGCTCGGCGAGCTGCTGCGCCGCCAGGACGCGCTTCCTGGGCTTTCTCGGTGTACTTGTTGATGATTCATGCGTCGTTCGTCGTTCCGTCGTTCGTCGTTCGGCGACGAACGCCGAACGTCCGAACGTCGAACGGCTCCTATGCAGCAGAGTTCTTGGTCCCCGTCTCCAGTTTCTTCAGCGCCTCGAAGTGCGCGCGCTGCTCGGGCGTCAGCTCGCGCGGCAGCTGCGACGTCGACGGTCGCGTACAGGTCGCCGGCCTCGTCCGGCTTGCCGACCGCCGGCATGCCGTGGCCCTTCAGCCGGAACACCTGGCCGTTCTGCGTCGTCGGCGGGATCTTAGCCGCAGCGACTTGCCGCCGAGCGTCGGCACGTCGGCTTCGCCGCCGAGCACGGCCGTCGTCAGCGGCACCGGCACCCGCGTGTACAGATCCCGGCCCTTCCGCTCGAACCGCGGATGCGGCGCCAGGCGGATGCGCAGGTACAAGATCGCCCGACTGCGCGCCGCCGGTCCCATGCTCGCCTTCGCCGCCGACGCGCACCCGCGATCCGTCGCCGACGCCGGCGGGATCCGGACGTCGACCGTCCGCGCCTGGCCGTCCGTGCTTGATCGACAGCCGCCGCGTCGTGCCGTGATACGCGTCCTCGAGCGCCAGCTCGATCTCCTGCTCGACGTCGCGGCCCTGCCGGCTCGCCCGCGGCGCCGGCGCCGCGCGCCCGCCGGCGGCCGGCGTCCTCGGCGTCGACCGCGCCGCCGAAGAACGTGTGGAAGAAGTCGGAGAACGGGTCCGCGTCGCCGAACATCTCGCGCATTTCTTCCTCGGTCATCGTGCGGAAGCCGCCGCCCGGTGCGCCGCCGCCGAAGTGCACGTTCCAGCCGCCGCCGTGCACCGTGCCGCGCCGGCCGGCGCCGCGCCTGCTCGTACATCCGCCAGTTCGCGCCGAGCTCGTCGTACTTCTTGCGCTTGGCGGGATCGCCGAGCACCTCGTACGCTTCGTTGATCTCCTTGAACCTCGCCTCGGCGGACTTGTCGCCCGGGTTGACGTCCGGGTGGTGCTTGCGCGCCAGCTTCCGGAACGCCTGCTTGATTTCCTTCTCGGTGGCCGTCTTGGCGACGCCGAGCGTGGAGTAGTAGTCCTTGAAGTCCATGCGTCCTAGTCGAAGCCGAGCATGCGCATCAGCTCGTCGAGCTCCTGCGACAGCCGCCGCGCCTCCCGCGCGCTGACAGCGCCTCGTCGCGCATCAGCGGCCGGATCCGCTGCACGACCTCCGCAATCGACAGCAGCCGCTGCACGCCGGCGAGGTTGATGCCGCCATCGTCGACCAGCCGCTTGATGACCCTGCAGCCGCTCGAGCTCGTCGCGCGAGTAGAGCCGCATGCTGCCGATGGTCCGGCTCGGCTGGACCAGCCCGAGCCGCTCGTACTTGCGCAGCGTCTGCGGATGCATGCCCAGCATCCGGGCCGCGACGCTGATCAAGTAGAAATCGTCCATACGGCTCGGGTCAGTGCTGTCGACCCTGATTCAAAAGTTGCGCCGATTCAAATATAGGCCTTGATACGAGTCGTGTCAACTTAGCGCATCGCGCGGTACGGCATACTGTTAGTCATCGCGGCGTGATTCCAGCCCTCGAAGCGTCCGACTTCGTCACCATCGGCCTGCTCGTCGCTCTCGAAGGGCTGCTCAGCGCCGACAACGCGATGGTTCTCGCGGTGCTCGTGCTCGGGCTGCCGAAAAGCCAGCAGCGCAAGGCGCTGCGCTACGGCATCCTCGGCGCGTTCGTCTTCCGGGCCTGGCGACGCTGCTGGCCGTCTACCTGATCCAGCTGGGCTGGGTGAAGCTGGCCGGCGCCGGCTATCTCCTGTACCTCACGGTCCACCACTTCATGCAGCGAAGGCGGGGAAGAAGCCCGCCGCACGCCGCCCAAGGCCACGGCCGATGCTCGGCCTGTCGGCGTTCTGGGCGACGGTCGTGAAGGTGGAGCTGACCGACATCGTCTTCGCGATCGATTCCATCCTCGTGGCCGTCGCGATGTCGCCGAAGACGTGGGTGATCCTGACCGGCGGCATTCTCGGCATCATCATGATGCGGCTGGTCATCGGCCAGCTGCTCGCGATCGTCGAGCGCTATCCGGCGCTCGTCGACGGCGCGTTCATCATCATCGCGTGGGTCGGCATCAAGCTCGTCGTCGAGTACCTGCACAGCGCTGGTTACATCCATTTCGAAATCCCGAAGTGGCTGTCGCTGGGGCTGATCGTGGTGATCTTCCTGGCGCTTTCTTCTACGCGCAGGGCCGAAGAACGCCGCGCCGGCGATCGCACGAAGACCGACGACGCCGCCCGGGAGCTCCTCGCCGACGACGAACAGCGCTAGCAGCACCGTCCGCCTGGCCTTCGGCTGAGGTTGGCGGCGGGCACTGTTTCTGCACCGACGCCAATCACATGTCGATCACGACCGACGGATCACAGGAGCAGCGAGCCGGCAGTGCGCTTGCCAGACGTGTCCCGGTCGGGGTCGAGATCGTCGGGAAGAACACTGTTCATGCCCGGGTCTGGGCTCCTGCGGCCCGGGAAATCGACCTTGTCGTCGGCGGCCGCCAGGTCGTCCTCGACCCCGAAGCGAACGGCTACTTCTCGGTTCAGACCGAGGGAAGGGCCGGCGACCGGTATGGCTTTCGGGTCAACCAGTCCGACCGGCTGTATCCAGACCCGGCCTCGCGCTTCCAGCCAGACGGTCCTCACGGTTTGTCGGAGATCGTCGATCCAGGCGGGTTTGCGTGGACCGACCGCGGATGGAATGGTGTCTCGCTGGAGGGTCAGGTCCTGTACGAGCTTCATACAGGCACCTTTACGCAACAGGGGACCTGGACGGCCGCGGCCGCGGAACTCGAGGAACTGGCCCGGCTCGGGATCACCGTCGTCGAACTGATGCCGGTTGCCGAGTTCGACGGCCGTTTCGGGTGGGGGTATGACGGCGTCGACCTGTTCGCGCCGTCGCATCTCTATGGACGGCCCGACGATCTCCGCGCGTTCGTCGATCGGGCGCATGCGGTCGGCATCGGCGTGATCCTCGACGTCGTCTACAACCATCTCGGCCCGGTCGGCAACTACCTCCGCGTGTTCTCCGGGGCGTACTTCACGGATCGGTACGAGAACGAGTGGGGCGATGCGATCAACTTCGACGGCGACGACGCGGGTGCCGTTCGGGAATTCTTCATCGCCAACGCCGGGCTACTGGATCGACGAGTTCCACCTCGACGGCCTGCGGCTCGACGCGACGCAGCAGATCTTCGACCGCTCGTCACCGAACGTGATGGCCGGGATCGCCGATCGCGTCCGCGAGAAGGCGGGCACCCGCCGAACGATCATCGTGGCCGAGAACGAGACCCAGGATACGAGGCTCGTGCGGCCGGCGGCGCAGGGGGGCTTCGGCCTCGACGCGCTGTGGAACGACGACTTTCACCACAGCGCGATGGTGGCGATCACGGGACGCGCCGAGGCGTACTACAGCGACACGCGCGGAACGCCCCAGGAGCTTGTTTCCGCCGCCAAGCATGGCTACCTGTTTCAAGGGCAGCACTACCACTGGCAGCGGCAGCGCCGCGGGCACGCCGGGGCTCGACCTGGCGCCGAGCCAATTCGTCGTCTTCCTGCAGAACCACGATCAGGTGGCCAATTCCGCGCGCGGGCTGCGCGGTCATCAGTTGACGAGCGCCGCCAGGTGGCGCGCCGTCACGGCGTACCTGCTGCTGGCGCCCGGCACGCCGATGCTCTTCCAGGGGCAGGAATTTTCGGCGTCCAGTCCGTTTCTGTACTTCGCGGATCACGACGCGGAGCTCGCCGCGGCCGTGAGAAAGGGCCGCGCCGAATTCCTCGCGCAGTTTCCGAGCGTGGCGGCATACGCCGCAAAGCAGCCGCTCGACGATCCGGCCGAGCCGCGGACATTCGCGAAGTGCAAGCTCGACTTCGCGGAGCGCGAGACCAACGCCGCCGCCTATGCGCTGCACCGCGATCTCCTTGCGCTGCGGCGGAACAGCGCAGCCTTCCGCAGCCAGCGCGCCGGCGGGCTCGATGGCGCCGTCATCGCCCGATCGGCGTTCGTGCTTCGCTACTTCGCCGACGCCATCGACGACGAGCGCCTGCTCGTGGTGAACCTCGGCAGCGACATCAAGCGGCCGTCGATTGCCGAGCCGCTCGTCGCGCCGCCTGCCGATCGTGACTGGGTCCTGGAATGGTCCAGCGAGGATCCGCGCTACGGCGGTACAGGGACTCCGAATCTGAGCACCCTGGGGAAGTGGTCTCTGCCAGGTGAATCGGCAATCGTGCTGGCGCCGGGGCCCAGGCGCTTCACGAGTCCGCCAAAAGTGAGGCGCCGCACCGCATGAAGGTCCCGATCCGGCGCATCGCGTGGCCCCCGGCCGATCCCGCAGGCCCGGATGACCTCGCGACTCGCGAGTGGCTCGTGACGAACGGCCTCGGCGGATACGCCTCGGGCACGATTTCCGGCGTCATCACGCGGCGATATCACGGGTACCTCATCGCCGCGCTGCCGGCCCCCCTCGGCCGCATGGTGATGTTGAGCCACGTCGCGCTCCAGATTCGATACCCGGACGGCCGCCGCATCGAGGTTGGTGGCCGCGAGCAACTGCAGCCGATCCACAGCGCGGACTCCGGGTACCTCACCGAATTCCGCCTCGAAGCGGGGCTGCCGATCTGGCGCTACGACATCGAGGGCCTCCTCCTCGAGGTGCGTGTGTTCCTCACGCACCTGCAGAACACCGTGCGCGTCATGTACGAGCTCGTCGATGGCGCCAGCAGTGTCGAGCTCGGCCTGCGGCCGTCGGTCAATTTCCGCGCGCAGGAAGCGCCGGTGAGTGAACCGCTCGGCTGGCCCTACGAGTTCCGGGCGATCAACGAACGATACGAGATCGCCCTGAAAGACAGCCCGCTGCCGCCGCTCCGACTGGTGCTGCAGGCGAGCGACGTCTCGTTCACGCTGAAGGGCAAGCGGATCGACAGCGTGCTTTATCCGGTCGAGGAACATCGCGGCTATCAGGCCCGGGGCACGCTCTGGAGTCCCGGCTATTACCGTTTCCGCCTCGGCAAAGGCGAGCGCGCGACTCTTGCCGCATCGACCGAGCCGTTCGAGGCGATTGAGGTGCTTCCACCCGAGCAGGCGCTCGCCGCCGAACGCGACCGCCGGGAGCGGCTCCTGGCGAAAGCGGCGCCAGCCGCGCAGGAGGGACGGCCAGCCGAGCTCGTGCTCGCAGCCGATCAGTTCATCATCACGCCGGCCGGCCGGACCGAGGAGGCGGCGCGGGCGCGCGCCTCTGGCGATGAAGTCCGCACGGTGATTGCGGGGTACCACTGGTTCACCGACTGGGGCCGCGACACGATGATCAGCCTCGAGGGCCTGACGCTCGTGACCGGGCGCGCGATCGAGGCCGGCTACATCCTGCGAACCTTCGCCCACTACGTCCGCGATGGCCTGATCCCGAACATGTTTCCGGAAGGCGAACGAGAAGGCCTGTACCACACGGCAGACGCGACCCTGTGGTTCTTCCAGGCGCTTCACCGCTACTTGCGCTGCACGAGCGACCCGCACACGCTCGAGACGCTCTATCCCACGCTCAAGAAGATCGTCAGGGCGCATGTCCAGGGCACGCAGTTCGGCATCCACGTCGACGCGCGCGATCACCTGCTGGTCCAGGGCGCCCCCGGCTATCAGCTCACCTGGATGGACGCGAAGGCCGACGATTGGGTCGTCACGCCGCGACGGGGGAAAGCCGTCGAGATCAACGCCCTTTGGTACAACTCGCTCTGCCTGATGGAGCAGTGGGCCGCCGACATGAACGATCGGGATCGCCAGGACTACCGTGACCGCGCCGACCGGGTCAGGAAGTCGTTCAACGAGCGGTTCTGGTACCGGGCGGCGGCTATCTGTACGACGTCGTCGACGCCGAGCAGGGCGGCAACGACCCGAAATGCCGGCCGAACCAGCTGCTGGCGATTTCGCTCGAGCATCCCGTGCTCGACCCTGAACACTGGAAGCCGGTGATGCGCACGGTCGAGCAGCAGTTGCTGACGCCTGTGGGCCTCCGCACGCTGGCGCCGATCGATCCCGACTTCAAGCCGCGCTACTACGGCGACCTGCGGACCCGCGACGCGGCGTACCACCAGGGCACCGTGTGGGGCTGGCTGGTCGGACCATACGTCGATGCGTGGCTGAAGGTGTATCCGGATGACGTCGCGGGCGCGCGCCGCGCGGTCGAAGGGTTCGCCGCCCACCTCGACGAAGCGTGCATCGGATCGGTGAGCGAAATCTTCGACGCCGAGCCTCCATTCACCGCGCGCGGCTGTATTGCCCAGGCGTGGAGCGTCGCCGAACTGCTGCGCTCCTGGGTCAAGCTGAGTGATCGGGAACGCGCTGGCACCACGCTTGCGACGACCGCCGCCGGAGGCGTACATGGCGGATGAGAACCGGATCCTCGGCGATATTCGGCCGAGAACGAAGACGAGCGAGGAAGACCGCGACAAGCCGATGGTCGGCGGCTCGGAGCACGATCGCACCGAACATCCACGGGCGCGCGACGTGACCGAAGGCACGACCGGCACGGGCGCCACGCGTACCGATATCCGACACAAACCTGAGTAGTGGGAAGTGAGTAGCACTCTGCAATTTAGTCACCGACCGCGTTCCTTCATCTTGCGAAGAGTGCGGCGGTCTCGTTTGTCGGGTGCCCGCGGCGGTGTCACCGCCGCGCGGTACATCCGCTCCACTCTCCGCATCTCGATCTCTTCCGGCGTAGGCTTCGGCGTCAGGTCTTCGTAGAGCTCCCGCGCCTCGGCCTTCGACACGTGGCGGTCGGTGATCCCGCGGACGGAGATCCGCTGCTTGCGCCCGAACCCGCGGCCGATCGTCAGCTCGTCCCCGGCGCGGACGAGCCGATTCGGCTTCGCCGGCTGGCCGTTGACCTCGATCTTTCCCGTGCGGCACGCCTTCTGCGCTTCGGAGCGCGTCTTGAAAAGGCACGCCACGTCGAGCCAGATGTCCAGGCTTACCGAGGCGCTTCGCCCCTCGGACTCCCCGACACGCTCTCTCGCGGCGCTGCGCGGCGCGCCCAGTTCACGCCGTTTGCAGTCGCTGGCAATTCTGCAGATCCCGCTAATTCACTTGGACGGAATCATCCCGGGGAAAACGTACGCCTGGAGCATTGCGATGAGCCCGATGACCGCGGCCCCGGCGACCGAATGCCACCAGACCGTGCGGAAGATCGGGCCCATCGCGTGAGTCCGCTCGTAGGGATCGTCGTAACAGGCTGCACACGCGACCATGATGGACTGGGCATCGATCATCTTGCCCATCACGCCTCCGGTCGAGTTCGTGGCCACGATGAGCACTTCGTTCAGGTTGAGCTGTTGGGCGGTGATCCGCTGCAGGCTGCCGAACAGGGCGTTCGAAGCCGTATCGGAGCCCGTGAGGAAGACCCCGAGCCATCCGAGATAGGCCGCGAAAAACGGGTACAGTGGGCCCGCGCCGGTAAACGCGAGGCCGAGCACCGCATCCATCCCTGAATAGCGGGTGAGGAAACCCAGACCCAACACCTGCCCGATGACCAGGATCGGGAATCAGCAGACGGCGCGCCGTGCGCCCGACCGCTTCCTTCCACTGCGCGCCCGTCAGCTTCAATACCAGGCCGGTCAACAGGGCGGCGACGAACACGCCCGTTCCTGACGCCGACAACCAGTTGATGGTGAAGCGCGCCACTTCAGGCTTTGCGCCGGGCGGAGCGACCGGCGGCATGCGTTGCACGAAGCCATGGAGCGCCGGCATGTCCCAGACCGGCAGGGAGAGCGAGCCGCCGAAGTTCGAACCAAACAGCGTTGTGGTGAACGAGACGCCGGAGAACAAGTTGTTCAGGTAAACGCGCCAGGCCGGTATGCCCCAGATGGCGCAACAGACGATGAGGATGGCCCAGGGCGCCCAGGCGTAGGCCGTTGCACCGGGCTGTACTGATACTTCCAATCCTTCGCGGCGATCGTGGTGGTCGTCGGGTTCGCGCCGGCTTTGGCCAGCGCCTCGCGCTCGGACCGCAGCAGAAACCGCGTCTTTGGATGCCAGACGAAACGGAGGAACAGGGCCGTGCAGACGACCGAAAACACGCCCGAGACCACGTCGGTCATCAGATGGAAGGCTTCGGACGAGGAGGCGAACCACTGCATGACGGCGAAGGACAGGCCGGAACAGAGGGCGCCGGGCCATACCTCCCAGGCCTCTTTCCACGTGCCCTTTTCCATGAGAACGAAAACAGTGACCAGCCAGAAAGGCACCAGGACCGAGACGAACGGAAGCTGGCGGCCGGCCATGTGAGAAAGAGTCAACTGGTCGAGGCCGCTGACGGCTGCGAGCGTCACGATGGGCGTGCCGATTGCGCCCCACGCCACCGGGGCGGTGTTGGCCAGCAGGTTCAGGACGGCCGACTGAAAGGGTGAAAATCCCAGGCCCACCATTACTGCGCCGGCGATGGCCACCGGCGTTCCGAAGCCCGACGTCCCCTCGATGATCGCGCCGAACGAGAAGGCGATCAGCAAGACCTGGAGGCGCCGGTCGAACGAGATGTGAACGATCGACTCCTTCACGATCTCGAACTTCCCGGTAATGAGCGTCATGTTGTACAGGAGCATGGCGCCGATGATGATCCAGATGATCCCCAGCAGTCCCGACAGCGTGCCGTACACGAACGCCGACATCGCGGATGGCAGGGGCATGCGGAAGGCCAGCGTCGCGACCAGAAAGGCGGACAGGACGCCGTAAAGCGCCGCGTAAGGCGCGCTGATGCCGAGGTGCCTGGCGCCCCGCTGGTCGCGGTGCGGATGCAGCGCGATGAAGTACAGCAGCGTAACGATCGGTATCGCGGCCGCGAGCGTTGATACCGCGACGCTGCCGAGAGGGTTGTAATCCTGCTGAAACATCGCGAAGCCCTCCGCTCACTGGACGCGGCCATCGAAAAGGTGGCGAATTATATCTGACCTCCGAACACGGTTCCGACTATCTGCCGCATGAACTAGGCTTGTGGGGCGGCGCCGGGACGAGGAGACAACCATGACCATCGGCAAACGACTGATCGCTCTGGTGGCGGTCCCGCTGGTGGCGCTGCTGGTACTTGGTATCTTTGCCCGGATTCGACTGTCGGAGATCGAGGACCGCAGCCGATTCGTCGCCGAAACGCAGCTCGGGAGCGTTGCGGCGCTCGGAAGCATTTCTGCAAGCTTTGCCGAACTCCGGGTGAGCGTGCGCAACATCCTGCTGGCTGCGGACCAGAGCGAGCGAGCCGCGGCGCGCGCCGCCTTCGACGAGAACGAACGAGCCCTTACCACGTTACTCCAGCAATACGCTGATTCCTTCATCAGCGATGAGCGCGACCGCCAGCTTCTCAGCCAGTGTCAGGAATTGAGCCGACAGTACATCGTTGAAGCCAGGCAGGTCATGACCCTGGCCGAGGATGGACGGCACGATGAAGCCGCTGACACGCTTCAGGAGCACTGCTGGACCCACAGGTGTCACGCCTCACCAAAATGTCCAGCGAGTGGCTTCAGTACAACAAGGAGCTGGGAAGCACCGCTGCTCGAGCCGCCCTCGAGGCAATCGAGGAAACGCGGTTGCAAATCCTGGCTGCCAACCTGGCGGCTCTCGTGCTCACGGGTCTCGTCGGCTTCCTGACGTTTCGCCGCATCGTCACGCCGATTCAGGCCCTCGAACGTTCGGTCAAGACCGTTGCGGCTGGGGATTACACGCAGTCCGTTCCATTTACCGAGGCCACTGACGAAACTGGCGGCCTGGCGCGATCGATCGAGGTGCTCAAACAGGGGGCCGCGGCGATCGATGAGCAGCGCTGGGTCAAATCCAGCGCCTCCACGGTCATCGGCGAGATCCAGGGGGCGAATTCCCTGCCGGAATTCGGCCAGCGCCTGCTCTCGGGGCTCGTGCCCTTGCTGGGCGGCGGTGTGGCAGGGCTGTACGTATTCGAGGAGGAGACGGGCCGGCTCCGAAGAACCGCCGCTTACGGTCTGGCTCCGGGCCTGGAAGCCGTCTCGTACGTTCGGCCTGGGCGAGGGACTGATCGGCCAGTGCGCTCAGGACCGCGCATCGGTCTCCCTTACCGGTCTGCCGCCAGACTATCTCCGCATCGCATCGGGCCTCGGAACCGCAACGCCGGAACGAATCTTCGCGTCACCGCTCTTGTCCAAGGACACGTTGTTGGGCGTCGTCGAAGTGGCGACGTTTCGCTCGTTCGACTCCCGGCAGCAGGCGCTCATCGGCGAATTGCTGCCGTTGGTGGCGATGAGCCTTGAAATCCTGCAGCGCAACCTGCGCACACAGGAGTTGCTCGGCCAGACGCAGGCGTCAGGAGCAGCCACCGATTGACAGACCAGGAGAGTTGACGGACTGCAGCAGAAGCAGCTGCAGCGGAGAACCGAGCAGTTCTTTCGAAGCGTGCTCGAGCTCGCTCCGGACGGCTTGATGGTGGTGGACGAGAAGGGCGTGATTCGGTTGGCCAACGCGCAGTGCGAGAAGCTGTTCGGCCATACCGCGTGACGAACTCATTGGCCAGTTCGTGGAAATGCTCGTGCCGCCGGACGTGCGTCCGGGACATGCGGCGCTGCGGGAGACCTTCCATCAGGCTCCGGTCGCCCGTGCGATGGGCGCGAACCGTGAGCTTCGTGGCCTTCGCAAAGACGGCTCGCAGTTTCCGGTGGAGATCGGCCTGAGTCCGCTGCCCGCTCGCGGGTCCGAAGGCATGCACGTCGCCGTGTCGATCCGCGACGTCACTGAGCGCAAAGACCAGGAGAGAGCCCTGAAGCTCGCCAAGGCCAAGGCGGAGGAGGCCACAGAGACGAAGTCCATGTTCCTCGCAAACATGAGTCACGAGATCCGCACGCCGATGAATGCGATTCTCAATATGACCGGCCTTGCGCTCGAGGCCGACCTTCCCCCCAAGCCCCACCAATTCATCAACGTCGCCCACTCGTCGGCCAAGAACCTCCTGGGGATCCTGAACGACATCCTCGACTTTTCAAAAATCGAAGCCGACAAGCTCGAACTCGAGAGCGCGCCCTTCAACCTGCGAGACGTTCTCGAGGAAGTCACTGACACATTCCGTTCGGTCGTGATCCAGAAGCACGTCGAGCTCATCACCCATGCGCTCCCCACGGTGCCCGACCGGCTGCGTGGTGATGCCCTGCGTTTCCGTCAGGTCCTGACCAATCTGATAAGTAACGCATTCAAGTTCACGGAAAAGGGCGAGGTGCTTGTGAAAGCCGAGACGGTGGCTGAAGCCAGCGAGGGACACTGCCCGGCGAGGTGCTCCTGCGCATCAGCGTGTCGGACACAGGCATCGGTATTTCGTCGGAGCAGCAAGCAAGGCTCTTCCAATCTTTCACTCAGGCCGACAGCTCGACGACGCGAAAGTACGGCGGCACGGGACTCGGCCTTGTGATCAGCCGGCGGCTGGCCCGCCTGATGGGCGGCGACCTGACCGTGGAAAGCACGCCGGGCAAAGGCACAACGTTCGTCTTCACCGCGCGCCTCGGCGTCGAGGCCCAGCCCGAGGCCCCCATTCGTGTCGCCCCCGCCCGCGTCGCCGAGCGGCCGGTCCTCATCGTGGAAGACACCGAGACGAGCCGCGAGCTGCTCGAGACGCTTCTCCGGAGTTGGTCGATTTCGCCGGTGTCGGTGGCCACTGCCGAGGAGGGACTTGCGCTGCTGGAGCGTCGCAATCGGAAAGGAGGAAGCGATCCGTTCGGCCTCGTGGTGCTCGACTGGATGCTGCCTGGCATGAATGGACTCGAGGCCGCCGAGCGAATTCGGGCGCGGGAGGAGACCCGCACGCTGCCGATCGTGCTCATCAGCGCCTATGCAGGGAAGGAAGAGGAGGCGCGCTGCGCCGCGCTCGGGCGTCAACGTGTTTCTCCCCAAGCCGATTACCGCCTCGTCGTTGTTTGACGCGGTCGTGGAAGCGCAGGGTGCGCGCGTGCATGCGGCCCGTCGGGCGCTCGACGCACCGCTCGAGCGGGAGTTCGACGCTCACGTGCTGCTGGCTGAGGACAACGAGGCCAACCAGATGGTGGCGAGTGAGATCCTGGGGCGGCTTGGGATCGAGCTCGACATCGCGAACAACGGGCGCGAGGCGCTGGAGATGGTCCGGGCCGCCCGTGGAAAGTACGCCGCTGTCCTGATGGACATGCAGATGCCCGAGATGGATGGTCTCGCCGCGACGCGGGCGATACGCGAAGACCCGACGTTGCACGACCTGCCGATCATTGCGATGACCGCGAACGCGATGAAGGCGGATCTCGATGCGTGCCTCGCCGCCGGGATGAACGATCACATCACCAAACCCATCGAACGAAAGGCGCTCTTGCAGACGCTGCGACGCTGGCTGCCGGCGCGGCAGAAACCGTTCGGCCGCCTGTTTCGCCGACGCGGTGCTTCGCATCGGGAGCGGTCAGCGGACGACGCTCCGAGGCTCGAGGGTATTGACGTGGCAGGGTCGCTGGCACGGCTCGGCCTCGAGTTCGAGACCTTCCGGCGGATGCTCGTCAGGTTCGCGGACAGCCAGGGTGCCATGCTCGACGCGTTGCGGGCTGCCGTCGCCTCAGGCGACAGCGCCGCGGTTGCAAGACATGCCCACGCCATCGCCGGGGCCTCCGGCAATCTTGGCGCCGAGGGCCTTCATGCTGCAGCCAAGGCGCTCGAGCGCGCGGGCCGCGAAGACAACAGGGATCTCGCCCATCTGCTTGCCGATCTGGAAGCCAGGGCCGCCGTGGTATTCCGCTCCGTCGACACTCTGCGCGGAACTCCATCGCGCCCGTCGCCACCGAACCCGGGCAGGTGTTGGTTCCAGCGGCGGCTCGGGCCGCCCTGGAGCGGCTGCAGGCGGCGCTGGGCGATTTCGACCTGTCGGCAGCGAGCAGCGCACTCGCCGATCTCGATCGCACCGCGATGCCGGGCGCAGCCAGCGATCTGGCGCGGCTCCGGAATCACGTCGACAGCTACGAGTACGAAGAGGCGAGGGTCCTCGCGACCCGGCTGCTCGGACAGATCGGTAGTGAGGTGCCGTGACCGAGTCCAGGACGCGAGTGGCCGCGCCGCTCAGAGGAAACCTGATTAGGGCCGCATGAACAAACCCAGCCCCGCCGGCCGAGATGCCGATCGGATCCTGTTGGTCGACGATGACGTCACGAACCTTGACGTGTTGCGCCACACGCTCGACGGCCGCGGCTACCGGCTGTTCGTGACCCGAAGCGGGGAGAGCGCCATCGAGGTGGCGCGGCGGGTACACCCGCTGCTGATCCTGCTCGACGTCGTGATGCCGGGGATCGACGGGTACGAGACGTGCCGGCGTCTCAAGGAAGACCCCGAAACCCGCGAGGCTGCGGTGATCTTTCTTTCGTCTCTGGACGAAACCAAGGACAAGGTGCGCGGGCTGGAAGTGGGCGCGGTCGACTTCGTCTCCAAGCCGTTTCAAAGTGACGAAGTCGTCGCGCGGGTCAACACGCACCTCACCCTTCAGCGGCTGCGACGGCAGCTCGAGGCCAGAAACGCGGAGCTCGCGCGCGAGCTGGCGGTGGCGCAAGAGCTCCTGACGGACGCCCGCCGCCGGGTAGAAGGCCCGCTGCTTGGCGACAGCCCCGCGATCCGGGCGCTGCGCGAATCGATCGCACGATACGCCGCCGACGCGGAAGTCTTGCTGTTGACCGGCCCTCAAGGTGCGGGGCACGAGGCAGCCGCTCGCACCATCCACCACGCCTCGCCGCGCAGCCGCCACGCCTTTATCCACGTCAACTGCGCGATGCTGCCTCCGGGGCAGGATCCCGGCATCTTGAGCCCGCCGGTGGCTGCTTCGGAGCCGAGGGAAGGCTCGCGCCTGAGCCTGCTGGAGCTGGCCAGCCAAGGCACGCTATATCTCGAGGAAATCCAGCGACTGCCGAGCGACCTGCAGGGACGGTTGGCCGAAGTCCTCGAGCGCGTCGAAGCCTCGCGTGAGCGCGGCCAGCCACCGGTGCCAGACGTGCGCGTCATTGCCTACAGCTCGGCGCCGCTCGCCGCGGCGAGCGGATTCCACCCGAAGCTGCTGGCGCTGCTCGAACGCAGACAGCTGCGAGTCCCGTCGCTCGCAGAGCGCCCCGACGACGTCGCGGAAATCGCCCTCTTCTTTCTCCGCCAGCACGCGCGCCGGATTGGCGCCGTTGTCGAGACGATTTCCGAGCAGTCGATGAAGCGACTGCGAAGGTACCGCTGGCCAGGGGATGTGGGCGAGCTGCAGAACCTGATCGAGCGGGCAGTGACCTCTGCACGGGAGCCTGTGCTGGAGATTGATGCGGCGCTCCTCGACGAGGGATTGCCGCTTGGCCTCTACCGCCTGATGGAGAAGCTAGGCGAGGGCGGGATGGGGGAGGTGTGGCGCGCCCGGCACCAGCTGCTCGCGCGTCCATGTGCGGTCAAGCTGATCAGACCCGAATTGCTGGGCGAGAGTAGCCGGGAGGCGGCGACCGAACGCTTCCGCCTGGAAGCTCGAACCATTGCCCGTTTGAGCTCGCCGAACACGGTGCGGCTCTACGATTTCGGTGTGAGCGAGACGGGCAGCTTCTACTTCGTCATGGAGCTGCTCACGGGTATGGACCTCTCGTCGCTGGTGCAGCGTTTCGGACCACTCCCGCCGGAGCGTGTGGTGGCCGTGCTGCGCCAGGCCTGTCGCTCCCTCGGTGAGGCCCATGCCGCAGGGCTCCTTCATCGCGATATCAAGCCCCAGAACCTGTTCCTGTGCCGGCTGGGCGTCGATTTCGATGTCGTGAAGGTCCTGGACTTTGGACTCGTCAAGTCACTCGACGAAGGCGCGACCCAGCTCACTGCCGCAGGCACCCTGACCGGAACACCGGCCTACATGCCTCCCGAGCGTGTCCTGGGTGCGGCCGCTGACGAACGTTCGGACCTGTACTCGCTGGGTTGCGCAGCCTACTGGATGCTGACCGGCCGGCCGGTCTTTACCGGCGAGCCGATGGCCGTGATGATCCATCATGCTCGGACCGCTCCCAAGCCTCCATCGACGTTTCCGGATTCTCCCATTCCTGTTCATCTCGAGCAGATCGTCCTCGAGTGCCTCGAGAAAGCGCCGGAGAAGCGCCCATCGTCGGCGCTCGAGCTCTGGCGCCGGCTCGGTGAAGTCGCGTTCAGAACACCGTGGACCCCCGAGCGCGCCGAAGAATGGTGGCGCGAGCATCTTCCGGACCTCGTCAAGCCTTCGCCCGGCAGCGACTCGAGCACCGAACTGAGCGATTCAGCCAGTTCAATGATTCTGGACGCTGTCTCGAAAGACCCGGTCAGGTGACGAGTCGCATGGATCGCTGGCGCCGGCACGTCCTCGGGCAGCGTCGGCGGACGGGAGCTAACGCGACGTCGGCTTGAACAGAGCCGCCCGGCTGTGAGCGGGCGCGTGCTCGAATGCCCGCACGGCGTCCTCGTCCAACGCGAACGTCCTCGAAGATCTGCGACAGCCGGGTGATCTCGAGGACGTGCTCGACGCGCGGCTGAACTCGCACGAGCTTCATGTCTCCACTGCGCCGGTGCACGCTGACATACTTGGACACCAGGAAGCCCAGGCCGGCGCTATCGACATAGGTGACGTCCTGCAGGTTCAGGACGAGCTTTAGCCGTCCCTGCTGAATCAGCCCGTCGAGTGCGCCGCGCAGTTCCGCCTCCACGTCCTCGAGCACCAACCGCCCGGTAAGCGTCAGTACCACGACATCGCCTGTGTCTCGTGCGGTGACCTGCATGGATCGGGGCCCTCATTCGAGGTGCTTACGAGCACCCCGTCGTTCGGCTTCTCGGTGTCGACGACAGTCGTTCGTGCTCGCACGCGTCGTGATTGGAGCCGTCCGAACGCCGCGGCTCTCTACCCGGCCACGGCAACCTCGGACCTGGCCGTGCCGGCGACGCGCCTCGCGAGCGCGGCAATCGCCTTGGTGAAGAGGCGCACAATCAGCACCTCAGGGACGCTCGGTGTCCCGACGATGTTCATGATGTGGTAGGCCGCCTCATGGCTCTCGGTGGCGCGGACCTTCACCATGAACGTCTTGCCCTCGATGACGTAGCCGTTGCCTTCCGGATCGATCGGCTGCAGACCAAGACGCTCGAGCCGATCGCGTTCGGCGAGCGCCTGGGCCTCGCTGTATCCAGAGCATGTGAGCACTCGGTCACCAACGATCAAGCTGACGCGTTGGTGGAACTCGTGGCGTGCGCTCCCTGATGCGTCAAGGCCCATCTGGTCGAGCGCGCCGTACAGCACCCTTGAGATGTGCTCGAGCGAGTCGGACGCGGCGATGGCGTGCGTGACCACTTCGAACGCACCCAACGCCATGCTGGTGAAGTGGTACTGGCGCGCGCCGGCCTTGACGAGCGAGTAGAGCTTGTCCTCGGTGAGCTCCACCTTGGTGAAGTATCCGCTGATGTCATAGCGGTCGATGACCGATCGCTCCGGCGCGACGCCCGGCTGGCCGGTGCGGATATACAGCGTCGTGACGCGGTTGCGCTGTGTTTCACGAATGAACTGGCAGAGCTCCAACCCCGCGGTGTCTGTTTCCATCACGACGTCGATGAAGGCGACCGCCACGTACGGAAACAGTCGTCCGCTCAATGTCGTCGTGAGCAGCTCGATCGCTTCCGCCTTGCTGCCGGCCGTGAACAGCCGGATCGGCCGGCCGTCGACCTGAACGTTCTTCATCGCGAGCTTCGAGACCGTCAAGATGTCCGGCTCGTCGTCGACCACGAGGACTGGCCATTCTTTTTCGAACACGTGCCACCTCCATCAGTCCGCTCTCGCGGGAACGCTCTTGGGAAACGTGAGCGTGACCGCGGTTCCCGCATCCTCCCGAGACGTGACTTCGACAGTGCCCGCGAGCGCAGAGGTCATGAGGTTGTGAACGATCGCCATGCCGAGGCCGGTCGCGCCCTTGCTGCGTCCGGTCGTGTAGAAGGGCTCGAAGATCCTGTCCCTCGTGTCCGGTGTCATGCCGCAACCCGATCCCGAACATGATGCTGAAACGGTCGTTCCGTCCGTCGCCGGTCTGGCCGATCACGATTTCCACCGGCCCTCCAGTCCCTTGGGCGTAGGCATAACGTTCCACGTTGGTGAGCAGGTTCAGCAGGACCTGACTGAGCAGGCCGCGGTACCCGATCCATGTGAAAGACGCCGAGTCCGGCAGCGAGTTGCAGACGTGGATCGTGAGCTTCGCCTGCCGGGCGCTGATCTTGAACAGACTGACCACCTCATCGACCACATCGACGAGCGTGCAGCGTCTCGAGCGTGTCGGCGACGTGACTGACGGACAGCTGCTTGAAGTCGCGAATCAGTTTGTGGGCGCGACGGATGTTGGCGTCGATGAGCTCGGCTGCTTCCCGGATGTCGGAGAACGCTGCGACGGCCGCGGCGTCGCGCACCGCGGCGCTCGATCGCCTCCGACGCAAGCGCTGCCTGATGATGCTGGCCGCGGTATTGACGATCCCGATCGGCGTGTTGACCTCGTGTGCCACACCGGCGACCATCTGCGCCAGCGCGCGATACTTCTCGAGCTCCATCTCGGTTCTGGCCAGCGCTGCGCCAGCTCGTGCCGCAACAGATCCTCGGTGGTGGTGCGCACCACCTGGACAAGGTTTGCGAGCACGGTCGAAAGCAGCGTCGGCGCGCGCGGAATGGCCGCCAGGAAATCAATGCGGCGCAGCACGAACAACTGGCAGGGCGCGACCGTTTCGGCGGTGGCATCGCGAGCACCGCCGTCGAGCAGGGCGAGCTCACCGAACGAGTCGCCGGGACCCGCACGTCGAAGCTCAATTTCGCTGCCATCCTCCAGCGCCCGGCACAGTCGAACCGTGCCGGACAGAACGCAGTACAGCGTGTCGCCTCGCTCGCCCTGCCGAAAGACGACCTCTCCCGCTTCGACGAACACGGCGTGCCCGGCCTCTGCGACCGTGCGAAGCAGTTCGTCAGCGATGTTGGCAAACAGCGGTGTCGTGGAAACGGCGGTGCGAGCGGGTGTCTCAGCCGCAGCCGGTGCGGGCTCGACGCAATTGTAGTGGTTGGAGCACTCACCGGCATCGCGACCGCTCCATGTAGCGTCCTGAGAGCTGGTGTCGCCGAAATGGGGTGATGGCGGACTGTAAGAACCCACATGAGTTCTGTCAAGCTCAACAGAATACCGTGCGATCCGCACACATCTCTCGAACCTGAATCGCGCTGCTGGAGATCGAATGGCGCGGCGCGAAGTTCGCCGGCCGCGCCGTACACCAGGTGGCCGGTCGCCACGACGGCGTTGAGCGCCAGAGAATCGAAAGCGAGGAGGGCGACGGCTAAGGGGGCGCTCGCAGGGAATCGCGTAGCTGCTCCGCCAACGCGGACACTGTGACTAATCCGTGCGTCGCTGCACCACATGACGGACAACGGACGTAGATCGCAACCGAATCCTCTCCATCCCTGCGGTAGGTCTGGTCGACCAATCCGCATGTAATGTGCTGGATGGCGAAAAGGGCGAGGTGCTCGAGCGTCTGTTTCTGTTCGTTCGTCATCGAAGTGCGCGACAAGCGCGACCGCAGACGGTACATGCGCTGAGCGGGTCCGTCAAGGTGCCGATCCGCGGACTTCCTCGCGGACGCACTCTCGTCGCTCGGGCCGACGTCTCGGGCCTGACGCTCGCCTTCTAAGGGTCGGCTGCAGCACGACTTCCGGCGCACGGCCGTGCGGAACCTGAACCGGGCCGGCGTGCCGGAGTCGGTCGCGATGAAGATCACCGGCCACCCGCGCGCAGCGTGTTCGACCGCTACGACGTCACGAGCGAAGAGGAGTCTCCGAGCAACGCGGAAGCTTCAGGCGCTCTCGGGACAATCGCAGGGACAAATGCGAACAACCTTCGCGTGGCCTGCCGATCGAAGCTCAATCACGAATGCAGGCGAGCGAAGGTGGGTGGCGAGGGACAGAATCGAACTGTCGACACTACGATTTTCAGTCGTATGCTCTACCAACTGAGCTACCTCGCCGCGAGGTGCGAAGATCGATCATAACGGAGGCGCAGGACCGTGTCCACTGGGTGAGTACCGAATCCAGCAACACGATTCTCCGCAGCGTCAGCGCGATCGCGCTTGTCTAGATGTCTAGAAAGACTAGAGGCCCACGAGGGCATTCGTGCATTCCGACGTTGGCGCCACAAAGCAGGAGTCTGGCTGACCCTCTTCGACGACCTTCCGGTAGCGTCCGTGGCCTTCCTGGACCCATGAAGTCTTGGGTGATTCCGAGACAGCCGGTAACCCTCGCAACTGTGAGACCGCATACGCCACGCGCGCAACCCGACCATTGCCGTCGGGGTATCCATGCGCGCGGATGATAGTGGACATGAGGTAAAGCCCTTTACCCAGTGAGTCTTCGGCCCCGCTCTTCATCGTGATGGCATTGTCCATCTTGACGTGACCGATCTTGTCGCACTGCAACGCATTTCCTCCTTCGATCATGTATCTGATCCTCGGATTGGGTGACGGGACGAGTTGTCGCCAGATGGCATCAACAGCTTCGATCGTCAGTGGCTCATTCGAACTCACAGCCTTCTGGATCACATCGCGGATCTCCGCCAGCCCATCGCCCCCGAGCGTGTTCGAACTACTGCAGACCCACTTGGCGGCGCGGGTCACGTTATCGTCGCCGTCCACCACTCCGTATTTTTTAGGCTCCAGCCTGTTCTTCTTGTTCTTCACGTCGTCTTTCAGAAGGCCCTCGAACTCCCCCTTGGAATGCATACTGGCCAATCGCGCCAACTGCTTTCTGCAGACTTCGGCCTTGGCAATCTCTCCGCCCAAGAGTCCTTCGAACTCCTGGATGACCCGTTTCCGGTCCTTGCTGCCTGTGAACCAATCTTTCCTGGCACTGGCACCGAAGTATTCCGCCGTCTCCAGCACGAGTCTCTTCGCCAGGGTTGGGTTCTGCAACTCCGACGAGAGTTCGCGCATCAACGTGGGGTCGAGAGCAGCCGACAGGTCGTCCGCTGTCAGCTTCTTGGTGCCGAACATACGGTACTGCCTCCTTACCTCGGTGCGAGCCGGATGCTTGTCGCTCATAGGCAATCGCTGCTGCGCGGGTCTTGACTGTTGAGCCCGGAATGCTAACTGTTCAGCTAGTGCGGTGCAATCCGGAATTTCGTGGTCTACGCAGAGGACGCAGAGCGCGAGGACAGAAGGACCGGGACCGGCCGAGCGGGGTTGTTCGAATCCGGAATGAAGGTGGCCGGAGACGGACGGAAGAGGGCAACGGATAGAGGCGCCGCGGGTTAGGCGGACAAGGCGGACCTAAGAGGTCCGCCCTACGAAGTCCGCCCAACGAGGCCCGCCCGGCGAGGTCCGCCATGCGAGGTCCGGCTAAAGCCGGACACTACACGGCTGCGGCGGTTTCGGGTTCGCGCACGAGGCCGAGCTCGCGGCGGACGCGGTCTTCGATCGCCCGGCAGATGTCCGGGTTCTCCTTGAGGAACTGCTTCGCGTTCTCGCGGCCCTGGCCGAGGCGCTCGCCTCCGTACGCGAACCAGGCGCCCGACTTCTCGACGATCCGCTTGTCGACCGCCAGATCGATGAGATCCCCGGTGCGCGAGATGCCCTCGCCGTACATCACGTCGAACTCGGCCTCGCGGAAGGGCGGCGCGACCTTGTTCTTGACGACCTTCACCCGCGTGCGGCCGCCGACGACGACGTCGCCGTCCTTGATGCTGGCGATGCGGCGGATGTCCATCCGGACCGACGCATAGAACTTCAGCGCGCGCCCGCCGGTCGTCGTTTCCGGGTTGCCGAACATGACGCCGATCTTCTCGCGCAGCTGGTTGATGAAGACCAGGCACGTCTTCGATTTGGAGACGACGCCGGTGAGTTTGCGGAGCGCCTGCGACATGAGGCGGGCCTGAAGCCCCATCTGCGCTTCGCCCATCTCGCCCTCGATTTCGGCCTTGGGGACGAGCGCCGCAACCGAGTCGACCACGACGACGTCGACGCCGCCCGAGCGAATGAGCACCTCGACGATCTCGAGCGCCTGCTCGCCGTTATCGGGCTGCGAGACGAGCAGGTTGTCGACGTCGACGCCCAGCTTCTGCGCATACGCGGCGTCGAGCGCGTGTTCGGCATCGACGAACGCCGCCATCCCGCCCAGTTTCTGGGCTTCCGCAATCACTTGCAGCGCCAGCGTCGTCTTGCCCGACGACTCGGGCCCGAAGATCTCGACGACGCGGCCGCGCGGCACGCCGCCGACGCCGAGCGCGAAGTCGATGGAAATGGCACCGGTCGGAATGGCGTCGATCGGCTGAATGGCGCCCTTCTGGCCGAGGCGCATGATCGACCCCTTGCCGAACTGTTTCTCGATTTGGCCGACCGCGAGATCGACGGCCCTGAGGCGTTCCTTGTCCTGGGCGGGGGCAGCGGGACTCCCGCGGTCAATTCGTTCGACTCGTTCGACTCGTTCGATTCGTTCAACTGGCGACATGCGTTTTGCTCCTTAGGTAGCGCAAGAACGTCCGGCTGCCTTCGACTACGCTCAGGCCAGGGAAGGCCGGACGACGGTTCGACGTCAGCGCCACGTGAAAGCGCGGTATTCTAGGTTCGTGCCGGGCGAAAGTCAAGCGTCATTCTGTGAACTTATCGCTGGAACAGTCTGTTTTTACAACTACTTGTAAGGCATATGACCTTTCGCCCCTTGTCAGCGACGTTTGCAGAATCTGCCATCATCTGGACCGCGTGCCCAGCCCAATCGGCCATGCCCTCGCGGGCGCTGCCATCGCCTTGTCGTTTCGCGGGAGTCGTCACCGGGGTGTCGCCGCTGGAAGCTGCCCTCGTGTGCGCGCTCTGCGCGGCCCTGCCTGATATCGACCTGCTCTACATGCCGACCCATCGGACCGCGACCCACAGCGTGCCGGTGGCCGTCCTCCTCACCATTGTCGCGGTGGGTGTGACAGGGTGGGTCAGACCGGTGCGGGACTGGCTCGCCAGGCACTTCGGCGAACCGCCGCGCCCGGTCGTCATCGGACTGGCGTGCGGCCTCGCCTGGTCGTCGCACATCCTGCTGGACTGGCTCGGCGCCGACGCCAATCCGCCGTACGGCGTGCAGGCACTCTGGCCGATCAGCGACACGTGGTTCGTCTCGGAGCTGAATATCTTTCCGGGAACCCAGCGTCGCGATCCGCTCTCGATGCGGGCGATGCTGATCAACCTGCGCGCCGCGGTGATGGAGATCGTGATCATGGGGGCCGTACTGGTGGCAGTAGTGATGCTAAAGGCAGGAAGGGCAGGTGGGGCTGGCACCCGCCCTTCCGTGCCCGCTCCAGCCCTACGCGTACGTGTAGAACCCCCGCCCCGACTTCCGCCCCAGGTGACCGGCGGCCACCATCCGGCGAAGGAGCGGGCAGGGCCGGTACTTCGGATCGCCCATCCCCTCGTGGAGGACGTTGAGGATCGCCAGGCACACGTCGAGGCCGATGAGATCCGCGAGCGCGAGCGGGCCCATCGGGTGGTTCATCCCGAGCTTCATCACGGTATCCACCGCCTCCGGCGTGCCGACGCCTTCCATCACGGCGAAGACCGCTTCGTTGATCATCGGCATGAGGACGCGGTTCGCGATGAACCCGGGGTAGTCGCCCGCCTCGACCGCGGTCTTCCCGAGCTTCTCGCAGAGATCCCAGGCGATCGCCATTGACGCGTCCGACGTCGACTGTCCGCGGATCAACTCGACCAGCGTCATGATGGGCACGGGATTCATGAAATGCATCCCGAGCACCTTGTCCGGGCGCTTCGTCGCGGCGCCGAGCAGGGTGATCGAGATCGACGAGGTGTTCGAGGCGAGCACGCTCTCGGCAGCCGATCAGGCCGTCGAGCGCGCCGAACAGCGCTTTCTTGGCGTCGACATCCTCGACGATCGCTTCGACGACGAAGTCGGCCGACACCAGCCGGTCGAGGCTGGTGCTCACGGACAGCCGTCCCAGCGCCGCGTCGCGATCGGCGGCCGACAGCCGCCCTTTCTCGACGAACTTCGCCAGGCTGCTTTCCACGCTGCGGCGGGCACGATCGAGCATCGGCTGCGCCACGTCGACGAGCCGGACGTCGAAACCCGCCTGGGCAAACGTCTGGGCTATTCCGCTGCCCATCGTCCCAGCGCCCACCACACCCACAGTTTTCACGGTCATTGACGTTCGACGTTCGCTCGAGCTCGGGATCGTTCGTCGTTCGGCGAACGCCGACGAACGCCGAACGCCCGAACGACGAACGGCATGAATGCCGTGATCATCGTTCCACCGCCAGCGCCACTCCGTTGCCCCCGCCGAGGCAGAGGGTCGCGATGCCGCGCTTCGCGTCGCGGCGCTTCATCGCGTAAAGAAGCGTCGTCAGGACGCGCGCGCCGCTCGAGCCGATGGCGTGGCCAAGCGCCACGGCGCCGCCGTGAACGTTGACCTTCTCTTCGGGGATGCCGAGCTCGTTCAGCACCGCGACGGCCTGCACCGAGAAGGCCTCGTTCAGCTCGAACAGATCGACGTCGGCGAGGTTCCACCCGATCTTTTCCGCGAGCCGACGAACCGCTTCGACCGGCGTCATCAGGACGAACTTCGGCGCCAAGCCGCTGGTGGCCTGGCCGACGATGCGCGCGAGGGGAGTGATGCCGAGGGATCGGGCCCGCTCGGCCGCCATCACGACGAGCGCCGATGCGCCGTCGTTGACGCCCGGCGCGTTCCCGGCGGTGACGGTCCCGTCTTTCTTGAAGGCCGGCTTGAGCGCCGCGAGCGTCTCCGCAGTGGTCTCCGGGCGAATCGCCTCGTCGCGGGTCACCACCAGCGGGTCGCCCTTTCGCTGCGGAATGGAGACCGGAAGGATCTCGTCCTTGAACCAGCCCGAATGCGTCGCGAGGGCCGCCTTCTGATGACTGCGCGCGGCGAACGCGTCCTGGGCGGCGCGGCCGACGTGATAGTGCTCGGCCACGACCTCGCCCGCGTTCCCCATGTGGCACTGCTCGAACGCGCACCAGAGGCCGTCGTTGATCATCGAGTCCACGATCTCGCCGTGGCCCATGCGCAAGCCCTCGCGCGCCCGCGGCAGGAGGTACGGACAATTGCTCATCGACTCCATGCCGCCCGCGACGGCAACGTCGATGTCGCCGGTCGCGATCGCTTGATGGGCGAGCATGACGGCCTTCAGCCCCGACCCGCAGACTTTGTTGATCGTGAGCGCCGCGACGTGATCGGGCAGGCCGCCCTTGAGCGCCGCCTGGCGCGCCGGATTCTGCCCGGATCCGGCGGAGACGACGTTGCCCATGATGCACTCGTCGACGATGGCGCGGTCGATGCCGGCGCGGCGCACCGTTTCGCAGACGACGAGCGCACCCAGCTGGGGCGCGGTCAAGTCCTTCAGTGCGCCGAGGAATTTGCCGGTGGGCGTCCGAACGGCGGAAACGATAACCGCGTCACGCATATTGTTTGGCTGTCGTGTCGTCGTTGCGATCGTTCGGTCGACGGCTGTCACCTGGTCCGCACAGTGATACGGACGACGGTCGTTCGCCGAGCAACTGCTGAAGGCGGCGCAGGATGATGGGCGTCGAGCGCAAGACCTCGCGCGACCATTGCGGGCTCGACGCGTCGACCAGGAGGACGCCGTCTTCGAGATGAACCGACGTCGCCCGCTGGACCGCCGGTCCGACCGCCGCGTTCCAGGCGAACGTCACCTTCCCGGCCGACAACGGCACGTCGCGCAGCAGCGCCACGATCGCACCGGGCACCGCGGCACCGATCGGATTCATGCGAAGCTCACACCCATTCACCAACCGCCAATCTGCAAATCTTAAATCTGAAATCTTAAATCTTAAATTCCAGTATCAAGATCCTATCATTCGCCGTGCGCCTCATCCTCGCCTCAGCGTCGCCGCGCCGCGCGGAACTCTTGCGTGCGGCCGGTTATCGTTTCGAGCCGTCGTGGCCGTCGACATCGACGAGCGCGTGCGGACGGGTGAGCGGCCCGAGGACTACGTGCGGCGACTGGCAATGGAGAAAAGTGCGCGCCGGGCGTCCGGCTTTAGCCGGAGTCAGTCTGCCTGAAGGCGGATCCTACGTTCTCGCTGCCGACACGGCGGTGATGGTTGACGGCGCGATTCTCGGCAAGCCGGCCGACGACCTGGACGCGCGGCGGATGCTGGAGCTGCTTTCGGGCCGCGATCACGAGGTCCTGACTGGAATCAGCCTCCGCAGCGACACCGGTCGAGCTCGGCGCGTCGAGTCGACCATCGTTTCGTTTTCGCCGCTGTCCCGCAGAGACATCGACTGGTATGTCGCGAGCGGGGAAGGGCGGGACAAGGCGGGCGGATACGCGATCCAGGGCCTCGCGTCGCGGTTCATCCCGCGTATCTCGGCGGCTCGTATTCGAACGTGGTCGGGCTTGCCGGTCCACCGGGTTGCCCAGCTGATGACTGAAATTGGGTATGCACCAGTGGATCGTGAAATTTAAGATTTAAGATTTCAGATTTAAGATTTCAGACCCTGTCGGATCCCTTCAACGATTTGCCAGCTGGCCAGGTATTACTCAGTGTAAAGGGACGGGTGCATGGATAGTCAGGCCGGATGGTTCGGTCTGATGCAAACGACGCTCTCGATGTCGCGGCTGTCGGACGAGGCGTTGGCGGCCGAAGCCGCGGAAGTCTCGCGGCTCGTCCGCCTGACGCTCCGGGGTGACGCGAACGGCGTTCGAGCAGATCATCATCCGCTACGAACGCCGCGTGATGACGCTGGCGGCGCGGCTGCTGGGCAGTAGAGACGACGCGCGCGACGTCGCGCAGGACGTGTTCCTTCGGGCGTTCAAGTATCTGCACCGGGCTGATCCCCGGAAACCGCTCGAGCCGTGGCTGCTCCGGATCGCCGTCAACGTGTGCCGCGACGTGGCGCGGCGACGCCTGCAGCGTCAGAAGACATTCGTCGACGGGGATCAGGCCGAGCCGATCGATCCGTCCAGCGATCCCTGCGCCGGTCTCGAACGGAAGCAGCAACGGGTCATCCTGCAGAAGGCGCTGGACCTGCTGCCGGAAAAGGAGCGCCTCGCGATCGTCCTGCGCGACATCGAGGGCCTGTCCACAGCGGATGTTGCAGCGATTCTGCAGTCGTCGGAAACGACCGGTACGCTCCCAGGTGAGCCGTGGACGTTTGCGGCTCAAAGCTGCCATCGGTCAGCTGTTGGAAGGGAATCGGAGGGGAATCGTGAGCTGCCGGTTTTCGCGAGAGATGCTCGCTCTTCATGTCGAGGGCGACCTGTCCGACGCCGCCGCGGCCACGACTGTCAGGCACCTCGCCGGGTGTGAAGAATGCCGGCGGTTTCTCGACGAGCTGCACGCAAGCCAGGCGCTCCTGAAATCGGTGCGTCGGGAGACGATCAGCACCGCTCCGACTGCACGGCCATGCGCCGTGAGGTCATGACGATCATCAACGAGCGACCGGGTCCGCTCGGCTGGCGGCTACGAATCGAGCGGGCCATCGCGCTCGGCCTCCGGCCCTCCTACGGGATGGCGGCGGTTCTGCTGGCAGGCATCGTGTCGGTGTCCGTGCTCGCGCAGATTCGGCCCACCACGCCTGGAAGGTTCTCCCCATTCGTGCTCGAGGGTTCCGACACGCTGCTGCGCCCGGATGGATATCGGCACTGGACGCTCGTGAGCGGCGCCGGGGCGGCCGATGCCGCCAGGCAGTGGACTCCCGTCGCGCGACCGCGTCTATATCAGCCTGTCGAGCTATCGGGAGTACGCGAAAACGGGAATATTCCCAGACGGGCACCGTGTTGGTCTGGGAGCCGCTCCGGAGGGGGCGTGCCTCGCGCGGCGGCCCGCACTCGGCCTCGTCCAGCCTCCTGGCGTCCCTCAAGGACAGCACGAGGTTCGAGGGCGGTTGGGGCTTCTTTGATTTCAGCGGCACCGGTGGGGCACCTTCAACGAAGGCCCGCGCACTCCCGGAGTCGAGGGGCTGCCGGACCTGTCACCGCCACAGTCAAGAACGACCTTGTCTTATCGATGGGATGACGGCGCGTTTCCTTGCATGTCGGGGGGAGTAAGAGCTATCCTGACCATGTCGTTTTCCCGGAACTCCTTATGACACATCGATATATCAAGATCGGGGTCACCGCGCTGGTTCTCGCCGCCGCCTTCGGCGGCCTGATGTGGTCGACGCTGCGCGAGGGCACCGAGTACCACAAGCATGTCGACGAAGTGATGAGCACTCCCGATCAGTGGCGGGACAAGCAGCTCCAGCTGCACGGCTTCGTGGTTCCGGGATCGATCATGCGCAAGCCGGACAGCTTCGATTACATCTTCAAGGTCCACAACAACGGCCACGTGATGAACGCCTCGTACACCGGGATCGCGCCGGACACCTTCTTCCAGGAGGGCGCCGAGGTGGTGCTGAAAGGCCGGCTCACGCCCGAGGGCGCCTTCCACACGGATCCGAACGGCATCCTGGCGAAGTGCCCGTCGAAGTACGAGGAAGCGAAGGTCGCAAAAAGGTCGGCTAAATGCCAGCACTCGGGACGTTTCTTCTCCTCACGACGTTCGTCGTGTGCAGCTACGCGGCGACCGCAGCGGTCGTCGGCGCACGGCGCGGCTCGCGCCGGCTGGTTGAAAGCGGCATCGGCGCGTTCTACCTGATCGCGGCGCTCATGACGATCGCGTCGGCCGTCATGATCAACGCCTTCCTCACCGATGATTTCTCGATCCGCTACGTCTCGCGCTACTCCGACAGCGTCCAGCCGCTGTTCTACAAGATCACCTCGTACTGGGGCGGCCTCGACGGCTCGATCATGTTCTGGGTGTTCCTGCTGTCGATCTTCGGGTCGATCGCCGTCGCCGTGAACCGCGATCGGTACCGCGAGCTGATCCCGTACGTCGTCGCGGTCATCTCGGCCGTGCAGATGTTCTTCCTGTTCCTGATGCTGGTGCACAACAACCCGTTCGGCACCTACATCACGCCGGTTCCGCGCGACGGCGAGGGGCTCAACCCGCTGCTGCAGAACTACTGGATGGTGATCCACCCGCCGATGCTCTACACCGGGTTCGTCGGCATGACGATCCCGTATGCGTTCGGCATGGCGGCGCTGATCACCGGCCACCTCGACGACGCGTGGCTTCGCGCCGTCCGCCGCTGGACGATGTTCGCGTGGCTGTTCCTCTCGTTCGGGCTGGGGCTCGGGATGATCTGGGCCTACGAGGAGCTCGGCTGGGGCGGCTACTGGATGTGGGATCCGGTTGAGAACGCGGCGCTGCTGCCATGGTTCACCGCCACCGCGTTCCTCCATTCGGTGATGGTGCAGGAACGCCGCAGCATGCTGCGGATCTGGAACGTCAGCCTGGTCATCCTGACGTTCTTCCTGACGATCTTCGGCACCTTCCTCACGCGATCCGGCATCGTGCAGTCGATCCACTCGTTCGGCCTCAACGCCGACCTGGCGTGGTTGTTCACGCTGTTCATGATCGCCATCCTGACCGTGAGCTTCGGCTGGGTGATCTACCGGATGCCGCTGCTCAAGGCGCGGAACGATCTCGATTCCTGGGCGTCGCGCGAAGCCGCGTTCCTGGCCAACAACTGGATCATGCTGTTCTCGGCGTTCTTCGTCGGCTTCGCGACGATCTTCCCGACGCTGAGCGAGGCGATCACCGGCGAGCGGATCACGGTCAGCGCGCCCTTCTACAACAAGTGGATGCTCCCGATCGGCCTCGTCCTGCTGATGCTGACCGGGATCGGTCCGCTGCTCGCGTGGCGCAAGTCGACGATCGCCAACCTGAAGGATCAGTTCCTGTGGCCGGTTGTCGCCGGCGTCGTCACCGCGGCGGCGTTCGTGGCGCTCGGCTTCCGCGTGTGGATCTCCGGGATCTGCTTCGCGCTCTGCGGCCTCGTGCTGGGGACCATCGTCCAGGAGTTCTGGCGCGGCGCGAACGTGCGCAAGGGCGCGACCGGCACGGACGTGCTGACGGCGCTCGTCGGCCTCGTCAGCCGCAACAAGCGCCGCTACGGCGGCTACATCGTCCACGTGGGCATCGTGCTGATCTTCTTCGGCTTCGCCGGCGAAGGATTCAAGAAGAAGGAATTGGTCATCCTGAAGCCCGGCCAGCAGGTGACGGTCGGCTCCTACACCGTCCGCTACGACGGCTTCAAGATGGTCGACGACCCGTCGAAGCAGGCAATGATCGCCTACACGTCGATCTTTTCAGACGGGGAGCAGATCGCGTCGCTGTATCCGGCGAAGTGGTTCTGGAACAAGCGCGAAAACGACCCGCCGACCACCGAGGTGGCCATCCGGCGGACGATCGCCGAGGACCTCTACATCGTGCTGAACAGCACCGAGGCCGCCACGCAGTCGGCGAGCTTCGAGATCGTCGTCAACCCGCTGGTGAACTGGCTGTGGATGGGATTCGGCATCGTCGCGATCGGCACGATCATCGCGCTCCTGCCCGAACGCGCCTTCTCGTTCGCGCTGGCACAGGCTGCCGACTGAGGCGGCCGCGACAACGGCGGCGCTGGTCCTCGCGCTGGTCCTCGGGACCGCGCCGGTGGCCAACGCGCAGGGCGGCGAGGAGGTCAAGCCGCAGCAGAAGAGCCCGTTGCAGCAACGCCTCGAAGGCGAGGTCATGTGCACCTGCGGCGGGTGCCGCCTGTCCGTCGCCAACTGCGGGATGATGAACTGCCACGGCCGCGACGGCCAGCAGGCCAAGATCGTGGCGCACATCGAGTCCGGCAAGGATCACGACGAGATCGTCAACGCGTTCGTCGGCGAGTTCGGCCAGGACATCCTCATGGCGCCGATCGACAAGGGCTTCAACCGGCTCGCCTGGTTGTTCCCGTATCTGGTCGGCGCGAGCGGCGCGGTCGCGGCCGCCTTCGCCGCGATCCGCTGGTCACGCCGCCACGACTCCGACCGACGAGGCGCCGAACGCTGCCGACCCGGCTCTCGACGAACGCCTCGACGATGAGCTCCGCAACCTCGACTGACGCACGGTCCGGCTGAAGCCGGAGACGACTCAGCCAGGCCTGCCAACCCTGGCAGTTCTTCGTCCTCGCCGCGCTGATCTGCGCAACCGGCGTCACCTACATGGTGCGAGGGCAGGGCGTGACAACCGTCCTGCTGCTCTCCGTCCTGATGCTGACGACCGCGATCGTCGGCCTTGCGGTCCTTCGCACCGTCCGTCCGCTGGTCACGAAGCAGGAAGATCGCACGCCGATGGTCGGCGATCGCACCCGCGCCGCCCTCGAGCGAGAGAAGATGCTCGCGCTTCCGCACGCTCAAGGAGCTCGAGTTCGATCGCTCGATGAAGAAGATCTCCGACGACGACTACCGCGAGATGTCCACGCGCCTCCGCGCCCGGGCAACGCGCATCATGGGCCAGCTGGATGCCGGCGCCGGATACCGCACCAAGATCGAGGCGGACCTCGCGAAGCGACTCGAGAAGGTCGAGCCCGAGGCCAAGCCGCGCGCGCAAGCACGGACGTGCGCGGCCTGCCAGACAGCCGAACGACGTGGACGCGAAATTCTGTAAGAACTGCGGGCAGAAGCTGTGACGAGGACGCAAAGGACAGCAGAGGACGCAGAGGCGCAGAGGCGCAGAGGCTGCTGCCCGACTGGTCACCCTCTGCGCCCTCTGCGCCCTCTGCGTCCTTTGCTCCTCGCGTCCTACCCGCGAAGTCGCCGCCCAGATGGATTTCAAGCAGGCTTCGGGAATCCCCCGGCCTGTCGACGATCTCCCAGCCGGGACGATCTCGATCCGCGTGATCCGCGGCGATCTCTCGCATCCGATCGCCAATCATCCGGTCGAGCTCCGAGTCGGCGACGACGCGCGGACCGCAGAACACCGACGCGGAGGGACGGGCAGAATTCATCGTCGCGACGACCGGCACGGTCCGGGCATCCACGGTGGTCGATGGTGAGCGGCTGGAGTCGCAGTCGTTCCCGGCGCCAGGCGCGGGCGCCGTCCGCATGCTGCTCGTGGCGTCCGACAAGGAGGCCGCCGCGCGTGCGGCGGAAGAGGCGAAGAACGCGGTGACCGGGCCGGTGGTGCTGGGGCGCGAATCGGAGTTCGTCCTGCAGCCCGGCGACGAGTCCGTCACGGTCTATTACCTGCTCGAGATCGTCAACGCGGCTCAAACGGCCGTTCATCCGCCGCAGCCGTTCACGTTCGACGTGCCACGCGGTGCCCAGGGCGCGGCCATCATCGAAGGCCCGGAAGGGAAGGCGACCGTCAAGGGCCAAACCGTGCTGGTCCAGGGGCCGTTCCGGCCCGGGAAGACGACTGTCCAGGTGGCCTACGCGCTGCGCGCGACGACTGGATCAGTGGAAGTCGAACAGCGGTTCCCGGCCGAACTCGAGCACCTGGCCGTGATCGTCAGGAAGTTCGGCGACGCGAAGCTGACGTCGCCCAACCTTTCGCGGCAGCAGGAAATGCCGGCCGACGGCCAGACCTACATCGCCGCCGCCGGCGACGCGGCCATCCCGGCAGGGCAGCTGATCACGCTGAACGTCAGCGGCCTGCCGCACCACAGCCTCGTGCCGCGCAATGTGGCGCTTTCGATTGCCGCCCTCATCGTCCTCATCGGCATCGTCGCCCTGCGCCGCCCGGTGGAGGGTTCCGAGGGCGACGCCCGGGCCGCCGAGCGCAAGCGCCTGATCGCGCGCCGGGAGAAGCTCCTCCAGGACCTCGTGAAGCTCGAACAGGACCATCGCCGGGGCCGTCTCGACGCCGCTCGATACAGCGAACGCCGCCAGGCGCTGATGGAAGCCCTCGAGCACGTCTACGGAGCCCTCGACGGCGGCGACTCAGGCGTCGCTGCGTGACCCACGACTTCGAAAGCGTCGAACTGGTCGATCTGTCGCGCCGTTTCGGCCGGCGGCGGGCCGTCTGGAAGATCACGCTCGCAGCTCGCTCGCGCGACATCCTCGGACTCCTCGGGCCGAACGGCGCCGGCAAGTCGACGCTCATCGGCATGCTCGCGACGCTGGTCGCCCCGACGTCGGGCACGCTTCGGTTCGGCGCGTCAGATGCATCAGCCAACGGCGCGGCGGTTCGCGCGCGGATCGGGTTGCTTGCCCACGAACTGCACCTCTACCCCGAGCTGACCGCCCGTCAGAACCTGACGTTTTTCGCCAGGCTGTACGGCCTCGACGCCGCGCAGGTGGTGCCGGCGGCGCTCGAGGCGGCCGGCCTCACGGATCGCGCCGACGACGACGTTTCGTCGTTCTCGCGGGGCATGCGGCAGCGGCTGGCACTCGAGCGGGCGCTGCTGCACAAGCCGCGGCTGCTGCTGCTCGACGAACCCTTCACCGGCCTCGACGATCGAGCCGTGACGCTGGTCTCGGGCCGGCTGCGCGAGCTCGCCGCGGGCGGCGCGATCGTGATCGTTGCAACCCACGATCTCGATCTGGCCGACGGCCTGGTCACGCGCGTCGCGCTCATCCGGGACGGGAAGCTGATCGCTGACGAACCGGCGGCGCCCGGGCTTCGCAGCCGCTACCGAACGCTGCTGTCGGCGAGCGAATGGCTCGTAGCAGTCAGCTAGTGTCCGGCTTTAGCCGGACGCCGTGATCATGTTTCTGAGCACCGCACTCCTCGTCCTCAAGAAAGACTTCGCCATCGAGCTGAAGAGCCGCGAGATCGTCTACACGACGCTGCTGTTCGCGCTGTCGTGCATCCTGATCTTTTCGCTGACGTTCGTCGTCGAGGGGCAGCCGCTCGCGGAAGCGGCCGCCGGCATCGTCTGGATTGCGATCGCGTTTTCCGGCACGCTGGCGCTCGGCCGGACATTCGAGCGCGAGCGGTACTCGGAGACGCTGCGCGCGCTGATGATTGCGCCGGCGCCGCGGGCGGCGATCTACGTCGGGAAACTGCTGGGGATGGTGGCGCTGCTCGCTGGCCGCCGAGGCATTGCTCGTTCCGCTGGTCGTCGGTGCTCTTCCAGGCGAATCTGCTCGCTCAGCTCCCGCTGCTCGCCCCGTTACTGTTTCTGGGTACGGTCGGTTTCGCGGGTGTCGGAACGCTGTTCGCCGCGATGCTCGTCCGCGCGCGGACGCGAGATGTGCTGCTGCCCATCCTGTTGTATCCGATCACGGTTCCGGTCATGATTGCCGGAGTACGGGGCACATCGGCGCTTCTCCAGGAACCGGCCGAGCCCACGCTGGCGGTCATGTGGATCGCGATCCTGGCATCGTTCGACGTGGTGTTTGTCACACTGGCTCTGTGGACGTTCGAGCCGTTGATGACCGAGTAGAGGACGCAGAGGGAGCAAAGACCGAGGCGCAGAGGCGCAAAGGGTTTCACCGTGCGAAAGGCTTTTGTCCCGCTTCTATCGTCGCCGCCGCGATGTTCGCGTACGCGCCCATCATGATCGCGAATGCGCCGTACGAGTCGACGATGCTGCTGATCCAGAAGGTCATGTATTTCCATGCGCCATCCGGCATGGTGATGCTGATCTCGGGCGTGATCGCCGGCCTGGCGAGCGCCGTCTTCCTCTTCAAGAAGAGCCGCACCGCGGATCACGTCGCGCTGGCGGCGGCAGAGCTGACGGCGGTGTACGGCGTGATCGTCCTGCTCGAGCGGTCCGCTGTGGGCGCGCAAGGCGTGGGGCGTCTGGTGGGTGTGGGACGCGCGCCTGACGATGTCGTTCGTCGGATGGCTGATCGCGCTGGCCTATCTGGTCGTGCGGAAGTACGGTGGACCGGGGTCGGAGAAGCTCGCCGCCGGCCTGGCGCTGTTCGGCGCGGCGAACGTCCCGTTCATCTACATGTCGGTCAACATCTGGCGCACGATCCACCCGCAGACGACCGTCGCGCCGACGCTGCCGGCCGGGATGCGCGAGCCGTTCTGGTTCTGCGTCGCGGCGTTTTTCCTGCTGTATTCGCTGCTGATGAGCACGCGCGTGCGCCTCGAACGCCAACGCGCCGCGCTGGACGACCTCTATCTGGCCGCCGAGGACTGACATGCGACGCCTGCTGATTGCGCTCCTGTCCCTGATGCTCGCTGCACCGGCGCTGCTCGCACAACCGGCGCAACAGAACGAGTACATCCCGATCGATAAGCTGCCGCCGCAGGAAGCGCTGCCGGCCGCGCCGCTGCTCATCGGCGCCTACATCGTCGTCTGGCTCGGCTTGATGTCCTACCTGTTCTGGATCTGGCGGCGGATCGCCCGCGTCGAGACTGAGATGCAGGCTCTGCAGCGGAGGACATCCGGAAGCGCACGATGACCGCCGGGCACTTCATCTTCATCCCGGCGGTGCTGCTCATCGGGATCGTCATTGGATGGATCCTCGGCGGCCGCGCCGCACGCGATGCGTTATGCGGCCGAACTGAGGCGCCGGGAAGAGCGCAGCGCAGCGGAAGGCGGCCAAGGAGCGGGCGTCGTAGGACAAGTGTCGTGGGACCTTCAGGCCCGCTAGGCCGACCTGAGGCGGACCTAAAGGTCCGCACTACCGGTCCGCGCTACCTTCCGACCGCCAGCCGCCTCGCGAGCACCGGCGGCAGACCGGCATCCACGACTTTGGCCTGCGCGGCCGCGATCCGATACTCCAGCCGAAGTAATTCCACTCGCTTCCGCTCGATGTCGACGATGGCATACGCGGCGCGCGCATCGCCGTCGCGCGGCTGGCCGACGGCACCTGGATTGACCAGGTACAGCACGTCGTCCCTCAGCTCCAGCGTCGCCTCCGGTGCGGTGGTCGGCCCGAACGCCTGCAGTTCACCGCCTGCGAGCTGGAACGTGATGGGAAAGTGCGTGTGACCGAACAGGCAGAGCGGCCGGGACATGGACTTGAGCGCGCGCAGCGCGTCGGTCTCGTCGAAGATGTAGAGGTCTTCGTCCATCGGCGACCCGTGGCAGATCTCGACGAGATCGTCGACCGCGACCGGCCCCTGCGGCAGCGCCGCCAACCAGTCCCGGTACTCGGGCTCCAGCACGTCGAAGGTCCATTCCGCCGCCGCGCGCGCGACGGCGTTGAAGCCGTCCGCCTGCTCGATGCCGCAGGCCACCTTGTCGTGGTTGCCGCGCACGATCGCCCTGGGTTTCAGCTCCTGGACCCGCGCGATGACGGCGTTGGGATCGGCCCCGTAGCCGACGATGTCGCCCAGCACGAGCGTTTCGTCGAAGCGGCGCCGCCTGGCGTCGGCCAGACACACGTCGAGCGCCTCGAGGTTGGCGTGGATATCGGTGAGAACGAGATAGCGCAGCGGCCTATCCTCCTACGCGTCCAGCCAGTCCGCCAACTCTTCGACGATGGCCGCGACCGACGGGCGTCCCGCCTCGACCCGCCGATGGGCCTGTTCGTAGGCTGCGCGCCGGGCCGCGTACAGCCGCTCGAATTCCGCGCGGTCCGCCGCCAGCGGACGCCGTCCGTCGGCCGGCACCCGCTGCGATCAGCTGCGGAAGCGGCACGTCGAGCCAGACTGACATCCCGTCGCTGTTGATGAGCGCCCGGTTCTGCGGATCGACGAACGTCCCGCCACCCGTGGCGACGACGCAGTGACGCACGCCCAGCTGATCGATGAGGACGCTCCGCTCGGTCGCCCGGAAATACGGCTCGCCCTTGCGAGCGAACAGGTCGGCAACCGTCTGATGTTCGCGTTCTTCGATGAGTTCGTCGACGTCAATCGCGCGCCAGCCGAGCCGCCTGGCCAGCGCGCGCGCAACGGTCGTCTTCCCGGCGCCCATGAATCCGATCAGGTAAACCTTGTCAGTCTTCAGCGGAGACCTTTTTCATCCCCGGGCCGGGCCGACCAGCGAAGCGAGCGTTTCGAAAAACCCCGGATACGACACGGCGACCGCGTCGGCGCCCTCCACGCGGGACGGCCGTTCGGCCGCGAGCGCCGCGATCGCAAACGCCATCGCCATCCGGTGATCGCCCTGCGCATCGGCGATGCCGCCTGCCGGCGCGCCCGACCCGCGCACGACGAAGCCGTCCGGCCGCTCGTCGGCGTCGATACCGAGCGCGCGGAAACCGGCCACGAGCGCCGCAATGCGGTCGCTTTCCTTGACTCGAAGCTCCGCAGCCCCCCGAACCGAAACTTCGCCGCCGTTGGCCGCGAGGGCCGCGATGGCTGGAAGCTCGTCAATCAGCACCGGCACTTCCGCCGGCGCAATCTCGATGGAACCCGCGCGGTCGGCTTCGACGGTGATCGTTCCGCTCGGTTCTCCGGCGAGCACGCTCGTCTGCTCGAGCTTGACCCGGGCGCCATAGCGCCTGAGGACGTCGACCAAACCGATTCGCGTGGGGTTCAGGCCGACATCCTCGATCACGACCTGGGATCCCGGGAGCGCCGCAGCCGCCACCATCCAGAACGCAGCGGACGAGAAGTCGCCGGGAACCATGAGTTCGCGCGGCTCGATGCGCTGCCCGCCCTGGACCGCGACCGTCGGCCCAATCGACTGCACGGACACCCCGAAGGCGGCGAATGCGCGCTCGGTGTGGTCGCGCGTCTGCGCCGGTTCGGTCACCGACGTCGTCCCGCTCGCCTGAAGGCCCGCGAGCAGGACGGCGCTCTTCACCTGGGCGCTCGGGATCACCGGCTCGTAGGCAATTCCGTGCAGTGCGGCGCCAGCCACCGTGATCGGCGCGTGACCGTCGACTCGATTCAATCCGTCCACCCATCCGGGCCAGCGGCTCGATGACGCGCCGCATCGGCCGCCGCGAGAGCGACTCGTCGCCGACCAGCGTGGCGGTAAAGGGCCGGCCGGCGAGCAGGCCCACCAGCATGCGCATCGCCGTCCCCGAATTGCCGGCGTCCAGGGGCGTGGCCGGTGAACGCCAACCGTCGAAACCTCGTCCCACTATAGTGACGACGCCTGCCTCCTGGCGGACCTGCACGCCAAGCGCCTGCAGACAGGTGAGCGTCGAGTGGCAATCAGCGCCTGGCGCATAGTTCGTCAGGCGCGACTGGCCATCGGCGACCGCGGCGAGCAGGGCATACCGATGCGAGATCGACTTGTCGCCCGGAACTCGGATATGGCCACGCAGCCGCCGGGCGGGCGATACCGTCGCCGCAGACGCGGATGGCATAGGCAGCATCTTACTTTCTTTGAGTGGCGCTGGGGCCCCACCCCCAGCGCGTTCTTACGATGATGCCTCGCCTCGGATCAAAAACGGTTCCTCGGCTCGGCATGGCCGCAGGCGCTTTTTACTCGCCGGCGCCGGAAACTCCGACCGAGGGCGGTCTTGACATCGCTCGTGGAGATGGGTTGGTATTCAGGGGCTCAATGGCGGGTCAGCGTTCGCTGAGGCTCGAGTTCACCAGCGCGTTCGAGATGCTCGACCTCGTGCAGGTCGTCAGCGATCATGTCGGCCGGGACGTCGGTCTCGACGACGACGCCGTCCATTGGGTCGGCGTCGCGATCCGCGAATCGGTCATCAACGCGATCAAGCACGGCAACCAGAACGACGCCGGCAAGCGCGTGTTCGTCGATTTCGAGACGGCCTCGGGCGCCGGCCCGGCCGAACTGAACATCCGGGTGCGCGACCAGGGCGCCGGGATTCGACCCCGATCACCTCGCGGATCCGCTGGCGCCCGAAAATCTCCTGAAGGCCAGCGGCCGCGGCATCTTCCTCATTCGCAGCTTCATGGACGACGTCATCCTCCAGCGCGCTCCCGAGGGCGGCATGGAGATCCGCATGACCAAGCGCGTGCAGCCGGCCGCGTGACGCCCGACCCGCTCTACCTCACAACCGCCATCGAAGCGGTCGTCCACGCCGGAGACGTCATGATGTCGCGCTTCGGCACCGGCATGCGCGTCGACAAGAAGGGCACCATCGACCTCGTCACCGAGGTGGACGTCGCGATCGAGCGCAGCTTCCGCGCGATGATCGCCGCGCGGTTTCCGGGTCACGCCGTCCTCGGCGAGGAAATGGGCGGAAGCGCCGCGCGCGCCGCCCGGCCCCTGCTGGGTATTCGATCCGATCGACGGCACCACCAATTTCGCCCACGGCCTGCCGATCTTCTGCGCGTCCCTTGCGCTCGAAATCGACGGCGTCGCCCAGGTCGCCGCCGTCTACGACCCCACGCGCCGGGAGCTCTTCACGGCTGAGCGGGGCAGCGGTGCGTTCCTCAACGGCCGGCGCCTCCGGGTGTCCGGCGCGGCCGCGCTCGTGGATGCCGTGCTCGTCACGGGGTTTCCCTATGACGTCCACCAGCGCGTCGATGAAATCGTCGGCCTCTTCGCGGCGTTCGTCGGGCAGGCGCGCGCGGTGCGGCGGCTGGGCTCGGCCGCGATCGATCTCTGCTACGTCGCCGCGGGACGCATGGACGGCTTCTGGGAAAGCGACCTGAAGGCGTGGGACATCGCCGGCGGCGCGCTGATTGTCGAGCAGGCCGGCGGGCGCGTCACGAGCATGTCCGGCGAGCCGTTTTCGTCGCGAGCGGGACACGTGCTCGCCACCAACACGCTGCTGCACGACCCGATGCTGGCGGTGATCCGCGACTTCCAGCGCGGTCGCCTCGAGCGGACGCCCTGAACGCGACAGAGGACAGTCGGTCAATCTCTGCGCGATTTCCGGCCGAAAATCCCCGGCTCGGCTGGCACCTCTCCTGCTTTGTCCCGAATGTAGGCCGACCCTCATAGGGTCGGCATCCGACGTGCCGGGCCTCGCTCGGCGTCGAAGCGCTCGACCGTGCTCTCGCTTTTGCCCTGATGTCCGCCGCGTCGCCAGCCGCCGCGCAGCAGTCCGCGAACTTCTGGTTCGGCGCTTTCACGCCAGCGCGTGAAGACGCCCGCTCGCGCGACGAGACGGCCGCAGCGACGACGTGCTCGTCAACAACCTGAACGTCTTCGATTTCGAAATCGAGGATCTCGACAGCGTGACGTTTGGCGGCGAGTGGCTGGTCGGGCTCGGCGAGTACGCGGAGGCGGGGCTGGGCGTCGGCTTTTACTCCGACTCGGTCGACAGCAGGTACCGCGATCTGGTCAACGAGAACCTGAGCGAGATCCGGCAGGAGTTCAAGCTGCGCATCATTCCCTTCACGGCGACGTTCCGCTTCCTCCCTCTCGGCCGTCGAGTCGGTGCAGCCGTACATCGGCGGCGGCGTCGGCATGTTCCGGTGGCGCTACTCGGAAAGCGGCGAGTGGGTCGACTTCGACTCGACGATCTTCCGCGAAACCTACATCGGCGACGGCGGCGCGGTGGGCCCCGTGATCCTCGGCGGCATTCGCTTCCCGCTCGGTTCGTGGGATCTGGGTGGCGAGATTCGTTACCAGAACGCGGAGGGAGACTTGCCGGAGGACCAGGGATTCTCAGGCGACAAGATCGATCTCGGGGGATTCAACTATCTCCTCACGTTCAACGTGAGATTCTGATCCCGGCAGTCGGCCGTTCGACGTTCGCTTGCCTTCGCGATCGTTCGACGTTCGTCGATGCTGGCCAAATCCCACAGTCAGCGAAGCCGACGAACGCCGAACGATCAGCGGGGCCCCCGAACGACGAACGGCAGATGTTCAGTTTCGGCGATAGAGCGCCACACCACCCCCGTCGCACACGCGTGAGAACCCTTCGAGCAGCCGCGGGTTCTCGCGCGCGATCGACGAGAGGATGTCGCCGCCTTCCGCGTACTCCTCGATGAGCACCCATCCCGCAAACGGCCGCGCCCGGACGATGGCGCTCAGCCAGATGTCGCCGTTGCCCTCGTGAAGGAAATCGCGGATGCGGAATCCCGAACGTGACAGTTCCTGCATGTAGTGGCCGAGGGATCCCATGCTCGCCATGATCGTCGTGCCGTCGTACTGCCGTTCGAGGCAGGCGGTCACCTGCCGTCGCGCGGCGGCGTTCGGCAGATCCCATTGCGCCTCGGCGGTCATCGGCGCGGCGCCGAACATCGGCGCGGTCTCGACACCGGCGACGATCATCAGCACGACGGCGGCAACCGGCGCGCCCTGGCGCCAGCGCCCGGCCGCGGCGCCGATGCCGATTGCCTGCGCCGCCAGCAGCGGCACCATGTACCGCACGCGATGCGGATGACCCTCGAGGAACGCCACCCATGGCACCGCCGCGGCGGCAGCCGGCGCGAGGGCGACCAGGGTGAACGCGCCGGCGTCCTTGAGCAGACCGCGGGCAAGGATACCGGCCAGGCCGACCAACGCCACCACCGTCGTCAGCGTGCCGCCGAGCGAGCGGACACCGGTCAGGATCTGGTTCGCCGCGGCGCCCGGGTGTCCGAGCGCGGGGTTTTCGGCGACGAAGAACCCGCTCGCGAAACCATTGACCGACGATGATGCGGCTGAACAGCGCGAAGGCGGCGATCGCCGCAACGGGGTAAACCGCGATCGGCATGACAGCCGTCAGCGCGCTCTTCAACGTTTCACCGCCGCGCCGCCGCGCCAGAGCCGCGCCCGCCAGCGCAACCGCCGTCACCGGCCAGGCTTCATACCGAGTGAGACAAGCCAGCGCGAATGCCACACCCGTACGCGGACCTGAGGTCGCGCGACGCCTTTCACGATCCGCGCCCGCCGCGAGTCCGCCTAGTGCAGGCCTTCAGGCCCGCCGTCGCTGCGCACCACTCGACGAGCATCGCCACCGCGAGCAGCGTGACGCCGAGCATCAGCGGCTCGGTCATCGGCGTGCTCTGGAGGTACAGCAGGTTTGGATTGATCACGAACACGAACGCCGCGGCAGCAGCGGCCACAGCGACGCCGTGACGCGCGACACGATCCAGGCGATGGAGCCGGCGGCGACCGCGAACGACAGGACGGAGATGACGACCGCCGACGCGCCGCTCTGAAACAGGCGATCGATCTGGACCGGAATCGCGTTGAGAAGGTGGGGCAGCGGCAGCCAGACAGCGCCAATCTGCTGCCATCCGGGAGTGAGGCTGTCAGCGATGCGCCGCGCGACGACGAGATGCCCGCGCGCGTCGTAGTGGCTCAGCGTCAGCCCGGCGCGCGCGAAGAGGATGGCTGCCGCCGTCCCGCACGTCGCGGCGACGAAGACGACCGACGCCACGAAGCTCGGCTCGCGATTCATTATACGAGGGATATCCTTCCGCGTGACGTCCACCTGCACCACTCCGACGTCGTTGTCCTCGACGCTCTGTTCGGCCTCGGACGGCTCGCCCCGACGCCGCTGACTCTTCAATCCGCCTCTGCGACCCGCCTCACGCGCCTCTTCACTCGTCCACTCGTGCGCCGTGCCTTTTTCGTGGGCCGCCCTGCCGCCCTTGCTGGCGATCTGGCGCTGTCGATCACGATCCATCGACGCAAATCCACGATCTTTGATTCCCATGATTGCGGCCCCCTCCGCCGTGACTCAAGTGCAATGGACACGCCCAAGATGTGGCGGGATTACTCGCCTCGACCGTCAGCCCGCGGACGACCGTGCCGTTTTTACATTGCAGGACGGAGCAAATTTTGACGTCCTGGCGCATTTTTCAGATTTTTTGACGGCGCGCCGGTTGCGCTCTATCACTACGCGCGGAGCCGACTCAAGCATGAGGAGGTTTTCATGACGTCACCGGGGATCGCCGTTTACCGTGGCGGGACATGGACGAGCCGGATCGACGCCATTGGCAGACTGATCGGATGGCTGCGGCCGACTACGACCGGACGTTCGCAGGCACTCGCACGGCTGGAGCAGTTGAGAACGGCCGTGGCCGATGGCAAGGGGTTCTCGACGACGTTGTGGCAGTTGTCGCGCGATCTTGATGACGTCTACCCGAGCGGGGCGATTGTCACGCTGGCGCGGAGGCGCGTGCGTGACCTGCTGCTGGCCATCGATCGTCAGCGCTGATCTCCGGGCGCGCCCGGCAGGCTGACGGTCGAGCGCTCAGCGACCTCGGTTGTGTCACCACGACTGCGCGCTGGTTCATCGAAACCGAGCAACTCGGCAAGCTCGCGGAGCTGCTGCCGGGCGTACTCCTGCGCATTCGCTCCACAAAACCTGACCAGGTAACGGCCGTTCAGCGTGACCGACCATTCGTCAAAACCGGAGGCGGCCGACCCGTCTCGCGTATCCATACACTCGCCCGCGTACGCAGATGCAAGAAGCACGCTCGCTCGTTCTGACGAGGCGCCTATGGGCCGCGAGCGCGCGAGCGAGCCACCCACCTTCGCAGCGTTGAACGCCGCCGCTGCTATGGTGGGCAGGCGCGAACGGCCCGCCTTCGCGCCGTAGGCGCTTCGGCGAGGTCTCGCCGTAGCGCGCGGCAGGCCGGAGAGCGTGTCGGGGAGTCCGAGGGGCGAAGCCCCTCGGATAAGACTAGAATTCAGGCGCTGCCGCTATGGGGAAAATCGTCGAATGGGCGCAGGGGTTCGCGCTCGCAATGGGTGCACCCGGCCTGTTCGTCGTCGCGATCCTCGATTCCTCGATCCTGACGCTGCCCGAAATCAACGACATCCTGGTGGTCCTGCTCGTCACCCGGCACAAGGCGCGTCTCGCGCTCTACGCCGGCGCCGCCACGGCCGGTTCGATCGTCGGATCGCTCGTGCTGTTCATGATTGGCCGCAAGGGCGGAGAAGCGGTCCTCGAAAAGCGCTTCAGCGTCGAACGGAGCAATCGCGCCAGGGCCTTCATCCAGAAATACGGCGTGATGGCCATCATCATTCCGTCGCTGCTGCCGCCGCCGATGCCGTTCAAGATGTTCGTCCTCCTCTCGGGCGTCGCACGCCTTCCGGTCGAGCCGCTTCATCACGGCCGTCGCGATCGGGCGCGGCACGCGCTACTTCGGCGAGGGGCTGCTGGCGCTTCGCTACGGGGATCAGACGATGGCGTTTCTCCACGAGCACAGCTGGACGGTGGCGCTCGTCCTGGCGATCGCGCTCGCCGTGGGGCTCGCCGTCTACGTCCTCGCCAGCAGAGCAAACGCCGCGAAAGGCCGCTAAAATACCCGGGCAATGATTGAACTGAGCGTCATCGTTCCCATCCGGAACGAGGCTCCGGGGCTGGTGGAACTGCATCGCGAGCTCACCGAGACCCTGGACCGGTGGGGGCGCTCGTACGAGATCGTCGCCATCGACGACGGCAGCACCGACGACAGCTTCGAGGTGCTCACGCAGGCTGCACGCGATGGACCCGCGGCTGCGCGTGATCCGGTTCCGCCGCAACTTCGGCCAGACGGCGGCGTTCTCCGCCGGGTTCGAGCACGCCCGCGGCCGCGTGATTGTGACCTCGGACGGCGATCTCCAGAACGATCCGCGCGACATCCCGGCGCTGGTCGCCAAGCTCGAAAGCGGCTACGACATCGTCTGCGGCTGGCGAAAGAACCGGAAGGATGCGTTCGTCTCGCGAACGGTCCCGTCGATGCTCGCCAACCGCCTGATCTCGTGGGCCACCGGCGTCCGCCTGCACGACTACGGCTGCTCGCTGAAGGCGTTCCGCGCCGAGGTCGTGAAACCGCTGCGCCTGTACGGCGAGATGCACCGGTTCATCCCGGCGATCGCCAGCGAGCAGGGCGTGGCGATCGCCGAGGTGGTCGTCAACCATCGCTCGCGCCGGCACGGGGCGTCGAACTACGGCATCTCGCGGACGATGCGGGTCATCCTCGATCTCCTGACGGTGAAGTTCCTCCTCAGCTACTCGACGCGGCCGCTGCAGATCTTCGGCTTGATCGGGTTCGTGATGGCGCTGCTGGGCGTGATCGCCGGCGCCTGGCTGACGTTCGTCAAGTTCGTCGGCCGCGGACAGGCGATCGCCGACCGTCCGCTGCTGCTGCTGGCGATCCTCCTGATCTTCACGGGCGTGCAGCTGGTCACGCTCGGCCTGCTGGCCGAGATGCAGGCGCGCACCTACCACGAGTCGCAGAACAAGCCGACCTACGTCATCCGCGAGGTCCTCGAAGCGGCCCCGACATCGTGACGGAGAAGGCCGCAGCGGAGGCGGCCAGCGGCGCATCGCGTGGGTGCTGCTGCTCGCGTCGGCGGCGGCGGTCCTGGTCACCGGCCTGTTCGGCACCGTGCTGGTGCTCGGCCAGCTCGGGGAGGACCTGGCGCATGGTCGCCAGCGTTCTGGCTCCGGCTCATGGTCGCCGCGGCGCTCACCATCGTCAGCCTGATGCTGCGCAGCCTGCGCTGGATCTTCCTGCTGCGGCGGGCGCACGTCCGCATTCCGATCCGCGACGCCTACATCGGCTACTTCGCCGGGCTCAGCCTGCTGCTGACGCCATTTCTGCTCGGCGAGATTGCGGTTCGCGCGCTGGTCCATCGGGCGCGCGGACGCGTGCCGGCGGCGACCGTCGTCGTCGTCAACCTGTGGGAGCGGCTGCTCGATCTCGTCGCGCTCGGCGTCATCACGGGACTACTGGCGATCGTCCTCGGCCGCCTGCATATCTGGAGCGCGGCCTTGCTGGTGATTGCTCTCCTGACCGCGGTCCCCGCCGTGCTTGCGCGCCGGCCGGATCGCGGCCGAATGGCTCGCGCGGCCGGCCGCCCACCTCTTCGACAAGAGCCTGACGCCCGACACGGGACGGCTGTCGGACGGACGAACGTGGCTCGCCGGGATCATCGTCAGTCTCGCGGCGTGGGTGCTGCCGGGGCTCGGGTTCTGGATCGTGGCGCCGGCTGGGGACAGCCGATCTCGCTGGTCGCCGCGGAGTACGCCTACGCCGCTTCGTCGAGCCTCGGCGGCCTGGTGCTCGCGCCGGGCGGCGTCCTCGTCGCCGGCGCGAGTCTGCTCAACGAGCTGCAGGCCGCCGGCCTCGGCGGGGCAGCAGCGGCGCTCTCGGCCTTCGGCATCCGGCTGGCCACGGTGGGCGTGGCCACGGCGCTCGGCGGCGTGTTTCTGCTCGTCCACTTGCGCACGCCAGCGGCCGCGACGGCAGAGCACTTCGACGAGATCGCCGACGCCTACGACGTGCAGATCCCCGAGTCGCGACGGGACGCGCTGCTCGGCGACGAAGACGGCGCCTGATGCGCGACGTCATCGAGCGCCATCTTCCCGGCGGGCGGCGCGGCCTCGACGCCGGCTGCGGCCAGGGCTGGTACGTGCGACGGATGCGGGAGCTTGGGTTCGAGGTCGACGGCATCGACGCCTCAGCGGGGCAGGTGGCGCTCGCCGGAAAACACATCGGGACGAACGGCCGAGTGCGGGTCGGATCGGTTCTGAACGTGCCAGTGCCGCCACGCCTCGTACGACTTCGTCTACACGATCAACGTGCTGCACCATCTCGCCTCGGTCGACGAACAGCGTCGAGCCTTCGCGCGAACTCCTGCGCGTCCTCCGCCCCGGCGGGCTGCTGTTCGTCCACGAAATCAACACGCGGAACGTCCTGTTCCGGTTCTACATGGGCTACGTGTTCCCGTCGCTCAACTGCATCGACGAAGGCGTGGAGCGGTGGCTTCTGCCGCAGCAGATGGCGATGTACACTGACGCTCCCCTGGTGGATCTTCGGTATTTCACGTTCCTGCCGGATTTCCTTCCGCAGCCGCTGGTCCGGCTGCTGGCCCCGCTCGAGCGGCTGCTCGAATCGTCGCTCTTCGCTCCGTACTCCGCGCACTACATGGCCGTCCTGCGAAAGCTTTGATGAAGGGCCTTCGACTTCGCTCAGGCCGGGGCCGCACTGCCGCGCTCTCGTCGGGCTCGCCGCTGGCGCGGTCGCCGTCTGGCTGATCCCGGCATCGATCCACATCGTCGAGTGGACGGGGGATGGTCCACATCGCCTCGGTTTGTTCGCGTCGCGGGCCCGCCTGATCGCCGTCCTCGCTGCGGCGGCGCTTGGCAGCAGGCGCCGTGCTTTTCCTCGGCGCGCCCCGTCGTAGCGGTTTCGGGTGGCTCTGCCTGTTCTGGCTTTGGGCGCTGCCGTTTCTCCCGTGGATTCCCGATCGCTTCCCGCTGGTCCTGGTATTCGCCGGACCGCTGCGATGGGTCGTCGCAGCGGTCGCCCTGGCGGGCGCCCTGGCGGCGTGGTCCAGCCATTCGTGACTCACGAGCCGCGTGGATCAGCGCAATCGGTCGCGACGCCGCCTTCAACGTGAAATCGGCACGCCTGGCCGTCTTCGGCGGCAGCCTCGCCCTCTATCTGGTGCTCGGCGCCCTGCACGCCCGAGCGATCGGGCCTGGCGGCGACGAGCCGCACTATCTGGTCATCGCGCACAGCCTCCTGACCGACGGCGACCTGCAGATCGAGAACAACCACGTCGAACGCGACTACCAGGCGTTCTGGGCCGGCCACCGCTTCGTCCCGACTACATGCAGCGCGGACTGAACGGGCAGATCTATTCGATTCATGCGCCGGGCCTCGCGGCGCTGCTGCTGCCGGTCTACGCCGCCGCCGGCTACGGCGGTGTCGTCGCGTTCCTCTGCCTCATCGCGGCGCTCACGGCGCTGGCCGTCTTCGACCTCGCGTACGCGCTCGCGGGTGCACGCGCGGGTCTGATGGCGTTTGCCGCGGTCGCCCTGACGGTGCCGTTCATGCCGCACGCGTGGTTGATCTACCCGGAGCTGCCTGCCGCGCTCATCGTGGCGTGGGCCTCACGCTGGATCTGGCGGGGAAGCGACCGGGCCGGCATCGGCCGGCTCGTGGTCCGCGGGGCGCTCTGGCCTTGCTGCCGTGGCTCCACACCAAGTTCGTCATCTTCCTCGCGGTATTCGGCGGTGCGGTGCTGTTCCAGCTCCGGCGCCGGCCGCGGGCCGCGGCGGCGTTCGCGGCGCCCATCGCGGCGTCGGTCGCGTCATGGCTGGCCTTTTTCTACGTGATCTACGGCACGTTCAACCCGGAGGCTCCATACGGCGACTACACGCGCATCTTCGTGTTGATGCGCAACGTCCCGCGCGGACTCCTGGGGCTGCTGTTCGATCAGAAGTTCGGACTGCTGGTCTACGCGCCGGTGTACCTGTTCGCGGCGGGCGGCACCTGGCTGATGCTGCGCCAGCGCGAGTGGCGATGGCTTGGCGGGATCCTGCTGGCGGCCGTCGCCATCCACGTCGGCAGCACGACGCGCCTCTACATGTGGTGGGCCGGCAACAGCGCGCCGGCGCGGTTTCTCGTGCCCATCCTGCCGTGCCTCGCGCGCCGATCGCCGTCGCCGCCGCACGATGGCGTTCGCCGGCCGCGACGGCAGTGTTGTGGACGTCGCTGACGGTCAGCCTGCTGATCGCGATCGGCGGCCTCGTGGATCCACAACGCCTGCTGCTGTTCAGCGATCCGCGCGGCAAGGGCAGGATTGTCGAACTGCTGCAGGGCCCCGCGCCGCTGACCTCGCTGCTGCCGACGTTCTCACAGGAAGACTGGCTCGGCCCCCTCGCCGAGCTCGTTCCATGGCTGGCCGCGGCTGCCATCGCATTGGCGGCACTTTCGTTCACGTCGTCGATCAGCGGATCAGCGGCCGGCAGGCTGCAACCACTCGCGGCGGGGACCGCTGGCGCCCTGGTCTTCGTGGCGGCGGCTTCGGTGATGGCAGTGGGGATTCCCGAGGACGAGCGGCTGGAAGCGGTACGACGCGGTGCCACCGACGTCATGTGGCAGTACGACCCGCAGCGGCTTCGTGCGGTTGACTACGCCACGCTTTCGCGTGTTGATCAGACCGCGGTGTTCGAACTGAGCCGGATCACTGTCAACGTGGACAGTGGTGCGAGCCGGTTCGACCCAACGTATGATGGTGGGTCCACTCAGTCTCCCGGCAGGCAGCTATCAGGCACGGATCTGGTTTACGGAAGGGCTCGCGCGCGACGGAGAAGTCGTTGTCTCTTCGTCCGACCGCGCGGTGTTCGCGCGCGTGAGCAATAGTGTGCAGAACCCGCTGACGGTCCCGTTCGAGCTCCCGTTTGCCGTCCGGCGTCTCACGGTGGCCGGTTCTCAGTCCGATTCGCAGCAGGCGGTCAAAGTCGAGGTGACGCCCACGGCCCTCGTCCCGGTAGCCGAGCGGGAAGAGGCAGCCATCCGGGCGATCGAGTCGATTCCGGATCATCCGGGCGCCTATGTCGGCTATACCGACGAGCACGCCTATCCCGAAGGCGGCGTGTTCTGGACGCGCGGTACGGGTCGGGCGCTGGTCCTTGTCGCGACGGGCGGGGCACGCCGCATGACGCTGACCCTGTTCTCGGGGCCGTCTGGCGCCGAATGTACGGTGACCCTCCCAGGTGCTCCTCAGACGGTGAAGATGGCCCCGGGCCAGACGTCGACCGTGTCGTTCGACGTGCCTCCCAACAAGCGAGTCGTGCCGCTCAGCGTTGGCGCGTCAGCATTTTTTCGCCCATCGGAAGCCGACGCCGCGTCAACCGACAGCCGCGGGCTGGGCTGCCAGGTCCGCATCGGGCTCGAGTAACGCCAGTTCATGCCGGAACGGATGCTGTCGAGGTTTTGTGCAGTCGTTACGATCTCCGTTCTGGTGGTGTGCCTGGGCTGCGCCACCGAGCCTTCAGGGCCGCCGCCCACGCTAAGCTGTCCCGACGCCGATCCAGGTTGTATCGCCAGACAACAACCCGGTCCCCGTCACATATCAGGCGCCGGTGGCGTCGGGTTCCCAACCCGTTACGGCGACCTGTGCACCAGCCAGCGGATCGCTCTTCGCAGTCGGCACAACTGCGGTCGGCTGTTCAGCAACCGTTTCCGAGAGCCGCGTGTCGTGCAACTTCAACGTGACGGTCGCGCCCCCGCCGCACCTCGAGAAAGTCAGGACGCTCGCGTTCGGCGACAGCATCACCTTTGGCTCCAGTTCGATCTGTCCTGGCGGCAGTTCGTCTGTCGGGTGGACGCCGGCCGCGCTGTTGACGCCGTGGGCGGACGGTCCCGTTCCGCCGGCCACGTCGTACCCGAGCGTGCTTCAAGCCAGCCTCCGGGCACGCTACACCGCGCAGTCGCCGGTCGTCGTCAACGCCGGACTTCCCGGGGAGTCGGCGAACGACTCCGACACGCGCCGCCGGTTTACGCGGGCCCTGACGGAACACGCCCCCGAGATTCTGCTCCTGCAGGAAGGCATTAACGACCTGCACGGCCTCGACTACTACGGCATTCCACACAACCAGGGCATCTCGAACCTCGTCGCCGCGCTGCGGGCGATGAGCCTGGAGGCGCGAGGTCGCGGCGTCCATGTTTTCCTGGGAACGCTGCTCCCCGAACGACCAAACGGTTGCCGGGCCTTCGGGATTCCTCCGAAAGGGACCACGGATCTTGATCACGCCCACGAACAATTCGATCCGCGCGATGGCGGCCGCAGAGAACATCGACCTGATCGATCTCGCCGGCCTGTTCAGCGGGCAGGTTGACACGTTGATCGGTCAGGATGGACTGCACCCGACGGAAGCCGGGCATGCCGCGACCGCGAAAGCGTTCTTCGACGCGATTCGCGCGAAGTTCGAGCGGCCGAACCCCGCGGCCAGCTTGACGCTTCGGCGATGACGTCGGTGCGTCGCCTCGTCATCTGCCTCGCTTGACACCGATCGGTCGCACGCCATAATCACACCAGGGTGATCCGCGCCCGACTGTTCAAGCCCTTCATCTTCTTCAGTGTCCTGCTGCTGTTGCCGCCGATCGCCCGGCTGGTGGACAGCGGCGTGGCGGGATTCCGCGCAGAGCATTTCCGGGACGCGGGGTTCCGGCGCCCCCCGGCCTTCTCCACGATCGACTCAGAGACGTCCTCCGAAGCCATCCGACGCGCGTGGTCGGGGGCACCGCCCGACGCCTTGAGCGCTGACTGGACGGGATGGATTCTGCTCCCGCGCGACGGGGACTATGAGCTTGCGACGAGGTCGGACGACCATTCGTGGGTGCTGGTCGACGGGGAGACGATTATCGACAACGCCGGCGGCGCCGGGGAAGTCCGAACCCAGCGGCGCCTATCCCGAGGCATGCACTGGCTCCGCGTCCGGTACCAGCAAAACGCTGCGCACGGCGCGATGAACCTCCTTTGGGATCCCGACGAAAGCGGGCACCTGAGGGCCGTGCCCGCCTGGCGCATCCGGACGGACCGCGTGTCGCCATGGCGCGTCCGCTGGGCGCGTGGCGCCGAGTTGATCGCGCCGCCACTCTGGTGGGCCTGGGCCATGTCGCTGGCAGTCGTGGTCATGTCCCTGCTCTGTATCCCGGCCCGCGCAGCGCAGCGCGAGTTGGCGTCGCACGGGGCGTCTCGCGCGTTCGCGCTGGTCCTCGCCGGCACCTTGATGCTGAACGTCGTCGGAATCTGGTGGGGGATGCCGAGCACGCAGGGCTGGGCCCCGGACGAGTTGCTGCCACAGACGGTTCTCGACGGAATGGGGCGATGGTTTTCGAACGGCTGGTTCAGCACCTACCCGCTCTTTCACCACTACATCGTCGCCGTGTTCTACCTCCCGACGCTCGGCCTCGAATGGCTTCGCGGCACGGCCTTCGACGTTTCGGCCCGTCACCTGGCGCTCGTCATCAGCGGCCGGTTCGTGAGCGTGTTGATGGCGGGCGGAACCCTGGCGGCCGTCTACCTCGTCGCGGCCAATCTGTTCGGTCGGCGTGCCGCGATCTTTGCGTCGATAGTGCTCGGGCTGACCGCGCCATTCGTCTTTTACGCGAAGACCACCAACGTCGAAGTGCCATACGTCTTCTGGTTCGCGGTGTCGCTCGTCTTCTACCTCCGGTTGCTGCGGACGCTGGCGCTCCGCCACTTCGTCGCGTTCGCCGTCACGGCAACCCTGGCCATCTGTACCGAAGGATCAGGCCTACGGGCTCTATGCGCTCACGCCGATTCCCGTCCTCGTCCGCCTGTGGAACGCAGAGAGGTGGCGCGGCCTGTTCGATCGGCGCATCGCGGCCGCCACCGGGGCGGCACTCGTGACCTTCGCCCTCGGAAACAATCTCGTCATGAATTTCCGCGGGTTTCTCGACCACGTGCAAAACGTCCTGACATGGTCTCTCTACACCCCGATGTTCGATGCGGGTGTCACGGGAAGAGCCGCGCTGACGTGGTTCGCTGCCGGACAAGTCGAGGAGTCGCTCGGCTGGCCCTCGACGATTGCCGCCATGTGTGGCGTGTTGCTGGCGATACGTGATCCCGCTCTGCGCTTCGCCGCGTGGCTGCTCGTTCCGGTCGTGTCGTATTGGCTCGTCTTTCTGAACGTCATCCGATACAGCCTCGACCGGTTCCTGCTGCCCGTGTGTGTCGTCGCGGCCGTGTTTGCCGGCCTCGGACTCGCGCGGCTGACGTCGAGCCGCCATTGGGCTCGCCAGGCGCTCTGCGCGGCGGCCCTGGCATTTACGGTGCTCTACACGGTTCCCGTGGACGTGATGATGGTGGCTGACGCCCGTTATGCAGCCGAGCGATGGCTCGCCGAGCACCAGGCGGCAGGCGAGCGCGTCGGGCTGCTGGGTTTGAATTACCAGGTACGTTTACCCCGCGGCAGCTACGAGGCAGTGCTCACGGTTTCCGACTTGCACAGGTTCAATCCGACCTACGTCGTTGTCAACTCGGACTACACCCGCCTTCGTCCACAGAGCACCACGGAGCGTCATGTGCTGGCGCTCCTCGACGCTGGCGAACTCGGCTACCACCTGGCCTTTGCCAGCCGGAGCAGCGTTCCATGGGAATGGATGCCGGGAATGCACCCGGTCCTGTTCGGCGACCGGGCCCGCCCGGTGTTCTCAAACCTCCACCACATCAACCCGCGGATGGAGATTTTCGCCCGCATGCAGAACTAGGGGGTGGAGGGTCGGGTGAGGATGTCCACCATGCTTCTGCTGCCGGTGGCGGTCAGCAGGTTGTAGTCACTTGCGCAGAGCTTCCACAGCCCGCCTTCCAGCAACGCCGTCACCTGATCGATGCCGCTATTGGTGCCGACCGCTCCGGTGCTCTTGTTCCTGGCGGTCCAGGAGGCCGGCACCTGTGCGCAGGCATCGCCTCGCACGTTCCGGAACGGACACGTTCCGGTGAACGGCACCGTGGTGTTCGCCGGGTCAATCTTGTAGTTGAGCACCTGGTTCTGCGCGTTGTTCGCCTCGACTTGAGCGCGTTCCTCGGCGGCCTCCGGGCAGTTGTCGTGAAGTTCCTCATCACGTTGTCGGCCGCAGCTGCTTGGAAAAGTCCTCGAGGAACTGGTAGGCAAGATCGCCGACCTCCTTCGCCGAATTGTGCAGATCGACGACCGTCGTCGCCGTCACCCGGTTGTTGCGGGTCGCATCGACCCGTTCCGTCACCGTCAAGGTGAGCGTCGCGTTGACTGGCGTCGTGCCCGTCAGCGTGGCCGGCGCGGTCCAGGTCGTCGTGGCGGCGTTCGAGCCGAACGTCCCGCCGACGCTCGACGACCACTCATAGGTCAGCTGGTTGACAGGTGTTTCAGCGTCCGTGACGCTCGCAGTCACGTTAACTGTCTCGCCGAGCGTCGCGTACTGCGCCGGCTCGCGCGACAGCGTGCCCTTGACCAGGATCGACGTGACGACCGGCAGGGCGTTGACCGGTGGCGGCGGCGGGGGATCAGATGGACCGGTGGTGGAACTGCCGCACGCCGTGAAGGAAATCGTCAGGAAGAAGACAGAGCGCCAGGCGGGTCGCATGCGACCCGCCTGGACCGGAAGCACTCACTGATTCGCGTAGGCCGGACGTGGATCCCACGAGACCCACACCTTGCTGATGATCATGCCGGGCACCGTCGAACTGTCTGGACCGCTGCGGTTCGGGCCGAAGCCCAGCCAGATCACGTGCTGCGGCACCGGGTTGTAGAAGCCCGAGTAGTATTTGCCGAAGTTATACAGCTCCGGACCTCCGGGGCCGCCTTCTTGAATGAGGACGTGGAAGATCTGGTTGCGCCACGTCGCCTGCCAGAAGTACGGACCGTCGTTGAAGTCCATGTTCCGGATATCGCGCTCGCCGCCGATGGTGTCGACGCCATCGTCCTCGGTTGTGAGGAACCGCCAGGCGATGCCGCCGGTCGGCGAATCGCCGCGCTTCTCGACTGACATCCGCGCGTGGTTGGTCGTCGCGTCGCTATACCCGCCGGTCATCGAAAACACCTTGGTCTTGCCGCCTTCGGTGTTGTGCGGCGTGTTGCGGATGATTGCCGAGAATTCGCCTTCCTCGATCCTCCCGCCGTTCGGGAGCTCGTAGGCCACGTGGCTGGTCAAGTCATCGAGGCGCAGGCCCTGACCCGGGATCCAGGTATGCGCGCCCACGATGCGCCGCGCCGGGAAGCCGTCAGGCCCGTCGAGCGGATCCCAGAGCGTCGTCTCGTTGATGAACGCCAACGGCCGGTTTGCCACGAATGCGGCGTTGGCTGCCCATGGACCGCCCGCCCCTTGATACGTCGCGCGAACCCGCCAGTGGTACGTCTGGTCGGAGGTCAGCGGCGCGTTCGGCGACACTGACAGATTCCCACCCGAACCTCCGGGCACGGTCTGCGACCACACGTGGGCGCCCTGAGGCGTCAGAATCTCGAACTCATAAGAGAGGGGGAAAGATTCGTTCACATAAAGCATCCTTGCCGGGCCGGCCACCAGAACGAGCGACCCGGCTGGTTTCACCCCGTTCGTGGGCGAAATCGCCGTCGGCGCCGTCGCCTTGAGGCCGCCCGGAGGCGTCGCGTTGCCGCCCGCCCCTTCAGCGCCGCTCGGGGATACCGGGCTCGCTGATTCCTTACCACAAGCGGCAGCCACCGCCGCCACGAGGATAACTACTGAACCGATTTGGAACATTCGTTTCATCAAACCTTCTCCGGGAATGGCCCTACGCGGGGGTGGATTGGGCTGTGGTGTTGGGCGGTTATGATACACGACAACCTCTGCTAGGCAAACGGTTTAGTGATCCCTTTATCGGTCCCTTATCGCGCTTCCAAGAGAGGCCGGGCGCGCCTTGTCGCTCAGCCAGACGTTCCGAATCGTGACACCCGGGAAGGTGCCGTCCTCACCGCCCATCGCCGCTTCGTTTGCACCGAGATAAGCGAAGTGCGGTGTTGGAGCGTAGGGGCCGTACCCGGGTAGGGAAGTCTTGGACCGGTTGTAGATGGTGGTTCCGGCCGGGCCGCCGTCCCGTACCACCAGACGGAACTCGGTTGCGGTCCACGTGGCCTGCCAGAAATACGTTTTAGACGGATCGAGCCCAATCACGGACTGGTGCCGCTCGTGGAGTTCGGGCTCGAGCTTCACGTCCTCATCGCCCCAGACAGCCTTGAACGCGATGCAGTTGTCCGGGTTGCCCTGAAGCCCGCGGTATTGGACGTTCATCTGGAACTTGCTCAGATCCAGCCGGCCAGTGCCATCGAGCATCGAGAAGAGCCGGGGTTTGCCAATCGGCCCACCGGGTGCCAGCCCTTCGATCTCCATCGAAAACTCGCCGCTCGACACGGTTGCCGGCAGGGCATAGAGGACGTAGGACGTCGAACTGTTGAGCTTGAGCCCTTTCCCGGGCACCCACGAGGTGGACCCGACGATCGTCCCAACGGTCTCACCCCCGATGAGCGGGTCGTACAGCTCGCGGGCGTTGTTGTAGCCCACCGGCTTGGTCCGGAACCGGCCGACGGCGGTCCACTCGGAGTTGCCGGTACCCTGCGCGGCGCGCGCGCGCCAGTAATAGCGCGTCGTCGACTGCAGATCCGCGTCGGGTGTATAGCTCGTCTTGCCGCTGGCGTTCTCGCCGATGCCGCTTCGCGTCGCCGCGATTGGCGAGAACGAGTTGCTCGTCGAAATCTGGAACTCGTAGGTCCTGGTCCCGGCGGCACTCGAGGAACCGTTGCGGACGACCAGCGTCGGCCGCAGGGTCGTCAGCTGCTCATCGTCGCTGGGGGCGTCGAGGACGGGTGCCGTCAGCTGAGGCGTGCTCCCTCCGCCGCCGCTCGGCGCAGAAGGATCCCCGGTACAGGCGCTGGAGAAGCAGACCGCCGCGACGGCTGCGATCGCTCGATCGCAAACCTGGACGTACAGTTTTTCAACGAAGACTCCCTGAATCCTTTTATCGCGCGCTATCGAGAATCTGATTACCGCAGCCGCTGGGTTCGGCCGCCGGGGGAGGAAAGCCGTCGAAAATCATACCCGCGTCCGGTAAACTTTTCAAAGCATTTTCGATGGCCCCCACAGGTCCCGTCAATCCGGAACGATCCTTCGGCGTCACGGTAGGCGCGGTCGCGTGCCTCGCAGCTGCCTACCTGTGGTGGCGCGGATCGATGCAGAGCGCGGCAATCCTGGGCGCTATCGGCACAGTGCTGGTCATCCTCGGCCTGGCCGCGCCCCGCCTGTTGTACTGGCCGAGTTCGTCTGGTGGAAGCTCGTACATGTCCTGGGGTATATCAACGCGCGGATCATCCTGACGGTCCTCTTCACCGTGCTGCTCGTCCCCATCGGCCTGTTCTGGCGCGTGGCGGGCAAAGATCCGCTCGGCCGGCGCCGCGCCGGAACGGGGTGGTCACCCTATCCGGGCCGCTACCGCGACCCGAAACACTACTCGCGGATGTACTGAGGAATCCGACCGCATGAGCAAAGCGCGCGTCCTCGCAGAATTCTGGAGTTTTCTCCGGCAGGAAAAGAAGTACTGGCTGATGCCGATCGTTTTCGTGTTCCTCCTGTTCGGCATTCTGTTGATCTTCGCGCAGTCCAGCGCGCTGGCGCCCTTCATCTACTCGCTGTTCTAGCATGATGCTCCAGGCACCTTGCCCACTCGCATCCTAGGAATTTCGGCGTATTACCACGACTCGGCCGCCGTGCTGGTCGAGGACGGACGGATCGTCGCGGCCGCGCAGGAAGAGCGCTTCACGAGGAAGAAGCACGACCCGGGATTCCCGGCGCGCGCGGTCGAGTACTGCCTGCGCGAAGCCGGAATCGGCACCCGCGAGCTGGACCACGTCGCCTTCTACGAGAAGCCGCTCGTCAAGTTCGAGCGGCTGCTGACCACCTACATCGCGTGCGCGCCGCGCGGCCTGCAGTCGTACATGATGGCGATGCCGCTGTGGATCGGCGACAAGCTCTGGATGGCCGACCATCTGCGCGACGAGATCCCCGGCTACGAGGGCGAGGTGCTCTTCGGCGAGCACCACGAATCGCACGCGGCCTCGGCGTTCTACCCGTCGCCGTTCGAGCAGGCCGCGATCGTCACGATCGACGGCGTGGGGGAGTGGGCGACCTCCTCGATTGGCGTCGGCCGCGGTAACGAGATCGAGCTGCTGATGGAGCAGCGGTTTCCGCACTCGCTCGGCCTTCTGTATTCGGCCTTCACGTACTTCACGGGATTCAAGGTCAACTCCGGCGAATACAAGGTCATGGGCCTGGCGCCATACGGCCAGCCGAAGTACGTCAAGGCCATCAAGGATCATCTCGTCGAGATCCGGGACGATGGCAGCGTGTGGATGAACATGGAGTACTTCACCTATCCACACGGCCTCACGATGACAGGCACCGCGTTCGAGCGGCTATTCGGAGGCCGGGCGCGGCAGCCCGAAGCGAAGCTCACGCAGCGTGAGATGGACCTCGCGCGCTCGGTTCAGGACGTCACCGAGGAGGCGATGATCAAGATGGCGCGCCACGCGCGCCAGCAGACCGGCCTCGCCAACCTGTGCCTGGCCGGCGGTGTGGCGCTGAACTGCGTCGGCAACGGTCGGATCCTGCGGGAAGGGGTCGTCGACGAACTGTGGATCCAGCCGGCCGCCGGCGATGCGGGCGGTGCGCTCGGCGTCGCGATGAACGTCTGGCACCGCTTCCTCGGCCGCCCGCGGTCTGAGCCCGGAGAGCGCCGGGCACCTGGGCGCCGCGCCGGTCGAGCACCGCGCGCACGCGCCCTATGCGGACGGCATGAACGGCTCGTTTCTCGGCCCGAGCTTCAGCAGCCGCGACATTCAGCAGTTCGTCGACGGCCGCGGCCTGGCGGCCACGCGGCTCGCGCCGCCGGCACTCGCGGAGCGGGTCGCGGCGCTGCTGGCCGAAGAGAAGGTCATCGGCCTCTTCCAGGGACGGATGGAGTTCGGGCCGCGGGCCCTCGGCGCCCGATCGATCATCGGTGATGCGCGCTCGCCGAAGATGCAGTCGGTGATGAACCTGAAGATCAAGTTCCGCGAATCGTTCCGACCGTTCGCGCCAGCCGTCCTTCGCGAACGTGTCGCCGACTGGTTCGAGATGGACGCCGACAGTCCGTACATGCTGCTCGTGGCCGATGTGCGCCCTGATCGGCGGCTGCCGCTGCCGCCCCAGCGCGGATACGTTGTGGGGCATCGATCAGCTGAACGTCGCGCGATCGACCATCCCGGCGGTGACGCACGTCGACTATTCGGCGCGCATCCAGACGGTGCGGCGCGACACCAATCCGCTGTACTACGACATCATCGAGCAGTTCCACGCCCGGACCGGCTGTCCGGTCATCGTCAACACGTCGTTCAACGTCCGCGGCGAGCCGATCGTCTGCACACCCGAGGACGCCTACCGCTGCTTCATGCGCACCCACATGGACGTCCTGGTCCTCGAGAACTTCCTGCTGTTCAAAGAGGAACAGGCCGCGACTCCACAGGACGAGACCTGGCAGCAGGAGTTCGTACTCGACTGAGATGCTCAGGCGCGAGCTCCTGCCGCTGCTCCTCGTCGTCGTGCTCGGCGCGGGCCTGCGCCTGCAGTGGATCAGCGCCCCCCTCATCGACGCACACCGCTGGCGCCAGGTCGACACGGCCTCGATTGCCCGCACCTTCTACGAGGAGCGCTTCAACCCGTTCTACCCGCAGGTCAACTGGGGCGGCCGCGACGCGTACGTGGAGATGGAGCTCCCGATTCTCCCCGCGGTCGTCGCCGCGCTCTACGAGCTCTTCGGACCGCAGGAATACCTCGGCCGCGTCGTGACGATGCTGTTCTCGACGGCGACGATTGTCGTGATCTACGCCCTGGCGGCCGAGTTGCTCGGCCCGGCGGGCGCATTGCCCGCCGCGTTGCTCTTCGCGGTGTCGCCGGCTGCGGTGTTCTTCGGACGCACCTTCATGCCGGACTCGATGATGCTGTTTTTCTGGGTCGCCGGCGTGCTGGCCTTCCTGCGCTACGCACGGACCGGCAGCCGGCGCGCGCTCTGGCTGGGCAGCGCCGCGGCGACTCTCGCCTGTCTGGCCAAGATTCCGGCGCTCATGATGTTCGCCCCGATCGCGGCCGCCGCCTGGCACTGGAAGGGAACGGCCGCGCTGCGCGATCGGGCGCTGCTCGTGGCGCTCGCCATCCCGCTGGGTGCAACCGTTGTGTGGTACTGGCACGCCTTCCGGCTCTACCAGGACACCGGGTTGACCTTCGGCATCCTGATCCATCCGGCGAGGACCTATCCGCCTGAAATTGCCCCGGGCCCCTGGACGACCGCGTTTTCGAAATGGAGCTCGCTGCGACTGCTCGCCAGCAGCGGGTATTACCTGACACTGCTCGATCGCCTGTATCACATCCTGTTGCTGCCGTTCGGCTTCGCCGGTGCGGTGCTGGGCGCCTGCGCCTGGAAGCGGCGCGACGGCCGCATCGTCGCGGACGCGTGGCTCGGCGCCATCGTCCTGTTCGTGCTCGTGGCGGCCGAGGCCAACATCGGCCACGAGTACTACCAGTTGCCGATCGTCCCGGTCGCGGCCTTGTATTTCGGCGCGTTCGCCCGCCCGGCGATCGAGACCGCGACCGGGGCCGGACGCTGGGCGGCGGCACGTCTCGTCGGCGTGACTGCGGTACTGGCGCTCGTCGGATACATCGGGTTTTTCTACAGCGGCGTCATCAATTCGCACTTTCGGCCGAACTCGCTCGACGTCCGGCTGCTCGCGGCCGGCAGCGCCGTCGAACAAGCCGTTCCCGCCGATGCGCTGGTCGTCGTTGCCGACGACTACGGCGTGACATCGCCGCTTCTGCTGCACTTCGCCCACCGGAAGGGATGGAGCTTCGACGTGGCCAACCTTCAGCCCGCCGTGCTCGACGGACTGCGGCGGCGCGGAGCCCGCTACTTTGCGACCACCGTGATGTCGCGAATCGAGCAGGAGACGCCGCACATGGCGGAATACCTTCGCTACCTGTATCGCGTACCGCTCGTCAATGCGCCAGGCGACACGGTAGTGTTCGATCTGGGCAGGCGAGTGGAGTGATTACGAGGGTTCCTGCAGCGCCTGAGCGAGGGCCTTGCCGACGATCGCGTGGCCGCTCGCGCGGAAGTGATCGTCGAGGTGATAGAAGTCGCTCTCCTCGAGCAGCGGTGCGACGTCGAGCGACCGCAGCCGCCTGATAAAGGCGGGGTAGTCGTCGCGCCGGCTGACCACCGCGACATTCGCGAGAAACGATCGGGGCGGGCGTATCTGTTCACTCGCTTCGAACACGATGATCTTGACGTCGTCGAGCGGGGTAGAGGCGCCGTGCGCGAGCACGTCGAGAAAAAGCGTCGCTTCCTCGAGCGAGCTCATCGCGGCCGGCATCCGCGGCGCATTGGGATCGGGCGTTTCGAGGCCGGACAGCTTCATGAACAACCCGGCCATGTACTTCCCGGGCCAGTATCCTTGGTGCGCCAGATACCAGTCGACCGTCGCCTGATACTGATTGGCGGCCAGGATCGGAATCGAGCCGTGGTGTTCACGAAACGCCAGGTTCTCGACGACGTCGGAATCGTGGTACTGGACGACCAGGGCTTTCATCCGCGAGGTGTCGAGCTTATCCAGCAGCTTCATCTCCCGCACCGTCCCGTACGAGGAAACGCCGGCGTTCAGCACTTTCAAGCCTGATTCGCGGGCAACGACGCGTGCCAGCGTCTCGTCCTGCTGCACGCCCCAGCCCATCGCGTAGGAATCACCCAGCACGATCACCTCGGGCGCCTCCAGCGCTGCGTCGTCGTCGCGAAGTCCCAGCCGGTTGACACGAAGCTCGGTGCTGAATTCCGCGTTCTTGAACGTGCATTCGCCAGGCTTCAGGACGTAGGTGAGCTCGGAGTCGTACTGGGCGCAGGTCGGCTCGAACTGGATGATCGACCGCTTGAAGTGCCGGTAGACCTGCTGGAACAACACGCGGACGCTGCGGGGCATCACCCCCGCCGCCGACGGCGCTGCCATGACTCCGGCGAGCACGATCTCGACGACGACGATCGCGAAGATCAGGTTGAACAGCGCGAACGCGCTGGCGCGAAGCAGGGGGCGCGTGCTCATGAGGTGGTCGGCCGCGTCTCCGGCTCACCCGATCCGGCCGCGTACAGCATGGCACCTGGAAGGTTCCCCACGATGCCGAGGGCAACGAAGAGCACCGACAGCGCGAAGGCGGCCGCGGACGTGACGCCGGCGCGCGCAAAGAACCACACGAACGCCGCCTGCGAAGTGCCGAGGCCGTTGAAGGTCACCGGCAGGAGCATGATCAACAGGATCAGCGGCACGAAGGCGAAATAGGCGGCCAGCGGTGCGTCGATGCCGAGGCTGCGGCCGAGGCAGAAGGCCTGCGCGATGCGCAGACCTTGAACCGCCAGCGAGCACGCGAGCACCGACAGGAGTTGCGGCGCGTGCGCGGCGTACTTGCGGATGGAATCGACGATCTTCAGGCCGGCGCGCCGCGCGGCGACGAAAGGCAGCCGCGACGCGACGCGCGCCACCAGCGCCGCGGTTGCCGGGTTGAAGATCAGGAGCAGCGTCGCGGCGCAGGCCAGCGCGGCCGCGACGAGGCCGACGACGACGCCAGGGTTCTGGGCCAGATCGCGGGCCAGCGCGAGGCCGGCGAGCGCCATCAGGAAAATCGACGCCACACCGAGCAGGCGGTCCATCAGCACCGAGGCGACCGCATCGCCGGCATCGACGTTGAGCCGCGCGAGCCTGTAGCTTCGGACGATGTCGCCGCCGATGCTGGCCGGCAGGAATGTCCCCACGAAGGTGCTGACGAAGAAGACGCGCATCAGCGGCGCCATTGGCGGCCGGCGGTCCGCCTCGATCGTGCAGAGCAGCGCGACCCACCGGTATGCCATCAGTGCGCGATCGATGAGGACGAGCAGGACCGCGACGCCAATCCAGCGCCAGTCGACACCGGCGGCGGCCGCCGCCACGGCAGCCGGATCGCTGCGCCAGAGGATGTAGCCGGTCAGGCCTGCGGCAACTGCGATGCGCACCGATCCGACCGACGGTGGACCGATTCAAGGCTGCGGCGTGGGCAGCGTCTCGAGGTGCCGGGCCGGGTCGCGCTTGACCTGGTACGCCCGGACGAGGAACTTCGCGTACGGCACGAACTGCTTCATCGCGCCGACGTTCACCTGACACGGGCTCAGGCAGGTGGGGCAGACGTTGTTCTTGACCTCCTCGCGATGCGCGAGGTTGGCGGCCGCGAAATAGAGCTCGCCGGCGGGCGTCTCGAGGACGTTGCCGATCGCCTTGGAGTTCTCGCAGTAGTGCAGGTCGCCGTACGGATTCAGCAGCAGTCCCTGCGTCCGGAACGGGCAGGGCATCGTCCGCTGATAGCCGTTGGCGATCATGTCGGCATAGTGCAGGTAGAGGAACGCCTGGCCGCTGAGCACCGACTCCTCCTGGACGCGGTCCAGGAAGAACTTCCGCATGAACTCTTCCTCGCGCTCGTGGAAGCCGATCGTCTCCTGCAGCTCCTTGTTGTTCAGCATCGCGTCGGTGAAGCGCAGCATGTTGAACACGATGTCGAGCTTCTTGGTCCGCGCCCACGCGAGGATGTTCCCGGCGTCTTCGAGGTTACTGCCGAAAATCGTCGCGGCCATGCCGAACTGGAAGTTCGGATACTCCTGGGCGAGCGCCTGCATCGCCTCGATCGTCTGGCACGCCTTGTCGAACCCCTGCTTGACGTGCCGGACCTGGTCGTGGATGTCGCCGATGCCGTCGAGCGACACGCGGATGCTGACGAGCAGGTCCTTGTCGGCGCAGAACTTCACGATGCGGGTGAGCATCGGGATCGCGCGGTGCGGGGTCAGGCCGGTGGTGTTGATGCCGATCTTGCGCATCCGCGGCAGGCGCCGGTGGAACATTTCGACCATCTCCGGCAGGTCGTTGCGCGTGGTCGGCTCGCCGCCCGAGATGTTCAGGTTCTCGATGCTGCCCCAGAACGCATTCGCCATCACCGGCTCGAGCTGGTCGAGCGTCATGTCCGACTTGCGATCGCCGTGCTTCCAGTTGTTGCACATCTCGCAGCGGGCGTCGCACACCCACGTGCAGTTGTAGATGAGCACGGTCGGATGGATCGGCTTCAGCTTCGACACCACCAGCGTGTTCGCCAGGTCACGCGGGACGCCGGCGGCGGTGCGCGCCAGGTAGCGAAGGGTAAAGCTGTCCTTGGACACGTAATGGGTATTGTACGGCAGCGGGGCGGACGGCGAAGGGCAGGAGGCAGGAAGGGCAGGTAGGGGAGACACGGAGATGCTGCCTCCGTACCTCTCCGTGAACTCTCCATCCTGCCCCTCCTGCCTGTCCCGCCCTTCCTGCCCTGAAACGTCAGTCCGGAATCCCCGTTTCCGGTACTGCACCGGGTCGGCGCCGTACGCTCGTTGAAGTCGACGTCGAGCCGGCGACGCCGTCATGCCGTGCGGCATCACATCCAGATGCATGCCAGCTCCCGATCGAAAATCGTCAGCTTGTCACCGGAAATCAGCCCCGACGGATTTTTCTGCCGTTCCGGCCTGAAACCCGGCAACCTGAGGTGCCAGATCATCGGCGCAACACTTTCCGCTTGACGAGCGCCGCTTCGCTCGGTCGGAAACACCTGGCGAGTAATGCCCGGGAATTCCTTGCCAGTCGCCTAGCACGACTCTTTCCGCGCGCGACTATCGTCGCCGCTCCCGCCGAATGCCTGCCGGCATTAGCGCCGCAGCTTGAACCACCGCCGCCGCCGCCGCCGCCACCTCCGCCTCCGGTCGGAGCAGGGACCTTGAACGCCTGGGTGTCCGACCAAGGACCGACACCGTCACTTCGGAGCCGCGCACGCGCCAGAAGTACTGCGTGTCCGCTGTCAACAGCACCGGCACCGCCAGCAGTCGTCTGACCCGGCTTTTCATCGACGGCCCAGATGCCGACGCCGGGACTGAACGCCTCGTTTTCGGCAAGCTGAATCTCGTACGTGATCGGCCCCGCTGGTCCACTGCGCGGCGCGTTCGCGAACTTCAACGTCGGCTGCTGCGACGCCGCCGTCACATTGCTGACAGGTTCCTGCAGGATCGGCTTGCCCAGCACGACCGGGGTGAAGATGTTGAAAAAGGCGGCCGCCGAGTACGGACCGGTGTTCGCGCCGTCCTGTGCGCGAGCGCGCCAGTAGTACGACCGCTCGGGCGCCAGCGCATTGGGCAGCCGAAGGGTGGTGCGGCCGCTCGCCCCCGGCGTGACACCATCGCGGCTGAATACTCGGTTGGAAAATCCCGCGTCGGTCGCGACCTCGAACAGATAGTTCAGCGGACGGACGCCGGTCGTCGCGGCGTTCGACAGCATCAACGTAATCGGCTGTGATTCGACCGCAATCCGGAACCCCTGCGCCGGTTCGAGCGGTGTCGGCGAGGTGATGTTGACACCGGGAATGGGCCCGGCGACCGTCGGCCCGAGCGGGTGCTCGCTCTTGGTCATCTCACAGGCGCTGACACCAATGGCGGCGAGCACGCCAGCGCACGCCTGGAGGATCTTTCGAGACATACCTCTCTCCACGAAGAGCCGGGATCTCGCAGACGATCCCTCTTTCGATATATCGACGCGTCTGGGAGACGGCTTTAGGCGGCGAGCTGGGTCCGGCCGCAGTACGGAGGAGCAGGGCGAGGATAGTACGTGTGCGATCGCGTGTCAAGGAGTCGCGCGCGCCATGTTAAATTATTGCGACGTGCGCCGACGAGAGCTCCTGCTGAGCTCGCCCTCGCGCGCCTGGCCCCTCCTTCCACAGGATGATGCGTGATGAAAATGACGAAGTGGCTGGTCATGGTCTGTGTAGTGATGTCAGCGGGCATCCCGGACGCCCATGCGCAGATGATCCAGTGGCAAGACCGCGGATATCTGTCCGTCAATTTCGGTATCCAGCCCCAGTCGCGTGATTTCGACGAGGTCTCCGCACCAGAAATCAACGGAGACCCGGCAACCATCACTGTGCCGCACAGCATCGGGTCCGGCGCCTTTCCCGACTTCGCCGTCGGCTACCGTCTCTGGGAAAACCTCGGCGTGCACGTCGGCTACTCGTATTTCAGCAAGTCCGAAACGCCGACGCTCAGCGCGCAGATTCCGCATCCGGTGGTCGGCGGCCAATCGAGGACGGCGACGGCGAGCGCCGGCGAGCTGTCGCACAGCGAGAGCGCCTTCCACACGCACCTGGTCTGGATGATCCCGTTGTCGGAGGAGATTGAGCTGGCGGTGCTGGTCGGTCCCTCGTTCTACAACATCAACCAGAGTTTCGTCGAAACCGTCACCGTGGTGGAAACGCCTCCCTACACCTCGGTGTCGATCAGCGAAGTCCAGCAAATCGAACAGTCGGACACGGCAGTCGCGTTTACGGCTGGCCTGGACGGCACCTATCGGCTGACACCGCGGTTCGGGATCGGCGCGTTCTTCCGCTATTCGGGCGCCTCGTCCGACATGCCGCTGAGCGGCGGGAACAGCGTCACGGTCGAGGCGGGTGGCATTCAGATAGGTGGGGGCCTGCGCGTCCGGTTTTAGGTCACTGCCGACAGGCATCATCATTGCAGCTTCGTTTGGGTGACACGCACGAGTGTCACCTAATGTTGAGGAATGACAATGATGAAGAGGACCGTTCTTTCATTACTGTTTCTGGCCGGTTTGGCCATCCCGATCGCGGCCCAGGCGCCCGGCGCGGCGGCCACGATCGTCATGCGATCCGGGGATCGCATCCAGGCTGACGTGATCGACATCGCGGCGCCAGGACTACTGATCCGGCAGAACGGTCAGGAGCGCAACATCCCGCCGTCCGAAGTTGCGCAGATTGACTTCGCCGGCGACGGGCGATCTTCGTCGGGCGTCGGCGGGCAGCCGCGCATCCTGCTTCGTAATGGTCAGACCGTCGACGGGCGGTTGATGGATATCGGCGGCACGCAGCCGAAAATCCTGTATGTCGACACACCGTCCGGTCAGCGGCAGTTCAACTCCGATGAGGTGGCGCTGGTAGTCCTGAATCCGACCGGGGCGGCCCCGGGCGGAACGGGCGCTGAGCGTGTCTCGGGCACTGTCGGCACGCTCGGACGCCGTCAAACGACGACATACACCATCCCGGCCAATCGGCAGTGGACGGAAACTGATGTCAACGTGCGGGACGGTGACACGCTGGAGCTTCGCGTCTCGGGTGAAATCGAGTACGCACCGAACACCAAGGTGAGCGCGGCCGGCGCGCCGCGCCGTACGCCGGGCGGACCTGACGTACCGATTGCCAACGCACCGGCCGGCGCGCTGATCGGCCGGGTCGACAACGGCCAGCCGTTCCTCATCGGCCGCAACACCTCGGTGCGCATGCCGGCGAGCGGCACGCTGTTCCTCGGGATCAACGACGACACCGTCAACGACAACAGCGGCAACTACCGGATCATCATCGCGCGGTAGATCCTCTCGGGACTCGGCGCTCGGTGCTCGGTGCTCGGACCTGTCGAGCCCCGACTCTCGAGCCCCGAGCCCCGTTCTTCCCGAGCCTCGAGCCCCGAGTCCCGAGTCGCCCGCGCTATAATTCCGACCGCTCATCCGCGATGTCGGAAATCACCTCGCGCCCTCTCAACATCCTGCAAGTCTGCGATCACCTCGGCTGGGAGGGATCGCGCATGCACGGCGTCAAGCGGCTGTTCGGGTGGATGATTCCGCGCTTCGACCGCGAGCGGTTCCGCGTCTCGCTCGTCAGCCTGCGCAAGAAAGACCTCTCCGAGGAAACGCTCGAACAACTGGGCGTCGACATCACCTACCTCGAGCGCGGCAAGTTCGACCCGCTCACCTTGCCGGCGCTGCTGAAGGTCATCGATCGCAAGCGGATCGACGTCCTGCACCTCCATGGCTACGGAGCGACCACCTTCGGGCGGATGGCGGGCGCCATCAGGCGTATTCCGACCGTGCTGCACGAGCACGCCAACCTGACCGCGACCCCCTGGTTCCAGCGGATCGCCGACCGGGCGCTCGAGCCGTTCACCGACATCGCTCTCGCCGTCTCGCAGAGCACGGCCGACTTCGTGATCGGCGCGCGCCAGATTGACGCCTCGAAGGTCAAGGTCGTGTACCTGGGCGTCCCACTCGAGGAGTTCAGCCGGTCGCGGACGGCGGACGAGATCGCCGACGCGCGCGGCGAGCTCGGGATCGCGCCAGGCGAGTTCGCGATCGGCACGGTGACCCGCCTCCACGAATCGAAAGGCAATTCGTACCTCGTCGACGCTGCCGTGGAGGTCGTGCGTCAGCGGCCGGCGGCGCGCTTCTTCCTCGTCGGCGAAGGACCGCTCCTTGGTGGGCTCCAGGACCAGGCCGCGCGGCTCGGCCTCGGCGATCGGTTCGTGTTCGCGGGCTTTCGCCGCGACGTGGCGCGCACGCTGTCGGCCTTCGACCTCAGCGTGTTTCCGTCACTGTGGGAGGGGACACCGATTACGGCGTTCGAGGCGCTCGCCATGGGCAAACCGATCATCTCGACGGATGCCGATGGCCTGCTCGATATCCTCACCCCGGATCACGATGCCTGGATCGTCCCGAAGCGCGACCGAGCGGCGCTCGCCGCCCGGATCACCTGGGCGATGGACCGCCCCGCCGAACGCGCGCGGCTGGGAGCGGCCGCCCGCGAGACCGGCCGGCGCTACGACATCGACGCGTTCGTCCGCAAGATGGAGCGCCTGTACCAGCTCCTGCACCAGGTGTCGCGCGCGTCGCACCGGCGCGGCGTGCTCACCGCCGACTTGGCATTCCTGACCGGGCAATGACCCGCCGGTCTCATCGACACCTGGGGCCGGCGCTCGTGGCCTTCGTCGTGTTCGTCGTCCTGTTGGCGCTGGCCCGATCGGTCGACGTGCCGCGGACGGGCTACGGCGTCAAGAGCGATGAGGCGACGTACGTCGGGATGGCGCTCAGCGTCGCCTACGACGGCGATCTCACCTACGAGAAGCGGGATCTCGAACGGTTCGCCGGCCTGTATCACAGCGGACCGAACGGCATCTTCCTGAAGCGAGGCAAGCACCTGCGGATGGCGTTCGGCGGGCCGTTCCCGTTCGTCCGCCTGATGAAGCGCGACGACACCAATCCCGATCGGCTGTACTACAGTAAGGCGTTCATCTACCCGCTGCTGGCGGCACCGTTCGTGCGGCTCTACGGCCTCAACGGCCTGTTGATCTTCAACGTACTGCTGCTGGCGCTGGCGGTCGTCTGCGCCTACGTGTTCCTGGCTTCACAGTCTCCGCCGGCGAGCGCGGCGCTTTTCACCTCCGCCTTCTTCGGTGCAGCGGCGCTCCCGGTCTACGGCGCCTTCCTGATGCCGGACGTCTTCAACCTGGCGATCGTCCTGTTCGCATATTTCTTGTGGCTGTACAAGGAGGTCCGCGCTCAGGACGTCCGGCTGAAGCCGGACGCTACGTACGAGCCGACACCGATTGTCGTCAACGGCGTTGCGTCCCGCGTAGCGTCCGGCGTAGCGTCCGGCTTTAGCCGGACGATATCCGGCGTAGCGTCAGACGTAGTGTCCGGCTTTAGCCGGACCGCACCCCGTCTTCTCACCGCGCCATGGACCGACTTCGCCGCCGCTGTGCTGCTTGGCGTCGCCACCTATTCCAAGCCACTGCCGGTGCCAGTGCTGGTCGCGCCGCTCGTGGCGCTCGCGTGGTGGCGCCGCCAATGGATTCGCGGGTTTGCGATCGGCACCGTCGCGGTCGCCGCGGCGGCCCTCTTGTTCGCCCTGAACGCCGCCGTCACCGGCGAGTTCAACTACCAGGCGGGCGACCGGAAAACGTTCAGCGATCGGTTTCCGTTCGATCGATCCGACGCGACGTGGCAAAGCTTCCCGCAGCAGGTCACCGACGATCCCGGGCAGGCGGCTCAAGCCGTGCTGATCAACCGCCAGCTGCCGGCCCGGTTCGCCCGCAACATCGAGTACTTTCTCCTCGGCCGGCATTTCGGGTTCATCCCGTACTACTTTCCCGGCTTCGTCGCCATCGTCGCCTGGCTGGTGTCGCGCAGCCGGCGAGACGACTGGCGCATCGTGACCTTCGCCGGGTTCCTGGTCGCCTGCGTGCTTCTTCTGCTCGTGCTGCCATTCACGTGGAGCGGCGGGGGAGGCCCGCCAGGTAATCGGTATGCCCTCAGCGCCTATCCGGTCCTGCTGTTCCTGATGCCGCCGATGGCGTCACTTGGACCGGGACTGCTCGCGTGGCTGGTTGGCGCGCTCTTCACGGCGAGGATGCTCGTCAACCCGTTCGCCGCCGCCAAGTTCACGTGGGAGTTGTACGAGCGCGGCATGCCGAGGCGGCTGCCGGTCGAATTGCCGATGTCACAAGACTTGCCGGTCGCGCTCGCGCAACCGATGCGTTCTCCGATTCCGTACGGCGACCCTGGTCTCCGGCTGTCGTTCCTCGATCAAAACGCGTGGCCGCCCGAGCCACCCGGCATGTGGATTTCCGGATCGGGGCGCGCCGAGATCATCCTGCGCGCGGAGCGCCCGGTTCGCCATCTTCTTGTCGAAGCCGAGTCGCAGATCCGGACGACCGTTACCGTTTCGCTCGGCGGCGACGAAGTGAGCGTCCGTCGCTCGAACCGCAAGAAGGTCACGACGTTCATGGTGCCGGCCGGCTCGCCAGTCCCGGGCCGCTACGGCGACAGCGTCTACCTGATGACCACCCACTCCAGCGACGGCTTCGTCCCGCACCTGGTCAATGGATCGCCGGACTACCGAAACCTCGGCGCGCTGCTGCGGTTTCGCGCCGTGCTGAAATGATCACGTAGGCCGGGCCTCGTAGGCCGGGCTCAAGGCGGACCTGAGAGGTCCGCCCTACGCCGGCTCAGCCCTGAGTCCCGAGCCTCGAGCCCGAGCCCCGAGCCCCGATTAGGTTTTTCTCAAAAACACCATCACCGTCGTGAACACGGTGTCGTAGAACCGGACCAGCATGTGGGGCGTTTCGAAGGGATCGCCGTAAAGATCGACCGGTGTGAACGCGTAGCGCCGGTAGACGCCCGTATCGATCGGCTCGACGAGCTCGAGGCCGGGCTGATCGATCGAGCTGCACGAACTCCGCCGGCTGGAACGTCTCTTCGTGTGGAGGACCTGACAGCACGTACTCCGTGGCGAGCGCGACGATGCCGCCCGGGCGGAGCACACGCCCCATCTCGCGCAGGGTCGAGGCGGCATTCTCGACGCCGCCGAAATGCTCGATCGAGGACAGGGAATAGGCGAGGTCGAACGTGCCGTCGCGGAAGGCGAGCCGGCGGCCGTCCATCCGCATGAACGTCAGGCGATCGCGCCGGTACGGAAACGGGGCGTAGGCCTCCGGGTTCCTCAAGACGTTCGGATCCCCTTCGCGGCCCTGAACCTGCTGCCATACCCCTTCGTAGAGATCGGTCGCGACGACCCATCCGACCCGGTTCGCGAGCCAGTACAACACGCCCTCGTGGCCCGCGCCGACGCTCAACACCCTCGCCTCGTCGTCGCATGACGCCCAGGCGGCGGCCGCCGAAAATCAGCTGCGCGAACTCGTACGGCTTGCGGTGCATGAGCCGCTTGTCGTCGGACAGCCCGAGGCTTCGGAGGATGTCCACCCACTCCTCGTTGTCCCACTTCGCGGGGTTGGCGAGCTCACAGAGCTGGGTATCGCGCGGCACGCGGGCCGATCGCCGGGCGAACTCCGGCGACTGGACCAGGGCCCGCACGACGTTCGCTCGTGTATTCCCGGCAGCGAGGCTGGCCGTGTAGTGCCGCAGGCCACTTTCGTCCGCGGCTCGCGCCAGCACCCGGTCGTACGCGACGCGGACAAAATCCTCGTCGGAGACATTGTCCTTCCGGCCCTGGCTCTCGTCGATCTGCTGCGGCGGTGTGAAGGAGGGGAGAAGCCTGGAGACGATCGCCTGGCGGATCTCCGCGGGCAGATCGGCGATGACTGCCCAGAGCTCGCGATCGACTTCTGCGCGCGGCTGGATTGTACGAGGGCACGAGTCTCAGCGGCTACGCGAGAAGTACACGGCCGCGCCGCTGAGCGAGAAGAGCATCATCAGGCCGGTCGCCATCAGCGAAACGAGGAGGGCCGAGCTGATCGGCACGCCCAGCCGGCTGAAATAGAACGCGAACGTCGCCTCGCGGACGCCGTAGCCGTTCAGCGACACCGGCAGCATCTGGATGATGAACGACAAGGGCACGATCACGGCAAGATCCCAGAACGTGATCGGCATGTCGAGCGCGTAGACGATCGCGAAATGGAAGCCGACGAGCAGCATCTGGACGATCACGGCGCCCGTGAAACAGCCGGCGAGGGCCCCGGGGCTGGCGCGGAAGCGGGCCAGCGCGGCCGTCAGCTTCTGGATCCGCTCGCCGACCCACTCCGGATGAAACGCCGCGAGCGGCTGCAGCAGTCGGCCCAGGCCGTGGGGCGCGATGACGGCCGGCGCCGCCGCGGCGAGCCCGACGAGGAAGGCGGCCCAGAGCCAGTACGGCCAGATCGGCGACGCGTCCTGGCCTTTCATGATCATCGCGACGGTCGCGCCAAGCGCCGCGACCAGGACGAGCCCCATCAGGCCGAGCGCGCGATCCACGAACACGACCGTCGTGGCCAGCGTCTTCGATTGCGCGGGCCGCGCCGTGTCGCGGATGCGAACCACGTCGCCGCCGATGGTGCTCGGCAGGAAGTTGTTGAAGAATCCGGCAACGAGATACGAAGACAGCAGCGTCCGCGCCGGCACCCGCACGCCCTGCGCGCGCAACAGCAGCTGCCAGCGCCACGCACTCGTCAGCACGTTGAAGAAGTACAGCCCGAGCGCGATCGCCAGCCACGCGACCGACGCGCGGCGCGCCGCCGGCCCACAGCGCGGCCATGTCGACGCGCGAGAGGAGAAACGTCAGCAGCCCGATGCTGACGACGACCTCGACGGCGAGGAGGGCGCGGCGGCGCAGCGACGCACGTCTGGACTGGTCGGACATGTCAGAGGAGCGACGCGATTGTACGATCGAATCCATGAGAAAATCACGCGACTGCATGCGCATCCTGATGATCGCGCCCGAGCCGTTTTTCGAACCGCGCGGCACACCCTTCAGCGAGTTTCACCGTATCCGCGCCCTCACCGATCTGGGTCACGAGGTGGATCTCGTCACCTACCCGTTCGGCCAGGAAGTGGTGATGCCGGGCCTTCGCGTGTTCCGAGCGCTCAGGCCGCCGTTCGTCCGCCACGTAAAGATCGGCCCCTCGTTTGCCAAGCTGCCGCTCGACGCGTTGCTGTCGCTCACCGCGCTGCGCCGCGCCCTCGCCGGCCGGTACGACGCCATCCACTCCCACGAGGAAGGCGGGCTCATCGGCATCGTGCTGTCGGCGCTGCGTCGGCGTCCCTCACTTGTACGACATGCACTCGAGCTTGCCGCAGCAGCTGACCAACTTCGCGTTCAGCCGCTCCACGCTCGTGCGGCGCGTCTTCCTGGCGATCGAACGGCTGATGATCCGGCGCTCTCAGGCGGTCATCGTGATCTGCCCGTCGCTCGAAGACACCGTGCGCGCGATCGATCCGGGCGCGAGGGTGGTGCTGATCGAAAACGCTCCTGGTTCGTCCGAGGATCATGCGACGCCCGATGAGGCGGCGCGCATTCGATCGAGGTTCGGCCTGCGGCCGGCGACGCCGCTTGCGCTCTACACGGGGACGTTCGAAGCGTACCAGGGCCTCGACCTCCTGTTTGCCTCGATGGCGATCGTGAAGGCCGAGCGGCCGGACGCGCGGCTGCTGCTGGCGGGCGGCAAGCCGGAGCAGGTGCGCCACGCACAAAAACAGGCCGCGGACGCCGGCATCGCCGACGTCACGATCTTTGCCGGCGAGCAGCCGGCCGGCGACATTCCGGCGTATCTCCTGGCCGCCGACGTGCTCGTCTCGCCGCGTTCGCGCGGCACCAATACGCCGCTCAAGATTTATCAGTACCTGCGGTCTGGCCGGCCGATCGTGGCCACCCGGCTCCTCACCCACACGCAGGTGCTGAGCGACGAAACAGCGATCCTCACCGGCGCGTCGGCTGGCGAGTTTGCCGCCGGCATCCTGTCCGCGATGAATGATCCGGCCGCCGCTGCCGCGATCGGCCGGCAGGCCCGGCAGCTCGCCGACACCAAGTACAGCTACCAGGCCTATCTGGAGCGGACACGCCGCGCGTGCGCGCTCCTGGCGGCGTGATGTCGCCGGAACACTACAGCTACACCGTCTACGCCGATCCCCAGACCGCCCGCACCTTCGACGATCGCCGCTTCGGCGGGCCGATCGGGGAGCTCGTCGCCGAGACCCAGGCGGCGGTGATCGTCCGCATGGCGGGCGACATCCGCGGCCGGCCGGTCCTGGACGTCGGCACCGGGACCGGGCCGCGCCGCTTTGCTCCTGGCTCAAGGCGGCGCCGAGGTCACCGGCGTGGATGCGTCCGAGCAGATGCTGGCGGTCGCCCGCGAGCGCGCGCGCGCGGCCGGACGCGCGATCACCTTCGTCCACCGCGACGCGCACGCGCTCGAGTTCCCGGACCGTTCGTTCGATGTCGCGGTCAGCCTGCGGATGCTGATGCACTCGCCGCGATGGCGCGAGGCGATGTCGGAGCTGTGCCGCGTGGCCTCGCGCCGGGTGATCTTCGACTACCCCTCGTCGAGAAGCGCGGCGCGGCTGCAGTCCATGTCGCGACGGATCTCGGCCCGCTTCGGCGCGAAGACCGAACCGTATCGCGTCTTCGCGGATCGCGACATCGCGGCCGCGCTCGGCGCAGCCGGCTTCGAAGTCCGGGAACGTCACCGGCAGTTCGTGCTGCCGATCGCACTGCACAAGGCGATCGGCTCGCGGAAGTTCACGACGAGGGCCGAGGCGCTTCTGGAGCGCGCGGGGCTGCTGCGTCGGTTCGGCTCGCCGGTGACCGTCATGGCCGAGCGGGAGGGCCGAGCGTGCCTGACCTCGTCACCGGCGCGACCGGATTCACCGGCAGCCACCTCGCCCTGCACCTCGCGCGGTCGGGCCGTCAGGTGCGCGCGCTGGTCCGCGATCCGGCGCGCGCCGCGCACCTGTCGGCCGCCGGCGTCGAACTGGTCGTCGGGGACATCCGCGATCCGGAGGCCCTCCGCCGCGCCACCGCCGGCGTCGACGTCGTCTACAACATCGCCGCCCTCTACCGGCAGGCCGGGCTCGCCGAAGGAAACCTACCGCGCAGGTGAACGCCGACGGCGGCCGGGGCGATCGTTGAAGCCGCGGCGGCCGCCGGGGTCAAGCGCGTCGTGCACTGCAGCACGGTCGGCGTGCACGGCGACGTGGAGCATCCGCCGGCGAATGAAGATGCGCCGCTGAAGCCAGGCGACGTGTATCAGGAGACCAAGCTCGAAGGCGAACGGCTGGCGCGCGACGCGGGCCGGCGACTGGGGATCCCGATGACGATCGTGCGGCCGACGGGTATTTACGGACCCGGCGATCGCCGGCTGCTGAAACTGTTCGGCGGCGTGGCGCGCGGCCGATTTCCGATGCTGGGCAGCGGCAGGATTTACTACCATCTCACCTACATCGACGATCTGGTCGAAGGATTCCGGCTGTGCGGCGAGCATCCGGCTGCGGCGAACCGCACCTACATCCTCGCGGGTGGGGAAGTGACGACGCTGAACGAGCTGGTGGCGCTCGTCGCGGCAGTGGCCGGAACGAAGCCGCCCCGAGTGCATCTGCCGGTCTGGCCAGTCTGGATCGCCGGCGCCGCGTGCGAACTGCTGTGCGCGCCGTTTGGCATCGAGCCGCCGCTCTATCGCCGCAGGGTCGATTTCTACACGAAGAGCCGCGCGTTCGATATCACACGGGCGCGGACAGGAAATCGGGTACGCCCCGAGGGTCGGGTTGAGAGAGGGCGTTGCTCGGACACTCGAGTGGTACCGGGCGAACCGGTGGATTTGAAGCATAAAGCTCTAACACGGACACGACCGACACGGCCGGATCACGAACGGTTCGGACGCTTGCTCGTTCGGCGGTTCGACGGCCATCGACGGTTCCCGAGACTTTTCGGCGGATCCCGTCCTTCGAGTTCAGCCACGTTGAAGTTTCGAGACCGACTCTCGAGAGGCAGTCGAGACGTTCCGGCTCGCCCGGACCAGAAGCGAATCCCTGATATGAAGCCCGTGGGACTCAGCCCGGAACGCCGAACGTCGAATCCGGAACTCCGAACCCGGAACCCATCGTGACCCGTAACCGGAACCGAGTACCGAGAACCGAACGTGAACACGAACCGAGAACGAGAACCGAGCAGCGTGAACGACAGGATCGGCAAGGCACAGGAGCAGTTGTTCACGCCGGGACGTCAGCGCGCCAGAAGTACGCGGCGCTGGTGGTGGGGCAGCCGGGGCTGGGCGCGCTGCTGAAGTACGAGCTGGTCGTCATGCTGGCGCAGGCGCGGGCAGGGGCGCTCGGTCTGGCGCTGCGCAAGGCGCTGTATCCGCTCCTGCTCGGGTCCTGCGGCCGCAACGTCGTCTTCGGGCAGAACGTCGTCCTGCGTCACCCGCACAAGATTCACATCGGCAGTAACGTGGTCGTCGACGACAACTGCCTCCTCGACGCGAAAGGCGAGTCGAACCGCGGCATCCGCATCGGCAGCGGGGTCTTCATCGGCCGCAACACCATCCTCTCGTGCAAGAACGGCGACATCGAGCTCGCCGACGGCGCGAACATCGGCTTCAACTGCGAGGTCTTCTCGGCCAGCCGCGTCACGATCGGCGCGGGCGTGCTGATGGCCGCCTACAGCTACGTCATCGGCGGCGATCACGACTTCTCCGATCCGGCGGCGTCGGTGCTCTCGCAGCCGAGGACCTCCGCGGGCGTGGACGTCGGCGACGGCGCCTGGATTGGCGCGGGCGCGAAAATTCTCGATGGCGTGACGATCGGCGAGCACGCCATCGTCGGCGCGGCGGCCGTGGTCCGCGAAAACGTGCCGGCGCTCGCGGTGACGGTCGGCATCCCGGCACGCGTGGTTTCCCATCGCGACTGAGCACCGGTGGCGTTATCCTGATCTGCACGTATTCGAGACGGAAGGAGCTGCCATGAGGATCCTGATCGGCGGTCTGACGGCAATCGTCCTGGCGAGCATGTTGTCCATTCATCCGCAGGCTGCCGGCGCGCCATGCGAGCAACTGGCGGCGCTTGCCATGCCCAACACCACGATCACCGAAGCCCGGCTGGTCGAGGCCGGCGCGTTCACGCCACCCGGGGCGGCGGTGAAAACCGCGCCTTTCGCGCGCTGCCCGCGTTTTGCCGCGTGGCGGCGACGCTGAAGCCCTCGAGCGATTCAGACATCAAGGTTGAAGTCTGGCTGCCGGCCTCTGGCTGGAACGGGAAGTATCAGGCCGTCGGCAACGGCGCTTTCAACGGCAGCATCGCCTACCCCGCGATGGCTGCCGCGCTCGCGCGGGGCTATGCGACGAGCTCGACCGATACCGGGCACACGGGCAACACCGCGAGCTGGGCGGTCGGCCACCCGGAAAAGGTCGTCGATTTCGGATGGCGCGCCGTGCACGAGATGACCACGACCGCGAAACGGATCATCACCAGCCACTACGATCAGGCGCCGAAGTTCTCGTACTGGACCGGATGTTCGGCCGGCGGCCGTCAGGGAATGAAAGCGGCGCAGCGGTTCCCGGACGATTTCAACGGCATCGTCGCCGGATCGCCGGGACTCGACTGGACGTCACGAGCCGCCCGCGCCGTACAGGTCGAGAAGGCCCTGCAGTCAAACCCTGATGCGCGGCTGCTGCAGCCGGCACGCCAGCTGCTCCACGCCGCCGTAGTCGCGGCCTGCGATGCGCACGACGGCGTCAAGGACGGCCTCATCGAAAACCCGCACCAGTGCAAGTTCGATCCCGGCGTGCTGGAGTGCCGGGGCGCCCGCGGATGGATCGTGCCTGTCCAAGGCGCAGGTCGAAACCGCGCGCCTGATGTATGCCGACGTCGTCAATCCCAGGACGAAGCGGATCATCGCCGGCGTCGCGCCCGGCAGCGAGCTGGGATGGACGGACCTCGGGTGGACCGCCTCGGCGCGGGCCACCGGTCTCGATCAATTCCGCTTCATCGTCTTCGGCGATCCCGCGTGGACCATCGACAAGTTCAATGTCGACACCGACGTCGCACGCGCCGAAGAAGTCGACAGCGACACGATCAACGCACTGGATCCCAACCTCAAGCCGTTCCTCGACCGCGGCGGGAAGATGATCGCCTACCACGGCTGGAGCGACCCGCAGATCTCGCCGTTGAACGTCACCCACTATCATCGGCGCGTGCTGGACACGGTCGGCGCCGCGAAGTGTCAATTCGGCGGCTACCGGTTGTTCCTGGCGCCGGGCATGGCGCATTGCACTGGCGGGGAAGGACCAGACACCTTCGACGCGCTCGCCGCGCTCGAGCAATGGGTCGAGCAGGGCGAGGCGCCCGATCAGATCGTGGCATCGCATGCGATCAAAGGCGTCGTCGATCGCACGCGGCCGTTGTGTCCCTATCCCCAGGTCGCCGCCTACAAGGGAACCGGCAGCATCGACGAAGCCGCGAACTTCACGTGCAAGGCGCCGTAACCTAGAATCTTCGCATGGGGTATCGGACCGATCTCGAGGCGCGGATCGCCAAGAAGACGACGAAAGCGATCGTCGACTACCAGATGATCGAGGACGGCGACCGCGTCATGGTCGGCCTGTCGGGCGGCAAGGACAGCTGGGCGCTGCTGCAGATTCTCGACGTCCTCCGCCAGCGCGCGCCGATCCGGTTCAGCCTCGTCGCCGTCAACGTCGACTCGGGCTACAAGGAATACAAGCACGATCTGATCGCGAAGACCTGCGAGGCGCGCGGCTGGGAGTACCGCATCGAGCACACCGGCATCGGCGAGGCCATCGAGGACATCCTCGACGCCGACCAGACGCCGTGCTCGCTGTGCGCGCGGCTGCGGCGGGGCGTGCTGTATCGGATCGCCACGGAAGTCGGGGCCACGAAGATCGCGCTCGGCCATCACGCCGACGACTTCATCGAAACGCTCCTGCTCAACCTGTTTTTCGCCGGCGCGCTCAAGGCGATGCCGGCCAAGCTCGTCTCCGACGACGGCGCGCATGTGGTGATTCAGGCCGCTGGTGTACGTCGGCGAGGACGAGGCGCGCGCCTACACCAAGCAATGCGAGCTGCCGATCATCGGCTGCTGCTGTCCGGCGTGCGGCGACCTGAGCTTGCAGCGCCAGCGGACCAAACGGCTGCTCCTCGAGCTCGAGCGAGAGCATCCGGGCGTGAAGCAGTCGATGCTCAAGGCGCTGGCGAACGTGGCGCCGCGCCATCTGCTCGACACCCGGCTCAACCCACCCCAGGACTTGCGTCGCACGGCGATACCGCAGCGGAAAGTCCGTAAGACGACGGTGGTGCCGCTCGTTCCGACCGCATGAGAGCGGTCGTCCAGCGCGTCGATTCCGCCTCGGTAACGGTGCTGGACGGCGAAACCGCGCGGGAAACAGGCCGGATTGGGATCGGCCTGCTGGTGCTGCTCGGCGTCGAGGCCGGCGACGGTCCGGGCGACGCCCACTACATCGCGTCTAAAATCCGCGAGCTGCGCATCTTCCGCGACCCTGGACACGCACAAGCGCATGAACCTGGCCGTCACCGACGTGGGCGGCGCGGTGCTGGTCGTGTCGCAGTTCACGCTGGCGGGCGACTGCCGGAAAGGGCGGCGGCCGTCCTTCGACGGGGCCGCCGCCCCGGACGTTGCGCGGCCGCTCTACGAGAACGTCGTCAGCGATCTGCGCGCGTCGGGGCTGACGGTGGCAACCGGCGAGTTCCAGGCGACAATGCACGTCGCCCTGGTCAACGACGGTCCGGTGACGCTACTGCTCGATAGCCGAAAGCGTTTCTAATGAGAGCAAGGATCGAGCGCGGCAGAAACGTAGCAGCGGACCAGCAGAGCGCCTGCGGCCATGCCGAGCCGAGGACAAGCGAATCCGAGGCGAGGCATCAGCGTAAGTTCGCGGCGGGGGTGGGGCCCCGCCGCAAGTGAAAAAAGATGACAAGACGCCGGATTGCCCGAGTGACTGCGGCTTGCTGCTTACTCACTGATGGCAAACCCGCCGCCGCCAGCAACGGCCCCTCACGACTGAAGATCCCGAGCCGATCGGCGCCGGCCGCCTGCTGATCGAAGGCGGTGTCGACTTCGCCGCCGATAACCACTACACGGTCTCTGGCTTGCGCGGCGACCTGTGGCGGATTCCAACTCTCGGCCTGAGCATTGGCATCAGCCAGATCGCCGAGCTGCAGATCGACGGCGGGCTCTACAACCACCTGTCGATCGACTCGCGCAATCCGAACGCGCCGCTGGCGCACATGCTTCAGATCGACGGCGACTCCACGAGCGACATCCAGGACCTGGTCATCGGCACGAAAATCCGGCTCATGTCGGAACGCGCCAACCGCCCGTCGTTCGCCTCCGCTTCGCGACGAAGCTGCCGAACGCGAGCAACGAGAGCGGCCTGGGACTCGACACCACCGATTTCTTCGCCTCGCTGCTCGGCGCCAAAACGGTCCGGTCGATCCGCTTCGTCGGAAATGTCGGGCTCGGCATCCTGGCCGATCCAACCGTGGGCAACCGTCAGAACGACGTGCTCACCTATGGCTTCTCGCTTGCCCGCGCCCTGACCGACCGCGCGGAGGTCGTCGGGGAAGTCAACGGCCGCGCGTCGTTGCGCAGCGGCGAACCCTTTCCCGGCACCGAGAGCCGCAGCATTCTCACCATCGGCACCCGTTACACGCCCGGATCGATCCGGTTCGACGGCGGCCTGCTGATCGGCCTCACCTCGATCGATCCGACCATCGGGTTCACCGGCGGCATCACCTACGTGTTCAACGCCTTCTCGCTGCCGTAACCGGGCTGTCAGGGCCTGAACAGGCCTGCATCCACACAGCCTCTAGCTCCAGCCCTCAGGTCCGTCAGACGACGTCCTGGATCGCCGCCACGAATTCGGCCTGATTCCACGCGTCGATGTAGATCGACGCGCCCAGCCTGACGAGCACCAGCCGGCGCGATGGAATGACTGTGAGCGTCTGGCCTTCGTGGCCGATCGCAAAGAATGCATCGGGCGCGATCGCGGCCGCCGCGGGGGCGCTGCCGCCGATCTCCGGGTTCAGCTTCAGCCACCAGTGGGCGCCGTAACCGCCGTCGGGCGACTCGATCGTCGGGCTCGTGCTGAAACGGACCCACTCCTTCGACACGATCGCCAGATCTCCGACACCGTCCGCCATCTGCCCACAGCTGACCGTATCTCGCCCAATCGCGCGCCGTCGCCAGCATGAACGACGAGAACACGAACGTTCCCGCCGCGTCCGGCTCGACGACCGCGCTCGACATTCCGATCCGGTCGAACAGCGCATGCCTGGGCCAGCTCGCGTACTCCGCTTCGCCGACCGTCCGGCGAACGATTGCCGACAGGATGTTCGTCGTGCCGCTCGAATAGCTCCACGACCGACCCCGGAGCGGCGTCCAGCGGCCGCTTGGACGCGTACGCGGCGGCATCAGGCACGGTGAAGAGCATCTGCACGACGTCGGACCACGGGTTCGAGTACAGCTCGGAGAACCGCAGGCCGCTGCGCATCCGCAGGAGATCCTCGATCGAAATCGCCGCGCGCGGATCGGGTGAGCGCCAGCGCGGCAGCAGCTCTCGCGAGTCGATCGACAGCCGGCCGTCCTCGACCAGAATGCCGATGAGCGTGTTCAGCACGCTCTTCGCCATCGACCAGCCGGGCAATGGCGTGTCAGGACCGACACCTCGCGCGTATCGCTCCGCGACGATCTCGCCGTCGTGAACGACGACGACGGCATGCGTGCGCCGCAGCCGGGACGGATTCGGCTCCTCGAATGCCCGATCGACGAGCCGCTGAACGTCCGGCCGGAGCGCAGCGCCGTGAGCGGACAGCAGGGCGCGGCGGCGGACCGCTTGTCGCCATGCGCAGGCCGACCCCAGGGTCGGCAGGCTGACGCCGCGATAGGAGAGTGTGGCGCCGAAGTCCCGCGCGATGAACCGCCGTGCGCGGCCGCAGACCGGCGAAGGACGTCGTCACCGACGCCGCCGCGCGATCGACACTCGCGCTGAACGGACGCAGCAGCCAGTAGCTATCCGCGGCGATCTCGTCCGCGTGCTGCGGATCGAGCGTGCGTCCGCTGCCGAAGATCGCCGTGCACAGGACCTTCGACTTGTAGCCGCAGGCCACGTCGACCACCGTGCGCAGCTCGGAACAGCGCCCAGATGAGAACGCCGACGGCCGCGATGGCGGCCAGGAAGAGCGGCCACACCCACGGCTAGAACGTCAGGCGCAGGCCGAGATGAAGGCTGTGCGGCGGCTGGATCGCCGTCGGTGTGCGAAAAGCCGGACCGGTGACGACGTACTCCTCGACCTCGTTCGAACGGGTGAGCAGGTTGTAGGCGTCGAACAGCGCGTCGATTCGCGTCGCGCCGACCCTGAATCCCTTCTGCAGGCGGAGGTCGAGCGTGCCGGTGAAGGTGAACCGCGTTCCGCCGTTCGGATAGGCCTGCACGGCCTCGGCCCCTTGTTCAAATCGGGGACGACGACCAGCCTCGAAAACGGCTGTCCGTCCTGATAACGGGCGATTGCGCCCAGCGTGATGTCGTACGGCATCCGGTAGCGCGTCGTCCACTTGATCGTGAACCCGCGATCGGTGAACAACCGCCCGCGCGAGTAGGTCGCGGCATTGGGATTGGTCAACAGCTCGCCCGGCATGTCCTGATCGTTCTCGCGAGGACCGTAGCCGCGATTTCCACCGGAGCCCTCCGAGAGATACGCGGTCGCGGCGAAGAGGATGAACAGCCGCTCGCTCGCGTGTTCGGCCGTCAGCTTCAGACGCCAGCGAGTGCGCGGCGTCCAGCCTCGGGATTGGTCAGGAGATAGGTGTCTCGGCCGAACGCGGACGGCAGCCGGTTGTAGACGGTGAGCGTGCGGTCGTCCTCCGGGTTGCGGAGGAAGATGTACTCGTCCTGGATCTCGATGGTGCTGTACCCGGAGACCGGCACGCCAGTGTTCACGACGGCGAGCAGGTTGCCCTCACGACGCGCGATGCCGGTCAGCGTGAATCGCATCGACTCGCGGCGGCCAGACTCGACGCCGACGACGAATTCGTCGGTGTAGGGCCGCCGCAGGTCGTCGTCGATCCGGCTGAACGACGGATTGCCGCCCGTGCCGGGTCCCACTCGGGCGACCAGGACACCCGGCCGCGCCGCGGCAGCGACCCTGGCCACGAGGCGCGGCCGGATCCCCCGTACGCCAGCCAGTTCAGCGTCAGCGTGTTGGCGGATCGCACGTACCCGCCACGAGCGCAACCCGGCCCCGGTCGGCGAACTGCCAGCGGAGGCGCGCCGCGGGCAGACAGACTCAGCCAGTCCACGTTCGTCTCGGCCCCTTCCGCATGGCCGTGCACCAGCTCCGTCCGCAGGCTTGCGTCGAGGGTGAGGTCGGAGACAGCGCGATCGTGTCGGCCACGTAGGCGGACGTCGTGACGACGCGCCGTCGTGACTCCGCCGGCCGGTGTCGTAGTTCCAGATCCGCGCGCGCGAGCTGTCGATGAGCTCGTGCACCGTCCCTGCGAACTGATTGCGCGCACTGGTCGAAGCGGCGTCGACGTCAACGCCGAATTCAATCCGATGCCGTGAAGCGGAGTCGGCCGACGGCGCGAGCCGCAATCCACCCGCCAGCCGGCGCGTGGTCCGCTCGGCGGCTTCATCGACGACTTCCGGCACGGGTCCGGCGGAGATCCGCTCCATTACGACCGACGGCACGCCGAACTCGTGTCCGCGCGAGCGCTGGGTGAATCCGCCGAACGCCCGCCACCGCCAGCCGGAAGAGGGCCGCTCCTCCCAGGTCGACTGCACGTGAACGGCGGTGTCGCTGGTCGCGGCCGTGGGATCCTGAAACGACAGCCACTCTTGAAACGGCCTCTCGGCGTGCTGCACCCACCCGAACGCACGCCATTCCCGGTCGGGGACGCTGCCAGTGTCAGATGAGCGAAACCCGACGCGAGGGTGTTCCGGTCGATCGGCTCGAGCTCGCGAAACAGGCTCCGTGAGCCCGCCCACGCACCTCCGGCGGCGAGCCCGAGCGCGTCGTTGATCGGCCCGCTGACGAAGGCTGCGCCTCGGGCATATTCGTCGAGGCGGGTAATCGGCGGCGGCTGATCGGCCGGCGCACCCGCGACGAGGCTGCCGCCCGATCCTGACCCCGCGATGGTCCCCGTCCAGGCCGCGGACGGACGGCGCGGTTCGAGCGTGACGGCAAGTCCAGGAGTGTTGATGTGTGCCGGCATCAGCCCGGTCTCCACGCGCAGGCGCTGCCAGGGCATCGCTTCGGAAAGAGCAGCGCCTCGCCGCTGCCGTTGGGATCCGAGATGTTGAGATCGCCGACGCGGAACAGCGTCTGCGACCACGAGCCGAGAAATCCGCCAAGCCGCGACGGCCCGCCCGTGTTGAGGCCGCCGCCGTTGAAGCGATCCGCAGATCACCTCGGCTTGCGTGGTTTCGAGCAGCGCGTAGAGGTTGTCGCCGATCGGCAGGTCTTGGAGGACGTCGGCTTCGATCGTCGTTCCGATTGACGGCGGTTCGTATCCGGCCGCCGGGTGATTGTGCGGCCGCGGCAGCGGAACTGCAGAATGAGGACGAGAATCGCCGCGCGGACGGCAGTGGTCATGGGCGCTTCAGTCGGGCACCCCGACAGGTCGGACCCACCCGCGGCAAGCAGGTAACCCCGGATCGGGTCTCCCTCGGCGCTCATTCCCGGACCACGTCATAGAACTCCTTCAGCGTCGCCAGTTCCTGGCGCTTCCGCTCGTCGCTCCACCCCGTTCGGTGCCGAGAAGGTCGGCCGCGCGCGATGCGGCTTCGTCGCCGGGATACCCGAGGGATCCGAGCGGCGTCCGCCGGAGCACGGCATCACACAGCGTTTCAGCCATCTCGTGGCGGGCCGCCCAGATCAGTTCCGCGCCGATCACCGGCGAGTCGGAGCGCGACCCGCGTGCACCAGGCGGGCTGGCTGCGTGCGGCATCCATCACCTCGCGATATCCCGATCCGTAGGCGGCGACCAGGTGCGGGATCGTATCGCTCGGCACGAGGCTGTCGTAGTCGCGGCGCGCGTCGGCGATCGTCAGCGCCGTGTCGCGGACGTGGCCGCCGGGCAGGGGAGTGGACGCGGTGCGGCACGGCGTCCACGTCCTGGCAGCGCGCGCATCACACGATCGACGACCTCCTCGGCGACGGCGCGTGCGGTCGTGTACTTCGCGCCCGCGACGCTGAACAGACCCTCGGCGCCATCGCCGGCGTGATCGCGAATCTGCGCACGCCCTTCCAGCGAGACGCGGCCCGATGCCGCGACGGCGGGTACGACGCCGCGATGGACGAGCGCGACGTCAGTCCGCTTCAGGTCGAGCGACGGAAACGCCTCGTTCAGTTCGGTGATGAAGGCGGCGACGTCACGTTCGGTCGGAACTGCATCCGGCTGGCAGGGCCCGCGATTCCCAGGTGCCGAACAACGCGCGGCGCCGCCAGGGAACCAGGAACAGATTGCGTCCCGACTCCGATCGGCCGCCGAGCGCCACGTCTCCGGCCTCGCGCGTCGTGACGAGGTTCATGGCCATCAGCATCGGGACGCGGGTCGCCATCCCGATCGGCCCCAGCAGGCGATCGATGGCGCCGCCGGTGGCATTGACCACCGTCCGCGCTGCGATCTGAAGCTTGCGGCCCGTGAACCGATCGACCGCCTCGACTCCGGCCACGCGCCGTCCGTCGCGCGCCACGCGACCGCTTCCACGTGATTCGCCAGCACCGCGCCGTGCGACGCGGCAGCCAGCGCCCAACTCAAGGTGAGCCGGTCGGCTTCGGGCGCCACGTAGTCGTGCCAGACGGCCGCCCCCGTCAGCCCGCGGCGGCGGAGGCCCGGGAACTGCTCGACTGCCTGGTGCCGCGAGAAGACGCGCCCGCCCGGCAGTGCCAGCGAGGGCGCGACGCCGTGATTCCGCCCGGCGGCGACGATTCGGTCGACGAGCAAGCCGGCGCGCATCGCCAGCTTGCCGCGCGTCAGCAATCGATAGAGCGGCAGCGCAAAGCGCATCGGGGCCACGGCATGCGGCGCGATGCGGGCGAGCGTGCGCCGCTCGAGCACCGATTCGCGCGCGCGCGCGACGTTCAGGTGCTGCAGGTAGCGCAGCCCGCCGTGAATCGTCCGCAGATGGTTGAAGGAGCTGCCGCTGCCGAAGTCGTCGCGCTCGACGAGCGCCACCGCGCGCCGCGCTGGGCGGCGTCGTACGCGATCGCGAGGCCATAGACGCCGCCGCCGACGATGAGCAGGTCGAAAGTGCGCTCGGTGAGCCGATCCGGATCGCGCTGCACGTCGGGCTATATTATGCGGCGTGGCGACGGTCGACGAAGTGCGCGCGTACTGGGAACAGCACATTCACGATCTGGAGATCACGCGGCATCCGGTCGGCTCGCGCGGATTCTTCGACGATCTCGATCAGTATCACTTCGAGAAGCTGCACCATCTGCTGCGGCTCGTCGACTTCGACGGCTATCGCGGGCGCCGCGTTCTCGAAGTGGGCTGCGGCGCCGGCGTCGACCTGGCGCGGTTCGCGCGCGGCGGCGCCGTCGTCACCGGCGTCGACCTGGCCGCAATCGGCGATTGCGCTGGCGCGCGCCAATTTCGAGCAGCAGGGCTGCAGGGAGACTTCCGGGTCGCCAACGGCGAAAGCCTGCCGTTCGCCGACAACTCGTTCGATCTGGTCTACGCGCACGGCGTCGTCCAGTACACGGCGAACCCCGAGCGGCTGGTGGCGGAATGCCGCCGCGTGCTCAAGCCCGGCGGCGAGGCGGTGTTCCAGGTCTACAACCGCATCTCGTGGCTGAACGCGCTGTCGAACCTGATGAAGGTCGGGCTCGAGCACCAGGACGCGCCGGTCCTGCTCAAGTACAGCATCGGCGAGTTCAAGCGGCTGCTGCGCGGCTTCCGCGACGTGCGCGTCGTCCCCGAGCGTTTTCCGGTGAAATCGCGGCTGCACGGCGGCTGGAAAGGCGCCGTCTACAACGGCCTGTTCGTCGGCGCCTTCAACGTCCTGCCGCGGGCCGTCGTGCGGCCGTTCGGCTGGCACCTGCTCGCGTTCTGCAGGAAGTAGAGTAGCGCCTACGCCATCGAGCAGGAACCGTTCGGTCGAGCGAGACGATCATCGTTCGCGCTGGGGGTGAGACGACCAGTAAAAAGTGATCGATGCGAATCACCTCACTGCGGAGTTGGTCGAGTGCTGAAGTTCGCCAAAGCCCACGCCTACGGCAACGACTTCCTGTACGTGCAGGCGGCGGACGTGGCCGGCGCACGCCTCGATGCGCTGGCCCGCGAGATGTGCGACCGGCACACCGGCGTCGGCGCCGACGGCCTGATCGTCTACGAACCGGCAACGGATGAAGTCGGCATGCGGCTGTTGAACGCCGACGGCAGCCGCGCGGAAGTGTCGGGCAACGGCGTCCGGGCGCTTGGCGCGCTGCTGCTGCAGCACGACGCGCCGGCCCGACGCGACGGTGGCGATTCGCACCGAAGCCGGCGTGAAGCAGGTGCCGCGGACCGGGCGCGAGGGGTCGCGCCAGTTCTTCCGCACCGCGATGGGGCCGCCGCGCGATGTCCGCAAGGTGCTGCCGCTCGAGGTCGCCGGCGAGCGTGCATCTCGTCGTGCTCGACATGGGCAATCCGCAGTGCGTGATCCTCGGTCCGCTGCCGGACGAGGCGGTTTCCGCCGGCTTGGCGCGGCGCTCGAGCGCCACGAGATGTTTCCGACGGGACCAACGTCGAGTTCGCGGACGTCGAAACGCCGGACCGCGTCCGGATTCTGATCTGGGAGCGGGCGTCGGGCCGACCACGTCGTCGGGCACCGGTTCGTGCGCCGCGCTGGTCGCCGCCGCTCGTTCGGCGGCGCCGGCCGGGACGCCGACGTCATTGCGCCTGGCGGAACCCAGCGGGTCGAGTGGCGAGCCGACAGCGTCTATCTGACCGGCTGGGCGGAGAGTCCTGTCTGAAGGCGAGTGGCTCAGGCAGATTCCGCGTACCGGCTGAAGCGGAACCCCTGGCAGATTCTGACGGCCGCCTTAGCGCCGGCGCTTGGCGGCGCGCCTCGCAGTTCCAGTTCGCGTAGCCGCGCTCAACGTGGCACTTGCGGCCGCCGCCGGCGCCTGCGCGGCCTTGTAGTCGCCGCGTCGAAGGCTGCGCGCGCTTCTTGCACGTGCCTGTCGGCGTCGGCCACCGAGGTGCGCACGGCAGCGACGGTCCGGGCCGGCAGGCGAGGCACTCTGGCGATTTCAAACGCGTGCGCATCGCTCGACGCCCGTCGCCGCGCCGGTGATGCTGCGATCGGCCTCGACGCGCGCGGCCGCCATGCCGTCGGCGGCGAGCTTGGCGGCTTCTGGGCGCGCTCACGGCTGTCGAGCGCGTCGTTGAGGGCCAGACGGTAGTCGCGCGCCACCACCGCGGCGCCGGCACGCGTGAGCGCGGCCTCCGCGGCGGCCAATTCTTCGGCGGCGTACACGCTCGGCGCCGGCCGCGCGGGCCGCGTCGATCGCGGCCTGCGCCTGCTGCATCTCCTTCTCGGGGGGGTCGCCGCCGCACGCCGCCGTGAACAGGACGAGCAGTGCCAGGAGGGCCCACGCGCGCGCATCAAGTGAGTATTGTAGGATGAAAGACCTGTCGCCCGACGATCGTCCGCGCGAGAAGCTGCTGCGTCACGGCGCGGCGGCGCTCGGCGACAACGAGCTCGTGGCGGTCGTGCTCGGCAGCGGCTGCGCGCAGCCGGCGCGCTCGACGTCGCCAACGAGCTGCTGAGCGCGCGCGGCGGGCTGCACGGGCTGGCGCGTCGTCGGCGGCGATCTGGCGCAGGTCGCCGGCATCGGCCGGCCAAGGCGGCGCAGCTGATCGCGGCGCTGGAGCTCGGACGACGCACGCTGGCGCACGCGCCGCCGGCGCGCATCCAGCTTCGACGCCGCGCGACGCGGCCGCGTTCCTGCTGCCGGCTTCGGGTCGCGGCCGACCGAGCATTTCGGCGTCGTGCTGCTCGATGCGAAGCACCGCGTGATCCGGACGACGATCGTCGCGACCGGCACGCTGAACTCGACCATCGTCGAGCCGCGCGACGTGTTTCGGGAAGCCATGCTCGGCGCCGCGGCAGCCATCGTCGTGTTCCACAACCATCCGTCCGGCGATCCCAGCCCGAGCCCCGACGACATCGCGTTGACGCGGCGGCTGGCGGCGGTCGGCGCGCTGATGGGATTCCGTCGTCGACCACATCGTGCTCGGCGACGCCAGGTACTGCAGTTTCAAAGAGATGGGTCAGATTTAGCGAGTTACAGGGCACGGAGGCGCCGTCGGCCACGCTTAACACGGTGACACGGTGTAACGGAGCACGCACGGAAGCTGTCACGCTGCAGGCGACCCGGCCGGCCCGGCCGATGCGTATAACGCGAGAATCGAACCTCGAAGTGGTTCATCACGAACTTCGTACCGCGCACCGAATCGTCGATCACTGTCCTGTGTCGTCCCGAGTCTCCGTGACGCCGTGTTGAACCGTTTAGCTCCGTCACCCCGTCTCTGATGTACACCTAACTACGACATGTCTCGTATCCTCTATCTCGATTGCTTCTCCGGCATCTCCGGCGACATGGTGCTCGGCGCCCTGCTGGATGCCGGCCTGCCGCTCGACGATTTGAAGCGTGCGCTGGGCAGCCTGGCGGTTTCCGGCTACGAGGTCACGACCGACGCGTGCTCCGCGCGGGTGTGTCGGCCACCAAGTTCAGCGTCCACGAGCACGCTACAGGCGGAGCCAACGAGCACTCACGCCGGCGCCAACGAGCACCCACAGGCGAGCCCCGCACCGCACGTAGCACGCACAGTCGCACCAGCACCCTGCCGGCGATCAGCCCCCAGCACGACCAGTGGCGCAGCCTCCCAGCACCATCATCCGCATCGCCATCCGAAATCCATCTTCGCGCTGATCGACCGGTCGGCGCTCTCGCCGGCCGGCCGCGACCGCGCCAAGGCGCTGTTCCAGCGGCTGGGCGAGGCCGAGGCCGCGATTCATCAGATGCCGGTCGAGAAGGTCCATCTGCACGAGGTCGGCGCCCTCGACTCGATCATCGACATCGTCGGCGCGGTGTTCGCGCTCGAGTGGGTCGGCGCCGACCGCATCGTCTGCTCGCCGCTGAACGTCGGCGGCGGCACCGTGCACTCGGCGCACGGGCTGTTTCCCGGTGCCAGCGCCCGCCACGGTCAGGCTGCTCGGCGACGCGCCGATCTACAGCGGCGCCGTCCAGAAGGAGCTGGTGACGCCGACCGGCGCGCTGCATCGCCACGTCCTATGCCTCGTCGTTCGGTCCGTGCCGGCGATGATCGTCGAGCGGTCGGCTACGGCGCCGGCGAGCGCGACAATCCCGAGACGCCGAACGTCCTGCGCGTGCTCGTCGGCCGGGCCGCCGACCAGCCGGAAGGCGACCGCGTCGTCGTCATCGAGTGCGAGATCGACGACATGAACCCGCAGATTTTCGGCGTGGCCATGGACCGGCTCTACGCGGCCGGCGCGCTCGAGGTGTTCTACGTACCGGTGCAGATGAAGAAGAACCGGCCCGGGCACGCTGCTGACGGTCGTCGCGCCGCCCGACCGAAGCGCGGCTCTGACCGACGTCATCTTCCGCGAAACGACGACCATCGGGCTGAGGCACTACGAAGTCGAGCGCGAGTGCCTGCGCCGGGAAATCGTCAGCGTCGAGACGCCGCTCGGCGCCGTGCGGTTCAAGCTGGCCTGGCGCGACGGCCGGATCGTCAACGCCGTGCCGGAGTTCGAGGACTGCGCCGAGCTCGCCGCGGCAAGCAACCTGTCGGTCAAGGAAGTCCAGGCCATCGCCATTCAGGCGTACGGAGCTCGCCGCGTGACCGTCGTGACGCCGCTTCTACATCACCACGCCGATCTACTACATCAACGCGGAGCCGCATCTCGGCCACGCCTACACCACGATGGTGGCCGACGCGGTCGCGCGCGCGCACCGCCTGGCAGGGCGACGACGTGTTCTTTCTCACCGGCACCGACGAGCACGGCCAGAAGGTCGAGCGGGCGGCCCAGAAGGCGGGGCTCAGCCGGACGCAGTTTGCCGACCAGTGTGGCGCAGAAGTTCCGCGATCTGCTGCCGGCGCTCAACATCACCAACGACGACTTCATCCGGACGACCGAGCCGCGGCACCACGCGGCGGCGCAGGCGCTGTGGCGGCGGGTCCGCGATCGCGGGCTTCATCTACAAGGACAAGTACGAAGGCTGGTACTGCACGGTCGACGAAGTCTTCGTCCCCGATACGCAGCTGCAGGACGGCCGCTGTCCGATCTGCGGCAACGCCGTCGAGCGGATCGCCGAGGAGAGCTATTTCTTCCGGCTCTCGGCGTTCCAGCAGCCGCTCCTCGACCACTACCGCCGCAACCCGGACTTCGTCGTTCCGGCGATCCGCCGGAACGAGATGCTGTCGTTCCTCGAGGCCGGCCTCGAGGATCTCAGCGTCAGCCGGACCTCGTTCAAGTGGGGCATTCCGGTGCCGGACGATCCGGCGCACGTCATGTACGTCTGGTTCGACGCGCTGACCAACTACATGACCGCCGTCGGCTACGGCGGCAGCGATCACGCGACCGCACGGTTCGACGAAGTACTGGCCGGCCGACGTGCACCTGATCGGCAAGGAGATCGTCCGCCAGCACGCGATTTACTGGCCGGCGTTCCTGCTCGCCGCCGGACCTGCCGCTGCCGCGCCAGATCGTCAGCCACGGATGGTGGCTGATGGACGGCGCCAAGATGTCGAAGTCCAAGGGCAACGTCGTGCGGCCGCAGGCCTACATCGACCGGTTCGGCCTCGACGCGCTCCGCTATTTCGTCTTCCGCGAGATGGTGTTCGGACAGGACGCCAGCTTCGGCGACGAAGCGATTCCTGACGCGCTACAACGCCGATCTCGCCAACGATCTCGGCAACCTCGTCGAGCCGCGCGACGACGATGATTCATCGGTATTGCGGCGGGATCGTGCCGCGCGCCGACCCGCACTGCTGGCGCGAACCAGAGCAGGTGCTCGGGCTGGCGGTCGACGCGCCTGATCGGCAGCGTCAAGGCGTCCGTGCGCTCGTTTCAGCTGAGCGTCGCGCTGCGCGACATCTGGGACGTGATCGGCGCCACGAACCGCTATATCGTCACGCGCGAGCCGTGGACGTGGCCAAGGCCGGCGCGAACGCGCCGAGCTCGAAACGGCGCTTTATGTCGCGGCCGACACGCTGCGGGTCGTCGCCGAACTGCTGCGGCCGTTCATGCCGGACACCGCCGAGCGAACGCTGCGGATGCTGGGGGTCGAACCGCGGCCCGACGCGTGGGCGTCGCTGGCGCGCGGCACCCTCGACGCCGGGGACCGGCTTGGCGAGACGACGCGCTCTTTCCGCGCATCGAACAGTCAGTGGAGGAACTCAGACAAATGGCCGATAGCACGCGAACGACCACCCAGCACCGCGCCGGCGCGCAGCCGGTGCCGCCGAAGCCGACCAGCAGTGCCGAAGCCGCCCGCACCCGACGGCGCAGCCACCGAGCCCCTCAGCCGCCGCCGAGCACCTCGGCAGCCGCAGCCGCCGAGGCGATCGCATCTCGATCGACGACTTCATGAAAGTCGAGCTGCGCGTCGCCAAGGTGCTCGCGGCCGAGCGCGTGCCGAAGTCGAACAAGCTGCTGAAGCTGCTGGTCGATGTCGGCAGCGAGCAGCGGACCATCGTCGCCGGCATCGCCGAGGCCTACGAGCCGGAAGCGCTCGTCGGCCGAACGGTCGTGATTGTCTTCAACCTGAAGCCGGCGAAGTTGATGGGCGTCGAATCGAACGGCATGGTGCTCGCCGCCAGCCCCGACGGCGGAAAGGCGTGCTCGTCAGCTTCGACGAGCCCGCCGGCGCCGGGGGAGAGCAGGGTCCGGGTAGGAGACAGGCGGGTCGACGCCATCGGATCGCGATTGTGTGGACTTGTTGAAGTCGCTGCCGTTCCGTCTGGCGACTCGTGATAGCGCGTCGCCTGGCCGGCGGCGTGCGACCGGGCCTCGGCGCCAGCGACCACGACCGATGAACGCGATCGCCGAACGCTACGTGAAGCTCGTGCTGGCGATGGGCCAGCACGATGCCGCCTATGTCGACGCCTACTACGGTCCGCCCGAGTGGAAGGCCGAGGCGCGAACGGCGAAGCGGCCGCTCGCCGAGATCGACGCGGACGCGCGGCCGGCTCGTCGAGCGAGCGCGGGCATCGCCGGCCGGCCGCCGCAGACCGGCGACGAACTGACCGTCGCTCCGCCACGATATCTGCGCCGGCAGCTCGAAGCGCTGCGCGCGCGCGTCCGCATGCTCTCGGGCGACGAAGCTGTCGCTTCGACGAAGAGTCGCAGGCGCTCTACGACGCCGTCGCGCCCGACCCATCCGGAGTCGTACTTCCAGGCGACGCTGGACGAGCTCGACCGGCGCTTGCCGGGCAAGGGTCCGCTCGATCGACCGCTACGAAGCGTTCGGAAAGCAGTTCGTCATCCCGCGCGACCGGCTCGGGCGGGTCTTCGATCTCGCGATCGCCGAGTGCCGGCGGCGGACGATGCCGCACGCTGGAGCTGCCGGCGACGAGAGCTTCACGGTCGAGTACGTCACCGGCAAGTCGTGGAGCGGCTACAACTGGTACCAGGGCAACTACCGCAGCCTGATCCAGGTCAATACCGACCTGCCGATCTTCATCGACCGCGCGATCGACCTGGCATGCCACGAGGGCTATCCCGGGCCACCACGTCTACAACGCGCTGCTCGAGAAGAACCTGATGCGCGATCGCGGCTGGTCGGAGTTCTCGGTCTATGCGCTGTTCTCGCCGCAGTCGCTCATCGCCGAAGGCACCGCCAACTACGGCATCGAGGTCGCGTTTCCCGGACGCCGAACGGCTGCGCGTTCGAGCGGGACGTGCTGTTCCCGGCGGCGGGCCTGAATCCGGCCCGCGTCGGCGAGTACTACGACGTCCACGACCTGGTCGACCGGCTGTCGTATGCCGGCAACGAGGCGGCGCGCCGGTATCTGAACGGCGAGATCGATCGCGCAGGCCGCCGTCCGAGTGGCTGACGCGCTTCGCGCTGATGTCGCCGGCCACGCGCCGAACAGCGGACGCGGTTCTTCGACGACTACCGCAGCTACGTGATCAACTACAACCTCGGCAAGGACCTGGTGAAGCAGTTCATCGAGTCGCGCGGCGGCACCGACGCGAACCCCGACAAGCGGTGGCAGGAGTTCATCCGGCCTGCTGGGATCGCCGCGGCTGCCATCGGGGCTGCGGCCCTAGAGCTCGCGGAGTATGCGGAGGCCACGGTTCAACACGGAGCCACGGAGCCACGGAGACGACACGGAGGCTGCACGCTGCGGCGTGCGACCAGCGCCCGGCGCAGCCGGGCGTCTGCCAACGATGACAAGAGCTCATGAAAACGCAAGCCACTAAGATGCGCCGGCTTGTATTTTCATGAGCTCTTGTCATCGTTGGCGCCCCGCTTTGCGGGGCGGTCGCACGCCTCGGTCTTCTCCGTGTGGTCTCCGTAGGACAAATGTCTGGAATTTTGTTTTTCTGGCATGAATTCAAGCCGCTAACAGCGCGACGTCCGTTTCTCGGAAGCGGATGGCGGTACTCAGGACGGCTTCACCGCGAGGTGTGATGCGATAGAGATGGGTGCCGGTGACCTTTCGAATCAAACCGTGGGCGCGCAATAAACGCAGGTGGCGCGAGACCCGCGCAGCCTGCCGTCGCGCCTCACGCGCGTCGGGAGGTGTCACAGCGAGCCGACGGCGAATGTCCCGATTCGTGAAGCCGCGGAGGCGAAATTCGCCGCGGAACACGGTCTGGAGGAGCGGCGCATCCTGTGGACTAATTGGGCGAAGGGGGCGGAACGGCCGACCGCGATGGGTCACCCGTTGACTCACGGGATCAAGCAGGCGGTGCGAGGGGGTCGGCTCGCCCACCACGCTGAGCGCGTCAAGGTAACGCGCGTTGGCGGCGCGACTGATGGCGGCGCGCCGCCGCATATCCGCGACGCCGCGGCGCAAGGGCAGCCAATCGAGACGGCCGTCACTCGGCCGCCGGCGTCGCACTTTGAAGCGGTCGCGATTATTGATCGTCGTCTCGATGCGAATCAGACTCCCGGCTTTGTCGTACATCTTGATCGAGTTTTCCTCGACCCAGTGCTTGACCCGCACGCCCTCGGCCCGGCGGCGGAGGTCGCTCTGGACCTCCCGCCCAAACCCGATCGGCCGATGACCGAGAAAGCGCAGGACATCGTCGCTCTGAAACGTTTCAATGGCGTGCCTGATCAACGCCGGATAGATCGCCGTGACCGTCGTGGCGGTGCGATACATCACGTCGGTGGCGTATTCGCTTTCGCGCACACTCCAGTAATAGCTGCGGCACAACGGGCGCCGGTCCCCGACCCACGGATTCACGTGGTGGGCGAGGCGACGCAACCAGCGCTCCCACGGCCAATCCACCAAATCATCCGCCAAGTGCTGCGTCCGGGCGAGATCCCCGACGGCGGTGAAGCAATTGTCGACGGCGGTGTGCGTGATGCCCTCACGTCGCAGGTGACACCCGAGCCAGGCCCGTCCATTGACACAGACCTGTATGGTGAACGGCAGCCAGGTCTGCAGCCGCACATGCATCAGCCCGAAATCCGCATCGATGAAATAGAAATAGAGGTGGAGACATTTCCGCTCGCCCGCCACGAGTTCGAGTTGTTCGCGGGCCCGATTCCGCCGAACGGTAAACGACCGGCAGGCTCCACACACGACAGCACGCACACCAAGCCGGCGGTGATGCCGTCGCGCTCCGCAATCATCCGGGCGTGCGCCTCTTTTCGGAGCTGCGACGAGGCGAGATACTCAAACGGCCGGTTGGCGTCGGTCGCGAGCGCATGCGCATGCGCCTTCACGCGGGCCGACAACCGCTCGGCGTACGCGCCGAAATCCTTCAGCAACACCCCTTGGCTCGCCAGAAACTTTGCCATCCCGTCCACATAGCACATCCAGCGGAGCGTGCCGCAGAATAACAACCGATCAAATCCTGATAGGTGCCGACGATGCGGTCACCGTGCCGCGTCACGAAGCGCTCCATCCTCTCCTCCGGCGTGATGCGTTGTCGTAAACCCATCATCGCCGAAGCTGACGTGGAGCGCTTCACTTTCGTTGCGGCCTTATGGCCGCGTCGGTCTTCGTGTCTCCGTGTTTCATCTTGGCCGTGGTCTCCGTCCCCTCCGTGCCCGGCAGATCGTGATCGACTCCCACTGCCACCTGGCCGACGAGAAGTTCCGCGGCGACCTCGAGCAGGTGATCGCGCGGGCGAAGGCGGCGGGCGTCCTGGGGGCGCTCGTCATCCTCGAAGGCGGAAATGCCGCCGAGGCGGAGCAGGCGCGGCGCGTCGAGCAGCTCTGGCCCGACGTCCGCACCTCCATCGGGGTCCACCCGCACATCGCGCACGAGTACACCGGCGATCCCGAGCGCGCCGCCGCGGTGGTCCGGGCCGCATTGGACACGATGCCATCGGCGCGTGCCGTCGGCGAGATCGGACTGGATTACCACTACGATTTCTCGCCCCGTGACGTCCAGCAGCACGTCTTCCGGGCGCAGCTGCGGCTCGCCCGCGAGCGGCGCCTGCCGGTCGTGATCCACACGCGCGAGGCCGAGGACGACACGATCGCGATCATTCGCGAAGAAGGGGGCGGGGCCCTGCGCGGGGTGCTGCACTGCTTCACGGGCACGCCCGCGCTGGCGCGGGCCGCGCTCGACCTCGGATTCCACGTCTCGTTCGCCGGGATCGTCACCTTCCCGAAGGCGGCTGATCTGCGCGAGACGGCGAAGCTCGTGCCGCTCGATCGGCTGTTGACCGAAACCGACAGCCCGTTCCTTGCGCCGGTGCCGCACCGCGGCAAGCGCAACGAGCCGGCGCGGGTGGCCGCGGTCGTAGCGGCGCTGGCCGCGGATCGCGGCATTCCCGCCGCGGATCTCGCCGCGCGCACCACCGACAACTACCGCGCCCTCTTTGCTCCGTAAAGCCGTGGTAAAGTCCTACTGGCCTCCAGTGGAAAAAACGACGCCGGCCCTGTCGCAGATATTCGAGCCAATCCGCGCCGATCTCGAGCGGGTCGATCGCGAATTCGCCCGCCACGTCGAGTCGCAGGTCGCGCTCATCCCGACCATCGGCAAGTACATCCAGACGAGCGGAGGCAAGCGGATCCGGCCGGCCGTCCTCCTGATGGCCGCGCGCCTGAGCGGCTACAAGGGCGACCGCGCCGTCCTCTACGCCGCCGTCATCGAGTTCATCCACACGGCGACCCTCGTCCACGACGACATCATCGACGACTCCGAGTTGCGGCGCGGCCGCCTCGCCGTACACTCGCGGTGGGGCAACGACGTCACGGTGCTGCTCGGCGACTACCTCTACATCAAGTCGATGGCGATGGCGCTCACGCACGACACCCTCGACATCGTGCGGCTCCTGTGCGACGTCACGCTGCGAGATGATTGAAGGCGAGCTCTACCAGCTCACCAAGAACGGCGACGCCGACATCACCGAGGACGAGCACTTCGACATCATCCGGCGCAAGACCGCCTACCTGTTCGGGGGCTCCGCGCAGATCGGCGGCATGCTCGGCAACGTCACCCCCGAGCAGCAGGAGGCGCTGCGCGAGTACGCGTTCAACCTCGGCATCGCATTCCAGGTGGTCGACGACCTGCTCGATTTCACCGGCGACGCTGCCGCGCTCGGCAAGCCGATCGGCGCCGACCTGCGCGAAGGCAAGATGACGCTGCCGCTCATCCACCTGCTGCACCAGGGCCATGCCGCCGGCGAGCGCATCGTTCGCGACATCATCGCGACGCGGACCGTCGCCGAGCAGCAGTGGAACGACCTGCTGCAGATTCTCAGCGAACACCGGTCGATCGACTACGCGTTCCGCCGTGCCGAGGAGTTTGCCGAGCGCGCCCGGAAGCCGCTGAGCGCGTTCCCGCCCAGCTCCGAACGCGACGCGCTGCTCGCGCTGCCCGACTACGTCGTGTCGCGCGACCGATAGGCTGTGAAGAGACTGTTCAGGACGCAGAGGATACAAAGGCCGCAAAGGCGCTCTTCTGTCTCGTGACCCCACCCGAAGAACGAATTCGGCAGCTGCGCGAAGCCATCCGGCACCACGAAGACCGCTATTACGTCCTGAACGACCCCGAAATCTCGGACGACGAGTTCGACCGGCTGCTGCACGAGCTCGAGGCGCTCGAGGCGCAGTACCCGGACCTCGTCACCCCCGATTCCCCGACGCAGCGGGTGGCCGGACGGCCGGCTGAGGGGTTCGACACGGTCGAGCACCTGGCGCCGATGCTCAGCCTGGATAACGCCTACAACGAAGAGGAACTGCGCGCCTTCGACGAGCGCGTGCGGAAGGGCGCGGGGCTGGGGGAGTCGCCGGTGGCCTACGTGGCCGAGCTGAAGATCGATGGCTTGAGCATCGCGTTGACCTACATCGATGGCCTCTTGACGCGCGGGGCGACCCGCGGCGACGGAGTCCGCGGGGAAGAAGTCACGGCAAACGTCCGGACCATCCGCACGATTCCACTCCGGCTGAAGGGCGCGCCCGAGGGCCGAATCGAGGTGCGCGGGGAAGTGTTCCTGCCCCGGGCGTCCTTCGAGCGGACCAATCGCGAGCGCGAGGAGGCTGGCGAGCCGGTGTTCGCCAACCCGCGCAACGCGGCGGCGGGGACGATGCGGAATCTCGATCCCGCGCTCGTGGCGAAACGAGGGCTCTCGGCGTACACGTACCAGGTGATTGCTGGCCCGGGCGGAGGTCCGGCTAAAGCCGGACCCTACGACGGTCACGCTCGGATGCTGACGGCGATGCGTGAGTGGGGGCTGCCGGTGGAGCCGCACTGGCGCGCATGCGTCGGCGTCGATGCGCTGATGGCGTTCTGCCAGGAGTGGGCCGAGAAACGCCGGACACTCCAGTTCGACACCGACGGCGTCGTCATCAAGGTCGACGACCTCGCGCTTCGCGAACGGTTGGGGACGACGGCGAAGTTCCCGCGCTGGGCGACGGCGTTCAAGTTCCCGGCGGAGCAGGCGACGACGACGCTGCGAAGGATCGAGGTCAATGTCGGCCGGACCGGCGCGGTGACGCCGTACGCCGTGCTGGAGCCTGTGTTTCTCGCCGGGTCGACCATCTCGATGGCCACGCTTCACAACGCCGAGGACCTGGCCCGAAAGGACATCCGGGAAGGTGACCGCGTCCTCATCGAGAAGGCTGGCGACGTCATTCCCAAGGTCGTGAAGTCGATCGTCATCGAAGGCGATCCGCGCAGCGCGCCCTGGACGATGCCCGCCGCGTGCCCGGTGTGCGGCAGCGTCCTGCATCGCGACGCGGAGGAGGTGGTCTGGCGGTGCGACAACGCGGCGTGCCCGGCGCGGCTGCGCCGCAGCCTGGAGCACTTCACCTCACGGTCGGCGATGAACATCGAGGGCCTGGGCGAATCACTGATCGATCAGCTGCTGGAGCAGGACCTGGTGCATGACTTCGCCGACATCTACGCGCTCGACGCGGCGCAGCTCGAGAACCTCGTGGTCACGCCGCGGGAACCGCGATCCGAGAAGGCGCGGCCACGCAAGCTCGGGAAGGTCGGCCGCAACGTGATCGAACAGATCGAACGAAGCAAGTCGAACGATCTCTCGCGGCTGATCTATGCGCTCGGCATCCGGCACGTGGGAGAGAAAGCCGCGGCGACGCTGGCCCGGTATCTCCGGACGATGGATCGGGTGCTCGACGCGTCGGCCGAAGCGCTTCAGACGGTGCCGGAGATCGGCCCGGTCGTGGCGCAGTCGGTGCGGCTCTTCAGCGACGAGCCGCGGAATCGCCGGATCGTGGAGCGGCTGGCCGCCGCCGGCGTGAACATGGCCAGCCAGGCGCCCGAGCCTGCCGACGAGCGTGGTCCGCTGGCGGGGAAGGTCTTCGTCATCACGGGGACGCTTTCATCGATGAGCCGCGAAGACGCCACGGCCGCGCTCGAGCGTCTCGGCGCCAAAGTGTCGGGCTCGGTGAGCCGAAAAACCAATTACCTCGTGGCCGGGGCGGATGCGGGCAGCAAACTCCAGAAGGCGCGTGAACTTGGGGTCGAAACGCTGGATGAGGAGGCGTTTCAGGCTCTTATAATGGAAAAGCGAGCCTGAAGCTCGCGCTGACCTGTGCGAGCTAGGCGCGCCGCGCGCCTGCGAGGGAGCGGCGCGGGGCATGGGGCCCCCGCAAGCGACCGAGCCGGGTGTGGGGCGGAGCCCCATGATGTCGCGACGATTCACTGTCGTCTCCGTGGCGCTCACCGCGGTCGTCGCCTTCCTCGTGGGCGCGATTTTCGCCGGCGGGCTGGATCATGCCTCGGTCGCCGCCGGCGCGCCGCCCCGGCCCGAGCCGATGCTGCACGCCGTGGCGGCTCCGCCGCCGGTCGGCCCGGCAGGCACGCTGCCGGTGAACTTCGCCGACGTGGTCGAGCGCGTCAACCCGGCGGTGGTGAACATCGACGCAACCGTCCGCAGCGGTAATGAAACGCGGCGGCGGCGGCCGGGCGGCGAAGCGCCCGATCCGTTCGGCGGCCCGTTCGACTTCAACAGCCCGCGCGACCGCCAGACGCGGCGCGGCGCGGGGAGCGGCTTCATCATCGACAAGGACGGCAGCATCCTCACCAACAACCATGTGATCGAGCGCGCCGAGCGCATCATGGTCAAGCTGTCGGACGGCCGGACGCTGCGCGCGCGCGTGCTGGGGTCCGACCCGGATACGGACATCGCGCTGATCAAGGTCGACGGCCAGGCGAGCCTGCCGGTCGCGCCGATCGGCGACTCGGGCACGCTGCGCATGGGCGAGTGGGTCTGCGCGATCGGCAACCCGCTCGGCTACGAGCACACGGTCACGGTCGGCGTCGTCAGCTTCATCGGCCGGAAGCTCTTCGACGCGAGCCTCGACAACTACATCCAGACTGATGCCGCCATCAACTTCGGGAACAGCGGCGGGCCGCTCATCAACTCCCGGGGCGAAGTCATCGGCATCAACGCCGCCATCAGCTCGCGCGCCAGCAACATCGGGTTCGCCGTGCCGATCAACGGCGCCGTGTCGATCATCCCGCAGCTGCGCGAGCGCGGCCGCGTGTCGCGCGGCTACATCGGCGTCGCCCTCCGGGACCTTGATCGGGACCTGCAGCGGTCTCTGAAGCTGACGGTGGACGAAGGCGCCGTGGTCCAGGATGTGACGGAAGGATCGCCGGCGGAGCGGGCGGGCATCCGGCCGTACGACATCATCCAGCGCTTCAACCGGGCGCGCGTCATCACCGACGATCAGCTGATCCGCGAGATTTCCTCGCAGAAGCCGGGGTCGGCGGCCGAGCTGCGGCTCCTTCGCGACGGCCGGGAACACACCGTCACGGTGAAGCTGGCGGAGCGGCCCCCGCGGACCCTGACGTCGCAGGAACCGGTCAGCGCGCCGCCCGGGGTCCGTCCGAATCAGGACCAGGTGCTCGGCCTGACTGTCCGCGACCTGGACGCACGTGCGTTCAACCGGTTCCAACTGCCGCAGCAGACCCGCGGCGTGCTGATTACCCGGGTCGAGCCGCTCAGCGTGTCGTTCGACGCCGACGTCGAGAGCGGATCGGTCCTGCTCGAGATCAACCGCAAACCCATCCAGTCGGTCGACGATTTCCGCCGGCTGGCGCTCGAGGCCAGTCCAGGCGACATCCTCACGCTGTACCTCTACTCGCCCGAACTGCAGCAGCGGCAGCTGAAGACCGTCCGCGTCGAAGAACGATGCATCGATGCCTAAGACGCGGATCCTGGTCATCGATGATGACGCGGCGATACGCGACTCGCTGCGCATGACGCTCGAGTACAACGGCTACGACTTCGTGGGCGCAGCGACCGGTCCCGAAGGCCTGGTGTTGGCGGAGCGCGACACGCCCGACCTGGTGCTGCTCGACATCAAGATGCCGGGCATGGACGGGATGGACGTCCTGTCCCGTCTCCGGTCGATGGACGAGACCATGCCCGTCGTCATGATCTCGGGCCACGGCACGACGAGCACGGCCGTCGAAGCGATCAAGCGCGGGGCGACCGACTTCCTCGACAAGCCGTTCGAAAGCACCGATCGCCTGCTCGTGACGATCGGCAACGCGCTCGAGCAGGGACGGCTGCGCGTCGAGAATCGATCGCTCAAGAAGGACGCCGAAGTCCGTCATCAGATGGTCGGCGAGAGCGGCGCCCTCCAGCAGGTGATGGCGGCGGTCGGCCGCGCCGCGCCGACCAACGCGACCGTGCTCATCCAGGGCGAGAGCGGCGTGGGCAAGGAACTCGTCGCGAGGACGATCCACCGCAACAGCCTGCGGCGGCGCGAGCGCTTCGTGCAGGTGAACTGCGCGGCGATCCCCGAGGAGCTCATCGAATCGGAGCTGTTCGGCCACGAGAAGGGGTCGTTTACCGGCGCCACCGAAAAACAGGTCGGTAAGTTCGAGCAAGCCGACAAGGGAACGATCTTCCTCGACGAAGTCGCCGACATGAGCCCGAAGACCCAGGCCAAGGTGCTGCGCGTGCTGCAGGAGGGCGAGGTCGAGCGGCTCGGCGCGGCGCGGACCATCAAGGTCGACGTCCGAGTGATCGCCGCCACCAACAAGAACCTCGAGGAGGAAATCGAGAAAGGCGGCTTCCGCGAGGATCTGTACTTCCGCCTCGCGGTGATCCCGGTCCAGGTGCCGTCGCTGCGCGAGCGTCCCGACGACATCCCGCTCCTCGTCCGTCACTACATGGAGTACTTCAGCCGCGAGAACAACGCGCGGCCGAAACGCATCACGAACGCCGCGCTCGAGGCGATGCAGCGTTACCGCTGGAAGGGCAACATCCGCGAACTGCGGAACACGGTCGAGCGCCTGATCATCATGACTGGCGAGCGACACGATTGATGTCGCCGACCTGCCGGGCGCGATTCGCAATCCGTCCGCAGCCTCGACGGGAGCTTCAGCGACCGCCGTGGGCCTTGGCGCGCCGAAGCCGCTCGCAGATGCAGAGGCGGCGAAGGCGGCGGGGACGCTCCGCGAATTCAAGGACTCCTCGGAGCGCGCCTATCTGGTCGCCAAGCTTCGCGAGAACGGCTGGAACATCTCGAAGACCGCCGAGGTCATCGACACTCCCCGCAGCAACCTCTACAAGAAGCTCGAGCAGTACCAGATCTCCCAAGAAACCGACGGGTAGGACCACTCTCGGGAAACGGACGAGAGCGCCTGCGGCCATGCCTCGCCGAGCAACCGCCGCTTTTGCTCACGGTGGCCGGGGCCCCACCTCCGAGCGCGAGCTTCGCGCCGAAGGTGCGGGCACCGTCGCGTCAGTGAGCCGAGGTGCTCGGCGCGGATAGCCGACCGGCGCTGTACCGCCAGCGGCGCATGGCAGCCGTGCGTTTGCCGTACACTTGAATGGTCGCAGTGAGCTGGACGATCGCTCGCGCAAGCGAGAGGAAAGTCCGAACTCCGCAGGGCAGTGTGCCGGGTAACGCCCGGTCGGGGTGACTCGAAGGAAAGTGGCACAGAAAACATACCGCCCTCCGACGCCGAGGCGCGAAAGCGCCGCGAGGCGAAGGAGGGTAAGGGTGAAAAGGTGCGGTAAGAGCGCACCGCGCCCGTGGTAACACGGGTGGCAGGCAAAACCCCACACGGAGCAAGACCAAATAGGGAGGCATCCCCTTCGGGGGAAGCGATGGCCCGTCGCCGCCTCCGGGTAGGTCGCTCGAGCCCGCCAGCAATGGCGGGCCTAGAGGAATGATCGTCGTCTCGCCGAAGCGCCCGCGAAAGCGGGAGCGGAGGCGGGCCACAGAATTCGGCTTACCGGCTCACTGCGATATTCTTGACCGCATGCGCATACGTTCCGGAGCGGTCCTCTTCGCCTTCGTCCTGGCCGCCACCCTGGTCGGCGCGCAGCCGCCGCCGGGCCAGATCCGGCCGCGTCCGGCGGAGGGGCGCGATCCGGAAGTCGCCCCACCCACCATCCGCGAGTACAAGCCGCGATCGACGCTGGTCGTGCCCCAGCACCCGGTCCCGCGAGCGAAGTTTCCGGTCGTCGACATCCACGGACATCCGCCGGCCCTGACCTCCGAGGACGCGATCGCACGCGTCGCCGCCGCGATGGATCCGATCAACGTGCAGGTGATGGTCAACGCCAGCGGCGCGTCCGGCGAACGGCTCCAGCAGCAGATTGCGGCGATTCGCGCCAGCCGGCACAAGGACCGCTTCGTGATGTTCACCAACATCACGTTCCGCGACGTCGGGCCGGGGTTCGGCCAGAAGGCGGCTGCGCAGCTCGAGGCCGACGTGAAGGCCGGCGCGCTCGGCCTCGGCGAGATCATGAAGGGCTTCGGCCTCACCGCGCGCAAGGCTGACGGATCGAGGTTGAAGCTGGACGACCCGGAGCTCGATCCGATCTGGCAGACTGCCGCGCGGCTGAACATCCCGGTCTTCATCCACACCGCCGACCCGGCGGAGTTCTTCCAGCCGATGGACTATCAGAACGAACGCTGGCTGGAGATGGCCCTTTATTCCGATCGCCGCTACTTCGATCGAACGCGCTTTCCGTCGTTCGAGGAGCTGATGGGCGAGCGCGATCGGCTGATCGCGAAGCACCCGAAGACGACCTTCATCCTGGCGCACCTCGGCTGGCACGCCAACGACCTCGGCCGCCTGGGCGCGATGATGGACCGGATGCCGAACATTTACGCGGAAGTCGGCGCGGTTCTCTATGACATCGGGCGCCAACCGCGGACGGCGCGCGATTTCTTCACGAAGTACCAGGACCGGCTGCTGTTCGGCAAAGACAGCTTTCAGCCCGACGAATACCCGTACTACTGGCGCGTGTTCGAGACCAACGACGAGTACTTCGACTACTACCGCGACTATCACGCGTTCTGGAAGCTGTACGGGATCGGCTTGCCCGACGAGGTACTGCGGAAGGTCTATTACGCGAACGCGCTGAAGCTCGTCCCGAACCTTCCGAAAGGAAGCTTGAAGTAGGCCGGGCCTTTCAGGCCCGGCAGCCCTTATGGCCTCCTACCTCGTCACCGGCGGCGCCGGCTTCATCGGATCGCATCTCGCCGAAGAGCTCCTGCGCCGCGGCCATCGCGTGCGCGTCGTCGACAGCCTCATCACCGGCAAGCGGCGCAATCTCGATCACCTGCCCGGCGTCGAATTCCTCGAAGGCGATCTGGCCGATCCGGACGTCGCCGCCCGGGCCGTCGACGGGATGGACTATGTCCTGCACCAGGCCGCGATTCCGTCGGTCCCGCGATCGGTGAAGGACCCGGTGACGTCGAATCGCGCCAACATCGACGCGTCGCTGAATGTGCTCGTGGCGGCGCGCGACGGCGGCGTCAAGCGGCTCGTGTATGCAGGTTCCTCGTCGGCCTACGGCAACACCCCAACCCTGCCGAAGCACGAGGAGATGCCGACCAATCCGCTGTCGCCATACGCGCTGCAGAAGCTGGTCGCGGAACAGTACTGCCAGATGTTCACGCGGCTCTACGGGCTCGAGACCGTCACCATCCGCTACTTCAACGTGTTCGGGCCGCGGCAGGATCCCGGCTCGCCGTATTCCGGGGTGATCTCGCTGTTTTCGACGGCGCTGCTCGAGGGGCGCCAACCCGTGATCTACGGCGACGGCGAGCAGACCCGCGACTTCACCTACGTCGCCAACGTCGTCGACGGTGTGCTGCGCGCCTGCGAGGCGCCGGATGCCTCGGGCGAGGTGATCAACGTCGCCACGGGCGGCCGCGTGTCGCTGAACGAGCTGCTGCGAACGATGAACCGGATCGTCGGGACGAACATCGAGGCGATCTACAAGGCACCGCGCGAGGGAGACGTTCGCGACTCGCAGGCCGACATCTCCAAGGCCAAACGGCTCCTCGGCTTTGCGCCCAGCGTCGGCCTCGAGGACGGCCTGCGCCGGACGCTGGACTGGTGCCGGACGCCCGCACCCCAGTCTTAGTTCGCTTCTAGCAGCCTAAAGGCTGCCAACCAGAGAGCGCTGGCGTCCAAAATCATGGATCGCCGGCCGCGGACCGATATTTCCTTCTGCTTGTCCGCCGCTTGACAGACGCGGACGTTATACTTCGGCGCAATTCATTCCACGCCCGGCTCTGTTCTTTCTCCTAACGGTCGTTTCTCTTGAGCGCAGGAGGTTTCGATGGCAGGCCCTCGGTTTGCGAGAGTCGGGTTCCTCGTCGGTACTCGCCGTTCTACTGACGCCGGCAGTCACCCTGGCCCAGAGTGCCATTACCGGGCTGGTCACCGACGCGACCGGCGCCGTGCTGCCCGGGGTCACGGTCGAGGCGCGCAGTCCTGCGTTGATCGAGCAGACGCGGACCACCGTCTCGGACGCCAACGGCCGGTACAGGATCGAAGAGCTCCGGCCCGGCACATACAGCGTGACGTTTTCGCTCCCGGGCTTCAGCCACTTCGTCCGTGACGGGATCGTGCTGGAGTCGGAGTTCACGGCAACGATCAACGCGCAGCTCAAGGTCGGCAGCCTCGAGGAGACGGTGACGGTTTCGGGCGCGTCGCCGGTCGTCGACGTGCAGAGCACGATGAGCCGCACCGTCCTCTCGAAGGAACAGATGGAAACGCTGCCGTCGGGCCGCAGCTACCAGAGTCTCGCCGCCACGATTCCGGCGCTGGGATCGGCGCTCGCGGGACGCTTCGACGTCGGCGGCTCGACGCAGATGTGGCAAGGAACCGTCGTCGCGTATGGCTCGCTTTCGGGCGACATGGCGCTCGAGATCGATGGCATGAACGTCGCGAGCATCCTCAGCACGGGACAGATTTCCGGCATCTACCACAATCAGAGCGCCTACGAGGAGATGTCGTACCAGGTGGTCGCGGGCTCCGCCGAGTCGCAGACCGGCGGCGTCCGGATCAACATGATCCCGAAGCAGGGCGGCAACCGGTTCACCTGGGACGCCGTGGCGACATTACTCCAACGAGCACCTGCAGGCAGAGAACAACGACGCCGAGCTGCAGGCGAAGGGGCTCGTGGTGCCGCCGAACCTCCACAGCATGAGGGACTACAACTTCTCGATCGGCGGTCCGCTGAAGCGCGACAAGGTGTGGTTCTTCTTTTCGCCGCGCATCTGGGGCGCGCAAAACTACATCCTGAACCAGTTTTTCCCGGACGGGTCGCCGGCCAGGGACGAATCGCTGCTCCAGTCCTACACGACCCGGATCACCGCGCAGCTGAGTCAGAAGAACAAGATCACGGCACTCTACGATCCGCTGCCGAAGCACCGCGACTACTTCCTCAGCGAAACGGGCTTGTACGATCTGACGGCGTCGCGGCGTGCAGAACATGTACAGCCACGCCATCCAGGCGAAGTGGACGTCGACGATGACGAACCGGCTGCTCGTCGAGGCCGGCTACTCGGAGAACTACACGGGTACAAGATCGCCGCCCAGGACACGGTCCAGAGGGCCCAGCGCGACGAACCCGTGGGGCGATATCGCGAAGTCCGATTCGGTCATCACGAGCAAGACCTTCTTCAACGCCCCGACGCAGACCTTCGAGAATCCGCTGATGTCGCGGAACATCGTCGGGTCGGTCTCCTACGTCACCGGATCCCACAGCCTCAAGATGGGCGTGCAGCAGAGGTTCGGCTGTATCACCGCCGACCGCGAGAACAACGGGCACCTCGTCCAGGTGTACAGCAACGGCACGCCCCTCGCCGTCAGCCTGTACAACTTCCCGCTCGTGTCGCGTTCGGAGCTGAACGGCGACTTCGGGCTCTACATCCAGGACTCCTGGGCGCTGGGACGGCTGACGCTGAACCCCGGCCTGCGCTATCGAGCGCTTCAACGGGGAAGTCGCCGAGCAGACGTGCGCCGGCCGGCCGGTTCGTGCCGGAGCGCCACTTCGACCGGATTCAAAACCTGCCCGAACTTCAAGGATTGGGCGCCGCGGATTGGCGCGGCGTACGACCTGTTCGGCAACGGCAAGACCGGGCTCAAGTTCAGCGTCGGGCGGTACATGGAACAGGATGCCTCGGCGTTCCCGGAGCGCTACAACCCGATGACGCTCGTGCCCTCCTCCGTGACCTGGACCGATTCGAACTCCCAGGCTCAGAACTGCGCGATACCCGGGGTTGACAAGACCGGCTGCAACGACATCGCCGACGGCGCTCTGGGCTGCACCTATTTGACGGCCGGGTGCGAGATGAACTTCGCGCAGCTGTCCGACGACCTTCGGCGTCCGCCGCAACAGGAACCCGGATCCGGACCTGGAGCGGCCGTATCAGATGGTCTACAACGTCGGCGTCTCGCGCGAGATTCGGCCGGGGTTCGGCATCTCCGCCAACTACTATCGCCGACGGTTCCACGACTTCACATTCACGACGGACCTCGCGAAGCCGCTCAGCGTCTACACCCCGTACCAGATTCGCCGATCCGCGCGGCAACGGCCAGCAGATGACGGTCTACAACATCGACCCCGCCGCGCTGCGAGACCTCAACGAGCTGGACACCACCTCGTCCAACAATACGTCGACCTTCAACAGCGTCGACGTCGGGGTCAACCTGCGGTTTGGCAACGGCGTGATGCTGAATGGTGGAACAGCGACCGGACGGTCGCAGTCGGCAACCTGCGACGTCGCGGATCCAAACTCGACGTGGCTACTGCGACGACACCCAGTTCGACGTGCCGTGGCGGACGACCTTCAAGATGTCCGGCATCTATCCGCTGCCGTATGGCATCCGACTGAGCGGCGTCTTCCAGTCCACGGCGGGGGATCGCATCAACCAGACGTACCTGGTCACGCCCACGGTGTTCAGGGCCCAGACCGGCGTGACCATGGGGCAGAGCTCGGTGACGCTCCGCCTCAACGAGCCCGGCAGCGTCTACGCAGATCGCGTCAACCAGCTGGACTTCACCCTCGCCAAAACGTGGATCGTGAATCGCATTCGGTTGACGCCGGAGGTAAGCCTCTTCAACCTGTTCAACGCCAACCCGATCGTCAGCCAGACGACGGCGTTTGGTCCGGCGCTCGGGAATCCGCTGAGGATTCTGGAAGGCCGGCTGATCCGCTTCGGCTTCCAGGCGCGGTTCTAGGTATGTAGGCCGGGCCTCTAGGCCCGGCATCTGTGGGGCGGACTGTAGGCCGGGCCTCTCAGGCCCGGCACCTGCGGGCGGACCTAAGAGGTCCGCCCTGACGAGCTTTTTTCTTCCACCGATCCACCACCCACCGGCCGCCGCGCGCGAGCGAGTCGATGTAGGCCCCCATCGTGAAGTGGGTCGGGCCGACGAGCGGCTCGAACTCGATCGTCCGCTTCAATCGCTTCAACTCCTTCACCGCCTTCTCCGTCGGCTCGAACTCCACGACTTCGTCGTCGCGGCTGTGGATCACGTAAGTCGGGATCGTCGCCAATTTGTCGATCGGCTCGTCGCCCGTCGAACCAGCCATGACGATCGCCGCTTTGAAGACGTCGGTATGCCGGGATGAGTGGAACCACGCGCCGCGCCCGCCCAGGCTGAAGCCGACGACCAGGACGCGCGAGGGATCGACGTTGTAGTCGGCCATCACGCTCTTGACGAGCCCCAGCACGGCGCGCTCGGCGATGGCATCGGTCCAGGAGCGGGTCGGGACGTCTGGCGCGACGATGATCGCGCCGAGGCCGCTCAGGCCGGGCGCGACGACCTGCTGGACGAACGCGCCGCCGTAGCCAGGGAAGCGCTGGCCACCCGGATGCAGCGCCAGGATCAGCGGCCGCGCGTCGCGGCCGTTGTAACCACGCGGCAGCGTCAGCGCGTAGCGCATTGGGCCGAACTCCGGTACCGGGAACGACATCGTGTAGGTGCCGGGCGAGTTCGGCTGCTGCAGCGCGGCGACGAGAGTCAGAGTGGAAGAAGGCTGCTCATTTGAACCCGAAGATGATGGCACGCGGAGACTCGCGAACAGCGCGAACTGTTTCCACCGTGCCTGGTTTAACGTGCCGAATCTGTCCTGGTTTGACGGCGAGCTGCGACGACGCGCCGCCTCGTGTGATGACATCCAGCGTCCCACTGCTCAAGAACACCCAGATCGCTTCTCGATCATCGCTCTCGTTCGAGAGCCGATCTGACTCGCGCCACGTCTGGTCGCGGACGGCGACATCCTCGACGGTATCCCGCTTCAGCTCGATAAACACCGCTCTGAGAGGCGGATCGGTCGCGCCTTCTTCGATGTGGGTCGTGCCTTTCGCGTTCGCGATAACGCACCGACCGCAGTCGTCGCCTCGCGCTTCGTGCCGTCCAGGCTGGTGATCACCCGTCCGCCCGCCTGGTAATAGGTGCCTACCTGATCGTAGACGTGACGATGGAGGGGAGTTGGTTCGCCTTTCGGCCACACGATGTCCCAGACGACGAATCGATCGGTTTCGACCAGCTTCGTGGCGTTCGTTCGCGGGAACGCCGGTGGGTAGGCCTGGAACGCGGCTGCGGCGGAGAGGACGCCGATCACAAGGTGTTGCTTCACGTCCGACTCACTATGGTGTGCTCGGCGTCGGCACCAGGCGCTTGAGCTCCTCGAGCCAGTTCTGAACGACGACGACCGTCGCAGCGGCGTTCGAATCGGTGTTTTCCGACTTGAGGAGGATGAACCGTCCCTCGGGCGTCACGTCGAACGCACGGGTGTTCGGCGACATTGGTATGTAGGGCCCCTCGAATACGAGCGCCGACGCACCAGCCGTTAATTTGGGGCCCGTCGAGATCGGAACAGCAAAAACACGTCGACCGTCGACGCTCTGATAAAAGAGCTCCCGGCCGTCAGCCGACCAGCGGGGCAACGTTCCGCCGGTCGTCGAGATCTGCTGACGATCGCCGAGCTCGGGAAACCGCTCGACGTAGATTTCAAAGGCTCCCGATCGATCGGATTGATACGCCAGCCAGCGCCCATCTGGAGACACCGCGGATGCGGTGTCGATTGACGGCATCGCGATGAGATCTCGAAGCTGCCGCTCACCCTCCACGTTGATGGCGCCGATGTCGGGCCGGCCGTCGCGCCCCACACTGACCACGAGCGTTTTGCCGTCGAAGGACAATGATTCGGCCAGGATGCTCCCCGCCGGAGGGTCCCCAGACAGGAAGCGTTCCGGGGCCCCCGTTCCGTCTGCGTTTTGAATGTACAGATCCGCCCGGCCTTGGCCGGCCGACGTAAAGATGAGCCGTAACCCATCCCGAGTCCATACCGGATTTCTGTCAATGGCGTCGTCCGCTGTCACGCGCACAGAAGTGCCGCGCGCGAAGTCATAGTTCCAAAGGTCCGGGGGACGACCAGCGGTGAATGCCAACCGTTTGCCGTCGGGCGACACTCGGATCATGTCGAAGCTGTTCGACGTCAGGCCCGGCAGTGGCTCTTCACGCCCCTGCCGATCGACGCGAACGACGGTTCGGAACGTCCCGCCGCGGCCTACGACATAGGCGAGGGTCCCCTGGGCTGACACGGACATTCTGGCGACGCCGCTGCCGAGAATGCTTGCGCCCTCGAGGACGGGGACGGGATCGCCGATCGTGCGGCCCGCCGTCACGTCGAACGGGATCGCCCAGACGGCCTCTTCGCGTGTAAACAGCAGGTGTCCGCTCGAGACGTAATGCGGATCCGCCCCCTCCAGGAGCATGACGTGGTCAGAGGCGCCAGCTGGAAGGTACGCAATGCTGGGCGGCTCGTCACGGCGCCGGACCAGGAACAAAAGGGAACGCCCGTCCGGCAGGAAGTGAGGTTGGAGATGTCCTTCGTTCTCGACGACCTTCGTCCGTGGCTTAGGCGTGCCGCCCGCCTCGGGTACTTCCATCAGCGTCCGGTTGGCGCTCGTCGAGAACACGATCGAACCGGTCGAACTCCAGGTCGCTCCTTGCCAGCCTCCGCGGACGATGCCAGTCTCCGTGATCGTCGCCGGCGGCCCGCCGGCGAGCCGCATGCGCTTCAGCGAACCCTTCGCGTCGTTGAACGCGACCCACTCGCCGTCCGGCGAGAGGAAGATGCTCCCAACCGTACCCTCGAGGCCAGTCACGGGCTGAAGCTGAACCTGGTCCATTGGCCGGACGACCACACGATCCGTGGCCCCACTGGTCACGTTCATCACGATGCGGCGGCCGTCACGGCTGAGCATCATCGGGTAGGCCACGTTGTCCCGGAAGCCCGAGCCGGCAGGCAATGTGACGGTGAACCGATTGACTGACGGCGCGGTCGGAGGCACAGGCCGTGGCCCCCACATGGCCGCAACTGCAGCGATGGCGCCAACGACGATCCCGAGGCCGCCAGCCAGGGCGGCGCGCGTCCACACGCCGCGAATGAGAGGCGAGCGATCGTGAACGTACGCGGCCGACGGCAGAAAGGCGCCGTCAAGCGCCAGGCGGACGTCGCCGATGTCGCGGATCCTGTGCTTCGGATCTTTCTGCAGGCATCGCTCGAGAGTCGATCGCACCGACGGGGGAGTAGTCGCGGGCAGCGCCTTCCAGTCCGGTTCGCTCTTGATCACTTCGGCGAGCGTCAGCGAGACGTCTTCGCCGTCGAAGCACCGCTTGCCGGTGAGCATCTCGAACAGCACGCACCCGAACGCCCAGATGTCCGCGCGCTTGTCGACCGGCTTGCCGCGCGCCTGCTCGGGCGGCATGTACGCGGCGGTGCCAAGCAGGACGCCGACGCCAGTCATCCCGATCGGGCCTGTAATCGTGGGGGAGTGCGAGAGGTTGGCGGCGGCGCGGCCGGGGGCGTCGGCACCGCCGTCGTGCGCGGCGGCAATCGCCTTGGCCAGACCGAAGTCGAGAACCTTGACCGTCCCATCCGGCCGCAGCTTGATGTTGGCCGGCTTCAAGTCGCGATGAATGATGCCCACGTCGTGGGCGGCCTCCAGCGCATCCGCGATCTGCCGGGCAACCGTCAGCGCCTCGTCGACCGGCATCAGACCGTCGATCAGCCGGTCGGCAAGCGTCGGTCCCTCAACCAGTTCCAGGACCAGCGCCTGGACGCCGCCGCTATCTTCAAGTCCGTGAATGCCTGCGATGTTGGGGTGGCTGAGCGATGCGAGGGTGCGGGCTTCACGCTCGAAACGTGCAATCCGCTCGGGGTCACGCGCAACCAGGTCGGAGAGGATCTTGAGTGCGACTTCTCGACCCAGCCGGCTGTCCCGGGCGCGGTACACCTGGCCCATTCCGCCGGCGCCAAGGGGCGCGACGACCTCGTACGGGCCGAACCGGTCGCCGACCGAGAGGGCCATGCGGTGCGCCGATTATAGAGGCTGGCGGTAGAATCTTGCCCCTTGGAGGATGCGATGGCGAAGACAAAGAGCAAGGTGACCAGGCGGTCAGCGATTCGGAAGACCTCGCGCGCAGCGGGGAAGCAGAAGAAGGTTTCCTGGCTCGCGAAGGGCTATCCCGTGCTGTCGTCGGTGACCGTGCTGGACGAGTGCGCGCGCGCGATCGACTGGTACAAAAAGGTGCTCGGCGCCAGGCAGCGTCTTCGCATCGACATGCCGGGCGGAATGGTCGCGCACTGTGAACTCGGGTTCGGTGACGCGGTGCTGATGATGGGGAGCCCGATGCCGCCCCAGTTCCCGCCGAAGAAGGCGTGTCTCGGCATCTACGTCAAGGACTGCGATGCGACTTACAAAGAGGCGTTGAGCGCGGGCGCGCACGCCCTCCAGGAACCCGCCGACCAGTTTTACGGCGATCGCAATGCCCGATTCGAGGATCCCTTCGGCAACGAATGGTCTGTGATGACCCACATCAAGGACGTCAGCGAGAAGGAGATGAAGAAGGCAATGGCCCAGATGGGCGCCGCGTGACCGTCGACTATCCGTGCTGGGTCATCGGCCGGACAGCCTGAAATTCGCGGATGCCCTGGCGCCGTCGCCGACGAGGACAGTCACGGCGCCAGGAATCAGCGATTCCAGGAACGCCGGTTCCTGCCACGCGTCCGCGCCGTCGGTGGGCACCGCGCGCACCGGGGCTGCGTAGTAGTTGCCGGCCGGGAGCCCGGCGATGCTGAAGCTGCCGTCGGCCTCGGTCTGGCCCCGCTGCAGGAACCGCGATCTCGGGTACCAGTGAGAACGATCCGTCGAAAAGACGACGATCGTCGCAAACGGCATCGGACGGGCTCGATCGTCGCGAACCGATCCCATCAGCTCGCTCACGCGATCGGTCAATACCACTTCGACATCACGCAGCGATTCGTCGGCCGTACCAAACGGCAGCACCTGATCGGTGACGTCGATCCCGCCTCCGCGGATCTCCTTCAACGTCCATCCGGGCGGAGTCGTGGTCACCTCCAGCCGGCGAGGCCCGTTGATGCCGTCGATGACAAAGGAACCATCCGGGCGAATGTTCGCGGAGGCGAAATTGTTCTGGGGCGACAGGTCGAAGTCGACCGGAATCGGAGACAGGGCCACGTCCCAGGGATTCGGCACCCTCGACCCGACGCTCGGTTCGAACACGATGCGGCCGCGGATGGACGACCCAAGAGAAGTGCGAACGATCACACCCGCAACGTCTGCATCGGTCACCGTGACGCGGGCCGCCCCGAACTCGCCCTCGGTCCAATTGTTCGTCCGACCGCGATATCCCTGAATGACGTACTCGCCGGGAGAGACGTTCGGAAACTCGAAACGCCCATCAGGATAGATCCGCGCGCCGGCCGGCACTCCCATCGCTGACAGTGAACGCTGGCTGGGCAGCAGCTGCAGGCTGCCGCCGGTCGGCTCGTCTTTCGTGTTGACGAAACGTCCTGACACGGTCGCGCTCGGCGCCCGCACCAGGCCGAAATCGATCCCGGTCACCTCCGCCTGGCCAACCGTCACGAACTGCGCCTCCGTCGCAACGGTCGTCCCCGGGAAGAGCGTGCGCGCGTAACCCGGCAGATCGGCGATGGCAACCGCGCCGCCGACCTCGGCGCTGACGATGTACTGACCCGGCCGCAATCCGAAGAGCCGGTACGAACCGTGGTCATCGGTCGCGCTTCCGAATGACGGCATGCCGACCAACCGGCGCCGGCCGCCCTCGTAGCGGAGCTGCAGCACTTCCACTTTCGCGCCCTGAACCGGGTCGCCATACTCGTCGAGCACGCTGCCGGCGACGATGCCCCACGCCTCGAGCGGCACCGGCCAGTTGTCGAGCGTTTCGCCCTGCTGGAGCGGCACCCGCACGTCGCGGAGGAAGTAACCGACTTTGGAAGCGCTCATGCTGTGGGGGCCGCGTGGCAGTCCTCGAAACTCGAAGCGGGCGTCCGTACCGGTTCGAACGATTTGCGGCTCCGGCGATCCCTCGAGGCGGACCACGGCGTACGGCAGCGGGAGGCCGTTGGCGCCGGTCACAGTCCCGCGAATCACACCGGACGGTGGGGGAGTGCGATCCGCCGGCGCTGCCTGGCGCGCCGCCTGGAGCCGCTGCGCAGTCAGAGGACCTGGCCCGCGGCGGCCGACGTCGAACGGCTGAAAGCCGGCGCGTCCAACCGGCAACACGAAGTCGACGCCGGTGCGTTCGTCGCCCCAGTTGATTGCAATCGATTGCGCCTCAGTAGAAGTGGTTGCGTTCGGGTAGTAGGTCTTCATCTGGACCGGGTTCATCGCGAAGCGGCCGCCCCCGAGCGGCCGAATCTCCGCCGGTCCAATCGTCAGGACAGCGACGCTGAACGTACCCGCTGACAACCCACCGATGCGGTACTCGCCGCGATCGTCGGTGCCGGTGGTGGCCACCGCCGCGGCTGTCCTTGGCGTCTCGACAAACACGCGCGCCGCGACGACAGGGTCGCCGAACTCATCGATGATGCGGCCGGAGATGGCCGCACCGCGCCGAAGCCTGATTTCCACGCCCTCGGTGCCCGCATCCACCGTGACTTGTCCGCGGGCAAAACGCGGCTTCGTGGCCACGATGTTGTGGCGGCCCGGCGGAACCGGCAGCGAGAACCGCCCATCGCGTTCGCTGACGGCTACGACACGGTCGGTGCTGCCAGGGAGGTTGAGAACCACCCGTGCGTTGGAAATCGGATCGCCGGAAGCGTCCGCAACGACGCGGCCGGTGATGACAGATTGCGCGCGCGGAACGGCAAGCGCGGAAACGATCAGGATGACGGCCGGAACCACGTGCTTCATAGAGGTTCGGACGAACGAGATCGCCGACTGGCCGCGACAATGGTAAACGAGCCGCGTCAACCCGCGGCGTCATTTTCGCCGCGGACTTTCAAGAGAAGGGCGCCCTCCGCAAGAACGCCAACAGCCATCGTCCAACCGATCAGCTAGTTAGCGCCGCGCGTACTTTTGGCGGCAGGCGGACTCACCCTTGCCTTCTCGTCGGCGACCCCGGTCGGGCCGAACTCGAAGACGCGGGACTCGACCTTCTCTCGAACTCGAGACGCTCGCCGGGGTCCTCTAAGGAGGTTCAGCATGCTTCGTTTGCTCGCGTCCCTTGCTCTTGCCGTCGCATTCGCCGCGCAGCCGGCAGCACAGGCCGCACAGAAAGCCGCCACGCCCCGAAACGATGCCAAGCCGGCCGTGGCCACGATCAACCTCAATACGGCCACGGCCGCGGAGCTCGAGAAACTCCCCGGCATCGGCCAGAAGGTTGCCGCGCGAATCGTCGAATACCGCCAGAAGAACGGACCGTTCAAGAAGGTCGAGGAACTGATGAACGTGCAGGGCATCGGCGAGAAGAGCTTCCTGCAGTTCCGAAGCCAGCTCACCGTCGGCCAGTAGGCCGGGCCTCTTAGGCCCGGCGTCGTAGGCGAGCCTTTGAGGCTCGGCCTAGGGCGCAGGGCGGGTCTCTGGGGCCCGCCCTCATCAGATTGCGAGGTTCATCGTGCGCTCAGCCAGAGGATTCACGTTCGTCGAGCTCCTGTTCGCAACCGGCCTCATGGCCGTCGCGACCGCCGCGGCGGCACCACAACTTCTCGCAGGTCTCGACGAATGGCGGACGCGTGGCGCGGTTCGCTACCTCTCCGGCCGGCTCTACCAGGCGCGAATGGAGGCGGCGGTTCGCAACGCCGACACCGCGGTCAGGTTCGTCCAGACCGGTTCCACCTACGAATACGTCACCGTCACCGACGGCAACCGAAACGGCGTCCGCTCGCTGGAAGTCCAGGCCGGCGTCGACCGTGTCGTTCACCCGACCGAGCGCCTCGCCGACAAGTTTCCGGGCGTGGACTTCGGGGCGCTTCCAGGGCTGCCGCCCGTCGATCCCTCCGGTGCCGCGCCAGGATCGGACCCGATCAGATTAGGGACGAGCGACATGGTCACGTTTACGCCGCTCGGTGCGTCGACGCCAGGAAGCCTCTACATCCGTGGGCGCGGCAAGGTCCAGTACGTGCTGCGCGTGTTCGCCGAGACGGGAAAAATCCGCATGCTCCGGTTCTACCCGGGGTCGCGCGAGTGGAAACAGCTGTGAGCGTTCTTCGTGCCTCGATCGATCGCGAGCGGCGGATGTCGCCGCGCCGGCGCACGGTCGCCGAGCACGGCATCGAGACGGCCCGCGTCCGGCCAGGCTACGAAGCTTCCGTCCTCGATGTTTCCATCAGCGGCATCCTGATCGAAACGATGCACCGGCTGCTGCCCGGAACGACGATCGAATTGCAGCTGTGGCTGGCCGATCGACGCACGTCCATCCGCGGCCACGTTCTCCGGAGCACTGTGGCAAGCCTGCGCCGGGGTCCCGTCCTCTACCGCGGCGCCGTTGCTTTCGACCGTCCGCTTGCGCCCTTCCCGCACAACAGTCAACAGTCGACCGCCGACGGGTATGCCGTTCCCCCGTCGAACGCGACCGAGAAACGCCATGGTCGGGAAGATGCTACCCCGCCCACTCTCTGAGCCTCCGCCGCCTGGCTCGAAAGCGGCCCATTCAGCCGCGGTTGCCACTGGCATCCCGTTTGGTTGCTCGGAGCGCACGTCAGGAGCGTTCGGGATGACCGTGGTGTCAACAGCCCCAACACAGCGTGCGTACCTCCCGCGGCAGCGCGAGCGCCGAACGGCGCTCACCGACCTTCTCACCGCGTTGACACGCGTTGTGAGCGACCGTCACGACGTCGCGCTGATGCGCGGGCTGTTCGAGGAAACGATGCGGCGTGCGCTGCCGATTCGAACGATCCAGCTGCGCGACAGGAACAGCCGCTGGACGAGCCGCTCGAGTCCCGGCGCCGGCATCGAGTCAATTGCCCTCGAAGTCCCTGGCAGTACGGCTGGCGGCGTGCTCGAAGCGACGTTCGATCCAGGATCCGGTCTTGGCGAATGGGATTTCCAGTTGCTCGGCCTGGCAGCGCACGTCGCCGCGTTCGTGCTCGAGATCGAACGCGCCCGCCTCCAGCTCGCACGTGCGGGGCTCGGACCGCCTGTAAAGACGCGTCGCGACGGCGCTGCGCCCCTCATCGGGTCCACGCCACCGATCCAGGCGCTGCGAAGCCGGATTGAGCGCGTCGCGCAGACCGACTTCACGGTGCTGCTCGAGGGAGGGAGCGGCGCACAGTTGGCAACTCAGTTTCGCTGTTGATTTGCCCCCTCTGCTGGCGACGGGAAGATGGCGGGAGCGGGGCAGCCGGCGCCCGATAGCGGGCGAGGGCGTCTGAGGCGCAGCCGCGGATCTAGGGAACACTTCGCGACAGCACAGCGAACTGGGCCAGAGACAATCGAAGAAGTTGGCGCGACGGAGCCTGGGCGTCGTGCGTGCGCCTCAAGAAACGTCCGGTTGTCCCGTTCATCGTCCTTTCGGTCTCCAGTTCAGTAGGAGCGAAATGGCGACGCCGGGGCCCCACCCTCTTGCGTCGAGAGGACCAGGAATCGCTGCCCATCGGGTGTGGCCGCATACCGGTGGCCGTCGCGTCGACATGACCGGGCCGCCCGCGAGCCGCGTGGTGAACAACGCCCGCGGCGCCCCGATCTCGGCGGTCTGGCCGTCCCGACCCAGCCGCATCGGCGCGGCCATCAGCCGGCCGTCCAGATCGATGAAGAAGAGCTCTTGGCCGTCGCGCCGCCACAGGGGTTGCGTCCCGCCCGCGAGTGAGACTTCGCGAGTGCCGCCCGGCCCCGGGAACGGCTGCACAAAGATCTCGAACTGCCCCCCCGATCCGTCCGACTGGTACGCTAGCCAACGTCCATCCGGCCGAGAACTGGCCATGGCCTTCATCGGCTGTGGTGCGCACGACGGGGAACGGCGTGGCATCGCCCGTGAGCGGGACGGCCAAGAGATCGCGACCCGTCGTCGGCATCACCTCGCGGTAGAGCAGAACGCTATCAGTGGGCGAGACGTTTACGGGAACCTTGGGGGTAGGGCGACTCAGGAGCAGCGTCTCGCGGCCAGCACCACTCGTGTCCTTGACATACAGGTCGCTACGTGCCGGCGCGCGCCGAGCTCAAGAAGATCCGCGTCTCGTCAGACGACCAGATCGGCTGGAGGTCAGGGGCTTCGTCAAACGTGAACCGAGTTGGGTCCCATGCCGGCAAAGTGAACCGATAGATGTCAGAGTTGCCATTCATGACGCGGTCGAGCACGGCCTGCCGGCCGTCCTTCGACAGGCGCAGTTGAAATAGACCGACCAGATCGCGTGCCGCTGGGGTCGCGAGGGGCTTGCCCGCACCATCGAACCACATCAGCTCTGAACGCACCGTCGCCTCGCCCCGGCGGTAGGCGAGAGTGCCCGTGTCGGAGACGGATACGCCCGGCAGCTCGGCGTGCCCCGTCGCCCGCGACTACGCCATCAGCGACCGCCACGGGGTCGCCCACGACGGTTCCCCGGTTCGCATCGAACCGCTGGACCCACAACGTGCCCTGGTGTACGAATACCAGCCGATCCGTTCCGAAGGCTCGTGCCGCGCTGTCGGTCGCTATCAGGCGCCTGGGTGCCGACCCATCGAGCGCGCCGAGATAGATGCCGGTCGAATCCGAGCGCGTGCCCTGCGCGAAGAAGAGAAACCTTTCCCCGTCGGACAAGAAACTCGGGTAACGGTGACTCACGTGCTGCTTTGGATCGAGACTGGTCACCGGCGTCACATCGCCGCCGGACTCCGACACGCGCGACAGGTTGACACCCGGCACCCACGCGAACACAATCACGCCAGTGCGGCTCCAGGCTGCGCCTCCTATGGAATTGAGGGCGGGGGCCAGCGTCTGTGCGGCGCCTCCTTCGAGATCGAGGCGCTTCAGCCGCCCGTCGGCGAAGAAGCCAATTGATTGGCTGTCCGGCGACCAGAACGGAGACGACGCCTGGGTCGTGCCAGGGAGTGGCTGCGCCGTATCGGCCGCCAGGGACCGCACCCACAGCTGCGACGGCCCGTCCGCGGCCGCGGCGACGAAGGCCACGTGCTGCCCGTCTGGTGACAGCGCGAAGGCCAGGGGATTGTTCGTCGGTGGCGTCGCGAGGGTCGAGGCGCAACTCCGGCGCCCCGGGCGCGGGCGCCGGCCCCTCGCGACGCCCACACTAGGACGCCGAGGAGCGCCATGCCGAACAGGCCGGCCACCGCCCAGGGCAAGGCCCGTGCGCCCACCGAGCGCGGCGCAACTCCGGCCATGGTGGTTCCATCGGCATACAATCGGGTACTCGACGCTTCTTCGATGTCGAGACGAGCGTCCGCTGCCGAGTCGAAGCGCCGTTTGCGATCTTTCGTCCAGACACCGCCGCAACAACCGTCGGATTGACGCGGGCGTCATCGCGGGCAGCGCGGTCCAGTCTGGCTCCGTTGCTGACCACCGAGACGATCGTGTCTGTGACGTCTTCGCCGGGGAAGGCGCGTGTCGCCGATCAGCATCTCGTACATTACGCAGTCGAACGCCCAGATGTCCCAGCGTTTGTCGATGGCCATGGCCGCGTGCCTGCTCCGGGCTCATATAGGGCGCCGTTCCCAAGAATCCACCCCTTCCCGTGTCCTGCCGACCGTCACTGTCGGCGACTCGCGTCAAATCTGCGTGGACGCCGTGTTCCAGATGCGACTTTCGCCAACCCGAAGTCGAGCACCTTTACCAGGCCGTCTGGCGTGGTCACGATGTTGGCGGGTTTCAGATCGCGGTGGACGATGCTCTTTTGGTGGGCCGCCGTCGAGCGCGTCCGCAATCTGCAGCGCCACCGTCAAGAGTATCATTAAGCGGCAGCGGTCCGCGCGGATTCGTTGGGCCAGCGTCTCCCCCTCCACGACCTCGATGACAATCGCGCACAGTCCGTCGCTCTCTTCGAATGCCGTGAATCGTGCTGCGATATTCGGATGATTGATCGGAGGCGAGGAGCCGCGCCTCCCGCTTGAAGCGTGCGACGCGGTCTGAATCGAGGCTGACGCTAACCGGCAGTATCTTTAGCGCAACGTCTCGGTTCAACGTCGTATCGCGGGCCTTATAGACCTCGCCCATGCCGCCCCTGCCGAGCAAGAGTCGATCCGATAGGGACCGAAGACGTCGGCTACCGCGAGCGCCGAGCTTGCCGACATGATCGGCGCACCGGCGAAGCCGCTCGCGCTCTGGTGGGCCAGCAGCAGAGAATGAACGGCGCGAGCCAGGTCGTCGTCATCCGCGCACACCTGACGCGACGAACGAGCTGCGCTCGTTCTGCTCACGCTGGAGGGCAGCGTCAAACACCTCCAATGCCTGACGCCGGCGTTCAGGTGTCAACCCGTTTCGTTCCTTTCGTCAGTCGTGCGTACAGCCAGGCTCGAGCGCCCTGCCATTCACGTTCGATCGTCGCCGGCGAGATGCCGAGCAGGTCGCTCGACTCCTGAATCGTCAGGCCGGCAAAAAATCGCAACTCAGCGATCCGCGATTTTTCGTGGGTCGATCAGCGCGAGTTCGGTGAGCGCATCGTCCAGGTCGAGCACGGACACGTCGAGCGGAGGACGGGACACCCGAGCCGAATCGAACGGCACTCGAATCCAATGGCCATCCCGTCGCCGCGTGCCCTTTACGGTGCGCGCGCGATCGACCAGGATGCGACGCATCATTTGTGAGGCCACGCCGAAAAACTGCGAACGATTCTTCCAGTCCGGCCGATCCTGCCTGGCGAAGCGAAGAAACACCTCATGAACGAGCGCCGTCGGCTGCAGCGTGTGGTCGGCGGGTTCACGTCGAAGATAGGCCGCGGCTCTCCGCTGCAACTCCCGGTAGACGAGCGGGATGAAGCGATCCCGCGCCGACAGGTCGCCGCGTCCCCACGCCTGAAGCAGGCCGCTGGCATCTGAGCTGTCGGGCATTTTGAGATTCGGGATAAAGACGCGCTAAGGCTCGGTTCAGCCGGTCCTCCGGCCGGTTCAGTGTGCACGACCGCGACGGGTGTGAGCAAGTTTTCTTCGAATTGTCGCGTCACGCCCGAAATGGACGTGCGTGTCGCGGCTGGAGCTGCCGTCGGTATTTTGATGTGGGGCGGATACGGTCAGGAGCGGCTGGCTGCTCAGAACGGTGAAGCGCCGCTCCCGCGAAAGGAGGCGATCTCCGCAGGGGCCAATCAGAATCTCACGGAGCGGCCCACATTAGTCATCCACGTCGATGACCGGACACACCTGAGCGCACGCGAAAGAGACACGGCCGAGAAGGAGGTGGTGCGCATTTATGCGGCTGCCGGCGTGCACGCGATTTGGAGGGATGGACTCCCTCTGGCGGATGAAATACGAGCAGACACATTTGCGCATGTGACCGTCGGCATCCTGGACGCCCGGGCGACCGACGCATGACTGCAGGAGAACCGTGGGATTCCAAAATCATCGGTCGAGCGGCAAGAGCCGCGGGCCGCGCCTACATCTTTTATCCGAGGCTCGAGTCCGCAGCGCGCCTCCGCGACCGTCACGTCGGAATGGTTCTCGGAGCGGCCATGGCTCACGAAGTCGGCCACTTGTTGCTTCCCAAGAACAGTCATTCGAACGTTGGCATCATGCGTGAGGACCTCGACCTGAAATCACTCCTGCCTCTGGTGTCTTGGGATTCACGCCTGCCCAAAGTGCAGACATTAGGAAGACGTTGCGCATGTGGCCGCACCGAGCCAGATAGAGGCGTTGGCGATTAATTGGACCTCGGTGTTGGCCTGTCACAAAAGACTCGGGACAAACGTCGCAGTGTTTAGCGGGCTGATTGGCATCGCTCGGCGTTGGCGTTGTCGCGCAGAGTTGGAATTGAGTTTCGCTGTTGATTTGCCTCCTTTGCTGGCGACAGGGCGATGGCGAGAGCGCGGGAGGCGAAGCGGCGCCGTCGGTCGGTAGACACTAGGCCCCCAACACCAAGAGTTAATCCTCGGGCCTGAACTTCAGCGAGCCCAGGCCAATTTGGCTCCGGCGGGCCGCGCCTGCTTGTCCTGAGCAGGGCGTCGTTGGCCGCCATCTCAGCTAGGAACTTTTGCCTTGGACCGTAGTCGCCTGGCAGCGCCGTGCGCCCGAGGCACATCTCCCAAAAATCCGGCTCATGCGAACAGTCGGCGATGCTGAGCCACTTTCTGTCCGGTTTGCGCATTCCGTGGGCAAGGAGGGTCGCCATGATCCTCGAACGGGCACACGTCCTGACGCTGCTGGCGACCGCCGGTGCGCTTGGACTGGCTCCCGGTGATACCGCTGCGCAAAGCACGCCGACAGACTCGCTGCGCATCCCGGCCTTGATGATCAGTGTTGGCGCCGGCGGCGCAAAAGATATGGGCGACTGGCGAGACGGTGGCCCGGTCCAGGTCGTATCGGCCCAGTTCCTCGTTGGCCGCCATCTGGCAGTCGAAGGGGAGGCGACACGCTGGAAGACCCACACGATAAATCTGCGCCGAAGCTGCCTGCCCAACGAACCGCCGGCCGAGTGCAGGATGAGTCAACCGGGCATCCCGGCAGGCTTTGAGCAGTTCTCGGAAACAGAGGAAGGATGGTCGGGCGGAGCCAACCTCCTGTTCCGCTCGGAACCCGACCGGCGGGTCTCAGGTTTTGTCGGCGGCGGCGGGTTCGTTGGACAGCGACGTTCACCTTCGCATGTCACCTGCACGCCAATGCCATCCTGCCTCTCGCACCTGGACCCGTTCTACGTTGCGGGCGGCCTCGGCGGTCAGGTGCTCGGGGGAGCCGACGTGCAAGTCACCGGGCCGCTTCGCGCCTATGCTGATCTACGGTTCACAGCCCTGGCCGGCCAGGCGCGGCTGGCCGCGACCGGCGGTGTCCGCGTCGTGGCGCACTCCCGACCTGCGATCACCGATGTCCAGCGCCGGATCCAACGGCCGATCCAAGCAACTGTCGCACCTGCCGAGGCCGCCGGCAAGGCAGTCCGCGTCTCGCTCGCCACTGGTGCTCGGCGTCACGGTCGCTTCGTCTCGCTGTCCACGTCAGAACTGTTGCTGCGAGACGGCGGCCAGGACATCCGCTATCCGCTCGATCAGGTGCTTCTCGTAGAAACAGTTCACAATACAGCCCGCAATGCCGCATTGCTTGGCTTCGGAGTCGGCCTTGTATTGGCGATACCTGCTTCGGCCGCCGTGCTCGACTCTGCCACGACGGCCCCGATATGTTGCTCTGCGGCATGATCGGCGCCGGCGCCGGCGCGATCATCGGCGCGCTGATGGACATGGCAGCGGCCGACAAGCACGTCGTCTACGCGGCGACCGCGAGAACAGTGCGTGTGGCGCCGACCCTCACTCCGACGCGCGCCGGTGGGACATTGACCGTCCGCTGGTAGGAAGAGACCTGCACGGCGCTCTGACGAGCCCTGGCGGAATCTTCGGTGCCAGCAGCAATGGCCTCGACGCTTCCAGCCGCCGTCAACTAGGCCGGAGCTTCGCAGAGTTGCGAATTGAGTTTCGCTGTGGATTTGCCCCCGTTGCTGGCGACGGGGAGGTGGAGAGAGCGGCAGGTCTGGTTGGGCACCCTGTGGTCGGTCGCCAAATACGGCGACTACACAGGACCAATTCGAAGAACTCGATGCTGAACGGCGTACTGCTGCCGGAGCTCACTTCGTCGGCACGAGGCGCTTCAGCTCCTCGACCAGTTGAGGACAAGGTTCAATGCGAATAGCGTCGGCTACTTGTTCGCTCTCTTTGAGCATCAAGAAGCGGCGACCGTCCGAAGCGACATCGTAGTCTCGTTGAGGATCCAGGTCGTAGTAGGGTTTTTCAAAGAGGACTTCGGGTTTCGATGCGTGAAATGTGGGTTGGATCGTCGTTGCCACCGCCATCATCTTGTCGCCACTGCGGTAAAAGAGTTCGCGTCCATCGCGGGACCAGACCGGTTCTGTTCCACCTTGGGTCGAGACCAGCACCTTACCGCCTGGTCCGGGGAACGGCTGCACGTAAACCTCATACGCGGCCGGACTCGTTGGATTGATAGGCGACCCAGCCGCCATCCGGGGAGAAAGCAAGGTTGGTTTCGTTGAACGGCGTTCGCATGAACGGCTGTGACTTCTGCCCGTTTTTGAGTGAGAGCGTCCAGATATCCAGCCCTGTGGTGGAGTCAACTTCAGTGAACGCCAGCGTCTCCCCGTTCGGGGACCAGGAACCCGGACGTTGAGGATTTTCGCTGGTGGTAAGCCGCTCTTCACGTGCCCACTGCCGTCCGCAGTTTTCCAGAAGAGGGCCGGGGCCGCCTGCCTTGGTCGGATGCAAACGTGACTTTCTTCCCGTCCGAAGTCCATATCAGGATAATCCAGCGCCCTCAAAGGTCAGCCGAGTCGAGGGTTCCGCGAGGAAGATCATAGATCCACACGTCTGCCCGTTTCCTTCGTCAATATCCAGAGCCACGCGCTGGCCGTTCGGAGAAAGTCTGGGATGCCCGTAAACGCGCGGGGAGGCAGCGGGAGGGGTTGTTCTGTTCCCTTCCGATCCACCCAAGTGAGGGTTCTTTCCCATGCCCGCCCGCCGCCTGACACATACATGAGCGACCCCGCATCAGCAAAAGTAGCTTGAGCGGCGCCGGTGTTATTCGTGGAGGGCAACACGCCCTTCACGAGCGCGACCGGGGAGCCCGTGACCTCCAACCGGCTCGAGATCAAACGGCACGGCCATCAAGCTCCCCGCCCGGAGATAGACCAGGTGGCCGGTCGGCACGTAGCGCGCATCGCTGCCGCCTTCGATCAGCACCTTCCTTTCGCCTGAACCAAGTTGCAGGACTTCAATCCGGGCGTCATCCCAACTGCCACCGGTTCCGACTGTGAAGAGCAAGGCTTTGCCGCCTGGCAAATGGTGCGGAAACCGATGACTCCCTTCGCCCTTTTGGCGATCGATTGTGGTGAGAGATTGGACTGTTCCACCAGCAGCGGAAACGAGCGAGAGACCAGTGTCAGGTCCGGAAGCGAAAACAATGTTTCCATCGCTTCCCCAGCTTCCACCCCGCCCGAAATCGTCGCACAGGAGCGAGAATCACCGGCGGACCGCCACTGACAGAAACCTTCTTCAGCCTGTCAAATGTGAAAAATCCCAGCCATTGCCCATCGGGAGAGAAGAAAGGGCTGACAGCGCCTTCGGTGCCGGCGATGGGCTTTCCCTCCAAGCTGTCCATCTCCCGCAGGTAAAGCTGCTGCGAGCCCGCCTCGCGACTCGCGACATAGGCGAGACGTCTCCCGTCGGGCGAGAAGGCAATCGCGGTGTGGCCAGTCGGCCAGCCGCTGCCCCGGCGGCAACATCATCGTGAATCGGCTGACCGGTGCCATTGGCGCCGGATTCAGACGCCAGACGGCGAGGCCGGCGATGAAGCCGCCCAGCAGCAGAGCCGGCAAGCCCAACCACCAGCGAGCGGCGCGAAAATATGGGAGCGACCGTTGGCGGAGCCGCAGCTGACGTGGCGGAGCTCGTCACCGCTTGTTCACATTCGATGACGATGTCGCCGGCATCTCGGACTCGCTTCTTGATGTCCTTCTGCAAGCAACGGAATAACAGCGTGCGAATATTCGATGGCGTGTCGGCCGGCAGTACGTCCCAGTCCGGCTCGCCTTTGATGACCGCCGCGAGCGTCTCGCGACACATCCTCGCCCGCGAACGCCCGCCTGCCAGTGAGCATTTCGTAGAGCACGCAGCCAAACGCCCAGATGTCGCGTGCGCTTGTCGACCGGCCTGCCCCGCGCCTGCTCCGGGACTCATGTACGCAGCGGTGCCGAGAATGATGCCCATGCCGGCGTCATCGCCGGGCTCGTGATCGTCGGCGACTGTGATGCGTCGCTCGGATGCGCCGCGCTGCTCCAGCGCTTTCGCGAGCCCAAAGTCCAGCACCTTCACGGTGCCGTCCGGACGCACCTTGATGTTCGCCGGCTTCAGGTCCCGATGAATGATGCCCTGCTCGTGCGCGGCTTCCAGCGCCTCGGCGATCTGCTTCGCGATAGGCAGCGCTTCATCGACGTGGCGCTCCGCGCAGGCGATCCGTGGCGAGCGTCCTCGCCCTCGACGAGTTCCATCACCAGAGCGCGGTCCCGTCGCCCTTTCGAGTCCGTAGATCCCCGCGATGTTCGGATGATTCAGTGAGGCGAGGACTTGGCTTCACGTTGAAAGCGCGCAAGCGGTCCGCATCGGCGGCCAACGCGTCGGAAGAACCTTGATGGCGACGTCACGCTTCAGCTTGGTGTCAGTCGCCCGATAGACCTGGCCCATGCCGCCTTCGCCGATCTGGGCGGCTATTTCAGTATGGTCGTTGACTACCAGGAGTGAACCACACGGTAACCCGCTCGAATTATACGGGAATGCCGCGGAGCGAGGGGGATAGGTACGGACGCAGAGCGGCATTAGAGCCGTCTCGCGGTTCGACATAACGCTCCTTCCTCGGTCTCTGGGTCAGCCCGCCCCCCCACGACGGCCGGCGGGCTAGCGCTTCAATCGAGCTGTCCAATTCGAGTTCGACGGT
>CAVVPE010000006.1:0-122291 GCA_963750035.1 uncultured Acidobacteriota bacterium | reverse complement strand
TGAGACGGGAATCCAAATCGCCAGGCATCGGTCCTATCGTACAAAAAAAAGGGCGGGCCCACAGGGACCCGCCGACTCCGACTATCGACCACCGACTACCGACTAAAAGGGTTCGTTCGTCCGCTCGCCTTTCGTGGACGGGGTGTTGTCCTCTACCTCGCCGTCGATGGACAACATGATGCCGGTCAGCGCGGCCGCGACTCCGACGCCGATAAGGTTCTTCATGCGGGTTCCGATGCCGCTTGCCCCTTCCAGACCTCGCGGCGTCTGCTGATAGCTGGCCCGAGGCTTTGCCAGCGATCGGCTTCTTTCCGACCGCCAGCTTCTGAGCGGCTTGGTTTCTGGCGCGCGCGCCGCGGCGGCCTCGGCGGCGCCGAGCTGGTCGGCCGCGCGCACGGCGGCCTCTCGCAACGTGTCGCCGGCAAACGCCGCCGGAACATGGGACATCGAAATCAGCACGGCCATCGCAACGATCCGCATGAGGGCCCCTTGAGGAATCGACGGCGGCGCAGAAGCGCCGCCGGGTTACGAGTTGCCGACCTGAAAGGGTCGGCCTACACAGTCTTAAAACGTCAGCGACGCGGTTACCCGCAACAGGCGCGCCGACAGGAACTGCGTCGGCGCCGTCCAGCGGGCAGTGCCGTAAGCGCTGACCACCTGCTGCACGGACGAAGAGTTCAGCGCGTTATAGAGATCGAGACTCGTGGTGAGCCGCGTCACGCCCAGGTCCAGCGCTTGTTGAGCGCCAGGTCGAGCTGGTTGAATCGGTCTCCGTAGATCGAATTCGGCGTATAGAGCGGAATCGTCTTCGTCGCCGTGCTCAAGTCGGACGACGGCCGCCCGTTCATGAAACGGATGGCAGGCGAACCGCGCTGCAGCGTCAGGTTGGCGTTGACCTCGGCGCCAGGCGTGTTGCGGTAGACGAAGCCGGCGCTCATGTCGTACGGCAGCGGCGCGCTCCCGCGGAGGCGGAAGTCGAGCAGGTTGCCCACGACGTCGACAATCTTGCAGAACGGCCCGCCGGCGAGTTGCGTGCCGGCCAGACCGGCCGGCTGGTTGGGGATATCGACCGTATAGCAGTGATCGTCGACCTGACGGCCGAAGTCGACGCCGCCCCCCAACGTCGCGCCGCGGGGCAGGCGGCCGTTGGCGCTGATGTTGAACCCGTCCCAGTACCGCTGCTGTTTGCCGTAGCCATCGGAGGTCGTCACCCGGTTCACACCGGTCCCGGCGAGCGCTCGCTTCACGTCGTAATGACCGCACTGTTCCTGCCCGGCGTTCGGCAGACGCGAGTCGTTCGGGGTCGTGATACAGAACTCGTCGAAGTCGCCCGGGCCGAGGGCCAGGTTGTCGGTGACCTGGAACGTGCCGTCCCAGTTGCGGTTGTACTCGAAGCTCACCGACAGGCCGCGCGTCACCTCGTGCTGCACCTGCGCGACGAAGTCCCACAGGTAGTCACGGTTGTCCTTGATCACCGCATCGTCGTACTGCGTGGCGAGCGGGATGAACTGGCCGAAGAACTGGCCGCCGGCGCTGTTTATCGGACCGCATTCGCCGTTCGGCTGCAGGTTGGCTACGTTGCAGTCCGGCATGTAGTTGCCGGCGCGGGAATCGCCGGCCGGGTAAGGCACGAATGCCCCGTTCACATACGTGCCGAAGTCGTTCCAGTCGCGAGACGCGGTATTGACGGATGAACTGAACGGGTGGAACCGGCGCGTCATGTCGCTGCGACTCAACTGGTTGTAGCGCCCGAATGACGCTTTGACCGCGGTCCGGCCGTTGCCGAACAGGTCGATGGACGAGCCAATCCGCGGGTTGATGTCGCTCCACCTCGGGACGCCGCTGAGCGCGTCGACGTGGCGCGCCGGCGTGATATGGGCCAGCGGGGAGGTCGGCGGCCGGGAATCCCATCGTGATGTAGTCCCACCGCACGCCCAGGTTCATCGTGACGCGACCGAGCGTCCAGGCATCCTGCGCGAACACCCCGATCTCGTGGTTCTGCCGTTCCTGCTGATAGAAAGGCGTCGCCAGATATTCGAGCCGCACCGGACGGCCGACGTTGAACACCCAATTGATGCCATCGGGATTGTTGTAGCTGCGCGACTCGTCGTTGAATCCCTGCTCGTCCGAAATGCCCACCTTCAAGTTGTGGCTGCCGGTGACGTACGACATAGAGAATCGCTCGGCGGCTCGGCCCGTGCGCGCAATCGGCGCGGTCAGGGATGGCGGCGGCGCCATAGCGATAATTGGTGGACTGTTTCGAGGATCGAGCGGTCGTCGCGGGTGACGCCGGTCTCGGCGAAGTTCACCCAGTTGGTCGTCTGCCACGACAGCCCGGCTTCCAGAAGCAGCCGGTTCGTGAGCGGCGCGGTCCACGTGCCCTGTACGACGCCGGCAGGCCACCAGTCCCATCCCCGTTCCGATTCGATCGCGTTTGCACCAGTGAACGGTCCGGTCGTGCAGCGACAAGACTTCTGGATGTCTCCGAACCAGCCGATCCGGTGCCGCTCGCGACCTGCCACGTCATCCGCAGCGAATGCGTGCGATACCAGTCGAATCCAGCGGCCGGGCGGCTGGTGTCGTAAGACGCGTTGGCGTATGGCGTTCCGGGTTGACCGGGATAGAACAGCGTCCTGGCCGCTGCATTACCGATGCCTTGCAGCGGATTGAAATACGCGCCGGGCTGGTTCACGCGCGACCCCCAGCGTGCCACCGCCGCAAAGAACCAGACCTTGTCGCGCATGATCGGCCCACCGAACTGTGCTCCAATCCGGTAGATGTCGACGACCTCTGCGGCCGAGTTGATGTTGAACGAGCGGAGGTAGTCGTTCAGGTTATCGCCCTGCATGCCGCCGTTGGAGAAGTAGCCGTCAACCGTCGCGCGATACGTGTTGCCGCCGCTCCTGGGGATGGCGTTGAGATTCGTGCTGCCCGAGCCCGCGTCGGCGCCCATGCCGCTCGTCTCGAGCTGCATCTCCTCGATCGTGCCGCTGTCGGTGATGTAGCCGACGCCCGACGCCGCACCGATGAAGTACTGATTGCGGAAGCCGTCGAACGAGGCGCGCGTGCCGGTTTTGCCGTGGTAGAGGGTGTAGGCGCCCTGCGCCGACCAGCTGTCGCGTGTGCCGCCGACGTCAGCGAGCGTCGTCGCAAAGCCGGGCGTGATGTAGGCGAGCGTCTGCAGTCCGACGTTGCCGCTCGGCAGCGCGTCGAGCTCCGTCGAGTTAATCGTCTGCTGCTGGCGGATGCTCTGCGTATCGACGACCGGCGCCGCGCCGGTCACGGTGATGGACTCTTCCAGAGCGCCGACGCGGAGCTCGACATTCACTTGCGCGGTAAAACCGCTGCCCAGCTCGATGCCTTCGCGGCGAATGGTACCTGAAGCCCGTGAGGCTGAATATGACCGTGTATGAGCCCGGTCGAAGATCGACGATCTGGTAGCGACCTTCGCCGTCTGTGACGACCGTGCGCGTCTTGTCAATCAGCGCTGGACTGGATGCTTCGACGGTGACGCCAGGGATTGCAAGCCCTGACGTGTCACGGACGACGCCGGCGATGCTCGATGCCTGCTGCGCCCGGGCCGCCGGTATCGCCATCAACACCGCGAGCGCGGTGAACAGGGCAAGGCGGAGAGCCGAGCGCGATCGGGAGGTCACTGCGGTCAAGGACGCCTCCTCCAGATTCAGCCGCGGGATAACTGATTTACGTTATAGCTGCGTCAATCTACGTACGCCCGGTACGGGTGTCAAGCAGAGTCTGGGTGACAATTAAGTGACAATGGCCTGTAAATCCAAGAAAGTGAAGGTGACCGCATGGGCCCTGATGCTGGTTGGATTCAGGGCCGCCGCGCAGCAGTCGCCACCCCCTCCGACCTTTGCCGACGCTACTGAGGCGGCCGGGATTCGATTCCGCCACGATAACGGCGCATCTGGCCGCGTATTGGTACCCGGAGCTGTTTGGCGGCGGAGTAGCGGTCCTGGACGTGGACGGCGACCGCTGGCCCGACCTGCTGTTCGTCAACGGCTCGACGCTGGCAGCGGATCGAGCTCGGCCACTTCGGCTCGTAACAAGTTGTATCAGAACAATCGCAACGGAACGTTCCGCGACGTTTCGTCGGAGAGCGGTCTCGAGCTCGCCGACCTCTATGGTCTCGGCGCGGCCGTGGCCGACTACGACAACGACGGGCGCGACGATGTCTTCATGACGTCGGTCGACGGCGGCCGGCTGTTTCGCAACACGGGCGGCGGACGTTTTGTCGACGTGACGCGGACGGCCGGCATCGCCAACCGGGACTTTGCCGTCAGCGCCGCGTGGCTCGACTACGACCGCGACGGCCTGGCCGATCTGTTCATCGGCAACTACGTCGAGTGGTCGCCAGACCGCGAGGTGAACTGCGCCAGCGGCGGCATCCGCGGCTACTGCGGTCCTGAGCCTACCGGCCGCGCGCGCCGCGGCTCTATCGCAATCGCGGCGGCGGGCGGTTCGAGGACGTGACGCGGACGCGCGGGGCTCGCGGAGCCGGTCGACAAGGCCATGGGCGTGGCGGTCCTCGACTACGACATGGACGGATGGCCCGATGTGTTCGTGGGCAGCGATCGCGTGCCGGCGCAGCTGTTCCGGAACGACGGCGCGGCGGCTTCGTCGAGGGCGGCGTGCCCGCCGGGGTGGCGCTCAGCGAGAACGGCCGCACGCGCGCGCAACATGGGTGTCGACGGCGCCGACTACGACCGGTCAGGCTATCCGGATCCCGTCGTGGGGAATTTCACGAACGAGATGCTCGGGTTATACCGGAACGACGATGGCGCGCGTTTCGTCGATGTCGCGCCCCGCTCGGAGGTGGGTCGCGCGAGCCTGCTCTCCGTCACGTGGGCGGTATTCTTCTTCGACTACGACCTCGACGGCTTCCCCGACATCTTCGCCGTCAACGGCGGCACCGACGAATCGCAGGCCCGCGACGCGAGGGCCCGCGCTCAGCCAGCCGCCGCTCATGCTGCGCAATCGAGGGGACGGCACCTTCGAAAACCTGACGGCGTCCCTGGGCGTGGCGCTGAACCGGCCGATGATGGGCCGCGGCGCCGCCTATGCCGATTTCGACGGTGACGGCGATCTCGACGTCGCCGTGGCGACCCTCGCCGGGCCGGCATTCCTCTTCCGCAACGATGGCGGCAATCGGGCGCAACTGGCTGCGCGTACGCGCTGTGGGCTCCCGCTCGAACCGGAGCGGACTCGGCGCCGTCGTGCGCGTCACGAGCGCGTCCGGGCGTCAGTGGCAGATGGTGCGGAGCGGATCGAGCTACGCGTCGCAGAGTGAGCTGGCCCTGACGTTCGGACTCGGTCAGGATCGGACGGTGTCGACGATCGAGATCGCGTGGCCGTCTGGCGTGAGCCAGACGTTTTCCAACGTCGCAGCCAACCAGTTCATCACGATAGACGAGGCGAAGGGCATCGGTCCAGCTGACACCACCGATTCGACGTCTCTTTCGGACTGACCAGCTCAGTCCTCCTCGATGAGGCGCGTGAAGAACTCGAACGGCGGCAGAAACGGCGGTGGGACCGGCGCAAGGCGGCCGTTGACCAGAAAGCTCGGGCTGACGCTGACGTCGTAGCGGCGCGCTTCCTCGAGCGCCTCGTGGATCGCGCGCCGAAAACGGCCGGTGTCGCGGCATGCCTCGAACGCTGCGCGATCCAGACCGGCGGCCACGGCGAGTTCCGCGGTACGGGTTGGGCCAAGCGGCCCCGATTCCGCGATCACCCGATCGTGAAATGGCCAGAATTTCTCCTGGACCTGCGCGCACGCGGCCGCTTCGGACGCGGCCAGCGATTCAGGGTCGACCGTCGGCAGGTGCTTGAACACCACTCGGACACGATCGCCGAAGGTCTGGCGCACGCGGCCAAAGGCCTGCGCGAACGCGGCATATCGACCGTTGCGCAGATCGCCGAATGCCACGATCTGCACCGCCGCAGCCGCGGACCCGAGGGACGGATCCGCGGCGCTCGAGGCCACCTCGATGCGTGGCGGCGGCAACAATACATCGCCGCGCGTCGACACCCGCATCAGCTCCTCGACGTAATTCATCCGCGCGAGATCCGGCTCGGTGAATCGCGCCAGCCACGCGCGGAGCGCCGGCCGCATCTGATCGAGCGCCGCGCCGCGCGCATCGTCGCCGAGCTGCTGATAGAGCGCCAGCACCGCCGAGTCGGGCAGCGGGACCGTCCGTTTGGGGATCTCTTCGCCAAGCAGCGCCTCGACCGACAGCCCACGCGCCTTCGCCTCGCGCGCGAGCAGCTCGTCGGCCACCAGCTTGTCAGCGGCGCGGCGGCGCATCTCGTAGATCCGCCGGGCGACGCCGATGTAGCTGCCAGGATCCGTGCGCTGCCACTCGCGATCGACCTCGGCGATCGTGATCGACCGATCGCCGACTTTCGCCGCGACGCCGTCGGGCGAACCTGACACCGGCGCGGTCACGTCCGCTCGCCCGGGATCCACCTGCGGTGGCGCCGTCGGTCCCCCGCCCAGCGGCACGTCAAGAGATGCCGTGTCGCCGGACCCCGATCCGCGGCTGACCGTCAGGAAGTACAGACCGGGAGGCATGATGCCGATCGGTGCCGACGTCACGACGCGCGTGTCGAGCGCGGCGCGAACGGTCAATGGGATCAGGTTGAGCGTGACGAACGGCCGAGGGCCAAAACCGCTGCCCTCGATCGTCAGAGTGCCACTCGCCTCGTCCGCTGCCGCGCTCGAGACGGTCAATGGCGGTCGGTCCTGGCCCCCGGCCGCAGTCAGGTCTGCGGAAAGAACCAGTGCGACGACAAGGGCAACCTGATTCATCGTCAGCGGGCCATCGTCAGCGGGCCAGCAGCCGTTCGATCACGGCTTCCATCGCAGCGGGATCGTACTCCCGCGCCACATACGCGATCGTGCCGTCGCGATCGACGATCACGTCGATGGGAAACGGGTTCGCCCCGCGGAAATTCTCGGCGAAGCGGAGGTAGCTGCCCGTTTCCTCGAGGCCCGCGGGAAACGTCACGCCGAGCTTATCTGTGAACCGCTGCACGCCGGCAATGTCGTCGGTCGCGGCAGCACCACGGATCCCGCCGCGGCCGCCCGGGTTCAGTCCGACCACCTTCAGGCCGCGATCGCGGTACTTGCGCCAAAACCGCTGTTCGATGTCTGGTAACTCCAGACTGCAGACCGGTCAAAAAGTGGCGAAGTACGCGACGAGCGCGACGTGGCCTTCCAACGCCGTCGACGCCCATCGTGCGCCGTCGACGAGCGCGGCGCCCGCTTCAGGGAATCGCTTGCCGACGCCGAGGCCCGGCTGGTTGGCGACCAGGTAACCCTCGCGCGTCGGGTTGTCGGGGTCGTCGGTTGAGAACCGCAGCAGCGCCGTTGTCTTGTCAGCCGACTTGGGCTCGAACGCCAGCGTGAACGTGGCGGTCTCGCCGGGCGGAATCCGTAAGTCGCGTGGTTCCACGCTGAACGAAGGCTGATCGATTGCGGCGTCGACAATCGTGAGCGGCGCAGTGCCCTGGTTGCGGATGGCAAGCGGCACCCGTGCCGTCCCGCCAGGCGCCACCGGACCGAAGTCGACGAGGTTGACGTCCTCCGGCAGGACCAGACTCGGTGCGCGCCGCTCCGGGTGCACACGGAAGGAATGGATGACGTGCCAGTTGCCCGCAAACATGACGCCGCCATGTGCGGCGACGCCCAGCGTCCGGGATGTGACCTCCGGCCGGCCGTCGCCTTCCCTCCCGATATCGCGCGTCATGCGCGCTGCGCCGATGAAGCGCGGCGCCGCCGGGTTCGACACGTCGTACACACGCGCGTCGTTCCACGCCGCGACAAAGGCCAGACCGTCTGAATAGTCGACGCGGATCGCGCTGCCGGATACTCTCGCCGTCCCCGTGACCTTCGGCGCGCGGAGGTCCGAGACATCGACGACGACGAGCCCCGCCGAGCCGGCGGCGACATACGCATGATCGCCGTGGATCGCGAGGCCGCGCGCCTGACCGTCGATCGCCGCACGCGCGATCAGCGTGGGCGCGTTGGGGTCGGTCACGTCGACAATCGCCAGACCTGCCAACCCATCCGTGACGAACGCCGTGTGGCCGCGCATCCGGACGCCCCAGGCGTTATCGAGCCCGGCGAAAGTCCCGACGCGAGCGAACCCGGACGGCGTCCGGCGATAGATGCCGAGGCCGTGACGCCTCAGCGCAACGTAAATCAAGCCGTTGGCAGTGTCGATGCCCTCGTAGCTGACACCCGGTTCCTGGAGCACGGGCAGCTGCACCGCCGCGAGCTTTTCCGGAGCGGCCGCGTCCCGCTGAAGCACCCAACCCGACAGAAACGCGGGGTTGTCGATGTTGCCGCGGTGGACGGTATAAACGGTGTCGCCGTCCCAGGCCAGATGAATGCAGCCCGGCTGTCGGCGGTCATCGGGAATTCGGTGGCGGAGCTCCTGGGCGAGGTAAACCATGCGTGCGGGGTCCCGCGCGTCGATGACCCCAAAGTTGTAGCTGCAGTGAAAAAGAAGGCCGTCACTGGGGCGATATCGGACTTCGTCGGTGTGCAGGTGGTCGTTGGCGCCGACGAGCTGTTGGAGTCGTACGAGCGGGCTCTGATAGGTGCCCCGCTCGAGGGGCGGCTGCGGCGCCCCCCCGCACCCGACCGACCACGCCATCAGGAACGTGCAGGCCGACCCTTTGAGCAGGACGGTGTAGGCCGACCCTTTCAGGGTCGGCAGCCATTTCCGCATGGGTTCCCTTGCTGCTTGACAGTCTCAGGCGACCGCCTGAATATACCCTGTCGGCACGTTGGTTCAATGCGAGGGCGGATTAACCCGCCCGACGAGAGAGGTCCGGTATGCGTCTCAAGCCGTGGGCACCTCTGACCGCCTGTCTGCTCGTCGCGCTCTCCGCTTCCACGACTCCTTCTTCATACGCGGCCGACGAACGGGTGACGTACTACGAGCACGTCGCCTCGATCATGCGCGACAACTGCGTCTCATGCCACCAGCCGGCCGGGCTGAATATCGGCAGCCTGGTCGCGCCGATGTCGCTGATGACGTATGAGGAGACACGCCCGTGGGCGCGCGCGATCGCGCGCAAGGTGGCGGATCGCGAGATGCCGCCGTGGTTCGCGGACGAGCCGAGGGGCGTCTTCTCGAACGAGCGAGGCCTGACCGATCGCCAGATCCAGACGATCGTCGCGTGGGTGAACGGCGGAGCGCTCGCCGGGGATCGGTCGAAGGCGCCGGCGCCACCTCCGAGCGCGAGTGGCGGAAGCGGAAGCACGGGCTACGCACTTGGCCAGCCCGATCTCGTCGTCAAGATGGAACAGCCGTACTTCATCAGCGATGAGGCGGAGGACGTTCAGGGAACGTTCCATACGAAGCTCACCGAGGAGATGCTGCCGCGCGACGTGGTCGTTCGCGCGTGGGAGTTCCGCGCCGGAACCTACCTGGCAGGCCGCGACACCGTCCACCACATGTGCGGCGGCGTCCGTCCGCCCGGGTTCGTCGCCAACCCGGCCGACGATGCGGAAGGCGAAGGCGCGGCGGGGCTGTCGCTCGGCTGCATCGCCGGCGGCGCCGAAGCGCAGCTGCTGCCGCCGGACTTCGGGATGGAGCTGGCGAAGGGCTCGACGATCACGATGAACATGCACTACTACAAGCAGCCGGGTGCCGGGACCGGGTACTGGAACCAGGCGGAGATCGGCTTCTACTTCGCCGACAAGCCGGTCAAGCACAAGGTGCGCAGCAAGTCGATCGGGACGACAGGATTCGAGATTCCGCCGCACAAAGTGGACTATCGCATCGGTGCCGCCGAGACGCTGCAGAAGGACACGCTGATGCTCGCGTACTGGCCGCACGCGCACCTGCGCGCGACCGCTGCGCGCTATACGGCGACGTATCCGGACGGCCGCAAGGAAGTGCTCCTCAACGTGCCGAAGTACGATCAGACCTGGCAGGTCACCTACAAGTACAAAGTCCCGAAGCTCCTTCCGAAAGGGACGCGCGTCGACGTCGAGATGTGGTACGACAACTCTTCGGCGCGTGGAGACAAGCGGCAGTTCAATCCGGAGCTGACGATTCGGAACGGCCCCAGGACCCAGGACGAGATGATGCTTGGGTTCATCAGCTACTCGGAGCTGGACAGCGGCGCTGCTGCCACCACCGCCCAGCAGGACTGATCGTGCGGCGCCTGTTCGTCGCGGTCGCAACGATCGTCCCGCTGATCGCACCGAGCGGTACCGCCGGACAGTCGAGCGCGACCGCCCAGGCCGCGGATGGCCTGCTGCGCTCGGAGCTGTCGCTCGGCGGCTATACGACAACCCTCTCGTTTCCGCCATCGCTCTCCGCTGACGATCCGGCGCATCGCACGCTCTTGTCCGAGAGCCCGGGCAGCGCGCGCGTTCGCGTCGGCACGATCGAAGCGAACGCGGCCCTCCGGGTTGGCTCCATCGAGCTGGCTCGACCGGAGCGCGGCAACAGCCGTCACGATCTCTGGTTGAAAGGCGCCGGCAACGCGTGGGCGCTCGAGGTGACGCAGCCGGCATCGACCGGTGAGCGTCCCGTGTCGGTTGGCGAGTTCGCGCTTGCGCGCACGCCGGCCACGAGCTCGCCCAATCTGACCATCGCCCTCGTGCCAGAGGGTGGCTCGAGCGCGCGTCTCCTGCTGCGCTGGGGAGCATTCGCGGCCGCAGGTGACCTCGCGATCACAGCGCCGCCGCGATCGCAGCGCGTCACGGAGAATTCGCGGCCGAACACCACGGTGAACCGCAGCCATACCGAGGATACGAGCGCGCTATCGCGCACGCGCCTGCTGGCGCAGCGCAATGAAACGGCGATGGTGCTGGCTTCGGGCGAGCGCCTCAGCGTCTCGTTTCAACGCTCGTTCGCGGCAGGCGAGCGCGCGGCGGGCGGCGGGACGCCACGCACGCGCGGTCTCCCTGCCGATGGCCCGGACTTCGCGCGGCTCGCTTCGACGCCGGACGGGGCGGTCGTGATGCTGACCGAAGCCGCGGTGCCGCGCCTGCGGATTGAGCGGCCGCTGCAGTTCGGCGCGACGCGCGTGGCGGTCGGCAATCAGGTGCCCAACACTCCGGGATCGTACGGGTTATGGCTGAAGCGCGCCGGCGGCGGCTGGCGCCTGGTGTTCAACCACGAGCCGGACGCCTGGGGCTCGCAGCACGATCCCAAGTTCGACGCCGCCGAAGTCCAATTGCAGCACTCCGAAGGACCACGCGACGTCGCGCCCATTCGCCATTGGGCTCGAGCCGCTGGACGCCGACCGGGGCCGGCTGCTGATCATCTGGGTCCGCACGAGTGGAGCGCGGACTTCAACATCGCCCCCCCACGCTAGAGCCACTTGGCTTCTCTTACTCCGGTGGCTTCTCGATCCGGATCTGCTTGAGTGTTTCGATCTCCGCGGGGAGGTCCGTGGCACCAGGCGGCAGTCCCCGCGAGCTGATGAAATACGCCAGGATGTCGGCGTACTCTTCGGGCTTGAGCGATCCCGGGTTGTCTTCCGGCATCGCCGTGCTCATGAACGTAAAGAGCTCGGCTGCGGGTGTGCCGTCGTAGGTGTCGATCGCGGACGGAGCGAACTTGGGATCGCCGTGACACGTCGTGCAGCGCGCGGCGAACGCCGTCCCACCTCGGTCCGCCTGCACTTTCGTATACACGCCGTCACGAATCGATTTCCCGGTTCCCTGATTGCCGAGCCCTGACGCTGCGACGCCGAGCGCGATCGTTGAAACGCAACAGGCAATCCCTGCGCTGGCGCGCATCCGCACTCGACTCATGATCGACCCACGGCGTTGCTCGACTCTCAGCGGCGCGCCGCCGCCGTTTTCGCGATGTCAGGGGGCAACGCGAAAACATAGAGCATGCTGCCGGCACGACGGAACCGACCCTCGGCGTCCGGCTTGTCCTCAAACCTCACCGGTCCGTCGGTCGGCGCCTGACTGGCGATCACCGCCACATACTGACGGAGGTCGGGCCCGATGTAGGTGATCGGTGAGTTGCGGAAGTTGGTCCCGGTCCGGAACGTCCAGACGACCGTTCCACTGCGCGCGTCGATCGCGCGGAAGACGCCCTTGTCCGCGCCGCCTTGAAAGAGCAGGTCGCCGCCGGTGGCCATGACAGGCGTATTGTTTCCGGCTCCCCAGGAAATGGTCCACACGTTCTTGCCGGCGACCGGATCGTTCGCCTGCAACTCGGTGGTGCCTTGAGCCGCGCCCGGGCCCGCTGGCGTCCCCCCTTCAGCCGCAGCCGCGCCGCCGGCGCCAGCCGCGCGCCGCAGCGTGTAGTTCTCGCCCGGCACATACTGGCCCTTGATGACCGTCTGCGACCCGCAGCGATCGACCGTGGGCGTGTAGACGAGACCGGTGCGCGGCGAAAAGGCGTCGTTCTGCCAGTTTCTCGCCGCGATGCCCGGGCACCATTCAACGTTCACGTCCTTGGCATCCGGAACGTATTTCTGCCGGTCCGCAAGGTCTGTGAAATTGATCTTATCGAGCTTGTACAAAGGTCTGCCGGTTCTCATGTCGACGCCTTTGAACAGGTCGTTGTTGTTGAACATCCACGGCTCGCGGATCAGTTCGCCGGTCAGCCGGTCGAACACGTAGAAGTAGCCGTTGCGCGCCGGCTTCACAAGCGCCCGGCGCTGCCGGCCGTCGATCTGAAGATCGACCAGGATGTTGGCGCCCGGTTCGTCGAGGTCCCACTGGTCCTGCGGCGTGAGGTTGTAGGCCCACACCAGATCGCCGCTGTCGCCATCGCGCGCCAGGATCGAAGCGCAGTAATTGTTGCGGTAGCCGATCAGGCCGCCGATCTCGTCCAGCTCGACTTTGCCCCATTCGCGTCGGTAGTCCGGATTCCAGGGGCTGCAGTTGCTGGTGCCGTAGTAGAAGAGGTTCAGCGTCGGGTCGAAGGTGAACCAGCCCCACACCGCGCCCCCGCCGCGACGCCAGGAATCTCCGAACCAGGTGTCGAGCGCCGGGTTCGGGACCTTGTCGTCGGCGTAAAACGGCTTGAACTTCGGACCGATGCCCACCTCATTGTTGGGGCCCATGCTGTAGTAGCGCCATCGCAGGTTGCCGGTGTCGACGTTGTACGCGCTGACGTGACCCCTGACGCCGCGTTCTCCGCCCATCACCCCGACGATCACCTTGTCTTTGATGACCATCGGCATCGCGCTCATGGTCTCGGAGATGGCGAGGTTGGAGTTCTCGACTTTCCAGACGACCTTGCCGTTTTCGGCATTCAGTGCGAAGACAACGCCGTCGAGCGTGTTGTAGAAAATCTTGCCGTTGGCGTACGCGAGACCACGAGTCTGCGCGCCGCAGCAGGCGCGCTTGGTCGCAAGGTCTCTCTGCGCCGGCGTCATATCCGGTCGGAACTCCCACTTGATCACGCCGTTCTGCTTGAGATCGATCGCGTACAGGTAATTGGGCTTCGGCGTGACGATGTACATCGTGTCGCCGATCACCAGCGGGGACGCCTCGAATGAGTCGGTAATGCCGAGCGGCAGGGTCCACGCCACCGACAGGTTCTTGACGTTATTGAGGTTGATCTGATTCAGCGGGCTGTAGTTCCAGCCGGAGTGGTTCGCATTGGGCATCACCCACTGGTTCGGATCGTCGAGTGCGCCCGGCGCCTTCTGAGCGAGCCCTATCACGGCCATGCTGAACGCAAAGCCGAGCCCCAGCACTGGCGCCCAAACCCTGCGATCGGTGCTGAACGGAGCCGCCATGTCCCTTCTCCTTCCGCGTTGCTCGCCTAAGCCGCCGCTCGTTCCCGTCGAGAGCAGCAGTCTTCAAGCAGGCCTGAGCGTGATGGCTCAGCATGCTACGCCCACGCATCGCTCACGGCAAGCCACGGTAACGGGCGAAACAAATAGTGAGCGCGGGCCGCATGCCGAGGTGTATAAGGTAGACCCCGGAGGCGGAGGCGAAACGATGAAGCTCCGAACGCTCAGGTCGCTTCTCTGGCTTGCGCTGCTGCTGACCGCGGCGGACACTGGCGCACAGCAGCCCGGACCGAGCGATCCCGACACGCTGCCGGCCACCCCGCAGGTCTTTCGGAGCTCGGCGCAGACATTTCGCGTCGTGCCGATCAAGGGATTGAACCGTCCATTCGCGATGGCATTTCTGCCAGACGGCGGCATCCTGGTGACCGAGCGCGCCGGCCGTCTTCGTCTCATTCGCAACGGCGTCCTCGACCCGCAGCCCATCGCCGGGATGCCGGAGGTGCTCGACCTGCGCCTCAAAGGGCTGCAGGACCTCGCGCTGCATCCGGCGTTCGAACGCAACCGACTGATCTACTTCACGTACTACAAACCGAAAGCTGGCGAGAAAGACCTCGCGACCGCGGTGCTCGGGCGCGCCCGCTGGAGCAGTGGCTACGCGCTCGAGGATGTGCGCGACCTGTTCGTCGCCGACGCATGGTGCGCCACCCCGTCCGCGTCGCGCATCGTCTTCGACGGCGACGGCAAGATCTTCATGACCGTGGGTGTCCCGATTCGCGGCCGCCCGGGAACCGCGCAGCCCGAGGATTCGCAGTCGCCGTCGAATCATGCCGGCAAGGTGCTCCGATTGAACGACGACGGCACCGCGGCGGCTGACAATCCGTTCGTCGGAAACGCGACCTATCGTCCAGAGATCTATGCGCTCGGCATTCGCAACATCCTCGGCCTTGCCGTGCATCCGGACACCGGCGAGCTGTGGGAAAACGAGAACGGTCCGATGGGCGGCGACGAGATCAACATCATCAAGGCGGGTCGGAACTATGGCTGGCCGGTCGTCTCCTACGGCCGCGCCTACAACGGCGACCCGACCGGCGATACGTCGGGCCCGCTGACCACCGAGCATGCCGCGTCCGGCATGGAGTCGCCGTTCATGTTCTGGGTGCCGTCAATCGCACCGTCGGGACTGGCGTTCTACGCGGGCGATCGATTCAAGGCCTGGAAGGGAAATATCTTCGTCGGGGCGATGCGCGGCACGCTCCTGCAGCGAATCGTGCTGAACGCCAAGGGTCTGCCGACCGTCCGCGAATCGCTCTTGACGGAGCTGAAACAGCGGATCCGCGACGTCAAACAGGGGCCTGACGGCCTGCTCTACGTGCTCACCGACGAAACCCACGGCGCGCTGTTGCGCCTGGAACCCGCCGAGACGGTCAATCCCACCACCAGGAACTAGGATTTCAGGAATTGGCGCCGTAGATTCTAGCCGAGCGCTGCGCCCACACCGCTCCACGCAATGGCCTTCAGCGCGCAGCCGAGCATGGTGCCGATCGCAAAGTCCCGAAACGTCAGTGGTGTCAGCCCTGCCGCCATGTTCAGTTCGCTGAACGGGCCAGGCAGGAGCCGACCGGCGGCCACGGCGAGCGCGCCGCGTCGCTCCAAGAGGAGACCGATCCGACCGAGCCGGTCGGCGAGTCGCTTTCGCAGTCGTTCACCGCCAAGGCGACGTGCAAGCAGAAACTGAATACAGGCAGTCACCCACATTGCGGAAAGCGTCACCGCCGCGCCCTCGAACAGGCCAAACGTGGCTCCGCCAACGGCCCCAAGCACAGGCGCCGGGAGGCCAAACGTATTCAGCACGACGAAGAGGCCGATGAAGGCCAGCGGCGCGAGGCGGGAGAAGCCTTGCACCCATCCCCGCAGTTGGTGAACCGTCACTTCCGCCGCACCACTGGCGTGCCCGACGATTGCTGCTCCGGCGATCAACGCCACGAGGCCGGCGAGTGGCATCCACGATCTCGTGCGACGGCCGTCCTCGGTTTCTCTCCGGTCCTCATGGCTTCGCAAATACCGCCTCATAGTGAAACCATCCAGCGTTCCGATGCACTGCACGCAGTCCCGTAAAACAGCGATCGAGATCGCGCCGGGTGAACACGGCGGCAACGCGACCGACTGCCGGCCGAAGCAGTGGCGCCAGTGCCGAGGGAACGTTCAGATCTGCAAAGACCACGTACCCGCCAGGTGCGACCACCCTCTTGATTTCGTCGAGTGCCAGCCACCACTCCGGAACATGGTGCAGCGTCTTGTTCGTCGAGACGATGTCGAACCGTGCGGTCTCGAATGGCAGTTGTGTGGCGCTGGCCGTCACGAACGACACATCGCTTCTGTCGGCGGCGGCTCGTCGAGCAAGCTCGATTTGCGCCGGGTCCAGATCGACACCTACCGCGCGTAGTCCGAGAGTGTCAGCAACGTGGAGTGTGGCCAGTCCGTTACCGCAACCCACGTCCAGGTAGCTCCAACCGGCGTGAAGCTTCACGTGCCGTAGTCGTCCAACGGCCCGCTCGGCGACCTGCCGGCTGTGCGCAGTCGCGTTGACGAAGCGCTTTTCGAACGTTCCCATCTTCATGGCGTCGGTGCCCGTTTCTCTTTGCCGTGAAAACGCGATAGCCTCCACTATGCCAATTGAAGTCGACTTGAGGTCAAGGGGTTAAAGACGTGGATATCACCGAAGTGGCGCGGCGCTCTGGAGCTCCTGCTTCGACGCTGCGGTTCTATGAGGAGAAAGGACTGATCGCGTCTATCGGCCGGCGCGGGCTGCGCCGTCTATTCGATCCCGGCGTGCTGGAGCGGCTGGCCCTGATCGCGCTGGCACGTGACGCCGGCTTCACGCTCGACGAGATCGCCCGTCTGTTCGGGCCGGGCGGACGGCCGCGCATCGACCGGCAGATGCTCGCGGACAAGGCCGACGAGCTAGACAGGACGATCCGCAGACTGAGCGCGATGCGCAGGAGTCTACGACACGCCGCCGCCTGCCCCGCGCCGAGCCACATGGAATGCCCGACCTTCCGCCGTCTGTTGCGGGCCGCGTCCCGAGCGACACCTTATCAGCGAAGCTCCTCTTCGCTCCAGGGCGTGCGGCACGGTTCGCCGCGCTCGTAGCGGCGCAGGTTGTCCTCGAGACGCCGGACGACGTCGCGGGCGCCAGCTTTCTCGCCCCCTGCGATGAGCTCCTTCTGGAGTGCGATCGCTTCACCGTACTGGCCGACCTCGGCGAGGGCCATCGCCATGGTTTCCCCGACGTCGGGCGTGGGCGGTTGATGTCGCAACACTTCCCGGACCAGGGTCAGTGCACGTTGTCCGTTCCGGACACGATCGTCCGGCGCCGCGGCCAGCAGCCGGGCCAGGGCATGAGCGAACGCCCGTTCCCCTGGATAGGCATTCACGGCCTCCAACAGTCGATCGCGCGCGTCCTGGTAGCGGCGAAGCTGCACAAGTGCGAGCGCCTGGCCGAGCCGCGCCTCGACGTTCGCGGGGTTGACCGCCAGCGCCCGTTCGTATTGATCCAGCGACTCACCAGGTCGCTGCATCGCGCGAAGGCTGGCCGCCCATCGCAGCCGCGCCTCGGTGTAATCGGGCTGATGGCGCACTGCCGTGGAAAAGTACTGCACCGCCTCTGCGTGCCGCCCCTCACCGGCCGCGAGGACGCCGAGGCTGTAGTGGGCGCGGGCGAATTCCGGTGAGGCGCGCAGAATGCGCTCGAACTCCGCGCGTGCGGCCGCGTGTTCGCCTCGCATGTAGAGCGCCGTGCCGAGCCGATGGCGAAGGGCCGCATTGTCCGGCTCCAGATCGAGGCCACGGCGGAATTGCGCCGCGGCTTCGTTCCACTCCTGCCGATCCAGCGCCCGGAGACCGATGGTCTCGTAGGTCTGCGCGCTCTCCAACAGCTCGTCAATCTCCACCATCAACGGATCGGCCGGCAGGATGTCGTGCTCGCGGCGCTGCTTGAGATGACGCTCGGCGTTGCGTGCGTCGCCGAGCCCGCTGTAGGCGAGCGCCAGGGGATAATGGGCGCCCGCCGCCTGCGGATCCCGCGCGAGCACGTCTTCGAGGTACTCGACCGCGCGGCGGTATTGCTGCTTCGCGAGCGCGGTGCGGCCCAGTCCGTAGCGCGCCGAGAGCGAGTTGGGTTGGCGCTCGAGCACCCACGCGAAGCGGGGTTCCGCCCCGTCGGGATTGCCTTGCGCCAGGTAGATGTCGCCCAGCCAGAACGCGGCTGCGACCTCGTTGGGCTGCAGCTCGAGCGCGCGCTCGAACAGGGCCGCGGCTCTCGGCAGATCGCCTTTGCGCCGCGCCAGATGCCCCAGGTAGTACGGCCACCGGTGATCACGCGCATCGAGGCTCTGGGCATTGACGAAGTAGGGCTCCGCGGCGTCTGACTGCGCCGCCATCAGCAGCCGGCCCATCTCACCATAAGCCGAAGCCAACTCCGCTGGTCGAGCACTGCGATCGGCCAGCTTCGCGGTCAGGGCCGCATGCCGACCGCGGATCTGCGCCTGCACCGAGGCGGCAAGCTTCGACAAATCTGGCAGCGTCACCGGCTGCAGCATCGAGCCATCGGGCGCCCGTCGGTCGATGTTGCTCGACGCTGGCGCGTCTCCTTGTGACGTGGCACCCTGCCGCGGTCACTGCATACAACCCAGCAGGAAACCACATACCGCCCCTCTGCGCCTCTGCGTCCTCTGCTCCCTCGGCGTCCTCTGCTCTCCCCTCGGCGTCCTCATCTGGATTCGCCCGGCCGGAGTGTCGTGTATCGATCGATCGGCACCGCCGCCCACTCCTCGCTCTCGCCAGTCGGCCACATCACGCGCACGCGCGGTGGGTTGGTAGACTCGCCGAGCCCGACGAGCACCCGCGGATCGTTCGCCGAGGCGTAGCTGCCATCCGATCGAACGCGGCGCCACAGGGTCTTGCCATCGGGTCGGACGACCCCGACCCGGACGCCGAGCATGTCCCGCCCCTCACGCCCGACCACTCTCAGGCCGATCCAATGCTGCCGATTGCCAATCTGATTCATCAACAGCCGAACGGGACCGGCGGCATTGCCGACCAGGATGTCCACGTCGCCATCGTTGTCGACGTCGCCGAACGCGGCACCGCGCCCCGATTCCGATCGGTCAAACGCTGCACCAGCTTTCGAGGTCACGTCCTCGAAGCGGCCGGTGCCGAGATTGCGGAACAGCACCCGGCGCTGGTCGTAAGGAAACGCGCTTCGCTGCTGGCCTTCGTTCGCCACGATCGTGCCGTTCGCGGCAAAGGTGTCGAGCCACCCGTCGTTGTCGAAGTCGAACCACGCGGTGCCCCACCCGGTGTACGGCAGGCTGATCGCACTCAGCCCAGAGGCGGCGCTCATGTCCCGGAACTTCGCGGTCCCATCGTTCACGTACAGGTTGCTGCCCTCGCCGGTCAGCTCCGTGATGATCAGGTCCTCGTCGCCGTCGTTGTCGAAGTCGCCGGCGTCCACACCCATGCTCGCCTCGGCCTTGCCCTCTGCAGTCACCGCCACGCCGGCGAGCAGACCCGATTCGCGGAGTGTCCCGTCGCGCTGGTTCAGCCAAAGCAGATTGTCCTCGCCGTCATTGGCGACGAGGATGTCGATCCACCCGTCGCCGTTGAAGTCGGCGGTCGAGACGCCGAGGGCAGGGCCGAACCGGCCGCCGACAAGCGCCTTGGCCGTGACCTCGACGAACGTGCCGTTCCGCCGATTGCGGTAGAGCTGGTCGGGCCGGCCGCCGTAGATCTGGGGCGGACAGTAGTCACGACGGCCGGCCGGGTTCGGACACTTCGTCTCGTTCGCGATCGTGTAATTCACGTTGTTGGCGACGTAGAGATCCAGCCAGCCGTCGCGGTCGTAGTCGACGAACGCGGCCGAGACCGCGAACCGCGCATCGTCGCCGAGCCCGCTGCCCGGTGTCGCGTCGAGGAACGTGCCGTTCCCCTGGTTGCGCCATAGTTGATTGGCGCCGAAATTCGTCAGGAGCAGATCGATCCATCCATCGTTGTCGACGTCGCCCGCGGAGACGCCCAGTCCGTACTGTGTCGCACGGATCGCGCTCTCGCGGGTCACATCGGTAAAGCGCAGCGACCGCGTACCGTCCGCTCGCACTTCGAGATCGTTGCGGAACAGCCGGCCCATCGACGACATGTCGGGGCTCGGCGTCGCCGCGGCACCGCCATGCTCGCTCGCGCCAGGCACTCCGCCCTGCACGAGGTACACGTCGAGATCCGAATCGTTGTCATAGTCGAACAGGGCGACACCGGGCCCCAGGATTTCCGGGTAATAGAAGTGTCCTGATGCGCCGTTGACGTGCACGAAGGCGAGGCCCGCCCCTTCGGCTGCCTCGACAAACCAATCGCCGCCGGTCGCTGTGCGCCCCGGCGGGCCGGCGGATGCTTCCTGCCTCTCGCCACTGGTGGTGGCGTCCGACTTCGTCGTTGGCGCGCCGCAGCCAAAGGCCAGCAGCAGACCGACGAGAGGCACCACCCTGATGAGCACTTTGAGGATAGAAGTTATCTCAAAACCAGCTGACCTGCGCCGCGAGCGAGCGCGCGAGCGAGCCACGCGACCGGAGCGCGCCGGCGAAGCGGCGCGCGAGAGAGCGTGTTGGGGAGTCCGAGGGGCGAAGCCCCTCGGATAAGACCCGGTCCGGCAAGTATAGCGTTTGGGTTGACGGCCTATAATCGAGCCTCGATGACGCGTGCCCGACGACGAGGTCCACGCCGCGAAGCTGATCAGCGCCACCACGCGATCGCGCCGCTGGCTGCTCCCCGCGCTCGTGGTCGTCGCCGCTGGTACGATTGTCGCGATGCGATGTCTTGCGACGGCCAGTGCCAGCGCCCACGCCGCCGCGTCAGGTTGAGTCGCCGGGCAGCCTGGCCATGACGAACCGCCTGGCCGCCATCGCCGACGCGGCTGACTCGGTCGGGCTCGAACAGGCCGCGGGGATGGTGTTTGGCACGAACCAGCCGCACCTGATTCCCGTCCTGCGGCGGATGGTCGGCGACACGAAGGATCCTGTCGAGAACTTTTCCGTACGCGTGAGGCTCGCCGCGCAGCTGCTTCAGGCCGGGTTTAGCAAGGACGCGCTGCAGGAGCTCGACCACCTCGGGCCTCTGCTGGCGGCGCTTCCCGCTTCGCGCGTTCCCCCGGAGCAGAAGGCACAGGAAGCGGCTCGGCTCGACGGCGCCATCGGGCTCGCCGCGCTGCGGATGGGCGAACAGGAAAACTGTCTGCTCAATCACCGCGCCACGTCATGCATCTTTCCGATCGACCGTGGAGGAGTGCACACGCTGCAAGCGGGAGCGCGGCGCGCGATCGAAGCCTTCACACGGCGTCTCGAAGCCGAACCGTCGAACCTCGCTACGAAGTGGCTCCTGAACATCGCCTACATGACCGTCGGCGAGTATCCGGATAAAGTGCCGCGCCGCTGGCTCATTCCACCCGATGTCTTCCGCTCCGAGTACGACATCGGGCAGTTCCCTGACGTGGCGATGGCCGCCGGCGTGGATACCATCGGCCTTGCCGGCGGCAGCATCATCGAGGATTTCGACGGCGACGGCCTGCAGGACATCGTCGCCTCGTCGTGGGGCCTGCGCGATCAGCTGCGCTTTTTCAAGAACGACGGACAGGGCCGTTTCGTCGACCGCACGCGCGAGGCCGGCCTGATCGGTCAGCTTGGCGGCATCAACATCAACCATACCGACTACAACAACGACGGGCGGCCCGACATCTATGTGATCCGGGTGGATGGCTGCGCGAGGCCGGGCTTCACCCGGACTCGCTGCTGCGCAACAACGGCGACGGCACGTTCGAGGATGTCACCGAAGCCGCAGGGCTTTTCAGCCTCCATCCGACCCATTCGACGGCGTGGGGCGATTACGACAACGACGGCTGGCTGGACCTCTTCGTCGGGCACGAAGACTGGGGATTGAACGCCCATCCGGTGCAGTTGTTCCACAACAACCGCGACGGCACGTTCACCGATCGAGCTGCGGCCTTCGGCTTCGGCGTGCTGGGCGTCGTCAAAGGCACGGCCTGGGGCGATTACGACAACGACGGTGGATCGATTTGTACGTCTCGCGGTTCGGCAAGCCGAACCTGCTCTATCGCAACGAGCGCGGCGAACGGTTTGCCGACGTGACCCAGGCGGCCGGGGTCGCCGAGCCGGTGAACAGCTTTCCGACGTGGTTCTTCGATTACGACAACGACGGCTGGCTCGATCTGTTCGTCGGCGGCTTCGACGAGGCGGGCGCAGATGCCGTGGCGGCGCTCTATCTCGGCACGAAGCGGCCGGGCGGAACGCCTCGCCTGTACCGGAATCGCCGGAACGGGACCTTCGAGGACGTCACGATCGCCGCGAAGCTCGATCGGGTACTGCTGGCGATGGGCGCGAACTACGGGGATCTCGACAACGACGGTTTCTTCGACATCTACGTCGGCAACGGCGCACCGGATCTGAACACGCTGGTGCCGAATCGCATGTTTCGAAACGGCGACGGACGGATATTCCAGGACGTGACGACGTCAGGCGGATTCGGTCATCTGCAGAAGGGCCACGGCGTGTCGTTCGGCGACCTCGACAACGACGGCGATCAGGACATCTACGAGGTCATCGGTGGATGGTTCACCGGCGACACCTACCAGAACGTGCTGTTTCGCAACCCCGGCCACGGCAACCGGTGGATCACGCTCGTGCTGGAAGGCACCCGCTCGAATCGGATGGCGATTGGGGCGCGCGTGAAGTTTCAGGTCGCCACGCCGTCGGGCACGCGCTTCATCCACCAGGTCGTTTCGAGCGGCGGCAGCTTCGGCGATTCGTCGTTCCAGCTCGAGACCGGGCTCGGTAACGCGACCGCCATCGAAGCGATCGAAGTCAAGTGGCCCGCGACCCGCGAGACGCAGGTGTTCACCAATGTGGGAATGAATCAGATCGTGGCGATCCGGGAAGGCGAGCCCACGGTGAAGATCGTCCGCCGTCCGAGCTTCCTGCTTGGCGGCGAGATGGTGCATGCTGATCGCGGCAGGTACGGAGGCGGTTCGCCGGAGCCACGACACGAATCACCGTGTCTCCGCGGCTCCGCGTTGAACCGTCTACCTCCGTCACCTCCGTTATCGCGGCGGCAGCAATTCTTCGAGCTCGCGCAGTTTCGGCTGATCCGGATGCACGCGTCGAGCGCGGGCGAGCCACTCGCGCGCTTCCGGCGTGCGGCGAAGCGTGATCAGCGCCATCGCGCCGCCCATCCATGCTTCGGCGACCGAGGGGTCCAGCCTGACTGCCTGCTCGTAGTGCGCGAGCGACGCCTCCGGCCGTCCCGAGACACGAAGCGCTTCAGCGAGACCCAGCCTGGCTTCCGGGTGGTTGCGATCGACCTGCAGTGCGGCGGCGAATCGGTCGATGGCCTCCTGGTAGCGGCCATTCAGATTGTGGAGCATGCCCAGGCTGACGTGCGCCTTCACGTAATCCGGATGACGCCGCAGTACCTCCTCGAACTCGCGCGTCGCGCCCGCCTGGTCGCCGGCGCCGTACAGCGCCGTTGCCAGCCGGTGACGCAGCGCGGCATCGTCCGGCTCGAGCTCGAGACCTTTCCGAAAAGCGGCAACGGCCGACCGCCAGTCCTGCGCGCCAAGCGCCTGCACGCCGCGGCGCTCGTAGAGGCTGACGCTTTCGATCAAATCGGCCTGCTGCTCCCGCAGCGGATCCGAAAGAGCCGGCCAGACCTCGCCGCGCCGGCTCAGGTGCGCGTCCGCGCGCGCCCGATCTCCGAGCGCCCGATACGCCATCGCCAGGGGATAGTGGATCGCCGTGGCGCCGCTTTGGATCGCGAGTGCCCGCTCGAACCGCTCGACGGCCTCGCGGTACGCCTGACGCGCCAGCGCGGCTCGTCCCGCCCCGAATGCAGCAGCGGCCGACGAGGCCTGCAGCGTGAGCGCTTTCAGAAACAGCGACTCCGAGGCTTCCAGGCGTCCCTCGTCGAGCCGCGTCTCCGCCAGCCAGACGAGCGCCGGCACGTCGTCCGGCCGCAATTTCAGGACGCGCTCGAATGCGGCGGCCGCCTGCGTCTGATCACCTTTCGTGAGGTAGACGTGCCCGAGCATGTACGGCCACCGCATGTCGTCAGGCGCGAGCGTTTCCGCGTGGCGATAACACAACTCCGCTTCGTTCCCAAGCTTGGCGGCAAAAAACAATCCACCCAGCCGCGCGTAGGCCCCGGCGCGGTCGCTGGACGAAGCGCTCGGATTCTCGATGACACGAGTGGAGGACGCGAATTGATCGCGGATCTGCTGCTGAACCGGCGGCGCCAGTCGAGAAACATCCGGTAAGCACGACCGCCGGCAGGCTCGGCGCGGCAGCGGAACAGCCGCTCCGGACACGAAACCGACACGACGACCAAACACGGCACTGTAAAGGACGACAGCGCCGCCCGGCGCCACCTCACTTTCCGTCACCCTGCCGGAGCGTCGTATAGCGATCGATTGAAACGGCATGTCCACTCTTCCGATTTCCCCTGTCGGCCAGACCACTCGGACGCGAGGCGCTGCGGCAGACTCCCCGAGCCCGACGAGCACCCGCGGATCGTTCGCCGACGCATAGCTGCCATCGGCGCGCGCACGCCTCCACAGTACGTTGACCGCTCGATCGCACGAGGCCGACGCGGGCGCCAACCATGTCTCGGGGAATGTTCCTGCCGACGAGCCGCAGGCCGACCCAGTGCCGCATCTGTCCGACGTTGTTGATGAGCAGCCTCACCGGGCCGGCGCCATTGGTGACGACGACGTCCGTATCGCCGTCGTTGTCGATGTCACCGAACGCCGCGCCACGGCTGGCTTCGACCAGGTCGAAGACCTTCCCCCGCGCTCGGTCACGTCCGTGAACCGCCCGCTGACGTTCCGGAACAGCTGATTCCGCTGCCCCAGCGGAAACGGATCCTTGGGATGCGCGAGCGCTGCGGCGTTCTGATTGACGTCGCCGTTCACCGCCAGGATGTCCAGCCAGCCGTCGTTGTCGACGTCGATCCAGGCCGTGCCGAACCCCGTATACGGCAAGCTCGCCTGGCGGATGCCGGTGCGTGCGCTTTGTTCCTCGAACATCCCCGTGCCGTCGTTCACGTAGAACGTGCTTCCCTGGCCGATGAGCTCGGTGATGAACAGGTCTTCGTCACCGTCCGCGTCGAAGTCGCCGGCATCCACCCCCATGTTCGCCTTGCGCTCGCCCGAGGCGCCCAGCGCCGCGCCAGCGGCCAGCGCGGTATTCGTGAACGTCCCGTCACGCTGGTTGATCCAGAGCTGATTCTCCTGCTCGTCGTTCGCCACGAAGATGTCGATCCAGCCGTCCCCGTTGAAATCGGCCGTCGACACGCCGAGCGCGGGTCCGAACTGCCGCGCCAGGCCCGAGGCAATCGTCACGTCGACGAACCTGCCCTTCCCGGTGTTGCGGTAGAGACGGCTCGGCTGAGGGCGATACGCGCTTGGCCGGCAGTAATCTGGCAGGCCTGCAACACCAACGCAGTCGATGTGGGTCGCCAGACTGTAACGCAGGTAATTGCCGACGAACAGATCCAGCCAGCCATCGCGGTCGAAGTCGACGAAAGCGGCGGACACTCCCCAGGAGTCTGGATCACCGGTGCCGCTCGCCGCGGACACGTCCGAGAAGGTGCCGTCGCCGTTGTTGCGGAAAAGCTGGTTCCGGCCAAAACCGGTGACGTAGAGATCGACGTCGCCGTCGTTGTCGATGTCACCGGCGGCAACGCCCATACCGTAGCCGCGCGTGCGGATGCCGCTCGCGCGTGTGACGTCGGCGAAGCGCAGCACGCGCGTCCCGTCGGGCCGGATTTCGAGATCGTTTCGATATAGACGATCCTCGATCACCGGCGGCGCGGCGATGAGGGGAGTTCCCGGCGCGAGCGTGCCGCTCTGGACCAGATACACGTCCAAGTCGCCGTCGTTGTCGAAGTCGAACACGGCGGCGCCGGCGCCCATGATCTCGGGCTGATGAAACCGGCCGACGAGCCCGTTGAAATGCACGAAGTCGAGGCCGGACTCCTCGGCGCGATCCGAGAACCAATCAGCCGCGGTGTCGCTTGATGGGACAGCGGCATCGGGCCGCGGATCTGGCGAATCTGCGGCGCGACAGGCTGTGAAGAAAATGACGAGGAGGATGAGAGGAAGCCGGACCTGGGGCCTGGTGGCTCGGGACTCTGCGGATCTCAAAAAAAGATCTCCCCAGTCCCAAGCCTCCAGCCCCTAGTCCGCGGACGTCACTGCTGCTGCTGTCCCTGGGCGTTCGCGGGACGCGCCGGCGGCGGTGTCGGAACGTTGCACAGCGGACAGCCGATCACATGATCATTGCGCGTCAGCTTCAGCTTCGCGCGCCGCGCCGCCATCTCCGCCTCGAACTGCTCGTCGGTCAACGCCACGCGCATCCCCAGGTCGATGAACATGTTCGCCACCGACCGGTTCCCCGACCCCTGCCAGTTCCGCGGATCCGGGATGTTCTTGTTCGCCGGCGAGTTGTCCATGTAGCCGATGATGTGCAGGATCGTCCCCTTCGGCAGGATCGGCGCGTGGTCGTCGTCATACGCGTAGCCGCGCACCCAGTTGTGGTCGTAGCCCGCGCAGGTCAGCGTCTCGATGTTGATTCCCCAGATCGCTTCCAGGCACATCCGCATCCCCGGCGCGTGCAGGTGCGGCTCGAAGGTCACGATCTTGGTGTGCTCCTGCAGCACCGCATACGCGTGCAGCTGCTGCCCCGCTTCCATCGGCTTGATGTCGATGTCCACGCCGTTGCCGAGCGCCACCAGCGCCGGCCGCAGCTTCGGCTTGTAGTCCTTCGGATGGAACTTGAAGCCGATCTCGAGGTGCGCCGTCGTGTCGCGGCCGTTGGAGTGGAGGTGCACCGAATCCGAGACGATCTCAGAGCCCGCTTTCAGCATCCGGCCGGCATCCGGATCGAAGAAGTCCGGATTCCGACCGACCTCGTGAACCGGCCAGAACCCGGCGAGGGGATCCTGCTGTTCCGTGTTCGGTACCGCCGTTCGCCAGATCATGTGGTGGACGACGAACCGCCCGCCGACGGTATGACGGCCGTCGCCGCCCGCCTTGACGTCATTGACTTCCTTGATTTCGAGCGCCGCGATGTACCGATCCTCGGTGAGGCCGGTCGGCACGCTCGGCACCTCACCCCACCAGTCGGGGGCATTGCCCTTGACGACGACGTCCTTCATTCGAACGATCAGATCGGGCTTGCCGATCCGCCAGGCGGTATCGTCCGCCCAGACTCTCGCGGGCGGCATGTCGGCGGCATTGCCGAGCGGCGCGCCGCTGTCGGCCCACTTCGCGATCTTGGCCACTTCCTCGTCGCTCAGCGACGGGTCGTCCTTGTAGTGCTGGATCCCGACGTTCTGCTCGATGTACCACGGCGGCATCACGCCGGCGCGCCGTCCGATGCCGGTGCGCGTCTTGATGGAGCGCGCCCACGGCCGCACTTCTTCATAAGTGACCAGTGGCATCGGCGCGACGCCATTCGGCCGGTGGCAGTTCTGGCAGCTGCGCTGCAGGATCGGCGCGATGTCCTTGGCGAACGTCACCTGGGCACCGGCGGCAGGCTGCTGTGCACCGACGGCAGACCCGAGCGTTGTCGCTCCAAACACCGCCAGCCCGAGCGCCGTGATTCCAGGGAAGAACCTCTTGGTCGCCATCAATGCTCCTTGTCGTCTGTTACGGCGTCACGGTGACGGTAATCTCATCATCAGTGTACAACGCGCCATCGTCGGCGCGTCCGCGAAGCACGTAGGTGCCAGGCTGCGCAAACGTCACCTGCGCCGTCCACTTGTTATCCGGCGGCAGCGCCGGCGGCTGCCACAGGGGGGCCCACGGCGAATTCCCGCCCGCACGCGTCTCTTCCCAGGTCTTCACCTGCGGCGGATCGAACGAGACCTTCCCGCTCCCGCGATACACGAACCACGCGAAGTGGAGGCCGTTGGCCTTGCCCACCGTGATGCGCGATGGGGGGTTGTAGGCCGGATTGCGATTCTGGCCGGCAAATGCGGCCGCCGGATTGCCAGGATCGGCCGCCTGCGGGTCCGGGTCTTGTGCGCCGCGTCCCTCTGCACCGCCTTGCCTGCCCCGCCCTCCCGGTCCGCCTGGCCGCACCACCCCACCTCCCGCCCTGCCCGCCGCGGCGGCGGGGAACGCCGTCGTCAGTGACGATCGCGCTGAGAGCGATCGGCTGGCCGACCTTCGCGGTCAGCTTCTTGTCGCCTTCGACTTTCACGACAGGCCGCATGTTCGCGCGTGTTTCCGGACTGCTCGTGCCGGCGCCGAGCGCGCCGGTTTCCGACGCGATCACGACGTTGTCGATCTTGTAGTCCTGCCGCAGCGTGGCGTACGCCTTCTCGGTTTTCCCCTTCGTGGTGAGCGTCCAGATCATCTCGTCGGTTTCGGTGAAGGCCTTCGGCACGCGTACCCGGAACATGAACCGATTGCGCCGCGGCTGAAAATGCGTCGGCTGGCCGAGGTCCGGCCCTCCGGGTTGAAGATCGTTGTCGGGACCGACGAGGACGTCGATCTCTTCAGCCCAGTTCCGATTCATGTAGCCGAACAGAAAGTAGCGGGATCCGTCCGCATCCTCTTCCCAGCCCTCGAAGGCCGGCGACACGTTCTGCCCGTGGGTATACGACTGCGCGCCGGCCGTCTGCCATGCCAGTACCGAACACGGCCGCCGTCATCATCGTCAGTTGTGCGATCGAACCGGGTTTCACAGCTCTCATTCGTTGTCCTGCCGTAACGGTCGGACCTAAAAGGTCCGCCCTTACGTACCTTAACGTCAAATCACGCGTCAGGGCGCCACGGTGACGGTAATCGCGTCGTCCGTGTCGGCCGCGCCGTCAGAGGCGCGGGCCTTCAGTATGTAAGTGCCGGGCTGGTCGAACGTGACCGTGGTGACCCACTTGTTCTCGGGTGGGGGCGGCGGGGTCCGCCAGAGCGCAGCCCACGGCGAATTAGCTCCAGCGCGTGTGTCCTCCCACACCTTGACTTGCGGGGGGTCGAACGCGACGGCGCCCTGACCGCGAAACACGAACCACGACAGGCGTAACCCCGTTTCGCTCCCGACCGTGCTTTGACGAGGCGGGACGTAGGCGGGGTTCCGCGGCGGGGTGGCACCGACTGGCAGGTCGGTGCGGGCTCGTGACGCGCGCCTCATCGGAGCGGCGCGGCTTGGGCACGCCGTCGTCGGTCGCCCAGGCAACAAGCGTCAGCGGCTGGCCGACACGCGCCGTGCGCTGCTTTTCGCCATCCACCTTCAGCGTCGGCGCCTTGTTTGCGCGAACTTCCGGGCTGCTCGTGCCCGCACCCAGCGCGCCCGTTTCGGACGCGCGCACCATGGCGTCGACCCTGTAGTCGGTCGCCAGCGTGGCATACGCCTTCTCGGTCTTCCCCTTCGTGGTCAGCGTCCAGATCATCTCGTCCTTCTCGCCGAAGCCCTTCGGAACGGGAACCCTGAAGGCGAACCGGTTCCGGCGAGGAAGGAAATGCGTCGGCTGACCGAGATCCGGCCCGCCAGGCTCGATCGTGTTCTCGGGACCCACCGGCACGTCGAGCTCTTCCTCCCAGTTCCGGTTCATGTACCCGAACACGAAGTAACGGGTGCCATCCGGGTCCTCCTCCCAGCCTTCGAAGCCCGGAGAGACGTTCTGCCCGCGGAGATAGGTTTGCGCGTGGAGAACGTGACCGACACACAGCCCCGCTGCGACCACCACCAGCAGCCGCGCCGATAGAGATTTCATTGTCGTTGGCCCACTAACGAAGGGGAATCAAGTGATCGAGGAATCGGGATTACCCAATTCCCCGATTACCCGATTGGAACTTACTGCTGCTGCTGTCGCCTGCGTATTCGCCGGACGCGCCTGAGGCGGCGTCGGTGCGTTGCACAGCGGACAGCCGATGACGTGATCATTGCGGGTCAGCTTCAGCTTCGCCCGCCGCTCCGCCATCTCCGCCTCGAACTGCTCGTCGGTCAGCGCTGCCCGCATCCCCAGGTCGATGAACATGTTCGCCACCGACCGGTTCCCCGACCCCTGCCAGTTCCGCGGATCCGGGATGTTCTTGTTCGCCGGCGAGTTGTCCATGTAGCCGATGATGTGGAGAATCGTCCCCTTCGGCAAAAGCGGCGCGTGGTCGTCGTCATACGCGTAGCCGCGCACCCAGTTGTGGTCGTAGCCGGCGCAGGTCAGCGTCTCGATGTTGATTCCCCAGATCGCTTCCAGGCACATCCGCATCCCCGGCGCGTGCAGGTGCGGCTCGAAGGTCACGATCTTGGTGTGCTCCTGCAGCACCGCATACGCGTGCAGCTGCTGCCCCGCTTCCATCGGCTTGATGTCGATGTCCACGCCGTTGCCAAGGCTGACGCTGGCCCGGCGATACATCGGCTTGTAGTCCTTGGGGTGGAACTTGAAGCCGATCTCCAGGTGCGCCTTGGTGTCGCGCCCGTTCGAGTGCAGGTGCACGGAGTTCGACACGACATGCGACCCGGCTCTCAGCACGCGCGCCGCGCGTGGATCGAAGTAGTCGGCGATTGCGTCCGACCTCATGAACCGGCCACCCGGTGCTGTCCTCCTCGTTGCCGGCCACTTGATCGCGCTCGGCCACGCGCTCGAGAATCCGCGTGCTCCAGATCATGTGGTGGAACACGAACCGGCCGCCGACTGTGTGGCGGCCATTACCGGCCGTCGGCACGTCGTTGACCTCTTTGATTTCGATCGCCGCGACGTACCGGTCCTCGGTCAGGCCGATTGGCACGCTCTCGATCTCTCCCCACCAGTCGGGCGCGTTGGCCTTGACGACGAGGTCCTTGGTCTTGACGATGATGTCGGGCTTGCCGATGCGCCACGCCGTGTCGTCGGCCCAGACTTTCGCGGGCGGCATGTCGGCGACGTTGCCGAGCGGCGCGCCGCTGTCCGCCCACTTCGCGATCTTGGCCACTTCCTCGTCGCTCAGCGACGGATCGTCCTTGTAGTGCTGGATCCCGACGGTCTTCTCTACGTACCACGGGGGCATGACGCCGGCGCGCGGGCCGACGCCCGTGCGGGTCTTGATGGCGCGCGCCCACGGCCGCACGTCTTCATATGTGATCAACGGCATCGGCGCCACGCCGTTCGGCCGGTGGCAGTTCTGGCAGCTGCGCTGCAGAATCGGCGCAATGTCCTTGGCGAACGTCACGTCGCCGGAGGCCGCCTGCTGAGCGATCACCACGGAGCCCAACGATCCGTCTGACGCCGGTCCGATGAGGGAGGGAGCGAGCCAGACCGCTCCAACGGTCATCATCCAGCCGACTAATCCTCATCAGGCGCATCGGATACACTCCTTCCCCATTCGGAACAGAATTCCGCTTGCCAGAATAGCGGGTTTGCCCAGATGGCTCAATGACATTCCGGTGATTTTTGGTCGCCGGCAGGCCCTGCCCCGACTCGCGCATCTGAGCGGCTGGATCCCATGAGAATCCAAGCGCTTGCAGCTGTGCCCCGACACGCCCGGAAGGCTACAATCATCGCCTCGAACGAGCCGGGCTAGATGACCCCCGACGACAGCCGCTCGCGGGTGTTAATTGTCGAGGACGAGGAGGCGATCAGGGAGCTCGTCGGCTTCCACCTCGACTTGACGGGCTATGACTGTACCAGTGTTGCCGATGGCCGCCAGGCCCTCGATCTCGCTGTCCAGCGACCGTTCGACGTGATTGTCCTCGACCTCGGACTCCCGAGCCTCGACGGCATGACGCTCTGCCGCACGATCCGGCAGGAAGGCGTCAACCGGGATGTGCCGATTCTGATGCTGACCGCGCGCCGCGAGGAGGCCGACAAGGTCCTTGGCCTTGAAAGCGGGGCCGACGATTACCTGACCAAGCCGTTCAGCGTCCGGGAGTTCCTGGCCCGCGTGAACGCGCTCATGCGGCGCCCACGCAGCACGTGGCGCGCGGCATCCGTCGCCGGCCGGCGGCCCGTCGTCTCGTCGCACGGCGTCACAGTGGACCCGATCCGGCGGCGCGTGACCTGCGACGGAGACGCCGTGTCGCTCACACCGCAGGAATTCAGCCTGCTCTACGTTCTCATCTCGAATCCCGGTGTCGTCCTCTCCCGCGACGACCTGCTGGCGCGGGTCTGGGCCAGCAACGTGTATGTGACCGGACGGGGAGTCGACGCGCTGGTCAAGCGGCTGCGGCGCAAGGTCGAGGCCGACCCGTCACAGCCGACGCGAATCCTCACGGCGCGCGGCGCCGGCTACAAATTCGCGGAGGACTGAACCAATCATGAGGGCGACTCCTCCGGACGCCGCGCACATCTCCTGGCACCGCCGCCTCTCTGCGCGCGTGGCGCTGGGATACCTGGCACTCATCGCCGGCGTCCTGACGGTGCAGGCGGTCGTGTTGGTACGGCTGGTGGATCAGAGCGACGCGACGAACTCTCTTGAACTGAATCAGGCGATGGCCGCGACGCTGTCGCGCAATTTCGCCGCCGACCGGCATCTCGATCTCGACAAGGCGCTGGTGCGGCTCGATCCCGCCGAAGCCGTGTTCGTCATCATGAAGGATGGCCGCGTCGGCAGCCCCCGCAAGGCGGTTCCAGCCGGCGTCACCGAAAGCGTCACCGCGCAGTTCAGGGGGCCGATCACCGACGCCGTAGTCAGGTCGTGGGCCGACAGCCGCTATCGTGGCGCGCCGGTGTTGGTCGACGGCCAGGTGATCGGCGCGCTGGGCACCGTGCCGCTGACCACCGTCGAGCGCTACGGCACCACCATCGCCGGTCTCGGCGCGGCGCTGCTCGTCGTCGGCGCGTTTGTCGCATCGCTGTTGATTGTCGGACCCGTCCGTTCGCGCATTCGCGAGCTGCACGGAGCCGCCGCGCGCCTCGGCGCGGGAGAGCTGACGACGCGCGCGCGCGAAGACGGCGCCGACGAAGTCGCCGAGCTGGCGCGCGCGTTCAACTCGATGGCCGACGAGCTGCAGCGGCGGGCGGCGGCGCTCGATGCATCCGATCGCGCGCGGCGTCAGCTCATTGCCGACGTCTCGCACGAGCTGATGACCCCGCTCACGGCGATTCTCGGCCATCTCGAAACGCTGACCATGACCGAGGTGCGTCTCGACGACGAGAAGCGGCTGCAGCAGATCGCGATCACCACGCGAGAGGCGAAGCGGCTGGAGCGGCTGATCGGGGACCTACTGGACATGGCGCGTCTCGAGGCTGGCGGCGGTGAGCTCGACATCCAGGCTGTCGACACGCGAGATCTGTTCGAACAGGTCGCCGCACACCACCAGCACGACTGCCGCAAGCGCAACATCCGTTTCGTCACGTCCGTGGCTGGAGATGCCGAGACGCTGTCCGTCGATCCGTTCCGCCTCGAGCAGGTCATCGAGAACGTGACCGCCAACGCACTCCGCCACACTCCGGACGGCGGCACGATCGAGCTGCGTGCCGACCGGGCCGGAGACACGCTGGTCGTGACGGTCGCCGACTCCGGCGAGGGGATCCCGCCGGAGCATCTGCCCCACATCTTCGATCGCTTCTACAAGACGGCGTCGGCCAAGGGCATGGCGTCCCGCGGCAGCGGCCTCGGCCTGTCGATCGTCAAGGCGGTTGTCGCCAGGCACGGCGGACGCGTCAGCGCCACGAGCGAGGTCGGCGTCGGGACGACGATCCGCATCGAACTGCCCTCGTCAGCCGTCGAGCGCTCGACCAAAACCGAGGCGGTATACTCGGCCTAAATGGGGTCGCGCCCCTTCCTCGTGGCCATCGCGACCGTGTCGTGCGTCGCCGGCACGGCGTCGGCCCAGGACCGCGTGACGTTCAGCGAGCACATCGCGCCGGTCATTTATGAGCGCTGCGTACCTTGCCATCGCCCTGAAGGCCCAGCGCCATTCAGCCTGATCACCTACGACGACGTGCGGCAGCGTGCCACGCTGATTGCGCAAGCCACTCTCGGACGCTACATGCCGCCGTGGAAGCCGGACGCTCCAACTCGGCACGTTTGTCGGCGAGAGGCGCCTCACGGACGACGAGATCGCCCTGTTCGCTCGCTGGGCGAAGGCCGGCGCACCCGAAGGCAACCGCGCGGCGCTGCCCGCCCCGCCCCGCTGGGGCGAATGGCAACTGGGCACGCCGGATCTCGATCGTCACGCTGCCCGAGTACACGCTGCGGGCCGACGGCCTCGACGTCTTCCGCAACTTCGTCGTCGCGATACCGGGCCGGGACGTCCGCTTCGTGCGCGGCCTCGAGTTCCGTCCGGGCTCGTCCGCGGTGCATCACGCCAACATCCGGATCGACTACACCGCCACCGGCGAGCGGATGGATCAGGGCGATCCAGGCCCTGGATACGAGGGCGTCATCCCGCGGACGGCCGACTATCCGGATGGCCATTTCCTTGGATGGACGCCGGGACAGGTGCCACCGGTGGCGCCGAAGGGTCTCGCGTGGCGTCTGGATGAACAGGGCCGATTCGTCGTGCAGCTGCACATGCGGCCGACCGGGAAACCGGAACTGATTCGTCCAGCCATCGGCCTCTTCTTCACCAGCGACGCGCCGACCCAGTTGCCGGTGATGCTGCGGCTCGGGCGTCAGAACATCGACATTCCCGCCGGCGAGGCGCGCTACCTCTCGGTCGACGAATACACCGTGCCAGTCGACGTCCAGGTCAACGCGCTTCAGCCGCACTCGCATTACCGCGCGATCCGCGTGCGTGCGTCAGCCACGCTGCCGGATGGCGGCACGCGCCAGCTGATCTCGATTCCGGAGTGGGATTTCGGGTGGCAGGACGTGTATCGCCTCGTGACGCCGTTCTGGCTGCCGGCGGGAACGCGCATCCGAACGGAATACGTGTTCGACAACTCCGCCGCGAACCGCGCGCAACCCCGAAGTGCCGCCGCGGCCGGCGCGCTGGGGTTTCAAATCGTCAGATGAAATGGCCGACGTCTGGATCCAGGTGATGACCCGCACCGAATCCGATCGGCGTCGGCTCGAGGGTGATTTCCGGCCAAAGGCGGCGGCCGAGGAAGCCGTCGGCTACGAGATGCAGACTCGCCGTCGCTCCGAACGACGCGGCGCTACACGACGACGTCGCGCTGCTCTATCTGGAGCTGGGAAAAGCGGACGCGGCCCTCGCGCATTTCGAAGCGTCGGCTGCGGCTGCGGCCGGGATCGGCCGCGGCGATCTATAACGTCGGCACCGCACACGAGGCCGCCGGCCGTCTTGCCGAAGCCGCGGCGCGCTACGAAGCGGCGATGACGCTCGATCCGTCGTACGCGCCGCCGCGCGTCAACCTCGGCACGATCCGCTTGATGCAGGGGCGCGCCGCCGACGCCGCCGCGTTGTTCACGGAGGCCGTGCACGTCTCCAACCCGACAACCCGGACGCGCAAAACAACCTGGGACGCCTGCTGTTCGCGCAGGGGCAGTCTGATGAGGCCATCGAACACCTGCGCGCGGCCCTTCGGGCGCAGCCGGCGCATGTCGCGGCGCACTTCAACCTGGCGAACGCACTGCTCCAGGGCAAGGGCGACGCCGCGGGCGCCATCGGGCATTTTCGTGAGGCGATCCGTCTGCGGCCGGAGTGGCCGCCGGCGCAGATCGCGCTCGCCTGGGTGCTGAGCAGCCATCCCGACAACGGCATCCGCAAACCGCAGGAGGCCATCGAACTGGCGCGAACCGCCGTGGAGCTGACGAATCGCGATCCGTCCGCGCTCGATGCGCTCGCCGCGGCCTGCGCCGCCGCCGGTCGTTTCGACGAAGCCGTGAGCGTCGCGTCGGAAGCGGCGGCGACCGCCCGAAGGACCGGCGCGACGCAACAGCTCGCGGATATCGAACGACGGCTGGCGTTGTACCGCGCAGGCAGGGCGTATGTCGAGCAGCTGCGCTGATCAAGCAGTTCACCCTTCCAGGTTCTCAGTTCTCGGTTCGTGTTCAGGTTCGGTGCGAAGAACTCGCACGGAGTTCGCACTTCGGCGTTGGACGGTTCGGAGTTCGGGTCCAGTCCCCTAGCCTCCAGCCCGCCAGCCGACCTGCCGACTTCCGATCAGAATCGAAACAGCCGATTCACCTTGACGATCAACGCCCGGTTCCGCAGGTCGGGAACGCCACGGGTCAGGGTGTCGCGCTCGTCGTTGTAGACGACAAAGAGCTCGCTGCCCGGCTGATACTCCCACCGGAACCGGATGTTGGCACTCATCACGGCGCTGCTCGAGTTGTACTGCATCAGCGCGCTGACGAACATCAGGGGAGTGACCGTGTAGGTGATCCGCGAGCCCACCAGATTCGTGGTGAATGACCCGGTCGGCAGATCCACCCAGTTGATCGAGATGTTCGGCTCGAGCGAGAAGCGAGGTGTCACGTTGATACGGCCGCGACTGAACCCCACGGCAGTCAGCTCGCCGTCGTAGAAGCCACCGCGCTCGAACGACACATTTCCCGACCAGGGCCGCTGCTGGCCGAAGGTGAAGGCGGTGCGGCCCGAGACGAAGTCGTACTCGCCGATCGGAATCCGCACGCCGGGCGCGATCGGAAACGGGCTGACCAGCCGCTCGTAGTTGTCCGTGACGCCGACGCTGAAGCGATCGCTGTTCTGGAATTCGATCGCGAACTCGCCGTCGACATCGCGCGTCTCCAAACGGCCGGCGCCATCCTCGATGTAGTCGATAGTCCCCTGCCACGAGAACTTGCGAATCGACGGTATCGACGCTGGCCGCGGACTGAATCGGAACCGGCCGAGGCTCCGCCGCATGTTGTCGCGGCGGACGAACCCCACCTCGGGATTGAAATTGTCGCCGACCACCATCCGGTCGACCTGCACGCCGTAGCGGTCGCCGATGTAATCGAGCTGCCCGCGATAACTCGTATCGTGTCCGTCCAACCCCGCCGTCTGCGTCTTCGCCCAATACGCGTTGATGAACAGGTTGCTGTAGAACGCAAAGCCGGCATCGAGCCCGTAGGCCTGGTTCGAGCCGCTCTGATTCTGGGTCACCGAGCGGTTCGTGACGATAGCGCCGATGCTGCTGCGACGCAGGATGTCGCGCTTGACCCGGATGACCGAGAAGTTCGTCGACGGCGTCTGCAGCTGCCCGATCGGAACCTGCTCCTCCGGTTCCTCGCGCGCCTGCATGTTGAGGAGCCCGAGACTGAACCGGCCGATCCGGCCGGTCATGCGCCCGCCGCCCCCGATCGGGATCTCGCGGTTCTGCTGTAGGCCGATGCGACGGCTATAGAAGAGGATCGGGACGTCGCCGCTGCCGCCCATCTGGTTGCCGCCGGCGCCGGCGAAGGCGAACGTTCCGGCGTTCTCGAGAAAGAACTCGCGCTTCTCCGGAAACAGCAGGCTGAATCGGGTGAGATTCACCTGCTGCTCGTCGGCCTCCACCTGCGCGAAGTCGGTGTTGTAGGTGAAGTCGGCGGTGAGGTTCTGGGTGATGCCGTATTTGGCGTCGACGCCGAGATCGCCGGTGAGGTCGTTGGTGATCCGCGGCGAAGCCGCCAGATCGCTGGTCAGCTCGGAGATGGCGTACGGCTTCACCTCGAGGTTCTTCGATCCCGTCGGCGCGTCGATGCCGACGACGGTCGCGTAGAGGCTCGCGGAGAAGTCGCCGCGCCCCAGGCCCATCGCCGGCGGAATGCGGTTGAGGTACGAGATCTCGTTCTTCCACTTGTTGATCCGCCGCGCGTTGAACCCCCAGATCTGCGCGCGGCCCGGGCGGTAGCGGAGCGACTTGAACGGGATCGCCGCCTCCATCGTCCACCCGCCTTTGAACCGGCCGACCGCGAGATCCCAGACCGGGTTCCAGTCGGCGCTGTACTGGCGTTCGTTGGTGCTCTGGCCGTCGGTGCGCGCGCCGAGCGGATTGACCTCGAACTGGAACGCGTTGCGGCGATCGTAGAAGGTGTCGAGTGAGAACCCGATGCAGTCGCCCTGCCGGATGTTGTTGCTGTCGCGGCGCATCTCGTTCGCGATCATCCGATCGGGCTGGCTTTCCCAGGCGCGGATCGTCACGTAGAAGGTCGATTGATCGTAGAAGAGCCAGATCTCGGTCCTCTCGGTGGCGGGCTCGCCGCCCGCGGGCTCCATCTGGATGAAGTCGGAGATCGGAACCAGATCGGCGTAGGCGGCTTCGTCGATCTGCCCGTCGATGTCGAGAGGCGCGGTCAGGCGGACCGCTCGAAGCGTGATTCTCCCCTCGTCGTCCCGCGCCACGAGCGCGGGCGGGAGCGGCGCCGGCGGACCGTCTGAACGCGGGCATCGTCGGACCGTCGGCCTGTGCCCACACCTCCGCTGCGCCAGCTGCGAAGTTCGACGCCGCGAACAGCCAACACCGTTGAAACGACATAAAAAAAGGACGCAGAGGCCTCAGCCTCTGCGCCCTCTGCGTCCTCTGCGTCTCTGCGTCCTCTGCTCCCTCTGCGTCCTCAGAAGTTAAATTGCGCCCCGAACTTCACGTACCGCCCCTGCAGAACGTTGAGCGGCTGCAGCCAGTTGCCGCCGAGCCTGTTCGGTCCGTCGAGCTGTACGTCGTGTTGATGCCGGGCGGCGTCTCGCCGGCCTGCGAGTTGGCGCCAACCGGCGCGCTCGAGTTGAACGTGTTGTAGACGTCAGCCATCACCTGCAGACGGCGGGCGCCCGCCAGCCGGAAGGTCTTGCCGAAGCGCAGATCGACCTGCGTGCGGCGGCCGGTGAACATCGTGCCCGGCGCAATGAGGTTAACGCTCCGCGTCGTCGTGGCGTTGCCGCCGGCGAAATTCCGGTCGAGCGTAGTCGCTGCGCGCGTGAAGTTCCAGCTTCAGCCTCCCCCGCCGCGCCGGCGTGTCGGCGCCGCACGCGACGGCGAGGAACCTACGCCTGCGGGCTGCGTCAAGTCAAGCATTCCCCGTGTGGAATTCTCGTGACAAACCGAGTGGATTCAACAGGTTGGATTACAGGACCTTGAGGACCATCACGGTGACGTCGTCGCGGGCGGCCGCCGATGCGCAAAACGCCGCCAGATCGCGCTGGACGGCCTCGACCACCTCTGTCGCCGATTTCCCGGCCGCCTGGTGAAGCCAGGCGGCAAGACGGTCGTCGCCGACTTCTTCGCCGGCGGGATTCTCGGCTTCGGTGACGCCGTCACTGTAAAGGACCAGCAAGTCGCCGGCGCTCACCTGCTCGCGCCCGGTCTCGTAGGACCCATGGCTGAACAACCCCATCACTGTTCCGCCGGCCTCGAGCCGCTTCACGGTGCCGTCTCTCACGATAAACGGCGGGTTGTGGCCCGCATTGCAGTATTCGAGGTCGCCGTCCGGGCCGAGCTGACCGTAGAAGGCGGTCACGAAACGCGCGCCGATGGCGCGGCGGCAGAGCGCGTTGTTGACGCGGTTGACGACGACCGCGGGAGCGTCGAGCGTTTCCGCTTCCGCCGCGAAGAGCCCCTGCACGACAGCCGTCAGGAGCGCGGCGGACGTGCCCTTCCCGGCGACGTCGGCGACCGCAAACGCCAGGTGGCCATCGGCGCGCACGGCGTAGTCGAACAGATCGCCGCCGACCGCGCGGCACGGCGTCGTCACGGCGGCAAGCTCGGCGTACGGCGCCAGGTGGAACGCCGGCGGCAGCAGCGACTGCTGCATCTCGGCCGCGATGCGAAGCTCCTGCGTGACCCGCTCCCGCTCGATGACCTCCTGGTACAGCCGGGCGTTCTCGATCACCACCGCGGCTTCCGCGGCGAGCGCCTGCATGGCGCCTGCCTGCTGGAGGTAACCACGCTCGCGGCTGTCGAGGTACAGGACGCCGAGGCGCCTGAGGTTCGCCCCCTTCTCCGCCGGGCTGTACTGCACGACGTTCAGCGGCGTGCAGAGCACGTGGCGGATGCCGAGCGCGACCGTTCCGACGTGGTGCGACGCATGAGCGCTGTCCAATAGATCGGTGACGATCCGATCGCTGCCCGTCGCGAAGACCTCATCTGGAATGCGCTGGCTGATCTGAGCCGTGACGAGCGTCACGCCGCCCCTGCGCGGGCGAGGCGCTGCACGAGCTTGCCGCCGGCATCGGCGAGGATGAGGAACCCGCGCTCGGCGCCCGTCACCTCGAGCGCACTGTCGAGCACGATTGCGAGCACTTCGTCGAGGACCTTGCCGGACCCCAGGGCGCGCAGCCCGGCAAGCAGGGCGTTCACCTGCCGGAAATCGAAGCTCGCGGAGCTGGTCGACGTGGGGTCGCCGGTCTCGAGGCGCAGTTCCGTCTGCCCGACGCGAATCCGGTCGCCGAGGTTGATCGCGGTTTCTTCCACCCGCGTATCGTTGACGAAGGTCCCGAAGCGTGATCCGCAGTCGCGAATCCGCCACCCGCCAGCCGACTCGACGAGCTCGGCGTGCCGCCGCGACACCTGCGCATCGGTCAGCTGCAGCTGGTTCTCGGAGCTCCGGCCGATCGAGAACGGGCTCTCGCTCACCGACACCGATCGCCGGCCGGCAGCGTCAGTCACGGTCAACTGGAGCGCGGCGGTGGTCATCCGGTCCTCACACGGCCGCGCGGAAGCTGGCGAGGGCGGCCGGCTCGTTGTCGAACGACTCGAACACCGTGGCCAGCTTCGTGATCACCAGCAGGTCGTGCAGCTTCTTCGTCGAGTTGAGCAGCTTGACGCTCCCGCCCTGCCGCGTCGTGGTCGCGTACGCGTGCACGATCGCCCCGAGGCCGGTGCTGTCCATGTAGGGCACGCCGGCCAGGTTGATGAGCAACTGTTTCTGCCCCTGCTGGAGCAGGCTGCGGACCTTGTCCGTCAGCAGCTCGGCGCCGTCCGGGCCGAGAGTGATCGGCCCATCCATGTCGAGAATGCACACGCTGCCGCTGGAGCGCTCCGAAATCGTCATTGGAACCTCTGGCCGTCACGTTCACGTTTCAGTTGGGCGAGATACGAAGCTTCGGCGTCGGCAACGAATGCCTTGAACCCCTTCGGATCGATGAACGGATTCCCACCGCCCGCATTCACGCGAGCCACCTTCTGCTCCATCCCGAACATGGACGGATGCTGCGCCAGGAAAATATCAGCTGGCAGCTCTTTCAACACTTTGAACGTGCGCTCGTAGTCGGCCACGATCGACGGATGCCGCGCATTGTCGAGAAGCCGCACACCCGCGTTGATTGATGTGCCGCCGACAAACACGACGCGCAAAGGCTTTCCGCCATCGACGACGGTCGTCGTCCAGGTCGTGCATCCCTTGGTGTGCCCCGCGGTGAGATGTGCCGTCAGCGTGACCTCGCCGAGCGTCACCGTGTCGCCGTCGCGGAGAACCCGTCCGACCTTCACCGGTTTCCACCCCGGGCCACCGAGCGCGGAATTGTCGCGGCCGGCCGACAGCGCCGCCGCATCCTCGCCGATGGCCATGACGGTCGCGCCTGTCAGGCGCTGCATCTCGGCATGACCTTCGACGTGATCGAAATGGGCGTGGCTCGAGAGGATGATCTTGATGTCGCGCAGCGCGAACCCGAGGTTCTCCACGTTGCCGCGGACCTGCGGCACCGCTTGCTCCATCCCGGTATCGAGCAGGATATGACCGGCCGAGGTCGTCAGCAGGAACGACGACACCCCGCGCGTGCCGACGAAGTACAAGTTGCCGGCCACGCGGAAAGGCGCGAAGGGTTCGGTCCACGACGAACTGCCCTGCGCGCCGGTCAGGCCAGCGGATGCCGCCAACAGCAGAGCTGACACTGCGGCGATCTTCGCCATAGCCGGGAGATGATAGCTGAGCCAGCCCACTCCCGTCTTCTGGCAAACGGCTCGCATGCGATTGCGTCATGCGCATGGGTCCGCTCGCCGCGGCGGTTCTGCTGCTCACGACGTCAGGTCCTCCCGCCGAGTTACAGGACCTCGCGACCGGGCGCGTCCCGCCCCTGTTCTCGTCCTACTCGGTTCTCACCGCCACGATTGAGGCGCCCTTTGCGGAGCTGATTGAGAACGGACGCCGGCGGAGTGATTACGAGGTCAGCGGATCGCTGACCCTGTCCGGCGCCGACGGCGCCCGGACAACGTCCATCGAGAACGTCAAGATCACGACGCGGGGCCATACCAGCCTCCGGGAATCTGAGTGCAGCTTTCCGAAGCTGAAGCTCGATTTCGCCGACGCGCGCGTCGACGGCACGATCTTCGACGACGTGAGCGCGCTGAAGATCGGGACGCATTGCAGCGACAAGCCGGATGGCCCGGGCGGCAAGTACGGGCGCTGGCCGAACGACAAGGCCGCGCACCGCGAGGCGTTCGTGTACCGGCTCCTCGAGGCGACCGGTGTTCCGTCGCTCAAGGCGCGGCCGGCGAGGCTGACCTACATCGATTCGCGCGCCGGCAATCGGCGGGCAGAACCACTCGTCCGGGACGCCATCTGGCTCGAGGACGACTCAGAGGCGATGGAGCGGTACGGCGCGCGGAGCGAACTGTCACCGAAGCAGTTCGGCTCGGCGCCGTCCGTCTTCGCCATGGCCGACCTCGCGAGGCTGTTCTTCGCGGAAGCGATGATCGGCAACTTCGACTGGTGCCTCCGGATGTCGCCCCGCGACACGTACCGGTGCAATGACACGACGCCGATCTGGAACGTGCTCGGCTTCATCAAGTCGGAGGGCATGGCGGTGCCGGTCATGCACGACTTCGACATCGCCGGCATGGTCACGACCCGGCACACCTGGTTCGGCAAGGTCTTCAACCGGGCGTTCGCCGAGAGCGAGGCCGAGGTCGAAGTGCTGGCGCAGGTGCAGCGCACGCGATCCGTGTTCCCCCGCGATCTCCTCGACGCGACTCGCAAGGACCTGATCGGGCGAAAGACCGCGGCCTACCAGGCGCTCGCCGACAGCCCGATGGACGATGCCGGCCGGGCGGCGGCTAGGAATTACCTGGATGCGTTCTACAGAGCGATCGAGGCCGACGAAGCGTTCTATCGCCCCGTGATCGTCGAGCGGACGCCCGTGCTATCCGGCGCCGCCGCGGCATCACGCCCTGCGTGTCCCGAGGAAGCGCCGCCGGGCACTCCGGTCAGCGAGCCGCTCGAAACCTCTGGCGGCAAATCACGCGTGGTCCTGCTCGACGCGCTCTGGCAGTGGGCTGAAAAGTGCGAAGCGGTCCGGCTGAATCCTGTCTGGGTGCCGACGGCGGTGATTGCGTGCAGCCTATCCGTGACGGTGGAATTTAAGATTTAAGATATTCAAGATTTCAGATTTCAGATTGCCGGCCGAAGGTTGAGTAGCGTCCGGCTTCAGCCGGACGTCCATCTCGCAGTCTGACGTCCGCCTGAAGGCGGACGCTACTCCACCCTCAGCGCAACAACGGGATCGACTCGCGCCGCGCGGAGCGCCGGCAGCAGACAGGCGGCGAGGCCCACCACCGCGACCACGGCTCCGACGATGCCAAGCATCAGCGGATCGGTCGCCGAAATGCCAGGAAGCCAACCAGCGACCGCACGCGACAGCCAGTACGCCGCGGCGGCACCCAGGAGGTAGCCTGAGGCAATCAACCGCGCGCCATTGCCCATCACCATGAGCGCGATCTGTCGCCCGAGAGCGCCGATCGCCACGCGGATGCCGATCTCGCGCGTGCGCGCCGAAACGGCATAGGCCATGACGCTGAAGACGCCCGCGGCCACGAGGCCCAACCCGATCGCCGCAAACCCGCCGAGCGTCACCAGGTCGAACTGGGGATCGCGGTAAAAGTCGCGCAGCGATCCTTCGATCGATCCCGCCGCGCTCACCCCGACGCGCGGATCGATCGCCCAGATCGCGTCGCGCACGCTGCGCTGCAGCGAATCCGGGTCGACGGACGTGCGCGCGAGAAACGTCCTCCAGCTGAACCCCTGGACGCTGTATGGAATGAATGCCTGGGGCACGGTCTGCCATTCGCCGCCCCAGGTCTTGTGATTCGCGACAACCCCGACGATCTCGAAATACGCGTTGTGCGGTGCGTCGAGAAACGGCCGATCGAGCACCTGAAACCTGACCCGCTGGCCGATCGGATCTTCACTGGCGAAATACTGGTCGGCAAACGCCTGATTGACGACCGTCACGAGGCGTCGCGCCAGGACGTCCGCCTCGGTGAAGAGCGCGCCGCGGACGGGACGCAGCCCGAGCACATCGAAATAGGTTTCGCTGCACACCTCGAACCGGGTCTCCCACCGTTCGACGTGCGGCTTGCCTGGAATGATGGTGTCGCTCCAGTCGTGCGTCAGCGGCGGAACCAGCATCGACTCCGCCGCCGACAGGACGCCCGGCATGGCCTTCAGGCGCTCGAGCAGCTGCCGCGTAAAGACATTCTTCTTCTCCGCCGAGTCGTATTCAGCCGGAAACCACGGCCGAACGAAGAGCACGTTGCGCGGATCGAAACCGAGATCGACACGCGTCAGCTGGAGGTAGCCCTTCATCAGGTGACCAGCGCCGGTCAGCAGCACCACGCAGAGCGCCACTTCGGCGACGACCAGGACCGACCGCACCTTGCCGGCGTGGGCAGCGCCCGTCGATCGAGAGCCCGCCCCCGCCCGCGACTGCAGGTCGGCATCACCAGGTGCAGCGCGGGAGCAAGCCCGCACAGGACCGCGGTTGCCACCGCGATGACCATCGAGAGCGCGAGGACCGGCGCGTTCAGCTCGATGACCGTCTCGGCCGGGATCATGCCCGCCGGCATCAGCGCGACGACCAGGCGCAGGCCGAGCCACGCCAGCCCCAGGCCGGCAGTGGCCGCGGCCGTCGCGAGGACGAGGCACTCGACGAGCAGTTGCCGCAGGAGCCGGGTTCGACTGGCGCCAAGCGCGGCGCGGACGGCGACTTCCCGTTCGCGGACCGTCGCCCGCGCGAGCAGGAGGTTCGCCACGTTGCTGCACGCGATTCCCAGCAGTAGCAACACCGCGGCGAGCAGCCCGTAGAGCGTGTTCCTGAAATCCCCGACCACGGTGTCGAGGTACGGCCGCACGACGGTGATGAACCGATCCGGAAAGTTTCCACCCGGGTTCGCGGCCGCGAACCGCTGGGCGATCGCGTCGAGATCCGCGGCGGCCGCCGGCACGCTGACTCCCGGCTTCAAGCGGCCCATCAGCGCAAGCCCGGCTCCCCACTCGCGTCCAGCCATCGGCATCCAGAGATCGGCGCCGTAGATCTGAAACCGCGCGGGCATGACCGCCACGAGCGTCGCGACCGATCCGTTCAGCCGAAAGGTCTGGCCGATGATCGCCGGATCGCCCCCGAACTCGCTCCGCCACAGCCGATCGTTCATCGCGAAGACGGCCGGCGCGCCGGGCTGCCCGTCTGCGTCCGTGAACGATCGTCCGAGAAGAGGCGGCACGCCCAGGTAGTCGAACGCGTTGCTGGTGACCTGGGCGCCGCGAAAGACGCGCGTGGATCCACCATCCTCATAAAGGACCGTCGCGGTACGCCCGCCGCCCATCACGTCTTCGAACACCTGGCTCCCGGCGCGGAATGCCGCGAATTCGTCGAAGGAAAACGACGTCCGCCCCTTCCATCCGCCGACATCGGTGACGCCGCGCAGAGTGACGACGACCGAGCGGTCGATATCTCGATACGGCAGCGGCGAGATGAGCAGTCCGTAGACGACGCTGAACATGACGGCCGTCGCGCCGACGCCAAGCGCCAGCGTCAGCACGGCCGTGGCCGTGACGCCTCGCGTCCGGCCGAGCGCGCGCAGCGCGAATCGAAGGTCCTGCGCGATCGACTCGAGCATCGTCATCAGGCGGCGGGCCTGGTCGGATCTGGCGAGACTCGTCACGATCAGCTTCCCGAAGTTCGTCCCGTCGAACAGCTTCAGGAACGCGGCCGGCGCGTTCTCGAGTCCATCGACGATGTCTTCCCGGTACTTGATCTTGCCTGCCCTGACCCAGGCGCCGCAGTCGCGCAGGAAATCTCCGGTGCGATTGGCGTGATCCGAGACGATGAAGCCCTTCATCATGGCGCGGCTGACGAGCAGCGGCCGCAGGCCAGGCCCGCGCGGCGGCCTCGGTGGCGTTGTAATCGGCGATGAAGCCGCACAACGGGATGCGCGCGTTCCTGTTCAACAGCTTGAACACCGCCGCCTGGACGGCGCCGCCAACGTTCTCGAAATACACGTCGACACCCCGCGGACAGGCCGCCGCGAGGTCGTCGCGGAACGTGGGGCTCTTGTAGTTGACGCACGCGTCGAACCCGAGCTCGTCGACGACGTACGCGCATTTGTCCGGCGAGCCGGCCACGCCCACGGCGCGGCAGTCCTTGATCCGCGCGATCTGGCCGACGACCGACCCCACCGCGCCCGACGCCGCGGACACCACGACCGTCTCGCCCGCCGTCGGCTGCCCGATGTCGAGCAGCCCGACGTACGCCGTCATCCCCGGCATGCCGAGCACGCCGATCGCGGTCGAAATCGGCAGCAACGGATCGAGCTTCCGCAAATCCGTCCCCTTCGACACGCCGACATCGCGCCAGCCGTCGTACCCGGCCACGAAATCGCCCACGGCGAACGCGGCATTGCGCGACTCGACGACCTGGCTGACGGTGTGGCCGACCATCGGCTGGCCGATCGCCACCGGCGCCGCGTACGACGGCTCGTCGCTCATCCGCCCGCGCATGTAGGGATCGAGAGAGAGATAGAGGGTACGGCGCAGGACATCGCCGTCAGCGACGGTCGGCGTCGGTGTCTCGACAATCTCGAAGTCGTCCGGCCCAGGGCGGCCGACGGGACGACGGCGGAGGAGGATTTGGCGCACGATCACCTCACTGCCGTTCGTCGTTCGCGCGGCAGCGTGATCGGTCGACGTTCGTCGACGAACGTCGCGGAGGCGGGCGAACGCCGAACGACAAACGACGCGAGCGCTATTTCGCCCGCGTCGCCGACCAGGTCATGTCGCCCATCATCGTGCTGGCTTTGCCGGCCAGTCCGTTCGGGCCCAGGTCGCCGGTGAACGTGATCGCCATATCGCCCTGCGGCGTCGTCACGTTCATATCCATCTTCAGGGCGTTGCCGGTCATGCTGCCGGTGATCGGAATCTCCCCCATCGGCCCGGCAATCGTGCCCGACACTTTGTCCCCGGCCTGGACGAAGTTCGCCGTGAACGGCATCTGTCCGCCGGGCGTGTCCATCAGGATGTCCCACTTGCCGGTGACTCCTGGACCAGAGGCGGCCGCTGCCGCCGGCGTCGCTGCCGACCCCGCTGTGGCTGTGGCGGCCGGCGCCGCCGCGGGAGCCGCCGCGGCTGACGCGGTCTTGCGCTTCGCCTTCCACGGCACTTCACCGAGCCCGGCGATCACCACGAGGCCGTCGATCGTGTCGCCCGCCAGCTTGCCGGTCATCGTGATGTCGAGATTCTGGCCCTGCATCGGCACCGAGTAGCTGAACGCGAGCTCGTTGTTCTTGAACGTGCCTTTGATCTCGACGTTGCCCATCGGGCTGGTGATCATGCCGGTGAGCGCCTCGCCGTTCTGCTTGAGGTCCGCGTCGATCATCATTGGGCCCTGCGGGCTGTCAATCGTGACCTCCCACGGTCCGGAGACGTCGGCCTGCGCTGCGGCAACCGCCGGAACCGCGAGCGAAAGCGCAAGCAACGCGGGCAAACAAACCTTCAATCGGGACATCATTTCTCTCCTGAAAGGCGCGTGAGCTTCAGAGAATAACATGGGGGATAATGCGGTGTAAGCAACGGATCCGTAAGAATTCCGATACTTTCGACGACAAGGAACAGGAATGGCCGGCAAGGGAACATGGCGATTTCTCGTGTGTTTCGTCGTGGCCGCCGCGGCGAGTCCCGCGGCTCAGCAGGCGACCGCGCCCAGCCCGGAGCGTGACTTCCTCTCGCGCGTCCGCCGCCTGACCGTCGAGGGCCGCCGAGCTGGCGAAGGCTACTGGTCGCCCGACGGCAAGCGGCTCGTCTTCCAAAGCGAGCGCGAGCCGGGCAATCCCTTCTACCAGATTTACGTCCTCGACCTGGCGAGCGGTGATGCCAAGCGAATCTCGCCTGGGATGGGCAAGACGACGTGCGCGTTCTTCCGGCCGGGGACCGACGAAATCCTCTTTTCGTCGACCCACGCCGATCCGAAATCGAAGCAGCTGCAGGACGAGGAGATCGCCTTCCGCGCGTCGGGCAAGGAGCGCCGATACGCCTGGGACTACGACCCCGAGATGGACATCTGGGCGTTCAGCGAGAAGACCGGCGCGCTGAAGCGGCTGACTGACGCGCGCGGCTACGACGCCGAAGCCAGCTACTCGCCCGACGGACAATGGATCGCGTTCTCGTCGATGCGCGACGTCTACGGCCGTCAGCTGTCCGAGGCCGAGCGCAAGCAGCTCGATCTCGATCCCAGCTACTTCGCCGAAATCTACATCATGCGCGCGGACGGCTCAGGCCAGCGGCGGCTGACGACCGTGCCGGGGTACGACGGCGGGCCCTTCTTCACCAGCGACGGCACGCGCATCGTCTGGCGGCGGTTCGACGAGCAGGGGCTGATCGCCGACGTCTTCACGATGAAGCTCGATGGATCGGACGTGCGTCAGATCACCGATTTTGGCGCGATGAGCTGGGCGCCGTACATGCACCCGTCCGGTGAGTACATCATCTTCGCGTCGAACAAGCTCGGGTTCGAGAACTTCGAGCTGTTCATGGTCGATGCCGCCGGCACGAAAGAGCCGGTGCGCGTGACGTACTCGGACGGCTTCGACGGCCTGCCCGTGCCCTCGCCAGACGGCCGCCAACTGGCGTGGACGTCGGCGCGATCCGGCGGCTCGGCGGGACAGCTGTTCCTCGCGCAGTGGCATCACGAGAACGCGCTGGCGGCGATCAAGAACGCGCCGCCGAGAAAGCCGAGCAAGACGATGAAGGGTCGCCATCGTAGGGCGGACCTCAGGTCCACGTAGGGCGGACCTCTCAGGTCCACGTAGGGCGGACCTCTCAGGTCCGCCGAAAGCCGGGCCTAGAGGCCCGGCCTCCAGGCCCGCCTCATTCGTCGCGCTCGCGCTCGTCATCGCGCAGCCGCCCGTCGCGGCGCAGACGACAACCGCATCGCCGACGCGACCGCATGTCGTCGCGCTCGCGGGCGATCGCCAGGAAGGGCGGCTCGCCGGCTCGAACGGCGAGCGGCTCGCGGCCGAGTACCTCGTCGTCGCAGCTGAAGCGAATCGGCGCGCGCCCGCTGCCGGGCCAGAAGGATTACCGGCTGCCGTTCGAGTTCACCGCCGGGACGAAGGACGGCGGCTCGCGCCTGAGCGTCGCGCCGACCAACCGCACCTTCACGCAGCGTTCCGACATCCAGGCGCTGTCGTTCTCCGACAACGGCGAAGTCAGCGGCCAGGTTGTCTTTGCCGGCTACGGCATCGTCGCGCCCGAGAGCGAGGACTTCGGCTACGACAGCTACGCCGCGCTCGACGTCAAAGACAAGGTCGTCGTCGTCCTGCGTTACTTCCCCGAAGACGCCGACCCGAAGACGAAGGGCATCCTCGCGCGCTATTCCGGTCAGCGCTACAAGGCGATGGCCGCGCGGCAGCGCGGCGCGAAGGCGCTGCTCGTCGTCACCGGTCCGCGCTCCCCCAATGCCGGGCGAAACGGTGCCGATGACCTTCGATACCGCGCTGGCCGGTTCGGGAATCGTCGCCGCCAGCATCAGCGGCGCGGCCGGCGCGGCGATCCTCGCGAGCACCGGCAAGTCGCTCGAGGAGGTGCAGCGCAGCTTCGACTCCGGCAACCCGCATGCGGCCGGGTTCGACGTACCGAACGTGACAGTCACCGTGGCCGCCAACGTCGTGCGCGAGAAACGGACGGGCTACAACATCGCCGGGTACCTGCCGGCGACGCGCCGGAGCCGACGGCACGCGGCAGAAGCCGTGGATCGCCCTCGGCGCGCACTACGATCACCTCGGGCGCGGCGAGAACGGCAACTCGCTCGCCGGCAGCGACGAGCGCGGGCCGCGTCCATTACGGCGCCGACGACAACGCCTCGGGCTCGGCGGCCGTGCTCGCCGTCGGCGAGCAGTTTCGCCAAGCAGACGCGCCGGCGCAACGTGCTGCTCGCGTTCTGGTCGGGCGAGGAGCTGGGGCTGATCGGATCGTCGGCGTTCGTAAACGCGCCGCCCGTCCCGCTCCAGCGAGATCGCGGCGTACTTCAACTTCGACATGGTCGGCCGGATGCAGGACAACAAGCTGACCGTGCAGGCAGCCGGCACGAGCCCGGTGTGGGCCAGGATGATCGAGCAGGCGAACGTGGCGGCCGGGTTCGATCTGGTGCTGCAGCAGGACCCGTATCAGCCGACCGACGTCCAGAGCTTCAACCTGGCCGGGGTTCCCTGCCTGAACTTCTTCACCGGGACGCACGCCGACTACCACAAGCCGAGCGACACGGCCGACAAGATCCAATACGAGGATCTCGATCGCATCGTCGCGTTCGCGGCGCAGGTGGCGCGGCGGGTTGGCGAAGCCGAGGAACCGCCCGCGTTCACGAAGGTGGACCAACCGACGCAGGGCGGCGGCCGCGCCGGCCTGCGCGTCTTCACCGGCACCGTGCCGGATTACTCGACCGAGGTGAAGGGGCTGCTGCTCGGAGGCGTCATCGGCGGCGGACCCGCCGAGCAGGCGGGCCTCCAGAAGGGCGACGTCGTCGTCGAGATCGCGGGACAGACGATCGCCAACATCTACGACTACACGTTCGCGCTCGAACTGCTGAAGATCGGCGAACCCGCGAAGGTGGTCTATATGCGGGACGGCCAGAAGCGCGAAACGACGCTCACGCCGGCGGCACGGAAGTAGACGGCAGCAACGGCTGCCGACTCCGACGACGACTACCGACGATCGACGAGCGACTCCCGACTACTCGGGTCGAACGTTTCCCGCGCGCGGGCCCTTGGGCGACTGCTCCTCGTCGAACGAGACGCGCTGACCCTCGCTCAGGCTGTCGAAGCTGCCCTGCACCGAGCTGCGGTGGAAGAAGTACTCCTGCCCACTGTTGTCGCGGATGAACCCGAACCCTTTGTCACGTGCGATGCGTTTGATCGTGCCGGTCGCCATTGCCGAGAACTCCTTCGTCCGTCGAGCGCTCGTACGACGACGTGCGCGCGCCTGCCCAGCGGGCTGGACCATACCACTATACGCCGGTTCGGGCGCCTGGGGCATCGCCGCCAGCTGGGCTTTGCGCAGGATTATGATGTGGCGTGCCACCGCGGAAAAAACCGGTCCGCCGCAAAAAAACCGCGCCCGCCTCGGTCGGGTTGACGCCGTCGGAGACGCGGAATGCGGATGAGCCGGCGCTTCAGGCGCTGACGGCCGCGATCGAGCGCGACGGCGGCGCAGTCCTGAGCCAGTATCGCGACCCGTATGGCGGTCGGCCGCTGACCCTCGCCGCCCTCCCGCTCGAGAAGGTCGAGCCGACGCCGTACCAGCGCGACCCCTCGGACGCTCATGTCAAGCGGCTGATGGGGGTTATCGAGAAGATCGGCATCTTCCTCGATCCGATCGTCGCGATTCGCAACGAGCACGGCTACCTGACCCCGAACGGCAACCATCGCCTGCAGGCGCTGCGCAAGCTCGGCGCGCGGACGATCGTCGCGCTCGTCGTGCCCGACGCCAACGTCGCGTTCAAGATCCTCGCGCTGAACACCGAGAAGGCGCACAACCTGCGGGAGAAATCGCTCGAGACGATCCGGATGGCGCGGGCGCTGGCGAAGACGTCGAACGAGCCAGAGGCGTCGTTCGCCTTCGAGTTCGAGCAACCATCGTTCCTGACGCTCGGCGTGTGCTACGAGGAGCGGCCGCGCCTGAGCGGCGGCGCGTACCAGTCGATCCTGCGGCGTGTCGACGACTTCCTCGACGAGCCGATCGCGAAGGCGCTCAAGGAGCGTGAGCGGCGCGGCAGGAAAATCCTCAAGCTCGACGACCATGTGTCGGCTGCGGTCGAGAAGCTCAAGGCGCGCGGCCTCACCAGCCCCTACCTGAAGCCGTTCGTCGTCGCGCGCGTGAACTACACGCGCTTCTCGAAGGCGACGTCGTTCGACTACGACGAGGCGCTCGACAAGATCATCGCCAGCGCCGCAAAGTTCAATGTTGATCGGATCAAACAGGAAGACGTCGCGAAAGCCGGCGGCGGCGCAGCGCCGGAGGAGGAATAGTGCCGGGGCTAGAGGCTGGGGGCTCGGGGCTGCGGCCTGGGGCTGGAGGCTAGAGGCTGGGGACTCGGAACGCGAACAGGATCCACCTGGTAGCTCCGACCCACTTTCACATCCCGCCCAACTTCGAGTGGATTCTAGGACGAGTGTCTGGGCGCGCGTTCCGATTCGGCGAGCAGTTTTCTTTCGAGAGAATCGAACAGACCATTGAGCAGTCTGCCCACGGAGTCGCATCGCGCTGAGAGCTTGCGTTTCTCCAGTTCTGAAAGAAATCGAAGGCGAAGAGCAATCTCCAGGCACGTTTCCAGTTCGCCGTGAGATCCCAAGGCGATGCTGACGTGATTCGCGTAGACCTTCGTGGACCGGCGGCAGTGTCCTTCGGCAACATTCGATGGGATCGAACAGGCGGCACGGCGCATCTGCGACATCAGCCCGTACTGCTCGGACCTCGGGAATGATGTCGTAACCCGATAGCATTCCTCGACGAGCGCCATGGCTTGCCGCCAGGTCTCAAGATCGCGGTAAACGAAAGCATCGCTCATGCTTGTTGACGAGGCAGATTCGATGCCACGCAAGGGACCGCCTGACTGGCGGGATTTCATTGGACCGACCGGATGAACTGCGGGTAAGACCTTCCCGCGCGGGTCGCCTCTACCCGCGCGAACTACTCAGAGGCATCCAGTCCCGGGCTCTCAGCCCCCAGCCCCCGAGTCCATAGCCCCGATCCCCCGGCCTCCAGCCCCCAGCCTACAGCCCCGAGTCCCCAGCCTCCACCCCCCGGCCTCCACCCAGCCCCGCCCCAGCCTCCAGCCCCAGCCCCAGCACGTTCCGATTACAGCTTGCGAAACACAACGATCAGCGGCACCGCTCTCGAAAGCGCCGGCCGGTCGAGCAGCCGCAGAAAAAACAGGATGCTCAGGAGCGCCGGCCATATCGCGGCGCAACTGACGCGCCCCATCACCATGTGAAAATTAATCGCCGGTGTGGCTGCGACGAGCAGCCCCGCGAGGAACGCGGCCCGGTCGTCAGCCGTGAGATAGCGCGCGAGCACGAACGCCGCGTACCCGTTCAGCGCGATGGTCCCGAAGATCTGCAGGTTCAGTGCGAGAACCGGGCCGCCCAGGATCGTGACCGGGGTCGACAGGAATCCGTACAGCGCTCCGAAGGTGTGAAGACGCAAGTCGACGTCGAAGGGCGCAAACAGATAATCCGTGACGAACGGCGATCGATGGAGGTGCACGAGGGCGTGCGACACCCACCAGTTGTTCCAGATGAACCCGAAGACATCGTTGTCCCCGGGGTTGCCGGGGAAATACGTCGTCAGCCTGGCGACGAGGGGGAAGGTGATGGCGATCGCAATCGCGATGTACGCAGCGAATGCGGTGACGGCGACGGGAACCGCGCGCTTCATTCGGATCGAGCTCTGCGCCTCGTCGAGTCCCGAGTCCCGAGCACCGAGCCCCGGGCCGCTAGCCCCGAACCTCCAGCGCCGCTGCCCGCTCGCGGTAGAACCCGATCATGTCCATGCTCTTCGCCGGCGCCGCGCCCAACTGGCGCAACATCGTCGTCACCTGACCGCGGTGGTAGCTGGCGTGATTCACCATGTGCTGCAGCATCTGCCAGAACGGGCTCGCCCCAGGCTGTCCGCTGAGCAGCTTGTACTCGATGACCCGTGTGATGCCCGCTTCGCCGAGATCGGCAAGAAACCCGCGGACGTTTTTCTCGAGATCCGACCAGTGCGCCCGGATGGTCTGCACGTCCGGGTAGTCGTCGGCCTTCAGCAGCGACGTGGGAGACACGCCGCGCCAGCGCGAATGCCACGCCCATTCAGCCGAGTAGGTGTGGACGAGCGTGTCGCGCACGGACTTGAAACTGCTGCCCAGGTCGCGCGTGAACTGCTCGGGCGTCAGCTTCTCGACGGCATCGAGCACGCGGTCGCGGGCCCAGTAGTGGTAGTCCACGAGGGTTTGAAGGTCGGGTTGATCCATGGATGGATTATAGGAGACGAGGACGCAGAGGTAGCAGAGGACGCAAAGCACAGAGGTGCAGAGCGCTGAGTCTCTGCGCTCTGCGTCTCTGCGCTCTGCGCTCTGCGCTCTGCGCCTCTGCGTCGTCTGCGCTTACGAAGGCCGCACCGTCAGAAACAGATCATGGCCCTCACGATTGACCAGTAACAGGAGCGGACGATCGGGGCTGCCGCGCACCGCGGCGCGGAGCTCATCGACGCTGGCCACTGACTTGCGGTTGGCTTCGACGATGACGTCGCCGGGCTGGATGCCGGCATCGGCCGCGCGCGAATCAGGTTCGACGCTCTGCACGAGCAGACCCTTGACGTTGCCGCGGATTCCGGCCCGCGCGGCGGCTTCGGGCGTGAGCGGGGCCACCGCCACGCCGAGCGCCGTTTGATCGGCCGCCTCCGGGGCGTCCGAAGATGCGCGCGCCGTCCGGTTCGGCGATGCCTCGTCCAGCTTCACCGTGAGCGTCTTCTCGCTGCCATCGCGCATGATGCCGACCGTGGCGCTGGCGCCAGGCTTGGCTTCGGCGACGCGATTGCGCAGCGCGTTGTACTCGGTGACCGGCTGACCGTTGAACGAAACGATCACGTCACCACGCTTGACGCCCGCGCGCTCCGCGGCGCTGCCCGCCTCCACCGAGCTGACGATCGCGCCGCGCGTGTCAGAGAGGCCGAGGCTGGCCGCGAGGTCGGAGGTCACCGGCTGCACCGACACGCCAAGCTGCGCGCGATGGACGCGGCCCTCCGTCTTCAGCTGATCCATGACGCGGCGCGCCATGTTGGCCGGAATCGCAAAGCCGATCCCGATGTTGCCTTCCGACACCGACAGGATCTGCGAGTTGATGCCAACCAGCTCGCCCTTCGTGTTGACGAGCGCACCGCCCGAGTTGCCCTGGTTGATCGGCGCGTCGGTCTGCAGGAAATCTTCGTAGCTGCCGTCGCCGACGCCGGTCGATCGTCCTTTCGCGCTGACGATCCCCGACGTGACCGTCTGGCCGATGCCAAGCGGGTTGCCGACGGCGAGCACGATGTCGCCCACCTGCACCGCATCCGAGTCGCCGAGCGTCAGCGGGTGGAGGTTCGTGGCCTGGATCTTCAGCAGCGCGAGATCGCTCGGCTTGATCCGATCCCACCAGCTTCGCCGCAAAGGTGCGGCCGTCGGTGAATTCAACACGGATGTCCGACGCGCCGTCGATGACGTGATGGTTCGTGAGCAGGTAGCCGTCGCCGGTCACGACCACGCCCGATCCCAATCCGCGGGTGCGCGGCGCCGGCATCCGCCTCGGCGTGGTGCCAAACTGGTCCCCGAAGAACCGGCGGAGCAGATCGTCGTCCTGGAACTGCGTCGGCGAGACGCGCGCGCGCCCCTCGACACGAATCGTCACAACGGCCGGCGTGACTTCCTTGACGACGTCGGCGTACGAATCCCGGCCGCCAGTGGCGATCCGGGTGGGTGCGGTCGCGGTCACCGCCTGGGGCGCCACGGCGTCCGTGCCGGCCGCAACACCCTGCCAGACAGCGCCGGTAGTCAGCGCGGCGGCAAGCGCGAGAGCGGAAAAAACGCGTCCTTTCTTCATGGTCTCCTCTTCCTAAGGTCGGTCCTTGCTCTATTAGACGGGACGCCTTCTGTCGTGGACGTTACAGGCGCATTACATCGGTGAAAGGATCGGCGCCGCCTTCAGCGCGAAGCGCTTCGGGGCGTCAGGGCTACGGGGTGGGCAGGGTGATAGTGAACGTGCTGCCGCGGCCGAGCTCGCTCGCCACCGCGACGGTGCCGCCGTGCGCCTCAACGATCGCCTTGACGAGGCTCAGGCCAAGGCCGAGGCCGCGTTCCGTCCGGCTGCGGTCGCCTCGGAACAGCCGCTGCCAGATACGCGGCAGCTCGTCGGCTGGAATGCCCGCACCGGTATCTTCGACGACGAGCTCGACACGATCGCCGGCACGCCGGACGGATGCCGCGACGCGGCCGCCGCGAGGCGTGTATTTGACGGCGTTGTCGATCAGGTTGGCCGCCACCTGTTCGAGGCGGACGCGATCGCCCGACACGATCGCGTCGGGATCCGCCTGCTCCGTCAGCGCCACGCCTTTCGCCTCGGCCACGTCACGATACAAGTCGACCGCGCGCTCCAGGACGTCGCCGAGCGGCAGCGTCTCGCGGACGAGCGGCATCGCGCCGCTCTCCGCCTCGGAGATGTCCATCAACGTGTTGAGCATGACGAGCACCCGATCGGATTCCTCGAGGCAATCGGCGAGCGCCTCGCGGTAGCGCTCGGTGTCCGCCGGCCCGCGCAGCGCGATCTCGGCCGACGCGCGCAGCCGGGTCAGCGGCGTGCGGAGGTCGTGCGAGACGTTGTCGAGCGCGCCGCGCATCCCCGACACGAGTCCCTCGATCCGATCGAGCATCGCGTTGAACAGCGTGGTCAGCTCGTAAATCGCGTCACGCGGCTCCTGCACCTCGACGCGCTGCTCGGTGCGGCCGGTGCGCACGATGCGGCGGACGGCCGAGGTCAACCGGCGGATCGGTTCCAGCGCGGCCTGCGTGACCAGCCAGCCGCCCGCGAGTCCGATGCCGACGATGAACAGGGTCACGAGCGCAAGCGCGGTCCTGAACCGCGACAGCAGGTCGCGGCGCGCCTCGGTGCTCTTTCCGACCTGGACGACGGCGCCATTCGGCAGCTGCAGCGAGGCCGTCTCGAGCAGACCCGGATTCCAGCCCTCTGGCATGCTGACGAGCAGTACGTCGCTGCCTCGATCGATCACGCGGACGAACAGCCGCTCCGGCGCGGTCAACTGCTCGGCCCGCACCGTCTCGGTCAGCGCGGCGAGGCCACCACGCCGGTACACGGTGGCGTACTCGCCGAGCTTCGACTGCAGGATCTGCTGATCGCGCTGCGCGAGGGAAGCCGCGGTGACGTAATACGTCAGATAGAGGATCGCGATCGCCGCGAGGACGAAGAGCGTCGCGTACCAGGTCGCGAGGCGCAGGCCGAAGACGACCGGCCGCACGCTACTCGAGGACATAGCCGACGCCCCTGACGGTTCGCAGGAGCTTGCGCTCGAACGGCCGATCGATCTTCTCGCGCAGGCGGCTCACCAGCACGTCGACGATGTTGGTCTGCGGATCGAAGGTGTAGTCCCAGACGTGGGACAGGATCATGGTTTTCGAGACGACCTTCCCGGTATTGCGCATGAGGTATTCGAGGAGCGCGAACTCGCGAGGGCGCAGTTCGATGGGCATGCCGCCGCGCGTCACCTTGCGCGTCAGGAGGTCGAGCGTCAGGTCGCCGACGGTGAGCGTGGTCGGCTCCGGGGCGCGCGTCGCCCGGCGGACCAGCGCCTGAACCCTGGCCAGCAGCTCTGCGAACGCGAACGGCTTCGTCAGGTAGTCGTCCCCGCCCGACTGCAGGCCGCGCACGCGGTCGTCCACCGAGCGGCGAGCGCTCAGGATCAGGACCGGGGTCGTCCGCCCGCGGCGCCGCAGTTCGTCGATGAGCGAGAGGCCATCGCGCCGCGGGAGCATGAGATCGACAATCGCGACATCGTACGGCTCCGACAGCGCCAGCTCGAGGCCGCTCTCGCCGTCGGCCGCCTGGTCCGCCGCGAAGCCCGCCTCGCGCAGGCCGCGCGCGACGAACTCGGCGATCGCACGATCGTCCTCCACGATCAGCGCGCGCATCGCGCCGGATCATAACGGAATGCGCAGTGCCGGGACTCTACGTCCGGCCGCGGCAAGACGCGATCGGCGTCCTGGCGTGCACAGTCACCGCACCGCGATTCCACGCGTGAACAGTTGTACACTGAAGAGGTGCGCGCGGCCTGGCTGATCGCAGCGTTCGTCGTCGTCGCGGTTGATACGGCGGACCTGAAGGTCCGCACCACTTACAACCTGCGTCGCAGTAGCCCTCACAGCCTGCGTCGCAAGAGCCCTCACCGCCTGCGGCGCAAGAGCCCTCACCGCCGACTCCCCCATCGGAACAGACGCGACCGTCGTTTTCGGAATGGCTCGCCGAATTGCGCGTCGAGGCGATCGGGCGCGGGCTTCGCGAGGAAACCGTCGACCAGGCGCTCGCCACCGTTGAAGAGCCGCTGCCTGTGGTGCTCGAGCGTGATCGTGCGCAGGCGGAGGTCGTCCTGCCGCTCGAGACCTACATCGCGCGACAGACCCGCGCGTCAATCGTCCGCAACGGCCGGCAGATGGCCGCCCGCCACGCCGATCTCCTGAAGCGGATCGACGAGCGCTACGCGGTGCCTCCGCAAGTCATCATGGCCGTGTGGGGCATCGAGTCGAACTTCGGGCGGTTCACCGGGGTCCGGCCGATCGTGGGCGCGCTGGCGACGCTGGCCTGGGATCCGCGGCGCTCGACGCTCTTCCGCAACGAGCTGTTCAGTGCGCTCGAGATCCTCGATCGCGGGTACATCGAGCTGGCCAACATGCGCGGCTCGTGGGCAGGGGCCATGGGCCAGCCGCAGTTCATGCCGTCCAGCTACCTGAAATACGCCGAGGACTTCGACGGCGACAGCCGCCGCGACATCTGGAAGTCGCCCGCCGACATCTTCGCCTCCATCGCGAACTACCTGAAAGGATCGGGGTGGGTGGACGGCGAACGGTGGGGGCGCGAGGTGAAGCTGTCGCCGGACGCCAAGAGCATCGTTGCCGCTGACGTCGCCCGGCGCGAGGACGGCTGCCGCGCCCAGCGCGAGATGACGGTGTCGTTGCCGCTGTCCGAATGGCAGCGAATCGGCGTGCGCCAGGCGGACGGCACGGCGCTGCCGAAGGCCGACCTCGAAGCCTCCCTGGTCTCGGGCGCGACCCGCCACTTCCTCGTCTACCGGAACTACGATGTGCTGCTCGACTACAACTGTGCGCACGCTTACGCCCTCAGCGTCGGACTGCTGAGCGATCGCGTCGCCAACTGAACGACGAGACGAGCCTTCAGGGCTCGGCCTGGCCTACACTCGCACCTTATATGGCGACATTCACCCTGGACGAACGCGGCATCGTCGTGGCCTGCCCCTCGTGCGGCCAGAAGAACCGACTTCCTTACAACCGCCTGGATCACCCGGTGCGCTGCGCCAATTGCAAGACCGCCCTCGCGCCGCCATCCGAACCGATCGAGGTCACCAGGTCCGATGAGTTCGACCGGCTCGTCAGGGAGTCGGCCATCCCGGTCGTGGTGGACTACTGGGCCCCGTGGTGCGGCCCCTGCCGCATGGTCGCGCCCGAGCTGGTCAAGGTCGCGGGCCGGAACGCGGGGCGGTTCCTGGTCGTGAAGGTCAACACCGACGCGCTGACCGATCTCGGGGAGCGGTTCGGGATTCGAAGCATTCCAACGCTGGCGGTCTTCGCGGGAGGCCGGGAAGTGGCACGCACCGCTGGAGCGCGGCCGGCCGCGGACATCGAAGCGTTCGTGGAAAACGCCTCGAAAACGGTCCACCGCTGAGCCACATCAGCCGCAAGCCGAACACGGGAGTCGCATGATGGCGGGTCGTCGCACGATGGCGCTGGGATGGCTGACGTTTGGGGCGCTGACATGCGTCGCCTGTGGGACGGCGAGCGCTCCCCAGGAAGACAGAGCCGCCCGACCGGCGGCGGCCCCGGCGACATTCGATCTCGAAGAAACCACAATCGCGAACCTGCAGGCCCGCATGACGAGCGGCCAGGACACCGCGCGCTCGCTCGTCGAAAAATATACGGCCCGAATCGCGCAGATCGACCGGCAGGGGCCGGCCTTGCGCAGCGTCATCGAGCTGAACCCGGATGCCGTGACGATCGCCGACGAGCTGGATGCCGAACGCAAGCAGAAGGGCGCGCGTGGCCCCCTGCACGGCGTTCCGATCCTGATCAAGGACAACATCGCCACGGCCGATCGCATGACGACGACCGCCGGCTCGCTGGCGCTGGAAGGCGTACGAGCGCCGCGCGACGCGTTTCTCGTCGCGCGGTTGCGGGACGCAGGCGCGGTGATTCTCGGCAAGACGAACCTGAGCGAGTGGGCGAACTTTCGATCGACGCACTCGACCAGCGGCTGGAGCGCGCGCGGCGGCCAGACGAAGAACCCTTACGCGCTGGATCGAAACCCGTGCGGCTCCAGCTCCGGATCGGGCGCCGCGGTCGCGGCGAACCTCGCCGCCGCCGCGATCGGCACGGAAACGGACGGATCCATCGTCTGCCCCGCGCACAGCACCTCGCTCGTCGGATTCAAGCCGACGCTCGGCCTCGTGAGCCGTACCGGCATCGTGCCGATCGCGCACAGCCAGGACACGGCGGGGCCGATGACTCGAACGGTGGAAGATGCCGCGGCAATCCTGAGCGTACTCGACGGCGCCGACGCCGACGATCCGGCCACGGCCGAAGCGGCGAGCCATTCGTCGCGCGACTACATGGCAGCACTGGATCCGAAGGGCCTCCAGGGCGTGCGCATCGGGATCGTGCGCGACAAGCTGTTCGGCTACAGCCCGGCGGCCGATCGGCTGGCGGAGGCCGCCATCGCCGACATGAAAAAGCTCGGGGCGGTCGTCGTCGATCCGGCGAACATCCCCACGCTCGGATCCCTCGATGCCAGCGAACTGGAAGTCCTGCTGCACGAATTCAAGGCCGACCTGGCCAAGTACCTTTCCTGGCTTGGGCCGGGCTCACCGGTCCGAACGCTGACCGATATCATCGCGTTCAATAACGCCCACCGCGAGCAGGAACTGAAGTATTTCGGTCAGGAGCTGCTGGAGATGGCCGACGCAAAGGGACCGCTGACCAGCGAGGTGTACTTGAAGGCGCTGGCCACGAATCGGCGTCAGGCCGGCGCACTCGGGATAGACATGGTGATGACCAAACATCAGCTGGATGCGCTGGTCGCGCCAACGTTCGGTCTGCCCTGGTTGACAGATCTGGTTGCCGGCGACGTGTTCCCCGCCGGCGCGTCGAGCCCGTCGACCGTTGCGGCGGTCGCAGGGTACCCGCACATCACCGTGCCGATGGGATACTTCCGCGGCGTGCCGCTCGGCCTGTCGATCTTCGGCCGCGCCTGGAGCGAACCGACGCTTCTCAAGATCGCCTACGCCTACGAGCAGGCGACGAAGCACCGCAAGTCCGCCGACGTTCGCGCCGACGGCGGATCTCCAGGCACCCTAATCGTTCGGCGTGCGTCGTTCGTCGAACGCTCGAACGCTCGAACGACGAACGGCAGAGCGGCAGGCGGACCTAAAAGGTCCGCCCTACAAGGAGCTTTGATAGACCGCCCGCCCGACGAAGAACGGGCCGAGCCGCTCCAGGTAGAGCGACGTCTGCTGCGTGCGGCGCATGTCCTGCACGATCCGCGACAACGGATAGAGCTCCTTGCCAAGGAGTCCCACGACGAAATCGTTGTCGTCCTTGTCGAGCCCGTGGCAGGCGAGGCGGATATCGTGCGCGTAGTCACCGGCGCCGTACGACATGCCGATGGCACCGTGTTCGGCGAGAATCACGCGCTGCTCCTCGGCGGGCAACTGCGCGAAGCGGCCGCTCCGCCGCAGCGGGTACCACACGGCCCATGGCCAGGCCGGGTTGAGGACCGTTCGCCGAGGGCGATCGAGCAGGGTTTCGGTCAGGTCCGGTTCATAGCCGATCGAGTACGTCCGGCCGAGCATCGTGAATTCCGGCTTCTGCGTCAGCGAGGAAAACGGCGCCGCGTTCAGCAGCGGACGGAGCGAATCCAGGAAAACGGCCGGATCGCGGCTGAACGTCAACAGCGCCACGCCGCGCGGGTCGTTGACGTCCTCGTAGAGCACCGCGTCGAGCCCGCTGCGCGCAAGGGCGCCGCCGAGCGCACCTGAGTCGGTGCAGCCGCCGAATGCCACCAACTGCATGAACAGCCGATCGTTCGATCGCTGAGGCTGGCCGTTCTTGACGCCGCCGCGTTCGCTGATGTCAGGCGGCTCGGGGCCGCGCCGTGTTTCGGTCGCCATGGCCTGAGTATAATCCGCGGCTTCATGCCCCACTATCGCGTTCGCCCGGCGACCCTCGACGATGCCGACGTGCTCGTTCACCACCGGGAGGCGATGTTCGCGGAGATGGGCACGCCGCCGTCAGAGGTTGCTGTTGCGGGACCGATGTTCCGCACGTGGCTGGCGGACGCCATGCCGAATGGCACCTATCGCGCGTGGGTGGTCGAGACCGACACCGGTGAGGCCGTCGCCGGCGGCGGGATGACCGTGCTGGCCTGGCCGCCAGGGCCGCAGCATCCTGGAGGGCATCTCGCCTTCGTCTACAACGTGTATACCGAGCCCGCCCACCGCGGCCGCGGCCTCGCGCGGCAGGTGATGGATGCCGTCCACGAGTGGTGCCGCGCCGCCGGGATCCAGTCGATCGCACTGAACGCCAGCCGGTTCGGCCAGCCGCTCTACGAATCGATGGGCTACCGCGTTTCAGAAAGTCCGACGATGGTCCGACTGATCGGGTAATCTCGATCTGTGGACGTGCTGACCGCGCTTGGCCAGACGATGCCGTTCGCGTTTGCGTCGGGGCTCAACCTGTACGCGACGATCGCGGTGCTCGGACTGGTGCAGCACTTCCAGCTGGTCTCGCTCCCGCCGCAGTTCGAGCCGTTCGGCCACCCGGTGGTGATCGGCGTGGCGTTGGCGCTCTACCTGGTCGAGTTCGTCGCCGACAAGATCCCGTGGGTCGACTCGCTGTGGGACACCGTCCATACGATCGTCCGCCCGGTCGGCGGCGCGATCGTCGCAATCACCGCCCTCGGATCGCCGTCGCCCGGCATGGACGCGCTCGCCGGCGTCCTGGGGGCGTCGGTCGCGCTGACCTCGCACCTGACGAAGGCTGGCACGCGCGCCGCGGCGAACGCCAGCCCCGAACCCTTCAGCAACTGGATCCTGAGCTTCGTCGAGGATCTCGTCGCGATTGGCCTCGTCTACTTCGCGACCGAGCACCCGGTGATCGCCCTCGGGATCACGCTCTTCCTGCTGACGCTGATCCTGGTGTTCGCGACCGTCCTCGTGCGGTTGGTCCGCAGGCGCTTCGTGCCGCAGCGCGCGGCGGCGTGAGCGGCCGCCGGCGCCTTGCCAGCGGGGTCTCTCAAGGTATAATCCATCGGTTTGGGCGGCCGCCTTCACAGGTCCGCCTAGAGGTACGTCCGCCTGAAGGACGCCACGAGACAACGGAGACTCGCGAGCATGCCGTTCATCATCACTGACCCCTGTATCGAAACAAAAGATACCGCCTGCGTGGACGTTTGCCCGGTGGACTGCATCCACCCGCGGAAAGACGAGGCCGAGTTCGCACAGGCGACGATGCTCTATATCCACCCGGAGGAGTGCATCGATTGCGGCGCCTGCGTACCGGCCTGCCCGGTGGCGGCGATCTACGAGAGCATCGACGCCACGCCGTCGCACCAGCAGGATCTCGTCGAAGCGAATGCGGTCTATCGCATCGGCGACGCCGACGCGATGGCGAAGGCCGAGGAGATCGTGCAGGCGCACGTCGCGTCGCATGCCGAGATCATGGCCATCCCCGCGGCGGAGCGTCAGGCGGCACACGCCCGGTTCTAACTGCGTCTGAAGATCGGCACCTGGAACGTCAACGGCATCCGGGCGCGTTACGCGCAGGTCCAGGAATGGATCGAGCGCGAGCGCCCGGACCTCGTCTGCCTGCAGGAAATCAAGGCGCCGCCGATCAGCTGCCCACCGCGCTCTGCGAAATGCAGGGCTATTGGTGCTACTGGCACGGCGGCAAAGGTTATTCCGGCGTCGGCCTTCACGTCAGCAAGGCGGTCGCACCCGATCGGCCGCTCTTCTCCCACCCCGCCTTCGACTACGAGAGCCGCATCGTTTCAGCTGAAGTGGCTGGCGTGACCGTCGCGTCGGTCTACGTGCCGAACGGCGGCAAGGACTTCCCGGCCAAGATGCGCTTCCTCGAAGCGATGGACGAGTACGCGCGCGCCTTTCAGGACGCAGGCAAACCGCTGGTGATGTGCGGCGACATGAACGTCGCGCGCACCGATCGCGACGTGCACCCGAAGGAACGCAAGCCGCGGGCAATCGGCCAGCTCCCGGAAGAGCGGGAGATGATCGAGCGGATCATCGGCCGCGGGCTGGTCGACGTCGGACGCGCGGTGGATCCGGATAACGACGGGCTGTTCACGTGGTGGGCGCCGTGGCGCAACCTGCGCCAGCGCAACATCGGCTGGCGGCTCGATTACGTCCTGGCCAGCGCGGCGCTGGCGTCAACGGTCGTATCATGTCCGGTCGAGAAGGATTTCGGCACCAGCGACCACGCTCCGGTAGTGGCGACTTTCGCTGAAACTTGTAATGATGAATTAGGAATTTGGAATGCGTTCTCCAAACCGCGTTACGAATTCCTTTCCAAATTCCAAATTGCTGATTACTGTTTCACCCATGTCGATAGTCGTCCAGAAGTACGGCGGCTCCAGCGTCGCCGACGTCGCGCGCATCCGGCAGGTGGCCGAGCGCGTCGTGCGCACGAAGAAGGCCGGCCACGACGTGGTGGTCGTCGTCTCGGCGATGGGCGACACGACCGACGAACTCCTCGCGCTGGCCAAGCAGGTGTCGCCGAATCCCGAGCGGCGCGAGCTCGACATGCTGCTGACCGCCGGCGAGCGGATCTCGATGGCGGTGCTGTCGATGGCGATCCGCGAGCTGGGCGGCGACGCGATCAGCTTCACCGGCAGCCAGTCGGGCATCATCACCAACGATCGCCACGTCGACGCGCGCATCGTCGAGGTGCGGCCGTTCCGGGTGCAGGACGAGCTGGCGCGCGGCAAGATCGTCGTGGTCGCCGGCTACCAGGGCGTGTCGTACCGCCGCGAGGTGACGACGCTCGGCCGCGGCGGCAGCGACACGACCGCGGTCGCCATGGCGGCCGCGCTGGGCGCTGAATACTGCGAGATCTGCTCCGACGTGGACGGCGTCTACACCGCCGACCCCCGCGTCGTGCCCGACGCGCGCCGGATCGGGACACTGTCCTACGAAGAAACCCAGGAGCTCGCCGAGGCGGGCGCGAAGGTTCTCAACGCCCAGGCTGTCGAGTTCGCCAAGGAGAAGGGGATCGCCATCTATGCGCGCGCGACCGCGTCGGCGCTGCCTGGCGACGATCCCGCCGCCGACGGCACCGTCGTCCGCCGCTACCCGCCGCGGATGCCCGGGACGGTCGTCGGCGTGGCGAGCGAGCGCGACACCCTCGTGCTCACCCTCGCGCGCGGCGGCGCGAGCGGGGAAAGGCCGGTGGCGGATCTCCTGGCGCTGCTCGACACGCACCACGTCGCCGGCAAGCAGCTGCACGAAAGCGCCGGGCACCTGACGCTCATCATCTCGCGTGAGAACCTGCACGACGAGCCGCGCGTCCGGAGGGCCCTGACGGATCGGTTCGGCGGCGCGGTCGCAATCGCCGACGATCTTGGCGCGGTGAGCGTCATTGGCGCCGGCATTAACGCGTCGTTCGACAACCTGCGCCGCGGCAACGGGGCGCTGGAGGGCGCGGGCATCGGCATCCACGGCACGGCCACTTCGTCGTTCCGCATCACCTGGATGATCCCGCGCGCACGGCTCGAGGATGCGGTGCGCGCGCTGCACGCGTTGTTCATCACCTAAGCCGTTCGCGGAGATTGCGGAGCAAGACGGTTCAACACGGAGACACGGGGACACGGTCGATACACGGAGGCAGCACGCTGCGGCTCGCGACCGCCTCGCGTAGCGCGGTCGCGTGTCTTCTCCGTGTCGTCTCCGTGTCTCCGTGTCTCCGTGTTGAACCGTGCCTCCGACAACTCCGTGCCCGGCATGAACTCACCCGTCCTCGAACGCTTTCTCCGCTACGTCCGCTACGACACGCAGTCAGACGAAAGCTCGACGGCGTTCCCCAGCACCGAGAAGCAGCTGGTGCTGCTCCGCGACCTCGCCGCGGAGCTGCGCGCGCTCGGCCTGAGCGACGCGGCCGTCGACGAGCACGGCTACGTCATGGCGACCGTCCCGGCGACGTCGCGCAAGCCCGGCGTCCCGACGATCGGCTTCATCGCGCACGTCGACACGTCGCCCGAAATGTCCGGCGCCAATGTCACGCCGATCGTGCACCGCGCCTACGACGGGCGCGATCTCGTGCTGCCCGGCGATCCCTCGGCGGTGCTGCGGATGGCTGACCTCCCGGAGCTCGCAACCGTGGTCGGCCACGACATCGTCACCGCCTCGGGGACGACGCTGCTCGGCGGCGACGACAAGGCGGGCGTCGCCGCCATCGTCACGGCGGCGGCGCACCTCATCGCGCACCCCGAGATCCCGCACGGGCCGATCCGCATCGCGTTCACCCCGGACGAGGAGGTCGGCCGCGGCACGCTGCACTTCGACGTGGAGCAGTTCAACGCCCGCTACGCGTACACGATCGACGGAGGGGGCCGCGGCGAGATCGAGACCGAAAGCTTCTCGGCCAACGCGATGACGGTGACGTTTCACGGCTTCAACACGCATCCCGGCTATGCCAGGGGCCGCATGGTGAACGCCATCAAGGTCGCGGCCGCGTTCATCGATGCGCTGCCCGCCGACGGCCTGTCCCCCGAGTCGACCGAGGGCCGCGACGGATACCTGCACCCGTACGTCGTCGACGCGAGCGTGGATCGCACCACCGTCAGGCTGCTGGTGCGCGACTTCGAGACCCCTCGGCTCCGCGACAAGGAGGACCTCGCCGAACGGCTGGCGCGGGCGGCGGTTGCGCGCTACCCGGGCTCGCGCGCCGAGATCGCCGTCACCGAGTCGTATCGCAACATGAAAGAGGTCCTGGATCGGCACCCCGAGGTCGCCGCGCATGCACGCGAGGCCATCCGCCGGGTGGGGCTCGAGGTCCGCGACACGCTGATCCGCGGCGGGACGGACGGATCGCGGCTGTCGTTCATGGGGCTGCCGACGCCCAACCTCTTCGCCGGCGAACACGCCTTCCACTCGCGCCTCGAGTGGGTCTCGGTTCAGGAAATGGAGCTGGCGGTGCGGACGATCGTGGAACTGTGCAGGGTTTGGGAGGAGAAGAGCGGGGAGGCTGAGTGACGACCTCCCCGTTCAAGCACGATCTGAAATTTACAATTTACAATTTGAAATTGTAAATTTCGATTTCTCTACTGTCCGCCGGTCGGCCGAGACTCGGACGGGCCGAACGTCATGGTGAGCGCGGTGAACTGCATCTCCTCCCACGTCTGCTCGCCCCAGTGCACGTCGACTGAAGGATCCGGATTCGACTTGTTGCGAGTCGAATTGTCGAACCATGCCATCGTCTTCAGGGTGGTGCCCTTCGGCAGCTTGAGCGGCTCCTTGAAGACGTAGTCGGTCTGCCAGTTGAAGTCGTACTGCGGCACGGCGAGGACCACTTCTTTCCGGCCGTCGGGATAAGTGATCTCGACCTTCCACTCCCTGCCGCGAACGTGTGTATGCGGCAGGATGCTCCAGATCGTCGTGTCCATGTTGAAGGTCATCTGCGCGTCGACCTGCGTGTTCGGAGCGCCCGCCGGCAGCGTGAAGTTGCCGTTGATGAGCGGCACCGTGATCAATTCCTGCCGCGGTGCCGACTTCGCCCACACGAATGCGATCTTCGACTGATCGGTGACCGGCTTCCCGCCCGCCGTGTAGTGCACCTGGAAGATCAGCGTCGATCCCGCTGGCAGCTTCATCGCGGTGCCTTCCTGGTAGACGCGGATTGCCTGGCCCGGAGCGAACCCGCCGACAAAGGCGCCAAGCCCCTCCTTCGGGACGGGCCGATCGTTCGGCGTCGCCTGCTTGGCCATCGCCGTGCGGTGTTCGGGCGGTGTATTCATGCCGGACGCCATCGTGAACGGCGGCGTCGGCCGCGGAGCGCTCGCGGCCGGAGGAGCAGCCGACGGTTCGGCAGGAGCCGCCGGAGCGGGCCGCCGCGGGGGACGCGCATAAACGATGATGTGATGCACGACGGCGCGCGCTTCAGGCTTGAACTCGAACGCCTGGATCCACTTGTCCTCGGTGAGGTTGGTCGGCACCTCGAAGTGCTTGTAATCGATGGTTCCATTCGCGGGCACCGGATAGGCCTCGGTCATCTGGAACACGGCGTCGGGCTGCCCGATGGCCCAGCCTGACGGATAGGTCGGCGCGGCTGGCAGGTCGGCGCGATTGCCTTCGGGCGCGCCCGCGGCCACCCACTTCAGGATGGTGTCCTTGTCGGCGGCGCTGAGCCGGCGGTCGTTGATGAACGTGCTGTAGGCCGGATCGGCGTGCCACGGCGGCATCGTGCCGTTGCTGACCTGCGTCGCGATCGCCTTCACCCAGGGCCTCGTCTCGGCATACGTCAGCATCGAGAACGGGCCGATTTCGCCCGGGCGGTGGCAGACGGTGCAGTTCTTATAAAAGATCGGCGCCACGTCCTTGGTGAACGTGGGGGCGGCGGCCGCGGGCCGGCTCTGAGCGCCAGCCAGGGCCGGCACGAGCAGGGCGGACGCAAGGGACAGTCCGACGCTGACGAGTGATCTGTGACTCATGGTTCCTCTGACGGAATTTGCCGGGACCGAGTTCACTCATCGTAGCACGGCGGCTCAGTGCACGATTGGCGACCCGCTGCCCTGTTCGTCCATGAGAAGGATGACCCCGCGAACCTCCTTATTGCCGCCCGTCAAGGGAGTTGCCGTGATCCGGCAGGTAATGGCGCGGCCCCTCCGGTTGGTGGCCGGAACCACCTGTTCCATGTGTTCGCCGTCCCCATTGAGGCACGCGCGGATTCCGGCGCGGAGCTGCCCGATTGGCAGGCCGATGTCCAGGTTGAGAAAGTTCTGCGACCGCACTTCCTCGGCGCGGAGGCCCCACAGGTCCTCGGCCCGCGGGTTCCAGGCGATGACGTGCAGCTCGCGATCGAGGACGACGACGCCGCTCCGCAAGCCGGTGAGGATCGACTCGAGGAAGCCGTTCGATCGGTTCAAGTCGTCGCCGCGCTGCCGCAGCTCTTCGTTGATCGTCTGCAGCTCCTCGTTGCTCGACTGGAGCTCCTCGTTCATGGTCTCCAGCTCCTCGTTGGTCGATTGCAGCTCCTCATTCGTGGTCTCGAGCTCCTCGACGGTCGACTGCAGTTCTTCGTTCGTCGTCTCGAGTTCTTCGTTGGTCGACTGCAGCTCCTCGTAGGCGGTTTCCAGATCGTGCCGCGCCCGATTGAGCTGCACCTGCAGGTCCTGGGCTCTCGACACGTCGTTGAACGAGATGCTCATCCCGAGCGTCCGGCCGCCGCCGTCGATGAGCGGAACAATCGACACGTCGAAGAACCGCGGCTCGCGCCCGAGGATCTGCCACTCGACGTCCTTGACGGTCACCGTTCGGCGCTCGCGGCCCGCCTGGTCGATCAACGACCGGAGCTCGACCGGGCGGTACGACATCTCGAGATCCTGAATCGGCCGCCCGACATCGCTCGGCACGATGTTGAAGATCGACCGCGCCCGCTCGTTGAACATCGCCAGCGTTCCACCATTGTCGATCGCGATCTGGGCGTGGGGCGAGGCGTCGAGGATCGCGCTGTACATCAGGCCGTTCTGGCCGTTGACGTCGTCGTCGGTCGCCCGGTTCATGATCGCCATCCGCTCGCGCCAGCCGTCTTTGGCGATCTTCCTGAAGAGCCGGCGGCGCAGGTCGATCGGCGCGAACAGCTGCGAATAGGTGAACAGCATCTCCGCCTTGCCGAGAAACAGCACGCCCTCCGGAACCAGGGCGAAGTGAAACCGCGCCAGGATGCGGTTCTGTGCCTCGGTGTTGAAGTACATCAGCGTGTTGCGGCAGAGCAGGATGTTCACGCGCGAGATCGGCGCATCCTGGATCAGGTCGTGTCGCCCGAAAATGACCGAGCGCCGGAGGTCCTTGTCGAACACGAAGCGATCATTGTCGCGGACGAAGTAGCGATCGAGGAGGAGGGGAGGCACCGGCTGCACCTGCCGCTCCGTGTAGGTCGCCGCCCGCGCCTGGCCGAGCGCGTGATCGTCGACGTCGGTCGCGTAGATCTTCACGCGGTCGCGGAACGCGTCGCGCCCGAGCGCCTCGGCCAGCAGCATGGCGATCGAGTAGGTCTCCTCGCCAGACGCGCAGCCTGCGCTCCAGATGCGCACGATGTGCTTCGATTCGGGCTCGCCAATGACCTTCGGAATGACCTCGTCGCGCAACAGGTCCCACGCCGATTCATCACGGAAGAATCCGGTGACGTTGATCAGGATGTAATCGAACAGCTGCGCGAACTCGTCGGGATGGACCTCCAGGTAGTCCATGTAATCGGCGAACCCCTCGATGCCGACCGTCTGCATCCGCTTCTGGATGCGCCGCATCAGGCTCGGGCGCTTGTAGGCCGTGAACTCGAATCCCCGGGTGCGTCTCAGGTAATCGAGCAACGGCTCGAAATCCTTGGATTCTGCAGCGTCGTTCATTCCAGCGTCCTCGCCAGCTCCGTCAGCGCGGGGCCAATCTTACCGAGCGGCAGCACGTACTCCACGGCGCCGGTCTCGATCGCCGCCTGCGGCATGCCGAAATGATCCGCGGTCGCCTCGTCCTGTGCGATCACCACGCCTCCGGCTGCCTTGATCGCGACAACGCCCGCCGCGCCATCCACGCCGGCGCCGCTCAACACGACGCCAATCACCCGGCCCTGCTGCGCGCCGGACAGAAACGAACGGTCGGCTGACGGCCGGGAGAAATGAACCGGCGGTGTGTGTGTCAGCACAATCGCTCCACCGAGGAACTCGGCGTGGAAGTCGGGCGGTGCCACGTAAACGATGCCCGCCGTCAGCACGTCGTCCTGTGCCGCCTCCTTCACGCGCAGGCACGTCCGCCGCCCGAGGATGGATGCCATCTGACTGATGTGATGCGGATCGAGGTGCTGCACGATGACGATGGGCAAGGGGAAGTCGGGCGGCAGGCTGCCGAGCACCGCCGCCAACGCGTTCAACCCACCCGCAGACGCCGCCATGATCGCGACACGGTACCGCAGATCGCACCGGACGCCATGAGCTGCGTTCGGGACGGCGCTCACGTTCACACGCTAGCACATCTGACAAGGGTGGATGAGACGGGTTTTCGTGCCCGCATGAACTTTGCACGGTGGCTGAGCGGCTTCCGGATGACCTTGGGGCGGCGTGCTTCGTCGTGCTGCACGTGCGCCCCGACCTGAGCCTTGCCTTTCTGACTTGCGGTTGGCTAGGATCCGGGTTGACTCCTCGGCGGAGGGGCGCCATGTCGACTTTCATGCGGGCAGAGCGCACGCACGATAGGGACGCAGTCCTGGCGTTGCTCGTGGACCACGATCACGACACGCGAGAGATGTACGCCGAGTATCTGAGACTCGGCAGCTGGCGGGTCGACGAGGCCAGCGACGGCCGCGAGGCGCTCGCCAAGGCCATCGTTCTGCGGCCCGATATCGTCGTCACCGAAACACGCCTTCCGGGCATCGACGGGATCACGTTGTGCGAGCTGTTGCGCCGCGACCCGGTCACGAACGCGATACCAGTGGTGTTCGTCACTGGCGATGCGTACCCCGCGGACATCGAATCGGCGACCTCGGCCGGCGGGGATCTGGTCCTCACCAAGCCCTGTCTTCCCGAGCACCTGGTGGTCGAGCTCCGCGTCGTGCTCGAGCGCTCAGCGGCCCTGCGAACTCGTGCCGGTGCGGGTCGAGCGAACGCCAGACAGCAGCTGGCCCGGGCCGACGAAGTGTTGAGCAGAATCGTCGATACGGTCCATCGGCGCCAAACGCTCAAAAAGGCGCATCACCGCGGCGACACGATCACCCCGCCGCTCGCGCCTCCGACCCTGATCTGTCCATCGTGCCATCGACCGCTGGCTTATCGGCGCAGCCACGTCGGCGGCGTGAGCAGCAGGCATTCGGAGCAGTGGGACTACTACGAATGCGAGCGCGGGTGCGGCACCTTCCAGTACCGCGCCCGCACCAGGAAACTGAGGAAAGTCGACTGAGCTATCGCGCCCGGCGCGCCACCTTCTTCGCCCTTCGCCCGCCTGTTCGTAGGCGTGGCTGGAATCACCAAAAATACGCCGAAAATGCTATTCTGATGACTTCATGGACGAAGTGAGTCTCGACGCCGCCTCCCCACTGCAATCGGCAGCGCCGGACCTGCAGCACTACGAAGCCACCCTCACGATCGCCGAACCGATACCGGCCGAGACGCCCGTGCCGGAGGCGGAACCCATCGTGCCCCAGGTTAGCGCGTGGCGGCGAATCGGCCAGGAGGCCGTCGCCGCCGTGCAGACCCTGTTCTCGGCAGCGGTCTACGCGACGCTCATCGTCACCTTCTGCGTGCAGGTGGCGCGCGTCGACGGCTTGAGCATGGCGCCGACGCTCGAAGACCAGGACCGCCTGATCGTCAACAAGCTGGTGTATCAATTCGGGGATCCGCAGCCGGGCGACATCGTGATGCTCTACTACCCTGTCGACCCGGACAAGATGTTCGTGAAGCGCGTCATCGCGCAGGAAGGCGACACGGTCCGGATCGTCGACGGCCGGGTCTACGTCAACGAGCTGCCGCTCGCCGACGACTACGTCCCCTCGGAATTCCGCAGCCACGACGACCTGGGTCCGACGGTGGTGCAGCCCGGGTACTACTTCGTCATGGGCGACCACCGGAACAACAGCCTCGACAGCCGCCATTGGGGACCGGTGCCGAAGAAGTACATCGTCGGCAAGGTGAACGTGCGGTGGTGGCCCCTTCAGGACGCCAGGCTGTTCTGATGCTGCTCGCGCAGCTTGTACTTCTGAATCTTTCCTGACGCGGTCATCGGGAACTCGCTGACGAGCCGGACATACTTAGGGATCTTGAACCGCGCCAGCCGCTCCGCGCACCACAGAATCAGCTGCTGTTCTATCCCGCTATTCGTAGCGTCCGGCTTTAGCCGGACGTCGCCCCCCTGCGTGCCCGGCTTCAGCCGGACGGCCGCCGCCACCACTTCGCCGAAAAAGTCGTCCGGCAGCCCGTAGACGTAAGCATCCGCGATGGCCGGATGTTCACGCAGGCAATCCTCGATTTCCTTCGGGGAGATGTTCTCACCGCCGCGGATGATCAGGTCCTTGATGCGCCCCGTGATGCGGACGTACCCGTCCGCATCGATGCTGGCTTCGTCGCCGCTGTGCAGCCAGCCGTCCGGATCGACCGCCTTCGCGGACGCCTCGGCGTTGTTGTAGTAGCCCTTCATCACGTTGTAACCGCGGCAGCACAGCTCGCCGCGCTCGCCGACGGCGCGTTCCGCGCCCGTCGCGGGATCGAGGATCTTCACCTCGAGCTCGGGCAGGACGAGGCCAACCGTCTGGCAGCGGAGATCGAGCCGGGCGGTGCGCGGCGTCAGCGTGATGCCGGGTGACGCTTCCGTGAGGCCGTAGGCGATCGTCACCTCGGGCATGTGCATCTCGTCGATGACGCGGCGCATCAGCGGCTCCGGGCAGAGCGAGCCGGCCATCACGCCGGTCCTGAGCGACGTCAGGTCGAACTGCCGGAAGTCCGGGTGCTCCAGCTCGGCCAGGAACATCGTCGGCACGCCGTACAACGCCGTGCATCGCTCGCGATGGACGGTCTCGAGGACGCGCCTCGGCTCGAAGGCTTCAATCGGACAGAGACACGCTCCATGCGTGTAGGCGCCGAGCACGCCGATCACGCAGCCGAAGCAATGGAAGAGCGGCACGCAGAGGCACAACCGGTCGGCGGCAGTCAGCCCGATTCCCGCGCCGAGGGCCTCGCCGTTGTTGACGATGTTGCGGCTGGAGAGCATCACGCCTTTCGGAAACCCGGTGGTGCCCGACGTGTACTGCATGTTGATCACGTCGTCGACGCCGACCGCCGCACTGCGCGCCTCGAGCTCGGCATCGGGCACCTCCGCCGCGCGGAAGCGAAGCGCCTCGTAGTTGGTGAATCCACGCGGCGCTTCCCGGCCGATGAAGAACAGCCGGCGCAGCGAGTCGATGCGGCCGCAATCGGCGCCGATTTCGCGGAGCGCGCCGACGTAGTCCACATCGCGGAACCCTGCGATCGTCACCACCGTCGCCGCCTCGCTCTGCCGAACGAGGTAGTCGATGTCGCGGGCGCGCAGCGCGGTGTTGGCGGTGACGAGGATGGCGCCGATTTTTGCCAGCGCGAACTGGAGGACGATCCACTCGGGCACGTTGGTCGCCCAGAGCACCACGCGCTCGCCCGGCTCGACGCCTTCCGCGATCAGACCGCGCGCGATCGTCGACGCTTCGCGCTCGAGCTCCGCGAACGTAAAACGGGGCGAGCCTTCGTAGAGCAGCGCCGCATTCTCGGGCAGCGTTCCGGCGAGCTCGGTCAACAATCGTCCGACGGTTACATCTCTGTAAGGAGGCGTCCTCATGCGCGACCGTGGTGCGGGAGTTCAGGCCCGCCCCGAGTATACTTTCTGAAGTGTCCGACTCGTGCACCGTCCTCATCGCTTCGCCCAACCTGCTCGGCGTTTTGAAAGAGCGGGCGGCCGAAGCCGACAGCCAGAACGAGATTCTCACGTTCGCCGACGTCGACGCGCTGAAAGCGCTCGACACGATCACCAGGCGCAAGCCGGCGGTGATCGCGCTCGAGCGGCTGTTCGCGTCGTCGCCGCGCGGCGCCGCGCTGATCAACCGGATCAAGGTCGACCCGTCGCTGGTCGAATCGGAGATCCGTGTCGTCTCGCCCAACAGCGACGACACGCGCATCACCCCGAAGCGGCCCCCGCCGCCCGCGCAGGGCGGTGGCGCGGGAACCGCGACGGCGACCACCGAAGTGGCGCCGCGCGTGCAGCCGCTCGACCACTACGGCACGCGCCGCGCGCCGCGATTCAAGCTCGCGGGCACGGTCGACGTGCTGGTCGACGGCAACAGCGCGACGCTCGTCGACGTGTCAATCGTGGGGGCGCAGGTCCTGACGTCCACGGTGCTGAAGCCGAACCAGCGCATCCGCATGGCCCTGCCGGAGGACGGCGGCGCGATCCGGTTCAATGCCGCCGTCGCGTGGGCGAAGTTCGAGATCCCGCCGCAGAGCGGGCCGCGCTACCGCGCCGGCATCGAGTTCATCGACGCCAACGCGAACGCGCTCGACGCCTACTGCGCGCGGTACAGGGAGGCCTGACGCGCGGTAAATGGATCCGCTGGCGGCGCTCCCACGCGACTGAGCACGGCCTGGTTCGGTGCGAGGACACAACAACGCTTTCGCATTCGCAGTTGCGGCGCTTCTTCGCAGCTCTCTTGACGACCGCGTTTCTCGCGGCTGGACACGCCCAGCCAAGCGATCCCCTGCCAGCCCGGTCCGGAGCGCGATCTCCTCATCGTCACCGTCGATGGGAAGTATGGGTACATTGACCACGCAGGCAGGATGGTGATTCAACCAGGCACGTTCGACTTCGCGTGGCTGTTTTCGGAAGGCCGTGCTGCTGCATGGCTGAACGGACAAGTCGGTTTCATCGATCGCACCGGCAAGTTCGTCATCGCACCCCGCTTTCAGAGACACGAAGCCTTTTCATGAGGGTCTCGCTGCAGGTGCAACTGGGAGGTCTGTGGGGCTTCGTCACAACCGACGGCGAGCTCGCCATAAAGCCCCAGTTCGTGGAGACGAGTTCGTTTTCGGAAGGTCTTGCCCTCGTGCGCGTCGACGGACGCTTGGGGTACATAAACACGGCTGGCACTCTTGTCATCCCGGCGCGCTACCGGCAAGCCTCGCTCTTCGAGAACGGACGTGCTCTCGTGCAACTGGATGAACCCTGGTTTGCCATCGATCGAGACGGCAAGCCCACGTTCCATCCGGATGCTCTGATTCCCCAACAACGCAACGGGAAATGGGGGTTTACCACGACTGATGGCAGAGTTGGCCGTCGATTTCAGGTTCGACGGCGTTCAGCCCTTCTCCGAAGGGCTCGCCGCAGTCAAGATCGGTGATCGCTGGGGCTTCGTCGATCGCGGCGGGCGTCTCGTGTGATTCCTGCCGAATTCGAGGACAGCTCGCCAACGCAGCCCCACACCCCGCGCACCGGCCCCGCCCATCGGCTCCTTCAAAGAAGGCGTCGCGGCAGTCTACAAGGACGGAAGCTGGCGGTTCATCGACGCGACGGGCCAAGTGGCGATCCCGGGACCTTTCCACAGCGTGTCTAATTCCGGATTCCGTAACGGCGTGGTCTCGGTTTGCGGGTTGAAGACGTGCGGTTACATCGACAGGACGGGACGCGTAATCTGGCCGTGGGAATGACTCTCACCCTCCGCGTTCGAACACCCGCTTGACGACGGCGACGGCATCGCCGCTGTCGTCGTCAGCGAGCAACTTCGCGACGATGCCTGTCACGTTCGCGACGGCAAAGCTGATGCCCTGCACATTTCGCTCGGGACGTACGCCAGGAATCGGCCTCGGGAAACCGCAGGCGCGAAACAACGCGCCGTTCTGATTCAGTCGATCGATTCGGCACGCGTCTCGGGGCACCGTCCAGTCAAGCGATACCGACCATACTCCAGGCAACGAACCGGGCAGCCATCTGATCCCGGCCTGCTCGCCCGCGGCGATGACAACCGCCCCGCTTTCGCGAAGCCGGCCCACCACGGCGGCCAGCGCCTGTTCATGTTCGGCGTTCTGCGTGCCCAGGCTCATGTTGACGACCTGCGCATTCAGCGCCAATGCCTGCTCGCATGCGGCCACCAGTGCCTGGCCCGTCGCCGCAAGCTCGCGATCGAACACCTTGATCGCAAAGATCTCCGCGTCGGGTGCCTTCTCACGGATCGCGGCGGCCACGGCGGTGCCGTGCCCGAGACGATCGACGTAATCGTCGTGAATGGCGCCGCTGTCGTCGATGCCCATGCCGCCGGCGACACTGCCAACGTGAGGATGGGTCGCGTGCACGCCGCTGTCGATGACGGCCACGCGGATGGCGCGCTTCGTCATCCGCTGACGCCGGCCGGACGATCGATTTCGAACAGGCGCGCGAATGCGGCCGACCGATCGGCAAGCGCTCCCGGGGCTGCCGGCGTCCACGACCCGCGCGCCGTCGAGGACCACCACGTGATCGGCGGCCATCGCCACTTCGCGGCGATGGGTGATCAGCGATGGTCGTGCGGCCGCGCATCACGCTTGCGAGCCGTCGATGACATGTCGTTGCGCGATCGCATCGAGCGCGGCGGTCGGTTCGTCCAGGACCAGCACGGCGGGGTCGGCCAGAAACGCGCGCGCGAGCGCAACTCGCTGGCGCTCGCCCGCCGACACCGCGAGGCCGCGTTCGCCGACGATCGTGGCATAGCCCTGCGGCAGACCGTCGATGAACCCGGCGATGCCCGCGGCCTCTGCCGCTGCTCTCGACCTCGTCCTCGGTCGCGTCCGGCCGACGTAGCGAATGTTCTCCTCGATCGTCGCGTGCAGCAGCGTCGGCTCCTGTTCGACCAGCACGATGTGGCGGCGGACGCTCTCGAGCGTCAGCGGCGCGCAGATCCTGTGCCGTCGAGCCGAACCACGCCGGTATCCGGATCGAGCAACCGCGTCGCGAGATACGCGATCGTCGACTTGCCGACGCCACTCCCGCCAACCAGCGCCACGTCTGCCCGGGCTCGCGGTGAACGACACGTCTCGAGGACGCGCGACTGCCGGTCGGTGCCGAGCGTCACCGCCTCGAATGCCAGCTCGCCGCGGGCATCGGAATCGCCTTGGCGTCGGCGCGCTTCGACGACGTCGATCGGCGCGTCGAGAATTTCCAGCACGCGCTACCACGACACGCTTGCCGTCGCGAGGCTCGCGTACAGTCCCATCAACGCCTGAGCCGGCGCGAACACGCGCATCTGATACGCCAGAAACGCGCCCATCGTCCCGAGTGTGAGCGAGCCGTCGATGACGCGCAGGCCGCCATAGAAAAACGCGATCGCCGAGCCCATGGACAACACGGTGCCGGGCAGGCCGCCGGCGAAGTAGGTGACGCGCTGCATGCGCATCAACGCGTCGATGAACGCGCTGTTCAGGCCGCGAAAGCGCCCTGCTCGCGCTGCTGCGCGTTCGAGGCGACCACCAGCGAGGTGGCCTGCAGCGTTTCGATCAGGAAGCTGCCGATGTCGGCGCTCCGCTGGCGCAGCTCGGCGACGCGGCTTTCGAGCCGGCGGCGGTAGAAGGCCAGCGCGGCCAGCTGATCGGCATCGGCGCCAGCGCGATGATCGCCAGCCGCCAGTCGAGCCACACCATCATCACCAGGCTGCCGGCGAGGAACAGCACGTTGCCAACCCAGGCGAGCGCCGCCTCGGCGGCCACGCGCTGGATCTCGCTGATGTCGTTGTTGAGACGCGACACGATGTCGCCCAGCCGCGTGCGCGCGTAGAAGCGCGGCGACAGCCGCTGCAGATGCTCATAGAGCGACAGCCGCATGTCGAAGAGGATCTCCGCCGACACGCGCGTGTAGCGCAGGCCGCTGGTCGACGTTCAGGACGAAGCCGAACACGCCGAGCGCGATGAACCAGAGACGATGCGGCGAAGCGCGTCGAGGTCGCGGCCGACCAGCGCGTGTCGATCGAGATCCTTCGACAGATACGGCATGACCAGCGTCGTCGCGGTGCTGACCAGGCTGATCACGAGGACGAGGACCAGCCGCCGCCAGTACGGAACGAGATAGGCGAAGGCTCGGCGATCCATGCGGGCCTTCGGTCTACTTCCTGCGGCAGGATGAACAGGCTCGTCGTCTGGTCGGCGTTCATCTCGATCGTGCGCAGGTGCTTGTAGGAGGCCGCCTCGTAGACGTCGATGGTGGCGCCGGCCTGGAAGATATAGAGCAGCCTGGCCGTTCGACGACACGCGCAGCGCCATGCGCGGCCGCCCCTCGAACGGCGTGCGGCTGATCAGCTTTTGCTGCTGCGACGTCGAACGCCCAGAACTCGTAGCGGCCGATCTGCTGCATCAGGCCGTAGCCGCGTCTTGCGATCGGGCGCCATCGCGAAGCTCGACGCCTTCGGCCGGGCCGATCGGCGTGAAGTCGATCGCTCTTGGCGACCAGGTTGACGCGGCCGAGCCCATGATGCGGCGGTTCTGCACCGGATCCTGGTGGTGAAGAGGCCGGTGAAGAAACCGGGATCCTCGTTGAAGTCGTCCACTGAGCCGAAATTGACGCGGCCGAGGCCCGGGCTCGATCGGCCGGCTCAACGCCCAGGTGTCGACCTCGGTGAAATTCGTCGTCTCGAGGATCAGGACATCGTCGCCGAAGAAATAGAGCAGCTTGCCGTCGGGCGAGAACCGGATGTTGATGAACTCGCGCTCTTCGCCGCGCGGCCACGGAATGGTGCGCGTGACCTTCTTCTGCGCCAGGTCGTAGAACTGCATCGTGATGTCGCCGATCTCCCAGCGATCGATCTGCTTGGTCGCCGAGCGCGTGAGCAGGATCAGGAAGCGCTCGAGCGGATCGACCTGCATGCCGCGAATGCGGACCTTCTTGTTGCCCTCGGTCAGCGTGAATGTCGACGAGCGAGGAGCGCGACGGGATGTCGACGATCTCGATCTTCTCGAGCGTCGAGTCGAGCACGTAGAACTTCGTCCGCGACTGCGACAACGTCAGCGAGCGCGGAATGCCGGTCTTCAGCTTGATGTCGCCGACCATCGTCTCCGTGCGTCTCGTCGAAAATCTGGATCGTTGCCGGCGTAGGTGCCGATGTAGATCAGGTGATTGCCGCCGCTCGGCGACGCCGGCGCGCGCGGGCTTCTGCGCCGCCGATGCCGATGGCGCTCGAGCGTGAGCACGTATGACGGTGAGCAGCAGCCGCGTCTCACTTCTTCTTTCTTGTCCGGGAAGATCAGATCGATCTTGCGCCAGTCCTTCTGCGCCGCGGCGCACTTCGCGGTCCAGTCGGGCGCGTGGTTCAACTGATCGGGCACCTGCGCCGGCCAGAAGCAGCCCATGTGGCAGTCGAACAGATCGCGCTCGACCGGCTGACACAGGCCGGCGGTGCCGCCGTTGCGATCGGCTTCCCAGCCGGGCGAGAAGACGAGCGAGCACCCGTTGGGGATGTGCGGCGGCTCGGGCTGCTGCGGCGGGCCACCCTGCTGCAGGGCGACGACATCCTTGGCTGCGTCGCGCGCGGTCGCCGACTTCGATGCGCGCGGCCTTGCGATTGACCGGTGTCAGATGCTTCATGACACCTGCTCCGGAACGGCTTCATCATCGAACTGCCGCAGGAACGCCGGGTTGCGCTCCGCCAGCTCGCCGTAGATCTCGAGGCAGGTGTGCGTCCAGCCGCGAATCCATTCGCAGTAGTGCAGGTTGGGACGGTTCGTCGATCCGTAGCGCGTGTGCGCTTCGTGATAACAGCCGCCGGCGCAGATCGGCCGCGCCCAGCACGTCTGGCAATCGGTCTTGTTCGTCGATGTGATGCGACTCGAGGAACTCCTGCTGCTTCTCCCACGACACGCCGTCACGCACGGTGCCGAGCCCGTGATCGTCCGATCCCGCGAAGCGATGACAGAGCGCGACGCGGCCGTCGGTCGACACGCCCATCAGCCCGAGGCCGGCGCCGCACGGATAGGCCTTGGCGTGACCGTGATGAATCTCCTGCAGCGTTTCGCGCACGTTCGAGAAGCCGTGATGCCGGTTCTGCAGCGACGCCTCGAGATAGTCGCCGGCCAGCGCGCGGAACTGCGACGAGCAGGTGATCGAAGCCGCCGTCGGAGATCGCGTAGTCGCGGCCGGGCGCGGTCGTCACCGGCGCGAAGCCGACTTCCCAGAAACCCAGCTCGTCGGTGAGGTGACGATAAATCCGGCGCACGTCCAGCGTCTGCCGCGTCAGCGTCACGCGCGCGCCGATCGGCCGCGAGCGATGCCGCGCCAGCAGCGCCTTGATCTTCGGCGCCGCCACCGCGTAGCTGCCCGCGCCGTTGTTGAAGACGCGGAACTTGTCCTGCATCTCCTCGGGGCCGTCGATCGAGATCGTGACGCCGACGCGTTCGTCGGCCAGGAACTCGATCACGTCCGGCCGCAGCAGCGTCGCGTTGGTCGTGAGGCTGAAGTCCATGTCCTTGCCGACTTCGGCCGCGCGCCGGCGCGCGTAGGCGATCGTCGACTTCAGCACCGGGAAGTTCATCAGCGTTTCGCCGCCGAAGAACGTGATGTGCGCGTGCGGGTTGTCGCGCGACTCGCGCAGCGCGAACTCGACGGCTCTCGCGCGCCGTCTCCTCGCTCATGAACTTCGGCTGCTGGCCGTTCTCGGTATCGACGATCTTGTCTTCGCCGTACTCGTAGCAGTAGGTGCAGGCCAGGTTGCACTGGTTGGTGACGTTGACGACCAGCGTCTGCAGCGGCACCGGCTCGCAGCGGGACGATCTTCGGCAGCGGCGCCGGCGCCGTGCGACGATTCGCCGAGCGCGCGCACGCGCTGCAGCTCGGCGATCGTGTCGCGCGACCTCCTCGCGATCGAAGCGCGCCGACAGCTCGCGCGTCAGCTCGTCGACGCGCTCGCGGGCCGTGCGCCGAGCGATCGACGACGGCTGCCGAGCAGTCGTCCAGCGCGAACACCGCGGCGCTCGGCACCAGGTACAGGAACCGGCGTCCGGCCGCTTCGAACGAATGAAACTCGCGCAGGCCGATGGCTCGGCTCATTGAGTCCGGCTCAGTCGGATCGAAGCGCATGTACAGCGGCACGGTGACGAGCAGATGCGCCCGCGCGCGAAGCGTCTTCGCCGGCTTGCCGCCGACCGGCATCGCCGCGTACCTTCGCGACGACCCACACGTCGCCGATGTTGTTGCGCGAGCCGTTGCGCGCCGGATTCGGACCGTCGATGTTCGGCGTGAAGCGGCCGGTCGCCTCGTTCAACGTCGCCGACGAACCTGATGTCGTCGTCGTCGTAGGTCGCGGTGTACTCCTCCATGCTCCACGCCGCGTCGACCAGGCCGAGCTCGATGTCGTCGGGCGTGTCGGGCTTGCCGTCGGCGCCGTTGCTGAAACGCCCACGCTTCGAACTGCGCGAGCATCTTCGGGAACGTCCGCCGCCGACGCGCGCCATCGCCCAGTCGGGTTTCACCTTGATGGCGTCGATCCTGTCGTAGACCGCCAGCGCCTTCGGCCGCGACGCGCCGGCGACGAACAGATCGCGCGTGCCGATGGCGGCGGCCGCGGCGACGTCAACGACCACCGTCGCGAGGTCGGCGTCGACGCTGACGACGCGCGTGACGGTGAGCCCGGGACCGAGATCGATGTCGCGCGGGCCGCAGGCCGCCGGCAGATTGGCGCCGTAGATCTTGAGCTCCTGGCCGGTCGCGCCCTGCTTCAACGCGGTGCGATCGGTGCCGAGCACGCGTGTCTCGGCGCCGACGCGCTCGAGCCTCACGTCGAGGCCGATCTCGTCGTAGCCGCCGGTGAACCAGCGGCCTTCCATCGTGCCGCCAGTCGCGATCGACGATCATCACTTCGCGAAGCGCCGAATCGGCGGCCGCCGTGCGTCGATCGGCCGCGCCACTGGAAGCCGGTGTAGACGATCGCGCGGCCCGTGCGCGTGACCGTTTCGCCGGTGCGCGCGACGCGATAGGTAGTCGGGTCGTGAACTCGTCGGGCGTCGCCGGATCAGCGGTGATCGTCACGCGTGCCATAGATCGCGCCTTTGCCCAGCTCCCACCCGCTCAGCGCCCACGTGCCGTCGAGACGCGCCGGCCGCATGTTCGCCGACCACGCCGTCCACTCCGGCGTCTTCAGCGGGAACGTCTTGGCGAGGTGATCGATGCGCCTTCTCGACCGGATGGCGGTGTCCGGCGGACGGCCGTCGGCGTGAGCGGCATCGCGCGGCGGCGGGCCCGCCGCGGCGGAACGCCTGGTTGTCGACGAGCGGATACCAGCCGCGATGCATCGCGACCAGCAGGTCCCATTCGCTCTTGCGTGCGGCGCTGCGAAATCACGCGGCCGAGCGAATGGCACTTGTTGCACGTCGCTCTCCGCGTCGGCGTTGGCGGTGTACTTGTAGTCGATCCAGCCGCCGCTCGACTTCCAACGCCGCCGGCTTGGCTTCTTCCGGCGCCAGGCCGAGATTGTTCGAGAGGTACTTCACGACCTGGCGCGCGGTCTGCCGGATCGATGTTCAGCCCGTTGAGCGCCGCCATGCGCTGGATCGGTCGTCTGCCAGCCCTCGGGCGTGTTGCGCTGAAACGAGATGCGCGACATCTGGCCCTTGTCGTCGGGCCTGATGGCACGAGCCGCACGCCTTCTGCACGGTTGCGTCGGTGATCGGAATGCCTTCTTCAGGCTTCGCGGTCGGCGCGGCGGTCGGCTGCGGCGCCTGGGCGGCGCCGCGTCGCGATCGCGAGCGCGCCGAGCAAGAACGAAGCGGCTGACAAGAGCTCGATTCCGCATGAGATCTTTTCATCTGAGCCTTCTGTGGCTTCTGCGGCCCGTGCCTTCTCGCATTTCCAGCGGGCTCATTCTGACACAAGCCATCCTCGCGCAACCGCGGTCGCGAGCGCAAAGAGAAAGTCGTGCAAGCGGTACTGGTCCCGCCGTTGCACGTAGGCCTCGAACAGCTCCGGCACCTGGCGTGGAGCCGGCGCGAGCTCGAGCGAGCGCGACCACGTCGATGCCGTGGAGGTATCGAACGCCGCGTGGATCATCGCTGGACACGACGATGCGGCTCCAGCACGATCTCGTGACCGCGAATGCATGGCCGCGGCTCGATCCTGACTGATCGGCGGCCCGCGTCCGCCGAAGCGTGTCCGTGGCTCTTCAACTCGTTCGAACGCGCGCTGCACTCGCGTCGGTCATCCTCCGCAGTCGCGTGCCGTCATCGTCCGACCGGTCGGCCCAGAACGGCTGACGATGACCTGGCGCCGCGGTCGGCCAGAAACCGGCTGGCTCTCGCGCTATAGGTGCTGCTCGATCTCCGCGCTCGCGCGCCGAGAAGAACGCGAGCGCGTGCGGACGCATCGACGGGCGTATCGGAGACAGGTGTGCGCGACGACCGCGGCCAGCCATCCGGAGGCGAGTGCCTTCTTGACGCCCGCCGACGACAGCGGATCGATGAACGAGCCGGCATCGCCGACGAGCAGCCAGCCATCACCGGCATACTCGCGCGCGTCGATACGTGCGACGCATCCTAGCCCCACGGTCCGTCGCTCAGCGACGCGCCGTCGATCAGCTCGCCTGAACATGCGCGTCTTGCGCGATCTCGGCAAGATAGACATCCTTGCGACGATCCGCCGCGCGCGAGGTCCGGATCGCTGCGGATCGACCATCGCGCGATGTGCCGCACGCCGGGCGCCGTCCGGCACCGACCACATCCATCCGTCGTCGTATGACTCGATCGAGCGTGTGCGTGTCGTCCGGCACCTGCCACGGGCGCCGCCGGCGCCATTCGCCGACCAGCGCCACCGTGCGCGGCCCGTCGTCGTAACGCCGAACATTCTTCGCGCGCGCGATCACGCCGGCTCGTCCGGTGCAATCGAGCGTGAATCCGCCGCCGAGATCGAGCGGGTCTGTCGACCGCCACTCCGCGCTCGACCTCAACGCCGGTCGCCATGGCGCGATCGAGCAGCACCTCCGACAGGCGTTCGACCTCGAGCTGCCAGCCGCGCGCGCCGTCCGCGAATGTCTCGACGCGCGCATCCGCCCGCCCCACCACACCGTGTTGCCGGTTGATCGCGATGAAACCGGCGCGCTCGATCGCCTCGCTGACGCCAATGGCGTCGAACAACTTCGCGCAGCTGGGCGGAAGCGACACCGCGAGGCGATGATCGCCGGCGTCTCTGGTGACGAGTTGAACCGAATGGCCCCACGCGGCCAGCAGCTTCGCAGCGGTCGCGCCCGCCGGCCCACCGCCAAGGACCCTGACGTCTGGAGGGCGGGTCAAAGCCTGGAAGAACCAGTTAGCGGACAAGCGAACGGGTGCGTGCGTCCTCGTGCGCGCTCCGCAGACGCTGAAGCAGCCGCGTGAAATCCGCGCGCTGCTTCACGGGATCGAGCAGCGGATCCCGCTCGAACCACGGATAGCAGGGAAAGCCGGTGTCGGCGGCCTGCTGCAGCCAGCGAATGCTCGCGTCGGGGTCGCCGAGCTGCGCGAATGCCGCGCCGAGGCTGTACGCGACATGGTGATCCATGTAGGACCCGCCCGCGATCGCAGCCGCCCGGGCGCGGGCCTCTCTCGTGTGCCCGGTAGCGGCCTCGATGGACGCGAGCGACGCCTGCGACCGTACGTCGAGTTGATCACCGCGCCTGGCTGAGGCCAGCATCTCGACGGCCCCCTTGACGTCGCCGGTGTAGTAGCGGGCCATCCCGAGATAGTGCCGAATCGCCGGCGCGTCGGTGCGTTCGAGGAGCGTGCGCGCGAGTTCGGCGGCCGCGCGAAAGTCGCCGTCGAACAGCAGCGTAGCGATCTTGAGACGATCGGTCTCGACGCTGGGCGCCGGATTCAACGCGCGCGCCATCCGGTGCTCCTCCCCCGCCTGTTCGAACAGGCCAAGGTGGTAGAAGGCGCGCATCCGCGCCACGTGGGCGAGGTCCAGCGACGGATCGAGCGTGAGCGCGACGGTCGTTTCCGTCAGGACGCTCTTCCAATCGAAGCCTTGATACAGCGTGCCCGCCGCGTTGGCGATGGCAAGATGCGCCTCGGCCAGCGACGGATCCAGCACGAGCGCCCGGCGAGCTTCGTCTTCCGCGCGCTTCCCCCACGATGCCGCTTCGGATTCATAGGCGAACCGCACGCTGAACCAGGCGCACGCCGTCGCGAGCGCGGCGCGGGCGGCCGCAAAGTTGCCGTCGAGCGCGAGCGCCGCGTCGAACCGCGCGATCGCGTCGCGCATCTTCGCGTCGGTGTAGTTGACCAGCAGCGCGCGGCCGCGAAGATAGTGCTCGTAGGCGGCCGGGTTATTCGTGTCGCGCGCTTTCAGACGCGCCCGCTCGGGCGCCGACAGCTCCAGGCGCAGCGCGGTCACCACTTGTTCGGCGACCACGTCCTGCAGACCGAGCAGTCCGCTGTGCGGCACGTCGTGCGAGCGCCCCCAGACGACGACGCCGTCGGCGCGCACCAATTGCAGGGAGACCCGGTAGACCTGCTCGGTCTGTTGAATGGCTCCCTCGAGCACGTGCTCGACGCCCAGCGCCGACGCCATCCCTGCCGGATCCAGGCCGCGATCCTGGTAGGCCAGCACCGCGGCCGTCGGCCGCACGGTGATCTGCCGGACGTTCGCCAGCCGCGTCGTGATCGCGTCCGCGATCCCGACGCCGAGATATTCGGCGTCCGCCGCGTTGGCCGGGGTCAGGACGCGAAGCGGCATCACCGCGAGCTGCGCAGCGGTTCGATTGCCTCCAGGGAGAACGGGCGCCTCTGTGACGCGTCGCGCGAACCAGCCGATGGTGGCTGCAAGCAGAACGAGAACGCCGACCGCGGCCAACCACCGCCGCCGTACCGATGGCATCCTCAACGGTTCGATGGCCGGGTTCGAGGCGACAACGGTGGCCCGCGGATGCCTCCACGTGGACAGGAGCGATGAAGCGGTAGCCCCGCTTCGCGATGGTCTCGATGTACTGAGGGTTGTCGGCGGAATCGTTGAGCGCCTGGCGGACCTTCTTGATCGCGGTATTCAGACCATGTTCGAAATCGACGAACGTGTCGGCCTTCCACAGGCGGTCGCGCAGCTCGTCGCGCGTGAGCACCTGACCGGGATGTTCCAGGAGTGCGCCGAGTATCTGGCGAGGCTGCTCCTGCAGTCGAATCGGGCGTCCTTCCCGGTGCAGATCGCCAGATCCGGCGTCGAACTCGTACAACCCGAACCGGACACGCGGCGACCCGACCGAGTTCCTCGGCACGGCCGCGGAGTCTATCCGCCTCCCCGGCGATCGTCAAACCCCACTGGCGCTTCACTGGAGGCGGCAACATGCTGACGGTGATGACCTTATGGGTTCACAACGTTTTCACCTCCACATCACCCGCCGTGCATTTACCCACGTCGGCCACTTGCGTAGCTTGCACGCTCATGGAGGGTGTTTTCATGAAGCGCAGCCGATCCGCAATCCCCGTCATCTCGGCTCTCGTCTGTTGGGCCTTTCTCGTCATGACTGCCTCCGGCCAGAACGGCATCCCGGGTGCCGGCGGGACAGTGTTCGTGACCGAGCGTCAGAACGGCAGCGTCACGGCCTTCGACGCGGGATCGGGCGACCCGCTCTGGACCGCTCGCACGGGCGCCTCCCCGATCGGCGTGACGCTGCCGAACGGGACCGGTAAGGTTTACACCTCGGACGAGGGCTCCAACAGCGTGACCATCGTGGATGTGTCGACAGGTACTCCACGGTCGTCGCTGCCCATGGGTCCGCTGCCCCATCACCTGATGGCGGCCCCCAACGGCAAGCACGTTTACGTCGCGGAGTTCGGACACAACCAGATTGGCGTCGTCGACACCGACGCGGACGTCAGAGTGGCGGGTTATGTCGCGAGCCCGCTGGCCGAGGCGCGGACGCACGCGGTCTGGATCACGCGTGATGGAAAGGAGCTCTACGCGACGAACAGCCGCAGCGACCGCTCTCAGCCAGGGGACGTGGCGAAGCTGGATGCCGTGACCGGCGACCTGCTGTGTAACACGCCGGTGGGCGCCGATCCGAGCGAGATCCTCGTGACCAATGATTCGAAGCGAGCCTACGTGTCAGTCCGTCGCGAGAACACAGTGAAAGAGCTGGACCTGACGGGACCCTGTCCGGTGCTCACCGGCCGCCAGGCGATCGTCGGGACGCAGCCCGATACGCTGCAGCTCACCAATGATGGCCTGTACGCTCATCGTGACGCTGCGCGGTACGCCGGCGCAGATTTCATTCCTGGATACGTCGTCGTTCGTGGCGACGATCGTGGCGATTCCCGGGCATACGACCACCGGCCATCACTGGCTGTCGGCAAACGGCAGGTATTCCTTCGTCGCCGTTGAATCGCCGGCAGGTCTGGCAGTCGTCGACAACCTGACCGGCGCAACACTCGACGTGTATCCCTATCCGAGTATCCCTGGCGGCAGCCGTGCGCATGGCGTCTTCTACACCCCCGGGACGCAACAGTGAACGCCATCCTCATCACCGCACTCGCGGCAGTCCTCGCGGTCGATGCCCAGACTGTACGCTCGATTGGATGATGCCGTCGCGGCGGAGTCCGATGCGGGTTCCGCACCGCAAGTGTCCACCGCAAAGCTGCGCGAGATCCTTGCCGTCGGCGACGCCATCCTTCTGGACGCCCGGCCTGTGGAGGAATTCGCCATGTCGCACATTCCGGGAGCGCTGAATGTCGCGCCGAAGCCTGGCATTCCCATGTCGTTGTACGTGTCGGACGTCGCCGAGGTCAGGCGCCTCGTTCCCCAAAAGGAGCGCCTCCTGGTCCTCTACTGCAATGGCCCGTTCTGCGGTAAGAGCCGACGCCTCGCTGACGAGCTCGCGGCCGCGGGATATCAGAACCTGCGCCGGTATCAACTCGGCATGCCTGGCTGGCGGATCTCGGGCGGCGTCGGGGCGATTGATGCCGGCGCCATTCACCGCGTGGCGACGCTCGATCGCACGGCGGTGTTCGTGGACGCCGGGCTCGAGCCAGGCAGACAGCCGATCCCCGGCATGGTGCGGCTCGCACCCGACGAGATCACACGGGCGAAGGACGATGGCCGATTGCCGTTCGACCACAACACCCGGATCGTCGTCCTGGGCAGGAGTGGAGCGCAGGCTCGGACTCTCGCCGAGCGCCTCGCCGCAAACGCGTTCCAGAACGTCGTCTTCTTCGACGGGAACGGCGCGAGACAATAGGAAACAACGGCGCGACTGAAGGTCTACGACTTACCGCGACCGACGCCCATTTCCGACGCGAGTCGCGTGAGCGCTCTGGACACCGTCATGGCGGCGGCGGCCTTCGACTTGCCCATCCGGCGCGCAATTTCCTCGATGGAGTAACCCAGCTCCACGCGCCAGACGATCGCCTGGCGATCGGCCGGCCGCAGCCGCTGGAGCGCTTCCAGGAAATCGTCGAACCGCTCGCGCATGATCGCGTGCTCGAGCGGGACGGGCAGCGTGTCGTGCAGCTGCTCTCGCCGGCTCCGACTGGAACGCCTCGCCGTTCGCGAGCCGCGAATCGAGTCGCGAATCCGGTTGACGACCGCTCTCGCGGAGATATGCCTGCAGCCCCCCGACCGTCCGATGCTCGAACTCTTCGATGCGTCTCAGCGTTCGAAGCAGCGCGTCCTGGACGACGTCCTCCGTATCGATGCCCGGCACGCGCGTATCTGGGAAAGCGGCCGCGCGTCCACCGGCGGAGCAGCGGGCAGCGCGCGCTCGATCAGGACCCGCGCGGCCGAACGATCGCCGCCCTTGGCCCGTTCGAGCACGTGCATCGTCGAATCGCAGGAGAGATCTTCCTTTTGTGAGGGCATCAGGGATGGGCCGGACCGATCATCGCGGGAGCGGATGTACGGATCGAGCAAAAGCAGGTATCGTTGACGCAGCATGATCGGCCGGCAGATCTCTCACTTCTACATCATCCGCACGCTCGGCAGCGGCGGCATGGGCGTGGTCTACGAGGCCCAGGATACGCGGCTGCCCCGATCCGTCGCGATCAAGGTGCTCAAGCCGGCGCTCGCGAAGGACGTGGACGCCATCCGGCGGTTCAAACGGGAGGCGCGTCTCGCCGCGTCGCTCAACCATCCCAACATCTGCACCATCCTCGACATCGACGAGGGGCACGGATCAGGCCTTCATCGCCATGGAGCTGCTTCACGGCAAGAGCCTGAAGGCACGCTCGCGGCCGGCCCCTTGCCGCTCGACAGGTCGCTCGACGTCGCATCGCAGGTGGCCGACGCGCTGGCGGCCGCGCACGACCACGGCATCGTCCATCGTGATCTCACGCCCGGAAACATCTTCCTGACATCCAACGGCCTGGTGAAGCTGCTCGACTTCGGGCTCGCCAAGCACTTTGCGACGTTCGAGGGTGACGAGCCGACTGTCGGACGACCTCACGTCCACCGGCGCAGTCGCCGGCACGATGCACTACATGGCGCCCGAACAGCTGTCCGATGCCGACACGGTCGATTATCGCAGCGATTTGTTTTCATTCGGCGCCGTCCTCTATCAGATGGCCAGCGGCGCCCGGCCGTTCGAAGCGCGCGTCGAAGAACGAGGTGATCGGCAGGATCCTCACGCAACCACACCTGCCCCTCCGGCAGCTGGCGCCCGACGCATCCCGTGCAACTCGAGCAACATGGTCGACAGGCTGCTCGAAAAGCGCCCGGACGATCGCTGCCAGACGGCCTGGGCTGCGGGCAGCGACCTCGATCTGATGAAGCAGCGCGCGGTCCAGCCCGACGCCAGTCCGCGCGCCAGTGGAAGCGCGTCTTCCGTCGCGGTGCTGCCGTTCGAAGTGTCTCGGCATGACGGACCGGACGGCGAGCACTTCCGCAAGGGGCTCGCCGACGACATCTGCAGCCGACTCGAGCGGCATCCGGGAGCTTCGCGTGGCCCCGCGCACGTCGACGCATCCTCTCGTCGGCGAGTCGGTTCGCGAGATCGGCACGCGATCTGCGAGTCCAGATGGTGCTGGAGGGCAGCGTTCAGCAGGCGGACGACCGCGTTCGGGTCATCGCCAACCTGATCGATCGCTCAACACGAGCGCTCCGTCGCGGCCCGCGCTGCGCATCGAGCGCCGGCTCGACGACATCCTGACGTCCAGGACGAGATCGCGGGCGAAATCGTGGACGGCGTGGCACCGTCGTTCGCGCAGCCGAACGCCAAGCGATATACCCAGGACCCGGAGGCCTATCACGCGTTCAAGCGGGGCCAGCACGATTGGAAGTCCTGCTTCGCGGGGGGCTGGCGGCACGGCTATCGAGTATTTTCAGGAAGCCGATCGCGCGCGACCCGCGAGTTTGCGCTCGCATACGTGGCGCTGGCGAATGCCTACAACTTCCTCGGGCCTCTACTCGCCTGATGAAACCGCACCTCGCGTTCAGCGTCGCGCGGCCAGTCGGCCGAACGGGCGCTGGAAATCGAGGACACGCTCGCCGCCGCGCCACACGGAGCTGGCGCTGGCGAAGTTCGGCGGAGAGTGGGACTGGGAGGGATCGGAGCGCGAGTTCAGGCGATCGCTGACGCTGGATCCCGCCAATCCGCTGACCCACATCTACTACTCGTGGCTGCTGGTGCTGCTCGGACGCGACGGATGCGGCGCTTCCGCCGAAGCGCAGGCCGGACATGCGCTGGCTCCTTCGTCACGGCTGGTTCGCTGCGGGCAGGCGCAGACGTTGTATCTGGCCGCGGCGGTACGACGAAGCCATCGAGCTGTGCGACGAGTGCCTGCGGTTCGATCCCGGCTACGTCTTCGCGCTGCACCTGCGCGGCCTGTGCTTCCTCGCGAACCGCAATCACCGCGACGCGATCGCTGATCTCGAGCAGGCCGCGATGATGGCCGACGGGCGCCGTTCTACCTCGGTCTGCTCGGCCTGTGCTATGGGGAGACCGGCATTCGCGATCAGGCGCTCGGCCTGGTCGCGGAGTTGAATCAGCAGGCGGCACAGACCTACGTGCACCGCACAGTGTTACGTGTTCATCTATGCGGGCTGGGTGAGCGCGAAAAAGCGCTGGCTATCAGGAAACCGCCTACGTCGATGGCGCCTCGCCGCTGAACTATCTGACGCCGAGCGTCCGCGCGCTGTACGCGCTCGACCCGCACCACCAGGAACGCCTGGAGCAGATGCGGCTGATCCTGTAACCCGCCAAATCCCGCGCAATTCCCGGTCACTGTTAACAAGGGCGGCTCCATTGTACCAGTGAAGAAGGGAACACCGCCGAAAGGACCGAAACCATGACTGTGTCAATCAGGATTTTCGTGCCGCTGCTCCTCACGCTGCTGCCAGCGTTGACCGGCTGCGACAGTGCTACGCCTTCGACGCCATCACCCGTGCCGTCGCCCGCGACGCCGGCGGCACCGACCCTGGTCGTGTTCACGGAGCTCACGACGGGGTTTGCGACCTCCGACCTGCGCGACGCCCAGGATCGAGATCGTCCAGCTCAACTCCGCCAACGAGCTGGTCTGGGCAGCCGATGGCACACGCCTGCCGGGCTACAGAACCAACTCCTTCATTAGGGGAGGGCATAGGCACCACTTCATCGAGGGCAAGATCTGCGCGGAGGGCTGCGCGTTCGAGGTGCGCTTCGGCGCCGCCGACGGCGAGCGGCGGGCCTACCTCACCGTCGACTACGGCCACGACAATCCCGGAACGGTCGTCGACGTCGAAGTGGCTGGCGGCGAGCTGCTGGTCACACAAACCGACGTGTATCCACCAGGTAGTCCGACGCTCTCGGGCATCGTGATGGGGATGACAGCGCGTGGACCCGTGCCACTGGAAGGCGTCGTCGTGGCGCGCGGCATTTCATCAGGCTGGCGCAGCACCCAAACCGACCGCAACGGCTTCTACGAAATACACGGACTGATCGACGGCACCGAATCGGTCTACATCGCCAAGGACGGTTACGAGAAAGCGAACCACCGATGTCGTGATGTCGGGCAACACGCGGTTCGACTTCGAGCTCGCCGAGGTCTCTTCGCCCTAGATCCCGAAACCGGGAAGACGGGCCGCCAGCACGTCTTCCCGGAGAATCGTGTCGTCGCGCTCCGAGCCGGTGGAGATGACCGCGGCCGGTACGCCGGTGACCTCTTCGAGCCGCGCGATATAGCGGCGTGCCGCCTCGGGCAGGTCGTCGTAGCGGCGGATCCCCTTGGTCGGCGCGGACCAGCCAGGCATCGACTCGTAGACCGGCTCGCACGTGGCCAGCTGACCGATGTCCGAGGGGAACTCCGTCAGCGTGCGCGAGCCGCAGCGGTACGCACGTGCAGATTTCGATGCGCTCGAGGCCGTCGAGCACATCGAGCTTGGTCAGCGCCAGCGCGTCGAGGCCGTTGATGCGGACGCCGTAGCGGACCGCAACGGCGTCGTACCAGCCGCAGCGGCGCGGCCGGCCGGTGACCGCGCCGTACTCGTTGCCGCTGTCGCGCAGCCGCTGACCCATCTCGCCGCTCAATTCGGTCGGCAGCGGTCCCTCGCCGACGCGCGTCGTGTAGGCCTTGACCACCCCCAGCACACCGCCGATGGATCGCGGCCCGATGCCGAGGCCGGTGCACACGCCGCCCACCGACGCATTGGAGGAGGTCACGTACGGATAGGTACCGTGGTCGATGTCGAGCAGCGTCCCCTGTGCACCCTCGAACAAGACCGACTTGCCCGCCGCATGACCTCATTCAGCAGCAGCGAGACGTCGCAGACGAGCGGGCGCAGCCGCTTCGCGTGCTCCATCAGCTCGTCGAACACCGGCCGCCATTCCATCGTCGAGTCGTGGACCAGGCGGTTGCGCGCGTTGACGTTGTCGCGGACGTTCTGTTCGAGTCCCTTCGGGTCGGCAAGATCGCCGACCCGGATCCCCCGACGGGCAATCTTGTCTTCGTAGGCGGGCCCGATGCCGCGCGAGGTCGTCCCGATCTTCCGCTCGCCCCGCCTCGCCTCCGACAGCAGATCGAGGTCGCGGTGGTACGGCAGGATGAGGTGCGCCTTGTCGCTGACGACCAGCCGCGTCCCCGACCTCGATGCCATTCTTCGCCAGCTCGTCTACTTCGACAAAGAGCGCGGCGGGATCGACCACGACGCCGTTGCCGATGACGCAGCTGACGCCCGGATGCAGGATGCCCGACGGGATGAGCCGGAGGACGAACTTCGTGCCGTTGACGTACACGGTATGCCCGGCGTTGTGTCCGCCCTGGTAGCGGGCGACGATATCGAAGCGCGGCGTCAGCAGATCGACGATCTTGCCCTTGCCTTCATCGCCCCATTGAGCGCCGAGGACACACAGATTCATATCGTTCACGCTTCTCTGTGCTAGGTTCTCAGTTCGTGTTCAAGTTCGGTTCGAGGTTCGAGTTCTAAAAGTTCGGGGTTCGGAGTTCGTGTTCTGGGCTAGCCGGACGTATGATTCTACCCGAATGCCGAACGCCGAACCCCGAACCTCGAAATCCGGAACCGAACGTGAACACGAACCGAGAACCGAGAACCGGGAAGCGTGAACTGCCGTGATTCAGGGTTCTGCATGATTCACCTTGACGGCCATTCGCTGACTTTGAACGCGCTCGTCGAGATTGCGGACCGTTCTGCGCGCGTCGCCATCTCGGCGGACGCGGCGGCGCGGGTTCGCGCGGCGCGCGCGGTCGTGGATCGGAAGGCGCACGGAGAGGAGCCGGTCTACGGCGTCAACACCGGATTCGGATCGTTCGCCGAAGTCAAGATCGCGCCCGACGCGCTGGAAGTGCTGCAGCGCAACCTCGTGCGAAGCCACGCGGCCGGCGTCGGCGATCCGCTGCCGGTGCGCGACGTCAGGGCGGCGATGGCGCTGCGGGCCAACGTTCTCGCCAAGGGCTACTCGGGGATCCGGCTCGAGACGCTGGACGCGCTCGTCGGGCTGCTGAACGCCCGCGTCCACCCGGTCGTGCCGTCACGCGGTTCGGTCGGCGCCAGCGGCGACCTCGCGCCGCTCGCGCATATCGCGCTCGTCCTGATCGGTGAGGGCGAGGCCCAACTCGGGGAGGGCTCGGGTCTCGGGGCTCGAGCCGAGTCTGACCGTGAGCCCGACGACGATGCCAGCCCCGAGGCCCCAGCCTCCGGCCGCCGCGTGTATTCAGGTGCAGAGGCTTTGCTACGAGCAGGATTGGCCCCGGTCACGCTGGGCCCCAAGGAGGGCCTGGCGTTGATCAACGGCACGCAGCCGTCGACCGCGGTGCTGGCCCTCGCGCTCGCCGGCGCCGAGCTCGTGGCGCGGGCCGCCGACATCGCGGCGGCGCTGTCGATCGACGCCCTGCGCGGGTCGATGCATCCCTTCGAGGAGCGCATCCACGAGGCGCGCGGGTTCGCCGGACAGATCGCCTCGGCCGCAAACATCGAGCGCCTGATGCAGCAGAGCGCGATCAACGCATCCCACCAGAATTGCGGGCGGGTCCAGGACGCCTATTCCATGCGCTGCGCCGCCCAGGTGCACGGCGCGACCCGCGACGCGCTCGCGTTCGTGCGCCGGACGGTCGAAACCGAGGCCAATGCCGCGACCGACAACCCGATGGTCTTCGTCGAAACCGACGAAATCGTCTCCGGCGGCAACTTCCACGGCGCGCCGATCGCACTCGCCGCCGACCTGCTCGCCGCGGCGCTCGTTCCGCTCGCGACGATCAGCGAGCGGCGGACCGATCGGCTCGTGGATCCGACTGAAGAGCGGCCTGCCGGCCTTCCTGACGCGCGACGGCGGGCTGCGATCGGGGCTGATGATTGCCCAGGTCACCGCGGCGGCGTGCGCCTCGGAGCTGAAATCGCTCGCGCACCCGGCCGGCGTCGACACGATCCCGACGTCGGCCGGCCGGGAAGACCACGTCAGCATGAGCATGAACGCCGCGCTCAAGGCCGCGGCTGCGCTCGAGCGCGCTCGCGACGTGATCGCCATCGAAATCCTGTGCGCGTGCCAGGCGCTCGACCTGCTCGCGCCGCTCACCACGTCGGATCCACTCGCGCGCGTGCACCGGCTTGTCCGATCGACGGTGCCGGCGCTCGACGACGACCGTCCGCTGTCGCGCGAGATCGCCGCGATCGCGCGCATGATCGCGTCGCACGAGCTGGAAGACGTTGTTGCCGGACTAGTCAAGTGAAAAATTTTTCATTTTCAGTTTGACAACGGGCGCGCCGCTTTCTAATTTCTACTCTTTCGTTGCTGCGCGTCGGTCGGCTGCGCGCACAACCAGCATTCAGGTCATGGCCATCGCCACTCGTACAATTCGCGCGCCGCGCGGTACCGCGCTCACCTGCAAAGGCTGGCCCCAGGAAGCGGCGCTCAGGATGCTGATGAACAACCTCGATCCCGACGTCGCCGAACGGCCGGAGGACCTGGTCGTCTACGGCGGATCGGGACGGGCGGCCCGCAGCTGGCCGGCCTTCGACGCGATCGTTCGCGCGCTGACCACGCTCGAGCGCGACGAAACGCTGCTCGTCCAGTCGGGGAAGCCGGTCGGCGTCTTCCGCACGCACGCCGGCGCGCCGCGCGTGCTCATCGCCAACAGCCTGCTCGTCCCCGCGTGGGCCACCTGGGAGAACTTCCGCGATCTCGAGCACCGCGGCCTGACGATGTTCGGCCAGATGACCGCGGGCAGCTGGATTTACATCGGCACGCAGGGCATCGTCCAGGGTACGTATGAAACCTTTGCGGCCGTCGCCCGGCGTCATTTCGGCGGAACCCTCGCCGGCCGGCTGGTCGTCACCGCCGGACTCGGCGGGATGGGCGGCGCCCAGCCGCTGGCCGCCGTGCTGAACGGCGCCGCGGCGCTCGTCATCGAGGTCGACCCGCGGCGCATCGAGCGCCGGCTGTCCACGCGCTATCTCGACGAATCGACCGACAGCCTCGACGATGCCCTGGCACGGGTCGAGCGCTACCGGCGCGACCGTGTGGCCCGGTCGGTGGGGCTCTGTGCGAACGCGGCCGACGTGCTGCCGGCGCTCGTCGCACGCGGCGTCGCGCCCGACGTGCTCACCGACCAGACGTCCGCGCACGATACACTCAACGGCTACGTGCCCAATGGCTTGACGCTCGATGAGGCCGCGCGGCTGCGCGAAGGCCATCCCGAGGAATACGTCGAACGGGCGCTCTCCGCGATCGGCGCGCACGTCGCCGCGATGCTGGAGCTGCGGTCGCGCGGCGCCGTGACCTTCGACTACGGGAACAACATCCGCGCCCAGGCGCAGAAGGCCGGCGTCGATCGCGCGTTCGAGATCCCGGGCTTCGTGCCCGAGTTCATCCGGCCGCTGTTCTGCGAAGGCAAGGGCCCTTTCCGGTGGGTGGCGCTGTCGGGCGATCCCGAAGACATCCGCGTCACCGACGAAGCGGCGCTCCGGCTGTTCGGCGATCAGCCGTCAATCCGGCGGTGGATCGAGCTGGCCCGCGACCGCGTGGCCTTCCAGGGCCTGCCGGCGCGCATCCTGTGGCTCGGCTACGGCGAGCGCGCCCGATTCGGGCGCGAGCTCAACGCGCTCGTCCGGACCGGCCGCGTGCAGGCGCCGATCGTCATCGGCCGCGATCATCTCGACGCGGGATCGGTCGCGTCGCCGATGCGCGAGACGGAGAACATGCGCGACGGCAGCGATGCCATCGCGGACTGGCCGGTACTCAACGCGCTCTTGAACGCCTCGAGCGGGGCGACCTGGGTGTCGGTCCATCACGGCGGCGGTGTCGGCATCGGCTACTCGCTGCATGCCGGCATGGTGGTCGTCGCGGACGGGACACCCGAAGCGGACGAGAAACTCGAGCGCGTGCTCACTTGCGATCCCGGACTCGGCGTCGTCCGCCATGCCGATGCCGGTTACCCTGAAGCGCTGGCTGCGGCCGCGCGCGGAGGCCTTCGAATGCCCATGCGAGAGGAACGCGCATGCTGACCCCCCGTTCCACGCTGATTCGCCGCATCGCCGCCGCGCTCGACGCGTCGCCGTCCCGCATTCCCGTGCTGGTCGGCGGATGCGGCTCGGGGCGCACGACGGTGCTGCACCAGCTGCGCGACCGCATCGGCCGCACGGTGGGCCAGTACATCGATGTGGAGCGCACGGCGACGACACCCGAACGGTTCGTGCGCGCGGTGACCGGCGCCTCGCCGTTTCCGGCCGTGGACCCGGCGACCCCGACGACGCCCCGCGCGGCGTTCGACCAGGCGCTGGGTTTCCTGTCGCTGACGCGCGCCGGCGGCTCCGAGCCGGCGACGTTCCTGCTCGACGAGTTCCTGGAGCTGCGCACCTTCGAGAGCTTCCCGGGCCTGCGCCGCGTGCTGCACGATCTGGTCGACGGGCTGGGCACCAGCGGCAATCGCTTCGTGCTGACGAGCCGCTACACGGCGCGCGCGCTGCGGCTCCTGCGCGATCGCTCGGCCCGGTTCGAAGTCATTCACATCCCGCCGGTCACGGCGGAAGATACCGTCGACATCCTTGGTCCGGCGCGGGCGGGCCGGTGTCGACGCGGAATTCGTGGCTCGCACGGTGCACGCGCTCGCCGACGGCCGGCCCTCGTATGTCCGCGCCCTCGCCGACGAGCTTCATGTGATGGGCGATCAAGGGAGCGACGCCGTCAGCGCGCTCGCCGCGTTGATGGGAACCGAGCGGGCGCCTGGCGAAGCTGTGCAACTTCTGCTACGAGCTGCGTCTCCACCGGGCGCGCGGCTACGGGGCGCTGAAGGCGATTCTCGAGATCCTCGCGGAGGAAGAAGACCTGACGCTCACCGAGATCTCGCACCGCCTGCACCGCACGCCCGGATCGACGAAGGACTACCTCTCGTGGCTGGAAGACGTCGACCTGGTCACGTCGCGCCAGAAGCGCTACAGCTTCACCGACCCGCTGCTGCGCGTGTGGGTGCGGCTCCACTGCCGCGCCACCGCGCCCACCGAAGACGACGTCGCGCGCGAGATTCACCGCTACGCGCTGCCGCGCTTGCCGATGCAGCCGCCGGCGGCGGAACCGGCCTACGCGATGGTCGGACAGCCGTCGGGGATCATCGAGATCGACTGAAATTTACAGTTCGAAATTTACAATCGTAAATTCCCAATTCTAAATTCCTATGCGCTCGTGGAGCGCAGCTTCTCGAGCGCGACCCGCGCCGCTTCCTGCTCCGCTTCTTTCTTGCTCGGCGCGATCGCCTCGGCGAGGACCTGGTCGCGGACGACGACCTGGATCTGGAACAGCTTCCGATGGTCGGGGCCGACCGTGCCGGCCAGGCGGTATTCGGGCAGCGCCTCGTCGGTGGACTGCAGGTATTCCTGCAGCGCCGATTTGTGGTCGCCGCCGACGAGGCCGGTGCGGCGGACGTCGCCGACCAGCGGCGCGAACTCGCGGGTGATGAACGCGCGCGCCTGCTCGACGCCGCCATCCAGGTAGATCGCCGCGATCAACGCCTCGTAGCCGTCGGCGAGCAGCGCCTGCTTGCGGCGGCCGCCGGTCTTCTCCTCGCCGCGTCCGAGCAGCAGATGATCGCCCAGCGACAGCCGCTCGGCCTGGCGCGCCAGCGTCGCGGTCGAGACCAGCGTCGCCTTCACCTTCGACTTCTGCCCCTCGTTGAACTCGGGAAACGCGTGGAACAGGATGTCGGCGACGATGAAGCCGAGGACCGCGTCGCCGAGGAACTCGAGCGACTCGTTGTCGATGACGCCGCCGCTGACGTCCTCGTTGGCGCGCGAGGTGTGCGTCATCGCGTGCTCGAGCAGGCCGCGATCGCGGAAGCGGTAGTCGATCGCCTGCTGCAGCGTGTCGAACTCGTCGCGCAGCCGCACCACCTTGCCCGTCTCCAGCTCGGTCCGGTGGCTCTCGATGATGCGCCGCGCGTCGTCGGCGTCCTCGGCCCGCACCGCGATGCGCACCTCGCCGAGCTCGTTGACGTTCAGCGGGAACACGGTGTGCGCCACCGCCGAGGACAGGATCGCCATCACGCCGTGCGATTCGAGCAGCCCACGCACGATGCTGGCCTCGACGCCCGATTGGGTGCGGAAGATGACGACCGGCTCACTCAAGCACGGACCCCTGCGACCTCTGCGACCTCTGCGACCTTTGCTCCCTCTGCGTCCTCGGCTCCCTCTGCGTCCTCGGGAGCGAAAGAGCTATCCACCTTCAGCAGGATCATCGTCATGTCGTCGTGCTGGGGCGCGTCGCCGACGAACGCGGCGATTTCCCGCAGGACGCGCTCGCGCAGTTCGTCGGCAGGCAAGTGGGCATGCTCCTCGACGAGCGCGGCGAGCCGCTGCTCGCCGAAGCAGTCGTCGCCGACGTTCATCGCCTCGCTGATCCCGTCGGTGAAGAACAGGTACAGGTCGCCGGCGCGCAGTGGAATGGTCTGCTCCTCGAGCAGCCGCTCGAACATCTCGCCGTTGTCGAGCTTCAATCCGAGCACCATGCCGTCCGGCGTCAGGATGCGGACGCGCTGGCCGCCCTTCTCCGTGCCGGGCAGGTAGATGAGCGGCGTGTGCCCGGCGCGCGCGTAGGTCATCGTCCTGGCGCGCAGGTCGACGACCGCGTAGGTCATGGTGATGAAGCTGCGCGCGTCGAGGTGCTCGGCGATGATCCGGTTCGCCATGATCAGAGATCGCGCGGCGAGGTGTGGATGCGGCTGAGTGACAGCACGAGCCCCTTCAGCTCCGCCATGTACAGCGCCGCCGACGTGCCCTTGCCCGACACGTCGGCGATCAGCACGCCGACGCGGTGCGCGTCGAGCGGCAGGAAGTCGTAGTAGTCGCCGCCGACCTCGCGCGCCGGGACGCAGAGCGCCGTCACCGACAGCCCCGGCATCCGCAGCGGACCCTGCGGCAGCAGCGACATCTGGATCTCGTGCGCGATGCGCAGCTCCTCTTCAAGCCGCTTCTTCTCTGCCGCCTGGCGCAGCAGGTCCTCGATGCTCGCGGTCATCGAGTTGAACGACTCGGCCAGCTCGCCGAGCTGGTCCGTGGCGCGGATGTCGATCTTGTGGGTGAAGTCGCCCTGCCGGACGCGCTCGGTGCCGGCGAACAGCTCGTGCACCGACCCGGTGATCGAGCGCGCCAGCGCCAGTCCGGCGACCAGCGCCACGAACTCGATGATGAGGAACAGGATGCCGATCACCATCAGCACGAGGAGCAGACCCTGCCCGAAGCTGCGCTGTTGACCGCCCTGGGCGGCTCGAGATCCGGTCGTAGATTTCCGCCACGCTGATCTGCATCGACGCGAGCAGCGACGAGGTCATCCCGGTGACCCAGTCGCGATACTCGAACATGATGAAGGACGGCAGCGGCAGGGCCGTCGTTGCGGCTGGGACGACCGGCGGCGAATAGTCGGGCCGCGCCGGGAGAGGCTTGACGTTCGCGTCTACGGTCGGACGACGACGCGCGTCAGCTCGACGCCGGTCTCGGCGCGGAGGTCGCGGCGCACCTGACCGCTCACCGGCAAATCGACGATCACGGCGTACTTGGCGATTGCGCAGATCGGGAAACGCCAGCGCGCGAATCAACATGTAGGTCGTCGCGGATTGATCGTCGAGCGACACCTCCTGGCCGTTGACCGAGATCCTCGGCGCGGTGGTGGCTGGCGGCGCCGTGGTGGTCGTGGCGCGAGCAATCGATGCGGCAAGCAGCCCTTTGAAGCCGTCGCAGCCCACCCAGTCCGGCACCTCGGCCGGCACCTCGACGTGCGCCCACGAACCGGCGGCCACCAATGGCGGCGGGCCGGGGGGCCGCTGGTCGCTGTTCGCCGGCGGATTGTCGGCGGGCAACTGCGGCCGGCGAGGCGCCGGCAGCTCGCTGCAGGGCCGGCGCATCTCGACGACCGCGATCGAGGCGCCCTCGAACTCCCGCGTCGCCGCGAGCTCGCGCTGCCCGACGATCCCTTCCATGTCGCGCCCGCCGGCGCGCTGGATTTCGAGCGCGGTCGTCTTGGCGATCGATTCGCGCGCGATCGCCTAGCGCCCGGAGCCGCGCCTGCACGAGGTACGAGCTGAAGTTCGAGAACAGCAGCAGCGCGCCGAGCAGCGCGAACGCGACCAGCAGGATCGCCGGGATGAACCCGATGAAGATGTAGGAGATGACCAGCTTGCGGCGCACGCGCCAGAGCAGCCGCCGCTGCGCGAGCGCGATGCCGCGCACCAGGAACACGCCGCCGCCCGCCACCAGCGCGATCGAGGCGACGGTGTCGACGACGCCGACGAACGCCGGCAGCCCGCCGGCGATCGTCCGCAGCACGAACACGGCGATCTTCACCGCCAGACCGATGACGATCGCGCGGCCGGGCAGCGTTCGGAGCAGTGCGTGTCTCAGGCCGTCCTGACGTGCATTCACAGACTCGCGATATTATGGCGGATTGTGAAGCTCGGACGGAACGCTCGATTCAGCACGATCTGCCTGCACGCCGGCCAGGAACCGGATCCGTCGACCGGCGCGATCATCACGCCGATCTACCAGACATCGACCTACGTCCAGGAAGAGCTCGGCCGCCACAAGGGCTATCGAGTACGCCCGCACGCAGAACCCGACGCGTGAAGCGCTCGAGGCGAACCTCGCGGCGATCGAGGGCGGGCGCGGGGCGATCGCGTTCGCGTCGGGGATGGCGGCCATCACCGCGATTGCGTCGTTGCTCGAAAGCGACGACCACGTCGTCATGTCTGACAACGTGTACGGCGGCACATTCAGGCTGTTCGACAAGGTCCTCTCGCGCTACCGGCTGTCGTTTACCTCGGTCGACACCGGCGATCTCAGCCAGGTCGAAGCGGCGATCACGCCCGCCACGAAGATGCTCTTCGTGGAAACGCCGAGCAACCCGGTGATGCGGCTGACCGATCTCCGCGCGGCCGCCGATCTCGCACACGCTCGCGGCCTGCGGCTGGTGGTCGATAACACGTTCGCGAGCCCGTGCCTGCAACGGCCGGTCGAGCTCGGCGCCGACCTGGTGACCCACAGCACCACGAAATATCTGAACGGCCACAGCGACAGCGTCGGCGGCGTGGTCGTCGCGATCCGCGACGAAGACATCGAATGGCTCCGGTTCGTGCAGAACTCCGCCGGGGCGATCCTGTCGCCGTTCGATTCCTGGCTGGTCTTGCGCGGCACGAAGACGCTGCCGGTGCGGATGGCGCAGCACAGCGCGAACGGGCTGGCCCTGGCGCAGTTTCTCGCCGATCATCCGAAGGTCAGACACGTCCACTACCCCGGGTTGCCGTCGCACCCGCAGTACGAGCTGGCCTGCCGCCAGATGCGCGGGTTTGGCGGCATGCTCGCGTTCGAGACCGGATCGCTGGAAGCGGCGCGGCGCGTCCTCAAATCCGTGCGGCTGATGTCGCTGGCCGAAAGCCTCGGCGGCGTCGAAACCCTCATCTCGCATCCGGCGACCATGACGCACGCCTCGGTACCGGAAGCGCACCGCCACGAGCTCGGCATCACCGATGGCCTGGTGCGGATTTCCGCCGGCATCGAGGACATCGCCGATCTGCAGGAAGATCTCGCACAGGCCCTCGACAAGGTGTAAATGGCCGACCTCATCGATCTGGTTCTTCACGTCGACGTCTACCTGCTCGATCTCGTCAAGACCTATGGCGCGTGGATTTACGGCGTGCTGTTCGCGATCGTGTTCGCCGAGACCGGGCTCGTCGTCACGCCGATCCTGCCCGGCGACTCGCTGCTCTTCGCGGCCGGCGCGCTGGCGGCGAGCGGCGCGCTCGACGTCCGCCTGCTGCTGGTGCTGCTGGTCGCGGCGGCGGTCGCCGGCGATGCGGTGAATTATTCAATCGGCCGGGCGGTCGGCGCGCGCGTCATCCGGCGTGCGGAGGTCGATCCACGCTGGCGGCGGTGGATCAATCCGGCTCACATTGCCAAGGCGCACGAATTCTTCGAGCGCCATGGCGGCAAGGCGATCGTCCTTGCCCGCTTCATGCCCATCATCCGGACGTTCGTCCCGTTCGTCGCCGGGGCAGCCGAGATGACGTACCCGTCGTTTGCGTTCTACAACGTCACCGGCGGCATCGCCTGGGTCGTCATCTGCGTGGGCGCGGGGTACATCTTCGGCAACGTGCCGGTGGTGAAGGAGAACTTCACGCTCGTCGCGCTCGGCATCGTCGCGGTCTCACTCCTGCCAATGGTCGTCGAATACCTCCGGCACCGGCGATCGTCCAGCCCGTCGACCTAACGCGTTCTCTATCGGCAAGAAATGCAAACACGAAGGCGGTTGCATTTTTCTACCCGGAGAGGAATCCAACCAGGTGCTCGGTCAGATCCCGGGCATCGTCCTCCGCTCCCTGGATGAAGCTCGACTTCCGGCGTCGGAGGACCGGCAGGCCGATGGCGTACAACCCAGGCGCGTCGACGACGCCGCCATCGTGCCGCAGCTCACCTTTGTCGTCGACGACCGGCACGTGCAGCCAGCTGTAATCGGGGCGAAACCCGGTCGCCCAGACAATGGAGCGGACCTCGCCGCTGCGCAGATCGAGCTGGAGGCGCGACCGGGCTGGCACGCGGGTCGGCTCGAAGCGTTGCCGTGCGCCGGCCTCGCCATCGCGCGATTGGGCTCGGGCCCACTCGTCGAACGTATCCAGTAAGCGCTCCATCTTCAGGTCGGCCAGCGCGCAGTGATTGCGCAGGGCTCCGGAAAACAGCGCCTTGCCGTCGCGAATTGCGGACAGTCGGCCGACGAGCTCGACGCCCTTCGCGCTGAGCGCGTTCAGGTCGAGCGTGGTGCGCTCCGGCGTCCCGACCAGCTGCGGCGACGGCAGCCGCCTCGCACGTGTCAGGTCCTCGACCTCGTCGTAGCGCTGGTTCCACACACCCGACGCGTCCATCCACCAGAGCACGTCCCGGCCGCGATAGGTTCGCGGTAGCCGGACGTGCTCTCCAACGGAAAGGATGACGCGGCGGCCGGATTGACAGATCTCATCCGCCAGCTGTACGCCGGTCGCGGAGGCGCCGACGACCAGCACGCCGCCTTCGGGCAGCCGGGTGGGATTGCGGTACTCGAACGGCGTGACGTGTTCGATCGCCGCCGGCGTCGAATGCCGCAGCGGCGGCACGCTCGGGACGTTGCATGCGCCGCTGGCGATGACGACCGAGCGGCATTCGATCTCGCCCCCGCTGGTCACCACCCGATAACCGGTGTCGGTCCGCTTCACGGACGTGACGGTCGTGTTGGTGCGGACCGGGGCCCGCGAGACGGACGCGAACCGCGAGATGAAGTCAATCACCTCGCCCATCGACATGTAGCCGTCGGCGTCCGGGCCGTCGTATGAGAAGCCTGGCAGGCGGCTCTGCCAGTTCGGCGTGAGGAGCCGCAACGAATCCCAGCGCTCGCGCCGCCAGGAGTTCGCGACCTCCCCGCGCTCGAGCACGACGTGATCGATCGAGCGCTCAGTGAGGCACCGGCTCACCGCGAGGCCGGCGTGGCCGGCCCCGACGATGACGGTGGTGACGCGTTCGATGGCCGCCGCTCCGCTGCGGGGACGCTACGCGACTTCGACGGTGACGTTCACCGGGTTGGTGATGACGTCGTAAACCGCCGAGCGTTTCTGGGACTGCGCGACCAGCGCTTCAATGTCTTTCTTGGACGCGTCCGCGTCAATCTTGAACGTGACCTTGATGTCGTCGTAGCCGTTGCGCACGTCACTGTCGATCCCGAGGATGCCGCGGATGTCCATCTTGCCTTCGAGCTTCGACTCGACCGACCGCAGCTGGATGCCGCGATTCTGCGCGACCGCGGCGACGCCGGCGGTGAGGCAGCTCGCGAGGCCGACGAGGACGTATTCAATCGGCGTGATGCCTTTGTCCTCGGACGCGAAGATCTCCGGATGGTCGGCGGAGAAGGAAGTCTCGGTCTTGTGCTGCTGCTCCTGGCCGAGGCCGAAGAACCCGCTCACGTCGGTCGTGCTGTGCGTTCCGTTCTGCCATTTGCAGGATGCCCGCCACGTGAACTTCGCCGCCTCAGGCGCGCCCTTCAGCGCCTCGCGCGCTTCCAGCAGCGCCTGAACGTTGACTCCGTTATTGACAGTCGCCAAAGCCATGGTCTCCCCCTTCAAATCAGCGAGTAGTGTGAGCGTCTCAGCGGAAGTTCAGGATCATACACCGGCGATAAGCGGCGCGGCGACGGGAGGCGCTATGATTCCGGCAATGGCCACATCGGCGCCAAGGGCCGCTGCCGGCTCGGTCGGCACGGTCGAAACGCAGTTCCTCGATCTGCCGCAGCCGCTCAAGCTCGACTGCGGACGCACGCTACACCCGGTCCGCATCGCCTACGAGACTTACGGGACGCTGTCGCCGGCGCGCGACAACGTCGTGCTGGTCTGCCACGCGTTGAGCGGCGACGCCCACGCCGCCGGTTTCGCGAAAACGCCTCCCGCCGAGAGCACGCGAGACGGTTTCGCCGCCGAGGATCGCGACGGCATGAGCGGCAAGGGGCTTGGCTGGTGGGACGGCATGATCGGCCCCGGCAAAGCGTTCGACACCGATCGGTACTTCGTCGTCAGCACGAACCTGCTGGGCGGATGCCGCGGCACCACCGGGCCATCGTCGACGAACCCGGCGACCGGCAGGCCCTATGGTTCGGACTTCCCGGTCATCACGGTCGCCGACATGGTGCGCGCCGAACGCGCGTTCCTCGATGTCATCGGGATCAGGCGGCTCGCGGCGGTCGCCGGCGGATCGCTCGGCGGCATGCAGGCGTTCGAATGGGCCATCCTCTATCCGGATCAGGTCGACGCGATCGTCGCGATCGCCAGCACGCACGCGCTTCAGCCGCAGGGCGTCGCCTGGAACGCCATCGCGCGGAACGCCATCGTCGCCGACCCGAATTGGCAGGGCGGGCACTACTACGGAACCGGGCTCAAGCCTGACGGCGGCATGGGCGTGTCGCGCATGGTCGGCCACATCACGTATCTCTCGGCGAAGTCGCTCGGCGACAAGTTCGGCCGGCGCCTGCAGTTTGCCGACGACATCCGTTACACGCTGACCGACCCCGAGTTCGAAGTGGAGAGCTACCTGCGCCACCAGGCGGACTCGTTCGTCCGCCGGTTCGACGCGAACACCTATCTCTACACGTCGCGGGCGCTGACCTACTTCGACCTGGCGCGGCAGTACGGCAACGGGAATCTCGCCGCCGCCCTGCGCCACGTGTCGGCCAGGACGCTGCTCATCGCGTTCAGCTCCGACTGGCTCTATCCGCCGACCGGGCTCGCAGGAGCTCGCCGACGCGCTGCGCTCGCTCGGCAAGGAGGTCGAGCTGCACGTGATCGAGGCGCCCTACGGCCACGATTGCTTCCTGTTAGAGGAGGCGCGCCAGACGCCCGATGATCCAGCGTTTTCTCGCGCGTCAGGCGACGACTCGTAGGACGGATGCAGGAGACAGCATGGACGACTCCCGCCGCATGGAAGAAGCCCGCGAATTCGGATTCGAAACGCGCCAGGTGCACGCCGGCCAGCGCCCCGACCCGAACACCGGCGCGCGTGCGGTGCCGATCTACCAGACGACCAGCTACGTGTTCGAGGATCCCGAATCGGCCGCGGCGTACTTCAACCTCCAGGAGTACGGGAACACCTACTCGCGCATCATGAACCCGACCGTCGCGGTCTTCGAGGAGCGCATGGCCAACCTCGAAGGGGGCTGCGGCGCCGTGGCCTTCGCGAGCGGGATTGCCGCGCAAGCGGCGGCATTGTTCACCCTGCTTCAGCCGGGCGACCACGTGGTGTCGTCGTCCGCCCTCTACGGCGGCACGGTCAACCAGTTCAAGCACATGCTGCGCAAGATGAACGTGCAGCTGACGTGGGTGGATCCCGACGATCCGGACGCCTGGAAGGCCGCCGTCCGCGAGAACACGAAGGCGTTCTACGGCGAGACGATTGGCAACCCCGCCGGCAACGTGCTCGACATCGAGACGATTGCCTCGCTTGCGCACGAGCACAACCTGCCGCTCATCGTCGACAACACCTTCGCCACGCCGTATCTCTGCCGGCCGATCGAATGGGGCGCCGACATCGTGCGTGCACTCCGCGACGAAATTCATCGGCGGGCATGGCACCAGCATCGGCGGCGTCGTCGTGGACTCGGGCGGGTTCAACTGGTCCAACGGCCGTTTTCCGGTGATCGCCGAACCGTCTCCGGCGTATCACGGGCTGCAGTTCCACGAGACCTTCGGCACCTACGGCTACTGCATGAAGCTCCGGGCCGAGACGCTGCGGGATCTCGGTGCGGCGATGAGCCCGTTCAACGCGTTCCTGTTCCTCCAGGGTCTCGAAACGCTGTCGCTGCGGATGGCGCGGCACGTCGAAAACGCCGCGGCGGTGGCGAACTACCTCGCCTCGCACGAGCTCGCGTCGAACGTGACCTACCCGGGCCTGGCGACGAGCCGCTACCGGCCGCTCGTGGCCAAGTACCTGCCGCGCGGCGCCGGGGCGGTGTTCTCGTTCGATTGCCGCGGCGGACGCGCCGCAGGCCAGGACTTCATCCGCGGCGTCACGCTTGTGGTCGCACCTGGCCAATGTCGGCGACTCGAAGAGCCTGATCATCCACCCGGCCAGCACGACGCACCGTCAGCTCAACGACGACGAACTGCGCGCGGCCGGCGTCGCACCGGGGACGATCCGCCTCTCGGTCGGCACCGAATCGATCGACGATCTCATCTGGGATCTCGAGCAGGGGTTCGCGCGCGTCGCCGCATCGGCGGCCGCTGGAGTGGCCTCCGTATGAGCGTGTCTGTCAATTCCGGACGCTTTGATCTCGTCCGCTACCAGGATCCGCTGACGATCCAGCGGGTTCTCCACAATGCCAGGACCATCGCCATCGTCGGCCTGTCGAAGAACGAGCTGCGGGCCAGCTACTTCGTCGGCTACTACCTCAGGCGTCACGGCTACCGTGTGATTCCGGTGAACCCGCGCGAGACGGCCATCCTGGGCGAGCCGAGCCTGAAGAGCCTCGCCGACATCCCGGTGCCGGTGGATATCGTGAACGTGTTCCGCGCGCCGGAGGCGCTGCCGGGGATCGCGCAGGAAGCGGTGGCGATCGGCGCCGGCAGCCTCTGGTGCCAGTTCGGCGTGATCAACGAGGAAGGCGCGCGCATCGCCGAGGCGGGCGGCCTGTCAGTCGTGATGGACCGCTGCATCAAGGTCGAGCACGCGCGCTACGTCGGCCGAATGCACTGGCTCGGCTTCAACACACAGCGCATCACGTCGGTCCGCGGCGGGCTGCAGTAGACGTAATCTTATCATGTCATGCTTTCATTCAAACAGGCAGTCACGACTGCATCGATCGTCGGCCTCGCGTACCGGATTCACCGCCACCACACGTGCGCAGAACAACGCGGGGATTATCCGCAGTGGCGCGGCCAATCCCGTGACGGCTCTGCGTCAGGCTTCCAGGCGCCCGGCATGTGGCCGCAGAACCTCTCGCTGAAGTGGAAGGTCGAAGTCGGCGCCGGGTACGCGACGCCGATCCTGATCGGCAACCGGGTCTATACGCACACCCGGCAGGGCGAGAACGAAGTGATGATGGCGCTCGACGCCGAGACCGGCAAGACGGTGTGGCAGACGCCGTATGCGGCGCCGTACAAGATGAATCCGGCGACGAAGAACCACGGGCAGGGGCCGAAATCGACGCCGCTGTTTGCCGACGGCCGTCTCTACACGCTCGGGATCAGCGGGATCGTGTCCGCGTTCAATGCCGCCGACGGCAAGCTGCTCTGGCAGAAGCCGGCGCCTCCGGTCGATCCGCTCTACGGCACGGCGATGTCGCCGGTGTTCGATCGCGGCAGCGTGATCTTCCACGTCGGCGGACAGGACAACGGCGCGCTCACCGCCTTCGACGCGGCGACCGGCAACGTGCGGTGGGCCTGGGCCGGCGACGGCCCCGGTACGCGTCGCCGATCGTCGTCGATCTCGGCGGCACGCGCCAGGTCGTCACGATCAGTCAGCGGAACATCGTCGGCGTCGACGCCGGCACCGGTCAGCTGCTGTGGCAACGGCCGTGGGTGTCGAGAGCGACGAACAACTCGATCACGCCGATCTTCTACGACGGCACGATCATCGTGACCGGCCACGATCTGGGCACCGCCCGCCTGCGGCCGGTGCGCAGCGGCGGCACGTGGAATGTCGAGACGGTCTGGGAGACGCAGGACGTCGGGATGTTCATGAGCAACCCGGTCCTGGTCGGCGACACGCTGTACGGGCTCTCGCATAAGGCCAGCGGCCAGTTCTTCGCGCTCGACGCGCGCTCCGGCAAGGTGTTGTGGCTGGGCGAGCCGCGCGAGGCGACGAATACCGCGGTCGTGAAGGCCGGTAATCTGCTGTTCCTGCTGAACGACGATGCGGAACTGATCGTGGCCGGCGCGACACCGAACGGCCTCGAGCCGGTGCGGCGCTACACCGTCGCCGACAGCTCCACGTGGGCGCAGCCGACGATCTCGGGCAACCGCGTGTTCATCAAGGACGTGGCGCACCTGGCCCTGTGGACGGTCGGATAGCCGGCGCGGAGGTTTCGGAGGTCACGGTTCAACACGGAGGCGCAGAGACGCGGAGATCAGCACGGAGAAGCACTGCAGCGTGCGACCGAGCGCCGCGTAGCCGGCGCGCGATGACGACGAAAGAGCCCACGAAAATACAAGCCACGAAGACTTCAAGGCTTGCATTTTCGTGGGCTCTTTCGTCGTCAGCACGCGCCCGCTACGCCGGGCCGGTCGCACGCTGCAGTGTTTCTCCGTGCGTCCTCCGCAGTCTCCGTGCCTCCGTGTTGCATTTGCATCCGTGATCTCCGCAGACTCCGTTCGCTTATTGTTCATCTGCATCTGCGGAACTTTGCGAAAAGGGCGCCTCGCCCTCCTCCAGACGGTTTTCGTCAGCCGCGCCGGCAGCGTGGCCATGTCGGGGTTGTAGTCCAGCACATGGAGCACGCCACGCCGTTGTCGGTTATGCGCTCCGTCAGCCGTCGAGCGAGCTTCAGCGGACCGCAGCGGCCGGGTTCTTCGCGCTTTCGGCCCAGATCGCCTGCGCGTTCGCCAGGACGCGGTCCGGATCGGCCTGGAAACCCTTGTACTTCCCGGGCACCTGGTAGCCCTTCGCGAACGCCTCCGCACTGACGCCCTTCTTGATGCCTTCGCGGGCGGCGCTCAGGAAGTCGCGGTAGAACTCCGTGTAGACGACGAAGTCGTTCCACGTCACGGGCGACGGGGTGTGGCCACCGATGACGGTCTCGACGTTCTTGATCGACGAGACCGCTTTCTGCAGCGTGTCGGCGAACTCGACCGCGGCGCCGCCGCTGTTCGCGACATCGATGAAGGGCATGTGCGCGCGCGGGTACATGTCGCCGGTGTGCATGGCGCGCAGAGCGGGAAACACCACGAACGTGTCGCCGCTCGTGTGGCCGCGGCCGAAGTGATAGAGGTCGACCTGGTCGGCGCCGCTGAACAACGTCAGACGGTCCTTGTAGGTACGCTTCGGGAGGTACTTGACGTTGTCGCCCTTGAAGGCGTCGCAGTTCGTCACGAAATCACAAGTCGCCCGCGCCATGTTCGCGCGCGTGCCCTCGTGCGCCACGAACTCGACTGTCGCCGGGAATTCGGTGTTGCTGCCGGAATGGTCGAAGTGGGTATGGGTATTGATGATCGTGATCACCGGCTTGTCGGTGATCGACTTGATTCGCGCGAGCAGGCTGGGGCCAGCTCCCGCCAGCATGGTGTCGACCACCACGACGCCCTTCGCGGTGACGAGCACCGCCGTGTTGCCCCCGGTCCAGGTAGGGCGATCGAGGGTATCTCCGCCGGACACGAAGTAAAGGTTTCCGCGCACTTGCTGGATGTCGCGAACCGGAGGGAGTTTCTGTGCCTGCTGCAAGCCGGCGGCTCCAATCGACAGCCCGCCGACCGCGATCAACCCTATGGCAACGACCGCTCTTTCCATGTCCCGCCTCCTCCGGCGCGGAGTCTACCCTATCCCGCTTGTCGGCGGACCTTAGGTCCGCACAGCCCAGGCAGGCCTAAAGACCTGCACTACCTTTTCAAATCTACCTTCTCAATCTGAAATCTTAAATCTGAAATCTTAAATGTCACGCTTGCCAGCCTAGTGGCTATAGCATGTATAGCTATGACTGATATTGACGCGCGCATGCTCGATCGTGAGCTGAAGAAGGGATCGGCGGAACTGATCATCCTGTCGATCGTCGAATCACGTGCGAGGCACGGCTACGAGATCAGCAAGCTGATCGAGGCGCGGTCGGACGGGCAGCTGAAGTTCCACGTCGCGTCGCTCTATCCCCTCCTCTACCGGCTGGAAGAGCGGGGCTGGCTGCGCGGCCGGTGGGTCGAAAAGGCCGGGGAGCGGCGGCGGCGCTTTTACAGCCTCACCGCCGAAGGACGGCGGATCCTCGCCCGCCAGCGCAAGACCTGGAGAGCCTTCGTCCACGCGATGGGGCTCGTCACCGGAGTCGACAATGCCTGATTGGAACGACGAACTGCGGCGCCGGCTCGCCACCCTGCGGCTCAGCCCGACGCGCGAAGCGGAGATCGTCGAGGAGCTCTCGCAGCATCTCGACCAGCGCTGCGAGGAGTTGCGCGCTGCCGGCAGCGGCAACGCCGACGCGCGGCGCCTCGCGATGCTGGAGCTCGCCGATTCCGAAGCCCTCGCCCGCCACATGCGTCCGCTCCGTCAGGCGTACGTGCCGCCGCCGGTCACGCCCGGCGTGCCAGGCCGCGGATCGCTGCCGGCCGAACTCTGGCACGACCTCCGCTACGCCGCCCGCACCCTTCGCCACCAGCCCGGGTTCGCGGCGGTCGCGATCGTGACGCTGGCCCTTGGCATCGGCGCGAACAGCGCCATTTTCGCCCTCGTCGACGCGACACTGCTCCGTCCTCTGCCCTTCGGCAGCCCCGATCGGCTCGTGATGCTCTCCGAGCGCAGCGCGACCTCCGCTCGTGGCGCGGTGTCGCCATTGAACATGACCGACTGGAACGAACGGAACCGCACGTTCGATGTGATCGCCGGTTACGTGCCGAGTGTCGGCGGGATGGTCATGACCGGCGCGGATGGCCTGGCCGAGAACGTGACGCGCCAGTGGGTGACGGCTGGGTTCTTCGACGCCCTCGGCATCCAGCCGATTGCCGGCCGCACGTTCGCGCCCGACGACGACCGTCAACGCCGCAGCGTGGTCGTGCTGAGCGAAACCTTGTGGCGATCGCGGTTCAATGGCGACCCGGGCATCATCGGCAGCGACATCAGGTTCGACGGCGAGCCGTTCACCGTCGTTGGCGTCGTCCCTCGGGAGTTCCAGCTTCTCGGCGGGACGAGCATGTGGGCGGTGCGGCCGATCACTGGCGCGCCGCCGCAGGCGCGAACCCTGTACCAGCTGAGGGTGATCGGGCGGATGAAACCCGGCGTCACGCTCGAAACCGCCCGCGCCGACCTCGGAGTGGTTGCCGATGGTCTCGCGCGCGAGTTCCCCGCCACCAACAAAGGACGCGGGATCACCGTCGAGCCGCTGCACGACGTGCTCATCAGTCGCGAGCTCCGTTCTACGGCGCTGCTGTTCGTCGGCGTCGTCGGCATCGTCCTGCTCATCTGCTGCGCCAACGTTGCGAACCTGCTGCTTGCGCGAGCCGCCGGCCGCAAGCGGGAACTGGCAGTCCGATCGGCCATCGGCGCCTCCCGCTCCCGTCTGATCCGCCAGCTACTGACGGAAACCATCTTCCTGTCGTTTCTCGGAGGAGCACTCGGCCTGGCAATCGGCGCAGCGATCCTCCAGGCGGCACCAACGCTGGTCCCCGAGCAGCTGTTGCCGCCACCATCACCCTTACGTTCGACCTGCGCGTGGTGGCGTTCTGTGCCGCGGCGGCCCTGCTCGTCGGCGTCCTGTTTGGCCTGGCGCCGTCATGGCAGGCCAGCCGCCTGTCGCTGGCTCAGGTGGTTGCGTCCGAATCGCGCACTTCGACCGGCCGCGGCGGCCGCATTCGATCGCTTCTGGTCGTGGGACGAGGTCGCGACGGCGGTCCTGCTGCTCTTCGGCGCGGGGCTGCTGCTGCGCACGCTGCTCGCGCTCGATAACGTCGATCGCGGATATCGCGCGCAGGGAGTGTTGACGATGGTGTTCGACCCGCTCGCGAACCAATTCCGGACCCGCCAGGCGCTGCTTCAATTCTTCGACGACGTGGAGCGGGAGGTCGTCGGCCGTGCCAGGAGTGCGCAGCGTCGGATGGGCGAGCACGCTCCCGTACGGGGAATCGATGTTCGGCCGGCTGTTCTTCGAGGTGGTCGGCGAGGCCGCTCCCGACGAGAGCAGGCGGCCAATTGCCGACTACCAGATCGTGAGCCCCGGATATTTCGGGACGCTCGACCTGCCGCTCGTGTCCGGGCGGAACTTCGACGATCACGATACCGGCGAAACGCCGCCCGTCTGCATCGTGAACGAAGCGTTCGTACGCCATCACTTCAGGGTCGATCGCCGTCGGCACACGGATCGCCACGCGGGTCGTCAGCGTCGGCGCAAGCACCGGCCGTCGTCCGCGAGATCGTCGGCGTGGCCCGCCAGGTCAAGGGCCGTCCCGACGAAACCGAGGACCTGCTGCAGGTTTACGTGCCGATCGCGCAGAACCCGGTCGACGACATCTTCATGCTCGTTGCACCGGCTTCGGGACGCGGCGAGGCGCTGACCGCACCCGTTCGCGCCGCGATCGGCCGCGTCGACAAGGACCAGCTCGTAGGCGCCCGCTACGTCATGACGCTCGAGGACGTGGCATGGGAAGCAACCGCCCGGCATCGCTTCAGGGCGGTGCTCGTGGCCACCTTCGCGGGGCTGGCGCTTCTGCTGGCGATGGTTGGCATCTTCGGCGTGTTGGCGTATACCGTCCAACAGCGAGTGCGCGACTTTGGTGTGCGTCGGGCGCTGGGCGCCTCGACGGCCGACGTCCTTCGCCTCGTCGCTGGCAACGCGGTGCGCATGATCGCGGCCGGCGCGGTGATCGGGCTCGTCGCGGCGGTGGTCTTCGGCCGGGTGCTCACGACGATGCTGTTCGGCACCGAGCCACTGGACCCGGCCACCTTTGCCTTCGTCGCGGTCGCCCTCGTCATTACGGCCGCGGTGGCGGTCGCCGGGCCAGCGTGGCGGGCCACCCGCATAGATCCTGCTGTGGCGCTGCGGGCCGAGTGAGTTCCTGACGAACCGGTCAGGAATTCTTCAGGTTCGCCTGCTCTGCGTCTTCATTACAATTTGAAGGACGCGTGTTTTTTCTCGAGAGCGGCAGACCGCTCGCTGGAGTAAGCATGTCAGCCCTTCACACAAGGTTCACGATCGCCGCCGCCGGCCTCCTGGCCGCCGGCATCGTCGCTGCCGCCTGTTCCTCCTCGTCGACGTCGGCCACGTCATCCTCAGCATCAGGGTTCGTGGTCACACCCCAGCTGTGGGGCGAGATGAAGCCGGTTGTCTCGGTCAAGGAGCTGATGCGCGACATGCTCGACCCGATCGCCGACAACATCTTCGATGCGATTGCGATCATCGTCGACAAGAACGGCACGGTCGAGCACAGCCCGAAGACCGAAGAGGAATGGGCGACCGTCCGGATCGGCGGGGTTACGATGGCCGAGGGCGCCTACCTGCTGAAGGTCCGCAGCAGACCGTGGGCCCCGCCCGGAGACGAAAACAACAGCACGGGTCCCGACGCTGTGGAGCTGTCGCCAGCCCAGATCACCGCAAAGGTCGAGAAGGATCCGGTGGAATGGAACGCGAGAATCGAGGCGCTCAGGAACGTCGGCCTGCAGGTGATCGACATCGTGAACCGGAAGGCCACCCAGGAGCTCTGGGACGCCAGCGAGAACCTGGATGCGGCGTGCGAAGCGTGCCACCGGAGCTACTGGTATCCCGGTGAAACGCTCGATTACTACGGCCGCCTCGATCGACGGATGCGCGAACACAACTACCCGACAGGCACGAAGCTGCCAGAGCCTGAGAAGTAACACGTTCGCCGGTCCGACGTCAGTGAAACCGGACGATCACGCCGGCGGTGAACTCGGCCTGCCAGGCGACGTTCACGTGCAGGCCGACGAGGCATACGCCAGGCGTGCACGCGACCGCGTTTCCGCCGCCGTCCAGGAACGTGGCAAAGACGCGGCCGTCCAGCCGCACGCCGACGCGAGACGCCGGCAGCAGCTTCACGCCGCCGCCGGTGCTCACCGTGAAGCGGAACTCGCTGTCGCCTTCCGCGGCGTAGCGGGTCAACCCCACCATGCCGACCGTGAACCCTCGCACGCCGCCACCGCTGAATTCCTGCAGGCCGCCGGCGAGCCAGTGATCCGCGGAAACGCGCCACGGAATGGCCGGACGGCCGGGTCCCCGCGGCGCCAAGACCGTGGCCGCCTGGTGCGTGAACATTCCTTCGAAGTAGAGCCCTTCGTCGTAAACCGGAACGTCCAGCGCGACGCCACTGGCCGGCGCCCCGTCGAAATCGAACGGTTGTGCAGTGTAAAGCTCGAAGAACGTTCCGCCGAATCGATAGCCATAAAAGGGTGAGACCTCGATCCCCTGCGCGCAGACCGTCGATGCGCTGCTCAGGATCACGAGACAGATCGCTGTCGCATCAACGCGCCGGGCTGCCGGCGATCTGATTTTCAGATGCACTATTTCTCTATCTTCGCACCCTCTCTGTCTCTGAAATTCTCGGATCGACGCGATCGTCGACGATCTCAATATTGAAATTGTCGTACTGCAACAGATCGCGACAGCAGCACACGTCTGATTACGAAATTGGTCGCCCGTAGTCCAAGCCGTAAGCCGGCGAGCACTACGTCTACGGGCGGCGTCACCCCAAACCGTCGCCTGCCCGTTCTCCCTGCTCGTCCATCATGATCGGCGGCGGCTCGAACGCGGCGAGGTACTCGAACTCGCGGCGGAATTCGAGGAGCGGCACCTTGGCGGTCGCGGCGAGCTTCGCAAGCTCGTGCGGGTCCTCGAAGTCGTCGCGGCGCAGCCGGATCATGTAGCGGCGCGCGATCGCGTAGCGCGTCGACGTAATGTCGACGAGGCGGACGCGGGTGCGCCCGGTGTTGGGATCGAGCAGCGCGCGGAACGGGATCGGCGCGAAGTGACCGCCGTCCATCGCGATCATCGCGGCGTTGCCCCCCGCGAGCAGATATTTGGCGGCGCAGTACCCGAGGTCCCGCGTGTATTCCATGTCGAGCGGGATCGGGTCGGCACACCGCAGCTCGTAGCCGATGTTCTTGGCGGCGATCGTCGTCTTGATGCCGAACGCCTTGAGCCGCTGCGCCACCAGGGCCTTGAGGATCTCGCCGATGTTCACCTCCGCGATGCGCAGGTGGCCGTGGTCGTCGCGCTCCACCTCGTGCAGTCCCTTGAGGTCTTCGGGCTCGACATCCAGGACAACGCCTTCTGCGATCACGGCGACGCCGTCGCGCCGCCCGTAGCTCAGCCGCTTGATAATCGCACCGACCAGCGTGTCGACGATCACCTTCAGCCGGAGCGGCCGCGGAAACTCCTCGCCGATCAGTGTGAGCGTCGCCCCGGCCGCCTTGCCGATGCCCAGGGCCAGATGACCGGCCTTGCGGCCCATCGCAATCACGAAGTACCAGCGCGAGGTCGTCTTCGCGTCGACCATCAGGTTCTTGACGATGTCGACGCCGTAGTGCCGCGCCGTCTGGAAGCCGAAGGTGTCGATGTGCGGCGGCAGATCGAGGTCGTTGTCGATCGTCTTGGGAACGTGCACGACGTGGATCCGCCCGCCGCCATGCTGCTCCAGGCGCATCGCCGAGAACGCGGTATCGTCGCCGCCGATGGTGATGAGCTGTGCGACGTTCAGGCGCAGCAGCGAGGTGACGGTGTTCTCGAGGTTCTCGGGCGCGGTCGTCGGGTTGGCGCGCGAGATGCCGATATAGGAGCCGCCGCGAAAGTGGATGCGGCTGACGGCGTCGATGGAAAGCGGCGTCACATGATCGATGTCGCTCTTCATCACCCATTCGAAGCCGTCGCGCAGCCCGACACTTCGATCCCTTCGAGCCGCGCGCGGATCGTGGCGGCACCAATGACGCTGTTGATGCCGGGCGCGGGACCGCCACCCACCAGAATCGCCAGGTTCTTGTGATGTTCCATCAGTTCGTTCCGATCGAAGCTCACTGAGCGGGCGCGGCAACCGCTGCGAGGGCCACCTTCAAAACACGAGCATCCACAACCCGGCCGCCAACAGGAGCACACCGCTGACCCGCGCACCGTGGGGACCAAGCGGCACCAGTTTTTCGAATGCCACGAATGCGGTCAGCGCCAGGATCACAGCGAGGTTCATCACACCGCCGGCGAACAGCAGCAGCATCAGCGCCCAGCAGCAACCAACGCAGAAGGCGCCGTGCTCGATCCCCATGCGCAGCGCGCCGGACCATCCATCGCGCCAGCGGCTCACCAGGAATCCGAGAGGCGATTGACAGGCCCGAAGGCACGCCTGCTTGATCGGCGTGAGCTGGTAGATGCCTGCGATGAACAGCAGCGCCGCGCTCACCCTGGAGCTGGAGGCCTCCATCATCGGTGAGAGCAGCAGCATCTCGGTCAGCATCCGCTGCAAGGCCGTGGCCCCGAGGCTGAACAACCCAGACGGCGAGGTAACCTGCCGCAAGCGCATAAACCTGCCGGCCCGCCAGGCCCTGGGCGGACCGGCGCGCGGCGACGGCGTACAGGATCATCAAGGGTGAGGCGGACGGAATCATCATGCCCGCCATCATGACCGCCCACATCGCCCAGAGCAGTATCAGGTGCGCCGCATCCCAGTGGCGGGTCATCATCCACGCGCTGGCGCCCGTCATCGGTCCGTACATGTCGCGCGCCATGACAACGATCCACAGCCAGCAGACCACCGGCAGCAGGACCAGGAGCGCCAGGTATGGCGCGAAAGCGGACCGCAGCGCCGACTCGAGGATCGTCGCGCGCGGTTGGCCGGACGGGCTAGCCGCGCCAGGAAAATGGCGCGTACTGTCCATTGTTTCTACCGGTTGCGTCCTCCCACGCCAGACCGAGGGCCTGCACGCGGCTCTTCGACGCACGCGCCAGCGCGAAGCGATCGGCAGCCGGATGTCCCGTATTCTCGAGGTGCATCGGCTCGGTGGCGTTCGGATTCAGTCCCTTGACGCCCTCGGCCGACATGTCGACGAAGGTCGAAGCGTTCACAGACCACTTCGCCCCGCTGTGATCGAAGCGGATCGGCGCCGACTCCACGCCCAGAAACTTTCCAACCAGTCCCGAGAGGGCAGCCATCGGCCCACCCGCGGCGCCGCTCGCAATCGCCGTGATCGCGTCGCGTTGTTCAGCGCTCGCCCTCTCGTCGGCGATGACCCCGACCGACCAGTTGCCCTTCCCCATTTCCTCGGGCGTGAACCCCAGCACGATGAATCCGAGACCGTCGAGCGAAACGGTCCCGTACATCCCGCGATCGACAGAAACGCCATCGCAAACGTGCACGAACCCTTGGTCGGCTTGACCGCCAGCCCGCCCGGGAGGCAGGGACAGACAAAATCACAGCTGCATGTTTCGTAGTATTGACCGCTGACTTGCCACGTCGGCGCCGCCATCGTTCACCTCAGCCGACGATTGTAGCTCGCCCCGGCTCTCGGGCGATCTCTCGAATCCGTCTCGCGGCGGCCTCGCGATCGGACGCGTCGATGTCGAAGCCGTGGTGATTCGGATCGATGAACTCCTTGACGGTCCGCCGCCCTTTCATCAGGCCGTTGGTTGTGTGGCCCCTCGATCGCAGCAGGTAGTGGCCGATTTCGTGCGCGAGATTACGCCCCAGTGTGCGGCCGAGCAGAAGAAAGCGCTCGGCCGGACTCATGCGACGCGTCGCCCCGGCGCCGCCAAATGCCAGGATGAACTGCTCCGCATTGCGGTGGGAGATGTGAATGTCGCCGTCCGGTTCGTCGCCGGAAAAATTGACCCATCCGAGCGGGGCTCCGCTGTCGCGCCGTCTGCCGCGGCTCTCGTCGATGATGACGCGCGGGCGCGTCGCCTGCGGCGGCGTGATGGCGGTCGGGGTGGAGTCCTCCTTCCGCCACTTGAAGGCGACGCCGGTCTGGCGCCAGATGGCGCTGGCTTCCTCCAGCGCCCGGTCCACGACGACCGGCGGGACCGTCGGGACCGCATGCACGGTGATGGTGACGGTCGCGAGGTCCTGTTCAATCAGCGGCCGCAGGTGACGGTCTTGCGCTGAGGGCGCGACGTTTCGGAAAGCGATTGAGACGACGACCGCAGAGATTGCGCGCCGCATGAAATGTCTCCTCGCCTGTGACAACGGAATCGCCCTGGGCGTTTGGCAAAACCGGACAAAGGGAAGGGCGCGGAAGGTAGGATTGAGCCGCGCCGGATGGCATCTCACGAGGTCACACGCCTGCTCCAGCGCGCCCGCAAGGGGGAGCCCGGAGCGCTCGACGAGCTGATGCCGCTCGTCTACGGCGAGCTGCGGCGGATCGCGCGGGCGTTCATGAGGCGCCAGCGGCCTGGACACACGCTGCAACCCACGGCGCTCATCAACGAAGCGTTCATCAAGCTGTTCCAGGACTCGCACCCGGCATTCGTCGACCGGGCGCATTTCCTGGCGTTGATGTCGCGGGTGATGCGCCAGGTGCTCGTCGACCACGCCCGGGCTCGAGTGGCTGACAAACGCGGCGGCGGTGAGGTGCGTGTCCCCTTGGACACCAACATCGAGGTTGGCGACGAGCAGGCGACGCATCAGCTCAACCTGCTCGACCTGCACCGCGCGCTCGAAGCGCTGGAACGCGACGAACCCTCACTCGGGCAGGTCGTCGAGATGCACTACTTCGGCGGGATGACGGCTGAGGAAGTCGCTGCGGCGGTCAACCGTTCGGTCCACGTCGTCCGCCACGACATCCGTATTGCCCGCGCCTGGTTGCGGCGCGAGCTCGCGCCCTGACCTCACGTGGTCTTCAGCATCAATTCGTCCTCGAACAGCGGGCGTCCGGCGCGGGCGACCGAAAAGGACCACACCGCCAGGCCGCCCACCGTGGCGAGCACCGCCAGCGTCGGTCCGGAATACCAGGCCGAGAAATCCACTGTCAGCGGGAGAAGATCACCAGCTCGTTGACGAAGAACGCGACGACCATGGGAAGGAGTCCCAGTCGAATCAGCAGCCACACCGAGACTGCCGCCGCCGGCACTTCGAACGCCATCTCGATCGGAAGGTTGGAGCGATCCAGGATCGTTACCAAGCTTGCCACCAGCGCGACGACGACGATGGCCAACCAGTCGCGCCTGAAGGCGACGCGCGCGAGGAGGAACAGGACCAGGACCGCCAGCGCCTTCGTCACGGCAAACCAGACGAGGTTCCACATCACCGACATGACGATCCACCCCGGTCCGTGCAGCATTCGCCAGTCGAGCGCCGTGACGTAGCCCTGGCGGAGCAGCACCGTCATCTTCAGCGTCAGCCAGAGGGCGAGTCCGATCCCGCAGGCGGCCCCGACCAGCACATCGCTGCCCACCAGCGGGTCGCGAATCCGTCCGGAGAGGACGCGAGTCCACGAAATCAGGCTTTGAGGCCAGCGACGCCGAGCAAAGGGCTCGACCGCCATGTACAGCAGCCCACCGAGCACGCCAACGGCGAGAGCACCGTTGATGCCCCGAAAGACAGCCGGCAAGTATTGGTTGACCGGTATGTGGTGCGCCGTCAGCACCCAGCTCAGGAGAGAACAGCCGAAAATCACCGCCCCTAAGCTCGATGCCCCCCACAAGTCGCTGCGACCCGCGCCGTAATTCCGGTACGCGACGAGCGCCGCGCCTGCCGCCACGAGCAAGAGGGCGATATACGAAAGGTTCACGGAAGTGGCCGGTCCATACAGCTGAAGCGAGGGGGTCATCGTGCGGAAGATACACGGGACGCCCCCGCCAGGCCGCCGCCTCGACTCGGACCGGCACGGACGGCGCATGCGCCAGGCTGCCCGTCCATGCAGCCCGCGTATCGAAAGTGAGTGGTGGAATCCATTGAGGTTGGGCGTCCGCAAATCGCGACCGATCGATGTCTGCGGCGGTGAAAAGCTCGTCCCAGCCGAAGGTGCGATGCGGCCCGCTCGAATACTCCTCTTCCGGAGGAACAACTTCGAGGATTCGTAATCGGCCGTGCAGGTCGAGCGCCATGAACACATCGCCAGGACCGCGCAAGGGCGGGTCCTCTTGTGTGATGACATCTCCTGCCGGCTCGAAGAAGAGGAGATAGCGAGGGCTTTGCCGGTAATTGAATTGAAGGATTGGACGCTGACCGCGGGCGAGCTCGGCGCGGTATTCATCACGAGGCTCGTTCTGCTCGGCCCAAGCCTTGAAGCGCCCATTCCAGAAGAATGCCCAATCGCGATCGAGCGGCGGCGTGCCGTACCCGAACGACGCGAGCAACTCCCGGGCTTTCTGCTCCAGCACCTGAGGCGGGTACGGAAAGGGGGTGACGTGTAGAAAGCTGACCCGGCTACCAAACACGACCAGGGCGGCCAGGCCCGCGATCACGAACGTCAGAGTGGTGACTGCGGATCGGATTGACAGGGCCTCGCTGCCGTGCGCAGCGGCGACCATCTGCGGCGACGGCGTTATCCCCGCGGCGAGCGCCTCGGCAAGCGGATTGCCGCCGGGCAGCACGGCGGCCACGGCGAGTGCCGACGACGGCCGGTCGCGTGGATCATGCTCGAGACAGCGCTCGATCGCACGCACCACCGCGCCGTCGACGTCCCGCGCCACGCTCGAAATGCTTGGCGGTCGGTCGGCCGGCTGCCGTCGCTCGGTGAACGGCGGCCGGCCCGTGAACATCTCGTAGAGCACCAGCCCGAGGGCGTAGAGTCGCTGCGCACCGACACCTCGCGCCCGGCCAGCTGCTCCGGCGCCATGTAGGCGCGGCGTCCCGCTGCGCCGGGTGTGCGGTTGCGCTCGCGCGCCGTCGACGCCAGC
>CAVVPE010000005.1:0-219469 GCA_963750035.1 uncultured Acidobacteriota bacterium | reverse complement strand
GGTCGGTTGACTTGAGCACGACGAACGCGGCCGGCTTCGTGAGCCTGTCGCGATCGTCGCGTCCGACGACGCCGCATTCCTGGACGGCGGGTGCTCGATGAGCGCGTTCTCGACCTCGACCGGGCTGACCCACAGTCCTCCGACCTTGAGCATGTCGTCGGATCGGCCCGCATAGCAGAAAAAGCCGTCTGCGTCCTGTGAGTACTTGTCGCCGGTGCGCAGCCACTCGCCCTGGAACGTGGCCTTCGATCTTCTCGTGCTGATTCCAGTAGTACGCACTGGTCGAATCGCCGCTGATCCACAGGTTGCCGATCTCGCCCGCCGCCACCGGAACGCCCGCATCGTCGAGAATGCGCGCGTCGTATCCGTTCGACGATGACGCCGCTCGTGCCGGGACGGATCTCGACCAGGCCGGTTCGAGATGAACATGTGGAGCGCTTCGGTCGACCCGATGCCGTCGATGATCTCGATCCCGAATCGCCGCCGGAACCGATCGTAGATGGCGGGCGGCAGCGCTTCGCCGCCGAGACCGCCAGACGAATCGACGACAGATCGAATGCCCCGTCATGCGCCAGCAGCATCGCATAGCCAGTCGGCACCGAGAAGAACAAGCGTCGGCCGGTACCGCTCGATCGTCGCGAAGACGTGCGCCGGCTGCGGCGGCCCGGGCCAGAGGATGCTGGTCGCGCCGACGGCGAGCGGGAAGTAGCCCGCGTTCCCGAGCCCGTAGGCGAAGAACAGCTTGGGACGCTGAAGCAGCGATCCGCCGCGGTGAGGCCGAGCACGCCCTTCGCGAAGAGCTCGGCGCAGACGTACATGTCGTGCTGCAGGTGCACGCACCCTTTCGGGCGACCCGTGCTCCCCGACCAGTACAGCCAGAACGCGGGTGCATCGCGGCTCACGGCCTGCGCGTCGAGCGACGACGATCCGCGCTGGAGCAGCGCGTCGAACCCGCCGCCCTGATCGACGACCACGACATGCCGCAGGGCCGGCAGATCGGACCGCGGAATCTTCTCGAGCTCCGGAAGAAGTTCGCGACTGACGACGACCATTCGGGCGGCCGAGTCGGCGAGCGCATGACGGTAGTCGGCGGCCTTCCACAGGGTGTTGAGTGGAATCGGCACCGCGCCGATCTTGATCGACCCGAAGAAACTGATCGTGAACGCCGGACCGTCGAGGAGCAACAGCACGACCCGTTCCTCGGGCGGACCTCGAACCCGTCGCGCAGCGCCGATCCGAACCGGTTGACGCGTTCGAGCAGGTCGGCATAGGTGACCTGCGCGTCGCCGCACTCGATGGCGACGTGGGCGCCCCGGCCCTCCGCGACGTGCCGATCGACGAAGTATTCCGCGGCATTGAAGACCTCGGGCACGCCGAGCGCCGCGGCGGTAAGCGCGGGAGCCATCGGCCGATATAATTGATCGACTGGCGGCCGGACCGCCTGCGCCACCAGATATGTCACGCGTGATCCCGCTCTCCATCGCGCGCCCGCGCGAACCGAAGCCCGAGTGGCTGAAGGTGCGCGCGCCAGGGTCGCCGAGCTACCTGCGCCTCAAGGGCCTGATGCGCGACCTCGGCCTGCACACCGTCTGCGAGGAAGCACGCTGCCCGAACATCGGCGAGTGCTGGAACCACGGCACGGCGACTTTCATGATCCTTGGCGACGTCTGCACGCGCGCCTGCTCGTACTGCGCGGTCGCGCATGGCCGGCCGGCGGAGGTGGATACCGGCGAGCCGGCACGCGTCGCCGCCGCGATCGCCACGCTCGGCCTCGACTACGTGGTCATCACCTCGGTCGACCGCGACGACCTCGCGGACGGCGGGGCCTCGATTTTCGCCGCGACGATCCGGGAGACGCGCGAGCGCCTGCCCACCTGCCGGCTCGAAGTGCTCATCCCGGATTTCCAGGGCGACGAGCCTGCACTTCGAGCCGTGCTCGACGCCCGGCCCGACGTCCTCAACCACAACACCGAAACGGTGCCGAGGCTGTATCGCATGGCGCGGTCGGGCGGCCGCTATGCTCGTACGCTGGAGCTGCTCGATCGTTCACGCCGCTATGCGCCGGACATCCCGACCAAGACCGGCTTGATGGTGGGGCTCGGCGAAGATCGTGACGAGCTGGTGGCGACCTTCCGCGATCTTCGCCAGGCGGGCTGCGCGATCCTGACGATCGGGCAGTACCTGCGGCCGACCGAGGCGCATGCCCCGATGGTCCGGTACTACCACCCCGACGAGTTCCGCGAGCTCAAGGCGATCGCGCTCGACCTCGGCTTCGTCCACGTCGAGTCTGGCCCGCTGGTGCGCAGCTCCTATCACGCGCACGAGACCGCCGACGCGTATCAGTCCGCGGCGGCTCGCTGATCGCTCTTCGCTGCTGGTCACGGAGCGGACGGAGCAAGACGGCTCAACACGGAGACACGGAGCCACGAAGCGACACGGAGAAGACAGCGAGTGCGACCGCCCCGCTCAGCGGGGCGCCGACAGGGAAAGAGCTCACGAAAAACGCAAGCCACACATGCTCAACCGGGCTTGTATTTTTCGTGAGCTCTTTCCCTTCGGCATGCGGCCGGCTACGCCGGCCGCGGTCGCATGGCAGCTCTTCTCCGTGTCGCCTCCGTGTCGCCGTGGCTCCGTGTTGAACCGTCTACCTCCGTACCCTCCGTGCTCACTCGACACGAAATCGAACCGCGACGGTTTCCTGCGCCGCTGACTCGTCCGCTCGCGAGAACTCGTCCACCTCGAACGCGCGGCCGATGCGGTTGCCGGCCATGTCTTCGAGGATCGTCAGCGCCTGGAGGAAGTAGTCGCCGCTGCGCCAGGCCGCGGCCGGCGTGAACAGCCAGCGCGTTTCGTGCGCTTCGATGGCGGACTCGCCGTCGATTCGGCGGCCGCGGCTGTCGGCGATTGCCAGGGCGCGTCCAAGCAGGCCGTGGTCGAGCGGCTCGGGAAAGGTCACGGCGAGCGGCTCACGGCCGCCCGCGTGCGGCGGCTCGATCCGCCACGTGTGCTGGTCCAGGGGACGTTCATCCGGCGGCCCGACCTTGAAGCGGCGCCGAAATTCCTCCTTGAGCGGCATCCCCTGCGCATCACGCCACTCGCGCGACACGACGAGCGTGTAGGAGCGGCCGTCGACGAGCGAACGGCCCATCTCTTCGTTCGGCAGGATGCCGCGTTTCTGGCGGCCGGGATTGAAGAACACCGTGAACCGCGTCCGGTCGCGATTCCAGAACTCCGCATCGAGCGGCAGGAACGGATCTCGTACTTCGTCACCAGCCTCGTCGAGCAGGCGCACGTAGCCGATACCGCCCTTCAGGCCCATTGGCGCCGAAAAATGGATGTAGAGGCGGAGCTGATTCTCCGGCACGACGTCGATCGACGGGAAGACTCCGGTGACGATCGTCGAAGGGACCAGTTCCTTCGCGGCCAGACCGAACGCCGTGATGAGAGGAGCTGGATTGGACGATGCCTCGTCGCACCCGGCAGCCTCGCCGGCTCGAACACGGCGCGATAGCGCCGCCCGGGGTCGAACCCGAACTGCGGCTTGAAGACGACCGTGTCGCGCTGGACGGTGTAGCTGCCAATCACTGGCGGCAGCGTCGCCGCCGTCCGGTGCCGCAGCGTCGGCGGAATTACCGTCACGCGCAACACGCGCCGTCCACTGCTCCGGCGTCCAGCCGCGCGCGCGGCGGAGATGTTCGGAAGGAATGCCGACAACCCGGACGGTCGCGGCGTCAGGACGATTGCCGGCGGAGTCGAACTGAATCTCGAGCCGACGCGTTGCGCCGCCCGAGCCGCAGGACAGCACCCCGGCGCCGGAGGCGAATACCGCCGCCAGCGCCGAAGCACACACGAAGGCGGTTGAAAAGCGGCGCAACGCTACGGCAGCGCGACGGCGCTCAGGTTCAGCGCGCCGTTTGCGCGTGCCAAGACCAGCGAATGCCCGCTGTCGAGCAGGTCGAGCTGCTCGATGCCGGTCATGTCGTCACCGTCTCGTAGCCGATGCCGCCCTTTCGCTGACGGGCGCCGTGATCGCCGGCGCCGAACCGAACTGCTCGGTCGGGATCTTCATCACGCCGCGGCGGGTGTTCGACATCAGCAGGAAGTCACGCCCGCCCTTGTTGTAGAGCGACCATGTCGATCGGCCGGTTGCCGGCGCCGAGCTCGGCGATCGTCGTGCCCATGATCTTCTCGCCCGGCTTGAGGCTGTAGACCGGGAACTTGACCAGCGGCGTGCAGAGATAACCGGCAATGAGATGCGGCGTGTTCTGACCTGATAGGGCACGAACGTATAGACCGGCGAGCGCGTCTCGAACTGGCCGTGCGAGCCATGGTAGATCTCCACGCTCGTGCCGCGATCCACCGCCGCGAACGGATAGGGAATCGACCGCAGCTTGGAGGCGAACTCCTCGTTCGAGAGCCCCGCCACGTACAGCTTGCCATCGGTGAACGCCATGTCGGTGATCCCCTCGACCCGCTGCGCGGAGTTCGGGAGGGTCACCTTGGTGGCGGTCGTCTTGCCGAAGTCGACGACCTCGATCTTGCCGGCGCCGTCGACGCGAAGCAGGACCGCCTTCGCGCCCGCGCCCTGGCCGCGCATCACCGACAGGAACGCATTGCCGGTCTTTGGCTGCACGGCGAGATCGGTCACCGAGATGTCGCGGGCCTCGGCGCCGAGGAGCGCCGCGATCTGCGCATCGATCGACGGAATCTCCTTCGTCCCGGCGGCGCCCGCGGGGAGCGCCGAGCCGAGAGTGACGGCATAGATTGTCGCGCCCTGGGCATCGGCCGCGAAGAGGACGCCGTCGGCGCCGAAGGTCAGCGGCCCGATGGATTGGAACGCCGGCACGGCCGGCGCATTCGTGGCCTGCGGTGCGGCTGTCGGACTCGAACCCAGGAATGCGATTGAGAGAACAAGGGCGAGCCTGAACGAGGTGGAGCGCATGCAAACTCTCCTTCTCTGAAGCAGGAGCGAAACGGTCCAACTATGGGGATGGCGTCCACACGTGTCAAGCGCAAAGGCGGCGGCGGACCAGCGCCCGCGCCTCGTGAAACGGCGTGCCGCGACTCGCCATCAGCCGCACGAGCTTCAGACACGGACCGAGCGTATCGACCGCACCACGGAGCCCGTCGAAGCTCGACAACTCCTGTTGCAGGCTGTCCGGCGCCTGAACCGCGCTTCCGCCTGCCTCGCCGTAGCTCGCGTCAGTGACGTTCGAGCGAAGGCGGGCCAGCACCGTTCCGAAATAGCAACAATCAGCAGCCACCCAGGGTGCCGTCAGCGGTTGCGTTCCTGGTTCCAGGCGATACCTCTCCAGGTAAGCCAGCGTCCCTCCGCATGATACGGCCAGCTCGTGCTCGAGTGTCTCGAACGCCCAGCGCTCGCCCCTGCCCTCGCGGCCGCTCATGAACGCATCGCTCCAATAGAGCGTGGCGGCCGCGGCCAGCCGCACGTCATATCGCTGGCTCACGCGCGCGCCGGAAAACGGAATCAGCGGATCCCAATCGCACCGCAGCTCGGCTTCCTCCTCGACTTCGACGATCGTGCGCATCCTGGCGATTGCTCCGCCAGGGGTGGGGTGAGCCTGCAGCGCGGATTGCGACGCGACGCTGACCGATGCGCCGCGCTCGACGCGCAGGCGCTGCTCGAGGCAATCGCCGCCGAACACACCGGGCGCCGACCAGGCGAGGATCATCCGCGCGCGGTCGCGAGTCCGGAAGCGTCGCGCCGATCCGGAACGGCGGCTCGGCGTACGCGTGCGACAGCACGGTGCGTCCCCGGCGGAGCGAGAACACGAGCTCGAGCCGCGCGTTGCCGGCCTACGACGCCGACGCCCGCGATGGTCGAGCACTGCAGGCTCTATCGATCAAACAGCAGCTCCCGTTCGATCCAGGCGATCACCGTCGGCCACGCCATCGCCGGTCTTCAGGTTCGTGAAGACGAATGGCCGATCGCCGCGCGCCGCCTTCGAATCGCGCGCCATCACGTCCAGGCTGGCGCCGACGTGCGGCGCGAGATCGATCTTGTTGATCACCAGCAGGTCCGACCGCGTCACGCCCGGACCGCCCTTGCGCGGGATCTTGTCGCCGCCCGACACGTCGATGACGTAGATGGCCGCGTCCACCAGCTCCGGGCTGAAGCTGGCGGCGAGGTTGTCGCCGCCGCTCTCGACGAAGACCACGTCGAGATCGGGGTGGCGCCGCACCAGCTCGTCCAGCGCGTCGAAGTTCATCGACGCGTCCTCGCGGATCGCCGTGTGCGGACACCCCCCGGTCTGCACGCCGATGATCCGATCCGCGGCGAGCGCCTCGCTGCGGACGAGAAACTCCATGTCCTCGCGTGTGAAGATATCGTTGGTGACCACGCCGAGCTGATACGTCGCTCGCATCCGCTTGCACAGCGTGTCGACCAGCGCCGTCTTCCCCGATCCGACCGGACCGCCAACCCCGATGCGAACCGCCGCTTCATCGTTCAGATTCTCGACGACCATGCGTCCTCGCGTCCTCGCAGTTGACTTCTGTCACGACCGGAACAACCGCGAATGCACGTATTGGTGCGACATCGACGCGATGTCGAACGCCGGAGCGAAGCTCGAAATCGCCGCGGGCTGCCTGACCATCGCGTCGACGATCGAGGCCGCCGAGCGCAGCCGCGCGGCCAGCACTCGATGCGCTTCGTGCTGCCCGATCGGCAACAGGCGCATCGCCGCCGACGCAACCGACGCCAGACGGGTGTAGATGAACCCCTCCACCGCTTCGCGTGCCTCCACGCCGATGGAGGCACAAACAACTCCAAACGCCGGAGCCAGCGTCATCGTCCGGTCGACGTCGATCGCGGCAAACATCTCGGCGAAGCCGGCCGGCTCGTACAGCTTCTGCCAGGTACGCACGAGGCGTGCGCCCATCGCCCGGCTCGCCTGCCGGGAGACGGCCGACGGCCGGAGCGCCCAGGTATCGGCGTTGACGGCCGACAGGCTGTCCCAATCGCGTTCTCGAAACGCCCGCCACGCCAGACACACCGCCGGACCATCCGACTGCGCCAGCACCTGCGAGAGCGACGCGTCCATCCACGCGCCGAGATCGGCGGACGAGGCAACGACCCCGGCATCGGTGGCCGATTCCAGGCCGTCGGAATGCGCGAAGGCGCCAGTCGGGAACAGGCTGTCGCACAGATGCAACAGCGGCAGCAGGCGATGCCCCGTCACGGCTGATGCGTATGGGCCGCCACGTCGACGACGGGTGTGAAGGGCTGGGTCCGCTCGGTGAACGGGATGCGGTGGTACTCGAGCGCTTCGCGCATGCCCGGCAGATCCGCACAGACGATCGCCTCGTCGGTCACCATCAGCGGCTGATGACAGTTGCCGATGTGGTAGGCGAACAGCGCCCACTCCGAGCGGCGTTCTCGGCTCGATGACGAAGACCGCTTCGGGCCGCTCGACCACGGTCACGACGGTCGAGATCGGATCGAGGACGAAGCAGTCGCCGGCTTCGCAGCACGGTGCCGCGATCGAGCGCGGTCCGAACTCGATGCCGCCGTCGGACCTGTCGGCGTCCCCGTGCGCGAAGTCGCTCTTCCCAGCCGAGCGTGATGGTGTCCGCGCGTAGGCGCGCGCCGCGCCGGCAGGTTCTCCGCACGGTCGATGCGTTCGCGCGATCGGCAGCGACTTGAACGCGTGGAGCATCAGCCGCCTCAGAACAGGAAGTATCGCTGCGCGAGCGGCAGCACGTCGGCCGGCTCGCACGTCAGCAGCTCGCCGTCGGCGCGGACCTCGTAGCTGTCGGCATCCACCTCGATCTTCGGCAGCGCGTCGTTGAGGACCATGTCGCGCTTGCCGATGCCGCGGCAGCCGCGAACGGCGACGAGCGGGCCGCGACGAGCCCGGCGAGAGCGCCGCTTTCGATGCCTGCGCCGGCTCACGAAGTGCACGCTGCACGTGTCGAGCGCCGCGCCCAGGGCGCCGAACATGAAGCGGGCGACCACCGGCTGCGGCGTCGGGATCGACGCGTTGCCGTCGCCGATCATCGCTCCCGCGATGAAGCCGCCCTTGATCACGAGCTCCGGCTTGACGCCGAAGAACGCCGGCTTCCACAGGACCAGGTCGGCCAGCTTCCCCACCTCCACCGATCCGACCTCGGACGCAATGCCGTGCGCGATCGCCGGGTTGATCGTGTACTTCGCGATGTAGCGTCGCACGCGCAGGTTGTCGTCGAGGGCGGAGTCGCCGCCGAGCGCGCCGCGCTGCCGCTTCATCTTGTCGGCGGTCTGCCAGGTCCGGCAGATCACCTCGCCGATGCGCCCCATCGCCTGCGAGTCTGACGACATCATGCTGATCGCGCCGAGATCGTGCAGGACGTCCTCGGCGGCAATCGTCTCGGGCCTGATGCGCGAGTCGGCGAAAGCGACGTCCTCGGGCACCTTGGGCGACAGGTGATGACAGACCATCAGCATGTCGAGATGCTCGTCCAGCGTATTCCTCGTGAACGGCATCGTCGGGTTCGTCGACGAGGGCAGCACGTACGGTTCGCCGCAGAGACGGATGATGTCGGGCGCGTGCCCGCCGCCGGCCCCTTCGGTGTGATAGGTGTGAATCGTCCGGCCCTTGATCGCGGCAATCGTGTCTTCGACGAAGCCGGCTTCATTCAGGGTGTCGGTGTGAATCGCCACCTGCACGTCGAACTCGTCGGCCACGGCGAGGCAGGTGTCGATCGCGGACGGCGTCGTGCCCCAATCCTCGTGCAGCTTCAGGCCCGGCGCGCCGCCGCGCACCTGCTCGCGCAGCGGTTCGGGCGTCGAGGCGTTGCCCTTGCCGAGGAAGCCGAAGTTGAGCGGATAGCCCTGCGCCGCCTCGTACATCCGGCGCAGATGCCAGGCGCCGGGCGTGCAGGTCGTCGCGTTCGTGCCGGTCGCCGGCCCGGTGCCGCCGCCGATCAGCGTGGTGAGGCCGGAGTGGAAGGCGTCGGGAATCTGATTCGGCGAGATGAAGTGCACGTGCGAGTCGATGCCGCCAGCGGTGAGAATCCTCCCCTCGCCGGCGATGATCTCCGTTGACGCGCCGATCTCGAGGCCGGCGGTGACGCCCGCCATGATCCCCGGGTTCCCCGCCTTGCCGATCGCGGCAATCCGGCCGTCGCGCACGCCGACGTCCGCCTTGTAGATGCCGGAGGCATCGATCACGACGGCGTTGGTGATGACGAGATCGGGCGCGCCCGCCGGCGCGCGTCGCCGACGGCGACTGTCCCATGCCGTCGCGAATCACCTTGCCGCCGCCGAACTTGACCTCGTCGCCGTAGGTCGTGAAGTCGCGCTCGATGCGGACGATGAGGTCGGTGTCGGCGAGACGGATCCGATCGCCGGTCGTCGGGCCGAAGTGGTCGGCGTAGGTGCGGCGCGACGAGTTTCATCGCTGTCGGTCGCGGAGGCGGACGGAGGTCACAGACCAACACGGAGACACGGAGACAACGGAGAACGCACGGAGAAAACACTGCGGCATGCGACCAGCGGCCGGCGCAGCCGGCACGCATGCCGCGCTTCGCGCGGCGGTCGCATACACCTGTCTTCTCCGCGCGTGCTCCGCTTCTCCGTGGCTCCGTGTTCATCCGTGGCCTCCGCGGCCTTCGTGTCCTGCAGGATCGAGCGGACCATTCACGAGGCCATTGATACCGATCACTTCGCGCGTCCCGGCGAGCGCGACCAGCTCGACGCGCTTGGTGTCGCCGGGCTCGAAGCGCACGGCCGTACCGGCGGCGATGTTCAGCCGCATGCCGTAGGCACGCGCGCGATGGAAATCCAGCGCGCGGTTCACCTCGAAGAAGTGGCAGTGCGAGCCGACCTGCACCGGCCGATCGCCGCGATTGGTGACCTCGATCGACGCCGTCTGGCGGCCAGCGTTGATCTCGATGTCCTCGTCGCGAAGCAAGTACTCCCCGGGAACCATTCCCCCATCTCCGCCGCTCATCCGTTCCAGCCTCGAGACTCCAGCCCCAGCCTCTACCTGATGGGCTGATGCACCGTCACGAGCTTGGTGCCGTCAGGAAAGGTGCCCTCGACCTGGATCTCGGGAATCATCTCGGCGACGCCGTCCATCACCGCGTCGATCGGCAGGATCGCCGCGCCGAGGCTCATGATCTCGGCGACCGTCCGTCCGTCGCGGATCAACTCGAGGATCTCCGCCGTGATCAGCGCGACCGCCTCCGGATGATTCAGCTTGAGCCCGCGCGCGCGCCGCTTCCGGGCGAGCTCGCCGGCGGAAAAGATCAGCAGCTTGTCGATCTCGCGCGGCGTGAGGTGCACGGCGAAGTTATGCCTGCGATCGGCAGGAAAGTAAAGATCGGACGGCCCTACGTTTTAGTTCATTGATATCGATGTTCCTACAAAAATGGCTTATCGGCCGAGTCCTGGCCAGCCAGGGCCTCCTGCGCCCGCTAGCTGCTCCTACATTCGGGTTCGGTCAATTAATCGATCCTACCGAATTGTAGGACCTTGGATCCGCGCAACGCGCCAAAACCGGCCATTTTCTCCGCGATCCGCCGGCGCGCCGCTGGTCCCGCTCTTGCTCCCATCCTCCGCGAAGGAGATTTGGGACCCATGAACGTGGACGCTGTCGCCGATCGGGTTCGTGCGGAGTTCGTGGAAATGCCCGGACTGACCTTGACCGTCCGCCAGGCGTCGAGGTTGTTCGGGCTCGAGCAGGAGGTGTGCCACCAGGTCGTCGATCGCCTGGTGCGCACCGACTTCCTGCGATGGGCCGCCGCCGGCGTCGTGGCGCGCGGCGACCGCTGAGGTTTACCGCAAGACCTGGCCGCGGGTGATGGCGCTGCCGGGGATGCCTCCCCCGCACGGCTCGTCCCGGCCAGGTCGTTCTGAAGCCACCCCGCTACCGCGAGCGAGCGCTGCGCGCGTGCGCACGCGAACGGAGTTCGCGTCGGCGTCGCTGCGCGCGAGAGAGCGTGTCGGGGAGTCCGAGGGGCGAAGCCCCTCGGATAAGACCTAGAAGCTCACTTGAAAGTCGAACTTCACGAGGCGGCCGTTGAGGATCGCCTGCGGCACCAGCCACGACGCGCCGTTGGTGCCGTAGGTGTTGTTCAACTGCAGCACCGCGTTCGAATTGAACGCGTTGTACAGGTCCATGCTGCCCTGCAGGCGCACACCGTTGACGGTGACGATCTTCGCCAGCCGGATGTCGAACTGGTTCATCCGGTCCCCGTACATCGTGCCGGGTTCGATCAGGTTGATCGTCGTCGTCGCCGTGCAGGCGCCAGTGGGCGCCGGGCACGCCGAGAGATTCCGCCCCAGCGACGTGGGCGACCTGCGCGTTCGACGCCACGTAGTTGGCCGAGATCGCCGGCCCGGGAATGCTCTGGAAGGTCCCGGCCAGCTGAATCTGCCACGGCAGCGTGTAGGCGCCGAGCATCTTGAACTGCGTGAGGAATCGGCCCTCCGTTCGGCAGAAACGGTCGCTCGGATTGTCGACCTTCGTCGCGATGTCGCACTGATCCGCCGTCGTCCGGCCGGTGCTGGTCCCGCCCTGCAGCAGGATGCCGTTGCCCAGGCGCGCGTTGACGCCCAGATCGACGCCGTTCCAGTGCTCGAGGCGTTCGCCGTAATAGCTGCTCGACCGCGTAATGTTGTTCACCTGCCCGACCTTCGGGCGCTGGAGATCGAAGAGGCCGCAGATCCGTTCGCCGCCGCCGCCCGGCAGCCGGTCGTCGGACGGACCGGTGACGCAGTACGGATCGTAGTCGGCGGCGCCGACGGCGAGGTTGTCCGTCATCTCGAAGTTCCCGTACATCCGCCGGAAGTACGATCCGTTCACCGCCACGCGCGGCAGAAGCTCGTGCTGCACGCCAGCTGACATCTCCCAGTTGTACGGCCGCGTGTTGTACCCCTTGGCCCACGCCTCGTCGTAGAACGTGTTGCGCACGGCGAGGCCGAAGTTCGCGTTGTCGCTCGGCCCGAGCTCGCCGCTTGTCGCCGGGTCGAACGGGTCGCCGTCGACGATGAAGTTGCGGTTGGCGTCGTCCCAGGTCCGGTTGGTGCTGTTGTTCTGCACGACCGGGTTGACCGGGCGGCGGTTCGGCAGGCCGTCGGCCTGCACGTAGTGGTTCGCGCTGAACTTCACCGCCGTCTTTCCCGTGCCGAACAGGTCGTAGCTCACGCCGACGCGTGGAGAAAGGCTGGTCCAGCGGATGACGTCCTCGCCCTCGAACACGCGGCGTACCGGCACGTACTGCGTGGGCGGAATGTCGTGATCGGGATAGCCGGTCCGCATGTAGTCGAAGCGCAGCCCGGCGTTCAGGGTCATCCGGCTGAGCGTCCACTGATCCTGCGCGAAGATGCCCAGGTTCGGGCGCAGGTAGTCGCGGGCGCGCGTCGGCAGTCCGTAATACGTGACTCGATTCGGCGTCGCGTTCGTCTTGCCGTTGATCACCCGATACAGGATGTTCTCGAACGGATCGTAGTAGACGACGTCGGTGGTCCCGAACACGGCGGTGAACCCGATTTTCGCCGAGTGTCCGCCGGTCACGTACGACGCCGAGGCGCGCAGCGTCTGGTTCTGGAAGTCTTCCTTGCGATACAGGTTGTTCCGCGCCCGGTACAACAGGCCGGAGGACTGGTCGGTGATCGGGGCGGCCACCGCCGACGGATCGACGTCGTAGGCCTTGTCCTGTGGCAGCGTCGAGAAGCCGGCCTCCAGCAGGAACCGGTTCGTCACCGGCGACGTCCAGGTGATCTGCGTCGTGTGAATCTTTCCCGTCGAAACGACGCCCGCTTCGGGCGCGACGTTCGGACTCACCAGGAAGTGGCAGTTGCAGTTGTCGTTGTAGTCGTAATAGATCGCGAACTTGTTGCGCTGCGTGGCCTGCCAGGTGAGGCGCACCGCAGCGTCATGTCCGAAGAAATCGAGATACCCCTGCTGGCTCGTGTCTGGTGTGTAGGTCCAGGCCGCCGGGTTCGCGTTGTAGAACAGGCCGCCGACGTAATTGTCCGAAACGCTGTGGGTGTACGTGGAGAAGAACCACAGATGGTCCCTCCACAGCGGGCCGCCGAGCGTGGGATTGACGCTCCACATGCGCTTCAGCGTGTTGGCCACCGGCAGCCCCGCCGCTTCCAGATCCGCGGTGACGTTGTCGGACTGCAGCGAGGGGTTCGAGAACGTCGTCGTGAAGCCGCCTCGGAAGCGATTGCCGCCCTCGCGCGGGATCATGTTGATGCGCACCCCGCCGGTTTCCGCCTCGGCCGACTTGCCCGCCACCTCGATCGCATACTCGCCGATGTTGCCGTCGGTGAAGAGCACGATCGACGTATCGTTGCGGTTCCACGACGAGGTATTCATGCCGTCGAGCTGCAGCTGCATGTCGGAGGCGCGGCTGCCGTGAATCGCCAGCGCCGAATGCGCCTGACCGCTTTGCCCGCCGACGTCCTGGTTGGCGGTCGCCGAGTAGCCGCCCGATGCGGTGACGCCGGGGATCAGCACGGCGAGGCTCTGGAAGTAGCGGCCGGTTGGAATCGCGTCGACGATCTCTCTCGTCATCACGACCTGCGTCTTGACGTTCTGCAGGTCGACGACGGGAGATGAGCCCGATACCGTGACCGTCTCCTCGATCGCGCCGACCTTCAGCTCGGCGTTGATCGACGCCGTGAAGCCGGTGGTGATCTCGATGCCCTCGCGCCTGACGGTCGAGAACCCCGGCAGGGAGAAGTGCACCGTGTAGGTGCCCGGGCGCAGTTCGAGGATCTTGTATTGCCCGGTCTCGTCGGTGGTGGCCGTGCGCACGCGCTCGATCAGCGCGGGGCTGCTGACCTCGACGGTCACGCCCGGCAGAACGGCGCCGGTCGCGTCCCGCACGATGCCGGTGATGACCGCGTTGGTTTGCGCGCGAGCGTACGCCGCGATCGAGAGGAGGCAGATGGCCAGCACGACCCGCACAATCGTCTTCATGTGTCGTCTCCCCGCGGAAAGCGAAAATGATTCCGCTGAAAAATTGCGTCGACGACCGGGAAATAAGAAGACGCGACGAAGCGCCGAACAGGAAAGAAAGGCGCTAGCGACGAGGAACGGCGCTAGTATCTGGAGGCGTTACGTCGGTGTCAATAGTTAACCGAGGGGCTTCGCCCCTCGGACTCCCCGACACGCTCTCCGCGCGCCGCTGCGTCGGCGCGCTCCGTTCGCGTGGCTCGCTCGCGCGCTCGCTCGCGACGCGGTTTCTACCGCTCCGGCCAGCGTTTCGGGCGGTAAACGTGCGTAGCCTGGCCGAAAAACACCTCGGCCGACTCCATCATCGTTTCGGTCAGCGTCGGGTGCGGGTGAATCGAGAGCTTTAAATCGGTCGCGTTGGCGCCCATCTCGATCGCGAGCACCCCCTCGGCAATCAGCTCACCCGCTCCCGGCCCGACGAGACCGACGCCGAGAATCCGCTCGGTCTCTGGATCCAGCACCAGTTTGGTCAGGCCATCCGTGCGATCCAACGTGATGGCCCGGCCCGACGCGCCCCACGGAAACTTCGCGACCGCCACCTTGCGGCCGTCCTTGTGCGCTTGGGCCTCGGTCAGGCCGCACCAGGCGAGCTCGGGATCCGTGAAGACCACGGCCGGGATCGCGCGAGGTTCGAACGCGGCGTTCTCGCCAGCGATCACTTCGACGGCGGTGCGGCCTTCGTGTGAGGCTTTGTGCGCCAGCATCGGCTCGCCGACCACGTCGCCAATCGCGAAGATCGACGGCTCGTCGGTGCGCATCTGCTCGTCGACGGCAATGAAGCCGCGGTCGGTCACCTTCACCCGGGTGCCGTCGAGGCCAGGAATGCGCGAGTTCGGACGCCGGCCGACCGCCACCAGCACGCGATCGAACAGCTCGCGCGTCCTTCCCGTCGAACGTCACGCGGATGCCCTTCGGCTCTGGCGCCATCGCGGTGACCGTCGTGTTCAGCATCACCGCCTTCATGAGCAGGTCGATTCGCTTGGCGAGCACGTCCACGAGATCGCGATCCGCGCCGGGCAGGAGCCCGCCGGTCATTTCCACGACCGTCACCGCGCTGCCGAGCGTCGCATAGACCGAACCGAGCTCGAGCCCGATGTAGCCGCCGCCGACGACCAGCAGCGATTTCGGGACGTCGGGCAAGTCCAGAGCGGCGGTCGAATCCATCACGCGAGGATCGTCGAGCCTGAGCGCGGGCGGCATCGCCGGCAGCGAGCCGGTGGCGAGGATCGCGTGCTCGAAGGTCAGGGTTTCTTCTCCACCAGCCGTCCGCGCAATGCGCAGCGTGTGCGGGTCGGCGATCGTGGCGGTCCCCTGGATGTACTGCACTTTCCGGTGCTTGACGAGCTGCCCGGTGCCGCTGGTGAGCCGCTTGACGACGTTGTCCTTGAAGGCGCGCAGCTTGTTGAGATCGATGCGCGGCTCGCCGAACTCGACGCCCCACGCCTTCGCGTGGCGCGCTTCATCCACGACCTTGGCGACGTGCAGCAGGGCCTTGGACGGAATGCACCCGCGGTAGACGCAGACGCCGCCCGGATTCACCTCCGGGTCGACGAGCGCCACCGACAGCCCGAGATCGGCCGCGAGGAACGCAGCCGCGTACCCTCCAGGGCCGCCGCCGACGACGACGAGTTGGGAGTAGATCACAAGCGCTGCCGTCTGAAATTTACAATTCACAATTGTAAATTGTAAATTTCTGGAGTTCCGCCTCATCCCTGCAGTGCCAGCAGGAACGGCTGTTCGAGCGCTTCGACGACCCAGCGGAGGAAGCGGACGCCGTCCGCGCCATCGATGACGCGGTGATCGTAGGAGAGCGACAGCGGCAGCATCAGCCGCGGCACGAACGCGTTCGACGCCTTGTCGAAGACCGGCTCCATCTTCGCGCGCGAGATGCCGAGGATCGCGACTTCGGGCACGTTGACGATCGGCGTGAACAACGTCCCGCCAATCCCGCCAAGGTTCGAGACGCTGAAGCAGCCGCCCTGCATCTCGTCGAGTGAGATCTTCCGGTTCCGCGCCTTCTCCGACAGCTGCGTGAGCTCGACGGAGATCTGGATGATGTTCTTGGCGTCGGCGTTGCGGATGACCGGCACGAGCAGGCCGCGATCGGTGTCGACGGCGACGCCAATGTTCACGTACTTCTTGTAGATGATCTCGCCGGCCGCCATGTCGATCGACGAGTTGAACTGCGGGAACACCTTCAGCGCGGCAGCGACGATTTTCAAGGCGATCGCCGTCACCGTCAGATTGCCGCCGGCTGCTTCGGCCGGCTTGCTGTAGCGCTTCCGCAGCTCCTCCAGGTTCGTGATGTCAGCCAGGTCGTGCTGCGTGACGTGCGGGATCGTCGCCCACGCCGCAGACAGGTGCTCGGCGGTCTTGCGCCGCACGGCGCGCATCGCCTGTCGTTCGATCTCACCCCATCGCGAAAAATCAGGGAGTGGCTCGGCAGGCACCGCTCCGCCCACCCCGGACGGCTCGGTGATGATTCGCTTGGCGTGCGCTTTCACGTCCTCGATCGAGATGCGTCCCCCGCCGCCGCTGCCCGCCACCTGATCGATGTCGACGCCGAGTTCCCGCGCCATGCGGCGCACGGACGGTGCCGCCGGCGCTACCGGGAGCTCGGGCGCGGCTGGTTCGGCACTCTGTCGCGCGCCGCGACTGATCGCAACCACCTTTTCCGGTCCCGGCCGTTTCTGACCTTCGACGTGCTGGTCGAGTCCAGGCTCCACCTCTTCCACCGAGTTGGCGGCGACTGCCGGCGATTTCGCGGGCGGTTCAGCGGCAGGCTTCGGCGCCTCCTGGGCCGGTTGCTCGGCCGCCGCCTGACGCGCCGCCTTCGGTTCGTCTGACGGTGCCGCCCCGCCGTCAACGGCGAGGATGCTCTGGCCGACCTTCACCTTGTCGCCGGCCTTGACCTTGATTTCCTTGACCCGCCCGGCGACGGACGAGGGCACTTCGATCGTGGCCTTGTCGGTTTCGAGCTCGAGGACCGGCTGATCTTTCGTGATGACGTCGCCGGCTTTGACGAGCACTCGCAGCACATCGCCTGACGAGACGTTTTCACCAAGTTCAGGCAGGGTGAAATCTGTCACATCGACCTTCGTGGTCCGTTGTGTCCTTCGTGGCTCATCTTCAGGATGTCGCAGGATTGCTCTTCTCGGGATTGATGTTGTGTGTCTTGATCGCCTGCTGGACGACCGACACGTCGATCCGTCCCTCGCGTGCCAGAGCGGCCAGCGTCGCGACGACGATGTAGCGGTAGTCGACCTCGAAGAACTCGCGCAACCCGGCGCGGTTCTCGCTCCGGCCGAAGCCGTCGGTGCCGAGCGTCGTCAACGGCCGCGGCAGCCAGCGGTCGATCGAGTCGGGCAGCGCTTTCACATAGTCCGACGCCGCCACGAGCACGCCCGGTGCGTCCTTGAGGCACGCGGTGACGTACGGCAGGCGCGGCCTGTCGCCCGGGTGCAGCATGTTCCAGCGCTCGCACGCGTGGCCGTCGCGATACAGCTCCGAGTAGCTCGTGACGCTCCAGACGTCGGCGCCGACGTTGTATTTGCTCTCGAGGATTTCCTGCGCCTTGATCACTTCGGGCAGGATCGCGCCGCTGCCGAACAGCTGCGCGCGGGCGGCGCGGTCTGGCGCCGAGGTGGCGCGGAACCGGTACAACCCTTTCAGGATGCCTTCGCGAGCGCCTTCGGGCATTGGCGGCATCGCGTACTGCTCGTTCATGACGGTCAGGTAGTAGAAGATGCTCTCCTGATCGACATACATGCGGCGGATGCCGTCCTGGATGATGACCGCGATCTCGTACGCGAACGCCGGGTCGTAGGCGACGATGTTCGGGACGGGGTAGGCCAGGAGGTGACTGTTACCGTCCTGGTGCTGCAGCCCCTCGCCGGCCAGCGTCGTGCGCCCGGCGGTGCCGCCGAGCATGAAGCCGCGGGTCCGCGAGTCGGCGGCCGCCCAGATGAGATCGCCGATCCGCTGGAAGCCGAACATCGAGTAGAAGATGAAGAAGGGGATCGTGTTCACGCCGTAGGTCGCGTACGACGTGCCGGCGGCAATGAACGACGACATCGAACCCGCTTCGTTGATCCCTTCCTCGAGAATCTGGCCGTCGGATGCCTCCTTGTAATACAGGAGCGTATCCATGTCGACCGGCTCGTAAACCTGGCCGGCATGTGAGTAGATCCCCACCTGCCGGAACAGCGCCTCCATCCCGAACGTTCGCGCTTCGTCGGGAACGATCGGCACGACCAGGTGGCCGATCTCCTTGTCGCGCAGCAGCTTCGACAGCAGCCTCACGAACACCATCGTCGTCGAGGCCTTGCGGCCTTCGGTGCCGGACGCGAACTCGTCGAACAGCTCCGTCGGAACGGTCTTGAGCGGCTCGCTGCGGATCTTCCGCGTCGGCACGTAGCCGCCGAGCGTCTCGCGGCGCTGCCGGAGATAGCGGCTCTCGATGCTGTCGTCGGCCGGACGGTAGAAGGGGGTATTGCTGATCTCGGCGTCGGAAATCGGGATCCCGAAGCGGGTGCGGAAGGCGCGCAGCTCCTCTTCGTTCATCTTCTTCTGCTGATGGGTGATGTTCTTGCCTTCGCCCGCTTCGCCGAGGCCGTAGCCCTTGATGGTGCGCGCGAGGATGACAGTCGGCGCTCCCTTGTATTCGACCGCTGCCTTGTAGGTGTTATAAACCTTGACGGGGTCGTGGCCGCCGAGCGACATCTTCTTCAACTGGTCGTCGGAGAGGTGCTTGACCATCTCCAGCAGCCGCGGGTCGGCTCCCCAGAAATGCTCGCGGACGTAGGCGCCCGATTCGACCGCGTACTTCTGGGTACTGGCCGTCGACGATCTCGCCCATGCGCTTGACGAGCAGGCCGTCGCGATCCTTGGCGAGCAGCGCGTCCCACTCGCGGCCCCAGATCACCTTGATGACGTTCCAGCCGGCCCCGCGGAACATCGCCTCGAGTTCCTGGATGATCTGGCCGTTGCCGCGCACCGGGCCGTCGAGGCGCTGCAGGTTGCAGTTGATGACGAAGATCAGGTTGTCGAGCTTCTCGCGCGCCGGCAGCGTGATGGCGCCCAGCGCCTCCGGCTCGTCGGTCTCGCCGTCGCCGAGGAAGGCCCAGACTTTCGAGGCGGATTTCGGCTTCAGTCCGCGATCTTCGAGGTAGCGCATGAAGCGCGCCTGGTAGATCGCCATGATCGGGCCGAGGCCCATCGAAACGGTCGGATATTCCCAGAAGTCGGGCATCAGCCACGGGTGCGGATACGACGACAGGCCGCCGCCCGCCCGCAGCTCGCGGCGGAAGTTCTCCAGGTGCGTTTCGTCGATGCGGCCTTCGAGGTAGGCGCGCGCGTAGATGCCGGGGGCAGCGTGTCCCTGGAAGAAGATGATGTCGGCGTCCGGGGAATCGTGCCCGCGGAAGAAGTGATTGAAGCCCACTTCGTACAGCGTCGCGGCCGACGCATAGGTTGAAATATGACCGCCGATGCCTTCCTCGGCCTTGTTCGCGCGGACGACCATCGCGGCCGCGTTCCATCGCACGAGGCTCTTGATGCGGCGCTCGAGGTCGGGGCTGCCCGGCATGAGCGCCTGCTCGTCGGCGGGAATCGTGTTGAGGTAAGGGGTGTTGGCGCTGAAGGGGAGGTTGACACCGTTCTCGGTCGCATGGACCGCGAGGTCCCGCAGGAGCTGGGCGACCTTCGCGGGGCCGCCCGACTGTAGAACGTAGTCGAGCGAGTCGAGCCATTCACGCGTCTCGACGGCGTCGAGCTCGGCCGCATCTTTCGGAGCAATGTGTCTCACAGCAGGACGTTGTCCTTTCGCCTCCCAGCCTAAGCTAGCTACAGTGTCGGCCGATCCGCGCGCCGCCTGTAGGAATCTCCCATTGTAACCTTGACCCGAGAATGAACCACAACCTCGTCACCGTACGCGACACGATTGTGACCTGCCAGCGCTGCACCCGTCTTCGCGCGTACTGCGAGCGGATCGGCGTCGAAAAACGCCGCGCGTTCCGTCACGACACGTACTGGGCGCGGCCGGTGCCAGGATTCGGCGACGCCGGCGCGCGGCTGCTCATCGTCGGGCTGGCGCCGGCGGCGCACGGTGCGAACCGCACCGGCCGTGTCTTCACCGGAGACGGCGCCGGCGGCTCGGGCGATTTCCTGATGGCGGCGCTCAATCGTCACGGGTTCGCCAACATCCCGACGTCGCGCGATCCGAACGACGGCCTCGCGCTCCGCGACGCGTTCATCGCCGCGGCGGTGCGCTGCGCGCCGCCCGGCAACAAGCCGACGCCGCAGGAGATCGCCAATTGTCTTCCGCACCTCGACGCCGAAGTCGCGGCGCTGCCCCGCGTGCGCGTCGTGGTCGCGCTCGGCAAGATTGCGTTCGACGCGTACCTGCAGATGCTGAAACTGCGAGGCATCGTCGTGCGGCCGCGGCCCCAGTTCGCGCATGGATCGATCGCCATCCTGCCGAACGGCCAGACGCTGATCGGCTGCTATCACCCGAGCCGCCAGAACACCAACACCGGCAAGCTCACGGCGCGGATGATGAGCGATATCTTCCGGCGTGCCGCAAAAGCACTATCGCGTTCGCGCGCCATCGCAAGCCTGCCTCGCCGTAGCGCGCAACGCTATCTCGCGAACCTCAGCGCTATCGCTCGCGCGGAGGCGGGGAACCTTCGCTGATCCCCGGTGTCCAACAACACAGAACGACATCGCGCGCATGTCGATGCCCGGCCTGAAGGCCGGGCCTACAACTGCAACCGTCGTTGTAGGCCCGCCCTTTGAGGGCGGGCGCATGGAGGGCCGCATGCCGCGCGATCTGTTCGGAGACGTCGCTATTCGCCCGCCGTCCGTTCGTTCCCACCGTTCACCGGTCGTCGTCGCGTCGATCGGCGTCCACGTGCTCGTCGTGATCGCCGTGCTCGTCGCAACTGCCATCGCGCCGGACATTCTGCCGACGCCTCGCGAAGCGCTCGCGTTCTACGAGCCCGCGCGGCTGATCGACATCGAGCTTCCGCCGCCCCCGCCCGCACCACGCCCGCCAACAGCGGCGCCTGAGTTGCCCACGGTGTCGCCTGACGCCGCGCCGGTCGTCGCTCCCACGTCAATCACGCCCGAGACATGGTCTCCCGCGGTCGAGCGGTCGGGCGACGGCGTCGTGAACGGGATTGTCGACGGCGTTGGCGACAATGTGGTCGGTGTGCCCGATGCGCCGCCTGCTCCTGTTGTTGACGACGCCTAAGGCTCCGGTCCGGTTGCATAGTGGGATCAGGGCGCCGGAAAAGGTCGTCAACGTGGTGCCGGTCTATCCGCCAGTCGCGCGAGCGGCGCACATCGAGGGATACGTGATTCTCGAGGCCGTCATCGATGCGTCGGGCAATGTCACGTCGGCGCGCGTGCTCCGAGGCCATCCAATGCTCGACCAGGCGGCGCTGGATGCGGTGCAGCGGTGGAAGTTCACGCCGGCACGATTGAATGATGAAGCGATCCCCGTCGTGATGACCGTCACGGTGGTTTTCAAGCTTCAATAGCAGTCAGCAGCGCCCGCGGCCATGCCGAGCCGAGCCACCTCCGCGCTTCGCGCTATGGTGGCCAAGGGACGGCCGCTCGCCCACCGTAGCTCGCGAGTTTGTTCGCGAGCGAAGGTGGGAGGCGAGGCATCATCGTAAGTTCGCGCCGGGGGTGGGGCCCCGGCGCCATTGGAAAAAAGTTGGCTGAGCGCCCAGCTCTATACCGGGTGTACAAGTGGCATGAGTAGATCCGGGCGGTCGCTAATCAACCCGTCCACTCCCCAATCGAGAAGGCGACCGGGCATCGGCCTCGGTGTCCACCGTCCACACCTGAACGCCGAGCCCGGCGGCATGTGAGGAGCGGATGAAGCCTGGCGACACGATTCGCGTGGCTTCAGCGCGCTCGGGAACCTGATAGCCGGCGTACGAAGTGCGGCTGACCGGCCAGCCGAGCCAGCTGCGATAGAGCGCCCACCGCACCTCCTCGCGCGCGGCGCTGGTGGCCAGGGCCGGCTCGAGCTCGCGGGCCGCGCGCAGCGCTCGACGGCCAAACGACCCCAGGCACACCCGGTCCACGGCGTCCGCCGACCGCACGGCCTCGACAACGGCGGCGGCGAACTCGGCGGAATTGATTTTCATCTCGACGATGACGCGGCAGTCGCGATAGCGGCGGAGCACCTCGCCGAGCGCGGGGACGCCAATGCCATGCCCCCTGAATGGATGGGTGCCGGACTGGGCGAAGCGATAACCGGCGTCTACTCGCGCCAGCTCGCGCGCATCCAGTGCGGCGACGGCGCCCCGGCGGTCGGTCGTGCGATCGAGAATGGCGTCGTGGTGGACGACAACGACGCCGTCGCGCGACATGCGGACGTCCAGCTCGATCCCGTCGGCGCCTGATGCGAGTCCCTTGTCGAATGCCGCGATCGTGTTCTCCGGCGCGAGCGCGGCGCCGCCCCGGTGCGCGAAGACCAGCGGGCGAGTTGATTCGAAGAAGGGATGGCGCACCCGGAGTACAATCCTCTCATGGCGGACCCGATTCGAACCCTGGGTGAACTTCGGCAGCGGCGTGGATCCGAGACGCGTTCCGTCAAGCAGGAGGTCCGCGACAACCTGGTCCGCAAGCTTCAGGCCGGAGAAAAGCTGTTCCCGGGCATCATCGGCTACGACGATACCGTCGTGCCGCAACTCGTCAACGCCATCCTCTCGCGACACAATTTCATCCTGCTCGGACTGCGCGGCCAGGCCAAGAGCCGCATCCTGCGCAGCCTGATCAATCTGCTGGACGATGAAATCCCCGTCGTGCCGGGCTGCGAAATCCACGACGATCCGCAGGCGCCGCTGTGCGGCGCCTGCCGCGCGCGGGTGGCCAGGGAGGGCGACCACCTGCCCATCGGCTGGCTGCCCCGCGACGCGCGGTTCGTCGAGAAGCTCGCAACCCCCGACGTGACCATCGCCGACATGGTCGGCGACATCGATCCGATCAAGGCGGCCCAGGCCGGGCTCAACCTCGCCGACGAATTGACGATGCACTACGGGCTGCTGCCGCGCGCCAATCGCGGGATCTTCGCGATCAACGAGCTGCCCGACCTCGCCGGGAAAATCCAGGTCGGGCTGTTCAACATCCTCCAGGAAGGCGACGTCCAGATTAAGGGCTACCCGATCCGGCTGCAGCTCGACGTCCTGCTGGTCTTCACCGCCAACCCGGAGGACTACACGGCCCGCGGCAAGATCATCACGCCGCTCAAGGACCGGATCGGCTCGGAGATCCGCACCCACTATCCGGCCACGCGCCAGAACGCGATCGCCATCACGGCGCAGGAGGCGTGGATTCAGCGCCCGGGCGGACTGAAGGTCGAGGTCCCCGCCTATCTCCGCGAGGTCGTTGAGGAAGTCGCGTTCCAGGCGCGCGCCGATCGCAAGATCGACAAGCGCTCGGGCGTGAGCCAGCGGCTGCCGATCACGACGCTGGAACTCGTCATCTCGAACGCCGAGCGCCGGGCGCTCGCCAACGATGAGAAAGTGGTCGTGCCGCGCGTCACCGACGTCTACGCGGCGCTGCCGTCAATCACCGGCAAGTTCGAGTTGGAATACGAGGGCGAGCTGAAGGGCGCCGAAGCGGTCGCCCGCGACCTGATTCGCTCCGCGGTCGGCAACGTGTTCACGGGGATGTTCGACGGCGTCGACACGCGCACCGTCACCGAGTGGTTCGATCTGGGCGGCTCGCTGCCGCTGAGCGACACCACGGCCGCCGCCGAGGTCATCGCGCTGACCCGCGGCGTGCAGGGCCTGCGGGAGCTGGCCGAGCGTACGGGCCTGGCCGGCGGAGCGTCGGCAGCCGCCATGGCCTCGGCCATCGACTTCGTCCTCGAAGGCCTGTACGCGCAGAAGAAGATCAGCCGCAGCGACGAGCGCGGCTATACGGCCGGGGCGGAATCGGCCCCTCGACGCCCGTCGCGTCGCGAGGAAACGGGGATGGACGAGGAGATCAGGTTTCCGGGCGGAAAGAAGAAGTATTACAACTAGGGCTGGAGGCTGGGGACTAGGGACTGGGAATTCGCGCAAGGCGGTTCCAGCCTCTAGCCCCTAGCCTCCAGTCCCTATACATTCATGAAATACCGCTACACGAAATTCACCGGCGATCCGCTCGAGGAGCTCGACCTCGAGGACCTCGTGGCGAAGCTGTCCGATCTGCTGCTGTCGAGCGGCTTCGGCAACCCGTATGGGACGAGCGACGACGAGCGGACGATGCAGGCGCTGCACGATGCGATCCTCGACGCGTTGTTCAACGGCGGCGTCCTGCCGGAGGAAACCATCGAACGGCTGCTTGGCGACCCCGCGGACGGCGATCAATCAGAGATGCGCTCCAAGCTCGAGGAGCTGATCCAGGAGATCATCGAGCGGATGGGCGAGCAGGGATACATCTCGATGCCGCCCGACCTCGAAAGCGAACGCCAGCGGCGCAGCGGCCGCGGCCGCGGCCAGGATCCGGCGCAGGCCGAGGCGGTGCACTTCGAGGTCACCGACAAGACGCTGGACTTCCTCGGCTACCGCGCGCTGCGCGACCTGCTCGGATCGCTGGGCAAGAGCAGCTTCGGCCGGCACGACACGCGCGAACAGGCCACCGGCGTCGAAACCACCGGGGCGCCCAAGCCGTACGAGTTCGGCGACACCCTCAACCTCGATGCGGCGGCGACGCTCCTCAACGCAGTGGCACGCGAAGCACGGGACGCGGCACCCAGCACCCAGCACCGCACCCCACCTGCACCCGGACCCGCCGACGGCGGATTCGCGTCACCCACGAAGACCTAATGGTGGTGCAGGGCGAATATCAGAGCTCCTGCGCAACCGTCCTGATGCTCGACTGCAGCCACAGCATGATCCTCTACGGCGAGGATCGATTCACGCCGGCCAAGCGCGTGGCGCTGGCGCTCGCGCAGTTGATCAAGAACCAGTATCCCGGCGACGCGTTGAAGGTGGTGCTGTTCCACGACTCGGCCGAGGAAATCCCGCTCGCCGAGCTCGGCCGCGTGCGCGTCGGTCCCTACTACACCAACACGCGTGAGGGGCTGCGGCTCGCCCGGCGGATCCTCGAGCGGCAGAGCAAGGACATGCGGCAGATCATCATGATCACCGACGGCAAGCCGTCCGCCCTGACGCAGCCCGACGGCCGCATCTATAAGAACGCCTTCGGCCTCGATCCGTTCATCGTCGCCGAGACCTGCGCCGAGGTGGCCGCCTGCCGCAAGAGCGGCATCATGATCAATACGTTCATGCTCGCCCGCGACTACGACCTGGTGAGCTTCGTCCGCCGCGTCGCCGAGATCTGCAAGGGCAAGGCGTACTTCACGACGCCATACACCCTCGGACAGTACGTGTTGATGGATTACATGGATAAGAAGACGAAAACGATTCACTAGGCACGCAGCATCAGGCTTCAGGAACCATGTCCGATTTGCTTCCCATCTTCCCGCTGCCCAATGTCGTCCTCTTCCCGAACGTCTTTCTGCCCCTGCACATCTTCGAGGCGCGCTACCGCGAGATGATCGCGGACGCGCTCGCAAGTGATCGGATGATCGGCATGGTGCTGCTCAGGCCGGGCTGGGAGCGCGACTACGAGGGGCGGCCGCCGGTGTACCCGATCGGCTGCAGCGGCGTGATCACGCACGTTGAAAAGCTGCCCGACGGCCGCTACAACATCGTGCTGCGCGGGCTCGAGCGCTTCCGGGTCGCGGCCGAGGACGACACGAAGCCCTACCGGCGCGCCGCGATCGAGCCGCTCGTCGAACGGCAACTCGAAACCGACGACCGGCAGATCGTGAAGAACGCCCGCGCCAGGCTCGAGGCGCTGCTGACGGCCACCCTGCGACGCACGCACGGCGCGGCCGACGCCGCGCCGGACCTCCGCACCGCCACGGCGATGTGCGACGAGGACCTCGTCAACGCGCTGGCGCAGTACCTCGACCTCGAGCCGCTCGAGCGGCAGGCGCTCCTCGAGCAGGACAGCCTGCGCACGCGCGCCGAGTCGCTCGTGGAACTGCTCGAGATGAAGCTGCTCATCGCCCGGACGCCGGGTCTCTCGAACGTCGCGCACTAGTGGGGCGGGAAAGGCAGGAAGGGCTGGATAGGCGGGAAGGGGAGATCACGGAGACCCTTCCCGCCGCCTGCCCCGCCCGCCCTGCCCCGCCCGTCCTGCCCATCCTGCCCTTCCCGCCCTTGTCATGTGCGCCGCTGCGTTCCTGCTCTATTCGAGTCTCGGGCTCGCCGCGCACCGTTCGCTCCACAGCAACGCCTTCGATCTCTCCGTCTTCGACTACGCGTTGTGGAGCACCGCCACGGGCGGACCGCTCGCCTACGTGCCGATGTTCCGGCACTCGCTCTTCGCGCAGCACTTCATGCCGACGCTCGTCCTGCTGTCCCCGCTCGCCCGGCTGTTCGACGGACCGGCATGGCTGTTCGTGGTGCAGGCGTTGTTCCATGCGGCGGCCGGCTTCCTGCTCTACCGCTTCGCGCGGCGCCACGCATCCAGCGGCGTGGCGCTGGCGCTGACCGCGGCCTTCCTGTTCTCGCGGCGCGCGCATGGCGCCGCGACCAGCGTCTTCTATATCGAGAGCGTCGAGCCGCTGCTGATCTTCGGTGCGCTCCTCGCGCGGGAGTCGCGGCGGCTGCCCGTCTACTGGCTCCTGGTCGTGCTCGCGCTCGGGTGCAAGGAAGATGTCGCGTTGTACTTTGCGGTGTTCGGCATCGTCGTCGCGGTCGCCGAGCGCGATCGGCGGATCGGCTTCGCCACGACCGCTCTGTCCGTCGTCTGGCTCGCCGTGTCTCTTGGCGTCGCGATCCCGTTCTGGCGCGGGATCTACGGCCTGGATTCGGCGAATCCGTTCCTCGAAGGACGCTACGGCGGGCTGGCAGAGACGGCAGGTCGACTCATCTCGTTGGAAACCCTCAACCGAATCATCACGGTTATCAGCGCGACGGGATTCGCCTGCCTGCTCGCCCCCGCGTGGGCAGCGATTGCCTTACCAGGCATGCTGGTCAACCTGGCCGCGGCCCCTGAGTCGCTGCAGGCGGCGCTGCTCGGCCACTACTTGTGGCCGATCCTGCCGTGGCTCTTTGCCGCAGCGGCGATCGGCGCCGGCCGTCTGGAAAGTAAGGCAACCCTCTCAGGGTCACCGTCGCCGCGAATCACCCGATGCCTCCCGTTGGCGATTCTGCTCGTCGCGCTCATCGATCTGCCGGCGCCGCGCGCCATCACCCGGGCATCGTGGCGCCAGCCTGACGAAGCGCGTGAGTTCCTGCGGCAGTTGGAGTCTGTTCCTCGAGATGCCAGTGTCCTGGCGCAGCCGAACCTGATTCCGCATCTTCCCCGACGGCTCGAGCTGCACTCGCTGGGCGTCTACGCGGCCGGCCAGCCCGACGACGCGTCGTTCGTCCTGCTGTCGCGCGAAGGTGATTTGTGGCCGTTCACGGCAGCGGACATTGATAAGCAGGTCGCACACTACACAGGGGACTCGCGCTTCGAGCGGCTGACCAACGGCCCGTTGATCCTGTTTCGCCGGCGGTAACCAGCTCCTCAGCTCTCAGTTCCTGAGCTCCTCAGTTCCTGAGCTCCTCAGTTCCTGAGCTCCAGCTTATAGAAGCTATCTCACAAACCAACTACCGTCGCGAGCGAGCGCGCGAGCGAGCCACGCGAACGGAGCGCGCCGACGCCGCGGCGCGCGAGAGAGCGTGTCGGGGAGTCCGAGGGGCGAAGCCCCTCGGGTAAGACTAGATGCGCCTCGCAATCTCCTCGATGATCTTCTCCCCATGGAACCGACCGTTCTCGATGAAGATCGTGCCGGTGTCGACGCCGGCCAGCGCGCCGCCGGCGACGAACAGCCCGGAGACGTTCGTCTCGAACGTCACCGGGTTGTAGACGGGCGCGCGGCGATCGTTCAGCTCGATGCCGGCTGACAGCTGGAGATCCCAGTCGGCGTGGTAGCCGACGAGCAGGAAGACCGCCTCGGCCGGCAACTCCTCGCCGGTGGCCAGGAGCACGGCCGTCGGCCGGATTTCCCTGACGCACGCGCCGAAGCGTGCCGCGACCGAGCCTTCCTTGATCCGGTTCTCGATGTCGGGCCGCACCCAGTATTTGATCGTGGACTTCAGCTCCGGCCAGCGGTGGACGATGGTCACGTGCGCCCCGGCACGGTACATCTCGAGCGCCGACTCGGCCGCCGAGTTGCCGCCGCCGACGATGACGACGCGGCGCCGGTAGTACGGATGTGGCTCAGAGTAGTAGTGATGAACGTGCGGCAGGTCCTCGCCGGGGATGTTCAAGAGATTCGGAAGATCGTAATAGCCAGTGGCGAGCACGACGTTCCGCGCATGGCGAACGCGCGTGCCGCCCCGTGACGTACACGTCTCCAGGACGAAGACTGACTGACTTTTTTCCAATGGCGCTGGGGCCCCACCCCCAGCGCGTTCCTTCTCCTCTCGATCAATCTGGACTACCCGCTCGTCGAAGGCGATCTGCAGATCGAATGTATCCACGACCCGACGGTAATACCGGAGCGCCTCGGCGCGGGTCGGCTTCTCGAACGGCGAGACGAACGGCAATCCCCCGATCTCCAGGAGCTCGGGCGTCGTGAAGAACACCATCTGCGGCGGAAACCGGTAGATGGAGTTGACGAGGGTTCCTTGCTCCAGAACCTGGTAGTCGAGGCCGCGCTGCTTGGCGGCAATGGCGGCCGAAAGCCCCGAGGGCCCGCCGCCAACGATGATCACGTCGCGAACCGGCATGCCTTTCATTGTAGGATGCTCCGCATGCTGCGCAGATGCATCGCGTTCGTCGCCGCGTGCGTGCTGACGTCAGTGGCGCTCCCTGCCCTCCAGCCGGAGAAGCGCGGCGTCACCGAAACCGACCTGTTCGCGTTCACCTGGGTCGGGGATCCGCAGATCTCTCCTGATGGGTCGACGATCGCGTTCGTGAAGGTGATCGTCAACGACAAGGACAACCGTTACGAGACCGCCATTTACGCGGTGCCCGCCGGCGGAGTGCAGCCGCCGCGGCCGCTGACATCGGGCACGCGCGACACGTCGCCGCGCTGGTCGCCCGACGGGAAAACGCTGGCATTCGTGCGCGTGATCGAGAAGAAAGACGGGCCGTCGCTGCCGCAGGTGCACCTTCTGCCGTTGTCCGGCGGCGAGGCGCAGGCGCTCACCGATCTGCCGCGCGGCGCAACCAGTCCCGTGTGGTCGCCTGACGGCCGGACGATCGCCTTCAGCAGCACCACGACCGCCGCCGATCTGAAGCCGCCCCCGCCCGAGCGGCGCAGCGACGTGCGCGTCATCGATCGACCTGTGTATCGCGAAAACGGCGACCCCGACTACGTCGACGATGACCGCCATTCGCACATCTGGACCGTGAGGGCCGGGGATGCCGGTTCCAACCCGGCGACTCCGAGCCGCGTGACCGACGGCCGATTCGACGAGTCGAACGTCAGGTGGTCGCATGATGGTTCGCGAATCCTGTTCGTTTCCGATCGCCGGGCAGAACCCTATTTCCATGCCGACGACGTGGATCTCTACAGCGTGCCTGCCGGCGGCGGCGAGATCACGCGCATAGCGAGCATCGATGGCGTTATCGGCAGGTTCGCGGTGTCGAACGATGGCCGCCGCATCGCGTTCGTCGGAATCCCGCAAGGCAACCCTATCCGCTCCTACGACGTGCCCGATCTTTTCGTCGTCGACGCCGACGGAAAGAGCGAACCACGCAATCTCACCTTGCGCTACGACTACGACATCGGCGGTGGCATCGGAGGCGATCAGGCCGCGCCGCGTGGCGCGGGAACCAAGGCGATCGTCTGGGCGCCGGACGATCGATCGCTGCTGACCGTCGCCTCGGAACGCGGCAGCGCGAACATCAAGCGGATCACGATCGACGACGCCAGGATCGAGGCGATTACCGACGGCCCGCAGGACGTGATGTCGTTCACGGCGTCGCGCGATGCGTCGACGCTGGCCGCGGTCATCTCCACTCCTGTCGTCCTCGGCGACGTCAACGTCGTCAGGACGACCGGCGGCGCAGCGGCGCCGGTGGCCGTGACGCACTTCAACGATGGGTTGTTCGAGCGGCTGAACCTCACGCCGCCCGAAGAGCTCTGGTATCAGAGCTTCGACGGCAAGCGCATTCACGGCTGGATCCTGAAGCCGCCGGGCTTCGACGCGCGCCGCAAGTATCCGATGATCCTGCGAGATCCACGGCGGGCCGCATTCGGCGTACGGCAACACCTTTACGCACGAATTTGCGTGGATGGCGGCGAAGGGCTACGTCGTTCTCTACACGAACCCGCGCGGCAGCTCGTCGTACGGACAGGACTTCGGCAACATCATTCAGTACCGCTACCCGGGCGACGACTACCGCGATTTGATGGCCGGCGTCGACGAGGTGCTGAAACGCGGCTATGTCGATCCCGAGCGGCTGGGCGTGACCGGCGGCAGCGGCGGCGGCCTGCTGACGAACTGGACGATCACGCAGACCCAGCGATTCAAGGCCGCGGTGTCGCAGCGCGACATCGCCGACTGGACCGGGTTCGGTATCGGCCGACTTCGCGCAGTTCACCCCGTTCTGGTTCAGGAAAGCGCCGTGGGAGGATCCGCAGGATTTCGCGGCGCGCTCGCCCATCACCCACGTCGCCAAGGTGACGACGCCGCTGATGCTGATCCTCGGGGACCAGGACTACCGGACGCCGCCGGCGAACGGTGGCGAGCAGATGTTCAGGGCGCTGCAATACCGGCGGGTGCCGAGCGTGATGGTGCGTTTCCCGCGGGAAAATCACGAACTGTCGCGCTCCGGCGAGCCGTGGCACAGGGTCGAACGCCTGCGGCATATCGTGAGCTGGATGGACCGCTGGCTGAACCCTCATCCTGAAATTCGTGCCTTTCGTCGGTTGACGACCGGCCCGCCCCGATCGCCCCGGTAGCTTGAGGGTGAAAGGAGCGTGTTTATGTGGTTCATCAATCTGCTGCTCGCGCTGGCCATGGCGCTCGCGCCGAGCAAGCGTCGCCGGACACCTGGGATTACACGATCGTCCGTGCCGACATGTTCGCCGGACTGGCCGGCGACACGACGCGGTTTGCCAAAGCGATGGAAGCCTGCGAGCGGACGCTGGCGCGCGAGCCGAAACATCCCGAGGCGCTGGTCTGGCGTGGGTCTGGGCTCTTCTTCCAGGCCGGGCAGGCCTTCCAGCGGGGCGACATGGCCAACGGTGGGCCGCTCTGGGAGCGAGGCCTCGCCGAAATGAGTGAAGCCGTCTCGCTCGCGCCCAACAGCCTCGCGGTCGTGATCCCTCGCGGCGCGGTGCTGCTGCAGGCGGCGCGCTCCGTGCCTCCCGCCATGGCGGAGCCGCTGCTGCGGACCGGGGTCGGCGACTTCGAGCACGTCCTCGACCTGCAGCAGCCGTACTTCCACACACTGGGGGATCATCCCAAAGGCGAACTGCTGTTTGGCCTCGCTGACGGCTACGCGCGCCTCGGCGACAAGTGAAGGCCCGCGCGTATTTCGAGCGGCTGATTGCCGAGGCGCCGGCGTCCGGCCAGGCTCCCCGCGGCCGCGCGTGGATCGAGACCGGGACCGTTCCGCAGGCGCCGGGGCTGGGCTGCTTCGGCTGTCACAAGTGATCGCCGTGACTCCCAGGGCGCGGTACATCCTCGAATGGTCGCGGGTTCTTCGCCGCGGCCGTTTTCGTCGCCGTCGCCTTCATTGGGGTCGGTTTCGGCACGCCCTGGCGACGCGCCGCGGAAGCGCTTGGCGTCGCATTCCTCTTCTCGTTCACGATTGGCACGCTGTGCGCCGTTTTCATTCCCCGCATCAGTCCGCGGCTGTGGGATACCGGTTCCCGGTCAACTGGCTGCTGCTGGTCGCCTGCATGTTCGTATTCGCGATGGCCGGCAGCGCCGCGACGATCGCCATCCTGGCTGTCATCGGCTACATTCCTGCCGCTGAGTTCGGCGAATGGCTGGTGGGGTCTGCGAGGAACGCGATCATCACCACGCTACCTTCGGCCTGGCGATTTCCGCCTACGAGATGATGCGCACCCGCCTCGAGGCCGCGACGCTGGCCGTGCGGACGAAGGAGCGCGACGAGGCCGAAGCCCGCCGCGCCGCCGTCGAAGCACAGCTGGCCTCGCTCGAATCGCGCGTCCAGCCGCATTTCCTGTTCAACACGCTGAACTCGATCGCGTCGCTCATTCCGAGCGACCCGAACGGCGCGGAAAAATGACGGCACAGCTGGCGTCGCTGCTGCGATCGTCGCTGGACGTCGCCGACCGCCCGCTCGTCCCGCTCGAGCAGGAGGTGCAGACCGTGCGCGACTACCTGGAGATCGAGCGCGTCCGCTTTGGCGATCGCATGAAGGGGGAGCTGCGATCGACGAGAGCGCAAAAGGGACGCTCGTGCCGCGGTTCTCGCTCCAGAGCCTGGTCGAGAACTCCGTGAAGTACGCCATCTCGCCCCGGCGGAACGGCGGCAGCATCTCGGTTCGCGCCTCCACGGCCGACGGCCGCGTGCGCATCGAAGTCGAGGACGATGGGCCGGGATTCGACCCGGACGCCATCCCGGGCAATCACGGACTCGCGCTTCTGCGCCAGCGCCTCGCGTTGACCTACGGCGATCGAGCGACGCTACAGATTCAGAGCGCGACGCGCGGCACACGTCGTCATCGAGGTTCCGCGTAGGGTCCGGCCGGACGAATCCATGCTCCGCGCCTACATCGTTGACGACGAGCGGCTGGCGGTCGAACGGCTGACGCGCCTGCTCGAGGCCACCGGACGGGTCCGCCTCGCCGGCAGCGCGATTGATCCCGAAACGGCACTGGCGGAGCTGAGCGATCGCGAGGTCGACGTGCTGTTCCTCGATATCCAGATGCCCGGTCTGACCGGCTTCGACCTGCTCGAACGGCTCGATCGCGACCTGCCGGTGATCTTTACGACGGCCTACGATCGGTACGCGCTCGACGCGTTCGCGGTGAACTCGATCGACTACCTGCTGAAGCCGATCGAGCCGGACCGGCTGGATCGCTCGCTGGACAAGTTGTCGCGCCTGTCCGGACAGCCGCGGCCGGACGTCCGGGCGCTGGCGCGTGAGCTGGCCGCTCAGCTCGGCACGGCTCGTTCGCTCGGCAGGCCGGCGCCTCGAACGCATCGCGTCGCGCGTCGGCGAGCGGACGACGGTTCTCGAAGTGGCGCGCATCAGCCATTTCTTCTCGAAGGACAAGCTGACCTTTGCGGTGTCGGGCGATCGTGATCACGCGATCGATTACACGCTGGCCGAGCTCGAAGACCGGCTCGACCAGCGGCGTTCGTGAGAATCCATCGCGCGACGATCGTGAATCTCGCCTTCGTGGCCGAGCTGTATCCAGGCGTCGACGGCATGCTCATCCGGCTGAAAGACGACCGGAAGACCGAGCTCACCGTGGCGCGGGACCGGGTGCGCGATCTCAAGGATCGGCTGGGTATCTAACCCGGCAGCTCTGCCCTTCCACCCCGTTTGGCCGCCCGTTCAACCCGCCCCACGGCCCGCTCGCTGGAAAGAAAATGGCCTAAACCCTTTTGTCGTCTATCATTTAGCGCAAAGCGTGGGTGTACGTAAGGTGCACCTCAAGGAGTGACGCATGCATCGACCGGTGAAGTACGTGGAGAAAGGGCTCTCGGTGGCCGCCAACGGCGCCTGGGTCGTGTTCAACGCGCTGAACAAGATCAAGCAGAACCCCGCGTTCACGCCGCGCTGGTCCGACAAGCCGCTGCTGAAGTCGTGGCAGAAGGTGAAGCCGCCGCTCGGCTGGCCGCGCGAGACCGACTCCCTCTGCCCGGTGTGCGTGCGCGAGGCGCGGCAGGCAATTCTCGACGGCAAGAGGGACGTCAGCGTCCTGCTCAACGAGAAAGTCGGCGAAATCAAGGCGACGATCATCGAGCGCGACGGCAAGATCCTGATGGTGAAGGACTGCCCCATCCATGGCCACTTCGAGGACGTGATGGCCATCGACACCGCCTTCTTCAAGCATCTCGAGGACAGCTTCCCGGGATCGGACATCCGCGCGCATCACGACGAGAAGCTCCACAACCACGGGCCTCGACCATCAAGTACGGCCGGGGTTCGGTGCTGACGATCGACCTGACCAACCGCTGCAACATGATGTGCGACCCGTGCTTCATGGACGCGAACCAGGTCGGCTTCGTGCACGAGCTGAGCTGGGAAGACATCAAGACGCTGCTCGACAATGCGATCTCGATCAAGCCCAAGCGGCAGATGTCGGTGCAGTTCTCGGGCGGCGAGCCGACGCTGTCGCCGTACTTCCTCGACGCGGTCCGCTACGCGAAGAAGGTCGGCTACAACAGCGTCCAGGCGGCGACCAACGGCATCGAGTTCGCGAAGAGCAAGGATTTCGCGAAGGCGGCGGCTGAGGCGGGGCTGCGCTACGCGTACCTGCAGTTCGACGGCATCGGCAACGCCGCGAACTCGCACCGGCTGGTCGGCAACCTCTTCGACGTCAAGCTGCGGGCGATCGAGAACCTCTGGAGCTCCGGCGTCGACATCGTCCCCGTCGTGACGATCGTCAACGGCGTCAACAACGAGCAGGTCGGCCGGATCATCCAGTTCGCCATCGACAACCCGAAGAAGATCAGCTTCCTCGTCGTTCCAGCCGGTGTCGTTCACCGGCCGCGACGAGGAAGTGACGCCGGAGCGCCGCGCCGCGCAGCGCTACACGCTGTCGCACCTCGCCCACGACGTGAAGAACCAGACCGGCATCGGCGAGCCGACCCGCGACTGGTTCCCGATCTCGTTCACCAGCACGTTCGGCGATTGGGCCGACCTGGTCCACGGCCCGGCAGCGGACTGGGGACACCTGTCGTGCGGCTGCCACCCGAACTGCGGCATCGGCATGGCGCTGATGGTCGACAAGGAAACCAAGGAGGCGGTACCGGTCACGGCGTTCCTCAACGCCAACCAGCTCGCGAAGGACATCGCCAGCGTCAACGACGCGGCGCGCGGCAGGTTCCTGTCGATCGTCGGCATGTCGCTGGCGCTGATGCGCAACTACGATTCGTTCAAGACGCCGACGCACTTCCGGCTGCTCGATCTGATGAAGCGCTTCGACAAGGCGTTCGGCGCGACCGGCCGCGACTACGGCAAGGTGGGCGCAGGACGGACGATGGCCGATATCGAGAAGCGGCGGTCCGACCGTTTCAACTTCCTGTTCGTCGCCGGCATGTGGTTCCAGGACCTCTTCAACTACGACTTCCGGCGGACGGAGCGGTGCATCATCCCGTACGCGACGCAGGAGGGCGAGATCAGCTTCTGCGCCTATAACACCGGCATCGGCTGGCGGAACATCATCGAGAAGATGCACATGACCGCCACGCTGACCAAGTGGTACGAAGAGCACGGGCGCCACGAAATCTTCGCCGGCGGCAAGAGCGTCCCGCTCGCGAGCAACGAGCACCACCTCGTCCTCGATCCCGAAGCGGTGGCTAAGGGCCTGCAGCACGATCTCGACGAGAAGGGCATCGCCAAGAACGCGCGCGAGGAAAAGATCCGGGCGCGCGATCAGCAGCTGCAGAACCAGCAGATGGCCGATCTCTACCGGAAGGTCGTGCTCAAGGAAGAGCCGACGATTCAAATCCAGGGGCTCGGCCGCGGCCGGGGGGCAGGGGCCCCCGGAGAAAAGAAGTCGCAGGAAGTCCAGCCAGTCCTGCACAAGCCGCAGGTGTAAGACTCGGGGCTGGGGACTCGAGGCTCGGGACTCGGACGGTTGTAGGCCGACCCTTTCAGGGCCGGCGATTGAGGCCGGATGCGAAAGCGTCCGGCCTTTTGTGTTTGACCCCATTCGCCCGCCTTTTTCGCAATCCCCAATCGGAGGCCGGCGATGAAAACCTGGCTTACGTGTGCAATCTGGTGTCTAGTCCCCGCCGCGGCCGGGGCGCAGAGCGTCAGTGCCCAGCGGCCGCCGGTTACCGTCAGCGTCGGCGGCGGCATGTTGATGCCGTATTCGTATCCGGATCGGCCAACCACCGATCTATTCGTGTCCGTTCAGGTCCCCGTCTCAGAGTCCCTCCTCGTTGAGGGACAGGTCCTTCGATCGACCTCCGACCACGTAAGGAGCGGATACTTCGACAATCGCCTCGGCCGGCCCTACACGCCCTTTTCGACGATCACGACTGATCACGAGGCGCTGAATGTCGGCGCCAACCTCCTCATGCGCACCGGAGGGCCTCGGTTGAACGTGTTTTTCGGGGGCGGCCTCGGAGTCCACCACGCGGACACGCGGATGCGATCCGACACACGCTGCGAACCGCGCGCCGCCGGCGGCTGCGACGGCCGACCCGATACGACGAACGACGAAAGGACTGCGGGATCAGGTCCAAGTTGGCAACTCGTCGGTGGCGTCGAGACCCGGATCGCGCCGCGTCTGACTGCATTTGGCGGCCTGCGGTGGCTGACGACCAACTTCGACGCGGGTGATACCGGACTCGCCGCGCTGGGCGGTATTCGTGCAGCACTCCGCGACCAAGGAGCAGCAGAAACCCGGCCGCGCAGTCCTGACGTGCGCGTCACGTTGATCGGCGGCGGTCAGCGGGAAGGCGAGCTTGTCTCGCTGACCTCGGCGGAAGTCGTCATCGAACGCGACGGGCAGAGCCAGACCCTTCCGCTCACTCAGGTGTCCCGCGTCGAACGCACCACCCACAACGTGCGCAACGGCGTCCTGTGGGGCCTGATCGTCGGATTCGCCGGCGGCTACCTCGGCTCGTGCGGCGGCGGTGACGAAGAGGATTGCTGGCCCGAGGTCGGCGCCGTGTTCGCGGGGATCGGGGCCGGAACCGGCGCGCTGATCGGCGCGGGCGTCAACCGCGCGACTGCAGAGAGTCGAGTGTTGTACTCCGCTCCGGCGCCCTCGATCTCCGTGGCGCCGCGTCTGACTCCCTCGCACGCCAGCCTCGACGTGACGATCCGCTTCTAAGTCAACGGTATCCCATCCCCCACCCTGAGCCACGGTGCCACGGCTTTTCGCATAACAGGGATGAGGGACATGCGGAAAGCACTTGCTGTAGCGGCGGTCGCACTCGCAGTCGTCATCGCACCATCTACCCAGGCCCGGGCACAGACGACGACCACGAACGCGTCTCACGTCCGGGCTCAGACCTCTTCGGTGCCATCCGCCGATTGACCGTTCGAACAGCGTGTGCCGGCTGCCACCGTGTCGTTCGGCGCAGGCCTGTTCTTGCCATGGGACACGCTGACCTTGGCGCCTCGGTCAGCAACGTCGACCGCATCCGTTGACGATGACCCTCGTGCCTCTCTACACGGAAATGCCGCGCGGCGTCGTTTCCGTTCAACTTCCAATCGGACCGTCGGCGCTGATCGACTCCGAGATCAGCTGGCAGCAAGCGGCCGGAGAGGAGCAGTTTTCCCGGTTCGAAGGTGATTTCATTCGCCACAACGGATTGTTCGTCCAGGCCATCCATTTCGCATTATGCAGTCGCTGAGTCACGCCAGATGCCTGACCGCCGGCGCCAGCCTCGTGGTCCGGGACGCCGGCGACACGCTGTCGCCGTTCGTCGGAGTTGGACTCGGGCTGGAAAGGAGCACGGGGACGATCGATGTGCAAACCAGCTGCACCCCCCGGGTGCCTGGCGGGTGCGATGGTCGGCCGGACACGATGATCCAGGAACGCGACGTCAACGTCGCTCCGCAGCTTCGGCTCAGTGCGGGGCTCGACGCACGGGTGTCGTCGAGGTTCGTTGCCTTCGTAGAAACCCGATGGATGACGACCCATGGGCTGACATACAGCAACAGCTACGGCGATGCCGCTTATTCGATGATCGGCGGAATGCGGGTAACCGCGCTGCGACCGCGTCGCGCTCCACTTTCCAGCGCGAGCGGCAGGCGTCGAGTGGTGCGCGCGGGAATGATGGGACTGGCGGCGGGAGCGTTCCTCGGCGTCATTCCGGCCACGATGTCCAATGAAGATGGGCGGATAGTCGCGCCGGCGATGTTCATGGGCATCGGGTTCGGAGCGGGTCTTGCGATCGGCGCGATTAATTGATCCGATCGCGGCTCTGCTTTTTTCTTCGAGGGACAAATCATTCGTTTGGCCTCTGACCACATCCGGAGCGGATATTTCGACAATCGAATCGACTGGGATGGAGGACTTCGTGGTGCGAAAGCAGACCGCTGCAGCCCGGACCGCCGCCATCGGTCCCTTCTCCTGCTGTTGTCGTCGACCGCCTGGGCGCAATCGTCGCCGCTGCGGATGCCCAGGGTGATGTTGAGCGTCGGAGTCGGCGGCACGGCCGACTTCGATTCCCCTGCTGCACCGCTGCGAAGCGTTGCGCTCGAGTTGCTCGCCACGCGCAACCTGGTGCTCGAAGCCGAGGCGATGCAGTGGGACATGTCGGCCGACCGGGAAGATCCCGGCTTCCGCTACAACGGCCCGAACGGCCAGCCGATCGTCAGCGGCCCTCATCGCTACTACGACGCCAACGAGGGGTGGAGCGCCGGCGCCAACCTCCTCTACCGGTGGGAGCCCAAGTGGGTCTCCGCGTTTGTCGGCGGAGGCGCGTTCTTCGCACAGCAGCGGTGGAATGCTGGCTTCGTCGCCGGCCCGTGCGTCGCGCCGGGAAACGAGCGCTTCTGCCCGCAGAGTCGCCGGTACGAGGAGCGAACGCTGGCGTCAGGCTCCAGGCGATCGCTGGCGCCGACGCCCGCGTCGCCGGCCCGCTGCGCGCCTATGGATCGCTGCAGTTCACGTCGCTCGAACAGACTAATGCGCGGGCGAACGGTGGCTGCGGGTCGTCGCGCGCACGGCCTCGCTCGCCGACGAGGCGAGGCGCCGGCTGCGCCGGGTCGCTGGCGCGCCGTTGACTCGGGAACGAGAGGAGGAACTCGCGGGCGACAGGGTCCGCATCACGCTTGCTTCGGGCGCGCGGCGCCACGGCGATTTCGTGGCGCTCGACGAAACCTCTCGTCGTCCGCGAGAAGCACATCGACCGGAGGTACCCGCTCGGCGAAGTGTTGATCGTCGAGACGGCACACCACACAGCGCGGAATGCCGCGATTGGCGGCGCGATCGGCGGCTTTCTTTTCGGCTATCTGGCGTCGTGCGGGGCGGCGAGGGCTGCTGGCCTGAGATCGGCGCGATGTTCGCCGGCATCGGCGCCGGAGCAGGTGGGCTCATTGGCGCAATTTACGATTGGAAGACAGCAAAGTCTCACGTCATCTACGCGGCATCATCGCCCCCTGCGTCCGTGTGGTGCCACTTTTTGCACCGGGCGGAGGAGGCCTGACCGTTGCGCTGAACTTCTGACGCGGCGAGGATCAACGACCGGAAGTCGCCTGCTGGTGCGCCTTCCAGATCCGCCACGCGCTGAAGGCCGCGAGCGCGAGCACGATCCACATGAGCGTCGAGTTTCTCGGCGCGGCGTAGTCGTCGAGCTCCGAAAGGACTCGCGCCAGGAAATAGAATCGCGGCAGCCGGCCGACGACGAGCGCCACGATGAAGCGTCGCAGCGGGTAATCGGCCGCGATCGCCATGATCTTCACGGGATAGAACGGAACCGGCGCCAGGGCCGATCCGGCGATGAGCAGCGCCGGCGCCTTGCGGAACCACCGCGAGGCGAACGTGAACCAGCGCGATTCCTGCACGACCGGCTTCACCAGGTGGTGGTTGACCAGCCACCCGATCAGCCAGTAGTCCAGAACGATCGCCACCACCGTCGCGGCAGTGCCGACGACCGCGACCACCAGCGCCGGATACAGCCGTGCCGCAATCCAGAGCGCGGGCTCGTGCGGGAGGAAGGAAATCAGCAGGTGAGCGGGGATCGCGTAGAGGCCGTAAACGGCGAGCTGACTGTAGCGCGGATCGTAAAGGACCAGTGCGCCGCAGAACAGGCCGAACACCGCCGCGGAGACGAGCGCCGCAGGCCGGTAGGACGCCGCACGGGAGACGGAGACGTCAGGCGAATCCGCCATAGGCCGCGACAAAGTTGCCAATCATGAACAGCCAGATGGCCGCATAGAGCACCGCAAACCGTTTCCGCCGTTCGAGCATCTCGGGGAACGTGATCGGTTTGCCCGCGAACTTCCCCCTTGGCTTCGACGGAAAGAAGAACGTCTTGTAGGTCTCGAGCGTTGCAATCGTGTAGCCAAGGGCGGCCATGGCGATCGCCATGTAGCTCGTCGTGAACGGCGACAGCAGGGCGGCGTAGAGCGCGGCCGCGACCGGGCTCCTGAAGAACTTCAGTGTCTCGAATCCTTCAATCGGCGCATCCTTCCACGCGCCGAGAAACGCCGAGATCCATCCGCCGAGGCTGCCGATGAGCAGGACGAGGACGAACGATCGGGGCACGGCGCCGCCGCGCGACGTGAAATGAATGGCGAGAAAGGCCAGGATCACCGCGCCGGCGACCGCCAGCCCGATGACGAGCCGCTTGCCGCGGCCATGCACGAGCTGGCCGAAGACCGCGAACTGCATCGGGATGAAGTACTTGCTCTGGTCCTCGTTCCTGAGGAACGTCTTCCAGAACTCGATCGCGCCGCGCTCGAGGACGTAGACGGCGCCAAAAAACACGACTCTCGTCCCGGCACCCGTCAGATCCGGCCGTGCGATCACGTAGGCAATGGCGGCCATGATGGCGCCAACCACGGCGCTCCTGAAGTAGCGGCCCCACGAAAAGCCCTCGTGCGGCGCGTCCTTGAACATTCCCCAGGTCGAGGCGTGGAGTCCGGCGACAAATCCCAGCGTAAGGGCAATCAACAGGTGCGAAATGATCATCGGTGAAGGGCGGCGGCCGCGTATGCCTCCTCGATCAGGCGCACGTCCCGGCGGGCCCGCGCGAGATCGTACGCGGGCGCGCGGTTCGCGCGGATGCTCTGAAGAAAGTCCGTCATCATACCGCGATATCCGGCCAGATCGGTCAGTCCGCGCATCGAGAACCGCAGGCGGCGGCCGGTCGCGACGGCGAGGATGCCGTTGGTCTCGAAAAACACGGAACCCGACGTTCCATAGATCTGCGAGAAGCGCACGCCGTTGATCGCGCCGCCAAGGTCCCATGAGTAGTGGAGCGTCGCGATCGCCCCCTCTTCGTACTCGAGCGTCACGGCAGCATTGCGATCGGACGGGGAGCCCTGGCAACGCGGCGTGGATCCGCGCCGGCGTCAGGCCGATGTTCGCGAGCAGGCAGACCCAGTGGATGCCGCCTTCGAACAGCGCGCCGCCGCCGGCCAGCGACGGATCGTCCCGCCAGTTGGCCGTCACCTGGGCCTTCAACGCGTTCAGGTGAATGAATCGAATGTCCCCGATGTCCCGGTCCTGGACGATCTTGCGGAGCCACCCCGCCAGCGGCTTGTAGAAATAGTTCTCGGCGACCAGCACCTGCCGTCCGGCCGAAGACGCGGCCACCGCCACCTGGTCGAAATCCGCCGATCGCAGGAACGGCGGCTTCTCGACGATCACGTGCTTGCGCGCCGCAAGTGCGCGGAGCGTCCATTCGAGGTGAGCCGCGGGAGGCAGCGCGACGAGCACCACGGCGACCTCGGGGCTTTCGATCGCCGCCGCATAGTCGGCGAAGTCGCCCGCCCCCCGGTACCGAGCGGCAGCGGCGGCGGCTCGGCCGGCGTCGCGGCTGGCGTAAAACCGCCGCACCTCTGGCGCAATCGCGCGCAGCGTCTTGCTGTGGATCCCGGCCGCGAGGCCCGTTCCGAGAAACGCGACCCCAAAGGCCCCGCGCCCTTCCGCTCGCGTCACAGCAACTCCGCGATGTGCGTGCCGGTACGAAGTGCATTGGCGGCGATAGTCAATGAGGGATTCACGCCCCCGGAGCGCGGCAGGGCGCTGCCGTCGGTGACGAACAGATTATCGAGGCCGCGATAGGCCCCGCGCTCGTCGAGCGGCGATCGCGACGGGTCGACGCCCAGCCTGACCGTGCCGACTGCGTGAGAGAAGGTCTGGATGTTGTACGGAAACATCACCGGCATCGCGCCCGCTTCGCGGAGGATGCGGCGGGCGGCGCCGACCAGGGCGTCCCGCGCGGCGGTGTCGCGCCCATCGTATCGATGCGTAATCGTCGCGGACGGCATCCCGAACCGGTTCGGTGGTCCGGCCGCGAGCGCCACGCGATTCTCCGGGTTGGGCCGGTCCTCGGCAATCGCGATCAACCCGCTGATTCGCCGGACGATCGCCGGCAGCGCCGTCCGCGCGATTGTGCGCGCGGCCGCCTGCCGCCACCCTGCGGTATGCCGCTCGATCCATCCGCCGGCAAGGCCGAGGACGTAATCGGGCTGCGGCGTTCCGAACTGCTGGAGGCATCCCAGCTTGCCGCGGGGCGAAGCCACCGAGGGATGCCCGAAATAGAAGTCGTGGATGCCGATGTGCTTGTGGAATTCGTCGCGCGGCGCCGGCTTCCTGGCGAACCATCCCATCACGATCGCGTTGCAGTGGCGCATCAGGTAGCGGCCCACGGCGTCCCCGGCCGGGTTCATGCTCTCGAGCCCTGACGCCAGGAGCAGATGGGGCGTCGCGAGCGCGCCGCCGGCGACGACGACGATGCGACCGGCAAACCGGCGCGGCTGCCGCGTGACGCGATCGACGCACTCCACCTCCGTGATCCGGCGGCCCTCGGTCGTCAGGCGCACCGCCATCGTGTTGGTCTCGAGCCGCAGGCCGCGCGCCTGCAGATCCGGGATGGATGCGCTGAGATCGTTCTTCGCGTGAAAGGCGCAGGCGAAGCCGTCGCAGGTGTTGCACGCGACGCATGCCTGCCTGGACGCGGTTGCCGTGTAGTTGATCGCGAGAGGGAGTGAGAAAGGATGGAACCCGAGCGATCGGGCGGCGCGAGCGACGCGGTCAGCCATCGGCGCACGCGGCGGCGCCGCCTGCGGGTACGCCGCCGACCGCCACGGTTCCGTCGGATCCTGGCCGACCGAACCAGCCACGCCAAGCAGCTCTTCGGCCTTCGAATAGAACGGCTCGAGATCCCGGTACCTGTACGGCCATTCGGCCCCGGAGCCGCCGACGATTTCCGGATCGACCTCGAAGTCGCGTTCCCGCAGGCGCAGCGACACGCCGCCGAAGAAGACCGATGCGCCGCCGACGCAGGCAATCGTGCCGAGCGTGTCGCCTTCGCCGCCGGCGAGCACGCGGTACGGCGCGTCGGAACTGTACGCGGGAGTCAGCGCGAAGAACCCGTCGGCGCCGCGATTCTGCGGCCCGCGCGGCACCCAATCGCCGCGCTCGATCATCAGGACGTTCTTGCCGGCCATCACGGATGGCCAGGCTGCCATGACACCGCCGAAACTGCTGCCGATCACGATGAGATCGTACAGATCCCCCAAGTTACTTTTTCGCGGGCGGTTGTTTCGGCGGCGGTTGTTTGGGCGGCGGTTGCTTGGCGGCAGGCGCGGGCTTGGGAGGCGGGGCGGGACGATATTCGATCGTCACGTTGCTGACGACAGCGATCGGCCGTCCGGGCGAACTGTAGGTCGCACTGCCGTCGACGCCATCGATCGTGACCTTCTCGCCGAGCAGGCTGATCTCGTTCTCGGCCTCGGGGATCGCCAGGCGGATGTGCTCGACGCCGGCCGGCGCGACCGCCCTGACGCCGCCCGGACCGGCGCCGCCGCCAATCCGATCGAAGAGATCCGCGGCCGCCCTGAACTCGGTCTGGATTGCGGCGCGTTGGATGAGCGTGTTGTCCATCGCCAGCGCGCCGATCATCGCCGTGTACCGCGCGTAGCCGCGCTTGGCCTTCATCAGCTCGTCGGAGTAGGTGTGGCGATTGTGGAGGTCGAACTCCAGCGTGAGATCGCCGCGATGCGGCGGCAGCGTGATGATCAGGCCCTCGAGCGGCGTCCGGCCGCTGGGGATGTCGCAGAACTCACGCTTGGTCGTGACGCCGACGCCCAGGACGGTCGGGCATTTCATCTCCGGGACGGCTTTCGTCAGTTGGACCGGCGGCGGCGCCGGCTTGCGGGTCTGCGGCGCCGGCTTGCCGCGTCGTCGCCTGGGCAGCGCAGCAATTGCCGCACAAAACAGAACGCAGCGCCCGCGGCCATGCCGAGCCGAGCCACCTGCGCGCTTCGCGCTACGGTGGCCAAGGGACGTCCGCTTGTCCGCCGTAGCTCGGGAGTCTTGTTCGCGAGCGAAGGTGGAAGGCGAGGCATCAGCGTAAGTTCGCGCCGGGGGTGGGGCCCCGGCGCCAGTGGAAAAAAGTTGGCAAAGCGTTTCGGAAAACCGTGCCCTTCGCGTCCATACCGCCTTCCGCGACGTCAGTCATCGCCCACGCACGCGTACCCGGCGGGTACGCTCTCGCGAAGGCCCGGCACGGCGCTTCGCAGCTTGATCAACTCGAGGAACTCCATGCGGGTCCGCGCGTTCGATCGGAACGCCCCGACCATGGCACTGGTAACGGCGAACGAATTCTGCTTCTCAACGCCGCGCATCGACATGCACAAGTGCGTCGCCTCGATGACGACGGCCACCCCGAGCGGCGCGACCTTCTCGCGGATCGTGTCGGCGATCTGGTTGGTCAGCCGCTCCTGGATCTGCAGCCGGCGGCTGTAAACGTCGACGAGCCTCGGGATCTTGCTGAGCCCGATGACGTGGGTGGACGGGATGTAAGCGATGTGGCACTTCCCGAAAAACGGCAGCAGGTGGTGTTCGCACAGGCTGTAGAAGTCGATGTCCTTGACGATCACCATCTCGCTATAATCGACAGTGAACAACGCGCCGTTCAGTACTTCATCGATGTTCGCCGAGTATCCGCTCGTCAGAAACCGGAGCGCCTTCTCGACGCGCTTTGGCGTGCCAAGCAGGCCCTCCCGATCGGGATCCTCGCCCAACTCCGCCAGCAGCCGCCTGATCAGGTCCTGCATCGTCCTATTTTATATCTCGACCGTGGCCGTGCCAGCGGCGGCGCAGAATGCCGACGGGCTCTATGCCGACCGTGCGAACCTCGCCAGCGCAACCACCGCGTCAGCGCTGTGGGCTGATGCCCTCAAGCAGGACCCGCGCGATTTCGAGGCGGCCTGGAAGCTCGCGCGCGTGTCGTACTGGCTCGGCGGTCACGCGCCGGACAAGGAGCGCCGCACACATCTCGAACGCGGCATGGAGGCTGCGCGGGCGGCCATCGCGCTCGAGCCGAACCGGCCGGAAGGTCACTTCTGGCTGGCGGCCAACATGGGAACGCTCGCCGAGTCCTTCGGCTTGCGCAACGGGCTCCGCTACCGTGGACCCGTGAAGCAGGAGCTCGAAACCGTCCTCAAGCTCGACCCGGGATTCATGAACGGGTCGGCCGACCGCGTCCTGGGACGCTGGTATTTCCGCGTGCCGCGGTTGTTTGGCGGCAGCAACAAGCGAGCCGAGAGTACCTGCGCGTGTCGCTGAAATACGACGAGAACAGCACCATCTCGCACTTCTTCCTTGCCGAGGTCCTGATCGACGAGGATCGGCCCCAGGAAGCCCGCGCGGAGCTCCAGAAAGTGATCGATGCGCCGCTCAGCGCCGAGTGGGCGCCGGAAGATCAGGAATACAAGACAAAGGCAGCGGCGCTGCTCACGCGTCAAGTAGCCGTTCGTCGTGCGTCAGTGCGTCGTTCGTCTGCACCGACGAACGGTCGAACGTGCGGACGTTCACGCGAACGACGAACGATCACGCGTAGCTATAGAACCCCTGCCCCGACTTCCTCCCGAGCCTGCCGGCCAGCACCATGCGCTTCAGGAGCGGCGGCGGAGCGTACGCCGGCTCGCGAAACTCCTCGAACATGATGTTGGCGATGAAGTAGGTCGTATCGAGGCCGACGAAGTCGAGCAAGGTGAACGGCCCCATCGGATAGCCGCACCCGAGCTTCATGCCGTTGTCGATGTCTTCGATCGTTCCCAGGCCGTTCTCGTAGGCGCGAATCGCGTCGAGCAGGTACGGCACCAGCAGCCGGTTGACGATGAACCCCGGGCGATCCGGCGCCGTAATCGGCTCCTTCCCGAGAGATCGCGCGAAGGCGAAGACCGTCTGGTAGGTGTCGTCGCTCGTGGTCAGCGCGCGGATCACCTCGACGAGCTTCATGAGCGGCACCGGGTTGAAAAAATGCAGTCCGCCGAAGCGGTCGGGACGTCGTGTGGCCGCGGCGAGCTCGGTGATACATAGCGAGGACGTATTCGAAACGAAAATCGTCCGCTCCGACACGACCCGCTCCAGCGCGGCATAGGTCGTGCGCTTCTCGTCGAGGTTCTCGACAATCGCCTCCACGACGAGATCGCAGTCCCGCAGGTCGTCGAGGCGCGTCGTTCCGGTCATCGAAGCGAGCGTCTTGTCGCGCGCCTCGGCCGGCACCTTGCCCTTGGCAACGCCGTCGTCGAGGAACTTGCGGATGCGGCCAAGACCTTTTTGCAGGAACCCGTCGTCGACTTCACGAACGATCGTCGTATAGCCGGCGGCGGCGCACACCTGCGCGATCCCGGAACCCATCAAGCCGCACCCCAACACGCCAACAGTCTTGATCTGCATAATCACCTGTCGTTCGGGGTTCGACGTTCGTTGTCGTTCGTCGACGAACGACGAACGCCCGAACGACGAACGGCGCTATACCACCTCTACGATCGCCGCGATTCCCTGTCCACCGCCGATGCAGGCGGTCGCCAGGCCGCGCGTCCGGCCGCGGCGGCGCAACTCGAGCAGCAGCGTGAGAATCAGCCGCGTGCCCGTCGCGCCGAGCGGATGACCGAGGGCGATCGCGCCGCCATTCACGTTCACGCGATCGCGATCGAGCCCGAGCTCCTTCTCGACGGCCAGGTACTGCGCGGCAAACGCCTCGTTGACCTCGATGAGGTCGAGATCGTCGAGCGTCATGCCGGCGCGCTTCAAAACCGCGCGCGTCGCTGGGGCGGGCCCCATGCCCATGTAGGCCGGCTCGACGCCGACCACGGCCCAGTCCACGAGCCTGCCGATCGGCCGGACGCCATGCCGATCGGCGGCTTCGCGCGACGCCAGAATCAGCGCCGCGCCGCCGTCGACGATCCCGCTCGCGTTGCCGGCGGTGACGCAGCCGTCTTTCTTGAACGAGGCCGGCAGCTTCGCCAGCACGTCCATCGTCGTCTCGGGCCTCATGTGATCGTCGCGGAAGACCATCTCGACGCCCTTGCGCGTCTTGATCTCGACCGGCACGACCTCTTCGGCCAGCCGGCCATCGGTCCAGGCACGATCGGCCAGCTGCTGGCTTCGCAACGCGTATTCGTCCTGCTCGGTTCGCGAGATGCCGTACCTGCACGCGCAGTTCTCGGCGGTGATCGCCATCGAGCAGCCGCAGTGGGTGTCGACCAGCGCTTCCCACAGGGCGTCCTCGAGCTTGCCCTGACCGAGCTTCAGGCCGCCGCGAAGCCCGCGGATGACGTGCGGCGCCTGGCTCATGCTCTCGATCCCGCCGGTCAACACCATCCCGGCCTCGCCGAGCTGAATCAGCTGGGCGCCGCTCACCGCGGCCTGAATGCCCGACCCGCACAGGCGGTTGACCGTGAGAGCCGGCACTTCGATCGGCACGCCAGCCTTCAACGCGACGTGCCGTGCCCCATAGATGGCGTCCGCGCTGGTCTGCAGCACGTTGCCAACGACGACGTGATCGACCCACTCGGGCTTGACGCCGGTCCGCTCGAACGCGCCGCGCGCCGCGATCGCCCCGAGCTCGAGCGCCGAGATGTCCTTGAGCGCGCCCACGTAATCGGTCATCGGTGTGCGCGCGCCGCCAATGATCATCACCTCCGGTTGCACTGGCTCCTCCATCCGCTCGCGCGGAACGTGAAACGAACACCACGGCGACCCTAAAGGGTCGCCCTACGACTTCCGCAACAGGCCGGCGACGTAGTCGCCGGTTTCCTTCGTCCCGAGCGTGCCGCCGATGTCAGCCGTTCCCTGACGATCGCGGACCGCCCGCTCGACGGCCGACTCGATGGCCGCCGCCTCGTCGCGCGCGCCAAGGTAGTCAAGCATCATCGCTGCCGACAAGATCGCGCCGACCGGGTTGGCGACGTTTCGTCCCGCGAGAGGCGGCGCGGATCCATGCACCGGCTCGAACATCGACGTCCGGCCCGGATGCAGATTGCCGGAGGCTGCCATTCCCAGGCCGCCCTGCAGCGCGGCACCGAGGTCGGTGATGATGTCGCCGAAGAGGTTGTTGGTGACGATCACCTCGAACTGCGACGGATCCTGCACGAGAAACAGCGCCAGCGCATCGACATACACATGGCGGGCCTGAATACCCGCGTACTCCGGTGCGATCTCGGCGAACACGCGCTGCCACAGCGCATGGCCATGGGTCATGGCGTTGCTCTTGTCGGCCATGCAGAGCCGTGTGCGGCCGGTCGCCCGGGCGTAATCGAACGCGTGGCGCAGGATGCGGTGCACGCCCTTGTAGGTGTTGACCTCTTCCTGGAGGGCCACTTCGTCTGGCGTCCCGGCCTTGAAACGGCCGCCGACTCCAACGTACAGCCCTTCCGTGTTCTCGCGGAACACCACGAAATTCACGTCGGCCGGCGTCCGGTCCTTCAGCGGACACAGACGCTCGTCGAGCAGCCGGACCGGCCGGTGGTTCACGTACAGGTCGAGCTCGAAGCGCGTGCCGAGCAGGATGTCGCGGGCATGCCGGTTGTCGGGCACACGGGGATCGCCCAGGGCGCCGATGAACACGGCATCGAACTGCCGGAGCTGCGCGTAGCCGTCCGTGGGAATCGTGATGCCTGTCGCCAGAAAGTGGTCGGCGCCCCACGGCAGCGTCTCGATCGCCATGCGGCGGCCGAAGACGTCCGAAGCCGCGCGAACCACGGCCAGCGCCGCGGTTGTCACTTCGGGACCGATTCCATCTCCAGGGATGACGGCGATCTGCATCAGCAGGATCTTAAGATCAAACCGTTTTTGCCTCAGCGTCCTCTGTGTCCTCTGCGGTGGAACTACGTCGAACGGAAAATTGCTTCCTCACATTTCAGGCACGTCGATCTGCGCCCTCTGCAAGCTTGCCGCTGAAATCGACGTAGATCGACTTCCATTCCGAGAACACGTCAAGGGCGGCCGTGCCGGCCTCCCGGTGCCCGTTGCCGGTGTTCTTCGTGCCGCCGAACGGCAGATGCACTTCGGCACCGATCGTCGGCGCGTTGACGTAGAAGATGCCGGTGTACATGTCGCGCATCGCGACGAACGCGCGGTTCACGTCCTGCGTGTAGATCGACGCCGAGAGGCCATACTGGACGTTGTTGCCGATGTCGATCGCTTCCTCGAAGGACCGGCACGGGATGACCGAGACCACCGGGCCGAAAATCTCCTCCTGGGCAATGCGCATGGTTGGCTGGACGTCGGCGAAGATCGTCGGCTCGTGAAAATAGCCGCGCGCGTGCGGGCCCGATGTGAGCGCCTGGCCGCCACAGGCGAGGCGGGCGCCTTCCTTCCGTCCAATCTCGACATACTGCCGGACGGTCTCGAGCTGCCCCTCGCTGATCGAAGGCCCCATGTCGGTCTCGGGGTCGAGACCATCGCCGACCCGCAAAGCGCGCGCCCGCGCGACGAAGCGCTCCAGGAATTCCCGGTAGACCGTTTCGTGGACGACGACGCGGCTGGCCGCCGTGCACCGCTGGCCGGTCGTGCCGAAACCGCCCCACAAGCAGCCGTCGATCGCCAGGTCGAGGTTCGCGTCGTCCATGACCAGGATGACGTTCTTGCCTCCCATTTCGAGATGGACCTTCTTGAAGCTCGGCGCGGCCCGTTCAGAGACGATGCGCCCGACAGCGGTCGAGCCGGTAAACGACACGACGCGCACATCCGGCGCAGTGGTCATGGCGTTGCCGACGTCGTCGCCACCGCCCATCACGAGGTTCACCACGCCAGGCGGGACGCCGGCTTCCGCGAGGATCTTGACGAAGTTCACGGCTGACAGCGGCGTGAGCGTGGCCGGCTTGAACACGACGGTGTTGCCGCAGACGAGCGCCGGAATGGTCTTCCAGGAAGGGATCGCCATCGGGAAGTTCCATGGTGTGATTACGGCGCAGACGCCGAGCGGCTGGCGGACGGACATCGCGAACTTGTCGCGCAGCTCAGAGGGAACGGTCTGGCCGTACTGGCGGCGCCCCTCGCCCGCCATGAAAAATGTCATGTCGACGGCTTCCTGCACGTCGCCGCGCGTTTCCGCGAGCACTTTGCCCATCTCGCGGGTCATGTCCCGCGCCAGCGCCTCCTTGCGTTCGGCGAACAGTTGCGCCGCCCTGAACAGGATCTCCGCCCGCCGCGGCGCCGGCACCAGACGCCAGCGCCCGTAAGCTCGGCGCGCGGCATCGACCGCGTTTGACACGTCGCGCTGATTTGATTTCGGGAAAAGGCCGATGAGATCGTCGCGATTCGCGGGATTTCGATTCTCGAAGAGCTCCCCAGACGAGGCGCCTACCCACGCTCCGTCAATGTAGTTGTGATAGGTCGGCATGGACCCGAGAGTGCCGTACAGTGGACACCGCGTGCAACCGCACGCAAAGCAAGCAGCACGAACGGGTTACGTGATCGCCATCCACGTCTCTTTCCGGAGTCGGCCAGCGGAACCGCCACAGTCGGTCCACTGCGACTCGCGAAAACACAAGAATTCGCATGTCGCTGCCGTGGCACGATTCCTGAATCACTGGCGGGCAGGAGCGTTAATGGTGCTGACGAACGGCGGGACCATTGACGGCGCAACCACTACCCTCCGGCAACCAGTGTCGACGGCCGCGGGTACGCAGAAAGTCGTCATCGTGAACGGCAGTCCCAAGATCCTGGAGATGCTGGAAACGGTACTCGAGGCGGGCCGTTACGACATCGTGTTCGTGGAGTCCAGCAGCCACGCGTATTCGCAAATCAAGCGGGTACAGCCGAATCTCGTCATCCTGTGCGTACGCGTCGACGACATGGAAACCTTCCAGGTCCTTTCGATGTTGAAGCTCGATGAGGAGACGCGGCAGATCCCGATCCTGACCTACACGGCCGACGTGGAAGGGCCTGGACGCCGAAGAAAGCGAAGACGAAGCCGCCGAAGTCGAGATGTTCGCCTCGGCGCAGGTCCTTCGCATGCAATCTTGCGGCTCCGCCCTCGGACTCTCGACACGCTCTCGCGCGCTCGCCCCGACCACCCGCCGGCCGTCTGGTACTCCACGGCAAAGAGTGCTATAGTCGCGGCCGGATGGCGTTGCGGGACGATCCGTCGCAGCCGCTCACCCCTGAAAACAACGACAAGCGCGACTCCGAACGGATCCAGATTCTCGGCGAGCTCCATGGAGAAGTCATGGTGTTCCAGCACATGACTATCAAGGAGATCAGCCGAACCGGCGTCCAGGTCGAAACTGCGCTACGCCTCCAGCTCGACTCTCTTCACGATTTCCGCCTGACCCTCGGCGACCGGTCCGTGATTGTCAAAGGCACGCGTCGCCCACTGCAGCATCAGCGACGTCGACCAGGAGCTCGTCACTTACCGCTCCGGCATCGAGTTCGTCGAACCGTCGGAGCGCGTCCTGGACGTCATCACCGGGTTCCTCGACGCGATCAGGGACGGCCGACGCGCTATCTGACCTTCAAGTGTTCGAGGTAATCGCCTGAATTGATGCGCTCGGCGCGGCCGAGCGGGGCGTTGTAGAAGTACACCCACGCGTTAGCCACCCGCCCGTCGTCGAACATCACCGGTATTTCCTCGCGAAGATACAGGCTCTTGTCGGGCTCGCTGATGCTGAATCCTTCGATCTCGTCGAGCGTGGCGAGCACCGAATCGGAGTCGAGCATGTGGTGGACTTCGCCCCAGACGCGGCTGTCGGATGCGGGCACGGCGGCTGGATAGATGCCGAGATCGAACAGCGCCGCATGAATCCAGCCCCGGGCGACAGGGGTGAGCACGCGGTCGAGACGCGCGCGCCCGGGCCGCTGGAAGCCGCTCATGAGCGTGCCGTAGAAAAACACCAAATCCGTCATGGGACAGGCGTTGACCTGGTTCTACGTGTTGTTACGGCTGTAGAGGCGGGTCCGTTTACGGGCGAGCCTGAACCCCAGCTATGACGCCGACTTACAACGGTTCAGCGGCCGGGCTGGACTTGAAGGTGCCTGCCGAGGAGATCGATGGTTTCCGCGGGCAATTCAAACGAAACGGCGACGGTGCTGCCCGATCCACTGAGTTGGATTGAACGCAGCAACGTTTCGAGCTCGGGGTGCTCGTTGGCCTGCAGCTTTCCAAGCGCGATGACGCCCTGGATGACGTCCCGGAACTGATTCGCGGATTCCTCGTCGCGCGTCTGCATCCGGATATCGCCCAGGAGACCGCCGTTGACATGGCCGCTGACGGCGAACCACGTAATCGGCGGCAACTGACTGGCGACGCGCGGCGGCAGGTTGGCCTGAGCGGTCAACGCATCGAAGCGGCCGACGGCCCAGACATTTCCGCGGTCGAGCGATCGGACGAGCCCCATGATGTCGTCGTTGCTTCTGACACTGTCGCCACCATCCCGGCGATCGATCGCGGAGCGGACCAGCGCGGAGCCGCCGACGGCCACCAGGCCGGGATCGACAAAGGCAAGCGACAACCCGGCGCCCTCCTGAGGCGCCGCAAACAGCCGGCGGCTCTTGTACGTCTCTTCGGTGGCGCCGTGCTCGCGCATCAGCGCTTCGATCCTCACCTGATCGAATCGGCCCGAGGCGATGATGAGTCCGGAACGGTGGACGTCGAGGGTGCTGTCCGAGGGCGGCGCCAGTGCAGCGACGATGCGGTCGACGTCGGTTTCGATGTTGATGCCGGTGGCTGCTTCGAAGTCGTGCTGTCCGTCGGGAAGGTCGGGCATGGCCTGACGAATCCGCTCGCGCAGGTTCGAGACCATGACTTCGCGCACATTGGCGTATGCGACCAGGACCGCGTTGCCGGGCACGAGCTGGAGCTCGTCAGGACCCTGCTGGGCGAACGCCGTCGGGAAACCCACAAAATAAGCAACCAGGCCGGTCCCGATGCCAACCGTCAGCACCAGGAGCGAAGCGATCACGAAGTAGCGGGTTTTCCGGTTCATGCAGTCGCCCTCAATGACCTATACGGGTACCGTTTCATCCGCGTTCCAGATTTTTGTGTCCCGGCGGACCTAAAGGTCCGCACTACTCGCCCAAAAGGTCCGCGCGGCGGCGGACCTAAGAGGTCCGCCCTACTGCTCGAGCACGTATTCCCGGGCTTCAGTAGCCCGGGCCGCCAGCCATACCCCTACCAGTGTAATGCCGGCCAGAGCGCTCACGCTCAGCGCCACCGAGGGAATTTCCTGGAACACCTGGAGCAGGACATTCACGGCCGAGTCCTGGGGCATTGCATGGGGTACGAGGCCCTGGAGGTAATACCCGATGGTCGCGCGCTTGAGATACCCGGGAAACAGGAGGACGCCTGGCTCCCAGCCGAAGATGAACACGAGGCCGATCACCAGAGGCCGCTTAAGCCGGGTGCCCACCCATCCAAACACCGCCCCGTATGACGCGATCCCCAAGGCGAGCACGCCCAGGTCCATCATGAGAGCCGGGAAGGCGGCGCCGATGCTGCCGCCGCCAATCGGCACGATCAGGAAATACACGAGCACGACCGACGGGAGGACGAGCAGGGTGGTGCAGACCACGTACGCGAGGTATTTACCGAGGAGCACGGCGCTTCGAGGAATCGGCCGGACGAAGAGGTAGGTAATCGTCTTGTCGTCCACTTCGTCGGCGATCAGTCCGATCCCGTAGAACATGCCCAGCACGGGAACGATGAACCGAATGTAGAGAAGCCACATCATCAGGCCGAACAGCGCCGCCCCGTCGATGCGCTGCCCGTTGATCTGGGGCAGCGCGGCAGGTTCGATGCTGGCGGCAAAGCGAATGAGGCTCGCCAGCGCGACCGGGGCCGCCGCCACCAGCGCCAGGAAAAGCGACCGCCGCGACCACAACATCTGCCCGAGCGACAAGTCGAAGATGCGGACGGCCGTTCGGAATAGCGTTGGCCGGGCGGCTGCTGTCGGTTCCATCTGCGTCCTCTGCTCCCTCGTTTCTCCCTCTGCGTCCTCTGCTTATTTCACCAAGTACTTGAATACAGCCTGGAGGTTGTCATCGGGTGAGGTGACTTCGTGGATCGCGCCCAGCTCGCCTGAGGCCGCGATGGCGGTCAACCGCGCATAGAAAGCATCGGGGCGCCCGGTCTGGACGACGAGGGCGTCGCTCTCGAACTTCAAGCTCAGGACATGATCCTCTGCCAGGAGCGCGCGTGCGAGCGCCCGCGTCTCGTCTGCCTTCACGTGGACCGTGTGCGGGTGCTCATCGATCAAGTCGCGGATCTGGTGGACGTTGCCCTCGGCGAGAATCCGGCCCTGGTTGATCAGCAGGATGTTCGCCGTCATCGACTCGATCTCGTGAAGGATGTGGCTCGAGACGATCACGCTTCGACCGGCGCGGCCCCACTCCTTGATCAGGCGGATGGTTTTGCGCCTGGCAATCGGGTCCATACCGGCAAGGGGCTCGTCGAGAATCAGCACGTCCGGGTCGTGGGCGAGCGCCTGCGCCAGCTTGATCCGCTGGCGCATGCCCTTGCTGTATGCGCCAATCTTCTTGTCGGCCGCCTCGGCGAGGTCGACCATCTGGATCGCCTGCCGCGCCATCCCGACGGCCGTCTCCTCGGGCACGCCGTTCAGCCTGACGAGCGCCGCCACCCACTCCAGGCCGCTCATGCGCTCGTAGAACGCATCCTGCTCCGGGCAAAAGCCGAGACGATGGTACAGCGCCGGGTTCCGCCAGATCGGTTCGCCCAGCACACGGATCGTCCCTTTGCTCGGCTTCAGCTGCCCGGTAATCAGCTTCATGAACGTCGACTTCCCCGCACCGTTCGGCCCGAGGAGTCCGGTGATGCCGGGCGATACCTCCAGCGTGACGTCGTTCAGGCCGATCACCTGCCCGTACCACTTCGAGACGTGGTCGGCGGCAATGACCGCCGATGGGCGGTCGTTCATGCGACGACCTCGACGCCGCGGACGCGCCGCTCGAGGATCCACGCGGAGACGAGGATCGCGCCGAGGAGCACCGCGAGCGAGACCGGCCACGGCGTCGCATAGGCGGGGCGCATCCTGAAGACGAAAGCGTTGACCTGGCTCATGTTCGCGGTGAACGATACCCACGCCCAGCTCGTGTCGCGCGTCACTTCGTAGAGCACGCCGTACATCGCCTGCGTGAAGAAGATCACGCCGGCATAGAGGACGCCGACGTAACGGCTGCTCCTCGACAATGACGACAGCGCCAGCATCGTCGCCGCCACGGTGATCGTCTGGATGAACGCACTCAGCGTAATCGCCGGGAAGAGGAAGATGTTGTCGAGAAAGAAGGTGAAATCGCCGGCGAACATTACCTGGACGACGAGGAGGACGATCGCCGGGACCCAGGTCACGAGCAGCAGGAACGCCAGCAGCACGGCCAGCTTCCCGAACACGTACTCGACCCGCGACAGCGGCTTCGACAGGTAGATCTGCAAGGCGTTGGCGCGGCGATCGGTCGCAATCAGTCCCGACCCGGCATAGACGGCAATGAAGAACACGAAGATGCTCTGCTGGGTCAGGAAGTCGCGGAACATCTCGGGCGTGGGCGCGAGGAACGATGCCTGGGGGAGGTTGGCGGCGGCGTAGATCTGCACGGCGCGCACGAAGAAGGGCGCCCACGCCAGCAGCAGCAGTCCCAGGAACGATCGCTTCCGCAACATCGTGCGGATGCCCGCCGACGCAATGACGGCCCAGGCGCGTCCATGAGCCGCGCGCTCGCCGCCGTACCGCCGGTAGCCCTGGTCGTGAATCGGCATGCGGACTCCCTATCGCTCTCCGACGGCGTGAGCGAACACGTCCTCGAGCGTGGGGACGCTCGGCCGCAAGTGACGGACCTGGACGCCGGCGCCGGCGGCCAGCGCGAAGATGTCGTGGGCGCCGCCGTCGCCGGGCACGAAGACGCGCATGACGTCCTCCTCCGTCTCGTGGCACTCCAGGCCGGCGGTCCGCAGCGTGTCGAGAAACGCCTCAAGGGAGGCCGCCGACTTCACGCGCAGCTCGTAGACGCGGCCGCGCGGCTGCTTCAAGCCGGCGATCGGCCCTTCCGTGGCCACCCGGCCCTTGTCGATCACGACGACGTCGTCGCACGTGTACTCGACGTCGGGCAGCAGGTGCGACGACACGATGACGTTGACGTTCTTGCGATGGGCCAGGTCCCTGACGAGCTCGAGCATCTCGTCGCGGCCCTTCGGATCCATCCCGTTGGTCGGCTCGTCGAGAAACAGCAGGTCGGGATCGTGCACGAGCGCCTGGGCGAGCTTGATGCGCTGCTTCATGCCGGTGGAGTAGGTCTCCACGTTGCGGTACCTCGCCTCGCCGAGGCCGACATAGAACAGGACCTCGTGTGCCCGCTGCATCGCATCGACCCGCGGAAGGCCCGCCAGCTCGCCGCAGTAGGCGACGAACGAGACGGCGTTCATGCCCGGGATGTGCGCGTCGCTTTCAGGCATGTACCCGACGCGGGCGCGGATCTGCAACGGCGAGACGGCGACGTCGTAGCCGAGCACCCGCATCTTGCCCGCCGACGGCTTCACGAAGCCGAGCAGCGCCTTGATCATCGTGCTCTTGCCGGCGCCGTTCGGACCGAGCAGCCCGACTGCCCCCGCCACGAAGCGCACCGTGACGTCCTGCAGCGCGCGCTGCGCGCCGTAGAGGACCGTGACGCCGTCGAGGGTGACAACCGGGGGGCGTTCTGACATCTCAGGTGGATATACGGCCGTTCGGCGTTCGTCGTTCGGCGTTCGTCGGGGTGCACTACAGCCCGACCACCGCAAGCCCGAGTCCACGCGTCAGCCCGCTCACGCATGAATGTAATCATGTGGGCGATGTGCGTTTCGATCGGCAAACCGAGGAGCTCAGCGCCCGCACGCAGGTCCTCGCGCTTGACGGCGCGGGCGAATGCCTTGTCTTTCATCCGCTTGACGACCGATGCCGGCTCGAGGTCGAGGATGCTCTTGCTCGGGCGCACCAGCGAGGCGGCGGTCACGAAGCCGGCCATCTCGTCGCAGGCAAACAGCGTCTTCTCGAGCAGGCTGTCGCGCGGGACGCCGCTGTAGTCGGCGTGCGACAGGATGGCGCGCGTCACCCACTCGGGATAGCCCTTCTCGCGCAGGATCTCGACACCTCGAAACGGATGATCCTCGGCGCTCGGCCATCGCTCGTAGTCGAAGTCGTGCAGGAGCGCGACAATGCCCCAGCCCTCCTCGTCCTCGCCGAAGTGACGGGCATACCCGCGCACGGCGGCTTCGACCGCCAGCGCATGTTTCCGCAGGCTGTCGCTCTGCGTGTACTCGGTCAGCAGCGCCCAGGCTGCGTCGCGGTTCATCGGATCAACTCCAGCGCTTTCTCGACCACGCGCTTGACGGCCGGCGTCACTCCATACGCTGAAACCTCGGTCGCCGCGACCCACTCCGCGGCGTCGGCATCGGAGGCGCAGGCCAGGCTCCCGCCGTGGACGCGGCAACAGTAGTCGATGATCACATAGTGATACTCGACGCGGCCGTCGTCCGCACGCTGCACCCGGTCGAGGACTTCCACCACCAGCCCGGCCTCGACGTCGAGGCCGGTCTCCTCCTTGACTTCGCGCGCCACGGCCTCGCGAAGCGTTTCGCCGACCTCGACGACACCGCCCGGAAGGCTCCATTGTCCCTGGAGCGGGGGCTGACCACGCTTGACGAGAAGCACGCGGTCGCCCTCGACGACGACCGCGCCGACGCTGACGACCGGCCGATCCGGAAAGGCCCTCACAGCCCCATGACTTTGACGACGATGCGCTTCTTGCGGCGTCCGTCGAACTCCGCGTAGAAGACCTGCTCCCAGGGACCGAGGTCGAGTTTCCCACCGGTGATCGGCAGGACGACCTGGTGTCCCATGATCGTGCGCTTGAGGTGCGCGTCGGCGTTATCCTCCCCTGTCTGGTGGTGCCGGTAATCGAGCCCGGAGGGCGCCAGCTTCTCGAGCCAGGCCTGGAAGTCCTCGATCAGCCCTTCCTCCCAGTCGTTCACGTAGACGCCGGCCGTGATGTGCATCGCCGAGACGAGGACGGTGCCGTCCTGGACGCCGCTCGCGGCGACGATCCTGGCGACGTCGTCCGTGATCCGGAGGAATTCCTGACGCTTCGTCGTGTTGAACCACAGGTAATCGGTGTGGACCTTCATATCGTCAGGACAGCGGCAGCGAGGCGTGAGCGTTCAGGTCGGCCGGCGCGACCACGCCGGCACGGAAACGCCGCAGACCCGCCGCGGCAATCATCGCCGCATTGTCGGTCGAGAGCGACAAGCTCGGCACGAACGTCGGGATCTCGCGCGCCTCGCCGTGCGCCCGCAACTCCTCGCGCAGGCGGCTGTTCGCGGACACGCCGCCGGCGACACCAATGCTGGCCGCCTGGAACCGGCGTGCGGCGTCGAACGTCCGGTCGAGAAGGGCGGTGACGACCACGCGCTGGAACGTCGCGCAGATGTCGGCGATCTCCGACTCCGACAACGTCTGCCCCGCCTCCCTCTTCACGTTGACGTGCCGCAGCACGGCCGTCTTCAAGCCGCTGAAGCTGAAATCGAGATCGCCCTTGAGGTGCGGCGCGTTCCGGTCGGCATGTGTGAGCCGCGTCGTCGGCAGCGCAATAGCCCGGTCGTTTCCCGTGCGGGCCAGCCTGTCGACAATCGGACCGCCGGGATAGCCGAGGCCCAGCAACTTCGCGACCTTGTCGTACGCTTCGCCAGCGGCGTCGTCGCGAGTCCGGCTGACGAGTTGGTACTCTCCGGGCCGCGGCACGAAGTAGAGGCTGGTGTGGCCGCCTGAGACGACCAGGACGACGGACGGCAGCGGCAGTTCGCCATTGTGAAGGACGAGCGACTCGATGTGCCCGGCGAGATGGTGCACCGGAACCAGGGGCAGCTTCGCGGCCGCCGCGGCGGACTTCGCAAACGATACGCCGACGAGCAGCGAACCGACGAGCCCGGGACCTTCCGTGACGGCGATCGCGTCGAGATCGCCCCAGGTCACCGACGCGTCGCCCATTGCGCGTTCGACGACGCCGCAGATGTCTCGGATGTGCTGCCGCGAGGCGAGCTCGGGGACGACGCCTCCCCATTCGCGATGGATCGGCGCCTGCGAGGCGATCACATTCGAGCGGATCGCCCACGGGCGCGACGCGTCGCCGGTTTCCTCGACCACGGCCGCCGACGTCTCGTCGCAGGAGGTTTCGATGCCCAGGATCTTCATACCCGCGCCGCGAACGCCTCTTTCAGCGATTCGGTGTACGGCGCGCGGATGATACCGCGCTCGGTGATGATGCCGGCAATGAGGTGGTGCGGCGTGACGTCGAACGCCGGGTTCCAGACCCGGGCGCCGTCAGGCGCCAGTTGTGTCCCGGCGACGTGCGTCACCTCCTTGGCGGCGCGCTCCTCGATCGGAATGTGCGCGCCGTCGGCGGTGCCGAGATCGATGGTCGAGAGCGGCGCGGCGACATAGAACGGAATGCCGTGCTCGCGCGCGAGCAGCGCGACGGTGTAGGTGCCGATCTTGTTCGCGGTGTCGCCGTTGGCGGCGATGCGGTCGGCGCCGACCACCACGAAGTTCACCTTGCCCTGCCCCATCAGCGCGCCGGCCATGTTGTCGGTGATGACCGTGGTGTCGATGTTGTCGCGCATCAGCTCCCACGCGGTGAGCCGTGCCCCCTGGAGGAACGGCCGGGTTTCGTCGGCAAACACGACTACCTGTTTACCGGCCTCGACCGCGCCGCGGACAACGCCCAGCGCGGTCCCGTACCCGGCGGTGGCCAGCGCGCCGGCATTGCAGTGCGTGAGAATCCGCGCGTCGCCGGGCACGACTTCGGCGCCGTAGGCGCCGATCGCCCGGCAGCTGGCGACGTCCTCGTCGTGAATCGCCTGCGCCTCGCGATCGAGCCGATCCTTGATTTGCTCGACCGACTCGCCTGCCTCGGCGCCCGCGGCGAAGGTGCGCTTCATCCGCTCGATGGCCCAGAACAGGTTCACCGCCGTCGGCCGCGTGGCGGCCATCAGTTCGCAGACCTTGAAGAATTCCGCCGCAAACTTCTGCGTGCCGGTCGCCTTGCTGTTGCGCAGCCCGAGGGCAATCCCGAGCGCCGCCGCGACGCCAATCGCCGGCGCCCCGCGGATGACCATCGTCTTGATGGCACGCGCCACCTCCTGGGCCGTCCGGCAGCGAACGTAGACCTCTTGGACCGGCAGCTTGCGCTGGTCGATCATTACCACTGCATCGGGTTCTCGCGCTATCGTCGGAAGCATGAAATTTACGAGTGAAAATTGAAAATTTACAATGTCAGATCGACTTCGAACCCCGGGGCCTCGCCAGCGCACCCGGTCCTATCGTAATGCCTGCATTGCGGCGACTGTTACGGACGATGGCGCCGAGGATCGACGCAATTTGCCGGGCTTCGTCCACGAGCGCTGCGGCCTCTTCTCGAGGACCGAGCGACGTGCGGTAACAAACACGTAGCCTGACGTGCGACTCACGCGCCTCTTTGAGGCCAATTGAGCATTTCGAAATGAAGTCGCGACGGCTTTCTGCGCCACGCGCTTCCTCCAGTATTGCCGCAACCGATGTCGAGCAGTTGATTAGCTGCGGCGCCATCTGTCTCGCCACTCCGCCCTGTGCGTAAAGCTCTTTGCAGAACGCGACGACCTGACACGCGAACTCGAATGTCCTTACCCGGATGTCGTGGCCGGGTTCAAACGTTTCAGTCGAGTCGTCCACATACAACGATGGAGCACGACTCGTGCCGGACCAAAACGTGGGCAAGCTGCTGAAAAAGCTCTAATTGAAAAGGTCGCCGGCAGAAATTGCAAACCGCTTCAGGTGATCAGCATTGCTGAATCTGCACGTCCGTCATTTGCAATCGTAAATTTCCAATTGTAAATTGCGTGCGCCGCCTCACAACAGCCGCGCGTCGAATGGGAGCGGCAACAAGTCCTTCAGCGCGTGGCGGCCGGTTTCGGCGTGCAGGTTGGCGAGCGCGATCTGCAGATCGCCGCCGAACTCCCAGAGGATCTGGCGGCACGCGCCGCACGGCGGGGTGGGCGCGTCCGTGTCGGCGACGATCGCGATGCGGGTGAAGGCGCGGTGCCCCTCCGACAACGCCTTGAACATCGCGACGCGCTCGGCGCAGATCGTCAGGCCGTAGGTCGCGTTCTCGACGTTGCAGCCGCTGATCACGGCGCCGTCGGCCGTCTCGAGCGCGGCCCCCACCTTGAAATGGGAGAACGGCGCCACCGCGCGCTCGCGCGCGCGGCGAGCGGCGTCGACCAGCGCCGTCCACCGGCTGTCGTCAGAGCCGCTCAACGATCCCTTCCAGCAGGGCCGTGAACTGGACGCGCACCCGCTGCGTGGTCTCCATGACCTCGTCGTGGTGCAGCGGCTGAGGAAGAACCCCGGCCGCCATGTTGCTGATACACGAGATGCCGAGGACTTCAATCCCCATGTGCCGCGCGACGATCGCCTCGGGCACCGTCGACATGCCGACGGCGTCGGCGCCGATCGCCCGCAGGAAGCGGATCTCGGCCGGTGTCTCGTAGCTCGGCCCCTTGAGCGCCGCATACACGCCATGCCGCAGCGACAGGCCGCCCGCCGCTCCCGCTTCATCAGCGATCGTGCGCAAGCGGCGTGAGTACACCTCGGTCATGTCGGGAAAGCGCGGGCCAAACCGCTCGTCGTTCGGACCGACCAGCGGGTTGTCGCCGATCAGGTTGATGTGATCGTCGATCACCATCAGCGCCCCGCTCGCGAAGCTCGTGTTGACGCCACCGGCCGCGTTGGTGAGGATGAGCGTCTTCACCCCCAGCACGCCGAGCACGCGCACGCCGAAGGTCACAGCCTGGAGACCGTGCCCCTCGTAGGCGTGCGAACGGCCGGCGAGCGCGGCCACGCTGCGCCCGTGCAGGCGGCCCACCACCAGCCGGCCCTCATGCCCGATCACGTTCGCCACAGGCCAGTGCGCGATGTGTCCGTAGGGTGTGGACACCGCGTCCGCGAGCGAGTCCGCGAAGGCCCCGAGACCGGAGCCCAGGACGATGGCAACCTGTGGAAGCAGTGCTCCCATGCGGCGAATGGCGTTGGCGGCCGCTTCGACCTGCTCGTACAGCGGCGTCACAGCAGGCGGCGCGCCACGGCTGAAGGGTTCGGTTCGTGATTGGGTCATGAAATGTGCGCGAGAATCTGGGGCCGCTCTGCCGGTGGCGCGTCGTCGATGACGATCGCGCGTTCGGCAAGTGCACGGGCCGCATCCCGCCGATCGATTGTACGGTATTGCAGCTCAAGCACAGGATCGCCGGCGCCGACCCGATCGCCGGGGCGCGCCTTCAAGACGATGCCAACCGCCGGATCCACGTCGTCTTCGACCCTGTCGCGGCCGGCGCCGAGGACGACCGACGCGCGGCCGACCAGGTCGGCATCGATCCGGCCCACGTAGCCGCTCCGCGGCGCAAGCACCATCGAGCGCTCAGGGGCCGCTGGCAGCCGGCCGTAGTCGTCGACGACCCGCGAATCGCCGCCCTGGGTTTCGATGATCCGCCTGAAGCGGTCGAGCGCCTCGCCGGAGGCCACTGCCTTGCGGACCCGCTGAAGCGCCTCGGCTTCGCCCGACGAGACACCGGCGAGCACCAGCATTCGTGCCGCGAGCGCCAGCGAAATCTCCTCGACGTCCGAAGGACCGTTGCCCTTCAGCACGTCGATCGATTCGATCACCTCGACGGCGTTCCCGATCGCGCGGCCGAGCGGCGCGTCCATCCTCGTGATCATCGCCTCGGTTCGGACGCCGGACGCCTGGCCGATCGCGACCAGCGACTCGGCGAGCAGCCGCGAATCGGCTTCGGTCTTCATGAACGCGCCGCGCCCGGTCTTGACATCGAGCACCAGCGCGTCGATCCCCTCGGCGATCTTCTTGCTCATGATCGAGGCGCTGATGAGGGGGATGCTCTCGACCGTGCCCGTCACGTCCCGAAGCGAGTAGAGCTTGCGGTCGGCGGGCGCGATTTCCGCCGTCTGCCCGATCATCGCGCAGCCCGTCGTCCGCAGCGCCGCTTTCATCTCCGACAGGGACAGGCGCACACGGAATCCGGGAATCGATTCCAGCTTGTCGAGGGTGCCGCCGGTATGGCCCAGGCCGCGGCCGGACATCATCGGCACGACGAGGCCGCACGCCGCCGCGATCGGCGCGAGGATGAGCGAGGTTTTGTCCCCGACGCCCCCGGTACTGTGCTTGTCGACCTTGACGCCGGGAATGTCTGACAGGTCGACGCGGATGCCCGAGTGCACCATGGCATCGGTGAGCGAGGCCGTTTCCTCCCGCGTCATGCCGCGCAGCAGGATCGCCATCAGCAGCGCCGATGCCTGGTACTCCGGCAGCGTGCCGGCCGTCACCGACTCCACGAAGTACCGGATTTCCGCAGGATCGAGCGTGCCTCCGTCGCGCTTCTTGATGATGACGTCAACGACGCGCACTGGGGCTGAAGTATATCGGACGGGACTCGGGACTCGGGACTCGGGCCTCGGCAGGCCTGGGGCCTGCACGACGAATTGTCGTGGCCTGCACGGTTGTCGTACGCACTACGACATTCCGTAGTGCGGACCTTCAGGCCCGCCGTTCTCGAGCCGAGCCCGAGCCCCGAGCCCCGAGCCCCGAGTGAGATAATTACAGCAGTGGCCGTAGAATCGCCCGCTCCCCTCGCTCCGGAGGATGCAGCCAGGCTGACCGAGCTCGCGCGCGCCTTCAAGGCGGCGGCACGCGCCGTCGTCCTGTATCCCGCTGCTCATCCGGCAATTGCCGCCACCCTCGGCCGGATCGTCAGCCTGACTGCCCCCGGCAGCCTCGCCGAGCCCTTGCGGATTGGGGTCCTCGCCGACGGGCTGCTCGTCGACGGCAAGGCGGCAGCGCGCCCCGATCCAGCGATCGCCGAGCTTGCGGCGCTCCTGCACGACCATTTGATCGGTGAGCTGACGATTCATCCGGGTGGCGACCTGGACGCCTGGCGCACCTTCCTGCTGCTCCTCGGCCGCGCCCCGGACGCCGTCCGGACCGAGGGAGGCATCTCCCGTCTCTGGACGACGATGGCGGGCCGGCATGTCGAGATCCGCGAAATCGACTACGCCGAAGTGCTTCGCGAGCGGAAGGGCGGCGAGGCCGCGGCCTGGGATCAGGTGATTGCCAACTGCCTGCAGGGTGACGCGTTCGATCTGAACGAGGAGACGCTTCGCTCGCTGCTGGAAACAGCGGCTGACCCGGAAAAGATGGCGCAATTGATGGCCATGCTCGACGCGCGAGCCGCCGAGTCGGGCCGCAATGTCGCGCAGCGGACGACGGCCCTGATCCGACTGCTTCAGAGCATCGTCCAGGCGGTCACCGAACGCGAGCCGCAGCGCGTCGAACCGGTGCTCCGAAATCTGGCCGGAGCGGCGGGTCGCCTCTCGCCCGACATGCTGGTCGCGCTCCTTTCGCGGGGCGCTCCAACCGCTCAACGAGACGCTTCGAACGCGTCGGAATCCGCGACAGACGACGCCATTCCCTCGCTCGTCGATGCGGTCACGAACCACATGACGGACGGGACGATCGCCCAGTTCGTGGCGCGTAATGCGCTCGCGCAGGGGACCTCGATCGAGCGGGTCGCGCAGGCATTCCACGCCCTCGTGCGGGACGTCGACCGCCGCGAACGCCTGATTGCGATGGCGCACGACGACGCCGCGGCCTCGCCGCTCGGCTCGACGGAAGGATTCGAACAGGCCTGGGAAACGGTCGCCGAGAAGATGATGACGTCCTACTCGGACAAGCCGTTCGTCTCGGACGACTATGCCCGTGAGCTGTCGGGAACGCGGAGCAAGGCGATCGACATCGAGCAGCTCCAGGACGATCCGCCGGAACGGTTGGCCGCCTGGCTTGGCACCGTGGCGACCGCGGAGCTCCGCAAGCTCGATCTGACCCTCGTGCTCGATCTGCTCCGCATCGAAGCGAATACCGAGCGCTGGGCGACGCTCATGCGTCCGGTCGTCGCCCTGATCGAGGATCTGCTGCTCGTCGGCGACTTCGACGCGGCAGCCGATCTCGTGGCGGCGCTGCTGGCCCATACCAGCGCCGACGCCGCGGCGGACCGGCGCCAGACCGTCCTGATAGCCGTCGACACACTGGTGAAGGGGCCGATGATGCGGCACATCGTGGCGCATCTCGCGACGATCGAGGACGGCCAGTTCGAGCGCGTCAAGGCGATGTGCGTCTCGCTCGGCGACGTCGTCATCCGTCCGCTCGCGGAGGCGCTGGCGGCGGAAGAACGCGCGCGGCCGCGCGACCGTCTCACCTCGATCCTGATTGCGTTCGGGGCGAGCGGACGGCGCGAAGCCGAGCGCCTCAAGAACTCGCCGAACGCGGCGGTGCGGCGCACGGCGATTTACCTGCTGCGCGAGTTCGGCGGCAGCGAGGCGCTGCCCGAGCTCACCGAGCTGCTGAACGACAACGAGCAGCAGGTCCAGCGCGAGGCGGTGCGCGCGATCATGCGGATCGGAACCGATTCGGCCTACCAGGTCCTCGAAAAGGCGCTCATCAGCGGCACCCCGCAGTCCCGCGACATGATCGTGCAGGCGTTGACGCTCGGCCGTGATGAACGGGCGGCGCCGCTGTTCGCGTACATCCTCAACCACGTCGACCATCGCGGCCAGCTCGGCTCGATCTACATGCGCGCAATCGAGGCGCTCGGAACGCTCAGGGATCCCGAGGGGGTGCCGGCCCTGAAAACAGCGCTCTACCGCGGCGAATGGTGGGCGCCGAGACGCACGGCCGCGCTGCGCGACGCCGCCGCACAGGCGCTGGCACGCATCGCCGCACCTGAGGCCCTCGCCGTGCTGGAGGAAGCGGCCGCGTCCGGCAGCCGCGGCATTCGGACCGCGGCCCGCGCACACCTGGCGAGCGGCCGCGCGGCCCGCCCGGCGGCGCAACGGCAATCCTCATGACCGCTCCCCGCCAGCAGCTGGCCGACGAGCTGTTGCGGCGCTTCGCCGCGGCACTGCGCTCCGGACAGCTCTACTCGCGGAGCCATCCGATCATCGCGCGCAACCTCGAGCTGCTGACCGGCGCCGTCCAGCAGCTGCACGACCACGCACCCTCCATCGTCATCGGCATCGTCGGCGACGAGATCATCGTCGACGACATGCCGGTCACCAAGGCCGACGCGCTCGGCGGGCTGACACGGCGCCTGAAGCAGATCTCGGTCGAGCGGATCACGATCGATCGCGGCGCGACACCGGAAGAGATCGCGACACTGGTCGACACCGTGACGACGATCGAAGTGAAGGCGGGCCAGGACCCGCCGCCATTCCCGGCGCTCAAGCACGTCCGCGTGGGTCGGGTCAGCGTCGAAGACCGTGTCGAGACCGACGCCACGGACATGGCGACCTTCAGACGCCTCTACAACCAGGCGGTCTCGGTGGCTGAAGCCGTGTGGGAAAGCGCCAAGCAGGAAGGACAACCGGACCCGGCGGCTGCCAGGACGATGATCGACGGCCTCGCGCAGGCGGTCTCGCAGAACCGGACCGCCCTGCTCGCGCTGGCGACGCTGAAGGACTACGACAACTACACGTTCACCCACATGGTGAACGTGTCGATCCTGACGATGGGCCAGGCGCGCGCGCTCGGCATCGACGGTTCGCTCCTGCGCGAGTTCGGGCAGGCGGCGCTGATGCACGACATCGGCAAGGTCAAGACACCGCTCGAGGTGCTGAACAAGCCGGGGCGGCTGACCGACGAGGAATTCGTGATCATGCGCAGGCACGTCGTCGACGGCGCCGAAATCCTGCGCGCCACGCCCGACATCCCGACGCTGGCGCCGGTGGTCGCCTTCGAGCACCACCTCCGGCTCGACGGCACCGGCTATCCCTTCGGCGTCCAGCGGTCGGCGCTGAACCTGTGCACCATGCTGTGCAGCATTGCGGACGTGTTCGACGCGATGCGATCGCAGCGGAAATACCAGGCGGCCCAACCGACCGATCGCATCCTCGAAGTGTTGAAGCACGAGGACGGTGCGCAGTTCGACAGGAACCTGGTGCGGCGGTTCGTCCAGCTCGTCGGCATCTACCCGGCCGGCAACCTGGTGCGGCTGGCCACCGGGGAAACGGCGGTCGTGACGAAAGTGTATGCCCCCGATCCGCATCGGCCGCGGGTGAAAGTCGTGCTGGATCGCGCCGGCTCACGCGTCGACTTTCCATACGAGGTCAACCTGTGGGAGCTGAACGAAGAGGGATACGCGAACGCGATCACCGCGCCGCTCGATCCGTCGACCGTCGAAATCGATCCGTTGTCGCTGCTCTGATTGCGGCGGCGATCGGAGCCGGATCGACGGGGTTCTTCGCCTCCGCGCAGAGCCCGGCTCGTCCGCCCCGCCTGGTTGTCGTGCTCGTCGTCGACCAGATGCGCGCCGACTACGTCGACCGGTTTCGCCCCGACTGGACCGCCGGCCTGAAACGGCTGGTCACCGACGGGGCGTGGTTCTCGAACGCGGCGTATCCGTACCTCGGGACGTATACGTGCGCCGGCCACGCCACCGTTGCGACCGGAGCCTTTCCGCATCTGCACGGAATCATGCAGAACCAGTGGTGGGATCGCACCGCCCGCCGCATCGTGGCTTGCACGGACGACGACGCGGTGACCACGCTTCAATACCCGGCGGGCACCGACTCCGGTGGAAGCGCCTCACGGCTCTTGTTGCCAACCTTCGCCGACCAGCTGCGATCCGAGCGCCCTGGGGCGCGCGTCGCGACCGTCGCGCTGAAGGCGCGCAGCGCGATCATGCTCGCCGGCCATGGCGGCGACGCGGTGACGTGGATGGACGAGAGCTACGAACAGTGGGAGACATCGAGTGCTTTTACCCCGCGGGTTGCCGCTGTCGAGTCGTTCCTCGCGGCCAATCCCGTCGACGCAGATTTCGGCCAGACCTGGAACCTGCGGTTGCCGGCGGAACGCTACACGACGGTCGACGAGGGCGAGGGCGAGAGCACCGCCGCGCGGCTGGACGGCGACCTTTCCGCACGTCCTGAACGGCGACAACGACAAGACGCCGGATCGCGACTTCCGCGCGCAGTGGGCCCGCAGCCCGTTCGCCGACGCCTACGTCGGCCGGTTCGCCGCGTCGCTCGCCGAGTCGCTTCAGCTCGGCAGCGACGACGCGACCGACTTTCTCGGCATCAGCTTCTCGACACCGGATCTGGTCGGACATGCGTTCGGACCGGGAAGCCAGGAGGTCCAGGACATCTACGCACACCTCGATCTGACGATCGGGACGCTGCTCGATCGCCTCGACGCCCTTGTCGGCCGCGACCGGTACGTCGTGGCGCTGACGGCGGACCACGGCGTGTCGCTGCTGCCCGAGAAGGGCGCGATGAGCCGCCAGGAGGCAGGACGCGTGAGCACCGCGCGGCTGGCCGAGCAGATCGAGCGAGCGGCCCAGGCCGTGGCGCCGGGCAGCGGGTCGTCTATCGCCCGGGTCAACGGCAGCGACGTCTACTTCACCGACGAAGCCGTCGAGCGGTTGACGAAAACGCCGGCGGCGCTGAACGCGGTGATCGCCGCACTGGAAAGTCAGCCCGGGATCGCGCGCGTCTTCCGACCGGAGGAGTTGCTGCGGGGCGCCGATTCCGCTGACCCGCTGCTGCGCGCCGCCTCGCTGAGCTATGTGCCGCGCGTGAGCGGCGACCTGCTGTTCGCCGTCAAGCCCGGGTGGGTTTCGGTTGCATCAGGCACGACGCACGGGACGGCGAACACCTACGATCAACGCGTGCCGGTAATCCTCATGGGCCCGGGCATCCGGCCTGGCGAATACCGCGACGCCGTGACGCCGGCGGACATCGCGCCGACACTCGCTTCCCTCGCCGGCGTCACCCTGTCGCGCGCGGAGGGCCGCCCCCTCAATGCCGTCCTCTCGTCGAAACCCTGATTTCACATCGCGCGTGCTGGCGGTCGTCCGCCGCATTCCGTACGGCCGCGTCGCGACCTACGGGGAAGTCGCGTCCCGGGCCGGGCGTCCCGGGGCGGCGCGGGCCGTCGGGAACATCATGCGCACGTGCGGCCGCCCGGACGTGCCCTGCCACCGGGTCATCGCGGCCGGCGGCCGGCTCGGCGGCTACGGCGGCAGCGAAGTGCTCAAACGCCAGCTCCTCATGAGCGAAGGCGTGGTCTTCCACGGCAACCGTGTGAAAACCGCCAAGGATCCGCAAAAGGGGCCGTCGACAGGCTCAGGGCAGGGCAACGCAAGCAAGCGCCGGTCCCGTCTAAGGAAGCGACGGTGAAAACGGCGGATGTTGACCTGGTCGAGCGATGTCGGGCCGGCGACGTGGACGCATTCGCGGCACTCTACCGCGACCAGGCGCCGCGCCTGTTCGCGCTCACGCGCCGGATGGGCGGGTCGGCGGAAGAGGGCGAGGACCTGCTGCAGGAGATCTTTCTGCAGGCCTACCGGAAACTCGACAGCTTCAAAGGTGATGCCTCGATCGGCACGTGGCTCTACCGCCTGGCGCTCAACCACTGCCTCGATTACGTCCGTGGGCGCCGGGCCAGGATGGACAAGGTCACCGAGACGCTGGACAGCGAGACGGCGCAGGAGCCGGTCGCCAGGCGCGACACGCCGATCGCCCGGATCGATCTGGACCGCGCCATCGAGCGGCTGCCGCAGGGCTGCCGCGAGGCGTTCGTCCTGCATGACGTCGAAGGGTTCGATCACAGGGAGGTCGGCCGCATGCTGGGCATCGCGGAGGGAACCTCGAAGTCGCAGGTGTTCAAGGCACGCATGAAGCTGCGCGCGATGTTGGGACGACATGCATCCGAATGAACTGACGCTGAGCGAATACGTCGACCGCACGCTCGGCCGCGACGAGCATGCGCAGGTGGCCCGGCATCTCGAAACGTGCGAGGCCTGCCGGCAGCTGGTCGACGATCTCCGCGAGATCACCCGGGCGGCGGCGGCGCTCGATCCGATCATGCCGCCAGCCCGCCTGTGGGGCCGGATCGAAAAGGAGATCCGCGGCGATCGGGCCAGGGCGACGAACCCGGGCCGCAGTAGCGGGTTCGCCGTGTCCGCATCGTGGACCTGGCTGGCCGCGGCTGCCGTGCTCGTGATCGCCGTCTTCATCGGCGTGCGATTCGCGCCGCCGATGCCGCCGGATGCCGGCAGCGCCGCCGACGCGGCAGCGGCCGAAGCCATCGAAGCGGAGTTGAAGGCCGCCGAGGCGCACTACCAGAAGGCGATCAGCGGCCTCGAGCGGATTGCCAGCTCCGAGAACACGGCGTTCGACGCCGACACGGCGGCCACGCTCCAGAAGAATCTCGCGGTCATCAACCAGGCGATCGACGAGAGCCGCGCCGCGGTCCGCGACGAGCCCGCCAGCCAGCAGGCGCAGCACAGCCTGATCGAGAACTTCAAGACGAAGCTTGCGCTGCTGCAGGACACGGTGGCGCTCATCAACGAGCTGCGCGCCGGCAACGATGCCGCTGCCGCGCGGATTGTATCGGGGTCATGACGATGCGTGTGCAGAAACTGTGGATCGCGGCGGTTGCGCTGCTCATCGCGCTGCCGGCCGTCGCCCAAGACCGCCGCGGCGACGAACAGACCGAGCGAGTCTCGCGCAAGTTCAAGATCGGCGCGACCGGCCGGTTGGCGCTGTCGAACATCTCGGGCGACATCGCCGTGACGGCGGGATCCGGCGACGAGGTCACCCTGGAGGCGGTGAAGCGGACCCGCGGCGACCGAAGCGAGCTGTCGAGCGTGGTGATCGAAATCGACGATCGGCCCGGACGCGTCGACATCCGGACCCGGCATACCGCGCGACGCGATCGCTCGAGCGTCGACTACACCGTCACCGTGCCCCGCGAGGCCACCGTCGATCTGGCGTCGATCTCAGGCAACGTGCGTGTGACGAACCTGCAGGGACCGCTCCGCGTGCAGAGCGTCAGCGGGACGGTGGCCGTGTCGGGATCGACCAACGTGGAGTTCGCCAAGTCGATCTCCGGCGACGTCGAGCTGACCGGATCGGCGCCCGAGGCGCGCATCACTGGATCGACGGTCAGCGGAACGGTGCGCGCCCGCGACTTGAAGACGCGCGCGCTGTCGCTCTCCGCGATCAGCGGCAACGCCGAGGTCAACAACGTCGAGGCGGAGCGGCTCGAAGTGAAGTCCGTCTCCGGCGACGTGATCTTTGCCGGCGCCGCCGTTCGCAACGCCCGCTACGAGTTCAACACGCATTCTGGCAACGTCCGCCTGGCGCTCGCCAGCGCCCCGGGGTTCGAGCTCAACGCCAGCACGTTCAGCGGCGACGTCCGGTCGGATCTGCCGGTCACGATCAACGACGCCCGTTCCCGCCGGGGGCCGGGGCGATCGATCCGGGTGGTCGTCGGCGACGGCGCGGCCACGTTGACCGTGTCAACGTTCAGCGGCGACGTCGTCATCCGCAGACAGTGAAGGCCGCGATTGCAGGATTGCAGGCCAGACAACGCTTCAGTAGCGGAACAAGACGGATCCCTGTCAGCCCCGATGTTCGATTCGCTCCCACCGTTAGACTTTCACGGTATCTGGCCACAGCTGGGGTGGCACCTGCCTTGCTCTATAATTAAGGTGGATCAGCTCATCCGGTCCGAGGAGGCGAGATGAAGCACGTTCTGATTGGAACTCTTGTCGGCGCGCTTGCCCTGTCTGTATCGCTGGCCGCGCAGACGCAAAAGCCTGGGGCCGCTGCTGCGGCGCTCGGGTCGGTGACGTTGAAAACCGCGGTCATGGCCGACGGTCAGCGTCTCGGGGCTGGAACTTATCAAGTCCGCCTGACCGCTGATTCTCCCAAGCCGGGAGTCGGCCAGACGCCTGAGTCCGAACGGTACGTCGAGTTCGTCAGCGGCGGGAAGGTCGTGGGACGCGAAATCGCCACAGTCGTTCCCCAGGCCGAGATCGGCCAGGTCGCCAAAGGCCCTCGTCCGGCGGCTGGCGGCTCGCGCGTGGACATGCTGAAAGGCAACGACTACGTTCGCGTGTGGATCAACAGGTCGGGCATGAACTACATCGTTCACCTGCCGCCGGCGAAGGGCTAGCCAAACTAGATTCGACCGCTCTGCTAACTTTCTTCCACTGGCGGCGGGGCCCCACCCCCGCCGCGAACTTACGCTGATGCCTCGCGACAAAGCCCGGCATGGCCGCAGGCGCTGCTGTCCGAGTTCCGCTCTCCCTTCGGGAACTGAATCCACACTCCTTCCGTCCCACCGGGCATGTCGCACCTGTTCAGCGATTTTCGACATAGCCTTCGGCTGCTCGCGGGTGCGTCAGGGTTCTCAGCCGTTGCCGTCCTGATCCTTGCGCTCGGGATTGGCGCGAACACCGCCGTGTTCTCGGTCGTGAACACGCTCGCGCTGCAGCCGCGGCCGGGCCGTATCGATTCGCTCGAGAGCCTCTTCAGCCGCGACCGTGACCGGCCCGATTCCTTCCGGGACTTCTCGTACCCGTTGTATCGAGACCTTCGCGAGCGGCGCGACATCTTCGACAGCCTGCTGGCGCACACCTTCAGCCTCGTCGGCATCGGCGACGGCGAAGCGATGAAGCGAGCGTTCGTCGAAGTCGTGTCGGCTGACTACTTTTCGACCTTGGGCGTGCACCTCGCCGCAGGACGGGAGTTCACCGCCGCCGAGGAGCGTCCAGGCACCAACGCACCGGTCGCGATCGCCTCGTATGGCACGTGGCGACAGCGCGGCTACGACCCCTCGTTCGTGGGGAGCTCTGTTCGTGTCAACGGCGCCGACTTCACCGTCGTCGGCGTCGCGCCGAGAGGCTTCGCGGGCACGATGACGATGGTGGCGCCGCAATGGTGGTTCCCGCTCGGCAGTTACGACATCCTCATGAACGAGATGTTCCGCGCGACCGCGACCGGCCTCGACGATCGCACCAACCACGCGCTCAACCTTGCCGGCGCGCTCCGGTCTGGCTTGACGCGGGAAGCCGCCGAGCACGCGCTCAACGGCGTTGGCGAGCAAATCGGCCGCGCATACCCTGCCACCGATCAGAATCGCGCCTTCGTCTTGACCGGCGTGCCGCGACTCGGGGTGAGCTCGAGCCCGCAGCCCAGCGAGGCGGCGACGCTCGACCTCGCCGCCGCCCTTCTGTCGCTCATGGCGGCGCTGGTACTCGTCGTTGCCTGCCTCAACCTCGCCAACCTGCTGCTCGCGCGGGGCGCGGCACGGCGGCGCGAGATCGCGATCCGCCAGGCACTGGGCAGCGGCCGGACTCGCATCATTCAACAGCTGCTCGTCGAGGGCTTCACGGTGTCACTGCTCGGTGCAGCGCTCGGCGTCCTGCTGTCGTGGTGGTCGACGCGTGCGCTCGGAGCCTGGCTGGACACCGTGCTGCCGCTGGGCATCGAGCTCGTGGTGGAACCCTCGCCTCGGATGCTTGTCGCCGCGGTCGCGCTCGCCGTATTCAGCACGGTCGTGTTCGCGCTCGGACCCGCCTGGAGATTGTCGCGGCCGTCGGTCACCGCCGACTTGAAGGGCGAGCCTGGACAGATCGGCCGCCGGCTCCGCGGCGGGTCGGCCCTCGTCGGCGCCCAGCTGGCGGTGTCGCTCGCACTGGTCGCCGTGGGCGGCCTCTTCATGCGCGGCGCGATCAAGGCGGCAGGGGCGACGCCCGGGTTCGCCCTCGAGCACCAGCTGGTCATCGGCCTCGATCCAAGCCTGGCCGGGTATTCGGAGACGAGAACGCGCGACAGCTATCGCGGCGTGCTGCAGCGCGTCCGATCGCTGCCCGGCGTCGAGCGAGCCAGCCTCGCTTCGATGGTGCCGTACGGCGAATTCAGCGAAAGCGGACGCGCCAGCCTGCCGAACGGCGCCGAAGAATCCGAGGTCAACTTCACCATCATCACTTCGGATTACTTCGAGACGCTCGGACTGCCGATCCTGCGCGGGCGTGGATTTTCGGCCGGCGAAGACGAGCGTTCCACCGGGATGGCCCCCGCGCTCATCAACGATCGCCTCGCACGGCGCTTGTTCGGCAACGACGATCCGATTGGCCGGCCGGTGGCGGTGCGCCGCGGCACGGGCCGGAACGCCGAGACCTACCAGGTCGCCGGCGTCGTGCCGTCGGTGAAGCATGACATCTACGACCTCGACCCGCCACCACACCTCTACACGACCTACGGCTCGCACTTCCGGGCGGCGATGTGGCTGCATGTCGCGGTCGCGCGCGGTCAGGATGAAGCAGCCCTGCTCGGCACGATCCAGCGCGAGCTCCGGCAGATGGACAGCCGCCTGCCGGTGGTGTCGGCGCGGACCATGACGACGCAGCGCGATGTCAGCCTCACGCAGTGGGCCGCTCGGGCGGCAGGCCGTCATGTTCACCACCTTCGGCGCGCTCGCGCTGCTGCTCGCCGCGATCGGCGTCTACGGGCTGAAAGCCTACGACGTCGCACGGCGGACACGCGAGATCGGCATCCGGATCGCGCTCGGCGCGACCGCCGGCAATGTCACGGCGCTGGTGCTGCGGGACGGACTTCGGACGACCCTTGCCGGTCTCGCCGTCGGCCTCCTGCTGGCGCTCGGCCTCGGCCGGCTGGTCAGCGGCCTTCTCTACCAGGTGAGCCCCTTTGATCCGGTGACGATTGCCGTCGCCGCCGCCGCGCTGGCCGGAGCCACTCTCATCGCGACGTATCTTCCGGCGCGCCGCGCCACGCGCATTGCGCCGCTCGAAGCGCTTCGAACCGACTGACGGGCAGAAAGGCGGGAGTGGCCCCGCCCTTCCTGCCTCCTGTCCAGACCGCCATGACGTCGAACTGCTCGTGATGCAGCTGGGTGTCGGACCTGATGGTGACGTCCTTGCCGATCGACTGCTTCAGGTCGCGCATCACGGCGCTCTCCTCTTCCTTGAGCGCGCGCGCGATGTCGGGGTTCACCCGCAGCAGCAGCCGGTGACCGTTCAGGTCCGGCCCGATCTTCTTGACCTCGCTCAGGATCTCGTAGCAGATCGTCGCGCTCGACTTGATCACGCCGCTGCCCGAGCAGTAGGGGCACGGCTCGGTCAGCACGCGCTCCAGGCTCTGTTTCACGCGCTTGCGCGTGATGATCACCAGGCCGAAGTCCGACACGGCGAGCGCCTTTGACGGCGAGCGATCCTTCTTCAGCTCCAGCTCCACCGCCTGGAGGATCTTCTGGCGGTTCTTCTTCTCCTCCATGTCGATGAAGTCGAGCACGATGATGCCGCCCAGATCGCGCAGCCGGATCTGCCGGACGATTTCCTTCACCGCCTCGAGGTTCGTCTTGACGATGGTGTCTTCCAGCCGCCCGGCCGACTTCTTGCCGACGTAGCGCCCTGTATTGACGTCGATCGCGACCAGCGCCTCGGTCTGGTTGATGACGATCGATCCGCCCGACTTCAGCCAGACCTTGCTCTTCAGCGCCTTGTCGATCTCGGCCTGGACGCCGTATTCCTCGAAGATCGGGAACGGCTTCGAGTACAGCTTCACGCGCGGGACGAGCGTCGGCAGGATCCGCTGGATGAGCTCCAGCACCCGCTGGTACTCCGCCTGGCTGTCGATGCGGATCGCCTGGTATTCGTCGGTCAGCAGGTCGCGCAGCAGCTTGCCGACCAGGCTGGCTTCGCGGTAGACGACCGCCGGGGCCCGGGACGATTCCATCTTCTGGCGGATGTCGGTCCAGATGGCGTGGAACGCCTCGAGGTCGGCGACGATGTCCTCCTTCGATCGGCCCGCCGCGGCGGTCCTGATGATGACGCCGCCGGTGAAGCCATGGGCCTCGCGGAACTCGCGCACGATGCCGCGCAGCCGCGAACGCTCCTCGCGGGACTCGATTTTTCGCGACACGCCGACGTGATCCACCGTCGGCATGAACACCAGGAAGCGGCCGGGCATCGTCACGTGCGACGTCAGCCGGGCACCCTTGGTGCCGAGCGGCTCCTTGACGACCTGGACGACGATTTCCTGTCCTTCCTTCAGCAGGTCTTCGATCTTCGGCTGCGGCCGATCCTTCAGCTCGCGTGCCTCTCGGCCGCGGCCGCCCGGCGCCGATCCGACGTCGTCGTCGTCGGCGGCCTCGAGCTTCTCGAACTCCTCGAGCGTGTCGATCACTTCGGCGACGTAGAGAAAGCCGTCGCGCTCGAGCCCCAGATCGATGAATGAGGATTGCATGCCGGGAAGGACCTTCGAGACCCGGCCCTTGTAGACGTTGCCGACGACCCCGCGCTGCCGCTCCCGCTCGACGAAGATCTCCGCGACCAGGTCGTCTTCGAGAATGGCCACCATCGTCTCGTGGCCATTGGTGGAGATGATCATCTCCTTGGTCATCACGAACTCCAAGCGGCAGGCCGAGGTCAGGTAAGGGCTCGGTGACAATGGCTCGATCACTCGCTACCTGCCCGACCCTATCACCCGCGCGCTGCGCTTAGTTCGTGAATCTGCGCATGCGGACGTTGAGCACCAGCCCGAACCCGGCGAGCGTGGCGATCATCGACGAGCCTCCGTAGCTCATGAGCGGGAGCGTGAGCCCTTTGACGGGCGCCAGTCCGGCCGACATGGTGATGTTGTAGACCACCTGGAAGGTGAAGCTGGCCAGCACGCCGATCACGAGATAGGAGCCGAGGCGGTCCTTGGCCAGGCGGGCCGCCTCGAGCGCGCGCAGAATCACGAACAGGTACAAGCCGAGCGCCACCAGGACGCCGGCGAACCCCTTCTCCTCGGCCAGCACCGAGAAGATGAAATCGTTGTGGGCAACGGGGAGGAACCGCAACTGGCCCTGGGTTCCCTGCATGAAGCCCTTGCCCGTGAGCCCTCCCGATCCAACGGTGATGCGCGCCTGGATCTGCTGGTACCCGGCGCCTTTCGCATCCTGTGACGGATCAAGGAAGGTCGAAATCCGGCTTTTCTGATAGTCCTTGAGCGCAAAGGTCCACGCGACGGGGGCCGCGAGGACGAGGCACACGAAAATGATGCCGAAGACGCGCAGTTGCATCCCGGCGAGAAATGCCACGGCGAGGAACACCGGCACCAGCGTGACGGCGGTGCCGAGATCCGGTTCCTTCGCGATGAGGAACAGGGGAATCGAGGTCAGAACCCCGGTAATCGCCAGGTCCGTCCACCCCGGCGCGCCGCGGTTCTCACCGAAGAATTTCGCGAGGACGAGCGCGAGGCCGATCTTCGCGAACTCCGATGGCTGAAGGTTGAACGAACCGAGGCTGATCCAGCGCTGCGCGCCCATCTGGGTGTCGCCGAAGAACAGGACGTAGAGCAACACGCCCACCAGCGCGAAATAGATCAGGTGCGACTTGTCGGTGAACGCCCGGTAGTCGAGCGTCAGCATGACGCTCATCGCGCCGAGGCCGAGCACGATGGCGTAGATCTGGGTGAGGTAGAGGTTCGAGTTGCCGCGCGTCGGATCGCCGCGGTGCTGCTGTAGATCATCGCCACGCCCATCGCGCAGAGCGCGAGAATCGCGGCGACCAGCGCCCAGTCGACGTGGAAATACAGGCGGCGTTCAAACATGACTCAATCGTTCGCGACCGTCGTCGCGTCCAGCCGCGGCTCCTCGGGCGGATTGGGCGGAGGCGGCGGCGCCTGCGGCTTCATCGGCTCCGGCAGCGGCTTGCCTTCCTTCTTGGCGAAGAATGTCTCGATCGCGTGCTTGGCGATCGGCGCGATGGTCGCCCCGTGCTCGGCGTGCTCGCCGAAGATCACGCCGGCAATCTGCGGGTTGTCGCGCGGCGCGAAGAACACGAACCAGCCGTGGTCGCGCAGATCGCGGCCGGTCTTGCCAGCGGCACGGCGGCCGCCCTCGAGCGAAATCACCTGAGCGGTCCCGGTCTTGCCGGAGACGTCGCGCCCCTCGATCCGCGCCTTGCCGCCAGTACCGGCGTGGTTCACGACCATCCACAGCCCGTCCCGGATCGCCTGCAGATTGGCCGGCTTCATCGTGGCCTGCGACTGCGGCGCCGGCGCCGGCACCGGCTTCCAGCCGCTGCCTTCGTCGACCGCCTTCAGCAGGTGCGGGGTCACGCGCGTGCCGCCGTTGGCGAGCGCCGCCATATAGACCGCCATCGACATCGGCGTCACCGTGACCTGTCCCTGACCGATGGCAACCGATGTCGTTTCACCCGCGTACCACTTCTCGCCGGTGGTCCGCCGCTTCCATTCCGTAGACGGCACGATGCCGGTGATCTCGTTCGGCAGGTCGATGCCGCTCTTGACCCCGAGTCCGAACGCCGTCGCCCACTTGTGAATCTTGTCGACCCCGACCATGTTGCCGATCGTGTAGAAGTAAACGTTGCACGACCCTTCGATCGCACGCCGCAGGTCGAGCGTGCCGTGCCCGCCCGCCTTCCAGCACTTGTGCACGTTGCCGTTGAACACGCCGGCGCCGCGGCACGTCACCTGGAAGTCGGGCGTGATGACGCCTTCCTCGAGCGCAGCGGCGGCGACCGCCATCTTGAACGTGGAACCCGGAGGGTAGCGCCCCTGGAGCGCCCGGTCGTTCAGCGGCTTGAGCGGATCCTTGTTGACCGATGACCACACGGCGTTGCGCCGGTCGCCGCCCGCGGCGAACGCGTTCGGATCGTAGGCCGGCAGACTCGTGTAGGCGAGCACGTCCCCGTTCGCCGGGTCGAGCAGCACCGCAGCGCCGTTGATGCCGAACGCACGGAACCCGTTCTCGATCGACCGCTGGACGTCGGCGTCGATCGTCAACTGCAACCGTTTCCCTTCGGTCGCATCGATCTTCTCGGTTTCCCGGATTTCGCGGCCGACGCTGTTCACGACGACCCGTTTGGCGCCGTCCTCGCCCATCAGCAGCGCGTTGTAAATCCGTTCGATCCCCGACTGACCGACGATGTCTCCGCTCTTCAGGTCTTCGGAGGCGGCGACCTGCGCCTCGGTCACCTCGCCGACGTATCCGAACACGTGCGACGCCATGATCGGCGTGGCAGGGTATTCGCGGGTCGGCACCGGTTCGACGAGGACGTCGGGCAGCTCGTAGCGGCGCGCCAGCACCGCCGCCACCTGCGCGGCGGATGCATCTTCGATGATCGTGACGGGGCGGAAGACCGGCTCGCGCCGGTGGCGATCGACGATCTCTCGAACGCGCGCCTCCTCGATGCCAAGCACCGACGCCACCAGCCGCACGGTACGGTTCAGGTCTTTCGTGTGCTCGCGGACGATCGAGATGCTGTACGAGGACCGGTTGCGGACCAGGAGCTCGCCGTTGCGGTCGAAGACCATGCCGCGCGGTGCGCGCAGCGCCAGCGTCCGTTGATGGTTGTTCTCCGCCATCTCGAGGAACTTCTCGTGCTGCACCACCTGCAACACCCAGAAGCTCACCGCGAGGATCGAGAACAGCACCGTGATGCCGGATTGCAGGACCGTCAGCCGGATGCCAACCCGCCGCCGGTCTTCAGGGGATGAAGCCATGTAATTTCCAATGCAATTTCAAATTTACAATCGTTCATTGTAAATTTCGGTGCTTCTACCGCCTCAGCCGCCCCCGCATCGCCCTCCGCCGCTCCATCGCTCCAGGTAGAAGCTCGACCACCTGGAACGCCACGACGCCAACGATGGCGTTGCCGAGCGCCTGGCCAGCCACGGCCGCGATCGGCATGCCGAAGTCGCCCTGGCCCAACAGCTGGTTCAGGCCGATATATACCGTCTTATACAGGACGGTGGCCCCGAAGAACACGACAAAACGGGGCAGCGGCTGCGCGACGATGAACTGCGTGCCGACCACGCCGGACAGGAAGCCCACGATCGACATCGCCAGCCCGCCAATCCCGACGACCTTGCCGCTGGCCAGCGTGTCCTGGACGAGGCCGGCAAAGGTCCCGGCCATCAGCCCGGTCGCTGGCCCCGAGGTCAGCGAGATGTAAATCACCGCGACAACGACGAAATCGACGGCCACCGCACCTCTCACGACGAACTGAGCCAGCGTGGTCTGCAGCGCGACGGCGACCGCCGTCGCGATGACCACCCCGGCCGCCTTCACTGGCTGCTCTCCTCCGCGGCGCGAGCCGGCGTCGGCGTCAGCACGACCAGCACCTCCTCGACGCTCGAGAAGTCGACGGCCGGCCGCACCAGGATCTGCTTGTAGGAGTTGCCGCTCTTCTCGACCGCCTCGACCTTGCCGACCACGAATCCCTTGGGGTAGATGCCGTCGATGCCCGACGTGACGACGGTGTCGCCAACGGCGACGTCGGCAACCTCCGACACGTACTCCATCCGCAGCAACTCGCCACCCGCGCCAACGGCCACGCCCTGCGACCGCGATCGCTCGATGAGCACGCCCGCCGCGGCGCTCCGATCGATCAGGAGCTGCACCTTGGCGGCCCGCGCGCTCGGCACGAGCACGCGGCCGACCACGCCGCCTGGCGCCATCACCGCCATGTCGGGGCGCACGCCCTCGGCTGTTCCCTTGTCGATCGTGACGGTCTTGAAATCAGTCGACGCGCCCGCGCCGATCACTTCGGCGGCGATCGTCTGCAGGTGCGAACGGTCGCGCAGGCCAAGCGTCGCGAGCAGCCCCCGGCTGCGTTCGGCCAGGGCGCGCTGTTCCTGCAGCTGCAGCTGCGCGGCGTCGAGCTGCTGCCTGAGCGCTTCGTTCTCCGCCTGGACGTCGCGCAGGCTGACGTAGTTGGTCCACCCGCCACGCACGGAGGACACGATCGCCGAGCTCATGCGCTGCACCTCGGCGAACAGGCCGAACGTGACGACCTGGAGCAACGGCACGCCCCTGCTGGTATTCACTTGCGCCGAGATCAGAATCACGTGGCCAAGCATCACCGCGATGAAGAGGTAGCCGGTGCGCTGGCGGATGTCCAGGAGGGCCATAGGTCAAGCGGACCTGAAGGTCCGCACTACATCTGTCGTAGTGCTGGCCTTCAGGCCTGCCTTAATCAATCGATATCTTCCGCAACAGATTGAAATCCGACAGCATCTTCCCGGCGCCGAGCACGACCGAGGACAGCGGATCCTCGGCCATCGCGAGCGGCAGGCCGGTTTCCTCGCGCAGCCGCTTGTCGAGGTTCTTCAGGAGCGAGCCGCCGCCGGTGAGCACGATGCCGCGGTCGACGATGTCGGCCGACAGCTCCGGCGGCGTCCGCTCGAGCGCCACCCTGACGGCGTCGACGATCACGTTGACGGTTTCGGCGAGCGCCTCGCGGATCTCCTCGTCGCTGATGGTGATCGTCTTGGGGACGCCTTCGATCAGGTGCCGCCCCTTGATCTCCATCGTCATCTTCTCGTCGAGCGGGAAGGCCGATCCAATCTCCATCTTGATCGCTTCGGCGGTCCGCTCGCCGATCAGCAGGTTGTAGGTCTTCTTGATGTACTGGATGATCGCCTCGTCCATTTCGTTGCCCGCCACGCGCACCGCCTTGCTGTAGACGATGCCGGCCAGCGAGATGACGGCGATGTCGGTCGTGCCGCCACCGATGTCGACAATCATGTTGCCCGACGGCTCGGTGATCGGCATCCCGGCGCCGATTGCCGCCGCCATCGCCTCCTCGACCAGATGGACCTCGCTGGCCTTGGCGCGGTACGCGCTGTCCTTCACGGCGCGCTTCTCGACCTGCGTGATCTCGGACGGGACGCCGATGACAATCCGCGGGCGGACCCAGACGTTGCGGTTGTGGGCCTTCTTGATGAAGTAGGTCAGCATTTTCTCGGTGACCTCGAAGTCGGCGATGACGCCGTCCTTCATCGGCTTGATGGCGACAATGTTCCCGGGCGTGCGGCCGAGCATGTCTTTCGCGTCCTTGCCCACGGCTTCAACGCGTCCGTTCACCTTGTTGATGGCCACGATCGAGGGCTCGTTGACGACGATGCCCTTGCCCCGCGCGTAGACGCAGGTATTGGCGGTGCCCAGATCGATGGCCAGGTCACTGGAGAAGAGCGACAACATCGAACGAAGACTCAAGAAAGCTCCTTAGCGGGCGGCGGCGACGGGGCGCCCGATCATTTATCGGCAGGTTCGACGGCGGCCTGAATACCGTTCTTGCCGCGGGCCTTGACCTGGTACATCGCAGCATCGGCCGCGTGGACCAGCTCATCCGCGGAAGCCGCCACGTCGGGGAGGGTGGCAACGCCGACCGAGGCGGTCAACCGGATGGTGAGCCCCTCGCCGGTCAGGAAGATGTGGTCGGCGATGCGCTCGCGGATGCGCTCGCCGACGGCGTAGGCCCCCTCGGCGCCGGTGTCGGGCAGGATCAGGGCGAACTCGTCGCCGCCGAACCGCGCCACGACGTCGGTCTCGCGCGCGCTGCCGCGAATCACCGTCGCGGCCTCGACGAGCGCCCGGCTGCCGAACAGGTGGCCGTGAGTATCGTTGATGGACTTGAACCCGTCCAGGTCGATGAACAGGAGCGAGAGCGGACGGCCACTTCGCGAGGCGCGCTTCGTTTCACGCCGCAGCACCTGGTTCAGGTACCGCGAATTGTAGAGGCGCGTCAGGTCATCGGTGACCGAGAGCGCCTCGGCGCGCTTCAGCTGCATGGCATCGTCGAGCGCGACGGCCGCCGGCTCGAGGAGCGTCCGGATCGCCCGCAGCACCGTCGGCGCCAGCCGCGGCTGGCGCGACGACGGCTCGGGATCGAGCGCGATGACGGCGCCGATGCGGCGTCCCCGGCAGCTGAGGGGCAAGCCCACCACGGTGGCAACCGCCTCTGCCCGAATGCGTTCGTCCGAGCGAAGATTCGCCGTCAGGAACTCCTCGCCGTTGTGCATCACCCATTGGGCGATCTGGTCGAGCAGGGGGCTGAATTCCGCGTTGAGCTCGCGCTGGGCGAGAACCGACAGTTGGCCGGTGGGCTCGGCGGCCACCACGGCCCAGGATGGCGCAGGAATCCACGTCGCGGCGCGCTCAACGATGAACTGGCCGACCTTCTCGGGCTCGAGCGAGGCGCTGACGGCCCGCATGACGTCGAGCAGCGCGTCCCGGCGCTCGACCCGGCTCCGCAGGGCGCGCTGAAAGGCGCGAAGCCGGGCAGCCAGGTCCGGCCGGGTGGCGCGGTAAAAAGCGACGGGCGCCCGCCCGGGTCCCGGCGTGCGGCGTCTGGCGCTGGAGAGGCTGGTCGGTCGAGGTGGTGACATCTGAAGGGGGTTAGACCCCTTTCCGTAAGTTCTTCAATACACTGAAAATATACCATACGGCGGCCGTAACTGCTTGCCACGCCGTAAGTTCATGGCATACGATCCGCAGTTTCCCGAGGTACCGGAAATGACGATGCTCGATCGGATGCGCCAGCACCGGAATTGGCTCAAGTGGAGCCTTGCCATCGTGTGCGTGGCGATGGTCATCTTTTTCATCCCGAACTTCCTGACCGACCAGTCCGGCAACATCGCCGCGACCGGCGCCGTGGCGGTCGTCGAAGGACGCGAAATCCGCAGCGACGAATTCCAGCGCACGTATCAGGCGCAGATCCAGGCGTATCGCTCGGCGTATGGCGCCAACATGAGCGATCAGCTGCTGCGGCAGCTCGGCGTCGAACAGCAGATCCTTCAGCAGATGGTCGACGAGCGCGCGGCGCTCGCCGAAGCGGACCGCCTGGACGTGCGGGTGAGCAACGACGAGGTGCGGCAGCGCATCATGGCGATCCCGTCGTTCCAGGAGAACGGCATGTTCATCGGCGAGGACCGGTATCGCCAGCTCTTGTCGATGCAGCGTCCGCCGATGACGCCGTCCGAGTTCGAAGAAGCGGTGCGCCGTTCGCTGGTCGTCGAAAAGCTGCGAGCGTCGCTGACCGAGTGGCTCTCGATTCCCGACAAGGAGCTCGAGCAGGAGTACCGCCGCCGCAACGACAAGGTGAAGCTCGCGGTCGTCAGTTTTCCCAACGACAGCTTCCGGCCCGACGTCAGCGCGACCGACGCGGAGATCACCGCCTACTTCGACGGACACACGGACGATTTCCGCATCCCGGAGAAGCGCAAGGTCCGGTACCTGCTGCTGGACGTCGAAGCGATCCGATCGAAGCTGGTCGTGCCCCCCGCTGACATCGAACGCGCCTACAACGATCGCATCGGCGAGTACACGACGCCGGAGCAGGTGCGCGCGAGCCACATCCTGCTGAAGATCGAGGGCAAGGACGAAGCGGCGGTCCGCGCGCAGGGCGAGGACGTGCTGAAGAAGGCCAAGGCGGGCGCCGACTTCGCGGCGCTCGCGAAGCAGTATTCGCAGGACGAAGGCAGCGCGCCAAACGGCGGCGATCTCGATTACTTCGGCCGCGGCCGCATGGTGCCTGAGTTCGACGCGGTGGTCTTCACGATGGAGCCGGGCCAGATCAGCGATCTCGTGAAAACCAGCTTCGGGTTCCACATCATCAAGCTGGTCGACAAGAAGGTGGGCACGACGCGCTCGCTGGACGAAGTCCGGCCGCAGCTGCAGGATCAGCTGTCGGTCGAGCGGGCGCAGCAGCAGGCGGCCAACCTCGCCGAGTCGGTGCGGCCGCGCATCACGAAGGCTTCGGATCTCGATGCCGTCGCCCGTGAGCAGGGACTGACCGTTCAGGAGAGCGGGTTCTTCGCACGCGACGAGCCGGTGCTCGGCCTCGGTGCGTCACCGGAGCTGGGCATGCGCACGTTCACCATGAACCAGGGCGACGTCGCCGGTCCCATCCAGACGGGTCGCGGGTTCGTCTTCGCCTCGCTCGTCGCGAAGCAGGACGCATACGTCCCGAAGGTCGACGAGGTGAAAGAGCGCGTTCGGGATGAAGTCGTCCGCAACAAGGCGAAGGAGTTCGGGCTGAAGAAAGCGAATGAGTTCGCGGCCAGGCTGAAGGGCACGCCGGATTTCGAGAAAGCGGCGCAGGCCGCCGGTTTCAAGGCGCAGACGACCGAGCTCATCACGCGAGATTCACCGATCCCGGACCTCGGCATGGCCGCCCAAGTGACGGACGCCGCCTTTACGCTGGCCCAAGGCACGGTCAGCCAGCCGATTGCGACGGACACGGGCAGCGCCGTCATCAAGGTGCTGGAAAAACAGGAAGTCACGCCGCAGGAGCTCGCCGCCAACAAGGACAAGTTCCGCGAGGAGCTGCTCACCGATCGCCGCAACCGCTTCTTCGCGGCCTACATGACGAAAGCGAAGCAGAAGATGCGGATCGAGGTGAATCAGGAGGCGCTGCAGCGCCTGGTCGGATGACGAGACTGGGGGCTGGAGGCTGGGGACTCGGGCCGGCCTCGAGCTCCAGCCTCGAGTCCCCAGCCCCTTCAGCGTAAGAACGTAAAGGGCATCAGCGCGAGCAATTCGCCTCTCCGGAACAGCGCTGCCGGACCTCGCAGCATGCGCAGCGCGTCCCGTTCCCCCGGCGACAGGTTCATCGTCAACCACGCCATCGACGCCTGCTGACGCGCGCCGGACAGTTCCGAGACGATCTCGTAGAAGCTTTTCGGCGCTGGATAGACGACCAGCTGCACGCTGTCGTCGGCGTCGATGCCGGCCTTCTCCTTGGCCAGGCCGATGGCGGTGTCGAGGCCGCCGAGCACGTCGACGAGGCCGTTCTGCGACGCCTGGCGTCCCGTCCAGACACGCCCCTCGGCGATCGCGTTGATCTGGTCCGGCGTCTTGCCCCTGGCGGCAGCGACCTTGGCGACGAATTGCGTGTAGAAGGATTCGAGCTGCTCGGTCACCTTCTTCAGTTCGTCCGCGTTGTACGGCCGCGCCGGCGAGTTCATCTCCGCGTGCTTCCCGATGCTGGTCGAGTCGATGTTCGCGCCGAGCTTCTCGTAGACGCCGCCGGTGATGAACTTGCCGCCGAAGATCCCGATCGAGCCAGTCAACGTCGAGGGCTGCGCCACGATGGCGTGCCCGGGCATCGCGATGTAATAGCCGCCCGATGCCGCGAGATCGGACATCGACACGATGAGCGGCTTCTCGTCGCGCGCCAGCATCAGCTCGCGCCAGATCGCGTCGGACGCCGTCGCCGAGCCGCCCGGGCTGTCGACGCGGAGCAAGATCGCCCGCACCGACGAGTCCTTCCGCGCCGACCGGATCGATTCGATCAGCGTTTCGGATCCGACGGTCTGGCCGTTCAACGGATCGAAGCCGCTCCGCCCGCTGACGATCGCCCCGACGGCGTAGATGACCGCGATCCGCGGACCGCGATTGAAGCCGGGCGTGCTGACGCGGCCGTAGTCGGCGGCGTCGATCGTGCTGAGCTCGCCCGATTCGCCGTCCTCGAGCTTGTCGGCGACCTGATCCTCGTAGATGACGTCGTCGACCAGGCCGGCGCGGCGCGCATTCTCGGCCAGGAAGGGTCCCTGGTCGATCAGCGCGCGCACCTCGGCGTCGCTCTTTTTCCGCCCGTGGGCGATGCCGTCGACGATCTGCTCGTACAGTTCGCGATTCAGCCACTCGTCCATCGCGCGGTGCGATGGCGTGTATCCCTTTTCGGTGTACTGGTTCGACGCGGTCTTGAAGTCCCCGACGTGGTGAATATCCGGCGTCACACCGATCTTGTCGAACGTGCCGCGAAGGAACACCTGGTAGGTGGCGACGCCGGTGAGATCGAGCGTGCTGGCGGGCATCAGGAAGATCTTGTCGGCCGCGCTCGCGAGGTAGTACTCGCGGTCTCCGCCGTATTCGAGGTAGGCATAGAGCGGCTTGCCCGACTCCTTGAAATCGACGAGCGCGTCGCGCAGCTCCTGCAGCTTTCCCCAATAGGGGGATGAAAACGTCGTCGGCTTGAGCAGGACCGCGCGGACGCGGCTGTCGTGCTTGGCCTTCTTCAGGTTCTCGACGATGCCGCGGATGGTTGGCGTCCGCGCGTCGCTCAGATAGGCGACGACGTCGGTCGCCGGCATCTCGACGATGTCGCCGCCGACCTCGAGCGACAGCGCGGCCCTCGACGGCACCGCAGGTTCGCGGCCCACGACGAGGTACAGGATCACGAATCCGGCGAAGGAGACGACGAGCGCTGCGGCGAGCAGCGCCACGATGATGGCGACAGGTCGGCGTGTCATGGATCGAGTATAGCTGCAGAAATTCACCGTTCCTCGCGCGTTACAGGTGGCAGAATTTGCCGCCCCTTCACGGCGTTCGCCGGAATTCCCCGCGTTTCCACGCCTGGCGGCCGGGCATCGGAATGGCAGAGCCGACGATGCTATGATCCCAACCTTCGCTCTCGCTTGCCGAGGACTGCGAGAGCTACGGTTGGCAAGCCGGGCGAAGGTTGTCCACCATAGCTGCGAAGCAGCGAAGGTGGACCCACATCCCTCCGAGACCGATGACGATCGAACAATTGAAAGCCCACATGGATCGGCGTTTCGACCGGCTGGAACGTACGAAGGCCGACCGAAGCGAGCTGCGTCGGCTCGCCGGCCGTGTCAACCGCTGCGCCACGAAGTACGACCTGAGACGATTCGCCACCAAACGAGACTTTGCGCGGCTCGAGGAGCGGGTCATCGCCGTGCAAAAGAGCCTGCAAGCGATCGTGAGGCATCACGGGCTCAGTCCTGGATGACCACGAGGTCCGGATCGGCGATCTGGAACGGCGGCGCTGACCTGGCCGAGGTCGACCGGGCGAAAGACCTTCAGCTATACTGATTGTTCCTGTCAGCGATCGATTTCACCCCACTTGCGGAAGTGGCGGAACGGCAGACGCGCTAGCCTCAGGAGCTAGTCCGAGCAATCGGGTCGGGGTTCAAATCCCCGCTTCCGCACCAACAACTTACAGGGATTTGCCCTCTCACCTAGACATCCTAGCTGTGGCATTTTGTGGTATTTCCGTCCAGGGATCGGGTCCGATGGTGGTCGCAAACCGGCCTCGCCGAGCCCCGTTCAGTGCGGCGTGAGTAACCGTCGCAACTCGGCCTGGAAGGCCGCTGTGAACACCCGCAACCACTCGTCCGAGTCGGTGTCGAGCGCCCTCGCACGGCCATAAGCGCGATCATTGGCGCACTGCCACTCCGCCTCCCCAAAGAGCTATTCGACCTCGCGCACGAGCGTGTACGTGGTCTCGTCTTCGGTCATGAGCGGTGTCATTCCCTGCGGGGCTGCGGGCGTCAGTGCGATCGCGTCGGCTCGTCAGGACTGGCGCCGTCGGTCGTCTCGAGTTCCGCGGTCAACGCCCGCGCCTGTGCGGCCTCGGCCCGGGCTTGATCGAGTCGGTTGACCGCGAGCCCATTGGACTGGTGGTGACGCATTGCTGACTGTCCCTCAATCAAGTGGTTATGGGACATCTAGCTGGGAGCGCACAGAACGCGACAGCATGCACACCGCTGGTGGCGGACCACCAATACCAACATTCCCGAGACGAGAGCAAGCCGCTCTTACTTCGTCCTCTTCTTCTTAGACCGCAGATCTTTCCGCCTCGGGGACGGTGAGCGGTTGCCACGTTTCGACACTCTCGGCTTGCCAATTGATTTGACCGACTTCTTTCGGGCAGACGCGCGACTGTTCCGCACCGGGGACAACTTCTTTCGCCCAGGACGGTCGCCCGAGTGCTCACTTCCCGCGCGACGTTTGCCAACGGGCGGTAAAGGACTGGAAGTAGCAGGACCGGAGTCGGTTGCTCTGACTCAAAACATCTGTCTCTGGGCCATCCTGACGACCATCAGGAACCGCAAAGTTTTCCAGGCGAAAGTGGCGGCTGGTCCGGCAGGGTTTCGGGCCACCCGCGTGCGCGGTAGGCTTTAGGAAGCCAGATTGTTACTGCACTATCGGCGATTCTCCTGAGCGCGTGCGCCCTTCAGGATATTCATCAATCCGTAATTTCCCTCGTGGCACGCAAATTCGTAGATTTCTCCGTTAGTCTTTGTAATCGGGACTGCCGCCGTCCACGGCTTCGTCCACGTTGTTGGGTCATCGATCGTGAACTGGTAATCGATGGAGTCCGCGTCAGTCCGTGTAAAACGTTCCACTACACGCACATTGCCGGCCGGGAAGCCGGCGATGGACAGGCTCTCGTGAAGATTGGTGGTCTCGACGACGAGCGTTCTGCCTTCCCAGCGCCCCCGCGAGTCGCCGAGCCACTGACGAATGCCTCGCGGAAGATGCGGGCGCCCATCCAGTGGAATGATGCGGAGTTCTTGTATCACCTCGGACAAGATCGCCACGTATCCAGGGGTCTGGACGATCTGAAAGAGGAACATTTGCCCGAGCAGGATCTCGATCGGCAGCGGCAGAATCGGCGGCCCATTTGACGGGTTCTTGAGGCACCGCTCGTTCAACGGTCGGTCTTCCCACGAGTCGGCGGAGCCGCGTTCACGGAGAGCCGCCGCCCTGGCGTCACGTCTCTGCTCGGCTTCAGGCGTCAAGCGAGGAAGCTTTCCATCCGGCGGATCCGTAATCAGGGATGTTCGCCGCGTCAAAATGGTCGGTGGCCTGTCAAACCAGAACTCATTGGCCTCGCGGCCGAGGTCGACGTTGGTTCCCGCACCATCGCGCCGGTCACGGTTGCTGCGTTCGCGTGCTTGCCTTTCCGCCTGAGCGAATTCGTCGTCGCTTAGCACGGCCTTCCCCGCGAATTCAGCGGGTCGTTCAAGCGGCGTTCCCGCGGCATAGTTCCACACGCCTTGAAGATCCGGGTCGCCCCAGCCCGCTCGGAAAGGCACACTCCTCGGGGGAGCAGGGCTAACCTTCGTCTGCGAATGTAGCGTGATTACGAAAAGAGCGAGGCAACAACCCACGAGCCACATTCGCCGTGACATGCTCTTCCTCCGGGCTGGATCGGCCCTGGATGCATACATTCTACATCTCAGTTCAACATCGCACTTCCCCATCGCTCTTCAGACTTACGAAGCATCCGTTGGAGGGTAGACCGAGGAATGCCGAGCCTACGTGCAGCTTCCCGCTCTGGCAGCCCAGCGACGGTTGCAAGCCGTTCAGGATCGATCTGCCGTGCAGGTTCGGCCAAGCCGGACGCCTTCCGCTGGTGGCGGTCGCGGCCGGCGCCGCCGTGAGTTGCGCATCCGACGGCGTCTACCCCTCTACGCGACAGCATGGTCGACTGGGGGACGGCGCAGCGGGTCGCCGCACGCCCGACACGTCAGGGCGACGGTCGCATCTTGCAACGGTCGGATGACTCCTTCTGTCACGTCGAACCTGTCGCCGCATAGGGGTGCTCGAATCGCAGCCGCGACCTGTCAGGCGTCGCCGGCCGACCGTTCTGGATTTCGGTGATCCGGACCTTCAGCAGGCGAACGGCCTCTCGCTGCTTCTCGCTGCCGGAACTTTCCTCATAGCGCCGACCGTCGCGGTTAGTAGCGAATCCAGTAGATACGGCCGCGAGGGCGGACTTCTCCGAGTCCGCGCCTTGTGGATGGGCGCATCGCGACTCGCGTTGGTTGGGTCGGATGGTCGGGCATCAGGCGCTCCTTCCTTGCGTTCGGAGCGTGCCCGCTAGAAAAATGGGCGGCTTCGCGGGATGGAACTAGTTGTGCGGTCGGAAGCTGTACTCGCCGCGCCAGACAAAGAACGCCGGACCTAGGGGTGAGCCAGAGACCATAACGTCGGCCGTGAAGTGGTTGAACATTCCGTTCCCGCCAGAGAACGTGCAACGCTGAGTCGTGGCGCTGAGTTCGCAATGGCCAGAGGCCTGATTATTCCCCGGCCCCGGCGGGTCGAGGATTACATCACTGCCTACACCCGATTGCGAAACACCAGCCGGATTGAGATAGATAACTTTGGTGCCGACCTCGATCTGCTTGACCGTCGACGCTGTGATCGTCCAGAAGCCTTCCGAGAACTGTGAGCACTCCTTCGTCACATCGACGATCCCCTCTCGCGAGGAGGAAGCCGCCAAACTCGACTCAGAAACGCTCGCACCGAGAGCGGCACTTGGACTTGTCAGCGTATCGCGTTCATCGGCACACGAGACGGCGGACAGCAGCGCGAGTGGAGCGATCAGCGCGAGGAGCGCCTTTCCGACGGAAACATTTCCGCTTCCCATCAAGCACCTCAATTCGAAGCCGAGCGAACATACCCGCTGGCGGCGACGGCTCGCTGTCCCAATTGAAACACCTCCGCCGCGAGCGTCAGCCAGAATGCGGTCGAGGGCGGGGGCGGCTATCCTTAGCGCCTTCGGGCATGAAGTGCTCGACCAGCGCCATGGCCGCCTCCAGCCGGTTCGCGGCTTCGAGGTCGCGCGTGTGATCGGGCGGCGGCGGCATCACGGTGGTGGTTCCCAGCCGCAGGTCTTCAAGCCCGACAGTAAATACCAGAAAGTCGAGGGTGTCGATCCGCTCCGCGAAACTTCCGATCCCTCCGGCTCAACGGTGTGAGCGCGGACACGACTGGGTTGCATTTGACTGATGGTCTTTGTTCTCAGCCCGCAATGCCCACGACAACGGTCGCTGGTTCAAGCTGCCTACCTTCGTGTTTTCCCCTTGGGGATTCGAACCCGTGTTGTGCATCACCCGTGCATGGGCGTTGCTGACGCAGGTCATCGCAGCACCAGATACACCCGGTCCCGTTCGTGAACCGCTGGTGGAGGTTGGTCGCATCGCCAAATCTTCAGATGCCGCAAGGCGGCGGCGCGTTCGGGGTCCGTGGCGTCGGCTGTAGCGGCCAAATCGTCCAGTTCTTGATCGGTCAATTCCGACAGACTGACTTTGACGAGTCGCATCGGACCCACGAACCGCAGCTATGATAGCGACCGAGCGGCGGCGCGGCGGCAAATCGCTGAGACTTCAAGGCGTCGCGCGATCCGAAGGGTTTACGTGACAGTCCGCCGAAGACCGTCGCTCGTCTGCGACGCGACGATTGCCAGCCGCGACGCCAACACGCCCCATAGGAGGCCACTGGCGCGACGAACGGTTCGCGGTGCAACTTACCCCTATCCTTCGGACGATCGTCTTGCCAGACGCCGCCAGGTGCCGTTCTACGCGACTGTGGAACCTTCCGCCGGATCACATTCGAACGCGAGAAACAGCATCCGAAGTCCGCCCGCGCGCCTGTGGCATGTTGTGGTATTTCCATCCACCATGCTGCGGATTTCATCGGAAATCATCGGCGACAATCCGCGACGGTGAATCGCGGTAACTCGTCGGCCTTCATGGACATCGGAGCATTCGACGGCGAACGGTCACGATCAGCGAAATCGCAAAAGTGGCCTCAGGAGCTAGTCCGAGCAATCGGGTCGGGGTTCAAATCCCCGCTTCCGCACCAACCTTCGCTCACGCTTGCCAACGGGTGCGTGAGCTACGGTTGGCAAGCCACGCGAGCGAGCTTCGGTTGGCAGCCAACTGTCAGGCGAAGGTTGTCCACCGTAGCGCGAAGCGCGAAGGTGGACTCCTGACCATCAAGGCCCCCATCAACCTTCGCTCACGCTTGCCAACGGGTGCGTGAGCTACGGTTGGCAAGCCACGCGAAGGTTGTCCACCGTAGCGCGAGGTGGACTCTGCCGGCTCTCGATCGCGCGAAGTCTGTTGCGTCGAAGCGCGAAGGCGGACACACCGGCTCGTGTCGTAGCATGTGGGCACCCCGGGCGGCGTACTCCAGGGGAAGGAGTCTGCCATGCGCTGCGCGATCGTGTCCGCTCTCATTCTGGTGACGGCGCCAGCGTCTGCGCAGGTGCCATTCCCGCCTGACTCGACGTTGCAGGTACTGCTCCAGCAGCTTGTGAACGGCCATGGAGTCAGGGGCATCGTCGTCGGTTTGCTGGACGAAAATGGGACTCGCCGCGTGATCGCTCATGGTGATCCAGGTCCCGGCACGCTTCCGCTCGACGGTGAGAGTGTGTTCGAGATCGGTTCCATGACGAAGGTGTTCACAGGACTCTTGCTGGCAGACATGGTGCGACGTGGCGAGGTCGAGCTTACTGATCTGGCTGCGGACCTGCTGCCTCGCGACGTTCGCGTTCCCGAACGCAACGGGAAGCCCATCACGCTGCTCGATCTCACCACCCACTTTTCCGGCCTGCCGATGAATCCGACGAATGGTCCACGTGTGGAACCTCACGAGAATCCCTACGTGGACTACACCGTGAGCCGGATGTACGAGTTTCTTTCGAGCTACGAGCTTCCGCGTGATCCGGGTGACGCCGTCGAGTACTCCAACATCGGCGTGGCCCTACTGGGTCATGCGCTTTCGTTGCGCGCTGGAATGACGACGTACGACGCGCTCGTCTCCGATCGCATCCTGCGGCCGTTGGGAATGACCCACACCGCCGTCACGCTCACGCCGCAGATGAGGGCCCACCTCGTGCGTGGGCACGATCGGGCAGGCGGTCCCGTGGCGAACTGGGATCTCTCCGCATTGGCGGGGATGGGCGGGCTTAGTTCCACGGCGAACGACATGTTGACGTTTGCTGCGGCCAACCTGTCACCGGAAGACACCAACCTGACATTGGCGATGCGACTCGCGCATCGGGGACTGCGGCAGGCCGAGGGTTTCGCATATCCCGGGATCCCGATCGCGTTCAACGAGGGGCGAATCGGATTCAACTGGTTCAACTCGCGACCCGGGGAGCGTCGGATTACGTGGACCGTCGGCCTTACTGGAGGATATTCGAGCTTTCTGGGACTGGATATCGAGGCTCGGCGCGCCGTGGTTGTGCTGACGAACACCGGCCTCAACAACGTCGACTACCTCGGTTTCCACCTGCTGGACCCGACGGTGCCGCTGCCCGAGGCCCGGTAGTCGGGAGCTGTTCGATAGAAACGCATCTCGCCTCGCAGACGCCCGATCAGGACCAGTTCTTCGCTCCTGTCGTTTTTTTACTGTGCGGCGCGTGCGGTGTTCGGCTCGTCGCGGTCAGCGCTTCCCCTTCCGCCAAAGTGCGTTTCGCAGCCGCCTGTGGCATGTTGTGGTATTTCCATCCACCATTCTGCGGATTTCATCGGAAATCATCGGCGACAATCCGCAATGGTGAATCGCTGGTAACTCGTCGGCCGTCTTGGACATCGGGGGCATTCAAGGGCGAACGGCCACGATCAGTAAAAACGCAAAAGTGGCCTCAGGAGCTAGTCCGGGCAACCGGGTCGGGGTTCAAATCCTCTCTTCCGCAAATCAATACGCAATCACGCTTACCTAGCCCGGCAAGAGAGTTACTCGAGCCGCTTGCGCATAACCGTCGCACTCGCTGGACAGGCGGCGGTAAACTCGACGGACATCCGCACGGTCGCAGGGACGTCCTCCCGCGCTATACGCTCGAAACCCCGCTTAAGGAAGTATTCAGCAGCGGTCGTCGTCAGCAAATAGACTGCCTGAACGCGATGGTCCTCTGCGAGTTGGATGGCCGCGTCGACCAGCGCGCGACCGTGTTGGCGACCGCGCGACTCCGCGAGCAGGCGACCGACCGCAGTAGCGCACCGTCGGTGTGCCATCGCGAGGGCGGCACTGCCTATGACCTGACCCGCGCGACGGGCGACGAGCAGCGTCCCGAGATGCTCGGCAAGACCGTCGAGCGGGAGATTATTCGCCGACAGCAGGGCGAATACCGCATCGAGGTCTTGAGGTCGTGCCAGCTGAATCGCGGCCGACATCGTTACGCCCTTGTCGCGACGGCTAAATCGGGCTCGCAGCATGCCGCTCGCGGCGCCCCTGCAGGAGTTGGCGGACAACAACCCGTCCGCTTCTTCAGTCGGACGCCATCCCGCTGCACGATCTCGGTGTGGGTCAGCGCGTGACGCGACCGCGTCGACGATCGCGGCCATTTACCGGGTCGGCGAGCGGCCGCGAGCCGGTAGTGGACCCACATGCCTTCGCGGCGAGTCTCGACCAGGCCGACCAGGCGCAGGTACGCGAGGTGCCGGACACCTTCGACTGCTGGCATCTTCAGGCTGTCCTGGAGATCACACACACAGACTTCCCCGGCCAGCAGCAGGCCGAGAATGCGCAGCCGCGTCCGATCTGCGAGCGCCTTGAAAAGCATTTCCATTTCGATCAGTTGCTTCGCTCATACATCTGCCTTGACAAATATAACACGCTGGGTCTAAGGTCACACTATATCTGCCTACGCAGTTATAGAAATGGAGGCCACATGTCCGAGATTCAACACGCCGTTCACGAGAAGTACGGGCCATTGCTCGCTCGAATGCTCGACGGTGCCGGCTGCTGCGGACCGGCCGCATGTGGCTGCGCCGATCCGATCACGCTCGCACCTGTACTCCGACGCTGGAGACGTCAGCGAGCTACCCGCCGACGCGGTCGCCGCCTCGCTCGGGTGCGGCAACCCGACGGCCCTGCTCGGACTCCAGCCCGGCGAGACCGTTCTCGATCTCGGTTCCGGCGGCGGCATCGACGTGTTGCTCTCGGCCAAGCGCGTCGGCCCGACCGGCAAGGTCTACGGCCTCGACATGACCGACGAGATGCTGGCGCTCGCGCGCGAGAATCAGCGCAAGGCCGGCGCGACGAACGTCGAGTTCCTGAAGGGCGACGATCGAGGCGATCCCGCTGCCCGACGAGTCGGTGGACGTGATCATCTCGAACTGCGTCATCAACCTGTCGAGCGACAAGGACCGGTGCTGCGCGAGGCCTTCCGTGTCCTAAGCCGGGCGGCCGGTTCGCGGTCTCCGATGTCGTGGTCCGCGGCGCAAGTTCCTGACGACGTTCGGCGGAATGTCGAACTCTGGACTGGCTGTGTCGCCGGAGCGCTCGAGGAGGCGAGTTATCGCGACAAGCTGCAGGCGGCGGGCTTCGAATCCGTCGAGATCGAGCCTTGGCGGACCTACAACGCCTCCGAGAGATCGGCATTCGAGTCGCGATGCGTGTCGCGCCTGTTGCGTTGCGAGCGCGTTCATTCGCGCGACCAAGCCCAGAGTTCGTGCTGTGGTCCCACTTGTTGCGCCTGACGATTAGAGTGAGAAACTCCGAAGCCGAAGTGCGTTGCGCGGGTTCTGCGCTGTCGCTGTCTAGCGTCTGCGCCGCTCGCCGCCCGGGTTTCGCGAAGTGTCATCCGTGTTGACGTAAGCTTGAATCGCAGCCGCGGATGGTCGTGCGCCTCAGCAATCACCGTCGGCCATGACGACGATAAGCACGCTGTCTTGTGGACGAACTGACTTGAACGCCGTTCTCAAGCGCATCCTGGAGTCTGGCTACGTCACGTCAGCCACGGGAGAGCGACTCACGCTGCACTCTCATACTCTTCAGGATGAGGGAGAGTTCCTCCAGCATGTCATCCAGCAGATCAAGCCCAGGACCAGCCTTGAAGTCGGCTGCGCGTACGGCGTGTCATCGCTCTACATTTGCGAGGCGCTCGCCGCCGTCGGCGCGGACCGTCATATCATCATCGACCCCTATCAGCACGAGCACTGGCACGGCCTGGGCATTGAACATCTGAAGGCAGCCGGATACGGAAGCCTCATCGAGCTGCACGAGCTGCCGTCGCATCAAGCCCTGCCACGACTCGAGGCGGCGGCAACCAAGCTCGACTTCGTCTTTATTGATGGCGCGCACTGGTTCGATTACGTGATGGTCGATTTCTTTTGCGTTGATCGAATGCTGAATGTTGGCGGGGTCATCGTGTTCGACGACGCCGATTGGGCCGGTGTCCGGAAGGCCTGCAGGTATATCCTGACGAACCGCGCATACACAGTATTTCCTGGGGAGGCCGGCCGCCCGCACCGGAAATCCTCGTGGCGTCGAAGGCTTGCGTCGAAAACACCGTGGCTTCGTAATCATCTGGAGCGGATCGCGAAGCCGGAGGTTTTGCAGCCCGATTGGAAGCTGGGCCTCGACCGGCGTTACGTGGCAGTCAAGAAAGAGGCGCAGGACACTTGGATTGAGGGATCCGCCGGCACGCGCCCATTCGACTTCCACCGTGAATTCTGATTCCGCGGCCACCCCGCCGGCCGAGCTCGTCGCCGAAGATGTACGCCTTCCGCTCCCTATGCGGCGACGTGCGGTTCTTCGCCGGTGATCGTGAGCGACGCTGTCGTATGTCGGCCATTCCCTGGTCGCCGGCCATGTCGGCCGCACCCACGGCAATCGTATAGCGATCGGCCGTCCTGGTCATTCCCCCGTCGCGCCGCCTCAGCGCGACGGTGAAGCATACCGCCCACCCGCGCCGAGCTCGAGACTGCCGCGCGGCTGAATCTGTCGGTACTCGTCCACGACTCTGCGTTGCACGGCAGCGCCCGCATCATGCCGGCAACCCCGGGCATCGTCCGTGCTTCGTCCCCCTCACCGTGACGGTTCCAGCCTGCCGTTGGGCAGCCCCAGCGTCGTGCGGGTCGCTCGCTCCGAACAGTATCGATCTGCGGCATCGTATCCGTCTGAAGCGGTTCCCCTGCGTCATTTGATATATGCCGCGCGCGTTTCCCGGAGCAAGGTCCACTCCCGCGATGTCAGCCACGTACTCGATTTATCCTCGTAGGCTGTCAGTCTTGTCCGCCGAGAAAGCCATCTTCAAATACCGCCGGCTGGCGCTATCTGATTTGCGAGCGCTCGTCGAAATCTTCCGCGATACGAAAAACTATCTGCCTCCTGGACTTTCTCTCCTTCACCCTCTTATCCGCCTCGCCTTAACATTCCCTGGTCCCTCAGAAAACCGTGGTCTCTAATGTATTACATGCCTGCTCTATTCAACGCCATGGATCGATGAGAGTGTGCCGGCCACAGCAGCGATGACCAGCAGCGCGCGCGGAGCTTGGTTTCGCATGAACGACCTCCCGGTGACGTCCTGAACTTCCTGTAAGAGCAAAGAATTGCGCCGCCACCGGTCCCCATTTTGCGCTCGTCGCGGCCTTTCGTGATGCAGGACGTGGACATTCACGATCGGCAATTCGATTCAGCGGCGCTTGAAATTCCGGGCTGGAGTTGGATACGCTCTGGAGCCGTGGCGTCCGAGCCGGTTACGCTGTGGTCCGATGGTGTCAATCGTTGTCTTCTCAGGCGCGATGATGGTCGATTCCAGTTACTGATGTTCGGCGAGGGCCGCATGGATCGAGTGGAAACATGCTCCAGCGAGCATCAGGCCAGGAACAAGGCCCAGGCGTGGGTGGCGGAGTTCGAGGAGATGCAGCAGCAAGCTGCAACGCGGCAGGGATGATGCCGCACTGTAGTCGGCAGGAACCGGAATGTCCCCGAGATCGACTCCCCCTAAAATATCTCTCGACGGTTATCGGGCGTCCCACGTCAACCAGATGCCATCGTCAGAACGCGCCTCGGCCTGAGCGTGGTGTGGCCCAGCACGCCGAACACCGGAAGCGAAGGAGCCCACGATGCGCTGCATGGTTTGCTGCGCACTCGTTCTGATTTGCCTGCGCCCGCCCTGGCGCGGGCACAGACCCCACACCGGGCCGCCCGGTCGTCGGCGGTCGATATCACCAAAGCCGACATCGATGCAGCGGTCAAGATCGGGATGGCCGCCCTCGCGCCGGGCAACGTCAGCGTCTCCGACCGCAACATCAAGCTCGCCGATAGCGGCGCCTACAACGTGGCCGTCGCCTTCGTCACGCGACCGGCGACCAAGGTGCCCTCCGGCCGCGCGCTGAGCCACGACAAGATCACCGAGATCTACTACGTCGATCCGCGGCAGCGGCACGCAGGTGACCGGCCCGCTCGTCGACGCCACCAGGCAGGAGGCATCGACGACGATCGGGCCGGGTTTCGCCAGCGCGAGCCCGATCAGCGGCGGACGCACGACCAGGCTCGGGCCGGGCGAGATGCAAATCATTCCGCCGGGCGTCGGCCACGTGTGGACCGAGATCGCCGAGGGTGGAATCGACTACATGGTGATCCGCATCGATCCCGAGCACGTCCTCGGGTTGAGCAAGTAGGAGCTGGGCCATGCGCATCAAGAATTTCGGTAAGGTCGTTCTGGCCGTGGGGTTCGGCCTTGCAGGAGCCGGCGCGGGCATCCTCGCCCAGAACCAAATCACGCCCGGCCACGATCGTGTGCCGCCCTATCGGGAGCCATCGCCGTACATGAGCGCTGGCGACATCCAGACAGCGCTCAACTGGCTCGATCCGAAGCTGGTCGCGTCGAGGACTGGCGGATCCATTCCGTTCGCGGCAGGCAAGGCGCCAGGCGTCGTCCGCCGCCGGGCGACCGGACCGCAGTACGCCATCACGCATACGCGCACGCTGGAATACATCATCGTGACGAAGGGAACCGGCACGCTGGTGACGGGCGGCACCCTGATCCCGCCGACCATCGACAGCGACCTGTATCCGAACAGCGATCCGAACGCCACCATCCGGAGCGCCGTCGGCGTCACCGGCGGCCTGGCGCGCAAGGTGGGACCTGGCGACGTCGTCGTCAACCTGCCCGGAACGCCGCACTGGCTCAGTCAGATCGACGGAACCATCGAGTACGTGGAGATTGCCGTTCCGAACGTCGACCCTGCGCCAGGCGTCGAGCGGGCTGAAGTGCGCCCTGCCCCACCTCGCTAGGCAGCAAGATTTACCGTGCAAACGGCGCGCAGGGCCTTCCCCCCTGCGCCACAATGCGCCTCCGTTATTCCCGATAGAGGCCAACGTAGCGTCCGCCTTTGGACGGCGACGTGATCGCGATCAACGTCGGCATCGCCGCGAACAATCAGTTGAATAATCTGGCGCAGGTGGTGGGATTCTTCCTCGTGGCGAGCGAGTCGGCCGACATCAGCCGCCTCGACGATTCGCAGTTCGCCAACAGCTGGATGGAATTCTCGGCGCCGCTGACTTTTTACTCAGCGCAGCGTGCAGCGGACAGGTGCCGCCCACCGGACGTTCCACGTCGTGCTCTTCCCCGACGTGCCCGGATCGGTATCGGGGGACACGTTTCCGGGCGCGCGCTGGAAGGCGATGATCGCCGCCTGCCGATCGAACTCCTGCGGCTCCGGGCCGACCGAGGGGTTCATGATCGAGGTCCGCGTCTCGACGTGCAATTGACCGAGCGCGTGCCCGAGCTCGTGGATCCGCAGCAGCCGCCGCCGGTCGTCATTCTTGTCGAAGCCATGGTCGAGAAACATCGCGCCCGCGACAACCGACCCGTCGGCATTCTCCGCCCATCGGCCGTAGCCGATTGTCCGCGCAAACGTCTGGACGCCGTTGTAGCGCCCGACGATGATTGCACCCGGCCTGGCGACGGAGGTCCGCTCGCCGGACGCCGGGCGCTCGACCTTCACTTCGGCAAACGACGTATACGTGCCGCCGGTCAGGAGCGACAGGCCTTCATTCAGGTGCGCGATGAGCAGCGACACTTCGTCGTCGGTCAACTGCTCGGACGTCGCGTTGAACTCCTCGGCGTCTCCCCGGAAATTCATCACTGACGCGAGCACCACCAGCGACGGCCGCGTCGTCCATCGTTGCAAACGGGCATTCGCCGTCCTGAACATCTCGTCGAACGCATGCAGGTCGAAGGAGGCCGGCATCAGTGACAGCCGCGCCGGCACGCTGGTCGGTCCGGTGACCATCGTCCGCCGCTCCACGATGGCGGTACCCGACACGACCGCGGTGTAGTCGCCGGGGCCGTTGACCTCGGTCGTGAAGCGACCGGCCGCGTCGGTGGTGACCTTCGGCGCGCTCCCTACCTGGACCGACAATCCCGCTGCCGGCGCACCGTCCAGGGCGCTCACGGTCACCCCTTCGAGCCTCCGATCGGGGCCGGCCTCCGACGGCGCCGTTGACGAACCCGCACAGCCCGCGGCGGCGGTCACCAGGAGAACGCACGCAGGAATAGACAGTCGCATGACGCCGGCGAACGTGCAAGGACGATGCTGCCGCGATCTGTCGTAAGTCGTTGATGGCCAGCGGCTACGTCATGGTCGACTGACCGTGACGAAACGCCGCTTGCACAAATGTAATGAACGGACTCGAGGCCAGCGCGCTTACGCGTTGCCGATCGATCTTCCCTGGATGATGTGGATCAGGAAGAACACGATCGCGATGACCAGCAGGATGTGAAGAAGGCCTCCGAGGGTCGTCGTGGTCATCACACCGAGAAACCACAACACAAGGCAGAGGAACACGAGAAACAGCATGTCGTCACCCCGTTGCACGTTGATGCACGCGCGGGGCCAACTCGAGCGGCCGGGTAGCCGGCTAGGCTAGGTCTAACGAGGGGAAAAGCAGTAGTAGACGACGATCTTGGTGGCGAGGAGCATCGACCGCGCGACCTGCGGCCACGACAGGCACATGCCGCCAGCCATCGAGATCATCAGCGTCGCTTCCCGCGCCGCCGCGAGCCATCGTTCAAGCTCTGGCTGTCCTGCGGGAGCGATCGACCGGTTCGGAGCGGTTGCGGTCGAGTGACATCCCTTCACCCTCCGCAGACGAGGCATCGAAACACTTGGACCGCCGAACCCTCGAAAAGGTTGTGTCCAGAGTCGTCAATTCTGCGCAACGTCACTAGTAAGCGGGCAGCTCGGCAGTTGACGTGGTGATCCGCCGCAGGCAAAAAGCATCGAGCGACAGCGCATCAGGGTTGATGAATTCCACGCCGGCGCGATAGGCCAGCGCGCCGTTGGACGACTCGACCGACGACCAGGCGACCACGCCCCGGACCTTGACCTCCGAATCCGAGTCGACGAGTGCCAGGCGCAGTGGTTCGGACGGCCGAAGGCGCATGTGCACCAGGAGCTGCGCGCCGGTCGACGACAGGTTGACCAGCGTCCCGTTCTCGCCGTTCACGATGACGCCGGCGCCATCGGTCACAGGAAAGCGCGGCGCACGCCGCGTCCCGCAGTAGTCGAGCGGATGCGACGTCTTCAGGACGGCGCCCTCGAGGCCGAGCGCCTTGTTCGTTTCGAGAATCATCGGCGAGTTCGTTTCGTCCTCGGTCAGCACGCGCAGATCGATCGACCCCATCCGCTGATCGTGCTTGAGCCGCGCCACCAGCGCGGCGCCGCGGGCGGTGAACGCGAAGGTTCGATCGATCGCCAGGATCTTCGGCGGATGCGATTCGACCGCATCGAACGCCTTCAGCGCGTCGGCATCCGAGAACAGTGCGACGCTCGGCTCCGACCCCAGCCGCTTGCGAAGGGCAACTTCGTGCTCCGCGCGCGCGATGACGATGAGGGACGGTCCCATGTCCGTGCTTATCGGCAAGGACGGGGCCATCGATACCCCTCGGTTACCGCAAGCTAATTGATGCAACGACAGCACTTAGTCGACATTTCCAGCCGCCGCATGTGACGGCCGGGTACGGGATCTGTAACGGGTACGCAGAATTGTGAGATCTTCGGCACTTCCATGCGGGAAGCCGTCGTCCGCGTCGAGAGCATTCGCAAGGTGTACGGCCGGCTCGTGGCCGTCGACGGCGTCTCGTTCGACGTCCAGCGGGGCGAGATCTTCGGCCTGATCGGGCCGAACGGCGCCGGCAAGACGACGACGCTCGAATGCGTCGAGGGCGTTCGGCGCGCCGGATCGCGGCGCGATTTCAGTGCTCGGGCTCGATCCGGTCCGCGACCGCCGCGCCCTCCAGCGGCGCATCGGCGTGCAGCTGCAGTCGGCACAGCTCCAGAAGCGGATCACCGTCCGCGAAGCCGTCGAGCTGTGGACATCGCTGTACGAAAACGCCGTCGACGGCGCGACGCTCCTCGAGCAGCTGGGCCTCGCGGCCAAGCGGGATGCGTGGTTCATGACGCTCTCGGGCGGACAGCGGCAGCGACTGTTCATCGCGCTGGCCCTCGTCAACGATCCCGAGGTCGTCTTCCTCGACGAGCTGACGACCGGCCTCGACCCGCAGGCGCGGCGCGCGATCTGGACGCTCGTGCGGGGCATCCGCGATCGCGGCAAGACCGTCGTGCTCACCACCCACTCGATGGAAGAAGCGGAACGGCTCTGCGATCGGGTGGCGATCATCGACCACGGACGCATCGTCGAGATCGACTCGCCGGAAACGCTCGTCGCGCGGCACTTCCCCACCGGGCGCATCGCGATCAGCGACACGAAGTGGCTTCCGCCGACGCTCGAGGACGTGTTCCTGAAGCTCACCGGCGACGCGATGCGGGACTGACACGATGCTGCGCGGGCTCCTCAAGTTGACCTGGATCGAGATGAAGATCTTCGCGCGTGAGCCGCTCGGCCTGTTCGGCACGCTCGGGATGCCGGTCATCGTCTTCGTGATCCTCGGGCGCGTGCTCGGCGGACGAGCGGCCTCACGCCCGCCCGAGATCGCGCGCTTCGTCGCGGTCGATCTGCCGATCCTGGCGGCGCTGCTCGTCGCCACCGGCGCGGTGCTGTCGCTCGTCACGATCATTTCGATCTACCGGGAAGGCGGCATCCTGAAGCGCCTGCGCGCGACGCCGCTCCGGCCTCAGACCATCCTGACGGCTCACGTGATCGCGAAGCTGGTGTTCACGTCGGCGACGCTCCTCCTGCTCGGCGCTTGCCGGGCGGCGCTTCGTGCCGGAAGGTGTCGACATTCCGCTGGTACGGTTCGGCGCCGCGCTGCTGTTCACGACGGTCTGCCTGTTGTCGGTGGGGTTCGTGATTGCGAGCGCCGTGCCGACGGCGCGATTCGCCCAGCCGCTCGGCACACTCATCCTGTATCCGATGATCGCCATCTCAGGACTGTTCGTGCCGATCGACGCGCTGCCGGCAGGTGTTCAGGCCGTGGCGCGGTTCGTGCCGTTCACCTACGCCGTCTCGCTCCTCAGGGGCGCGTGGCTGCGCGAGCCGTGGTCCGCGCACCTCGGCGACATCGCCGCACTGATCGTGACCTTCGTCGTCTGCACCGCGGTCTCGGCGAAGATTTTCCGGTGGGAGTAGAGGCTGGAGGCTAGAGGCTGGGGTCTTGGGCCCAGCCCCTTGCCTGCGAACTAATTTGTCGCGAAACAGTAGAACAGCCCGGCGCCGCCGACCTTCGCGAGATTCGGCCTGCGAACAGCCCGGCGTCGTGTGCGCAGAGTTCCACGAGGTCGGATCCTGGCCGCCGCCCTGCCGATCGTGATGGCCGACGCGGGCGCCGGCGCCCGTTTCCGCCACGCTCGTCCAGTTGCTGCACGTGTTGTCGGTGCCTGCCGCGAAGGCGGTGCCGTCGGCGTTCGAGCCGGTCATGATGTCGTGCGTGTTGGGGGTATCGCCGCGGCCGTTGACGACGCCGCCCTTCTCGGTCAGCTGCGTTTCCTTCGTCAGGTTGTTGCTGGCGCTGTGCAGGTCGTCGAGGCTCTTGGCCACGACCACGCCCTTGGCATTCGTCCACGGACCCTTGCCGATGCGGTCGCGCGCGTTCACGGCCCCCGCGCCCTGCGTGCTGAGGTAGGCCTGCCACTTCCGGTTGCCCGCGCCTGCCGCCGCGGCGAGCGTCTGGCAGTGCTTGTCCGCCCCGGCGAGCCCGCCGAGGTTGCCGCCGTTGCCCATGCCGGTGCTGGTGATGAAGAAGCTCATCTGACTGCCGCCCTGCTGGGCGAAGAGCACGTACGATCCGACGACGGCGAGCACGCCTGCGACGAATAGAGCCTGGAGTGTTTTCATGAATGCGTCTCCTTCTGCCGGACGGCCTTCCCGTGGACTTTGCTCGGGCCCGCGACAAGCGCCGCAATCACCAGGTCGCCACTGACGTTGACCGTCGTCCTGCACATGTCGAGGAAGCGGTCCACGCCGAGGATGAGGCCCATGCCCTCGGGGGGAATGCCGACCGACTGCGCCACGATCATTACCATAGGCAGCGATCCGCCGGGAACTCCAGCTGTGCCGATCCCCGCGAGAATCGACATGAGCATCACGCGGACCTGCTGCCCGAGCGACAGATCCAGCCCATAGACCTGCGCGAGAAACAGCACCGTGATCCCTTCGAACAGGGCCGTGCCGTTCTGGTTCGCGGTGGCGCCAACCGTCAGGACGAACCGGCCAATGTCTGGCGGAATGCGAAGCTTCTTCTCGGCGGTCTCGAGCGAGAGCGGCAGCGTCGCGTTGGACGAGGCGGTCGAGAACGCATACAGGTAGACGTCGCGGCACTGCCGGAAGAACTCGAGCGGCGAACGCCGCGCCACCAGGCGGAGCAACAGCGAGTACACGCCGAACTGGTGGAGCAGCAGCGCCCCGACCACCGTCGCCACGTAGAAGAACAGCGTGGCAAAGACGGTGGTGCCGAACGTGAACGCGGTGTTGAAGATGATCGCGAACACCGCGAACGGCGCGAGCTTCATCGCGAAGTGCACGATCTTCATGCAGGCATCGAACACCTGCTCGAGGAACCGCATCAGGACGTTTTTCTGATCGTCGCGCGGCGCGGTCTGGCTCACCGCGACGCCGAAGACCAGCGCGAACACCATCAACGGCAGCATCTCGCCGTCCAGGGCGCGGACCGCCGAGTCGAGCGGGTTTCGGGGCACGAGCTCGATGATCGTGTCGGCCACCGACTTGCGCGCCGCGACGTTCGCCTCGAGCGCCTGCACCGCCGCGGACGGCTGCGCGGCGATCGCCTGCTGCAGGGCGGCGTTTTCGCCCGGCCTGAGCACGTTGACGAGCAGCATGCCGATCGCCACCGACAGCGTGCTCATCACGACCGTGAACCACAGCGTGCGCCCGGCGACGCCGCTCAGGTCGCGGCCCCGCCCGAGTTCGTAGACGCCGATCACCAGTGCCGAGAACACCATCGGCACGACGATCATGAAAATCGAGCGGAGGAAAATCTGGCCGATCGGGCGGAGGAGGTTGGTGTTGACGGCGTTGATCCACGCCGAATCGGCCTGTGAATGCAGGGCGGCACCCAGGCCGATCCCGGCGACCAGGGCAATGAACAGCTTGGTATGGAGCTTCACGCGTCAGGCCATCCTAATCCAGAAGACACAGCTTCTATTCCAGTTGACACACCTTCCGCCGGGGCCTAGATTGGCCCGCTATGAGCAACAACCTCCGACGGCATCTCGCCGTGGTCGTCTGCCTGCTGACGCTCGTGTCGGCCTTCGGGGCCGTGAGCGCGCAGCGCACGCCGGCCACCGACCTGAAGTCGCTGGCGCAGCAGTCGCTCGCCACGATCGACGGCACCCTGAACGTCCCGGGCCTTCGCGAGCCGGTCGAGGTTGTCCGCGACCGGTGGGGCGTGCCGCACATCTACGCGCGGAACACCGACGACCTGTTCTTCGCGCAGGGCTACGTCATCGCCAGGACCGGTTGTGGCAGATGGAGATGTGGCGCCGCCAGCGCGAAGGACGGCTGGCCGAGATCCTCGGGCCCGGCCGTGGTCGAGCGCGATCGGCAGGCGCGGCTGCTGATGTATCGCGGGCCGTTCGACGACAGCGAGTGGACCAGCTATCACCCGGAAGGCAAGCGCATCTTCACGGCGTTCGCAACGGGCTGAACGCCTACATCAGCGCAGCGCGCCGGCAACCTGCCGGTCGAGTTCAAGCTGACCGGGATCAAGCCGGCAGCCCTGGAAGCCTGAAACGGTGCTTCTGCGGACGACCGGGCTTGGCGATGGCAACGAGCGAGCTGCAGCTCGCGCGGCTCGTCGCGCGCGTCGGCGTGAGCGAGGCGAATCGCCAGCGCATGCCCGATCCGTGGGACGAGCTGATCGTGCCCGATGGCCTCGACGTGAGCCTGATCGGCCGAGGACGTCGCCATGCCGGGCGGCGGACGCGGCATGCCGCCGCCGGCGATCGTCGACCCGTACCAGCGCCTGGTTCGCCGCGATCGTCCGCGCGGCTCGAGATGCCCGAAGACGCAGGCGCCCGAGCCGGGCAGCAACAACTGGGTCATGAGCGGCGCGCACACCGACACCGGCAAGCCGCTCGTCGTCGAACGACCCGCACCGCGACGTCACGAACCCGTCGCTGCGCTACATCATGCACCTGAGCGCGCCGGGCTGGAACGTGATCGGCGCGCAGGAGCCGCCGTTTGTCGGCATCGCGCATCGGCCACAACGAGCGGCTCGCGTGGGGCCTCACGATCACCGGCACCGATCAGCACGACGTGTTCGTCGAGGAAGTCAACCCGGCAAACGCCAACGAGGTCCGCTACAACGGCGCGTGGGAGCCGCTTCGCATCATCCGCGAGACAGATTCCCGTGAAGGACGCGGCGCCGCGGGCCATCGAGCTCAAGTTCAGCCGGCACGGCCCGATCTTCTTCGAGGACGCGACGAACCATCGCGCCTATGCGCTCCGTTCGGTCATGAACGAGCCGGGAACCGGCGCCTATCTCGGCGGCCTCCGCTTGTCGCAGGCGCGCGACTGCAAGGAGTTCCTCGAGGCGGCGCTCTACTGGAAAGCGCCGACCGAGAACCTGATCTGCGGCGACGTCGACGGCAACATCTCGTTCCAGGGATCGGCGCTGACGCCGAAGCGCGTGGGCTGGTCGCGGCCGCCTGCCGGTGCCGGGCACCGGCAAGTACGAATGGCACGGCTTCCGCACCGACCTGCCGCGGCTGCTCAACCCGCCGCAGGGCTACATCGCGACCGCCAACAACAACGTCAACGTCGCCGGCACGCCGCCGGTGATGTTCAAGACGCTCAACAACGTCATGTTCGAGCGGATTAAGCGCGTCGAGCAGGTGCTCGACCTCGCGTCCTCGGCGTCACGCAAGTGCACGATCGACGACTCGAAGCAGCTGCAGCACGATTACATGACGCTGCGCGGCGCGCTCGAGCAGGATCTGTTCAAGGGCTGGACGGCACGCACGCCGGAGCGTCGAGAAAGCGCGCGCGGCTGGTCGCGGGCTGGGACGCGATGCTGCGGAAGGACGATCGCCGCCGGCGGCGATCTACCTCGCCTGGCGCGAGCGCCGTCGATCCGACAGCGCTCGAGCATCAGCGTCCGCGCGACGAGCGGCTGCCGCTCGTCGAGCCGGGGCTGGTCAAGGCGCTCGCGCAGCTCACCAAGGACACAGGGGCCCGACCGGACGCCTGGCGCTACGGCCGGATGCACGACGCGCGACTTCCCGCATCCGTTCGTCCGGCCAGTTCGATCTGCCGACCGTCGAGCGCAGCGGCGGCAACGGCGCGGTCGGCGCCGACGGCGCCAGCTATCGCGAGATCATGGACGTCGCGGACTGGGATCGCTCGGTCGTCGACCAACGTCCCGGGCCAGTCGGGCCAGCCCGAAAGCCCGTTCTACGGCAACCTGCTGCCGCTCTGGGATCGCGGAGAGTACTTCCCGCTCGTCTACTCGCGCGGACGGGTCGATCGCGAGGCCGCCCACAAGCTGACGCTGCGACCGGGCGGCGGGACGACGGCCTCCAGATAGCTGAGGAGCTCAGGAACTGAGAAGCTGAGGAACAGTTCCTCAGTTCCTCAGTTCCTCAGTTCCTCAGTTCCTTAGTTCCTTAGTTCCTGAGTCTGCCCGCCTTCCCATTCTGAAACGGCGGGTGCTCGGTCAGCATGTCGATGAACTCGCGGACGTACGGGACGCGCGACATGTCCTTCAGCGTGGCGGCGCTCCAGGTCCGGCGGTAGCCGCGCCGCGTATACGGGATCGCGCGGATAGTGCCGGCGCGGACCTGCGGTTCGACTGCCCACCTCGCCAGGAACGAAAAGCCCAGCCCCGCCTTCACCAGCTCGATAATCGCTTCGGTCAGCTGGACGACGTGCACGTTGGCCGGGACGATGCCGTCGCCGGCGAGCAGCTTGTAGATCGTGCTCTCTTCCTTCTGCGCGTACATCAGCAGCGTCTCGGTCGCGAGATCCGCGGCGGTGACGAACCGCCGGCCGGCGAGCGGGTGGCGCGGGTCGACGATGATCACCATCTCGTCGCTGAAGATCGACCGCGAGACCAGCCGCCGATCGCGCGCCGGGGTGCTCAGGATCGCGACGTCGAGCCCCCCGCCCAGCAGATGCGGGAGCGGATCGGACGTCGCATCGCCATTGATCCGGACCTCGACGTTCGGGTGCGCGCGGCGGTACCGCTTCAGCAGCGGCGGCAGCCAGTGGTAGCACGTGTAGCACTCCGTGCTCAGGCGCAACAGCCCGCGATCCGCGCCCGACAGCTGGCGGATCGAGTCCTCGGTCCGTTCGATCGCGTCGAGCACCTCGTCCGCCGAGCGGAGCAGCCGCTCGCCGGCCGGCGTCAGCATCATCCGCTTGCCGACGCGCAGGAACAACGGCGTGCCGAGGCGCGACTCGATGTCGCGCAGTTGATGGCTGAGCGCCGACTGGGTGAGGTTCAGCACCGAGCCGGCGCCGGTCAGGCTGCCGGCCGACGTCACCGCCCGCACCAGCTTCAGGTGGCGGATTTCGAGGTCCATTCCAGAATTATATTTCTTCATCGTTGTGATGAAAACAAAGAGTTTTTCTCATGTGAGGCACAGACCCTACGATGCCGCGCATGGGCATCACGCACCTCGTCGCGATCGTGTTGACCTGGACCGCCGCCGGCGCGCAGCCGCCGGCCGAGCGCACCGCGATGCTGCAGGAGGCCGACGCGATCTGGCGTGCGCACGGTGTCGCCATCGTCGCCGTCGCGCCCGAACAGGCCGGGCCGCCCGCCGCTGACGCGCGGCTGGTCGTCACGCTCGCCCGCGCCTCGAGGCCGCCCGCCGTCCCGGGCCGCCGCGAACGGCTCGGCGCGATCCTGTTCGATCACGACAACACGCCGGCGACGACCCTCACGATCGACGTCGCCGCGGTGGCGGCGATCGTCGCGCGCGCGCGGCTGGGCGGGCGGCTGTTCGACCAGTGGCCGCCGGCGGGGCGCGACGTGCTGGTCGGGCGGGCGCTGGGACGAGTCCTGGCCCACGAAATCGGCCATTACCTCCTCGCGTCGCGCGTGCATACGTCCGCGGGCTTGATGCGGGCCGCGTTCGACGGCGACGAACTGGTCCGACCCGGGCGCGGCGGCTTCGGCATGGCGGCGCGCGACCTGCCGCGGCTCCGAATGCGGCTGGCCGGCCTGGGCGCGCGGTTCCTGCTTGCGGAGAACGCGCGCTAGCAGTTCGCCGCGCTGCTCGTGCGCATACTGGCTTCATGCGCCGCGTCGCGGGCTATGCTTCCCTCGCGTCGATGGCGGCGGCGGTCGTGCTGTTCGCGCTGCAGACGCCCCCGCTCGCGGCGGGATCGTTCGCCGACGACATCGCGCGCCTCTCGGAACCGGAAGGGTTCTTCGACACCGACAACCTGATCTCGAACGAGCGCACCTACCTCGACGTCGTGCCCGCGCTCGTCAAGGGCGGCGTCTCCGGCGGCGCCTACATCGGCGTCGGCCCGGACCAGAACTTTTCCTACATCGCGCGCATCCGGCCGTCGGTCGCCTACATCATCGACATCCGCCGCGACAATCTGCTGCTGCACCTGCTGTTCAAGGCGCTGTTCGCGCGGGCACCGGACCGCGTCGCCTACCTGTCGCTGCTGACGGGACGGTCGCCGCCCGCCGTGCCGGCCGGCGCCGGCGTCGAGGAGCTCGTGCGCGCCATCAGTGAGGCGCCGCGCGCGGAGACGACCGGCCTGAACGAGACCGGCCTCAACGAAACCATCCGGGGCTTCGGTGTGCCGCTGTCGCCGGCCGACTTCGCCACCATCGGACGTTTTCATGGGGCGTTCATCCAGCGCGGCCTGGCGCTGCAGTTCAACAGCCACGGACGCCCGCCGCAATCCCATTACCCCACGCTGCGCGACCTGATCGTCGCCACGGACCGCTCCGGCCGCGCCTGGCACTATCTCGCCTCCGAGGCCGACTATCAGTTCGTCCGGCAGCTCCAGGCGCGCGACCTGATCGTTCCGGTCGTCGGAGACGTCGAGCGGCCCCCACGCGCTGAGGGCGATCGGCCGGACGATTGCGTCGCGGGGCGAGCGGGTCTCGGCGTTCTACATCTCGAACGTCGAGTCCTACCTCTATCGCGACGGCGCCTACGGCCGGTTCACGGCCAACCTGAGCGGGTTGCCGCGCGACGCGCGGAGTGTCATGATTCGCTCGACCTTCGGCGGGGCGTCGAGCACATCCGCCGTGCTGCCGATGGACGAGTTGCTCGCGGGAAGATAGGCCGGGGCAGCATGAAGGCCTGGGGCGCATGAACGATCGACACGCCTGGACCGCCGCGCTGGTCGTTGCCACGGTGCTCCGCGGTCTGCGCGCAGGACATCTGGGTCGGCGGCGGACGCTTCTCGCGGTTCGGCGCGCGGTTCGCGACCGCGCCCGACTTCGACGGATCCTTCCAGTACTGCCGCGCCTTCTACACGAGCTTCGGCCGCGGCGGCTGGCGCACCGACTACCCGGGCGCCGACAACAACTTCTCCGTCCGGCTGGCGGAGCTGACGCGCGTGAAGGTGAAGCTCGACGAGACCAGGCAGCCGCATCATGTCGTCGTCCCGCTCAACGACCCGCTGCTGAACCACTGCCCGATGGTCTTCATGACCGATATCGAGTACGCGCGGCTGACGCCGATGGAAGCCGAAGGCCTGCGTCAGTACCTGTTGAAGGGCGGCTTCCTTTGGGTCGACGACTCGTGGGGGTCGCGGGCGTGGGCCAACTGGGTCAACCAGATTGGACGCGTCCTGCCGCCGGACGAGTATCCGCTCGTCGACATCGACCGTTCGCACCCGATCATGCGGACGCTCTACGACGTGCCGAACATTCCGCAGGTGCCGAACATCAATTTCTGGGCGCGATAGGGCGGCGAGACGTCCGAGCGCGGCTACGACAGCGCGCAGGTCTATTTCAAGGGCATTCACGACGCGCAGGGCCGCCTGATGGTGCTGATCTCCCACAACACCGATATCTCCGACACGTGGGAGCGCGAAGGCGAGGAGCCGCGCAGCTTCTTCGATACCTTCTCGCCGCGCGGCTACGCGATCGGCGTCAACGTCGTCATCTACGCGATGTCCCACTGATGCGAATGCGAACCCCCTCGCGGCGGCTGGTTCTGGTGCTCCTGGCGGGGCTCGCCTGTGCGGGTGCGACCGCCTACGCGCAGCGCGGATTGATCTGGGTCAACCCCGGCGGCTTCGGCGGCTTCCGGCGCTATCCGCCGCGATGGGCGACCGACCGCGATTTCGACGGATCGTTCCTGTACTGCCGCGGCTACTACGAGTCGGTGCGCAGCGAGGCCGGCGGCATGGGATGGTGGACCGACTATCCCGACGCCGACCACAACTTCCTGGTCCGGCTCGCCGAGCTGACACGCGATCCGCGTGCAGTGGGACAAGCGCCACGACCCGACCTTCGTCGTCGTCAACCTGGCCGATCCGGTGCTCTTCCGCTGCCCGATGCTCTTCATGGAGGACGTCGGCACGGCCGACTTCACGGATAAGGAAGCGCAGAACCTGCAGGAGTACTTCCTCAAGGGCGGGTTCCTGTGGGTCGACGACTTCTGGGGATCGGCGCCTGGGAGCATTGGCGCCGAACGATCGCGCGCGTCCTGCCGCCGGCCGAGTTCCCGATCGTCGACATCCCGGCGACGCATCCGATCATGCGCTCGCTCTACGACGTCAAGGACGATCCCGCAGATCCCCTCGATCAACTGCTGGATGCGCGAGTGCGCCGGCGACACCTCCGAGCGCGGCTACGACAGCGCCGTGGTGCACTTCAGGGGCATCCAGGACTCGCAGCGGCCGGCTGATGGTGCTGATGTCGCACAATACCGACATCGCCGACAGCTGGGAGCGCGAGGGCGAGAGCCAGGAATACTTCGATCGCTTCTCGCCGCGCGGCTACGCCGTCGGCGTGAACGCCGTCATCTACGCGATGACGCACTGAGGCCGATGAGCCGAGACCGGTTCAGTCCTGCGGCGTGTCGTGCTCGGCTGCCTGATTGCAGGCATTGCCGCCTGGTCCGCCTACGCGCAGCAGATCTGGGTCGGCGGCGGCCGCGGCTACCCGCCGCGGTGGCCGAAGGCCTCGGACTTCGACGGTTCCTGGATCTACTGCCGCGGCTACTTCACCCCGGTCAGGCGCGAGCCGAGCGGCAGCGGCTGGAACACCGACTATCCCGACGCCGATCACAACTTCTCGGTCCGGCTCGCCGAGCTCACGCGCACGCGGGTCAGGTTCGACGAAGGCCGCGAGCCCCACTTCGTCGTCATGCCGATGACCGAGCCGCTGCTCTACCACTGTCCGATGATCTTCATGGAGGACTTCGGCACGGCCCGGTTCACCGAGGACGAAGTCGAACGGCTGCGCGAGTACCTGCTCAAAGGCGGGTTCGTCTGGGTGGACGACTCGTGGGGCAGCTACGCGTGGACGATGATCGTCGGCGAGCTGTCGCGCGTGCTGCCGCCCGGCGAGTTCCCGATGATCGACATCCCGCCCGACCACCCGATCATGCACACGCTGTACGACGTCCGCGAGATCCCGCAGGTCCCGTCGATCAGCCACTGGAGCCGGTACGGGCGGCGAGACGTCAGAGCGCGGCCGGGACAGCGCCGTCGTCTACTTCAAGGGCATCCAGGACGAGCGCGGCCGGCTGCTCGTGCTCATCAGCCACAACACCGACATCGCCGACACCTGGGAGCGCGAGGGCGAGAGCCAGCAGTACTTCGATCTCTTCTCGCCGCGCGGCTACGCGATCGGCGTCAACGTCGTGTTGTACGCGATGACCCACTGACCGGAAACATGAAATTTAAGATTTCAGATTTACAGATTTAAGATTGCGAGCAGCGAATTGGCTGCCAGCGCGCTGCTTCGCAATCTTAAATCTGAAATCTAAATCTTAAATTTCAGAATTCGTATTGGATCCGCACGGACGCGCTGCGCGGCGCGGCCAGGGCTGTTCCCGAGAAGATTCCCGCGAAGTTGATCACGTTGAGGCGATCGGTGATGTTCGCGAACTCGGCGCGCAGCGTCAGCCGGCGCTCGGCAGAGCGCCACAACTCGGCGCCGAGGCCGATGTCGAGGGTGAGGTTGGGTTTGACGCGGCCGGCTTCCAGGTCGACCTGATCGAGAATCTCCTCGCCGTATTGCTCCTCGAGATCGCCTGGGTCCACGTCGTCCTCGAGCTCGACCGGCAGGCCGCTGCCGTAGCGGACGGTCGCGGCCGCCCAGAGCCGGCGCATCACGTCGTAGCGCGCCTGGGCGCGGAACGTGTGCCGCTGATCCTGGGTAATCGGAACGGTTCCGGTCGCCTCGAGCTCCTCCAGCGCTTCGTCGCCGATGAAGAGCCCACCCACCACTGGCAGATCAGCCGTGCCCTTCAGCAGCGCATAGCTCACGAACCCGCTGATTCGCCGCCAGGTCGGCAGCGTCAGCTTGGTATCCAGCCCGCTGATGTCGGCAGCCGCGAACGCCACCGGGAAGCTCACGCCGGTGTTGAGGAAGACATCGTCGTCGGCGAAGTTGATGAACGTGCGCCGGTATGCCGTCACGTCGAGCCTGGCCAGCCGCCGAGCGCCGTCGTGATGCCCGCCTCGAAGAAGTGGCCGCGCGACGGCTCCACCGGCAGCCGCGCCGATTCGGGGTTGATCTCGTCGACGTCCGGCGAGCTGGCCAGCAGCAGGTTCTCGACGGCCGGCGTCTGAAAGACGCGGTCGTACGACGCGCGCAGCACCAGATCCGCGGTCGGCGCCCACGCGAAGCCCAGTCGCGGGCTGAACGCGTTCTCGTGCACGACGAAGTCATAACGATCCCACCTCAGCCCGGCGCTGAAGGTCAGCGGTCCGCGGCGGATCGTGTCCTGGACGAAGAGCGACTGCTCGTTGCTCGTGCGCTCATCGGCGAACTGAAAGCTTTCGCGGTGTCCTCCTCGACGAAGTCGTCGTCGGTAATCTCGTAGGTGAGCGCTTCGCGGACCGGCGTCACGACGAGGTCGCCGCCGAACTTGATCTGATGGCGGCCCAGGTCGGTGGCCAGGCTGGCGTTGACATATCCGCGCGTAAACGACCGCTCCTGGTCGACGATCACCGGAGTCGAGGCCGCGTTCGACCTGAGGCTGGCCGAGAGGTGTTGGACCAGCCCGCGCGTGCTGAGCACGGATCGCGCCCCGAGGACGCGCGTCCATGCGCCGTGCAGTGCGTCGTCGCTCCGGCTGTTGTCCTGCCGCTGCCCCGCGGCCTCCTGGACGATCTCGTTGGGCACGCCGAAGTCGCTTCGCCGGTGCTGCCAGGTGAACTGCAGGCGATCGCGATCGGTCGGGCGGGCGTGATAACCGGCGAGCGCGCCGGCGAGGGCGCCGTCGTTCGTGTAGTTTTCGACGACCGGCGGATCCAGGTAGCGGTCGGTGCGCGCCGCCGAGGCGCTGAGCGTCAGCGCCTGGCCGGTCCAGCCATGAGTGACCGATGCGCCGCCCGAGGCCATGCCGAAACTGCCGGTTCCCGCGTCGACCGACCCATGAAATCCTTCCTGGATATCGCGATTGGTGGTCACCTCCACGACCCCCGAGATTTTCCGGCCGTACTCGGCGGGGATGTTGCCGGTGAGCACCGACATCGCCTGGATCGCGTTCTCCTGGAGATCCGGCGCGAAGGCCGGCGAACGGTTCTCGTCCATCGGGATGCCGTCGACGACGAACAGCGTCTGGTACTCCGAGCCGCGCGGGTGCAGCACGCCGTTGGCTTCCATCAGCCAGCCTGGCTGCTGATCCACGAGGTCGAGAACCATCCTCCCCGGAACCGGCGGACAAGTGACCCTGCAGCTGCGGCGCGGCGACGGTGAAAGAGACCCCAGTCCGCTGCACGTCAACGAGCGGCAGGTCCGCAGTCACGTCGATACTTTGCTGGAGCTGCTGAGCGGCAACGAGACTCACCGGCACCAGCTGCGGGACGGGCCGATCGCACGTCAACCGTCAGCTGCTGCGGCGCGTAGTCCAGCGGCCTCGACAGTCAGGACGTAGACGCCAAACGGCACGCCGGCTCAGGGTGAATCGGCCTTCCGCGTCGGTCGTGAACGAACGCCGCATCGGGGGCGCTTCGCTGGCCAGCGTGCCGGACGCAACGACCGGCGCGTCGGTCGAGCCCGTGACCACCAGCCGAATCTCGCCGACATCGGTTTGCGCCGCCGCGTCGCGCAGCAGCACAGCAGACGATGAGCCACCGCCAGGAGGAGCGCGCGCATCATCGGGCGGGCTGGACGCTGCGGAGTGCGATCGCACCCATGTCGTCCTTGCCGTGGCCGGCGGCAATCGCCTCGTCCATCCGCGCCGCGATCGCCGGCAGCACGGTGAGCGGCTCGTGTCCGGCGGCTTCGATCATCAGGCGGATGTCCTTCCGCGCCATGGTCAGCTCGAACGTGGCGGTCAGATCGCCCTGCGCCATCTTTTCGCGCGCGCATCGGGATGATGCCGCCGATGCCGGAACTTGCTGAACAACGCGGCCGCATCGGCCGGCGAAACGCCGACGTTCCTGGCCATCGCCAGCACGTCCGCAATCCCGGCGGTGATGGTGAAGATCATCGAGTTGCCGAAGATCTTGTACGCCGCCGCGAGATCACCGCGCTCGCCGAAGTACCACACCTCGCCGGTCATCTGCTCGAGCGAAGGCCGGATCGAGTCGACGATCGCCTGCGGCCCCGACACCAGCATCAGGCCGGTCGCATCGCGGCACATCTGCGGCGACATGAACACCGGCGCGTGAACGAACTTGATGCCGCTGCGCGCCGTATGTGACAGCCGCTCCCTGGTCCCCGCCGGCGACGTGGTCGTGTGATCGACGATCACCGCGCTCGCTGCCGCCGGCGCAATGCGCTCGAGCATGGCATCGACCGCGGCGTCGTCGGACAGCGCCATGTGAACGCGCTCGACACCCGCCACGGCCTCCTCGGGCGTTCGTGCGACCCTCACCCCGAACGCCTCGAGGGCGCGCGCCTTCGACTCGGTGCGATTCCACACGGTGACTTCGTTTCCGCGGCGACGCAGGCATTCGACCATGCCGCTGCCGAGCAGGCCTGTTCCGAGAAACGCGATTTTGGACATCCCGATATTGTATTCGCCGCCGTTCGTCGTTCGGGAGCATCCTCCTCGTCCGTCGTTCGAACGACGCACGGGCGCAAACCCCGCGAACGACGAACGACTGGGTCACAACGAGACCGACGCCCCGCGTGTCGCCGGAAAATCGTTCCCACGCAGACGTCGTACAGCCATCCGCCCGCGACGGCCCCGATGCATGGCCCGACGATGGGCACCCACCACCAGCCGTTCCCCGCCCGGAAGACCTCCATGCCCCACCCTGCGACGGCGGTGAAGAGGCGGGGACCGAGGTCGCGCGCAGGATTGATGGCGTAGCCAGAGTTGAATCCGAACGTTGCGCCGATCAGCACGACGAGCAGCCCGACGACGACCGGTGCGAGACCTGCGGGTGCCGGGGAGTTTCGCGAATCGGTGATCGCGAAGATGACGGCGACGAGAAGTGCCGTGCCGACGGCCTGATCGACGAGGCCACCTGGAACGACGGTCAGGAACGGACGCGGATATGTGGCCCAGATGCCGGCCGTGCCCAGCGGTCCGCTCACCTGGCGCATGCCGCCGTCGAAGGCCGCGAGCGCCTCGTGGTAGGTCACGAACACCACGGCCGACGCCACGAACGCGCCGGCCATCTGGGCGGCGACGTACGGCGCAACCTTGCGCCAGGGAAAACGGCGATGCACGGCCAGCGCGAGCGAGACGGCCGGGTTGAGGTGCGCGCCAGTCACGCCAGCGGCCACGTAGCAGCCCATCGTCACGGCCAGGCCCCAGGCGATGTTGATCGACAATGGCGACCCGGCGCTGCCGGCGCTGAGTACGGTCTGCGCGACCACGCCGAGGCCGAAGGCGATGAGGACGAAGGTCCCCAGGAACTCGGCTAGCATCTCGCGAACGATCTCGCTCGGCATGCGACCTCCTACGACCGTCTCGACGGCGCACATTGTAGATCGCCAGCTCAACTATGAACCGCTTGCGGCATCGCCGCCGCAGCGTACAAACTTTATTGAATGGGTATGCGACTTCTTCAGTGCGCGCTTGTCGTCGCGGCACTCATCTCGGCGGCGTGCGGCGACGAAATGCCGACCGAGCCGACCGATCCGGCGACCAGCCTCACAGGCACCTGGCGCGGCAACATCACCGTGACCAACGTGAGCGCGCTCATGACCTGGACGCTGACGCAGACCGGTGCAGTCCGTGACTGGACCTGTCGTCATCGCGTTGCCGACGGGTGTGGTGTTGATGAATGGAACCGTGGCTGGAACGCTGTCTGGAACGAATCTCGGGTTCACGGTTACGGTTCCGCCGGGCGGAATCGTTTCGCAGCCGGGCTGCAGCGGTCAGCTCGCCGGAGCGAACAGTCTGATCTCGTCGACGACGATGGCCGGCGCGTACTCAGTCGTCAACAGCACGTGCACCACGGGCCTCACCAACGGAACGTTCACGCTGATACGCCAATAGGTCGCGCGAAACCGGTAATTTGGAACCACCTCGCGTTCGAGAGACGAATTCCAAATCCCAAATCCCAAATTCCTAATTCTTAGGGCAGCACCGGCGGCGGTGCCGCGATCGGCACGGCCGGCGGACGCGGGCGATCGAGGCGCGCGAGCGCCACCGCGCCGAACCCGATCGTCCACACCACGTACTCCACCACGAACGCGATCACACCCAGGCCAAACGCCATCGGCACGATCGGACCACCGATGAGCGACAGCAGACGGGCGAGGAGCAGCGGCGAGACGACGACAAGGATTCCCAGCACGGTCGTCGCGTAGGGACCGGACACGCCCCAGCCGAACCGCTCCGACACGAACTGCCCGACTCGGTAGGCGATCGACGTAAACCCGAGCAGCGCGATCACGGCCAGCGCGAGCAGCGCAAAGGGAATCAACAGCAGCAGCGGAATGCCGACGATCGTGACGACCAGGATGAGGATCGTGATGATCAGGACCGGCAGGAAGAGGAGCTGCGCGAGAAATCCAATCGCCCCGGCCTTCAGCGGCTCTGCCGCCGCGCGCAGGCTCGTGCGCTCGACATACTCACGGCCGAGCAGCATCACCAGTGCGCCGAGCACACACAGGATCGCGACGCGGCCGAGTGTCGACATGAGGGCCAGCGTGCGGCTGAATCCCCGAAACGGCCGCGGCCGCCAATCGCCCATGCGCCAGTCGCCGAAGTCGATCTCGCCGATGCCGACCTCGTGCAGCTCGCCCTGGACGCGCGAACCCTCCGCGCGTTCCAGAGTCCCGCCGATCACCGCGATGTCCTGAGTAACCAGGGCGCGCGGCCCGAGCTCGACGTTGCCGCCGACCGCAACGACTTCCCCGCGCACTTCCCCGTCGATCCGCGCCGATCCGCCAATCGCCACGACGTCGCCGACGACGAGTTCGTCTTCGCCCACGCGCACGTTGCCGCCGAAGCGCACCTGATCACCACGCCGGGTGCGGCGGCGCTCAGCCTCGACGGGAGGCGGCGGCACCGGCTGAATCGGGGCAGTAGACGGTTCGGGGAGGGGAGGCGGGGCGGGACTGGAAGGAGGCGCGGCGGCGGCCGCGCCGCCGAACAGCGCGCGGCGCTGCGCCATGTCGAGATACGAGAGCTGGATCACGGCGTCGGCGTCGGCGCCGAGCTTGTCGCGCACCTCGGCGCCGGTTGCCGGCGCACCGTCGATGGCAATGGCACCGGTCCCGCCCAGCTCGACGAGCCGGACGGCGCCGCTCGCCGACCGCGGCCGCAGCACGAGGCGATCGGTCAACAGCAATACCTCGAAGCGCCGCTCGATCTGCTGGCGAAGGGCCGCGTTCGCGGCCGGCGGTGCCTGGGCGGAGGGCCACGCCCACACGCTAGCGGCCGCGACGAGCGCGAGCGTCAACTTCTTCATCGCGAAGACTCCTCTTCATAGCCAAGCAATCGCTGCAATCCGTAAAGCGCCACCACGCTGACGAGCACGAGGCCGGCAATAACCGCGAGTGCCCGCGGGGTGACGACGGCGGCGGCGGCAGCGCGGCCGAGGGTGGAGACGATGGTCCATGCACTGCTGCCCGACCCGAGCGACGCGGCAACCCACAGCGACGCATTGACCGTCCCGTTGATAGCCCGGACAAACCCCTGCACCATCAGCGGCAGCAGGAGGAACGCGGCCGCGATGGGTGCCACGACGCCCACGATGGCGAGACCGGCCAGACGGCGCCAGCCCATCTATCTACTTTTACGTGAAAGGTTAGGCGGATGTTGCACGGTAGAAACTGGGCTACGATTCCGGCGCATGCCCGTCACCGCTGAGCCGACACCACCAGGCCGGCTCTGGTACCACGACCTCACCCCCGACCAGCGCAAGGCGTTCTGGGCCGCTTACCTCGGGTGGACGCTCGACGGCTTCGACTACTACATTCTCAGCCTGCTCCTCGTCGACGTCCAACGCAGCTTTACGGTCAGCAGCGCCCTGGCCGGCGCCCTCGCGACCGTCACGTTGATGTTCCGGGTGTTCGGGGGCATCAGCGCCGGCATCGCGGCGGATCGCTGGGGCCGCAAGCTGCCGCTGATGCTCGCGATCCTCTGGTACTCGACGTTCGCGTTCCTCAGCGCGTTTTCGACGTCGTACGGGATGCTGTTCGCCTGTCGTGCGCTGTTCGGCGTCGGGATGGGGGCCGTCTGGTCCGCGGGCATGCCGCTCGCCATCGAACACTGTCCGCCGCGCCATCGCGGGGTCGTCTCCGGCCTGCTCCAGGGCGGCTACGCGTTGGGGGTGATCCTGGCGGCGGCCGTCTATCAGTTCGGCTACCCGCTCGTGAGCGACAGGCCCGAGGGGTGGCGGATGCTCATGTGGGTCGGGATTCTCCCGGCCTTGCTCGTCCTCTGGATCATGAAGCACGTCAAGGAGAGCCCGGTCTGGCTGGAACGCCGTCAGCATGTGGGAACCGGCGCACCACCCCAGGGATCGTTCGCGGACCTCTTCCGCCGCGATCTGCTGCCGATCACGCTCCACACGTCGTTCCTGCTCGCGTCGTTGCTCTTCTTGTACAACTCGATCACGTGGTGGTATCCCACGCTGCTCGATCAGTTGAATCGTCCGCGCCTCCCGTTCATCACCGCGTTCTCGGCCGGCGGCATCGCCGGTGCCTTCATCTGCGGACGCTTGTCGGAAACCCGCCTCGGCCGGCGCGGGTCGGCGGTGCTCATCACCCTGGTCGGCGTGGCGGCGGTGCCGCTCTATCTGTTCAGCGCGGGCACGCGCCGGCCTGCTGATCGGCGCCGCCACGATGGGCGTGTTCGGGACCGGCGCGTTCGGCGTGGTCCCCACGTACCTGAGCGAGCGCTTCCCAACCGCCACGCGCGGCGTCGGCGCGGGGTTCGCTTACCAGACGGGCGCAGCGCTCGCGGCGGTGGGACCGACCCTGATCGGGTCGCTCCGCGACAACGGCGTCGCGCTGCCGTCGGGCATGGCCGTCTGTATCCTGATCTCGGGCGTGCTCGCCATCGTGCTGTTCTGGATCGGGCCCGGAGACGCGGGGTGGAAACTCGAGAGCTAGGAATCTAGAGAATTGATCAGCCGAGAGCCGACGATCTGTTTGTGATCTCGGCGTCCTCTGCGGTGATGACCTCACTTGATCGACACTCCCGCGCCGATGATGAAGATCGTCGCCCGCGGACTGCCGGGAAGTCCCCCTTGCGGCGTGCCGGGATCGATGTCGTGAAAGCGGACGTCGAAGGTGAACGCGAGGTGGGACTTCGCGAACCAGCGCGCGCCGCCGCCGTAATTGATCGTCCTCAGCCGCTCTTCGTCGCCGGGTAGCGGCGGCTGCCCGTCCGGGCACCGTCGACCATACGCTCGTGCCGATCCCGCCGCTGATGTAGCTCCACCCGTCTCCGGTTCCGAAGTTGAACGACAACTGCGGCGTGAATGCCGTGAACCAGTGAGGTGACCGGACGCGCGATCTCGACACCGTCCTGGACGACACCTCCCGAGGCTGCCCTGGCGAGGGTCATCTGCGCACCGACGCCCACCGTGATCGACCCGCCACTTGAACAGGTAGAGATGCGCGCCGGCGTCCAGGCCGAGGCCGCGGCCTGGCAGCTCGTCGATGCTCAGGCCCCGGCTCTGCGCGAGCTGCGCATCGTCGTCGGGAAAGTTCGGCGAGGTGCCGCGGACATCGACGACGAACGGGCCGATCCGCGGCGGCTCGTCCTGGCCGCGCGCGGCGCGAGGATGAATGGCGACAACGAGACAGCGTAGCGAGCGCGATCCGCAGCAAGTCGGGCGCAATCGCACTTCGCGCCGTGCATCGTTGAGCTGGACGCGGCCCGCCTTCGCTCGCGCGGCACGTCGCGCCAGCTTCGGCGCGGCAGGCCGTCTGCGACCGTTGACGCCCATCTGCGACGGCGGCTAGGATCGCCTGGTCTTGTCCATCGCGGTGCCCAGCCGTCACATTCCCCTGCCGGACCTGCTCGATGCCGCCCGGGCTGATTTACGAGGCCGCCGTTCGAACGCCGCTCGTTCGCATCGAGCTGGACGCCGGCGCGCCCATTCGCGAGCTCTATCTGAAGCTCGAGGTGCTGCAGCCGATCGGATCCTTCAAGATCCGCGGCGCCTACAACGTCGTCAGGCAACTGTCGAAGGACGAGTTGAAGGACGGGGTCTGGACGGTCAGCGCCGGCAACGCGGCGCAGGGCGTCGCGCTGGCCGCACGAAAAGTCGGCGCGCCGTGCTCGGTGATGGTGATGGACACCGCGCCCGCCACGAAAGTGGACGCCATCCGGCGGCTCGGCGCGTCGATCGTGCGCGCGAGCTACGACGAGTGCTGGAAGACCGTGATCGAACATGGGTCGGATCGAATGAAAGGGCACTTCGTGCACCCGTTCGATGACGATCGCTTCATCGCCGGCAACGGGACGATCGGCCTCGAGATCCTGGAAGATCTGCCGGATGTCGACGCCATCGTCGCGCCGCTCGGCGGAGGAGGCCTCCTGGCGGGCATTGCCGCGGCTGTCGGCGGAGCACGGCCCGAGACGCGTATCTTCGCCGCGGAGCCGGAAACCGCCGCGCCGCTGGCCGCATCGCTGGCAGCCGGACGCGCCGTGTTCTTCGACGGCTGGACGGCGTCCTTCGTCGACGGCGCCGGCGGCAAGTCGGTGCTCGAGACGATGTGGCCGCTGTTGCAGCGGCTCACCGGTTCGCTCGTGGTGTCGCTGGCCGATAGCCGCAGCCGCCATGAGGCTCGTCGCCGAACGCGCCCACGTGATCGCGGAGGGCGCCGCCGGATGCGCCGTGGCGGCAGCGGCAAGCGGCCGCGCGGGAACGCGGCAAGGTCGTGGCCGTCGTGTCGGGCGGAAACATCGACCTGGCGACGTTTGCGTCGCTGGTCGCGGGCCTCGCGACGAAGCTCGCAGACCGCGTCGGTCGACGAGGCTGGCCCACGAGTGAATCGGTGGGCAGGGCCCCACGAGTCTTAGTAAACAATGTCCAGATACAGCACCCTGTCGCCGCTTCCCGAGCGCATCAATCGTCTCGACGAACTGGCCGTCGATCTCTGGTGGAGCTGGCAGCCGGACGCGCGCACCGTGTTCCGCCGCCTCGACTACACGCTCTGGCGTGCGACCGCGCACAACCCGGTGCGCATGATGTGGGTGGTCCCGCGCCAGAAGCTCGAGGCGGCGGCGCAGGATCCCGAATTCCTGCGCCGCTACGATCGGGCCATTGCCGCGCTCGACGCGGCACGCGGGGGCCGGGACACCTGGTGGGCGGCGCGCTTTCCTCACTTCGAGCACCGTTCGATCGCGTATTTCTCGGCCGAGTTCGCCCTTCACCAGTCGCTCCCGATCTACGCCGGCGGCCTGGGCGTCCTCGCTGGCGATCACTGCAAGGAAGCCAGCGACCTGGGCGTCCCGCTGATCGGCGTCGGGTTCATGTACCCGCAGGGCTACTTCCATCAGCACGTGTCCGCCGAAGGCTGGCAGGAGGAAAGCTACGAACGGCTCAACTGGGCGGATGCGCCCGATCGAGCCGGCGATCACGCGCGACGGCAAGCCGTGCATCACGGCGGTGCCGCTCGGCGATCGGACCGTGCTCGTGGCGGTCTGGCGGGTGCGTCTCGGACGGGTGAAGCTGTACCTGCTCGACACGGATCTCGAGGAGAACGCGCCCTGGGATCGCGAGCTGTCGGCGCGGCTCTACGGCGGCGATCGCGAAACGCGCATCCAGCAGGAAATCATCCTCGGCATCGGCGGCGTCCGGGCGCTGAAGATGCTGGGGTCGGATCCAGCGGTCTTCCACTTGAACGAAGGGCACGCCGCGTTCGTCGTCCTGCAGCGGATCCGCGATCTCATCGAGCAGGGCTCGAACTTCGATCATGCGCTCGAGGAGATCCGCGCGACGACTGTCTTCACGACCCATACCCCGGTGCCGGCCGGTCACGATGCATTTCCGTTCCACCTCGTCGAAAAGCACCTGGCCGGCTGCTGGGGGACGCTCGGCACGAACCGCGATCGCTTCCTGGCGCTCGGCTCGTACGACAACGGCAGCGGCACGCTGTTCAACATGACCGCCCTCGCGCTGCGGTCCGCCGGAAAGGTCAATGCCGTCAGCCGGTTGCATGCCGAGGTGACCCGAGCCATGTGGGCGCCGATGTGGCCGGGAGTGCCCGAGCGCGATCGGCCGGTCGAAGCGCTGACCAACGGCGTGCACCTCGGCACCTGGCTGGCCGCTGATCTGGTCGACCTTTTCGCCCAGCACTTCGGGAGCAACTGGTCCGAGCGGCAGGACGACCCCGAATTGTGGAACGCGGTGCTCGGCATCCCTGATGCCGATCTCTGGGCCGTGCGCCAGGCGCTTCGCCGCTACCTGTTCACCTTCGTCCGGGAGCGCATGCGGCAGCGATGGACCGTCGAGCACGTCAGCACGCCGCGCGTCGTGGCCGGAGGCACGCTCCTCGCGCCCGAGGCCCTGACGATCGGCTTTGCGCGCCGCTTCACCGGCTACAAACGACCCGAGCTCATCTTCCACGACGCGGAGCGGCTGGCGCGCATCCTGAACGCCATCGAGCGCCCCGTTCAGGTCATCTTCGCCGGCAAGTCGCACCCCGCCGACGACATTGGCAAGCATCATCTCCAGCGGGTCTACAAGCGAGCGCTGGATCCGCTCTTCGGCGGGCGGGTCGCGTTCATCGACGACTACGATCTGCACGTCGCGCATTTCATGGTCCAGGGCTGCGACGTCTGGTTGAACAACCCGCGGAAGCCGAATGAGGCGAGCGGCACGAGCGGCATGAAGGCGGCCAGCAACGGCGTGCCGCACTTGAGCATCGGCGACGGCTGGTGGGCGGAAGGCTTCGACGGCACGAACGGCTGGACGATCGATGGCGGGGTGAGTGGCAACGACCAGGACGTGGTCGACGCCGCCGACGCCGCCGCACTCTATCGATTGCTCGAAGAAGAGGTCGTGCCCGCGTACTACGAGCGCGACTCCGCCGGCGTGCCCCACCGCTGGATGGCCGTCGTCAAGCAGGCGATTCGCACCGTCGCGCCGCGCTTTGCAGCCCGCCGCATGGTCAAGGAGTACGTCGAGCGGATGTACGCGCCGGCGATCGAAAGACGGACTGAGGCGAAGATTTGAACGCTGTCATTTGGAATTAGGAATTAGGAATCAGGAATGCTGAGGAGTAGGAACTGGCATGCGATCAATGCGATCGACGTTGCTCATCGTCGCGGTGATCGCGGCGGGCCTCTGTGACGTGTCGGCCCAGGGTGCGCCAGCGAAGCTGACCGTCAGCAGCACGGCGTTCAAGAACGGCGAGGCGATCCCGGCCGATTACACGGCCGACGGCAGGAACCGGTCGCCGCCGCTCGCCTGGACTGGGGCGCCGTCGGGCACGCGCGAGTTCGCGTTGATCCTCGACGACCCGGATGCGCCGATGCCCCAGCCGTTCGTGCACTGGGTGATTTACAAGATCCCCGGCAACGCGACCGGACTCCCTGACGCTGTGCCGATGGGAGGCACCGTCAAGGGTACCGCGGTCGCCGGCGCCCTCCAAGGCACGACCGGCTTCGCCATGTTCGCCAAACCGGGCGGAGCGCCGCCAGACCCGGGCTACCGCGGACCGGCGCCGCCTCCCGGCAAGCCGCATCATTACACCTTCAAGGTCTACGCGCTGAATGCGCCGCTGGACGCCAAGGACGGGATGACCAAGGACGACCTGCTCAAGGCGATGGAAGGAAAGATCGTCGGTCAGGGCGAGCTCGTCGGGCTCTACGAGCGCAAACGATAGTTGGTGAGTTACCTGCGCGGCGCGTCGATAACCTCGCACCCGCCCAACGTGAAACACTCCACCCGCTTGCCGACCTGATACTTGTAGCTGTCCAGCCGCGGCCCGGTTCGATCGACCACGAACCCGAACCGCTCGTACGAATAGCCGCGCTCGAACTGCGTGTTGTAGGTGAGGTTGATCACGCGCCCACTCGGGCCCCTTACATCTTCCACGTACGCGCGCGAGGTGTGCGTCGTCCGGCCGAGGCGCAGCCGCCCCTGCATGTATCTTTCCCATCCCGCGGTCTTCGGATCGTGCCACCGTCGGATCGCCGCCAGATCGCCGGCGTCCGCACTTCGCTGAAACTCCGCCACGCGCGCTTCGGCTGTCTGCCGCGCATCGGCAATGCACGCCACTGCAGACAGCCCCGCCAGAACGATTGCCGGAATCAGACGATGCATGCCTCGCGGAAGCGCAACAGCAATGCCAGTGCGGAGGCGCGCCGCCCGCTGGACGGGCGCCACAAGGGTCGCAAACACACGTTACGTTCTGGAGATCGGATTACAAAAATCGGCGACTAGGGCACAAGTCGATGAAAGAGGTGATGCCTAACGCCGGACTTTGGCGATTCGCGCAAGCGCATCTCTGACGCGCTGCTGCGCGGCCCACTGCAAGAACGTGCTATCGCGAGGCCGTCTTCATGGGCTTGTGGACGAGGTCGCACCCGCCGATCGGGTAACACTCCATCCATTGCCCCGTCAGGAACCCGTACCATTCGAGTCGCATCACGCCGTTGTCGATTTTGAATTCGAACCGCTCGAACCCGTGGCCGCGCTCGAACTCCGTGTTGTAGTTCAGGCTGATGACTCTGGTGGACTTGTGCGTCACCTCTTCGGCGTACTCGAGCGAGGTCCGCTGCATCCGGCCGAGACTCCGCCGCGGCACCAGGAACTGCTTGTCCCACCCCAGCACTTCGGTCGGGTACAGGCGCTTCAGCGCCGCCAGATCGTCGGTGTCCGCGACCCGCTGGAATTCCGCCGCGTGCGCTTCCACCGCGCGCCGTGTGTCGTCCGCGCACCCTGCCGCCGACACGCCCGCCAGCAGAACGACCGCTCGTATGAGGCACTGCATGCCGGAGGCAACGCAACCCCAGTGCCTGCCGCGCAGCGACGCGCTTCGGCACGCAACGGCGCCTTCGCATGTCGGAAAAGCACGCTGATTTGGTAAATCGGATTACGAAACCGGCGGCTCGCGAGACTCGAAGAAGAGCCGATACCACGGTACAGGGGGACTCATGATCGACACCGTCTGGAATCTCCTTCAGCAGCGCGAACTCAGGGACTTGAACAGCAAGCTCAGTAATGTGAAAACGCAGGACGGCGTCGCTCGCGACACCGCTTTCCGCGTCGAGGACAGGGTCGACAAGCTCACCCTCATCTGCCAGGCGATGTTCGAGCTGCTCCACGAAACGAGCGGCATCTCCGAGGACCAGCTGAAAAAGAAGATCGTCGAGATCGACGGGCGCGACGGCAAGGTCGACGGCCGGATCACGCCGAAGCTCAAGAAATGCCCCAAGTGCGAGGCGGCCATTTCGCCGCAGTTCGGCCGCTGCCTGTTCTGCGGCTACAAGGACGAGGCCGCGTCGATCACGGCCGAGGCGCCGCGCCCCTGACCGCCGTCAGTCGGGATCGGCGATGAGGTCCAGCGCCATGTCGCCCTGCACGTCGACCGCGACCTGTTTGCCCTCGTACTCCCAGGCGATCCTCGACATGTTCACCTCGAGGCACCCGGCGCCGGCCGGCAGCCGGCACAACGTGTAGCGGCCGGCGGGGTCCGCGTAGGTCCGCGCCAGCACCAATCCGCGGCACTGGGCCGTGAAGAACACCTGGTTCCCCGCGCTCGGCCGCCGCACGCCGTCGTTTCCCGTCCGGAACACCGTGCCCGACACTGCGGGCGAATTCGCCAGCGTCATCCGCGGCGGAATGGTCCGCGCGATCTCGATGTCGAGCGTCACGTCGTCCGTCATCGTCGCGACCGCCGCGCACGGCTGGTACCAAGCGCCCGTATACGCGGCGACCGCCACACGACTCCCGGAGGGGATGTTTTCGATCGCATAGCGCCCGCCGGCGTCGGTCGTCCACCCGCTGTCCCCGCCGGAATAACCGCCCGGGACGTGGAGCTCGCGCGCCAGCCGTACGCCGGCCACCGGTTGACGCGCGCCCTCGGCCGTGATCCCGTAGACGATGCCGGACAGGGTGAACGTGCGCGGCGGCGGTGACGAAGGTCCGAGTGCGCCCGCGCTGCCATCGTCCGAGGAGCGTCCGCAGGCAGCCGCGAGCAGTGCCGCAGCGAACATCCACACGCTGGTGCGAGTCGTCGTCATCATGATGAATAAACGCTGATCCGGCTGAAGCCGGACGCGACGGACGATCCTCCAATCGACGAGCGGCGGTCAGGTGACGATGGCCTTTTCGTCCTGCTGAAGCCGGACGACTCCGCCGATCCTCTTCCTCCCGCAGCAGCGCCTCGATCGACGACAGCAGCACGCGACGCGATCCGCATTTCGTCCGGATGGTCAGCAGCCGTCCGTCGCGGATCCGGTAGTACACGGTCCGCCGCGAGACGCCGAGCACTCTGGCGGCCTCGTCGATGAAGAGCGTTCGATCCATGGCCGGCGCAACTGGCAGGAGGAGTACCAGCGCCGCAGCGGCTGAAACCGCGGGTTTTCTCAATCAAATCGCGTTGATCGCGCCGCTCCCTGCGGGTAGTTCGTTCCCGCTTGGGTAGTAGCTACCCGCCTCGCCGCTTCGCGGCTACGGCGCGCAGGCCCTTCGCCGCTTCGCGGCTACGGCGCGGCAGGCTCCGCCTTCGGCGGCGGCAAGCGCCGGCGATGCTCGATCGAAGCCGACCCTAAAGGGTGGGCCTACACCGAGCGGGCTGGCCTGCACAAAAAGGCTCGGCCTGCGCGGGAGTGGGCCATGTTAGAATTATTTTGACGAATCAAAATCAAGAGTATGGCCACAGAAAATAACCCGGCGGCCCAACCAGCGACCAGCGGGCTTGTCCACCATAGCCCGAAGGGCGAAGGTGGATGGCGGCTGCCGGCCAGCGAGCTCAGCCTCCCCGAGGTCCACGGCTCCATCGCCATCCCGCACGGCGCCGGCTTCTGGAAAAAGATGCTGGCCTTCGCCGGCCCCGGCTACCTGGTCGCCGTCGGCTACATGGACCCGGGCAACTGGGCCACCGACCTCGCCGGCGGCGCCCGCTTCGGCTACACGCTCCTCAGCGTGATCATGATCTCGAACCTGATGGCGATCCTGCTGCAGGCGCTCGCCGCGCGCCTCGGCATCGCCAGCGGCCGCGACCTCGCCCAGGCCTGCCGCGATCACTACTCGCGCCCGGTCACCATCGTCCTGTGGATCCTCTGCGAGATCGCCATCGCCGCCTGCGACCTCGCCGAGGTGCTCGGCGCCGCGATCGCGCTGAACCTGCTCTTCGGCCTGCCGCTCATCTGGGGCGTCTGCCTCACCGCGCTCGACGTGCTGATCATCCTCTACCTCCAGCATCGCGGCTTCCGCTACGTCGAAGCGCTCGTCGTCGCGCTGATCGTCCTCATCGCCGGCTCGTTCGCCGTGGAGCTCTGGCTCGCGAAGCCGGACCTCGCCGGCGTCGCGGTCGGCTTCGTGCCGTCGCTGGGAATCCTGGGCAACCAGGAGATGCTCTACATCGCGATCGGCATCCTCGGCGCGACGGTGATGCCGCACAACCTCTACCTGCACTCGTCGATCGTCCAGACGCGCAAGTACCTCGACACCTTCGAGAGCAAGCGCGAGGCGATCCGCTTCGCCACCATCGACTCGTCGTTCGCGCTGATGTTTGCGCTGTTCATCAACGCCGCGATCCTGATCATGGCGGCCGCCACGTTCCACGGCACCGGCTACGAAGAAGTCGCCGACATCGGCGACGCCTACAAGCTGCTCTCGCCGCTGCTCGGCACGTCGATGGCGAGCACGCTGTTCGCGGTGGCGCTGCTCTGCTCGGGCCAGAACGCGACGCTCACCGGGACGCTCGCCGGCCAGATCGTGATGGAGGGATTCATCAACCTGCGCATCCGCCCGTGGCTGCGCCGGCTGATCACGCGGCTCATCGCCATCATCCCGGCGGTCATCGTGATCGTGATCTACGGCGAGCAGGGGACCGGGCCGCTCCTGATCCTCAGCCAGGTGATCCTCAGCCTGCAGCTCCCCTTCGCCGTGTTCCCGCTGGTCATGTTCACGAGCGAGAAGGCGAAGATGGGGCCGTTCGCCAGCCCCGCGTGGGTCAAGACCCTCGCCTGGTTCGTCGCCATCGTCATTGCCGGTCTGAACGTGTGGCTTCTGTACCAGACGTTCGCGGGTATATAACAAGGCGCACAGGATGTACCGACGGATCCTCGTCGCGGTCGAGAACTCGCAGGCGGATCGCACGATCCTGGCGCACGTCGGCCAGCTGGCGAAGCTGACCGGCGCCGAGCTGCTGCTGGTGCACGTCGCCGACGGCTGGGCGGCGCGCAACTTCGATCAGCTGAACCTGCGCGAGTCGGAGGAGATGAAGGTCGACCGCGCCTATCTCGATCGGCTCCAGGGCGAGCTTCAATCGCAGGGCTTCACGGTCAACACGCACCTGGCGATGGGCGATCCCGCGACCGAGCTGGTGCGCGTCGCCACCACATGCGCGGCCGATCTCATCGCCATGTCGACGCACGGCCACAAGGGCCTGTCCGACGTCATCCACGGCGCCACCGCCGACCGCGTGCGCCACGAAGTGCGGATACCGGTCCTCCTCTTACGGGCACAGTAGGACGGGCCTCTTCAGGCCCGCCGGCGATGGCCGCCCGTAGGGCCGGCGCCCCTCGAACCGCGATGAGATACGAAACCAACGATCAGAAGCGTACGATCCAGCGGTGGGCGCGGTTGGCCATCCAGCTCAATGGAGCCGTTGACACCGGCGCGTATGCCCACCTGTCCGTCCCGGTCGTGATCAAGGAAATTCAGACTGGCGACATCTTCGCGCTGCTCACGCGCGAGCTCCCGCCGGCGGTGTGGGAGATCTCGAAGCTGACGGACGTCGATCGCCACACGCTGTCGAAAATCTGGAAGACGATGGCCGACGGCTTCGAGCCGCGTCAGTATCACGTCGAGCGGAGCGGGCTGGCGCTGCTCGTGGCGTACCTGCTGAACCTCATCGACCACTCCCACGCGGTGATTCCGACCTGATTGCTCGTTGCCCGGGCTCAGGGCGCCGCCTGAGGATCATTTTCCCTAGCTCGACCGTTGTTGATAGTGACAACTCGATAATCGTCTGTTTACACTCATGCCGCAGTGCGTGCGCGTCGTCGATTCGCCACTCCAGCACCACCCGCGACTGCCAATGAGCTCCAACTCCCAAAGACCGTTGAACTCGAGCAGCGGATCGCGCGGCTGGAGCTGAAGCTCCAGCGCACCTGCGAAGAGCTCGACGACGCGCGCCAGCGCGTGGCCTCGCTGCAGGCGCAGCTCGATCACCTCGCCGCACGCTCCCGACTCCTGTAGTTGACGGCGCAGGGCAGCCCTTACACGCCGTTCGCCGGTGAGTACGCCTTTACTTCGATCCTTCGCCGCTGGTACGCAGGACGAGATCATAAGTCGGCGCCGTCGAGCCGTCGCGATACCGCACGCCGTCCGGCGAATAGGCCGCGACCGTCGAATCCTCCTCCGACACCATGACGTGCCGGCACGAGAGCGCCTCGATGCCGTGGCTCTCGAGCGGGGTGACCTCGCCCGCCTCGCTCACGCCGTTGACGTTGACGTCGCGCCACAGTGCGAGTTTCTCCAGCTCGGTGCCCGTCAGCATCCCGTCGCCGCTGTCGTCGAGCGAGCAGAGCGCCTCGTAGCCAGTCTCCCAGAACATCCAGAACGTCACGGTCCCGAACATCTGCAGCGCGCTCTCGATCCTCCCGTCGCGATCGTCATAGACGAGCCACGCCGCCGCCGGCGGAATCCACGACCACGACCTCGGCACGCCGGATCCGTCGGCATCGAAGATCGCGCTGATGCGTCGGCGGTGCGATAGGGCGACCATGCCGGCATCCAGCGGCACGGCAATCGGCGTGATCGAACGAAGCCGGTCTGGTGCGGTCCCGTTCATGCGGTGTCTGAATCCGTCGAACGCTCGTCAGAAGTCTGCATTCGGGCCCAGTAGCTTCAGCAGCCGCCCGCCGGCCTCGGCGGTTACCAACGGTTTGTGGCGCGAGCGGGCGAGAGTTTGGACTCCTGCCGGCCACGAATGCTCGATCGCCGTCCTGTACTCGGCGATCGCGGCCGACTTTTTGCCCGGCTCGTTCGAGGCACCAGGCCAGACCGAGTCGCGCAATGCCGGTGCGTGTCATTGATCTCCAGCGCCTGGCGGTATCCGTTCGATGGCCCATTCGAGATGACGGGCCGCTTCGGCGCGCTGCTGCGCATTCAGCAGATTGCTGACCGATTCCGGCATTAGGTCGTCGGTTCCTCCACGAATAAGCCGTCGCTGGTTTGCCGCGCCGTGTTGCTCTTCGTCGCATAGGTGTAGCCATGAAGGCGCGCCAGATTCGTGAGCAGATCCGCGTTGCGGCGATCGCTCCTCAGCCGGGTTTCGAGATTCTGGATGAGGCGTCGGGCCGGTATGGGTGTGCCTTGAATGAACCACTCCGCGGATGGCGCGGCTACCGCCGAGAACACAATCGCGGTCAGACACGCCAGAGCCGCTTTTTTGGCGTTCGTCATGGTTCGCCCCTTCTCTCTTATCGGACGGACCGCACCGGCCCACCTGCCGCCCGCTGCCGTTCGCCGGGAATTTCCCACCGTTCGCCGGAAGGCACCCCCTCCACGCCTGCCGCTCTCGTATCGTCATCCATACGGGGACGGAACAGAAGGCGGCCGATATGAAACGCACACAGAACATGGTCTTCAACGTGGCGGGCGTTGCGGGCATATTGACAACCGGGGTGGCGGCGATGAGCATCTGGCTGCTCCTGGCGCAACCGTTGAGTGTCGCCACCGCCGTCAACTCCGGTGATCTGCCAGCTCTCGTGCGTGCCCTGGCCTCGGCTGTCGGCCACGCGCTCGAGGCCATCCTCCAGTACCTCTGAGGGCATGCGCATGACCTCTCTCGATAGACGGGCTCCTGAATGGACCGGAATCCTGATCGGCGTGACGATCGTCGGGTTCGGGCTCATCCTGCTCTTCGATCAGACCGGACTCTTCGGATGGCAGCCATCCTGGAGTGTCTGGCCGTTCCTGATCATCGGAGCCGGCCTCGCGCGGTTCGCGACGCCGCGGCCGGATGGGTCGCGTGAAGGCAGCTGGTTGATATTCATCGGCGTGTGGCTGCTGCTGAACGAGATGCGGGTGCTGCGCTTCCGCGACTCGTGGCCGTTGATTCTGGTGGCGCTCGGCGTCCACACCATGTGGAAGGCCCTGCGGCCGGCCCAGGCGCGCAGGTCACGGGCGGGACAGTCATCATGAACCACCAGACGAAGGCCAGGTTTCGCGTCACCGGTCAGCTCATCGCCGGCCTCGTGCTCGCGGGGCTCGGCATGCTGTTCACGCTCGACAACCTCGAGATCGTCCGCGCCCGGGAGATCCTCCGCTACTGGCCGGTGGTCCTCCTGCTCGTCGGCATCTCCCAGATTCTGCAGGCGCGGTCGTCAGCCGGGATGGTCGGCGGCTCGATCTGGATCCTGATCGGCGGCGTGCTGCTGGGTGAGCGGCTGGACCTGATCTCCAACGCGTTTCGATTCTGGCCGCTGTTGCTCATCGGCGTCGGCGCCTATGTCATCTTTCAATCGTTCAATCGGCGCGAGGTCCCGCCAGGCGACCGGTCCGACCGCGTCTCGGCGGTTGCCGTGCTCGGCGGCGTCGATCGACGGGTGATCTCCACGACGTTTCTTGGCGGGGACGTGACCGCGTTCATGGGCGGCGGCAAGCTCGATTTGCGCGATGCCACGCATGCCGCCGGGCGCCGAAGCGATCGTCGACGTGACGGCCATGATGGGAGGCTTCGAAATCAGGGTCCCGGAAACCTGGAACGTCAGTCGTCGAGATCGTCCCGTTCATGGGAGGATACGAGGACAAGACCGGGCATCCCACCGATCCATCGGCTCCGCGCCTGCGCATCCGGGGCTTCGTGATGATGGGCGGCGTCGAGATTCGCAACTAGCGTACAGTTCCAGCGGATGCATCCGATTCTCGCCCGCGCCGAGCGCCTCGCGTCGTACCTCGGGGCGTGGCTGGTGGTCGCCGGGCTCCTGGCGACCGTGCTCGCGCGACAGGAACTGACCTGGTCCGCGGCGTTCCTGCTGGTCCTGCCGGTCTGCCTGGTCTACGCCTTCGTCTGCCTGTCGGCCTGGTACATCTGCCGGGCCACGCCGCTGACCACGAGCAGCGCGGCGCGCGTGCTGGCCTCTTCGGCGATGGGAGCGGTCGTCGCCAGCGGCCTGTTCGTCGTGGCGGCGCGCACCTGGATGTCGGTGCTGGAAGCGATCACCTCGCTCGGCCCGACCATGGACCAGTACCTGCGCCACGAGCCGCTGCTGTTCGCCTCGGGCATCCTGCTATTTCTGCTGGCGCTGACGGTGCAGTACCTGCTCCTCGCCTTCGAGATCGCGCAGGAGGCGGAGCGGCGGCAGATGCAGCTCGAGGTCCTCTCGCGCGACGCGGAGCTGCGCGCGCTGCGCGCGCAGCTCAATCCCCACTTCCTCTACAACAGCCTGAATTCGATCAGCGCCCTCACCACCGTGGATCCGGCCGGCGCACGCCGGATGTGCGTGCTGCTCGCCGATTTTCTGCGCGAGACGCTCGCCATCAGCACGCGCGATCGGATTCCGCTCGCCGACGAGCTCGCGCTGACCGATCGCTTTCTCGGGATCGAGCAGGTCCGCTTCGGCCAGCGCCTCCAGGTCGAACGCCACGTGGACGACGGCGCCTCCCGGTGCCGCGTGCCGCCGCTGCTCCTGCAGCCGCTCATCGAGAACGCCGTCACGCACGGGATTGCGGGCCTGCTCGACGGCGGCGTGATCCGGCTGGACGTCGCGCGCCGGCACGACCGTCTGTCGATCGCGATCGAAAACCCGCGCGACGCCGACGCCCCGGCTCCGAACCGCCGCGGCCTCGGTCTCGACAACGTCCGCCAGCGGCTGGTCGCGATGTTCGGTCCGGACGCGCGGCTCGAAACGCGGACCGATCCGGGACGGTTCCGGGTCGAACTGGCCCTGCCCTGCTTCACCGATGACTGACGCGCCCGCGCCGGCACTCCGCGTCGCCATCGTGGACGACGAGCCGCTCGCCCGCGCGGTGATTCGCGAGTACCTGGCGGCGGCGGCCGGCATCGACATCGTCGCGGAGTGCGCCAACGGCTTCGAGGCGGTGAAGGTCGTGTCCGAGCTGCACCCCGACCTGCTGTTTCTCGACGTCCAGATGCCGAAGCTCGACGGGTTCGAGGTGCTGGAGCTGGTTGGCCGCGACGTGGCGGTGGTCTTCGTGACGGCCTACGACCAGTACGCGATCCGCGCCTTCGAGGTCCACGCCGTCGACTACCTGTTGAAGCCGTTCAGTCCCGAACGCCTCGGCGAGGCGCTGGCGCGCGCGCGCGATCGGCTGCAGCGGGGCGAACGGGCGCCCGCCGGGGAGGTTGCCGAGCTGGCGGCCGCCTGCGCGGCCTGGGTCCGCCCGGGCCGGCCGCGTCCTCGTCCGCGACGGCCCTCGCGTCCACGTGCTGCCGATCGAGAAGGTCGAGTACGTCCAGGCGCAGGACGACTACGTCTCGTACCGGTGCGAGGGCAAGGACTATCTGAAGGAGCAGACGCTCGCGCAGGCCGAGGCCGCCCTGGATCCGGCGAAGTTCGTCCGGATCCACCGATCGTACCTGCTCAACCTCGAATGCCTCGCGCGCATCGAAACCGGCGAGCGGGAAAATCGCGTCGCGATCCTGACCGACGGCCGGCGGCTGCCAGTCAGCCGCGCCGGATACGCCCGGCTGGGCAAACGGTTGTAACGGACGATGAAGAACCGTTCAATTACTGGCGGTACACAATCGGCGTCGTCATTCACTGACTGTCTTCTTCAAGGGCATCCAGAACCAGTGCCGGAGATTTTTTCGCGCACGAAGGATGTTGAGCGGTGAGCACGGCGCCGTTCGATCACGGTGCGTGGGTCGAACGTGCGTGCCGCTTCGTCGAAGAGCTGGCGCGATTGCCGGGCGCCGAAGTCCGAGCAACGAACGTTGCGTCGCCGGCCAGCCAGGCAGATCTGAACGCCATCGAGACCGAGCTCGGCCTCACGCTGACGGACTCACTGCGCGAGCTCTTCGCGCTCGGCGCCGGAGGGCTCGACTGCCACTACGTATTCGAGCCCGATGACGGGGCACTCGGCGAGCTGCTGCCGCATGAGAAGCGCATCTTCGGCGGCGCCAGGCTCGGGCCGCTCTCGGAGCTGCCGGATTTCTCGCGGGCAGCCGCTGAATGGGCAGCCGAGACCTGGGTGGCAGAGACGCCCGACCAGCAGGCGATCTGGAAGTCTGCGCTGCCGTTCGCACGCATGGACAACGGAGATTACCTCGCGCTCGATCGGCGGGGCGCAGAACCTGATCCGCCGGTCGTTTACCTGAACCACGACGACGACAGCTCCATTGTCGCTCCCAGCCTGGTGGCGTTTCTGAACGCCTGGGAACGGCTGGCGTATGTCGGTCCGGAGCACTGGCTGCTCCTCGAGTTCACCGACACCCGCGGACATCTCGATCCCGGCAGCGACCGTGCTGCCGATCTGCGCCGGCTGTTCGCCGCAATCCAGGAGTAACGCTCAGCCAGACACGTCCGCCTTGCCGGCCTCGCTCCCGACGATGCCAATCGAGGCAATTATCACCGCCGCGATCGCCGTCCACTGCGTCGGGGTCAGGCGCTCGTGCAGAAACGCCAGGCCGACGAGCGCCGCGACCGCGGGTTCCAGGCTCATCAACGTGCCGAAGGTCTTCGTCGCCAGCCGCCGGAGCGCGATCATCTCGAGCGAGTACGGGAGCGCGCTCGAGAGCACGGCTACCGCCAGGCCCTTCGAGAGCACGGACGGCGCAAGCAAGGCGCGGCCAGCCTGCGCCATGCCGATCGGCACGGTGAAGCTGGCGGCGATGAGCATGCCCCACGTCGCTGCCGTCGCGCCGTGGGCGCGTCCGGCCTTCTGACCAAAAACGATGTAGAGGGCCCAGCACAAGCCGGCCGCAAGCGCGAACAGCACGCCGACCGGGTCGAGGGCCGCGCTCGTGGGCGCAATGGGCAGCAGTAGCATCAGTCCCACCGCCGCCATCGCAATCCACACGAAATCACTGCGCCGGCGCGAACCGGCCAGCGCCACCCCCAGCGGGCCCGTGAACTCGAGCGCGACGGCGATGCCCAGCGGGATTGTTCGAAGCGCCAGATAGAAGACGAAGTTCATCGTCCCCAGCGCGACACCGTAGGCCAGGATGACCGGCAGGGATGACCGCGTAGGCAGCGTGCGCCAGGGTCGTTGCAGCAGACACACCAGGACAGCGGACAGCCCCAGGCGAAGTGCGGTCGTGCCCGGCGCGCCAACCACCGGAATGAGCTGCTTCGCGACCGAGGCACCCGCTTGAAACGACAGGATGGCGACGAGCAGGCTGAGAACGGCGGCCGTCGACGACGTGGCAGTCACACCCTCGCTCTTATGCTTCGCGCGGTTCATCTCCTGAAACAGCCAAGCGCGTGCGGTGCCCGGTCTGACGCAATGTCCCCGCTCAGCTTCAGCACTACTGCATCATCATCGATCGAGCGTTGGATGCGAAATGGCACGGCTGCCGCCACAGATCGCAAGATGATCGCCAACGCTATGTCGTTGACTCCACTCGATCTGTCGAGACCATGTGTCGGCCACAGGACGTTATCGGACGGACGAGCCGCGGCCGATGCGGCGGCGAACGCCGAGCCAGTAAATCAGGTAGTAGCCGAGCACGACGGCGCCCGCGGCCAGCGAGCCCGCGGCGCCGGACGCGGCCGCCCACGCGGCGTAGTCATCCGTCGTGTTCCACGCGTGCCAGCTGCGCCAGAAGCCGAACGCCACGCGAGCCGCAACGATCAGCGTGATGGCGAGTACCAGCCACCGGTTGGGCGTGTAGTACACCGAACCGGGCGACGCTTCCCACCGCGTGAGCGCAAGGCCGACGAGGCCGGTGAGCGATCCGGCGAGCAACCCGAGCGCCGCGTAGCTCAAGGCCCCGGGAATCCAGAGCGAGGTCAGCGCCGCACCACACAGAAACATCACGGCGGACAAGGCCAGCCCGGCCGCGTTGATCGTCGCGACCCAGCCGCGAGCGCGGCGCTTCGCGGTGCCGAGGCGATACCGTTGCACGATCGCGACCGGCGTCAGCACGATCGCCGCGAGGATCACGATCAGCGTGACCGCAAGGACCGCGACCAGCGGCATCTCGCTTTAGTCCTCGCTCTCGTGCCTTCCCCTGAGCCCGGACGCATTGACATCGGTCCTTGCTCGCCTCGCCATGTGGAAGCAACCCCACGCCAAGAGTCCGCCCACGACTCCGGCATCTCCACCGGGGCCATGGTTTCGGAGCACGAGCACATTCAACCAGCCGAAGGCGCTTACGCCGGCGAACGCCACACCCGCGACTCGCCAGCCCCACACTTCCCACACATTCGCCTCCACCCGCCGAACTATCATGCTGCGACGGGACCGGATTGCGCGAGGTCGTCGCGTCGCCTACACTGCGCGCGCCAGCGATGCGCATGATCGACGCCAGCGTCGTGCTCGCCGTCCGCGACCTGGGGGTCTCGACGAAGTTCTATGCCGACGTGTTGGGCATGCGGCTGGATTTCAGCGACGGGGCCAGCTGGAGCTTCCTCTCGCGGGACGGATTCAAGGTGATGCTCGGCGAGTGTCCGGAAGTGACGCCAGCCACCGACATCGGGGATCACTCCTACGTTGCCTACGTCCGCGTCGACAACGTCGACGAGATCCATGCCGGGATCGTCGAGCGCGGCGGCGGCGAGCTCATATCGGCGCCCAGAAACGAGCCCTGGGGCATGCGGGAAGCCGGTCTCAGGACGCCCGACGGTCACCGAATCACGTTCGGCCAGCGGATCGAGTGAGCTCGCAGCGTCGTCAGCGCCTCCACAGCGACCAGCCGATGATGGCGGCGCCGATCAGGATCGCCATGAGGATGCACCAGCCAGAAAAAGCGTTACGCGTCGCCATCAGGACGGTGCCCCCGCCAGCTGGGGTCGGGTGAACGACCAGTGGGTATGGATGATCCTCCACGCCCCGTCTACCTGGCGATACACTTCCGTCGCGTTCCAGCGCGCCAGCACGGCTTCGCCTGTACTGCCAGTGGGCTTCCCATAGTTCACGAGGTTGAACGTGAGTACTGCGGTGTTGCCCTCAGCATGCACGACCGGGTTGATCATGTCGTACCGTGGCTCTGTAAAGGGCAACGCGGCACCTCTCATCGGTGCCAACTGCGCACTCAATGCATCGAGGCCATCCACCCGCTTCTCCTGAAAGGGATCGAAATACGTGGCATCTCTTGCATAGAGACTCAGGTAACCATCCGGATCTGCTCGAATCCAGCGATCCAGGGCCGAACGCTCCAGGGAAACGATGTGTGCTGAGACGTCCATCGGTGCCACTCCTTTACGCGCGTCCCGGCCGATGGTCTGCTGCTCTGTATCGCATTCCCGCGTGTGAGCTACGTTACACCCGGGCACCCGCAGCCCCTCAGCATTCCTAATTCCTAATTCCTAATTCAATTCCTGGTTTCTGACGTCCGTACCCAACCGCCAGGCGGCTACGGATGTCTACAGTCTGTGTGACCGACGCCGAGCTCGTCGCGCTGGCCCGGCAGGGCGATCACGAGGCGTTCGGCGAACTGGTGACCCGGCACCAGACGGCCGTCTATCGGGCGGCGCTGGCGGCGGTCGGCTCGCCGGCCGAGGCGGAAGACGCGGCGCGGACGCCTTCGTCAGCGCCTACCGGCGGCTCGGCTCGTTCCGCGGCGACGCCAGCTTCAAGACCTGGCTGCTGACGATTGCCTGGAACCACGCGATCAAGCGGCGACGGCGATTGGGTCGCCTGCGCGCTCTGCTTCTCGGCGACGCAGTTTGGGGATCTTGTCAGCAATCGGCCTTCGCCAGAGCAATCGGCCGTCGACGCGCAGCTCCAGCGCGACATCGCCGCCGAAATCCGCGCACTGTCGCCGAAGCTGCGCGACGCACTGCTGCTGGCGCAGAGCGGGGAATACGGATACGACGAGATCGCGGCGATGCTCGGCACCGCGGTCGGCACGATCAAGTGGCGGGTTTCCGAGGCGAGACGAGTGATCAAGTTGCGGATGCGCGAGCGTGGATATGCCGACGTGGGATGACCGGATCGACGAAGCGGCGCGGCGACTGACCGAAGGCGCGCCCAGTGCCGGCTTCCGGTCGCGCGTCGTCGCGAAGCTCGACGAGCGGCCGCGGCGCTGGTCGCGCGCTGGCTGCTGGCGCCGGTCGCGGCGGCCGCGATCGTCGTCATCGCCGATCGTCATGCCGCGCGAGGAGATCCCGGATGTGGCGTTGAAGCCGGAGACATCGGCAGCGGAGAAAACTGACGTCGGCCTGAAGGCCGACGCTACACCAGCCGGCCTAAAGGCCGGCACTACACGTGCGCCAGCCGGCCTCAAGGCCGGCACTACACCCAGCGCCAGGCCGGCCTGATAGGCCGGCATCGACAAGTCCGGCCGCAGACGTCGCAGCGCCGGTCGAACTCGATACCGATCTGACTGTCGCTCCGATCGAGCTGGCGCCGGTTACGGTGCCCGCGACCATCGTCGACGCGCTCGTGGAGCCGACGCCGCTGGCCGTCGAGAGTCTGACCATCCCCGCCCTGGAATCACTCGATTCGGGGCAATAGCTTTCATCAAGGAGTGATCATGACCGCTCGTCACGCGCTCGTTGTCCTGTTCGTCGCCGCGCTCGGGATGAGCGCGATCGCGCAGCAGCCGACTCCCAAACCTCCGCCGACCCCGCAGGCTCCGGCTGCGCCGACGCCGCAAGCGCCGCCGCCCGCGAACCCGCCCGCACAGGCGCCAAGGCCCGAGCCAAACCGTCAGCCGATCAACGTGAGGATCGAAGTGACGATTACCGATCAGCGCGGCACGGCGCCAGTGATGAAGAAAACGGTCACCGCGGTGACCGGCGATCAGTTGAACGCGCGCATCCGTACCCAGGCCGACTTCCGCGGGATCGGCGGCGTCGACTCGTGAGTCACACGGATTCCGCTCAACCTCGACGTGATGCCGACCATCCTTCCGAACGGCCGGATTCGTGTGACGGTCGGACTCGAATACTCGTCTGCCGGCGCCGCAGGATGAGCCCGCGGCCTCAGGGCCCCGCCTGGTGGGGACCGGCATCCAGGAGAACCTGTCTGTCAATCTGGACGACGGCAAGCCGCTGGTAGTGGCGCAGTCGGCGGATCCGGTGAGCGATCGGCAGGTGACGGTGGAGGTGCGGGCGACGATCCTGAAGTAGCTTCCGGTTGACCTTGGCAGGGCAGGTCCGTGAAAATCTAGCCGTGCACGAGCTCCTGCAACGAATCATCTCGCGACTCCGCGCCTCGGGACTGTTCCCGCCTCCCGCGAATCCCCCCGAAAATCGTCGCGCAACGATTGCCGATGCGGAGGTGTTAGGCTGACCGCGATGCTCGTCCTGAGTCGCCGTCAGGTCGAAGAGCTTCTCGACCTGGATGCCCTCGTCGATGCGCTGGCGGTTGCGATGACCGACCTCAGCGAGGGCCGCGCCTCGGTTCCGCCGCGGAACTTCGCGATGGTCGACGACGCGGGACTCCTGGCGGCGATGCCCGCGTATCTCCCCACTCAGAAGGTGCTCGCGGCCAAGCTGGTGCTGGTTTTTCCTGGCAACGCCGCGAAAGGACTCGAAACCCATCAGGCAGTCGTCGCCGTGTTCGATCCGGCCACGGGTGTCCCACTCGCGATAATGGACGGCGCGTCGATCACCGCCGCCCGCACGGCCGCCGGCTCCGCGCTGGCCACCCGCCTCTGTGCCCGAGAAGGCGCGCGGGTGCTCGCGATCATCGGGACCGGGGTGCAAGCACGGGCGCATGCGCGGGCGTTGCCTCGCGTCCGCAACATCACCGAGATCGTCGTCGCCGGGCGAACGCCTGAAAAGGTGGAAGCGTTCGCGGCCGAGATCGGCGCCAGGGCCGCCTCGACTTACGCAGAAGCAGTCGACGCGGCCGACATCGTCTGCTGCTGCACCCATGCGACGGAACCGGTCGTCCGCCGGGAATGGCTGCGGCACGGATCGCACGTGAACGCGGTCGGCTTCACGAGAGGCCCGGAGCTCGAGCCGTCGGTCTTCGCCAACGCGAGGGTTGTCGTCGAGTCGCGGACCGCCGCCATCGGTGAGTTCCCGAACGGCGCCGTGGACATCACGACGGCTGTCGATCGGAAGATCGTGGACCTGGCAGACATCCGCGAGATCGGTGAACTGGTGCTGAAGACGAGAACGGGGCGGACCGGCGAGGAGCAGATCACCATCTACCGGTCGGTCGGCGTCGCGGCACAGGACGCAGCCGCCGCTGGCCTGGTCCTCGAAGCGGCCGCTGCCAGGGGGTTGTCAGATCGGAGCGGGATCGGTGCGTCTCGAGATTTGAAGGAGGAGGGGCCGACGTAGGCACGTGGCGGACCTAAAGGTCCACTACTAGGGTTCTTCCCCCTCTTCGTCCGCCCAGGGCGAGGGCTGCGGGCCGGGTACAATGCCGGCGATATCCGGGTCCTCGGCGCCCTCCGGCCGCGGGTTCTGCGACCGCTGGACCTTCGCGTTGGCCCGCCGCTCTTCCTTTTTCTGGCGCTTTTCCTGCCGTGCGCGTTCTTTCGCTCGTTTTTCGAGGGTTGGTCTGGTGCGGTTCGCCACGGCAGCCTCCTAGGGTCATCTGTAATTTATCACTTACGCGGGCGATCGCGTCGGAGGCCCGCCCTGAGCGAAGTCGAAGGGCACGGGTTCTGCAGTTTCGGTGCTCATGCTGATGATGGCTCTTCTGGCCGCAGCTCTGCTGGGCGCCTCGCCGCAGGAGAACGCCGGCAACGGCTGCCAGGACCTGGTCGTCTTCCAAGTGCTCCTCGATCGCGCCGGCTTTTCGCCCGGCGAGATTGACGGCAGGGCCGGCGCAAACACCACGCGCGCACTGGGCGCGTTCCAGCAGGCGAGGGGACTTCCAGTAACCGGTGCGCCCGACTGCGCGACGCGCGAGGCGCTCGGCACTCAGCCGGTCTTCGCTGACTACACGATCACGAACGAGGACGCGGCGGGGCCGTTCACCGGGCCGATTCCGAAGGATCTGGTCGAGCAGTCGAAGCTGCCGGCGCTCGGCTACGAGTCGCTCCTCGAGCGCCTTGCCGAACGATTCCATGCAGCGCCGTCGCTGCTCCAGCGGCTGAACCCGAACGCGCAATTCGCCGCGGACGAAACGATCAAGGTGCCGGGGGTCGATCCCTTCATCGACACCGCGAAGCCGGCCATCCAAGAGAAACGAGCGGCGCCGCTCGTCGTCCGCGTCGAGGTCTCGCGCGAGGGCACGCTGCAGGTCTTCCGCGACGACGGCTCGCTCGCGATGTTCGCGCCGGTGACGAGTGGCAGCGAGCACGATCCGCTGCCCATCGGCCAGTGGAAGGTGCTCTCGGTCGGCTGGATGCCGCCCTTCAACTACAACCCCGATCTCTTCTGGGACGCCGACCCGTCGCACACCAAGGCGCGCATCAAGCCCGGGCCCGAACAACCCGGTCGGCGTCGCCTGGATCGACATCGACAAGGAGCACTACGGCATCCACGGCACGCCCGAGCCCTCGAAGGTCGGCCATACGCAGTCGCACGGCTGCGTGCGGTTGACGAACTGGGACGCGGCGCGGCTCGCGGCGCTCGTCGCTCCGGGGACGCCCGTGATCTTCAAATGAGCCCGAAGGGACGCCGCCGCGGACGCGTCATTCCGGTGTTGTTCGCCTGTTTCTACGCCGGCGTGGCGGTGGGCTGGTGGATCCACGCGGCGATCGGCGACGCGCACCCGGAGGCCCCGCCCGCTCTTTCGGAGCCCGCCGCCACCAGCGGTAAGGCCAACGAGTCGACCGGCGAGCCAGTCAGCACCGTGTCAGCCGACGCGCCGCGGGCGGTCGAGCCGGCAGTCGCCACCGAGACGATCGGCGCCGATCCGATCGCCGTCCTGCGGCGTCACGATCTGAAGCTCCCGGTGGACGATGACGACGTGGACGTCGACGACTGGAAGGGCCACTTCGCCCAGCGCCGGGGCGGCGGGTCGCGAGGGCATGAAGCGGTCGACATCCTCGCGCCGCGGCACACGCCGGTCGTCGCGGTCGAGGACGGCACCATCGCGAAGCTGTTCAACAGCAAGGCCGGCGGGATCACCGTCTACCAGTTCGATCCCACGGAGCAGTTCTGCTACTACTACGCCCACCTCCAGCGCTACGCGACGGGGTTGCGCGACGGCAAGAAGGTCTCGAAGGGCGAGGTCATCGGCTACGTCGGGACGACCGGCAACGCGCAGCCCAACACGCCGCACCTGCACTTCGCGATTTTTCAGCTGACCGATGCGAAGCGGTGGTGGGAAGGCCGGCCGATCGATCCGTATCTGGTGTTTCGGGACTAGCGTACGGCACGCCACGAAGGCACGAAAAACAGGCCACGAAAACGCGAAATCACGAAAAAAGTAGGTTTCGTGTTTTCGTGTTTTCGTGGCTTCGTACTTTCGCGCTTTCGTGGCTGCCTTATCGCGGCAACGCGAACGCCGTCAGCGTCGTGCCGGCGCCGGCGACGAGGTACTGGCGGTTGTCGAGCATGAACGTGGCCGGGGCGCCGTAGAGCGGGTGCCCGAGCTGATACCGCCACAGTTCTTTGCCGGTCTTCGAATCGGCCGCGACGAGGTCGCCCTCGTTGGTGCCGGTGAAGACGACGCCGCCGGCCGTGGAGAGCACACCGGCCCAGGACGGCGAGTCGTGCCGCAGGTCCCACTTCACGTCGCCGGTCGCGACATCGATCGCGCGCAGCGCGCCGTAGCCGCGCTCGCCCCCGGCCGGAAGCTGCCGCCCATCGTCCGATCGCCCGCCTTGTAGCCCGGCGGCGGCGCCTGCGACACGTACGTCATGCACGTCTCGCGCGCTGACACGAAGAACAGCCGCGCCGCCGGATCGTAGGACGGCGACATGAAGTTGGTGCCGCCGAAAAGGTCGGGGCAGGTCAGCGTGCCCTTCGGCGTCGGACGTTGATCGGGCAGTTCGACCGGCCGGCCGTCCTTCCCGATTTCCTTCGCCCAGGTCTGCTTGATGTACGGCTTCGCGAACAGGAACTCGCCGTTCGTGCGATCGAGCACGTAGAAGAAGCCGTTGCGGTTCGCCGCCATCAGCACCTTGCGCGGCCGCCCGCCGACCGTGAGATCCGCGAGCACCGGGACCTGGTTCGCGTCCCAGTCGTGCTCGTCGTGCGGCGTGAACTGGTAATGCCACTTCAGCTTGCCGGTGTCGGCGTCGACGCGCGATCACCGATCGCGCTGTACAGGTTGTCGCCCTTGCGGTCGTCGCCGTAGAGATCCGGGTTCGGGATTGCCGGTGCCCCAGTAGATCAGGTTCAGCTCGGGATCGTAGCTGCCGGTGACCCACGTCGGCGCGCCGCCGCGCTCCCAGGTCTCGCGCTGGCCACGTCTCGCTGCCCGGCTCGCCCGGCGCGGGGATCGTCCAGAACCGCCACGCGCGCTGGCCGGTCTGCGCGTCGTACGCGTCGAGGAAGCCGCGGATCGCGAACTCGCCGCCGGCGATGCCGACGACCACCTTGTCCTTGACGACGAGCGGCGCGACCGTCGCCGCGTGGCCGGCCTTGTAGTCGGCCATCTCGACGTCCCAGACCTCCTTGCCGGTCTTGAGATCGAGCGCCACGACGTGCGCATCGAGCGTCGTCATGAACAGGCGATTGCCGTAGACGGCGAAGCCGCGATTGACGAGGCCGCAGCAGACCTTGAGCGTGTCGGGTCGGCGGCAGCACGCGCCGGTACCGCCAGATCTGCCGGCCGGTCTTCGCGTCGATCGCCCACGCGTAGTTGAGCGGGCCGGTCTGATAGATGACGCCGTCGATCACGATCGGCGTCGCCTCGAACTGCGTGCGGAAGCCGCTGGTGACGCCGGTCTGGAAGGTCCACTGCGCGGAGAGCTGCCCGACGTTCGCCGGCGTGATCTGCTTGAGCGGGCTGTGCCGCTGCGCGGAGTAGTCGCCCGAATACGTCAGCCAACGCGTCGGGTTCGACAGGCCCGCCATCAGGTCTTTCGTCGTGATCGACACGTCCGGCCGGGGCGCGGGCGGCACACCTTGCTGTGCGATCAGTGCACCGGCAAACGCCAAGGACACGGCGGTCGCCGCCAACGCGAGAAATCGGGCGCGCATAAACCTCCTGAGCTGAAGCGAATCGACATTATATAATCCGCGCACTCCACGACCATTCAATGCCGCTGGCAACCGGCGCCCGTCTCGGCCCATACGAAATCGTCAGCGCGCTCGGCGCCTGGCGGCATGAGCGCCTGCGGCCATGCGAGCGCGAGACTGCGCGCTCGCGCACGTGGCCAAGGGCGTGCCACCGACTGATTGACTGCAGCGAGTGGGAGCGCGAGCATCAGCGAAGAAACCTTAGCGCGAAATGCCGCTATGCCGTAACCTGGGGCGCGACTCGGTCCGTATGAAATCGTCAGCGCGCTCGGCGCGGGCGGCATGGGCGAGGTCTACAAAGCCCGCGACACCCGGCTCGATCGTACTCGTCGCCGTGAAGGTCCTGCCCGAGACGCTGGCCGCCGATCCGCAGTTCCGCGCGCGGTTCGACCTGAAGCGCGCGCCATCTCGCAGCTCGCCCATCCGAACATCTGCACGCTCCACGACGTCGGCGAGGACCATGGAACCTCGTTCCTCGTCATGGAGTACCTCGAGGGCGAGACGCTCGCCGATCGATCGCCCGCGGCCGCTGCCGCTCGCGACGCGCTGCCGATCGCGATGCAGATCGCCGGCGCGCTCGATCGCGCGCACCGCGCCGGCATCGTCCATCGCGACCTGAAGCCGGGCAACGTCTTCCTGACGAAGACCGGCGCCAAGCTGCTCGATTTCGGCCTCGCCAAGAGCTCTCCGGCCGTCGTCGCCGGCACGCTCTCGATGCTGCCGACGACCCGCGCCCGCGGCCGATCACCGCGCAAGGCGCGATCCTCGGCACCTTTCAGTACATGGCGCCGGAACAGATCGAGGGGCAGGAGGCCGACGCGCGGACCGACATCTTCGCGTTCGGCGCCGTCCTCTACGAGATGCTCACCGGCAAGCGGGCGTTCGAGGGCAAGAGCCAGGCGACACTCATCGGATCGATCATGTCGTCGCAGCCGGCGCCGCTTTCGGCCGTCGCGCCGGCGACGCCGCCGCCCTCGATCGCCTGGTGCGCACCTGCCTCGCCAAGGATCCGGAACGATCGCTATCAGTCGGCGCACGACGTTCTGCTGCTGCTGCAGTCGGTCAACGATGTGAGCGCGGCATGCCGTCACCGCTTCCACGCCTGTGCGACGCGCCGTGGCTCTGGCCGCGGCCATCGTCGTCGCTGGCGCGGCCTCGGCTGCGCTCGCCGCGTTCTCTGATCTCGTCGGCGCTCAGGCGCGAGCCCGGCGAGCCGTGCGGTTCGCGATGGCGACGGCCGCCGCCGAAATCGTTCACGACAGGACCCGGCGGACAGAACTTGGCCATCTCGCCTGACGGCCGGCACATCCTCTATCACGTGCTCACCGGCTCGACCTTCTCGTTCTACCTGCGGGGATCGACCAGCTCAACGCGCGCGCCGATCGGCGTCGAGGTCGCGCAGACCATGTTCTTTTCGCCCGATAGCCACTGGATCGGTTTCTACGACTCGCGCGCTCGCGCCTTGAAGAAGATCGACATCGACGGCGGCTCGGCGATGATGATTACGCCGCTCGCGTCGATGAACGGCGCGTCGTGGGGCGACGACGACACCATCGTGTTTGCCGACGGCACCGGTCAACGGCGGCCTGTTTCGCGTGCCCGCGGCCGGCGGGGCACGGCTCGAGCTGCTGCTCGCGATCGAGAGGACAAAGGCGAAACGGATTAGCGTTCTCCCGTTCGTGCTGCCCGGCAGCCGCGCGGTGCTGTTCACCTCGTTTCACGGCGCCGACCCCCGGCCGATGGAAGTCGCGGTGCTCGATCCTGAGGACCCGGAGCGCAGGACCCTGATTCAAGGCGGGTTCGCGCCCGCGCTACACGCCGAGCGGTCACCTGCTGTTTGCACAGACCAACACGTTGCTCGCCGTGCCGTTCGATCCCGGGCGGCTGGAAGTTCGCGGTACGCCGACGCCCGGTTCAGGAAGGCATCGGCACCAAACCGACCGCCGGGGCCAATTACAGCGTCTCGAACAACGGCACGCTGGTTTACGCACCCGGCGGCGCCGCCGCCGTCAAGGGTCGCGTCGGTCTGGGTCGGCCGCGATGGCCGCGATCTCGGACCGATCATCCCGGCCGATCTCGAGACACCACAGTTTCCGCGCATCTCCCCGGACGGCCGCCGCCTCGCCTTGAACCTTGCGGGCGACCTCTGGGTCTACGATCTCGGCGGCCGGCCGCCGATCAAGCTCACCTTCGACAGCGGCGCGTTCACTGCGCTGTGGTCGCCGGACGGACGCCGCATCATCTATGAAAACAGCAACGGCGCGCTCGAGTCCATTCCGGCCGACGGCAGCACAGCAAGCCGGAACCCGCATCGCCCGGGGGACATTTCCATCCGTTCGGCTGGCTGGGTGGCGGCACCGAGGTGACCGGCGTACAACTCGGCGTTCCAACCGTGTCCGACCTCGTGAGGTTTGCGCCCGCGGCGAACGCCGAGTCAAGCCAATTGTCCAGACCGAGGCGGCCGAAGGGACGCAGGGGTGTGTCGGTGTCCCCGGACGGCAAACTGATCGCCTATGTCAGCGACGTGACCGGGCGTCCCGAGGTGTGGGTCCGCCCGTACCCGGGGCCGGGCGCGCCGGTGAGAGTGTCCGCCAACGGCGGCGCCGAGCCGCTATGGTCGCGGAACGGCCGCGAACTGTATTTCCTCGAAGGGAACGCGAGACGATGATGGTGCACGGCGATCATGGCCGGGCCGGAGCTGGCCGTTCGAGCCTCCGGTCGCGCTCTTCAGGACGCGTTTCGTCGAGCCGGACAGCCGCCGTCCTACGACGTCGCCCCTGACGGACGCTTCCTGTTCGTGCGCGCCGGCGAGGGCCAGGCGACAACGATCAACCTGGTCGTCGCGATTAACTGGTTCGAGGAGCTGAACAGCGTGTGCCCGTCAAGTAGCGCGAGCCGCCGGTTCGCCGTCGCCACCGCACTGGCCGTCCTGCTCGCGTCGCCGGGCGCTGCGCTCGCAGGCGACGACAGCCAGGGGGCCCGCGTTCGACGTGTTCGAGAAGTCGATCACCGAGCTGCAGAATGCGATGGCCGCCGGGACGATCACGTCGCGGCAGATCGTCGAGCAGTACCTCGCGCGCATCGACGCCTACGACCAGCGCGGCCCGGCGATCAACGCGTTCATCTCGCTGAACCCGAAGGCGCTCGACGAGGCCGCGGCGCTCGACGCCGAGCGGAAAGCCGGCCGGACGCGCGGGCCGCTGCACGGGATTCCGATCGCGATCAAGGACAACTACGTCACCGCCGATCTGCCGACCACCGGCGGCTCGCTCGCGCTGCAGAATTTTGCCGCCGGGCGCGACGCGTTCACGGTGCGGAAGCTGCGCCAGGCGGGCGCCGTCGTCATCGGCAAGACCAACCTCCACGAGCTGGCCTATGGCATCACGTCTATCAGCTCGTTGGGCGGGCAGACGCGCAATCCCTACGATCCGACGCGCAACCCGGGCGGATCGAGCGGCGGCACGGGCGCGGCGGTCGCGGCGACCTTCGCGGCGGCCGGCATGGGGACCGACACGTGCGGATCGATCCGCATTCCGTCCGCGCACAACAACCTGTTCGGCCTGCGCGGCACGCGCGGGCTCTCCAGCCGCGACGGGATCATCCCGCTGTCGCTGACGCAGGACATCGGCGGGCCGCTCGCGCGATCGGTCGACCGATCTGATCCTGATGCTCGACGCGACGGTCGGCTTCGATCCCGCGGACACGGTGACCAGCGCGAGCGAGGGAAAGATTCCGCGCACCTACATGGGCAGCGTCGGCGACAGCTCGCTCGGCAACGTCCACGTCGCCATCCTCACGCCGTATTTCGGCATGGCGCCCGAGGACGGCGAGGTCGGCCGCGATCGTGCGCAAGGCGGTTGGCGAGCTCGGGAACCTCGGCGCGCGGGTGTCGGAGGTCGCGCCCGAGGGCTTCGACGCGCTCCTCCAGGGCACGAGCGTCATCAACGCCGAGTTCAAGTTCAACCTGCTCGACTTCCTGGCGAAGTTCCGCGGTCCGCTGCCGGCGAAGTCGCTCGACGAGATCCTGACGAGCGGCCTGTATCACAACGCCGTCGACGGCGTGCTCCGCCGCGCCAACGAGGTCGAGTCGCGCGACACCGAGACGTATCGGACGGCGCTGGCGAAGCGCGAGGCCGCGGCGCGAGCGATCGGCGACCTGCTCGCCCAGCAGGGCATCACCGCGCTCGCCTACCCGACGATCCGCCGCAAGGCGGCGCCCGTCGGCGAGGCGCAGGCGGGATCCAACTGCCAGCTCAGCGCCACGACCGGCCTGCCCGCGATCAGCATCCCGGCCGGCTTCACTCCGGATGGGCTTCCCGTCGGCCTCGAGCTGCTGGGCTCCGCGTTCAGCGAGCCGACGCTCCTGCGCATCGCCTACGCCTACGAGCGCGTCGTCCATCCCCGGCGGCCGCCGGCAGCACGCCACCTCTCAGGTAGTGCGGGCCTTTAGGCCCGCTTCATCCAGGCGGACCTCAAGGTCCCGGGCGGACCTAAAGGTCCGCCCTACGCGACGCGCTGCCATATAATTCGGCCCGTCCAACCAGGGAGCGCGTATGAAGAGGAACCGTTGGCTGATGCTGTCCATCGCGGCGACGCTGTTTCTCGGCGCCGCGGCACGCGCACAAGGGCCGGCGGGCCAGGCGCCGGTCGCGCCCGCCACGAAAGCCCCCGCTGAAAAGAACCCGCTCGAAGGCAATAAAGAAGCGATCCAGGCCGGCATGGGTCAGTTCCGCGTCCGGTGCGCCGACTGCCACGGCATGGACGCCACCGGCGTCCGCGGACCGGACATTACTCAGGTCTGGGCCTCGGGACGCAGCGACGGTGGCTTGTACCTCACGTTGCGGAACGGCGTGCCGAACACCGAGATGCCCTCGGTCGGCGTGCGCACGCCCGATCACGAGGTCTGGCAGATCCTCGCCTACCTGCGGACGCTCGCCGCGCCGGCGCCAACCGATCCGCCGCGCGGCAACGCCGAGAACGGCGAGCGGATCTTCCGCGCCAACTGCGCGAGCTGCCACCGCGTCAACGGCCGCGGCGGCCGGCTCGGCCCGGATCTCTCGCGCATCGGCAACGCGCGCTCGCGCGAGGTGATGGTCCGCCGCATCCGCGGCGCCGTCGAGGAGAACGCCGCCGGCTATGCCCCGGTGACGCTCACGACGCCGGGCGGGCAGCAGGTGCAGGCCGTGAAGAAGAACGAGGATCTCTTCTCGGTGCAGGTCATGGACACGCGCGAGCGGATCCAGGGCTACGTCAAGTCGGACCTGAAAGAAGTGAAGGATGAGACGAAGTCGGCGATGCCCCCGTTCGGCACCGACCGCCTCAACGAAAGCCAGCTCGACGACGTCGTCCGCTATCTGATGACGTTGAAGGGCTTCGATCCGACGGTTAAGTAGTGCGGACCTTTAGGTCCGCCTTGTTGCGGACCTGAAGGTCCGCACTACAACCGCGTTTCAGGAGGCGTCATGCGTGTTCTCCGCTTCGCTCCCCTCGTCGTCATCGCTGCGACGCTCGGCGGCGTACTCGTGGCCGCGCAGCAGGCGCAGCTGCCGCCGAAGCCAGCGGCGCCGGCACCGGCGGCGGTGCCGCCGGCGATGGTCTCGCTCCAGGAAATCGCCGCCGGCCTGCCGGCCGACGGATCCCGCTGGCTGCATTTCGGCGGCAACTACAGCAACCACCGCCACAGCCCGCTGACGCAGATCACGCCCGACAACGTCAACCGGCTCGTCCCGCAGTGGACGTTCCAGACGGCGACGCTCGGCAACTTCCAGACGACGTCGCTGCTTCGCGACAACGTCCTCTACGTGACCGGCCCGCAGAACGTCGCGTGGGCGATCGACGCCCGCACCGGGCGCCAGATCTGGCGCTACCGCCGCGAGCTGCCGAACGGCCTGACCGCCTGCTGCGGCCTGGTCAACCGCGGCTTCGGCGTCCTCGGCGACAAGCTGTTCATGACGACGCTCGACGCCCACCTGCTCGCGCTCGACATGAAGACCGGCAACGTCGTCTGGGATGTCGAGATGGAGGACTTCAAGAAGGGCTACGCCGCGACGATCGCGCCGCTCGTCGTCAAGGACAAGGTGATCGTCGGCACGGCCGGCGGCGAGTACGGATGCCGCTGCTTCATCGATGCCTACGACGCGAACACCGGCAAGCGCGCGTGGCGCTTCTTCACGATTCCCGGTCCCGGCGAACCGGGCAACGACACGTGGGCCGGCGACTCCTGGTCGCGCGGCGGATCGAGCATCTGGGTCACCGCGGCCTACGATCCCGAGCTGAACCTCGCCTACTTCGGCACCGGCAACCCCGGGCCCGACTATCACAGCGAGAGCCGCAAGGGCGACAACCTGTACAGCGACTCGGTGGTGGCGCTCGACGTCGACACCGGCAAGCTGCGCTGGCACTACCAGTTCACGCCGCACGACGTCCACGACTGGGATTCGACGCAGGTGCCGATCCTGGCCGACCTGACGATCGGCGGCCAGCCGCGCAAGACGATGATGTGGGCCAACCGCAACGGCTTCTTCTACACGATCGATCGAACCAACGGGAAAGTGATCCTCGCGAAGCCGTTCGTCCGCGTGACGTGGGCCAAGGAGATCGGCGCCGACGGCCGGCCGGTGCTCCTGCCGGGCAACATGCCGGACGAGAAGGGCTCGCTCACCTGCCCGGACATCACCGGCGGCACCAACTTCTACCCGCCCAGCTACGATCCGAGCGCAGCGGCTGTTCTTCGTCAACGCGCGCGAAGTGTGCGCCACCTACTACGCGTGGAAGCCGGAGTTCACGCAAGGCGATCGCTTCACCGGCGGCGCCGCGCAGCGCGCGCGAGGATCCGACTACCCGGCGTACGGCGCCATCCGCGCGATCGATCCGACCACGGGCGATCGCAAGTGGGAGTTCAAGCTGCCGACGCCGGCCGCAGGCGGGCATCCTGACGACCGCGTCGGGGCTGCTCTTCGGCGGCGACAACGAAGGCAACCTGCTGGCGCTCGACTCGCGCAGCGGCAAGCTGCTCTGGAGCTACCAGCTGGGGTCGAACCTGCACGGCACGTCGCCGACGACCTACATGCTCGACGGACGGCAGCATCTGCTGGTGCCGGCCGGCACGTCGCTGACCGCGTGGGCGCTGCCCGACGTCAAGCGCGTGCCTCCGACGCAATGACCCGCGCTTCGTGAGCGGTCCGCCCGCTTCAGGCACCGTGAACTCTCCCGAGCGCTTCCTCCTGGCGCTCGGGGAGTTCTCGACGGTCCTGTGCATCAAGCTGTACCGGCTCGGTCTCGAGTCGACGCCCGCCGCGATTCCCATCCTGCCCTGCCTCGATCACGAAGCGATGCTCCACGAAGGCATCGAACCGCACGCCGCGGCCTACGTGCAGGATCGCGGCGGTGATCTGCACGAGGTCGTCTACATTCCCGACGGGAAGCGGATCGATGTCGACACCGTCTCGACGCTTGGCGAGCGCTCGCAGGGCGCGCACGACCGCCTGATCGGCGAGCTCCGATCGCGGTTCCCCGACTGCACGGTCCGCGAGATCGGGCCGTCGTGGGTGCGGGGCGACCTCCGCGTCGCCAAGGCGTGCCGGGCGCAGGTGACGCTCCGCCAGGTGCTGCTCGGCGACGATCTCGAGGCGACCAAGGTGGCGGTCGATCGCCTGCAGACGATCAGCACCCTGATGGAGAAGCATTCGCGCGTCACCTCGTGGGGCGCGCGCACGGTGATGACGCCGCTCCTGGCGGTCGCCGGGTTCCTGACCTACCAGGGCCTCGCGTCCTTCGACTTGTCCCCCGAGTACAATGGATCGCGTCGCTGCGCTACGTCGTCGTCGGTCTGCTCGGCGCGTACTTCCTCTATTACGGCCTGAAGGCAGTGCAACTGACCGAGATGGCCAACCGCGTCTGGAAGCGCTCGGCCGAATACGGCCTCATCCTCAGCGAGCGCCGGCGGCTGACGCGGTCGTCGTAAACCGCTGAATCGCATCGGTCGTATCAACCTTTATGAAACTCTTCGCCACCGCCTGCCTGGCTCGCCACCCTCACGGCAACCGTGATTGCCGCGGCCAATCCCGAGGCCGAGAAATACTGGCCGCAGTGGCGCGGGCCGCACGCCACCGGCGTCGCGGCGAACGGCAACCCGCCGGCCGAGTGGAGCGAGACCAAGAACGTCCGCTGGAAGGTCGAGATTCCCGGCCGCGGATCGTCGTCGCCGATCGTCTGGGGCGATCGGCTGTTCCTGCTCTGCGGCAGTGCCCGCTGGAGTCGACGTGCCTGGCAGCCACACGCCGCGCGGCGCCATCCAGCCGCGCGTGCCACATCGGTTCCAGGTGATGGCCATCGACCGCCGCACCGGCAAGACGGTGTGGGAACGGACGGCCAACGAAGCGGTTCCGCACGAGTCGTCGCACCCCGACAACGGCACCTGGGCATCCGCGTCGGCGATCACCGACGGCGAGCACGTCATCGCCTCGTTCGACTCGTTCGGCATACTACGCCTACGACATGAACGGGACGCTCGTCTGGCAGAAGGATCTCGGCGACAAGCGGATGCGCAACGAGTTCGGCGAGGGCTCGACGCCCGCGCTCCACGGCAATCACCTGGTCGTCGTCTGGGATCATTTCGTACCGGGCGCGTCGTTCATCACCGCGCTCGACAAGCGCACCGGCCAGGAGCTGTGGCGGGCGAAGCGCGACGAAATCGATACGTGGGCGACGCCGCTCATCATCGAGCACGAGGGGCGCGCCCAGGTGATCGTCAACGGCATGAACAAGCTGCGCAGCTACGATCTCGAAACCGGCAACGTCGTGTGGGAGGCGCCAGGGACGACGATGAACCCGATCCCGTCGCCGGTCTTCGCCGACGGCATGGTGTTCGCGACGAGCGGGTTCCGCGGCAACAACCTCAAGGCGATCCGCCTGGCGGGTGCCAAGGGCGACATCTCCACGAGCGGGGCGATCGTCTGGCAGCTCGATCGCGATACGCCGTACGTGCCGTCGCCGCTGCTTTACGACGGCATCCTGTACCTGTTGAAGACCAACTCGGGGATTCTGTCGGCGTTCGACGCGAAGAGCGGCAAGCCGCACTACCAGGCGCAGCGGCTGGACGGCCTGAACGAAGTGTTCTCGTCGCCGGTCGGCGCCGCCGGGCGCGTCTATATCACCGATCGCACCGGCACCACGCTCGTGCTCAAGAACAGCCCGGCGTTCGAGGTGATCGGCAAGAACACACTCGACGACGGCATCGATGCCTCGCCGGCAATCGTCGGCGACACCATCTACATTCGCGGGTACAAGAGCCTGTGCACGGATCGGACACTGAAGCGAAGTGCGGACCTTCAGGTCCGCTGGTGCCTCGCCACCACGTGTGCGTCTGTCAGCCTGACCGACGTCCCGAGGCGCAGCAGGTTGGGAATCTTCGCCACCCTGTCCGCGTGCTCGACGAGCTCGGCGATCGTTTCCTCGTCGGCGTCCGCTTCGATCCGCATCGACGCGGTGAGGTGCTGCGCCGACGGCCAGTCGCCGTCAGCCGAGACGTCGACGTGAACGCTGCGCACGTGCACCGCGCGGCGCTCGGCCTCGAGAAACACCTCGTTCGTGTAGCAGGCGCCCACCGCCAGGCACAGCAGCTCGGCGCTGTTGAAGCCGAGGCTGAGCGCGGTTTCCGAGCTCCGGTCGACGACGACGCTGCGCCCGTTGGTCCAGCCGATGGCCGTATTGGTATCAGGCACGGTACGGATATGAATATTCGCCTTCATAAGAATCTGTCGCCGGGCCTGAGAGGCCCGGCCTGCTACCGTAGGGCGGACCTCTCAGGTCCGCCGTCCCCTATTCAAGCAGCAACGGTTCTCCCCGTTCCTCCTCGGCCGGCACGAGGCGCCGGTCTCCCATGATGAGACGCGCGCAGGCATTCCACCTCAGCAGCGCGTCGTCGTTCCCCGCCGGACGCACGGCCTCGGCCCGCTCGTAGCAGGCCATCGCTTCGCGCAGCCATTCGTACGCCCGGACGCCGGCATCGGGCATGCCGCGGCGGAGACGCGCCCTCGCGCGCCGCTCCCAGATGATGCCAGCGAAGTAATAGTGGCTGTACTCGTCCTGGATCCGCTCGAGGCACTCCCAGGCCTCGGCCAGCGCCGCCGTGCCCTCCTCCCCTTCGAACTGATCGGTCAGCGCCAATATCAGTGTGGCGTTGGCCTCCTGGTTTCCGGCGTCGGCCGCGAGCACGTCGAGACAGATGCTGGCGGCCTCGCCAGGCTCGTTGAGCAAGCGATAACGGACGGCCTTCTCGAGCGCGCGAGGCACAGCGTCCGGCGACAGCGTCTTCAGCTCGAATTCCATGGCCAACCTCCTAGTGCGGGCGGAGCATCCGGAACAGCTTGGCGACCGGGTCGTACAACTGATCGACGACGCGCTCCTTGAGCGGAATGATGGCGTTGTCGGTGATGGTGATCCCTTCGGGACAGACCTTGGTGCAGCACTTGGTGATGTTGCAGTAGCCGACGCCGTGCTCGTGCTTCAGGTCGGCCGCCCGCCTCTCGGTGTCGAGCGGGTGCATCTCCAGTGCGGCCGCGTAGACGAGCAGGCGCGGTCCGACGAACCCATTGAAGAGCCGGTGCTCGCGCAACACGTGGCAGACGTCCTGGCACAGGAAGCACTCGATGCACTTCCGGAACTCCTGCACCCGTTCGACGTCGACCTGCGCCATCCGCCACGTGCCGTCGGGGGCATCCGGCGGGCGCGGCTTGAAGGGCTTGATGGTCTTCTTGGCGCGGAAGTTCCACGACACGTCGGTGACCAGGTCGCGGACCGGCGGGAAGCTCCGCATCGGCTCGAGCGTGATCGGCTTCGAGATGTCGATTTGATTGAGGCGGGTCATGCACATCAGGCGCGGGTTGCCGTTGACCTCGGCCGAGCACGACCCGCACTTCCCCGCCTTGCAGTTCCAGCGCACCGCCAGATCGTGCGCCTGTTCGGCCTGAATCTGATGGACCGCGTCGAGCACCACCATCCCTTCGGAGATGGCGGTCGTGTAGTCGTGAAGCGTCCCACCGTCGCCGTCGCCGCGCCAGATCCTGAACGTCGCCGTGGTTGCCATGTGAGTCCACCAACTTTTTTTCACTGGCGCCGGGGCCCCACCCCCGGCGCGAACTTACGCTGATGCCTCGCCTCCCACCTTCGCTCGCGAAAGAACTCGCGAGCTATGGTGGGCAAGCGGACGTCCCTTGGCCACCGTAGCGCGAAGCGCGGAGGTGGCTCGGCTCGGCATGGCCGCAGGCGCTGCTGCCCTACTTCATCGCTTCGATCACCCTCTTCAACTCCTCAGGCATCTCGGGAATCGGGAGTCGCGACACGTCCATCCGGCCGTCGCGGCCCTTGCGCACGATGATGTTCATCCGGCCAGAGTCCGCGTCCTTGTCGGGATAATCCTCGCGGAAATGTCCGCCGCGGCTCTCCTTGCGCTCGATCGCCGAGCGCGTGATCGCTTCCGAAACGGTCAGCAGGTTATGGAGGTCGAGCGCCGCGTGCCATGCCGGGTTGTACTCGCGGTGCCCGGCGACGCCGACTCGCTGCGCCCGCTCCCGGAGCGGCCCGATCGCCTCGAGTGCGCGCTGCATTTCCTGCTCGTTGCGCACGATCCCGACGAGATCCTGCATCAGATCCTGCAGCGCGTACTGCACCTGGTACGGTCCTTCGCCGGCGGCGCCGCGGTCGAACGGCTCGAGCGCCAGGCGCGCCGCCTCCTCGATCTGACTGGCCTCGGGCGCGCCGCCCGGGCACTCGCGCGCGAACTTCGCCGCGTGCTCGCCGGCGCGCTTGCCGAACACGAGCAGGTCGGACAGCGAGTTGCCGCCGAGCCGGTTGGCGCCGTTGATGCCCGCGGCGCACTCGCCGGCCGCGAACAGGCCGGCCACGGTCGACATCTGCGTGTCGGCGTCCACCCGCACGCCGCCCATGATGTAGTGCGTCGTCGGGCCGACCTCCATCGGCTCCTTCGTGATGTCGATGTCGGCGAGCTGCTTGAACTGGTGGTACATGCTCGGCAGCTTCTTCTTGATGTGCTCCGCGGCGTTCGAGATCCGGTCGCCGATCCACGAGATGTCGAGGTACACGCCGCCGTGGGGACTGCCGCGTCCGTTCTTGATCTCCCTGACGATGCAGCGGCTCACGTGATCCCGCGTCAGGAGCTCGGGCGGCCTGCGCGCGTTCTTGTCGCCCTGCGTGTATCGCCAGCCTTCTTCCTCGTTGTCGGCCGTTTGCGATCGATAGGCCTCCGGGATGTCATCGAACATGAACCGGCGGCCCTGGTTGTTCTTCAGCACGCCGCCTTCGCCCCGCACGCCCTCGGTGACGAGAATCCCCCGGACGCTCGGCGGCCACACCATGCCGGTCGGATGGAACTGGACGAACTCCATGTCCATCAGTTCGGCGCCGACCTCGTACGCGAGCGTGTGGCCGTCACCGGTGTATTCCCAGCTGTTGCTCGTGATCTTGAACGCGCGGCCGACGCCGCCGGTGGCGAGCACGACCGCGCGGGCCTTGAAGACCTTGAAGCGCCCGCGCTCGCGGTCGTAGCCGAAGGCGCCGACGACGCGGCCGCCAGCCGTGAGGAGGCGGACGATCGTGCATTCCATGTGGACGTCGATGCCGCGATGGATGCCGTGATCCTGGAGCGTCCGGATCATCTCGAGGCCGGTCCGATCGCCGACGTGCGCGAGGCGTGGGTAGCGGTGGCCGCCGAAATTGCGCTGGAGGATGCGGCCATCGGCCGTTCGATCGAACATCGCGCCCCACGCTTCGAGCTCGCGGACACGATCCGGCGCTTCCCTCGCGTGCAGCTCGGCCATACGCCAGTTGTTGACGTACTGTCCGCCGCGCATCGTATCGGCGAAGTGCACCTGCCAATTGTCGCGGTCGTCGACGTTGGCGAGCGCTGCCGCGATGCCGCCCTCGGCCATCACCGTGTGTGCCTTGCCGAGGAGGGACTTGCAGACGAGACCGACCGATACGCCGCCGGCCGACGCTTCAATCGCCGCTCTGAGGCCCGCTCCGCCCGCACCGATGACGAGCACGTCGTGCTCGTGCGTCACATAGTCCATCAGGCTCAACTCAGGAGCTGAGGAGCTGAGGAACTGAGGAGCTGAGGAGCTAATTCCTCAGTGCCTCACTTCCTCAGTTTCTCAGTTCCTCAGTTCCTCAGTTCCGCGTTCCGTTCGCATCAAAGAATCCGTACGTCGGACCACACGCCCATCGAACACAGCCGGACGTACAGGTCAGCGAAGCCAACGGCGAAGAGACTGAATCCAGGCCCACACCATGTGGCGTCGATTGAGGCAACTCACACAGTCGTACGCACGGACGCCCAAAGGCGCTCGCGATAGTTGATCGACGCATCCGCCGACGACGTGGCGCATCGAGTGGCAGCCGAAGAGATACCCGCCGAGGAGAACCGTGTTCGCCGTGAGAACGATCGTGCCGACGCCGATGCCGAACGACTCGGCGCCCGTCGCCGGATCGGCGAACCAGAAGCCGTGCCACGTGTCGTACGCCAGGATCGCGAGGACGCCAACCGAGAGGAACAGCATGTAGCGATGGATGTTCTGCAGGATCAGCGGAAATGAGTTCTCGCCGCGATAGCTGGTCCGCGGCTCGCCGACGGTGCACGCCGGCGGATCGGCCCAGAATGCCTTGTAGTACGCACCGCGATAGTAGTAACAGGTAAACCGGAAGAGGCCCGGGATCGGCAGGATGAGCAGCGCCGGCGAGAACGGAAGCCACGAGGGCCACACCGCTGGCCGCGGTCCGAACCAGCTGTGCGGTGAGTCGCCGAAGATTTCAGGGGAATAGAACGGGGACAGGTAGGGGCCGTACGTGTAGTGGTCGCCCTGGAAGGCGGCCCACGTCGCGTAGACGACGAACGTGGACAAGCCCAGCGCGACCGCCAGCGGGTAAACCCACCAGAGATCGCGCCGGGCAGTTTCACCGAAACGACGCGGCGCCAACCTGACCGGAATCGTGGATACGGCCATGCTACTCCTCGGCTGCGACGTTTGTTTCGAAAAGCGCCGCTAACCATACTGGCAGCGCTGCTGGAATTCAAGGCCGGCGCGACGGCGATGTCCCTATAATCTGGCGGGCCGCGCCATGGCACACACCCAGCGGCGTCACCTCGTCGCGCCGCTCGCTTTGCTCGCCGTGCTGGATGCCGGCCTGGCCGGCACGCAGCCGCCTGCGGCCTACGACCTGATCATCCGAAACGCGCGGATCGTGGACGGCGCCGGCAATCCCTGGTATCGCGGCGACCTGGCGGTCCGCGGCGACACCATCGCGCGCATCGCAAGCCGCATCGACCTACCGGCGCCGCGCACGATCGACGCCGGCGGTCGCGTGCTGGCTCCGGGCTTCATCGACATTCACTCGCACGCGCGGCGGAACATCTTCGAAGCGCCGACTGCCGACAGCTCGGTTCGACAGGGGGTGACGACGCTCATCGAGGGGCCGGACGGATCGTCGCCGCTGCCGATCGGGCCATTTCTCGAGAAAGCCGCCGCGGCGCGCCTCACGCCCAACCTCGGCACCTTTGTCGGACAGGGGTCCATTCGCGACGCGGTGATTGGCTCCATCAATCGGCCGGCCACGAGCGGCGAGCTCGAGAAGATGCGCGGGCTGGTGCGCACAGCGATGGCCGATGGTGCATTCGGGTTGAGCACGGGGCTTTTCTATGTTCCCGGCACGTTCACGCCCAACCGAGGAAGTCATCGAGCTGGCCAGGATCGTCGGCGCTCTTGGTGGCATCCACATCTCGCACATGCGCGAGGAAACGAGCCGCGTGGTCGCGAGCGTCCGCGAGACGATCGAGATCGGCGAGAAGGGCGGCCTGCCAACGCAGGTGACCCATCACAAGGTGATTGGCACGGCTAACTGGGGCCGCACTGTCGAAACGCTTCGGCTCGTCGACGAGGCGCGGGCGCGCGGCGTCGACACGACGATTGATGTCTATCCCTACACGGCGTCAGCGACCGGTATCGCGGCGGCGCTCCTCCCCGCGTGGGCCCAGGAGGGCGGGACGGCCGCCATGCTGAAGCGGCTGAAGGACGCCGGAGCGCGCGCGGACATCCGCAACGAGACGATGCGGATCATCCGCGACGAGCGGGGTGGCGGCGATCCGCAGAACGTGCAGCTGTCACGGTGCGAGTGGGATCCTTCGCTCGATGGCAAACGCCTCGGCGAGGTCACGCGGGCCCGCGGTCTCGAACCGACGCTCCAGAACGCCGCTGAAACGGCCTTGTGGCTGGTCGAGCAGGGTAATTGCGGCGGCATCTTCCATGCGATGGACGAGCAGGACCTTCAGCGCATCCTCCGGCATCCGGCCGCGATGATCGCCTCCGACAGCGACGTGGCGGTGTTCGGCCGCGCGAATCCGCATCCACGTGCCTACGGCACGTTCGTCCGTGTCCTGGGCCGGTACGTGCGCGAGCTGAAGGTCCTCACGCTGGAGGATGCGGTCCGCAAGATGACGTCGCTTCCCGCCCAGCGCCTCGGACTGACCGATCGCGGCGTGCTGCGCGAGGGCTCGAAGGCTGACCTGACGGTGTTCGATCCGAACCTCGTTCGGGATCGCGCCACCTTTGACCAGCCTCATCAATACGCCGAAGGCGTCGCGCTCGTCGTCGTCAACGGCGAGGTGGTGTTCGAGAACGGCGCGATGACCGGGAAGCGCCCGGGGCGCGTGTTGTATGGTCCGGCCCTGGCTCGATGAAGAGAAACCGGTTGCGGTGATTGGCGCCGGCCTTATACTCCGTTCCCCGGTTTCAGTTCGCCCACCGGTTCTCGAGGAGGAGAACGATGATGAAGCCACACATCGTGATAACGCTGGCGCTGGCGGTCGCCATGACCGCGTGTGCGGAGCCGTCTGCTCAACGGCAGCCCGAACCGGCTGGACAGGGCCGCGAAGGCCGCGGCGCGGCGCAGCCGGCGGGGCGTGGCGGCGGACTGGCCGGCAATGCCGAGCAGCAGGCGAAGCAGGCGGCGCTCGAGAAGAACACGCCGCAGCTGAAAGTGACCGAGGAAGTGCTCAAGCTCACCGTGCCGGGCCAGACGATCGGCGAGGCGGTCGGCGTCGCCAAGAACGCGCGCGGCCACCTGTTCGTGTTCACGCCGCACCGGCAAGACCGCCACCGTCAAGGGCAGCGCGGCGTCGATGCTCTTCGAGTTCGATCCCAGCCTGAAGTTCGTCAAGGAGTGGGGGCCGAACAACTACGCCGCCGGCTTCGCGCACACCGTGCGCGTCGACAGAGAAGACAACATCTGGATGGTCGACGAAGGCTCGAACATGGTCGTGAAGTACCGACCGGACGCGAGCGTGGCGATGACGCTCGGCCGGAAGGAGGAACCGCTCGACTGGCTGGAGCGCTTCGTCGAAGAGGGCAACAAGCTCGAGGGCACGCCGCCGGCGCGGCCCGGCGTGTTCAACCGGCCGACCGACGTCACCTGGGACACGCAGGGCAACATCTTCGTCTCCGACGGCTACAACAACTCGCGCGTGGCGAAGTTCGACAAGAACGGCAACTGGGTGAAGGCGATCGGCGATCGCGGCAGCAACCCGAACCAGTTCAACACGCCGCACGGGATCACCTCGGACGCCAAGGGCAACATCTACGTCGCCGACCGCGGCAACCGGCGCGTGCAGGTCTACGACCCCGACCTGAACCCGGTGCGGATCATCGAGGGGATGGGCGCGCCATGGACGGTCTGCACCACGCCCGGCGCGACGCAGTACCTGTTCAGCGGCGACGGCAACGGGAAGATCTACAAGTTCAGCCTGGACGGCAAGCTGATCGGCTGGGCGCAGACGTCGCTGAACCACGGGCAGAGCGGCTGCCTGATCCACGAGCTGCACTGCGAGTCGGAGACCGTGCTCTACAAGGGCGACTGCTCGACGTGGACCGTGGAGAAGATCACGATCGCGCAGTAGCGCAAGAGTCGGCTCGGCTCCCTTCTAACGAAAAGACGGCGGGACATCGATCCCGCCGTCTCGCTCCGGTTCCATCCCCAAAAACGCAACCACGAAGACTCGAAGGCTCGAAGAAGAAATCGAATCATCGCGTGTTTAGGTCTTCTCGACGATCTCGTCGATCCTCACCTCGCCATCTTCGGGAATGAAAATGACATCGCAAGCCTTCCGACCGAAATACCAGGATTCGGGACGCTCGGCAGACAGCCAATCGGCGATTCTCGGTAGCCCCCGATCGATGAGTACGGTCTTGGCCACCGCCTTCGATTGGCGGCGCACCGGGTACACCCATAGGCTCCATCGACCATCCAAGTATTTCTGCCAAGCGTCCGAGATGCTCGGTCTTTTCTCCCAGCGTTCAAAGCGTGCGCTCAAGACGCGATGCGGCTCGCCCGATTCGACCACTTGTCTAAACTTCGTGGCGCTCGGGATCGGCTTCGGGGAGAACACGAGATCGAGCGAACTGAGTTGAGGGATATCCTTCAGCGCATTGCCGATCGCGTCCGCCCCGACTGGGAATGAAAGGTATGAGGGGAGTCTTTGGTTTATCGCGTGGAACAAGACTGCTCATCGTTCTTCGCGTCTTCGAGTCTTCGTGGTTGCATTTCTTTCACGCCCGGCGACGGCTGAGCATGAACACCGCGAAAATGGCGGCGGCTGCGAAGGCGAGCAGCAGCTGGCGTTCGGTCCCGCGCGGCAATGGATCGCCGGCGACCTTCAGCTCCAGCCGCGCTCTCGTCCACCCGCCCCGGTTGTATAGCTCGTCGTAGCGGCGCACCTGCGCGTCGCGCTCCTCCACTGCCTGCGGGTCGTCGCCCAGGCCGTAGCCAAGCTGCGGCGGCAGCACCGGCAGTTCACCGGCCGGGTCGACCGCCCAGTTGACGCACTTCGCGAGCAGGCTCTTGTCGTCGTCCGGCGGCCAGGCCAGGATGACGAACAGGACCACGGCAAGCAGCGCCCACCACCGCTTCGTCTGCTGCAAGGCGGGGTCATTGTACGAGGGGACGTGACGGGCGGCAGCCGCACGGCCGCCGCCCGTCGGCAGGACGTCTACTTGCCAACCTTCAGGTTGTCGACGACCGATTTGACGCCGTCGGTCGCGCGCGCCACTTCGACGGCGTGGCGCTTTTCGGCCGCCGTCGGCACGGTGCCGTTCAGCGTGACCACGTCGTTCTTCGTATCGACGTCGATCTTCAAGCCGGAAATGGAGGTGTCGGCGAGGAACTTCGCTTTCACTTTTGCGGTGAGCGTCGCATCACCCGCAGCCGAGCCGGCCGTCCCGACCGTGTCGCGCGCGGTGTCGGCACCGGCGGTCGTGGCGTCGGCCGCCTCCCGTGCCCTTTTCATCGCGGCATCGTCTAGGCCGCCGGGCGGTGTCACGCCGGCCACGATGCTCAGGTTGTCGACGACGTCCCGGACGCCGTCGGTGGCTTTGGCGAGCTCGACGGCTCGCGCCCGGGCCCGCGCCGTGTCGACCTGTCCGTTTAGCGTCACGACGGCGTTGCTCGTGTCGACGTCAATCCGATAGGCCTTCACCGTGTCGTCCGCGGCGAGCTTCGATTTCACGGCTGTAGTGATGCCTGCGTCCGACCCGGAGCAGGCCACGGTCGCAGCCGCCAATACGGCCGCGCTCAGCCAGGCGCCAACTCTGCTTCTCATGCTTCAGCTCCTCCTTCAAACCCTTGCGTCTGCCAGTAGTGCAGGGGTCATGCCGTGCATCGAACGGCTGCGCTGGCCGACGCTATAATCTCGGCACTCGACGGTGATACAGCGACCGCGCCTGCTCAGCCACTTCGCAGCCGCCGGCGCGATGGCGGCGCTGGCGCTGGTGTGGAGCTTCCCGCTCGCGGCGGTCGCCGGCACACATCTGGCCGGCGCCGGCGTCAGCGACAACGCCAACTTCCTCTGGAACTTCTGGTGGATGCGCGAAGCGCTCGGCTCGGGCGAGCGCTTCTTCTCCACGCCGTACCTGTTCGCGCCGTTCGGCACCGATCTCACGCTGCACACGCACACGGCCCTCAACGCCTTCGCGGGCGCGACGCTGCTCGAGCGTCTCCCGCCGCTGGCGGCGATGAACGTCACGATCCTCGCCTCGCTCTTCCTGAACGGCTTCTGCGCCTACGTTCTCGCCTGGCGCATGACGCGCGACGCCGGCGCGGCGGCGATCGCGGGGCTCATCTTCGGTGGATCGCCGTACCTCGCCGCGCACCTGAACGGCCATTTCAACCTGACGACGGCGTGGACGCTGCCGCTGTTTGCGCTGGCGGTGGGAATGGCGTTCGGCGATCGTGGCGACCCTAAGAGGGTCGCCCTACAACCATCGCGTAGTGGCCGTAGGGCGGCCCTCTTAGGGCCGCCGTTACTTCCTTCCATCGCCGCCGGTGTGATCCTGGGAGCGACCGCCTACATCGACTACTACTACGTCGTCTACGAAATCGCCTTCGCGATCTGCGCGTGCCTGCTGGCCGCGCGCGACTGGTTGGTGACTGCCCGAGGCGCGACGCCGGCATCGATGCGCATCGCGCGCATGGCCGTCGCGCTGGCGATCGTGGACGTGATCGTGATCCTGGGGATCCTGACGACGGGCGGATTCGACGCCACCATCGCCGGCGTCCGCGTCCTCGCGCGGGACGTGTTCAATCCGCTGCAGGCGCTGTGGATCCTGCTGGCCATCGCGGCCATCGCGCGATGGCGGCCGGCTCTCGCGGTGCGGCCGATCGAGGGCTGGCGCGACTCGCATGGCATCACGGCGCTCGCCACCATGGCGCTCGTCGGCGCGGTCGTCGCGCTGCCGATTCTCGTCAACGGCGCCGGCGTCATCCTTCGCGGCGAGTACGTGTCGCAGCGGTATTTCTGGCGGAACGCGCCGAAGGGCATCGATGCCGCCACGCTGGTCCTCGGAAACCCGTTTCACGGCCTCTGGGGAGACGTCATCCGTACGTCGTACCAGTGGCTGGAGATCGACCCGATCGAGAGCAGCGCATGGCTCGGGATCGCGCCGCTGATTCTCGCGGCGTGGACCATCCGCAGCCACTGGCACGACTCGGATCGTCCGCTACTGGACAGCGATCGGCATCGTCTTCTTCGTCTGGGCGCTCGGTCCGCACCTGCGGGTCTTCGGATACACGACCGGGATGATCCTGCCGGAAACGCTCGTCCGCTTCATCCCGATTGCCGCGAACGCCCGCGTCCCGGGGCGCGCGATCGTCGTGGTCTCGCTCGCGATCGCCGTCCTGGGCGCGATCGCCATCTCGAGGTCGCAGGAATCGTCGCGGCGCCGCTGGATCGGCGTCGGCGCCATGGCGCTCATCATCCTCCTCGACTACCTGCCGAGCCCATTTCCGACCGTGGAGGTCGATCGGCCGCCGATCTATGAGACGCTGCGCGATCGCCCGGAACGCGGGGCCCTGCTGGAGCTGCCCGTCGGCATCCGCGACAGCTTCAACGGCCGCGGGTTCCTGGATCACCGCGCGCTCGCCTACCAGATGATCCACCGCCGCCCGATCGTCGGCGGCGTGGTCTCCCGGATGTCGCCGGCAATCATCGAGGGTTACGCCGCCGATCCGCTGATCGACGGCCTGCTCGACCTGTCTGGCCGGCAGGCGCCCACGAAACCGCTCCCGAATCGCGCGGAGGCCGCCGCGCTCCTCGCGAAGAACGGCATCGCGTTCGTGATGCTCAACCGCGAGATCGCCTCGCGCGGAGCTCATCGAGTACGTCGAGGTCCAGATGCCGCTCACGCTCATCGCCAGCGAGGGCGAACGTTCTCTGTTTGCAGTTCGTTAACGGTATCACAGAAGTGCAACCACGAAGACTCGAAGACGCGAACAGATATTGAGGTTCTCTTCGTGTCTTCGCGACTTCTATGTTGCGGGCCGCTGTCAAGCTCCCTCTCAGCGCGTCTTCGTCTTCTCTCCTCACGCGGGTCGGGTACGACATGGGTCAATGACCCAGTGCTCGACTTCTATCCGAGCTCGCGCGCATGCGCGCGGCCCCCAGAGACTGTGCAGTCTCGATCCCGAACACGTGTGCGGCGGTACCCTCTTCGTCGCGGTCGGCCGTCGGCACGACCCTTCGCGAATCGTACGCGTCGCGCGCGTGAGGTGCAGGCGCCAGCCCTACGCGACTTTGACGATGCCCCCGGCGGCACGATGCCTTGGGTGACATACCGCCAGAGCGCGATGACCAACTTGCGGGCCACCTCGACAATCCCGATCCGGCGCGCGCGTTTGCCCTTCCCAAAATTCGTTTGATACCACTGCGTGAGCGCGCTCTGCGGTTGCCACCGCACCCAATTCCAGGCGAGCTGGATGCTCACCGCCTGCAGCCGCGCATTGCCCGCGCCACTAATCCCTTGCTCGCGCTGCGACGCTCCGCTGTCGTACGGCGTCGGCGCAAAGCCGAGCAGGCCCCCTATCTGCCGCCGATTCCGAAATGCCCGCCACAGTAAGCCCTCGTCGAGCAAAATCGAAGCGCTCGTCGTCGCCACGCCTTTGAGCTGCACCAGCTGCCGCACGGCGCTGGCGGGGGCCGCGGCGGTCACCGCCGCCTGCTGCGTCGCCTCGAGCTCCGTGATCTGCCCTTCGATCCCGCGCAGGCGCGCGTCGGCGCGCACCAGCCGCGCTTGCACCTCCGCCGGCAGGGCCGCGCCCGCCCAATCGCGCACCCGCGTCCACCAGTCGTCCCGCCGCCGCGCCGGCAGCGACGCTCCCCAGGTCGCGAGCCACCCGCGCATCTGATTCACCAGCCGCGTCTGATCCTGCGTCAGCGCCGTTCGCTCCCGACTCACCTGGCGCGCGGCCTCAGCGGCGACCGTCGGCACACGCACTTCGCTCCACAGCGCCCGTTCGCCACCACAGACGCGCACCAGCATCCGCACCAGCTTCAGCGCGTCGAGCCGATCGGTCTTCGCCCGCCGCGCCCGCCGATTCACCTCGATGCTCGCCGAATCCACCACCCGATTCGCCACGCCCATGCCGACGAGGGCCCGATGAATCCAGAACCCGTCGCGGCCTGCTTCGTAACAGCTCACCACCCGCGCCGCCGCCGGCAACCGAAACCTCCGCCGACCCTCGCCGAGTACGCGCTCGACCGCGCCGAGATCGCCACTGGTCACCGTCTGTAGCCACGGCTCGATCCCGAAGCCCGACGTCATCGCCAGCTTCCAGTCCTTCTTGCCCAGCTCGAACGCCACATACAACGTCGGCTCGCTTACACTACCGGGTAGAGTGCGGGTCTCAGTCATCATCGTCTCCTTATGGATGTCAGTCCGCTAAGGAGCTTAACTGCGGCCCGCGCTCATAGTCTCTTCGTGGTTGCCTTTCTGTACCTGACGTTACTATGCGAGGGCGCGTCGTCGGACCAACACGAGGCAAACGACGAGCACCAGCGCCGCGACGCTCACAACGGACAACGCCATCATGCGAGCGTAGAGCGCGCGTCCGAGCAGGTCGAAGATCGTGAAGCTCATGAACGCGAACGCCGCCGCCGTGACGATCTGCCACGGACGTCCCATCTCGCGGAAGCGATCGACCAGGCACACGACCGCCGGCGTCGCGAGCAGCAGGACGTAGTCCCACCCCTGCGGCGAGATGAGCGGGACGAGCAGCATCAGCAGGCCAAATTCCAGGTAAGCGGGCTGCGGCACTCGACGCCGCCAGATCCAGGCGGACGCTGCCACGGCCAGAACGACAGCGGCGGTGACGGTGGCGAGCGAGGATGCCTGTGGACCGGGCCCGAGCCACTTGGCCCACATCGTCGCCACCGAGACGTTCTCGGGCGCGAGCAGGTTCGGGGCGGTGGTGTCGGTGACGGTCCGATACCAGCCGCGGATCTGTTCCAGGTTGCCCGACCAGCCGTACACCGTGGCCGGCAGCAGCAGTCCGCCCACGAACGTCGCCGCAAATGCCACGAGGCCGCTGATGCCCGCAGCAAACAGCAGCCAGGGCACGAGGATCAGCGCGTACGGTTTCACGAACACGCCGGCGCCGACGAGGACACCCGACCATCCTGCGCGGCCACTCAGCGCCGCCGCCAGCGCCCCTGCGAGCAGCACGCCCAGCAGGATGTTGGTCTGACCGAGATTCAACTCGTGCAGGTAGAACTTGGCCATCAGCACGACGGCCATCCAGGCGAGCAGCCGCTCCGAATGCCTGCGGCCGGGCAGGGTGCGCACGGACATGCGCACCAGGACGACGAGCAGCGCCACCGACAGACCGAACCAGATCGCCTTGGCCGCTTCCTCCGGGACCACGGCGAACGGCGTCATGGCGAGCGCGAAGGCGGGGAAGTACTTGAACTGATAGTGGCCGTCGTCCGGGCGGAAGAGCGGCGCTGCTTCGATGGCGCGGGCGCCGGCCGTCCGATAGACCGCGAAATCCACCATCTCGCGCCGGACGCGGGTCGCGTAAGCTATCGTCGCGAGCAGGACCAGCGCGGCGATCCAGACGATCGACGAGGTTCGGATGCCGGGCGCTGTCAGCAGTGGATCTCCGCGGAAAAGTATATAAGGTGCGTATGCGCAAGCTGGGTGTGGCGGTCGTTCTGACGATCTGCGGTGGCGGCAGCGCTCGCGGCAGAAGACTGGCCGGAGATCCGCGGCAAGGGACGCCTGGGCGTCTGGACCGAGACGGGCATCGTCGAGAAGTTTCCCGCCGAAGGGCTGAAGGTCCTGTGGCGGACGCCCATCAAGGCCGGCTACGCCGGCCCGGCGGTCGCGGACGGACGCGTCTTCGTCACCGACTACGCGGAGACGAAGCGGCCGCGCGGCATCGAGCGCGCGCTCGCGCTCGACGAGAAGACCGGGAAGATCCTGTGGACGCACGAGTGGGAGGTCGACTACCGCGGCATGTCGTACGGTCTCGGGCCGCGGGCGACGCCGACGGTTGACGGCGACCGCGTCTACGTCGCCGGCGCCGACGGCAAGCTGTTCTGCCTGAACGCGGCCAGCGGCGCAGTCATCTGGAAGAAGGATTACGTCGCCGACTACGGCGCCGACCGCGCGAAGTGGGGCTGGGACTGGGGATTCTCGAGCTCGCCGCTGGTCGACGGATCGCAGCTGATCGCGCTGGTCGGCGGCCGCCCCGACGCCAAGGTCGTCGCCTTCGACAAGCTGACGGGCAAGGAGACTGTGGCGTGCGCTGTCGTCCGAGTCGGAGCTCGGCGTCGCGCAGCCGATCATCATCAGCGCCGGCGGCACGCGGCAGCTGATCATCTGGTATCCCGGCGCCGTCGTCTCGCTGGATCCGGCCACCGGCAAGGTCTACTGGGAGCAGCCCTACAAGGTCGGCGCCTCGATGACCGTCGCCACTCCGATTCATACCGGGTCGCTGCTCTTCTTCACCAACTTCTACGACGGCCCGCTGATGCTCGCGCTCGACGAGCAGAAGCCGGCCGCGACGGTGCTGTGGAAGGGCAAGAGCGACAACGAGATCCAGACCGACGGTCTGCATGCGACCACGGCGACGCCGGTCATCATCGGCGACTACATCTACGGCATCTGCAGCTACGGCCAGTTCCGCTGCCTGCGCGCGAAGACCGGCGAACGGATCTGGGAGACCCAGGCGCTCACGAAGGAGCGCGCCCGCTGGGTGTCGGGCCAGATCGTCCGCCACGGCGACCGGCTGTTCATCAACAACGATCGCGGCGAGCTGGTGATCGTGAAGCCGGGTCCCGGCGGCTACGAGGAAATCAGCCGGACGTTCCTGTTGAAGCCAACGTCGCCGCCCGGCAACCGCCGCGAGATGGTGAGCGTCAACTGGTCGCATCCCGCCTACGCGAACCGCCACATCTACGCGCGCAACGATGAGGAGATCATCGCCGCTTCGCTGGCCGCTGACGGTAAATGATGCGCCCTATCACCAGCGCCTGCGGCCATGCCTCGCCGAGCCGCCTTCGCGCTTCGCGCTTCGGCGCCCAAGGATGGCTTGTCCACCGAAGCTCGCGGTGTGGCTGCAAGCGAGCGAAGGTGGAGGCCCCGCCGCCAGTGGAAAAACGCTGATGCCGGTGTCGCGTATTACCCAGGATCGCTGTCGGCGGTGGCCCGCCGCAGGCGCTCCTGCCTCTGTCCTCATCACGATCCTCGTCATCGTGATTCTTGCGACTACAGTCGCGCCTCATCTTGCGACTACTGTCGCGCTCAGGAAAAACCGACGGTCAGGCTGCGGACGCTGGGGCCCGGCGACATCCTCTACGTCCTCATCGGCGGCGGCGGCAACACGCTGGCGCTGATGCGCGACGATGGGGTGGTCGTCGTCGACACGAAGCTGCCGGGCTGGGGCACGGCGATCCGTGAGGCGATCGAGGCGGCCACCGATCGTCCGGTGGCGACTGATCATCAACACCCACGCGCATCCCGATCATGCGGGCGGGAACAAAGAGTTCCCGGGCAAGGTGGAGATCGTCGCCCACGCCAACGCGGCGGCGGCCGTCGGCGCGACCCGCACGGTCACCGACAAGCTGACGCTGCTCGGCGGGCCCGATCAAATCGACCTCTACTACTTCGGCCGCGGCCACACGAACGGCGATCTCGTGGTGGTGTTTCCTCAGAAGCGCCTCGCCTACCTCGGCGATCTCTTTCCGTCGAAGTCGGCGCCGATCGTCGACGCGGCCGCGGGCGGCAGCGTCGTCGCGCTGGCCGAGACGCTCCGCCGCGTCGCGACCGAAATCAAGGGCGTGATGCGCGTCGTGACTGGCCACGCCGAAGGGCTTGCAGACGCGCGGGATCCGTCCACCACCTCTGTCGACATCTCGACGCCGCGGACGATGCGGTGGAGCGACGTCGAGGAGTACGCCGACTTCACGCGCGACTTCGTCGAGGCCGTGCGCCAGGCGAGGCGCGCGGGCAAGACACCGGCCGAAGCTGCCGCCAGCCTGTCGCTCCCCAATCGCTATCGCGACTACGACATGGGAAACGCCCTGGCGGCCGTCGCAGCCATCTATAGAGAGGACGCCCGATGAGCCGGTTCCGGCTGGCCGATCTCGGCCCGGGCCTGCTGCTCGCGGCCGCGGGGATCGGTGTCGGCGACATGGTGTCGTCGATCATCGCGGGCGCCGAATACGGGCTGACGCTCATCTGGGCGCTCGCGGCCGGCGTCCTGGTGAAGTACACGATCACCGAAGGGGCGGCACGCTGGCAGCTCGCGACCGATCGCACGCTGGTCGAAGGCTGGCGCGACAACCTGCCGGCGCCGGTCCTGATCGGCTTTTTCATCTACTTCGTCGTCTGGAGCTACATGGTGGCGAGCGCGCTGGTGTCGGCCAGCGCACTCGTGCCGGCGGCGGTGTTCCCCTCGGTGTCGATCCAGACGTGGGGCATCCTGCATGCGACGGTGGCGTTCGCGATGGTCTACTTCGGGCGCTACGAGCAGTTCCTCGCCGTGGTCAAGTGGTTCATCGCGTTCAAGGTCCTCGCGGTGATCGCGACGGTGCTGCTCATCATCGTGCGCTCGGGCGCCGACTGGTCGATGGTCGGCGCGCGCTCGGATCTCGAAGTCGGCTACGTCCTGTCGCTCATTGGGGGCATCGGCGGGACCGTCACGCTCCTGTCGTACGGCTACTGGATGCGCGAGGAAGGCTGGTCGGGTCCGCGGCGCATGAACACCGCCCGCATCGACCTGCTGTTCTCCTTCGGGCTGGCGTTCGTCTTCGCGCTGGCGATGATGTTTCTCTCGACGCAGATCGCGTGGGAAGGCGCGATCCTCGACGAGGGGCCGCGGCTCTGCCTGCTGCTCGCCGATCGCATCGCGGTCGAGACCGGGCCGATCGGACGCACCATCTTCCTGATCGGCTTCTGGGGCGCCGCGTTCTCGGCTGTCCTCGGCGTGTGGCACGGGGTGCCGTTCCTGTTCGACGACTTCGTCCATCTCTGGCGCCGGCAGGCGCCGGGCGGCCAGCAGGGTCCGGCGTACCGCAGCTGGGCCGCTTACCTGACCCTCGCCTCGATCTCCGCGCTGATCTTCGGCCGCCCCGTCCGGCTGGTCTTCGCGTACACGATCGTCGGCTCGCTGTTCTTCCCGTTCGTGATCTGCACGCTTCTCTGGCTGAACAACTCGCGGAAGATCCAGGGCAGCCTGCGATCGGGCATCGCCGTCAACGCCGTGCTCGGCGCGGCGCTGATACTTTTCGGGTACCTGGCGGTGATGTCGGTCCGCGGGTAGCGGCATGTAGGGCGGACCTTTTAGGTCCGCCTGATCCGCGTCGGGCCTAAAAGGCCCGGCCTACATGTTCCCGCGAAGCGCTTCAACCGGATCGACCGCCGTCGCCCGCCAGGCCGGAACGAACGCGGCGAGCAGGCACACCGCCGCCAGCACGAGTGCGAGCGCCAGGTAGGTCACTGGGTCGAAGGGATTGACGCCGAGCAGCACGACGCGCAGAAACCGCGCGACGCCGGCGGCGACGAGCAGCCCCAATGCCGTGCCGACCGCCGCGAGGCGTGCGCCGCGGAAGAGCACGTCACGGAGAATCGCTCCGCGATCCGCGCCCAATGCCATCCGGACACCGAACTCGGTTGTCCGCTGCGTCACGTAGCACGCCATGACGCCGTAGACTCCCGTCGACGCCAGCAGCAAGCCAAGTAATCCGAAGCCGCCGGCGATCGCCGCGCCGACGCGGAACAGGAAGAAGCCGTTGCCCCCATCGAGGTAGCGGGACATCGTCTGAATGTCGTACGGCGTGACGTTCTCGTCGAACGCCTGCAGCGTGCGCCGGACGGTGTCGGCCACGGCGACCGGCGGACCGTCGGCGACGATGTGCAGCACGGCCGATCCTGAAGGACTTTGTGCAAGCGGCCGGAGGAGAAGCGGCCGCGGCGATTCCCAGAGCATCATCAGCTTGGTGTTGGCGACCACTCCGACGATCTCGATGGCCGGTCCGCCGGCTTCAAGCCGTACGCGCCGGCCGATCGCCTGACTGTCCGACCATAGTTGCCGCGCCAGCGCCTCGTTCGCGATCGCGACCGGCCTCGACTGTGCGTCGTCGCTCGCGTCGAATGAGCGGCCGGATCGCAGCGGAATTGCCATGGCCGAGAGATACTCCGGATCAACGCTCATCGTGAGCGCGGTCGGCGGCCGCCCGTCGTTCGTCACGACCCCATCGACATGCAGCGGCACGAAGCCGATGGTGTAGCCGAACGGCAGACCCGAGGCCCACGAGGCACGGCGGACGCCGGGAAGCGCCGCGATGCGCTGCTGAGACTCGGTGAAGTACGAGCGGCGGCGTGCCTCGTCGTAACCCTGGCTCCTAAGGTCGACGTGCGCGAGCATCACGTCGGCGGTGCGGAATCCGAGATCGATCGTCTGGGCGCGGCTCAGCGTCCTGGCAAACAGCCCCCCGAAAATCAGCAGCGCCAGCGACACGGCGATCTGCGAGACGATCAGACCGCGCTGGATCCGCATGCCGCCAGCGCCGCTGGAGACGAACCCGCCGACCTTCACCAGTGAATTGATGTCGGCGCGGAATGCGTAAAGCGCCGGCGCCAGTCCGGCGATCGTGCCCGCCAGCATTGCGACCGCCCAGCAGACCGCGATCACCCGCCAGTCGAGGCTGAAGTCGACGCCGACCGGCACCGGCAGCCCGCTCGATTGGAGCGTGCGCTCCAACAGCCCGGACGCTGCGACAGCCAGGGGAATGGCCGCCCCGCCGCCCAGCGCCGACAGGACGACGCTCTCGGTGAGGAACTGTCGAATGACCCGTCCGCGCCGGGCGCCGAGCGCGACACGCAGGGCAACCTCCCGGCTGCGCGCCGTGGCCCGCGCCAGCAGGATCGTCGCGATGTTGGCGCTGGCGATGACGAGCAGGAGACCGGAAAGCCCCAAAAAAATTGCCGCAATGACTCGGAACTGCGGACCGTTCGACGGGTGCGGCCGGGCCTGCGTCTCGGGCACGACCAGCAGCGATCGACCGGTATTGGTCGCCGGATACTCGGCCGCCAGGCGTTCGGTGACGACCCGCAAGCGCGGCCCGCGCCTGCTCGATCGTCGAGCCGGGGGCGAGCCGGCCGAGCAGCGTCAGCCCTTCTCGATCGCGAGCGTCGAGCATCGGTGTCTCGCGCGCTGTGTGCGTCAACGCGTCGAGCATCGACACCGGGACGAATCCGGAGATCCGCACGAGCGGGTTGGCGCCCCTGAACCCTTCGTCGACGACGCCGACAATCGTCAGTGCGTGACCATTGACCCGAACCATGCGGCCAACGACGGCCGGATCACCGCGGAACCGGCGCTGCCAGTAGTCGTAGGTCAGGACGATCACGGGCGAGTCGCCGGTCGTGCGCGCGTCGTCCACCGAAATCAGGCGGCCGGCCGCCGGCGCGAGGCCCAGCATCGCGAAGTAATTGCCGGTAACCGCGTCGACGAGAACCCGCTCCGACGAGTTGGCGTCGCTCAGCCAGACGATCGCCGGCTCGAAGCCGGCGATGTCGCTGAATGCCGTCTGGCCGCGGCGGTAGTCCTGCAGATCGGGATAGGACAGGGCATGCGGCAACTCGAAGTGGCTGTCCAGCGCGGCAATCGACACCAGCTCTCCCGGCCGCTCGACCGGCAGCGGACGGAACACGAACGCGTTGACGACGGTGAAGACGCTGGTCGCGCCGCCGATCCCGACGGCGAAGGTGATCGTCGCGGCGACAGCGAATCCTGGCGCGCGGCGGAGAATGCGCCAGGCATACGCGACGTCCTGCCGCAGGAGGTGCAGGTGCTGCAAGGGCGCGGTGGTCAGGACGTCCTGCACCGTTTCGCCCCACAGACGCATCAGCCCGCGCAGGCCGCGCATCTCGCGCCGCTGCGCCCGGAACACCTGTTCCATCTCGCGGCCGTGGTCGGCGCGGAAGTCCCACGGCAGCAGCCGCAGCAGCACGCGGAACAGGCGATCGGCAAGCGACCTTGGCTTCTCGTTCATGGCTGTGACTCAAGTGGTTCGCGGCCGCAGCTTCTTGCTGCGCGCCATGGCGACAATCGCCTCGAGCCGCGCGATCTCCGCCTCGGCGACGCGCCGGCCGCGCGGCGTCAGCCTGTAGTACCGCCGCCGCTCGTCGTCGAGTGCCGCATCCGGGCGTTCGTCGCTCTCGGCGAGGAGTCCGGAGACGAGCGCCCGCTTGACGAGGGCGTAGAGTGTGCCGGCGCTCAACTGCACCGTGCCGTCGGTGCGGCGGGCAATTTCCTTGATGATGGCGTAGCCGTGCTTCTCGCCATCGGCGAGCGCCAGCAGCGTGTGGAGCATCGGCGGGGTGAGCGGCAGGTGGACGTCGACGTCTCGATCTCTGTTTTTTGTCATCGGGGGCGGCCTCGGACGCGTGCCGCTATACTATAGCGGTATACGATATAGTTGGCGGAGAGGTTCCACGGCGGCCAGGCGGACCTCCGAGGTCAGGTCAGGCGGACCTAAAGGTCCGCACTACGTACTCTGCTTGGCTACGTACTCTGCTTGGCGATTGGCAGGAACAACCTCACCGTGGTGCCGCGATCCGCCTCGGATTCGAGCGTGACGACGCCGCCCGACTGGCGGGCGAAGCCGTAGACCATGCTCATCCCCAGGCCGGTGCCGCCGCCGCCGGACTTCGTCGTGAAGAACGGCTCGAACACGCGCGCGGCCACCTCGGGGGACATGCCGCAGCCGTTGTCCTCGAGCGAGATCACGGCGTACGAGCCGACCGCGAGATCGTCGGAGGCGGCCGGCGGTTCGGTCACCTCGGCGCGAAGCGTGCTGATCCGCAGGACCCCGCCGTGCGGCATCGCATCCCGGGCGTTCAGCGCGATGTTCAGGATGGCCGCTTCGAGTGTGGCGGCATCGACCAGCGCAATCGGGCTCGACGGGGTGAGCCTGGTCTCGAGGTCGATGGTCGACCCGATCGTCCGGCTCAGCATCCGCACCGTCGCGGTGACGAGCGCGTTGATGTCAACCGGCTTCGGGTTGAGGTGCCGGCGTCCGGAGAACGCCAGCAGCTGGCTCGTCAAGTCCTTGCCGTGCAGCGTGGCCCGGATGATCGATTCGATCATCTCCTCGATCTGCGCGTCGCGGCGCCGCTTGGTCTGCAGGTAGTGCCGGAGGAGCTCGACGTTGCCGAGGATCACTGAAAGGATGTTGTTGAAGTCGTGGGCGATGCCGCCGGTCAGCTGGCCGACCGCTTCCATCTTCTGCGACCGGAACAGCGCTTCCCTCGCCTGGGCCAGCGATTCGTTCGCGGCCTGCAGCTCCGTGATGTCGTGCGAGATACCGAAGAGGCCGAGAATCCGGCCGTCGGGATCGCGGTACACGCCCTTGGTGACGAGGTACGCCTGCGTCGCGCCGTCCTTGCCGGTGGCGACGCCCTCGAACGCCTGCGGCAGGCCGGTGGCCAGCACCTGGCGGTCGTCCTCGACGAACTGCCGCGCGGTCGCTTCGGGGTAGAGCTCGAAGTCGCGCTTGCCGACGATCTCGGCCGGCGATTGGCCGACGAAGCGCGCCGCCGCGTCGTTGACGAGCACGTAGCGCCCCTCCAGATCCTTGACGAAGATCGCGTCCGGGGTGGCGTCGATCACCGCCTGCAGGATGTCGGAGCTGTTGGCAATCGACATCGGGGTTCTTGTCGGTTATACCCCATTCTCCCCCGCTGGACGTTCGAGCCGACTCAGATTCCGGGAAAGTGTGTGATGCCCGATCGATCCGTTTTGTAATCGAGGGTGTCCAAGCCACGGAAAGTGTGATCGACCTGGTTCGAGAGCCCGGTTCGGCGCGCGGCGCTGGTCAGGCAGCGCTCCCCTACCAGGATGCCGACCGATCGTCCATCTCGTTTCACACAATCTCGAAGCTGGCTCGCCCAACGCGCGGCCGGGTCATGTCGCTGCCGTACTTCACCGTCAGGACCCAGGGCGATCCCTTCTCATTCGCGGCGACGTCACGGTCTCGCTCGACGGCAACGTGATGTTACTCGCCGATCAACCGACGTGAATACGGCCACTAGCCGATGAAGCTGTTTCGGAAACGTGCAGCTGCGTATCGCAAGCCATGGGTTGACGCCTGAGCAACAGGCGGTCCTGGCCGTGGATGCGGAGTATCGGCTCGCGCTGGTCAACCATGACCTAGTCGCGCTGATCGGACTGCACCCCACAATCTACGGAATGAATCAGAACGCAACGGACGGAACAAGGTACAGGTATCAGCTCTGTCGAACTTGCCGGTGAGTCCCTCAGGACCGACGCTCCCAGCTGCGCAACACCCCGACATGCCGTCGTCACGGCGACAGACGAAGCTCAATGGGACGCGGATCGATCGGATGCTGTTCAGCCGGACCTACGTCCGAACTGACGTGACGATGGAACGTGCAGGAACCTCCTGAGCCCACCGTGGCAGGCAGATAGCCGACGAATCGCTACAGCGAAGCGTTCGAGAGTAACTCGAGGCGGACGCTTGGACTGCAGTCATTTCCCCTCCGTTCACACGGGCCCGTTGAGGGGACGAGGCTGACGAGGAAAGTTCCCTGCGCGTGAATCTCTATGCGGAGGCTTTCCGGCGGGCCGCCCAGTACTTCTTCATTCGGAGGCTGACGGCCTTGCGTGCGGCGGCAGACATCTTCGAGCGGCGCCGGCGTCCCGCTCCACCGCCCGCGGCTTTCCGGCTCCGGCTGCCTGCGGCCCCGCCCTCGAGTGCGCTGATCGCTTGATTCAGCCTGGCGATCTCACGTTCGAGCGCGGATCGTTCGGAACGAAGTTGCTGCACCAGCCTGCCGAAGTTCCTCGCCATCAATCCTCCGGACGGCGGACCTGAAGGTCCGCCCTACACGTGGCGGACCTAAAAGGTCCGCCCTCCACGTGACGGACCTCAAAGAAGAGGTCCGCCCTACACGCATCGTTCTCATGTAGGAGAAAGACGGACAACGCTATCACCGCCCCCTGCGTGCGTCAATTGAACGGCGTGATGGTTTCCTTACGCAGCGAGGCGGCCGCGGAACGTCGCCGCGCGGCTGCGCAGCGACGTGAGGCTTGTACGCGCCTCGGTCCACCGTGCGTGCTCGGCCCGAACGAACCGGCTGTACGGGGCGATGGCCTGTTCGATGCGCGCGTGGCTCTGCTCCTGCGCGCGCTCGAATTCGATGCGGAGTGCGTCGGCCAGCGATGACGCAGCGCCGTCACCTTCTGCTTCATCTCGATCTTGGCCTTGCGCCGCCGCGCCGGGATGACCAGGAATCCGAGCGCCGCAACGACGCTCGCCAGGAGAATGCCGGTGACGTCGGCCGCGGCGGTCGACGCGGCGAGCGTGACGAGCGTGCCCAGCCCGACCGCCGCGCCGCCGGCTGCGGCCGCGGTGGTCACCGCGGCGCGCGCCTGTTCCGCGATCGCCTCGGCCTCGCGGCGCTTGTCGTAGGTCTCGACCACTCGCTGCGCTTCGCGGCCGACCGCGTCGATCAACCGCGTGCGGTCGGCATGAAAGGTGCCCACCTCCGGTGCGCCCAACGCTCCCGATCCGTGACTTCTGACCCGGCTCGCGACGGTGGTGGTGACCGCCTGCCACTGGCGGAAGTCCTGATCGATCAGCCAGTCGATCAGTTCGGCCACCCGCCGTTCGATCTGCCTCGGCGCGTCGGCAACGACGCGCTCCTCGAATTCCTTCTGGACGCGGGCGCGGTTCAGGAGATCGACGACCCGCCCGAGCCGGAGCGTGTCCTCGAAGTACTCGTGACCGCGGCGCTCCATGTCGACGAGCTCCTTCTCGACAGCCGTCATCCTCAGCTCGAACCCTCGCGACAGGTCAGAGGCGTAGACCGCGAGCTGCCGCTCGATTTGATCGAGCACCGTCATGTCGTCGTTCAGCAGCGCGAGGCGTTCCTCGGCGATCGTCGCGTAGCGGTGCAGCGAGCGCCTGGCCGACGCCGAGCGGGTTCGCCAGCTTGAGACGGAAACGGCTGGTCTCGTGGAGAATCTCGGTGATGTACTTCTCGAGCGCCTCGAAACCGCTCGCCACCCATGACGCGGGCGCGCCGCGCTTCGCGCGAAGCGCCAGGCGCGCGCTCACCGGAAAGATCTCCGGCGTCAGCCCCAGGAGCCGCTGCGCAGCGCCGCGCACGAATCCCACGACCTCCTCGATGTCCTCGGCGCGCTCGAAGATATCGACCTTGTTGATGACGACGACGATCTTCTTGCCCCAGCCACGGATGGTTTCGAGGAAGGCCCGCTCGGTTTCGGTGAACGGACGATCGGCGGACGTGACGAACAGCACGAGGTCGGCCCGCGGCACGAAATCGGCCGTCAGCCGCTCGTGCTCGCGCATCATCGCGTTCGTTCCGGGCGTGTCGACGATATGCACGTCGTGGAGAAGGTCGGCCGGAGCGGTGATGACCTGCAGGCCGTCCTCGCCGATCTCCTGGGTGAGCTTGTCGCCGTGCTTCAACACATGAATCGCCGCCGTCGTCGGCGTCACGCCTTCCTGCAGGACCGGCTGGCCGACGAGTGCGTTGATGAACGCGCTCTTGCCGGCATTGAACTCTCCCACGACTACCAGCAGGAAGAATTCGTCGAGCTGGCGGATCGACGCGGCAAGGGCCGCCTGGTCGGCGGGATTGACGCCGAAGCGCGCCAGCGCGTCGCGCAGTTCAGCGAGGAGTTGACGGCCTTTCGCCAGCTGATCCTGAAGGTCTGGAGACAGCACGGCCTGCATCAAGCTGGGCCGACGCAAGAACCGCGCCCGCCGAGGCTAGAAGCTATCTCAAGACCGGCTGACCTGCGCCGCGAGCGAGCGCGCGAGCGAGCCACCCACCTTCGCAGCGTTGAACGCCGCCGCTGCTACGGCGGGCAGGCGCGAACGGCCTGTCCACCGTAGCTTTAGCGGAGGTGGAAGCGCGCCGGCGCAGCGGCGCGCGAGAGAGCGTGTGGGGAGTCCGAGGGGCGAAGCCCCTCGGGTAAGCTGGACTGTTACGGCCGCTCGAGCGCGTTTCCGGGGCGCTGCCTGACGAGCGCGCCCGAACGCTCGGCGATCCGCGCCGGCAGCAGGAAGAGCGCAACAAGGAAGAGGACGAGGCTGAGGAGTGCGAGGTACCCGGTGGCCGGGTGAGACGCCGGCTGCAGCAGGGCGCCCAGCGTGATGCCCTCGAGCAGCGTCTGCAGCACGCGCTTGAGGCCGCTCGTCCCCGGTGCCGAGAGCTCTCGCAGGACGACGAACTTCAACAAGAAAAGCGCGCCGAACGTCACGGCGAGGCTCCGCAGCAGCCGGAGGCGATCCGGCGCTGCGGCCGCCGTGTTGAGAAGCAGAATCAGGAGGAACACCGCGAACACGATGCGCGGCAGGCCTGACTCGGGGATGAGGAGCGCGACAACCTGCGCCGACGCGAGCCACAACGCCGCGAGCACGACCGCGCCGTTCAAGTTGGCCAGCGCGGACCGCGACGCCGCCAGCAGCCGTTCCGGCGCGAGCGTTCCGCTTTGCACGACAACCCGCATGACCAGAAGGCCGAGCACCAGCGCGAAGGCGGACGGCGGCACCAGCATCGTCGCCTGCGACATCCGGACGCTGCCGAGGAGCAGCACCGTCAGGAACGCGGCCGGCAGGACGAGGGCTTCCCGCAGCGCGCCGGTCATTTCCGCTCCCGGAAGACGCGCATCGGGTTGAAGTCCGACGCTTCGCGCCGCCGTCCGGCCTCGAGCTCCGCTTTCAGCTCCTCTCCCGTCCGCATCTGCAGGTTCTCGTCGTCCACGACCAGCCGTCCACCGGGCGCAAGCGCGATCGCGCGGTCGATCGCTGTCAGGCCTTCGGCGTACAGCGCATCGTCGTGGTACAGCCGTCCCCAACCCTGGCGGTAATAGCTGTAGGCGATATAGAACTGCGAGCGGGCGTCGCGGACCGCCGGATCGGCACGCGCGAATGCCATGCGCGCTTCGACGAACTGATCGTTGCGGAAGAACCGCAAGCCGTCGGCGACCGACTGCTCGTCGACGCTGTAGGCGCCGATCGTCGCGGCGAGGCCGCCGGTGATCTGCGCGACGGTCTGCGGCTGGCGCGAGAACAGCCATCCGATCAGCGCCGCGTAAACGACCGTGACCGCCAGACCGCCGAGCCGGGTCAGCCGGTCGGCGCGTTCTTCCGACACGTTGGTAGCTTACCCGGCCGACCGCGGTGCGGCGAATCTGCCAATCCACGCCGAAAATCGTTCGAGAAATGTGGCGAGAAAGGCGCGCGTCGGCTCATCGGTCAGCCGGCCCGATGCGTCGAACTTCTCTGCCGCACGAGCGACGAGGACTTCAGGCTGCGGCATCAGCGGTGAATTCGTGGCGGCGAACACCTGCCTCAGCTGTTCCTGGGACCGGGCCGTGCCGGTCATCCCGGGCGACGCGCCCATCATGGCGGCGGGCTTGCCATCCAGCACGCTCTGCCGCGCCGGACGCGACAGCCAGTCGATCGCGTTCTTCAGCACGCCCGGCATGCCGTGGTTGTACTCGGGCGTCGCGATCAGCAGGCCATCCGCTCGACGCACAGCGTCACGCAGCTCGACGACGCTTTTTGGGGCACCCGCCGCGTCGACGTCGGCGTTGTAGAGCGGCAGATCCTCGAGGTCGTAGACCACGATGTGAAGGCGCGAAGGCGCGGCCTCCGTGGCTGCTCGAAGCAATGCGCGGTTGAACGAGGCCTGCCGCAGGCTGCCGGCGAAGGCGGCAACCTCGAGGCGCGGCGTGGCGTTTGAGGATTCGTTCATCAGGAGTTCTTGTAACCACGAAGGACACCATGGACCCAGAGGAAAGACGGTCTTACCTTCGTGTCCTTTGTGGTTGAGTTATCACCGATAGTAATTCGGCAGGCACTGGGCGAGAAAGCCGGGTCCTTCAGGTCCGCACGGAAACGGGCGATGAAACGTGATCAGGCGTCCGGCGACGATGACGCCAATCCAGAGGGAGAGCGACGCGACGGCGATGATCTTCGCCAGCCGCGGCGCTTCGTCCGGAGCGCCGGGCGCTGTCGCTTTGCGGTACGACGTCACGTAGAACGCCGACGCGTTGAGGCCCGCCGTCGACCATGAACAGCATCTTGAAGTGGAACGCCGGGTTGTAGACGTACTGATCGGGCTCGGTCAGAACGAAGAGGATCCCGCTCCCGGCCGTCATCGCGAACCCGGCAAGGCCCCAGGGAATCAGCCTGTGCAGCGCGCCGATCGGAATGCGCTTCGCAACGCCGATCAGCCGGAGGTCGAAGAGGAAGATCGCGCCGACCAGCAGGCACAGGCCGATGAAGTGGACGCTCTCGGCCGCCGGCCATCCCCACGCCGTCTTCATCATCGTCGCGACCGGAGTCGCGCGGGCGAACGTCCTGACCAGCCAAATCTGGAAGTCGACCATGGATCTACCAGCTGGCAAGAATGCGGTGCGCCGTGTACGCGAGCAGGCGGCCGGTCGTGACCGCGCCGGCCCAGCACGCGAGCGACGCGGCACCGAGAAAGCGAGCCGCCGGTGCCGATGCCGTCGATGCCCGGCCTGAAGGCCGGGCCTACGATCGCCGGGCCTACTTCGGAGCCGGCCTCCATCGGACAGGAGCTGACGCGTCATCAAGCACGTATAGCCACATGCCGACCGCGATCAACGAAAGCTTCAGGTAGAAGACCGGATTGGTCAGCGCCTTGGTCGGATACCCAATCAGGAGCAGCAGGCCGGAGGCGGTATTCAGCCAGACCCCGATCCACATCACAGGGGCGAAGCGGTGCAGCTCGCGGGGCGGAACCCGTGGCGCGAAACCCAGCAGGCGAATCGCGATCGCGGCGTTGACGCCCGCGGCCAGGCCCATGCCGATGGCATGCGCCGACAGGATGGCCGGAAACGCGAAGACCGACGTCGACTCCCGCACCCAGGTGCTGAGCGCGGTCGCCTCGAGCCACAGAAAGAATGCGTTCAACTGTCGTAGTGCGGGCGTTCCGGCCCAGCCGGACCGTGAGTACGTCGGATGCGGCTAAAGCTGGGGATCGATGTGGAGACGGCGCTTGAGGAAATGCGCGTCCTGTTCGCTGAGGCGCCACGGCACGGACGGACGATCGGACGCTTCGTCGGCCTCGTTCGGCATCGACGACATTCGCCTCGTCTTCCTCGGGCGGGATGGCCTCGCGCCGAAGCCGCCGCAGGAACGGATAGAGGTTCATCTGGGATTACATATCGGCTCGAGCCGGAATCGCTTCACGGTTGAGCTGTACCGAGCGGCCTGATCGTGTTACCTTCATGCACCCCCTCGCCCAACAACAACCTGCGGTGGTGCATCCATGCGAAATCCCCTGGCCGGGATGGTCGAAATGCTTCGGAGGCTCGACACGCGCGAGCAGCAACGGCTCACCACCCATGCGGTTGGCCTTGGAGCGGTGGGCGCGGCTGTCTTCCTGCGCTGGGCGCTCGGTGTCGCCGACCAGCCGCAGTTCTGGCTGTTCTCCGCCGCCATCGCGGCGAGCGCGGCTTTCGGCGGCACGGTGCCGGCGCTCGTCGCGGCGCTGGCGTCCTTGCTCGCCGTGCGACTCACCACCGATCTCCCGATGACGTCCGGCCTGCTGTTCGTCGCCGAGGGGCTCACGGTCGCACTCGTCGTCGCGTTTCTGAGGACGACGATCGAGCAGGAGCGGGAGCGGATGAGCGCGATAGAGCCGTGGATGCGCGAGCTCAAATCGACCGAGCGGCAGGGACGTCTCGTCGAATCGGCTTTCAGCCAGTTGGACGAAGCCGCCGATACCGTGGTCGTCATGCTCGACAGCAGCGGCCGCATCAGCGGCTGGCGTGGCGGCGCCACGCGTCTGTACGGGTGTGCGGCGGCCGACGTGATCGGCACGAGCCCGTCCCCGCTGTTCGACGAGCTGCCTGAGGACGGCTTCGCACGGATCATCCTTGCCGCCCGACAGGGCGAAGCGGGGTATACGGGCCGCCAGAGGCGGGCCGACGGCAGCACGTTCGACGCCGAAGTGCGCGTGCGTCCGTTCTCGCGCGGTGGATTCGACGGCTTCGCGATGATCGTCCGCGACCTGACGGATCAGCAGGCGTACCTCCAGCTCCGGCAGGAAGCCGACGTGGCCAACCGTCAGCTGTGGACGCTCCGTCACCTGACGGACCCTTCGCTCAACTCGCTCGCCGGCGGCGAATTCGTCGCCACGCTGCTCGATCGGCTGCGCGCGGCCATCGACGCCGAGGGCGTCGCGCTGGTGTACATGGAGAAGTTCCGGCGGCGCGTGATCTGCGCCGAGAGCGGCCTGCAGAGCGAGCGCGGCGTCTACCGGCCGCCGCTGGACCTGCGCCGGGCCGACGCCGGCCGCACGCTCATGATCCACAACGACGCCGCGGCCGTGGCGGAATCGAGCGCGGCCGGCTGGCCGGCGGACGTGTCGTCGATGATGGCGATGCCGGTGGTGCGCGCCGGCGCGACGCTAGGCGATGGTGGAAGTGGCGTACCGCACTGGCCGCCGCGCTACCGAGTGGGAGATTGCGCTCGTGCAGGTCGCCGCCGCCCGGATCGCCGGCCTCCAGGACGATCGCTACGCCGACTCCGGCGCCGGTCGCATAGCTCGGGACTCGGTGCTCGAGGCTCGGCTTGCCCACCGTCTTGTCCGCCGAAGCTTCCGCCAGAGGCGGAAGCTCGCGACGCGAGGAAGGTGGGACGTAGCGTCCGGCTTGAGCCGGACGTATTACCGCTTCAGCAGCCCACGCAGTTCGTCCGTCCAATTCAAGACGACCTGAATTTCGTCGGCAGCCACCGCGTCGCGGCGAGCCGCGAGAAACCTCCCGTCTGCCGCGACATCGTAGCTAGCCAGGTTGGGTTCGGCCCCGTAGACCGCACTGGAAAACTCGAAGAGCTTGGACACAGAGACAACGCGGAATGGGTTGGATTGAATGGTCGCCGCCATCATAAACTCGCCTTCCCGGTAGAAGAGCTCCTTTCCGTTTCGCGACCAGATCGGTTGAGTTCCGCCATTGGCCGAAACGGGGAATTTCGGTTCTAGTCCGGGAAACGGCACGACATAAACATCGTCTCGACCGGATTCGTTGCTGACGAATGCGAGCCATCGTCCGTCTGTGGAAAAGGATGCGGCGCGCTCACCAGCCGACGTTGTCAGAAGGGGCCGCGCTGTGTTCCCTGGCGACAGCACCCAAAGGTCGCGTCTCTCAGGCCCGCCTCCCTGCGGCGCGTCGGCGAACACGAGGCCGTCCGGCGACCAGGCCTCCGGATACTGAAACCCCGGACGGTCGAGCAGGCGCTCCGGCTCTCCGCCTCTTGAGGGGACAACGAACAAATCCTGGTCGCTTCGACCCTCGGGTGTGGCGTAGAAGGCGATCTTGGTGCCGTCGGGTGACCACACATTCCGACGGCTCCTGCCGTCGGTCGTCAACTTCTTGCGCTGCCCCCCTTCGAGCTCGTACACCCACACGTCGGTTCCCGATCCATCGACGACGCTGACTGCGAACGCGCTTCCCATCGGGAGACAGTCGCGGCTGCTGGAAACCGGCGCGCGCGCTAATGGCGGGCGTGGGCTGACCCGTTCGATCGAGCCACACTATCGACGTCTCGGCGTTTGCGCGCCGCCCACATAAATGAGCGAACCATTTGTGGCCGCCGCGAACATCGCCTGGCGTTGACCCGCCCCGGCAAGACGAACTGATTCGAGAACGGTTACTGGCGTATCGACTGTTGCGAGCTGTTTGGGATCGAAGCGTACCGCCCACACACCGCCCTGGCGTTCGAAAAGCAAGGTGTCAGGCGATGCAAACTGCGGGTTCGTACCCTCGACGAGCGCTCGGGTCGTTCGCTTCTGCAGGTCCACGGCCTCGATGTGGTTTCGGAAGGGCGTGCCTCTTCGCACCAGGACCGTTCTGAGACCCGGGACGAACTGCGGCTGACCGAATCCTCCGCTCTCGTCCGCTTTCAGCACGAGCTGTGCGGGCCCGCCATCCCAAGCCGCACCTGATACAGACCCACCTGGGTGGTGAAGACGATGGTGCCGTCGTCGCCCCACGTCCCCCGGCCGACCAGGACATCCTCGCTGACCGTGACAGCGATGCCGCCGTCAAGCGGAACCCGTTTGAGCTTCCCGTCGGCGAAAAATCCGACCCACGCGCCGTCGGGCGAGAAGAACGGAGCGCCGCCGCCTTCCGCACCGCGAAGCCGTTCGACATTGCTCCGCGCGAGCCGGCGCACGACCAACCCAAGCGGATTGTTGGCCGCGTACACGACCGTGCGACCGTCGGGCGACAGGGCGATCCCGGGTGCGGCCGACCTCCGAAAATGGTGCCGACGGTGGAAGTGGAAGGGTGAACCGGATGACCGCCCCGGGGATCGCCCGCGGCGCCAGCCTCCACGCCGCGGTGCCGAAAACGATCGCTCCGGCCGTCGCCGCGAGGACAACCGGCCAGAGGAGACGACGAGATGGCCGTGAGCTCGAAACGGACTCCTCGGTGGCCTGGTCCAGTTCGCTGAGTTCCAACCGGGCGTCGCCGATGTGCTGCAGGCGCCGCTTCGGATCCTTTTCGAGGCATCGTCGAAGCAATCGTCTGGCGGAGGACGTCGTCGTCGCTGGAAGCGCGGACCAGTCTGGTTCCACGCGCAGGACGGCCGCGAGCGTGTCGGAGACGGTTTCGCCTGCGAAGGCCTGCTTCCCGGTGAGCATCTCGTACAGGATGCAGCCGAACGCCCAGATGTCGCCGCGGCGGTCGACGGACTGTCCTCGTGCCTGCTCCGGCGCCATGTACCCCGCCGTCCCGAGGATGACACCCTGCCGCGTTGCGCCGAGACTGAGCGTCGGCGAATGCGTCACGTTCTGCCCCGCCGGCGCATCGTCCAGTGCTTTGGCCAGTCCGAAATCGAGAATTTTCACCGAGCCGTCAACGCCGACCTTGATATTCGCCGGCTTCAGATCGCGATGGATGATCCCCTGCTCGTGCGCTGCTTCGAGGCCGTCCGCGATCTGCCTGGCGATCGGCAGCGCCTCATCGAGGGGCATCGATCTCCCGGCGATGCGCTGTGACAGATCCTCGCCAACCACCAGCTCCATGACGAGCGCATGGACCCCGTCCGAGTCCTCGAATCCGTGGATCTGCGCGATGCTGGGATGGTTGAGCGCCGCCAGCACCTGCGCTTCGCGGTGGAAGCGCGCCAGTCGCTCCGGGTCGTTGGCGAAGACGTCCGGTAGAACTTTGATCGCGACATTACGGTTCAACTTCGTATCGCGGGCACGATAGACCTCGCCCATGCCGCCGGCCCCGAGGACGGACAGGATTTCGTACGAGCCGAGGCGAGTTCCGGCGGACAGGGGCATGTGCAGCGTTGAGCTGAGTTGAACACGCTGATTCTAGTAGTTAGGCTCGTGACCAGCCAAGTGAAACGAGTCCGTGCTTGTCGCGCACACACCCGACTGCTCCCGAATTGACATCAGTTACGAATAGTCGCGAGGGGAGTTTCTATGCGGGTCCGGGTGGGTCGGAAGTCCCTGCGGCGTCAGCGGGGAGTAATCCCGACCGCGCGGCGCTAGATCGATAAAGAACCCCCGCAACCACCATCCACATCGCCAGAACACCGACCGCGAACACGAAGGACGCGGCCTCGGACCACGGGCGGAACGCCGGTTCCAGCACATCCCAGAACACCCACGCTTTCGGCGTCGTGCGTCCGGATCCCTGCGTGACGACAGCCGCGTCGAGGAGCCGCCGCACGACCTCCGAACCGATGTAAATCGCGAGCGCGTTCGCGCCCAGCCACACGAAGGGGCGGCTCCAACGCCGCAGTCCGCGGACGTCGACGATGAATACGACCAGCGCGAACGCGAGCGTGGTCAGGCCAGCGGTGACGAGGACGAACGACCCTGTCCAGAGCGGCTTGCTCAACGGCAGCGCGCGCGACCAGAGCAGCCCGAGGCCGAGCGCGGCGGCGCCGCCCGTCACCGAGCCCACGCAGGCGCGCCGCGCTCGTTGGTGCGCGCCGGATCCAGTCGCCGGCCGCTGCGCCGAGGACCGGCGGTCGCAGAGGCCGTCAGCGTGCCGAGCAGCCCCTCCGGATCTATCGGGATGGTCAGCGCATGTCGTCCGAACACGAGCGTGTCGAGAAATCGGGCGAGATTGTGGTCGGGTGTCATCGTGCCGGCCGGGTGATCGCCGAACGGCACGAGTACCAGCAAAGCCCAGTGGACAACCAGCAGGGCGGCGGCGACCAACAGCCATCGTGAAGGACGCACGTGCAGCACGACGATGCTGGCGACGAAGTAGGCGAGCGCGATGCGCTGGAGGACGCCGGGAACCGCAGCGGCGACCCACGCGCTCACAGCGTTCAGTACGAGGCCGAGCGCGATGAGAAGAGCCACCCGACGGGCGATGTGCTTGTAGATCTCTCTGGTCGAAGACCCGGCCATCCGACGCCGCGCAAACGCGAACGGCATCGCGAGCGCCCATGACGAAGATGAATGCCGGGAACACGAGATCGGCGACGGTCAGGCCCGTCCAGTAGGCGTGGAGCAGCGGCGGAAAGACGGCGCTCCAGTCGCCGGGATTGTTGACGACGATCATGCCGGCAACCGCGAGGCCGCGCAGCACGTCGAGCGACACGACGCGACGGGCGCCGGACGCCGTCCGCGCGTCCGGCCCAGGACGTGCATCCACGGGCGCCGTCGATGGCTGAGCCGTCGGTAGTCGCAGTTGATGCCTCAGGCGCCCAGCGTACATCCAACGCTGCGGGCGTGGATGGAACCAGGCGGCCGAGTCGTGAACCGAGACAGGCTGTGCGTCGGTGCGCTGGTAGCCTTCGTCGCCGCGGCAAATATCTACCGCGCGGCCACCCAGGGCATCGTGCACGACGAAGCGATGACGTACCTGATGTTCATCGCAGGCCCGCTCGAGCACGTCTTCACCCGCTACACCGCCAACAACCACGTCCTGTTCACGCTCGCCGCCAACGCGACGACAGGTTCTGCTCGGCGTGACCGAGTTCACGCTACGGCTGCCTTCGCTCATTGCCGGGGTCGCCTACCTCATTATCGCAGCTCTGCTGGCCCGCCGCATGTGCTCGACGAGGCTGGTCTTCGGCCTGACACTGTGCGCGCTCACGCTGAATCCGCTGGTCTTCGACTTCCTTTCGGCCGCGCGCGGCTACGGCCGGCGCTCTGCCTGTTCGCCTTTGCGCTCCTGGAGCTCTCGGGCGACCGGAACGGCAACGGTGGCCCTCGCCTCGCTCGCGCTCGGCGGCTCCGTCTGCGCCAATCTCGCCTTCGCCTTTCCGGCCGCCGCTCTGTGATCGACCGCCGTCCGCGATCGCCGTCAAGCGCGAAACGGCAGCGGTGTCCGTTCGAATGCTCATCACGCAGTTCTGGCTCCCTGGCCTCGCGGCGGCCGCGGCGCTGCTCGCCGTCCCGCTGCGTGAGGCCAGCCGCGAAACGTTCTTCTTTGGCGCGGAAAGCCTGGGCGAAACCGCGCGGTCGATCGTCCGGCTCGCCGTCGAGCATCATCCGACTTGGTGGACGAAACATCATTCGCCATGTGGATCGCAGCGGCCTTGACGTGGACGGCCATTGTCATCGCCATCGCCGCATCGAGTGCCTCGATGATTCGGCTGCTCCGCTCGCAGCCGTTTCGCTTCCGGGATCACGCGATGCGCACTGGCTGCTCTTGTCCGGCGGCACGCTGGCCTGCACGGTCATTCTGCTGATATCGCGCACCACCGGGCTCGGCGTGCTTTATCCAAAAGAGCGAACCGGCCTCTACTTCGTTCCCCTGATTGTCCTGACGCTCGCCGGCGCGGCCGGATCGGCGCGCTCCCGCCTGCTGCGGTGGAGCGCAATCGCCGTGTTGGCGGTGCTGACGACGACCGCAGTCGAGCAATTCACTGTCGGCAGCTACGGTCATTGGCGGTATGACGCCGGTTCGCGGCGGATTGTCGAGCTGATCTCCTCGCGCACGGCCGATGCGGCGGGATTGATCCGCGTCGGCGCGACGGAACACCTCTATCAACCGGCTCTCGAGTTTTATCGGGTGACGCGCTACCCGCACCGGCTCGCGCCGGTGGCCGATGGATTCGACCCGACCAACGCCGGCGAGTTCGATGTCGTGGTGGTCAACGCGGAGCACGGCGCCCAGGTTGCGAATCGGTGCCGCCTGGTGTACGTGGACGCGGTCTCGGGAGCTGAGGTGCGTGAGTGCGGTCGCAAGTCAGCGGCGGTGAGCGTGCGATTGCGACGACAGGCGACAGCAGCGCCGCCCGGTGACCTTCACTTCCGCGCTTCTTTTCAGGTTCCCGGCTCGTTCCTGCATTAGGATCGCACCCGACGCGAAGGGCCCGCTCGAGTTCCGAGCCCCGAGCCCCGAAGCCCCGAGATTATGGCCGACTGGCTCACCTCCTTCCGATACGCGTTCCGCACGCTGCGGCGGCAGCCGACCTTCGTGCTGATCGCGCTCGTGACGCTCGCCCTCGGCATCGGCGCGAACACCGCGCTCTTCAGCATCATCCAGGCCGTCGTCCTCAACCCGCTGCCGTACGACGATCCGGAGAAGATCGTCGTCCTCTGGGAAGTCAACCCCGACGGTGTCCTGGATCGCGTCTCGGTACCGACGTTCGAAGACTGGAAGGCCGATGTCAGGAGCCTGGAATCGGTCGCCGCCTACCGGCGCGCCGATTTCACGTTCGCGGGATCCGGCGATCCTGTCAGCGTCTCCGGCGTCAGGGCTACGCCGGAGCTGTTCGCCGTCCTCAAGGCAAACGCGAGGCTCGGCCGCACGTTTCTTCCCGAAGAAGGGCTGTTCGGCGCGCCTCGGGTCGTCGTCTTGAGCGACGCGTTCTGGCGGCGCGTCCTCGGCGCGGAACCAGGCATCGTCGGCAGAACGATTCACCTCGACGCAGAGCCGTACACGGTCGTTGGCGTCATGCCGCCGGACTTCGAGTTCCCGACCGCGGCCAGCGCTCAACTCTGGGCGCCGCTCGCCTTCGACCCCAAGGATCTGCACGGGCGGTCGCGCCGGGCGCGGTCGCTGATGGTCGTGGGGCGCATTGCCGCCAACGCCACGCCCGGGCAGGCGCAGGAAGAAGTGCGTCTGCTGGCGGCGCGCATTGCCGCCGACAACCGCGACAGCAACGAAGGATGGAGCGCGCGCGTCGTCGCGGCGCACGAGCAGCTCGTCGCCGCGTCGCGGCCGGCGCTGCTGATGCTGATGGGCGCAGTGGCCTTCTTGCTGCTGATCGTCTGCGCCAACATGGCCAATCTGCTCCTCGCACGCTTGTCGCACCGGCGCCGCGAGATCGCCGTGCGCGGCGCGCTCGGCGGCGGAAGGTGGGAGGTCGCGCGGCCGATCCTCGCCGAGAGCCTCCTCCTGTCGATTGGCGGCGGCGCGCTTGGCTGGCTTTCCGCCGCGGCGGGACTGCGGCTCCTGGCGGCGCTGCCCGAGGCACGTCTTCCCCGCCTGGATCAGATCCAGCTCGACGCCCGCGTCCTCGCATTCACGACCGTGGTGTCGATCGCCGTCGGCATCGCCTTCGGTCTGCTCCCCGCGCTCCAGGCGTCGCGCGGCGAGCTGCGCGACAGCCTGAGCGACTCGTTCGCCAACACGGCCACTCGCGGCGCCCGCCGCCTGCTGAACGCGCTGATCGTGCTCGAAGTCGCGGTCGCGCTGGTCCTGCTCGTCGGCGCCGGCTTGATGACGCGCAGCTTCACGAAGCTGTTAGCGGTCAATCCGGGATTCGATCCGGGCAACGTGATCGCGGCACAGGTGTTTCTGCCCACCACCAAATACCGTGAGCGCCATCGCCTGGTGCAGTTCTTCGAGGACGTCGTGGCGCGGGTGAGAAACGCGCCGGGGGTCACCGCGGCATCGGCGGTTTCGATTCTGCCGATGAACGACGTCGGCATCGCGTCGGCCCTGCCGTTCTCCGTCGAAGGCCGGCAGCCGCCGAAGAGCGAGGATCCGCTCGCCGACGTGCGCATCGTGACGCCCGGCTATTTCGAAACCATGAAGATCCGGCTGCTCGAGGGACGGTACCTCGACGAGCGCGATGGCGCCGACAATCCACGCACCAGCATCATCAACGAGACGATGGCGCGGAGATACTTTCCGGATCGCAGCCCGCTCGGGCAGACGATCGTCAACCCGCACGGCAAGAGCGTCGTTGTCGGCGTTGTCGCTGACGTGCGGAACCAGGGCCTCGACAGCGAACCGAAGAAACAGGTCTACCTGCCGTTGCGGCAATCGCCGACCGCCGGGATGTCCGTCGTCGCCAGAACCGAGCGCGACCCGGCCGCGTTCGCCTCGGCCATTCGCAACGCCGTGTGGTCGGTGGATGCCGAGCAGCCGATCTACGAGCTGAGCACGATGGATCAGATCCTGGCGCGCGCCGTGTTTCTGCCGCGCATGAGCGCGACGCTCCTGGCGCTCTTTGCCGGCGCCGCCCTGCTCCTGGCCGGGCTCGGCATTTACGGGGTCCTTTCCTATGCCGTCAGCCAGCGCACGCGCGAAATCGGACTGCGCATGGCGCTCGGCGCGAGCGGCGGCCGGACCGTCGGACTCGTCGTCCGGAACAGCCTGACGATGCTCGCCGCCGGTGTGGGCATCGGTCTCGTCGCCGTCGACCCTCGTCGCCCGTTCGATTGCGCGGCGTGCTCTACGGCATCAGCCCGTTCGATCTGCCGGCGTTCTCGATCTGCCGCTTGGCGCTGGTCGCGGCCGGGCTGATCGCCACTCGATTCTGCCGGCGCTTCGTGCGACGCGTGTCGATCCGATGATCGCGCTGCGCGAGCCCTGAGATCCCAATCAGCATCGATTACGCCGATTACCCGATTGGAGGCTCCCGGAACATGTCCTCGAACACGCGGTAATGGTCGCCTTTCATCCCGAGCGCCGCGTACGCCGCCTGGGCACGTGTGTTCGTGTTGTCCACGTACAGCCGTAGCCCCCCGACGCCTGCGGCCTGCGCTTCCCCGCGCACGTGCGCATACAGCGCTCTCAACACGCCTCGCTGGCGTACTTCCGGCGCCACGTACACGGACTGTACCCACCAGACCATGCAGTTCCGCCAGTCGCTCCACTCGTGGGTAATCAGGAGCTGGCCGACGACGCGGCCGTCGAGCTCGGCCATCCAATACTGACCGGGCGCACGTCCGTCGAGAAGCGCCGTGATGCCCTGGCGAAGCGTCGCCGCGTCCAGCTGAATGTTCTCTGACTCTTCCGCCAGCTTCATGTTGCCGGTGACGATCGCGTCCAGGTCGGCGGGCGTTGCCGGGCGTACGTGCAGCATGGCCACACTCTATAATGCCGACCGACACGAGCGCCTCGATGATTAAGAATCGAACCGCCATCGACGCCGCTCTGAGTCGCCAGGGGAACCCATTGTGAGCGAGCCCGAAGAAGATTTCGCCGCGATGTTCGCGGCGTCGCAGCAGGCCAGGCAGTTCGAGAAGGGTCAGACCATCGAGGGCCGGATCGTCGCGATCGGGCCGGAGGTGGCGTTCGTCGACGTCGGCGGCAAAGGCGAAGCCGTGGTCGACATCGACGAGCTGAAGAACGCGGACGGCGTCGTCGAAGTTGCCGTCGGCGATCGCATCCAGGCCACCGTCGTGTCGACGGCAGGCGGGCTGACGCTCTCCCGCAAGCTGGCCCGCGGACACGTCACCGATCAGCAGCTGACCGACGCGTTCCACTCGGGACTGCCGGTCGAGGGCAAGGTCGAGCGCACCGTCAAGGGCGGATATGAGGTGCGGCTCGCCCGCCAGCGCGCCTTCTGCCCCTTTTCGCAGATCGACATCGCGCGGACGGCCGATCCCGAAGCCGCACGTCGGCCGCGTCTATGCGTTCCGGATCGTCGAGTACAAGGAGGGCGGCCGGAACCTGATCGTCTCGCGCCGGAAGGTGCTCGAGGAGGAGCAGCAGGCAGCGCGCCGCCGAGATCCGGAAGTCGATCGTGCCTGGCGCCGTGCTGACCGGCCGCGTCGCCTCGGTGCGCGAGTTCGGCGCCTTCGTCGATCTTGGCGGCGGCATCCAGGGCCTGCTCCACGTTTCGGAGATCGGCTGGTCGCGCGTCTCGGATCCGTCCGAGATGCTCAAGCCTGGCGACGAGATCACCGTCAAGGTGCTTCGCGTCGACGACGGCACGCAGAAGATTGCGCTCGGGCTCAAACAGCTGACGGAAGACCCCTGGTCCACCGCCGCGACGAAGTTCGTCGCCGGGCAGGTCTACAAGGGCCGCGTCACGCGCCACGCGAAGTTCGGCGTGTTCGTCGAGCTCGCGCCGGGTATCGACGCGCTCATGCCGAACAGCGAGTCGGGCATCGCGAAGGAAGGCGACGTCGCCAGGACCTTCACCGCCGGCTCCGCCGGTGGACGTCGTCGTCCTCGAGGTCGATCCGGAGGCCCGGCGCATCCGCGTCAGCCGCAAGGCGATCCTCGACGCGCAGGAGTCCGAGGAGCTCCGCGACTACACGGCGCGATCGGCAGCGCCCGCCGAAGGCTTCAGTCCGCTCGCCGACAAGCTTCGCGGAGCGCTCGAACCGCGGAGGAAGTCGTGACGCGTGCAGATGTCCTGGCGGGTCTGACTGCCGCCGCCGTGGTGGCGCCCAAGGCCATGGCGTACGCCACCATCGCGGGGCTCCCCGTCCAGGTCGGCCTGTACACCGCGATCGTCCCGATGGCCGTCTATGCGGCGCTCGGCACCTCGCGTCCGCTGAGCGTGAGCACCACCACGACCATCGCGATCCTGACCGCCGCGGCGTTGGGTCAGGTCGCGCCGGACGGATCCGCCAGCGAGCTGATACCGGCCGCGGCGACGTTGTCCATCCTGGTTGGAGCCCTGCTGATCCTGGCGTCCGCCATCCGCCTCGGGTTCGTCGCCAACTTCATCTCCGAGCCGGTCCTGACCGGATTCAAGTCGGGGATTGGCCTTGTGATTGTCGTGGATCAAATCCCGAAGCTCCTCGGCATTCACATCACGAAGGCCGGATTCTTCCGGGACCTGCTCGCCATCGTCCAGGAGCTGCCTGCCACCTCCGTGGCCACGGTCCTGGTTGCCGTCCTGGTGATCGCGTTGATCTTCGCGCTCCACCACTTCGTGCCGCAGGCGCCGGCGCCGCTCGTCGCCATCGGGCTGGCGATTGGCGCTTCTGCGGCGTTCAACCTGACAGAGTCGGGCGTGGCAGTCATCGGCGCCGTTTCGGGCGGACTGCCCTCCCTTATCCGTCCGCAGGTCGAGCTCGCTCGGTGATGTGGCCGGCGGCGACCGGCATTGCGCTCATGAGCTTCACCGAGAGCATCGCCGCGGCGCGCGCGTTTGCCGCGCCGGGAGAACCGCGGCCGGCGCCGAACCGCGAGCTGCTCGCGCTCGGCGCAGCGAACCTCGCCGGCGGACTTTTCGGTGCGATGCCTGCCGGCGGCGGCACCTCACAGACCGCAGTCAACCGCAAGGCCGGCGCCCGCTCGCAGCTCGCCTCACTGGTGACAGCGGCCATGTCGCTCGCCGACGCTGCTTGTGCTCGCGCCGCTTATCGGTCTGATGCCGCAGGCGGCGCTCGCCGCGGTGGTCGTGGCCTACTCGGTGGACCTGATCCAACCGGTCGAGTTCGCCGTCATTCGCCGCGTGCGGCGCAAAGAGTTCCGCTGGGCGGCGATCGCGTTCGTCGGCGTCGTCCTGCTGGGCACGCTGCAGGGCATCCTCGTGGCAGTCATCGCCTCGCTGCTGGCGCTCGCGCAACAGTCCTACGATCCGCCGGTGAACGTCGTCGGCCGCAAGCGCGGGACCGATGTCTTCCGTCCGCGCTCGAGCGAGCATCCCGACGACGAGGCGTGGCCGGGCCTGTTGATCCTGCGTGTCGAGGGACGCGCCTTTTTCCTGAACGCGCAGCGGATCGGTGACAAGCTCACCCAGCTTATCGCGGCGGCACAACCCGTCCGTCGTCATCCTCGATGGCCGCGCGCTGATCGACATCGAATACACGGCGCTGAAGATGCTCATCGAAGGCGGAAGAGAAGCTGCGCAGCCAGGGCATCACGCTGTGGCTGGCGTCGCTGAATCCCGAAGTGCTGAAGGTCGTGCAGCAGTCGCCGCTCGGCGAAACGCTGGGGCGCGCCCGCATGTTCTTCAACCTGCAGAGCGCGGTGACGCAGTACGAGCAGATGCAGGTTCAGCGCGCCGGATCCTGAACGATGCCTCGACTCCCCGACAGTCTTCGCGCACCGCGAAGGCGGACCTTACGTGCTCGTGCAGTGCGGACCTTTAGCGTCCGCTCAGGTCGCGCCGGGCCCCTTGACAGCGAACCCGTGTTTATATAACCATACGGTTATTGAACCGTTTGGCTATGAGACAAGACACCTCCGATCGCCTCGACGCCACGTTCCTCGCGCTTGCCGACCCGACGCGGCGCGCCATCCTGGCGCGGCTGGCGCGCGGGGACGCGTCCGTGACGGAGCTCGGCGAACCTTTTGCGATCAGCCAGCCCGCGATCTCGAAGCACCTCAAGATCCTCGAGCGGGCGAATCTGATCAGCGTGGGACAGGACGCGCAGCGCCGTCCCAGGCGGCTGGATGGCAGACCGCTTGCGGAGGCAACCGCCTGGCTCGAGCAGTACCGGGCCGCGTGGGAGACGAACTTCCAGCGTCTCGATGAGCTGCTGGATGAGATGCAGCACGCATCACGTCGGCCGACGCGCGGTGGTCAGCGGACGAAACGATCCAAACGCGGATAACGGCAGGAAGGAGATGCAGGATGCCCATGACAATCGACAAGGCACAGGTCACGCTCCCGAGCGAACGCGAGGTGCAGGTTCGGCGATCCTTCAGGGCGCCGCGGGCGCTCGTCTATCGGGCGTTCACGGAGCCCGAGCTCGTGCGGCGCTGGATGCTCGGCCCGCCCGGATGGTCGATGCCCGTGTGCGAGATGGACGTGCGGGTTGGCGGGCGGTATCGCTGGCGGTGGCGCAGCGATGAGAACGCGAGCGAGTTTGGCTTCAGCGGCACGTTCCGCGAGGTGCAGGCACCGTCGAAACTCGTGCACACCGAGGCGTACGACCCGGGCACGGTCGGCGACGACTTCCCGGGGAACGACGCTCTCGTGACGGTCACGTTCGAGGAGAACGCCGGTGTCACGACGGTGACCTCGCTGATCGACTTCGGGTCGAAGGACGCGCGCGATGCGGCGATGGCGACCGGCATGACCGATGGCATGGAGCAGAGCTATCAGGGGCTCGATCGGCTCCTCGACGAACACTCATCCCGCTAAACGGATGGAGGAATCGAACCGGCTCAGCGAGCCGGTTCGACCTCGATTTGCCCGTTTCGCTCACGCACCCTACGGCTTGAGGTCGGCCGGCACCTTGCCCGTCTTCATGTCAATCGGCATCGAGACATGCTCGTGCGTGACCAGCCATTTACCGCCCGTCTTGCGATAGCCCACTGTCACGCGGATCCATCCGTCGACGCGGTCCGCTTCGCGACTCTCGCCGACGACATGGTTCAGGCTGTGCGAGAACGCGACATCGTCGTTGCCGACGACGGTGAGCTCCCTGACTTCGTAGTTGATGCCGCCTTTGAAACTGTCGAACCATTCCCTCCAGCTCTTTCGGTTGGCCTCGATGCCCTTGTCGCGGAGCGGCGGCACGACGTTGAAGACGACGAGCTCGGGCGCATAGTGCGGCATCAGCGCGTCGAGGTTCTTCTCGCGAACCGCTTTTGCGAAGCCGTCCACCAGCGTGCGGATCTCCTGATCGACATTGGAACGGGTTTCAACTGGCATGCGTGCTTTCCCTCCTGAAAATGGTTGAGTGATGTCACGGCCGCGAGCGCGGCCGCATCGCACGGAGAAGCAAGCGTGGCGCCACGCCGAGGATAAAAGGCGGAGGTTGCGATCCGCCGCAGGAAGGCGCCGGAGCGTTTCCCAGCTATTTCCGACAGGTGGGACGGTCTTACCTTCTCAGGGTCCGCGGGATCTAACGCTCGGGCTCGTCGCCGATTCCGTGGCCGACTGGCAGCATGTATGCATATCGGTCGCCATAGGAGATCTCGTGTCGTTCGAGCTACACCAGCGGAAACACATCGAAGATGAGCTCACGAAGATCGTGCGTCAAGCAGCTCCGTGAAGACAGCCCCTGCACTCACCACAAGCGAGGGCAGTCGAGTTTCGGACGCCGTCCATGAATCGCGTAAGAGCGTCAAGAAGGTGCGGGCGATCGCGCGCGTTCCTGGCCGAAGCGGGCGCGAAGCTGCCGCGCCGGGATCGCAAGCGGTTGAAGTCGGCGGCCAGGGCGCTTCTCGAAGGTCCGCGACAGCAGCGCGATTATCGACACGTTCGATCGCGTTCGTCGCCGCTACCCCAAGCAGTTACCCGAGCACACCTACGGAATTCTCCGCCGTGGCCTCGTCCAGCCCGCGATCGAAGTGAAGCGCGTGCGCAGCGTCTACGGCGTCGTCGCCGACGCAGCCGAGCGCTTGGAGAAGACGCGTCAGTCGGCTAAGCAGTGGACATCCCCTCCAGTCACTGGTCTGAGATGATCGCGATCGTCGCCGCCTCGTATCGCCGGAGTCGGAAGGCGATGAAACGGGCGCGCCTGACCAGGCAGTCGGCGACGCTGCACCGCTGGCGCAAAGAGCTGAAAACCCTCTCGGTATCAGCTGCGCCTGGCAAAGCCGCTGACGACCGGCGTCGCGCCGTTCATTGCCGACACTCAAGCGATTGGAGACCAAACTCGGTGACGACCACAATCTTGACGTCCTTGCTAGCCACGTTGAGAGGCTGCCGGGATTCGCGATCGATGTCGCGCGGCTATCCGGCAGATCGATCGACTTGCCGTGCGGATGCGTCAGCCACTGAGTTGCGGTGGTCGGCGAGACACTGTCGCGATATCACCTGGTCGCCCACCTTGGTTCCGGCGCGATGGGCGACGTGTATCGTGCCGAGGACCAGCGTCTCCGTCGCACGGTCGCGCTGAAAGTCGTTCGCCCGGCGAGCGATCCTGAGGAGACGTCGCGCAGCTGCTCGCGGAGGCGCGAGCCGGCTCAGCGTTGACCCATCCCAATATCGCGGTCGTGTATGAGGTCGACGAGGTCGAGCACCACGGCGCGATGCTCAGCTTCATTGCGATGGAGTACGTGGCCGGACGGACGCTGGCCGATCTCGCCGCTCAGGGTCCTCTGGCGCTGGACACCATCCTCGACGTCGGCCGCCAGGTGGCCGATGCGCTGGCCGCAGCGCACGCGTATGGGCTGGTCCACCAGGACATCAAACCCTCGAACGTGATGGTCACCGAAAACGGGTTGGTGAAGGTGCTCGACTTCGGGGTTGCGCGCTGGTCTGCGCCGATGGTCGATACGGCCCCCACGCAGACGGTCGATCCGCTCGCTGGGTTCAGCAGCCGGCACGCTTTCGTACATGTCGCCGGAGCAGATCACGGGGCGGCCACTCGATGGACGCAGCGATATGTTCTCCCTCGGCGTCGTGATCTACGAGCTCCTCGCCGGACATCGTCTGTTCGACGGATCGAACGCGGCGCAGGTGCTCGAGGCGCTGTTGCAGAAGGAGCCGCCGCCGCTGCGCGTGCGTCTCGACGATCCACGCCTGCCGGCTGTCGAGCGGGTCGTGAGACGCATGCTCGAGAAAAACCCGTTGAACCGCTTCGACGATCTGCGTGCGGCTGGACTGGCGCTCGCCGCAGCCCAGCGAGGCGAAGCCTTTCACGGATCGGGGGCGGAGAACGCCACGCCGATCCTCGCCGTCACCGACTTTCGAAACATTACCGCCAACGCCGAGGATGACTGGCTCGGCACGGGCATTTCGGAAACCGTGACCGCGGATTTGGAAGGATTCGAAGGCGTGACGGTGGTGCCGCGTGGACGCGTTTCCGAGCTGGTGCGTACGCTCGAGCGCCAGGGAGGCGATCGAAGTGAGGCGCTCTGGATGCGCGTTGGGCGCGAGCTCGGCGCGCGATGGGTGCTGACCGGCAGCTTTCAGCGCGCGGCCGACGCGGTGCGCGTCACGGCGTACCTCCTCGACCCGGCAACGGCCCATGTCGAACGGACGATCAAGGTCGATGGCCGAATGGATGAAATCTTCGCCCTGCAGGATCGGCTCGTCCGCGAGCTTGCCGGTCTCCTGCGGGCCGTCATACGCCCGAGCGAGGCAACGACGCTGGAAACCGGAGTGGTGGGGGCATACGAGGCGTTCTCCAAAGGCGTGATCAACCTGCGAGCGGAGAGTTACGAGTCGCTCGATCGAGCGGTGATGTTGTTCGAGCAGGCGGTCGATCTCGACCCCGGCTATGCTCGCGCGCATCTGGAGCTCGGCGTCGCATACGCGACCAAGGCCGACTACCTGGCAAGGGGCGAGCTGCGCACGCACGCGGTGACGAGCCTCCGGCGTGCGCTCGAACTGCAGCCGGATTCCGTGCGCGCGTGGCGCGAGCTTGGCCTGGTGCTGATGGCGTCGGGGCAGGACAGCGACGGATTCGAAGCGCTGCGCCGGGCCCTCGTCATTGATCCGGCCGACGCGGGAGCGCTGGCGGCGATGGGGCGAGCGCTGTTTATCGGGCGCGCGGACTTCAAAGAAGCCGCGTGTTGGTACGAGCGCGCGCTCGCAGCCAATCCCAAGGCCGGATGGTACGCGCTGCAGCTTTCGCACTGCGCGGCGCTGCTCAGGGACTTTGTTCGCGGCGAGGCCGCCGCCAGCCGCGCGATTGAGCTTCAGCAGGCGGCACTCTCAGGCCAGGAGCGCGTGCTGATCGTCGGCGCGTCGATCCGGCTTGGACATCTCCGTGCGCTTCAGGGACGGAACGCCGAGGCCATCGCCGCCTACATGCAGGAGCTCGAATTCCTGAATGGCGTTGACCACGCCTTACGAAACCGCGTGAATGTCGAGCTCAACGTCCGTCTCGGCGCGGCGCATCTCTCGCTCGGTGAGACGCGCAAGGGCAACGCGCTGCTCGACGCGGCGATTGAAGCCTTCGATCAGCGCGTGCGCCTCGGTGCCGACGAGCCCTTCACGAGGTACTACGCGGCCGCAGCCCACGCGCTCAAGGGCGACGCCGACACCGCTATCGTCTTCCTGGAGCGCGCGGCCGCCGTGCGGCGGGCGTTCACGATCGAGCGGGCCCGCATCGAGCCGGAATTCGCGGCGCTGCGAAAGGACGTGCGGCTGCAGCGGTTGCTGGACCAAGGCGGCACAACCAGTGACATGACGCCACGCCGAGGATAAAGGACCAGGTTGTGGCGGGTCTTACCCGATTCTCAAGAGGTCCGCGGGATCGAGCTTCGTAGCCCGTCTGGCCGGCAGGAACGAGGCCAGGGCCGCCACGCCCAACAGGGCAAGAGGAGCGACGACGAACACGCGCGCATCCAGCGCGGCAATCCCGTACAACTGGCTTGCGACTATCTGCCGCACGGCAACCGCCGTCAGCAGGCCGAGCACGACTCCGGCAAAGGCGAGCACTGCGCCTTGCCCTAAAAACAGGCGCATGAGCTGCGGCGTCGAAGCCCCCATAGCGGAACGGACTGCGATCTCGCCGGTGCGCTGCGTGACGGAATAAGACATCACGCCGTAAATGCCGACGGCCGCGAGCGCGGCGGCCATGATGCCGAAGATGACCAGCAGCGTCATGCCAAGACGCTCCCGTGCCAGCGACGCACGGAGCGTATCCGGGTATAAGCCGACCTCGGCGGTCAACTGGCGATCCATCGACTCGATTTCACGGCGGATTGCCGCAACCAGGCTCGCAGGATTGTCAACGGCGGCGCGGACGACAATGCCGCGTCGCCTGTGTATCCACTGTTCGCTCGAGAGGTAGATGGACGGTTCGGCCGGCTCGGCCAGGGCCAGATACTTGACGTCCTCGACGACGCCGACGATTTCCAGTTCGTCCACCAGACGATGGGACAGCTGGAATCCAATATCTCCGGGCCTCGAGCGATTCTCCGCGTAGCGTATCCGTTGACCCAGCGGACTCTGGCCTGGAAAGAACCGGCGCGCAAACGTTTCGTTCACCACGGCAACGCCGGGTGAATCGGGCCGGTCGCCGGGCAGAAACCCGCGGCCCGCGATCAACCGGATCCGCATCGCGTTGAAGAATTCGGGGCTCACGCTCCGGCTTCTGGCGAGCAAGGCCGTCTCTTCGGCATTCCCACCCGGCCGCCCTTGTATGTGAAACGGCACATTGCCGTCGGTACTGTGTCCTGCTCAGCGGCAGACTTGTCGTCGTGGCCACGGCCGCCACGCCGCTCACTCCCTTGATGCGCTCCTCCAGTTCGCGAAAGAAGTTCGCCATCGGGAAATACGACCCCCGCATTTCCGGACGGCCCTCGGCATTCCTGACGACCGTCGCGTCGACGCGGCCCGGAACGTACATGAAAAACGTCAGCAGCCGATCTGGATTGAATCCGGGATTGACCGCCGTGAGATTCGCATAGCTTCGCATCAGCAGTCCCGCGCCGATCATCAGCAGGACGGCCAGCGCGATCTCGGCAACGACGAGTCCGCCGAACAACCTCCTCTCGGCGCGTCCGGATACCATGCCGCGTCCTTCTTCGTTCATCAACGAACGCAGGGAATGACGCGCGAGACGTACCGCGGGAACAAGCCCGACGAGGATGCCGGTGAGTACCGTGACCACGATCGAGAAGAGCACGACCCTCGCCTCGAACGGAACGGAATCCAACCGGGGAAGATCGGGCGGTGCAATCCGGAGCAGCGCCCGGATGCCCGCCGCGCCGATGGCCAGCCCGATTGTGCCGCCGATGAGCGCCAGCACGACGCTTTCCGTCAGCAGCTGGCGAACGACGCGCCATCGATTGGCACCGAGCGCTTCGCGAACGGCCATCTCCCTGGCTCGGATGGTGACCCGGGACAACAGAAGGTTGACGACGTTGATACAGGCAATGAGCAGGAGGATGCCGGTCGCGCCAAACAGAATGGTGACGGTTTGCCCCAGGTCTCCGACGACATGGTCGAGGAAGGGCTGGGCCACGTAGATGAGGGGAAGCTTCGTGACCGGATCCGCCTGCAGCTCCTTGCCGCGCGCGGTCAGCTCGCCCTGGAATTGACGGTGCGACCGGCCTTCCCGCAGCCGGATGAAGGCGCGATAGGAGCGGACGTTTTCGTATGACGCGCCGAGCCGCATCAAGTACCAGAACCCGGGTTTTTCCGGGAACTCGAAATCCTCGCGGGTCACGCCGACGACCGGCCGGGGAAAGCCTTCAGCGTTGACGGTCTTGCCGATGATGTCCGGGTCCAACCCGAACAGGTCTCTCCACGTGGCGTAAGAGATGACCAGAGGCCCTGGATTCTGGCCTCGCTCGAACGCGCGGCCGAGCGCCATGCGAGAGCCGAAGACCTCGAAGAACTGGTCGGTGACGCCGTATCGTGTGGTCGAGTACGGCTTGCCGTCGGCGCCGACGATGTTGACTTGCTGGCTCCAGGCCATCGCCGCCGCCTGCACGAGCGGATGCTCTTCGTTTTGCACGAACGACGCGACGTCCCTTGGGGTGATGTTGCCGGTCGGCGCGCCGTCCGGCGTCATCGTGCGCATCAGGTAAATCTGTTTGGGATCGGGATACGGCAGGTCCCGCAGCAGGACGGCGTTCACGACGGTGAAAATCGCGACGCTGCCGCCAATGCCGAGACTCAGGGTGAGCAGCACCATGAGGGCGAACCCCGGCTGCCGCCGGATGGCCCGGAACGTAAACTTCAGATCGCTCCACATGGAGATGCCCCTCAAGTGGAATCTTCGGCGGCCGTCAGTGATTTGAGCGGGGATAGTGTGACATTGACCGGCGCTCTTGCAGGTCAAATTCTGACGGATCCGTTATCCACTTACAGGTGTGTCACAGCCCCGGGTGGCCCGGCTTCGACGGACATCCGGTCGATTGGGCAGGAAAGAGCGGCCTCGTGCAGCTTCCGGTATCCATTCGTGGCCCTGTTGTTGCTCCCGCACCGACACCATGGACGCGTCATGGCTGGCTGCCGCTGTCATCGGGGTGGTCGTCGTTGTCGTGCTCTGGACGTTCAGCCGCTACAACATGCTCGTGCGATCCCGGAAGCGGGTGGACGAGGCCTGGTCCGGCATCGACGTGCAGCTTCGACGACGGGCGAGCGTAATCCCCAACCTGGTGGAAACCGTGAAGGGCTACGCCGAGCACGAGCGCGGCGTGTTCGAGGAGGTGGCCCGCGCGCGCGGCGCGCTCCAGCGCGCCGGCAACGCCGGGCAGGCAGCGAGCGCGAACGACTTGCTCAGCCAGGCGCTGTCCCGGGTGTTCGCTGTCGTGGAGAGCTACCCGCAGCTGCGCGCATCCGAGAACTTCATGAGCCTGCGGGGCGACCTGTCCGACGTCGAAGAGAAGATCGCCTTCGCCCGCCAGTTTTATAACCGCAACGTGCTCGACTACAACACACGGCTCGAAACGTATCCGGACACCATCCTCGCGCGGCAGTTCAACTTCGTGCCGGCCGAGTTCTTCGCCGCCGACGAGGCCGCGCGAGCTGAGATCAAGGTGTCGTTTTCCAGACCGACGGCCTCGGAGCCGACCAATGCCTAGGCGCGCTCTGGCGATCGGCGGGCTCGCAGCCATCTTCGTGGCCGCGGTGATCATCAACCTGTCGCTGCTCGACGTCATCACGGTGTCCCAGCTGCGCGGCTCGCTGGGCAGGAGTCTGATGGTCATCGCCGTCACGACGGCGGCTATCGTGCTGATGGTGACGATCATGCGGCTCGGCCGGCCGCCGCAGGACTCGGACCAGACGAAACGCTAGCCGCGTTCATGTCGGAGTTTCACCCTCCGCTCCTCGTCTACGACCGGATCGATCACAACAGGAAGATCGTCCGACGCCTCCTGCTGGCGTTCACGTTGCTGATGCTGCCGGTGGTGTCGGCGGGCGCCGTTCTCCTGCTGCCGTTCGTCGCCTTCTTCGGCGGCATAGCCGCGTACGCGGTCTACGGGCAGGGGCTCGAAGCGAAGATCGAATCGCTGGATCGTGCGCTGCGGGCGAACGCGATGCCGGAGCTTCGGGAGCTGCCGTCCGAGGTGCTGCTGATCATTGGTGGTCTCCTGGCCGTCGCCACGGCCGTGATGGCTGCAGCGGTCATGGCCGGGACCGGCTTCCTGATCGCCCGATACGGCGCGCGCATGGTGCTGCGGTGGGCCGGCGCCCGTCCGGTCGGGCCGGAGCGCGAGCCCGAGCTGTTCCGCGTGGTCGAGAACCTATGCATTGGGGCCGGGCTGCCGATGCCGAGGATCCTGGTCGTCGACACCGATCAGGCCAATGCCTTCGCCACCGGAAACGCTCCCGAGAGCGCCTCGCTCGTCGTGACGCGCGGTCTGCTGACGCTGCTGAGCAAGCGCGAGCTGGAGGGCGTCGTCTCGCACGAGCTGTCGCATATCGGCAACCACGACATCCGCCTGAACACCGCGCTCTCGGCGCTGGTCGGCACGATCAGCGGTCCGTTGATGCTGGTCACTGCGCCCGTGCGGTGGGCGTTCCGGTCGAACCAGGCGCTCGGCCTGCTCGTGCTCTTCGTCGCGGTGCCCCTCGCGGGTTCGATGGCGGCGGGTCTCGCAGCCGGCGTCGTGGCGCTGTTTCACGGTGACGTGGCAGGTGAGCTCCCGGTGTTTCTCCGGTGGTGGGCGGTCCACGCGATGCTCGCGCCCGTGTACGCGACGCTGGTCGCCCCCGTCGCGGCGCTCATGATCCGGCAGGCCGTGTCGCGCGAGCGCGAGCTCCTGGCCGACGCAGATGCCGCCCTGCTGACTCGAGATCCGGAAGGCCTGGCCCTGGCACTCGCCAGGATCGGCACGTCCTCGAGGAAGCGGCTGGCCGTGGCCGAAGCGAGCGTGCACCTGTATGTCGTCGATCCACACGGCGACGCTTCTCTACTTCACAGAATCTTTCCATCGCATCCGCCGCTGCAGCAGCGCATTCAGCTGCTCACGCAAATGGCGGGCGCCGGCGCCGGCGCCGTGCTCGCACAGGGACGAATCGCCACGGCGTAAGCGGCAGCACGCTGCCGTCCAGTGACTTGAGCGGGGCGCCGTGAATTCTACGAGAAGAGGGACCTTATCGGGACCGGCGTATGCTTACCGCGATGACGACCATATCCAACCTTTCGCGACGCGGTTTCCTTGTGACGGCGTCAGCGGCGGCGGTGGGCGGAATGACGCGCGCACGAGCCGCGGCAGGGGCGGGTCAGGTGCGCACCGGCGCTGCGAGCCTTCCGCCGTACGGCAACGCGACGATTCCGCCGGGCATCCGGTCCCGAACGGTCGCGAATGTCAACGGCCTGACCGTGCACATGCTGGAGAGCGGCTACGAGACATCGGGCCGGCCGGCTGTGCTGCTGCTGCACGGCTTCCCGGAGCTCGCCTATAGCTGGCGCAAGGTGATGCTGCCGCTGGCATCGGCGGGGTATCACGTGATCGCTCCCGATCAACGCGGCTACGGCCGCACGACGGGCTGGGACGATTCCTACGACGCCGATCCCGATCCGTTTCGCATGCTCAACATGGTGAGAGATGCGATTGGGCTCGTGTACGCACTTGGTCACCGCTCGGTCGCGATGGTGGTGGGACACGATGCGGGTGCGCCGGTCGCGTCCTGGGCCGCCCTCGTTCGGCCCGACATCTTCCGCTCGGTCACCATCATGAGCTCCCCCTTCGAAGGTCCGCCGCCGCTTCCGTTCAACACCGCGAATGGCGCCGCGCCGCCACCGCCGGCGCACAACCGACGATGAGCTCGACGCGGACCTCGCGAAGCTCGACCCGCCGAGGAAGTACTACCAGAACTATCAGCGCACGCGCGGGGCCAACGAGAACATGCTCCATGCTCCGCAAGGCCTTCACGCATTCTTCCGCGCGTATTACCACTACAAGAGCGCCGACTGGAAGGAGAACAAACCGCATCCCTTGAAGGCGCGGATCGCGTCGGAGATGGCGCAGCTGCCGACCTATTACGTGATGGAGAAGGACAAGGGCATGGCGGAGACGGTCGCGCCGTTCATGCCCTCAGCCGCCGAGATCGCGGCGTGCAAGTGGCTGACCGAGGCCGAGGTCGACGTCTATGCGACCGAGTACGCCCGAACGCAGTTCACGGGCGCCCTTCAGGGCTATCGCGTGCGGCGCGGCTCCGATCCGAAGAGTCTCGCCGAGATGCGTACGTTCTCGGGCCGCTCCATCGATGTCCCCTCGATGTTCGTCGGCGGGAAGAGCGATTGGGGCACCTATCAAACCCCGGGCGCAGTGGACCGGATGCGGACGAGTGCGTGCACGCGCATGGTGGGATTCCACCTCGTGGACGGCGCCGGTCACTGGGTGCAGCAGGAGCAACCCGAACAGGTGAGCACGCTGCTCGTTCAGTTCCTGCGCGACCAGGCCTCATCGAACGTGAGACGGTGAGATCCACCGAGCGCGCGCCGTAGAGCCTCACTGGCGGCTCATCGTCCTTCCGACTGCGGGCCTCGGCGATGTTCGATGCTTCAGAACCGATGCACGTACGAGGCCTTGAGGAACAACCCTCGATTCACGCTCAGATACTGCTCGCCCAACTCCACCGGCACGAGGGCGTTGCGCTCACCGGCGCGTTTCTCGAACAGCGACCCGTACCCCACGTGAAACACGGTGCCGGGCACGAGCTCGTACGACGCCAGCAGGTCCGTCAAGATCCGCCGCGCGGAGCTGTCGTACCGAGCGAGGAATCGAATCAGGAAATGCTTGTCGAACTGATAGGTCGTCCGCGAGTTGAGAATGTCCACGCTGAAGACGCGCTCGCCGGTGTCGGCGCGATCGAAGCGGACCCAATTGGCGTCGAGGCTCTGCGTGAGGTGCTGGTTCGGCTGGAACGTGACGCCGATATCGGCGAACCACGACCGGCCCTGGAAGTGATCGACTGGATCGTAGTAAATCGCCGGGCCGATCCCGCCCCCGCTGTTGAACTCCAGCCAGTCGAACACCTGCATCGTTCCGAAGACGTTGATGTCCTGACCGACGTCGTACCTCGTGCCCTGCCACGGTTCGTAGCCGCGGCTCCGGGAGATGTTCAGGAAACCCTGCCGCGTCAGGTTGAACCGGGTGCCGTAATTGACGAAAGCCTCGCGGCCGCCCTGGATGTCGTCGTGCCCGATTTTCGTGAAGTAGAACGGGTGAATGCGCTGGATCCAGAAATCGGTGCCCGACTTGGGATAGAAGTTGATCTCGCCGAACGACCAGCCGGCCGTGAAGCCCGTGCGATTGTAGAAGGCCGTGTCCATCTGGAACGCGCGGCCGTAGTGCTCGATCTGACTCCCGAAGTTGATGCGGCGCGTCTCGTAGTTATAGCTCGCCTGCACCGCATTGCCGGCCGTTGTCGAACCGGTGCGCTCGCTGGTGTGCGAGGCGAGAAACGTCGTCGAGAAACTCTGTGCCGGCGACAGCCTGAGCGACAGGTCGCCGCCAGCCACGAGATTGTCGCGGCCGTCGTGATAGGTGTGGGTGAAGATGCCGCCGAAATAGTCCGACCGCCGCAACGCGTACGTGGCGCGGCTGATCGTGTAGATCTTGTTGTGTTCGGCCAGCTCCGGCGTCGGGTCGGCGAGGCCGGGCTTGTCGTCCGCGGCATTCAACACGCCGAACGTGGTCTTGCCGATCGTGCCGGTGATCTTGCTGCCGAAGATCGGATCGATGATGCGGCGCGTGTGCACGGCCGTGCGCATGTTACCGTCGCCGCCGGTGCCGGCGATGTTGAACAGGCCCATGCCCTCCATGAAGAACGGCCGCTTCTCTGAGAAGAACACCGGAAAGCGCTGGTTCACCTGCACCTGGAACGCGTCGCTCTCGACCTGGCTGAAATCGGGATTGATCGTGCCATCGAGCGTGATGCCCGAGGTGATCCCGAGCTTCCCGCTCGCGCCGACGTTGGTCCTGTCGTCCGCGGCGGCCCAGCGATCGCCCGCGGGACGCTCCTGGCTGATGTTGTAGGTGACACTGGGCAGCACCTCGACCAGCCGGCGCGGCTTCAGGTCGTTGAACGTGAGGTGAGTCGGTCGATCGAACACCCACTGTCCCGGAAGCATCTCGGGCCACGAATACGAGACCCCGATGCGGCTCACTTTGCGGAAGAACACCATGCCCATTTGCACGCTCTCGCCGCCTCTGAACCGCAGCGTCTGGAGCGGGACCTGCACTTCGACGATGTAACCGTCCGCCGTGGTCTTCGCGGCACTGAACCACACCAGGTCGGCGTCGAACTGCTCCCCAGACGCCGGCGTGTTGAGCGCGTCCATCTGGCTGCCGCTGGGGTTGGTGAAGAGGTGATACGCCGTTTGACCCGTGCCGGCGGAATCAAGGCTGAAGGCAAACCAGTCGTCGTTGAACGCGGTGTCGCGTTTGGCGACGTTGGTGCGGATTCTGTCGGGCTCCTCGTCGAAACAGTGGAACGCGAAGTAGATGTTGCGATCGTCATACGCGATGCGAATGTCCGTGCGAAACACATCGGGCATCCGGTCGCCGCGATTGGGGTTGTACGAGACCCAGTCGCCCGTCGGCATCGGCGCCACCTGCGCCCAGGCGGCATCGTCCAGCACACCGTCGATGTTCGGCGGCATGGCGGTGCGCGCCACGGGATACGTTGCGGGAACTTGCGCGTACGCACCGCTGCCCAGCCCCAGGGCCAGGAGTGCCGTGGCAATGATCAGTCTGGTCAAGCCTTACGAGGGTAAGCCGTTCGACGCGTTCGCGAGCGCCAACGGAGCTGAAGGCTGGCGGAGAGAGGGATTCGAACCCTCGGTAGAGTTTCCCCTACACACGCTTTCCAAGCGTGCTCCTTCAACCACTCGGACATCTCTCCGTGTCTTTAGAATCAGTAGTTTACAGGCTAGTGGCTGAGCCGGTAAACTCGAATTGTGATAGCGATTGTGATAGACCCCTGAATCTCCCGCGATCACTTACGGCGATTTGGTCCAGCTTGTCGACCGTGCTCGGGTGCACACAACGCCCCAACTTCAGCCTCCAGTATAGAGCGCGATTCGCATCGATAACGAGGAGCGTCAGAGCGTCGCCGCGAACGTTCGGATCCAGTCCTTTACCAACGCCCTCATCCTCGCCCGCTCGTCGGTCGTCGCATTTCGGAGAGGGCCGAGACTCTTCCCACGATGCCGACCTCCCACCACGGGCTCGTCGTTTGCCATTTGACCGAAAAACTTCCAATCTGACGTCGATATTCCGAGCGCCTCTTTCGCATCACGCTCTGACCCGAAGCGTTTTACCAAGGCGTCGCGAATCTGATACAGGCGAACGAACTCGCTGTCTGGTTCGTTGAGGGCGTCGAGAAGCTTTCGAGCATGGTACCGAGAACAGGGTCTGCTTGAGCCTTCGCCGACAGGTCGTCAAGATCATCCGTCTGTAGCTTTAACCGTTTTGCCCTCGTGTCAACTTCGGTCTTGCCAGACGCATTGGTTTGAACGACGTCGAGATTGCCGCCAGTGATCGCGAACGAACCCACGCCAGCCCGCAAGATGACGTTCCTGTTGGACCCTCTAAACTCAACGACATTGGGCTGCGGGTTGAGTTCGAAGGTCCGGCCTGTCTGCAAGCTTCTGATCTGAAGCGTGTGACGCACCCAAGCCAGTAGTCGCTGTTCCACGTCCGGCGGTGGTTCGCCCCCGCTGACTGTGACGACGGCTCTTCCGACGTCGATCCGCAGTAACGCATCTCTGTCCGTCCGCTCGTACGGGCCCTCGAAGAAATCGGCGGGTTGATATGACCAACCGAGCTCTGTCCGATCGGGTTCCATGGATCTCAATTCTGCACTACGGCTAAGGACCGCCGGCCGGTTGGTCATGACCTCGATCCGGATGCCCGGATGGGAAGAGCGTCGCGAGTCGTGCTCGCAATCCGTTGATGTAGGGCCCGTCCGGACCCAGCGAAATCTTCAAACCGCCAGCCGGGATCGTGACGGTCATCCCTTTGCTGATGAATATGCCAGCCATTCAGCGACCTTCTCTCGGCGGACCTCGCGTGCCGGTTTGTCCTCGCGCAGCGCAATGAACCTGGTGTGGCGCAGGTGATTCTCGCCCGTCCATTTCAGGAACTCGATCTGCGCGACCAGTACTGGCCTCAGCCACCGACAGTCCTTCATCTTCTCTGCCGTCAGGCCAGCACCCCATCGGCCGCTCTTCGCTTCCGGCAGATTCGCGAACGGGCAATCCGTGATTTCCAGCCCGCGGAGTTTCTTGAAGAGCTGTTCCCGCACGACCGGCGTGAATCCGTTTTGAGTGCGCGCTGCGTATGTGAGGCGGTTGGCTTCGTGCTATCCGAAGATGAGCGCGTCAAACGTCTTCGTCCCAATCCGAGCGCACGCACGTGTGATCGGCTGCAGTTGAGACGCCACTGGCACGCTTGCCCATTCACTGTGCTCAGCATAGCGGTCCACGCGTTGAGGTCGCGTTGTGCCGCATCGTCTTGATCGGAGAACACCATGGCTCTCTGGAAGCGCGGTCGGCGGTATTGGACGTACCTTCTCGGTCAACGGGGTCCAGCTGCGCCGACCCTTGTGCCCGCAGGGTTCGACTCGCGCAACGACCAACTGGCAGGAGGCCCTCCGGCTCGAGAAGGAAATGATCCGCGCGGCAGTGGAGGGCGAGCTTGCGCCGCGCGACCCGTCCGTCAAGCTGTTCGCCGCTATTGACGACTACCTGGAGGCGAAGAAGGCGACCGCAAACTCGGAGCGCACGATCGAATTCGATCGCGAGCGGCTGGAGATCGTGAAGCGGCATCTGGGCGATGTGAAGCTTTCGACCATCACTCGAAAGGTCATCGAGGGCTTTCAGGCCAAGCGGCGCCTCGAAGGCTCCAGCAATCGGACGATCAACATGGATGTTGGAGCACTGCGTCAGGTGCTCAGGCGCTTCAAACAATGGCGTCGGCTCGAGGACGACGTGAAGATGCTGACCGAAGCTGGTGGAGCTCCCGTCGGCCGCGCGCTCACGCCCGCAGAACAGAAGCGCCTCTTCGAGGCTGCTGCCAGCAATCCGGAGTGGGAGCACGTGTACTGCGCGGCCGTTCTGGCCGCGAACACCTCAATGCGAGGAGTGGAGGTGAAGCACGTGCGACGACGGAACATCGACCTGGAAAAGGTGTGGGACGTCGAAAGCGCGACGGGCAAGGGCGTTCTGTATGTCACTCGCAGCAAGAACGAGACAAGCAAGCGGCCGATTCCGCTCAACCAGGCAGCGCGAGAGGCGGTCGAGCGCATGCTGAAGCGCGCGGATGCTCTGGGACACACCGACCCAGAGCACTACGTCTGGTGCGCGAGCCAGCATCACAAGCACGATCCGAGGAAGCCCGCGAGGAAGTGGGACGGCGCATGGCGGTCACTACGGAAAGCAGCCGGTTTACCTGGATTCCGGTTTCACGATCTGCGGCACACTGTCGTCACAGATCTGCTGGAGGCCGGCGAACCCGACCACGTGATCCAGGCCGTGACCGGGCAGCTCTCCAAGAAGATGCTGGAGCACTACTCGCACCAGCGGCTCAAGGCAAAGGGTCAGATGCTCACCCGGATGGAAGAGCGACGGAAGAAGAAGGAAAGCGCCTGAAACCGCCGACAATGCTCACGATCTTCGGCGCGTTCTCTGCCGGTTGGCTCGGGATGCTGTGCGGCAGGTACCTGGTTGGACGGTAGCAGGGTGTGATACGCGTGCTGTCTCGCCTGAACTAACATTCGACACTTCTGGCGACTGGGCGGACATCGGTTCCGCAGACTGCCTCTCCAATGACCATTCCTGCAGAATGGCAAAGTAGTCTGCGAGGCGCTGCCGTTGCACAGGGTCCCGAAGCGCAAGTTCGAGCTCGTGAGCTAAGCGATCATCGTCCGATGAATGTTGAGACATGCAATCCTTGCCGGGTCCGGATGGTTGATCCACCACTTCGAATCGAATAGCGGTCCGCTCGGATCCTGCCGTGGCACAGCACGGGCTGCGTTCATCCCGTGCGTGCTTTAGGGACCGAAAGTGAACGCGAACGCTCGCACGCCAGGATCGCTCGTCACGAGGGTCAGGACGTGCCGTCGTCGCGATGCACCGGCGACCAAGCGAATCATGCCGGATCGGTCGAAGCGCGCCACTCCGTCCGTACCGACGTCAGCACCGCGGACGTCGCCCACAGGCTTTCCGTCGACCAGAACGGTCACGGCGGCGCTGCCTGAGGGTCCCGGTTGCATCACCAAATTCACTTCGCCCGCGGTGAACGGGAGCACGATCTTGCCTGTGCCCTTCCGGAGCTCGACGTACTGGCGCTCGGTTCGCCACGCGCCCTCAAAGGTGACGGCACCGGGCTCGCGTCTCTCAGCTCCCACATACGTCTCGTTAGTGATTCCCGCGTAAGAGGGCTGGCCGGTCCTGGCGAACACGGTTGCCTCGCGGCTGACAGCCGGCAGCTGAACGCCCGGATTCGCCACCAGAAGACGCCGGATCTCGGATTCGATCTCGTCGTAGTTCCCCTCGCCGACCCATCGCTTCACCAGCTTTCCGTCACGATCGAAGAGGTACTTCGCCGGCCAAGCGTTGTTAGCCCAGGGACCTCCAGATCGAGAACTGGTTGTCGATCGCGATCGGATAGGTCAGTCCGTGGTCGCGAATCCCACGATCGATGTTCTCGGCGCGCTTGCTGAACTCGAACTCCGGCGCGTGCACTCCGATTACGACGAGGCCGAGCGCGGCGTAGTCGCGATTCCACGCCTTGATAAACGGCAAGGTCCGAATCCAATTGATGCAGGTGTACTCCCAGAAGTCGACCAGCACCACCTTGCCACGCAGGCCCCCGGAACTAAGTGGCGCCGAATTCACCCACCGTTCCGCCTTCAACGCGGGCAGTGTACTTCCCGCGCCAATCAGGGTCGAGCCGATGATCACGCCGGCGAAAACGATGGGCAGGTTGATTCTCATCAAAGGGCACTCCAAAGATCGAGAGAAGCCGCGGTCGGCGTAAATCGCGCCGATGCCCGAGGAGGCTCCAGTGATCAGCGCTTTGCCAAGAGAATCCATGTGCGCTTACCGCTTCGCATAATTGGTGAAGACGAAGTCGCGGGCCTTCGCACCAGCGGTATGGCACCCGTGGCACCCTAGTGCGAACGCCGCGTTGGTTGTCGCCGGCTTGAACGTGTCAGACGACGCGTCGTACGTAAACGTGGCGTAGCCCCATCCGTTCGTTTCCGGAAAGCGCTTGGAATCCTTCACCATGAATGAGACCTCTGTTTGCGTCCCGGGCACCGTCACTCCATAAGGTGATGCCTTGCGGTCCTTCAGCCATTCGACTTTGGCCATTGCAGCACCCTCTGGTACGGCTTGGCCGTTCCCCGGAATGCCGTCACGATACGCTTTGAGCATCGCGGGATTGCCCAGGATCGCCTTGGTGCAGCCGACTTTCGATGTGCCGCATCCGCCGGCGTCATCCGGCTGGCTCGTGGCAATCATCTGCCAGGCGTCGTAGCCTCTGAATTCGGAGAATGCGATGCCGTTCGCCGCTTTCAGAGTAAATCGATCCTGCGACTGTGCGGCCAACACCACGCTGACGACGAACACCGACGCTGAAAGGACGATCATTGTCGTGACTTGTCGAGATCTCATTTGAGTACACCCTTCTGTGAAACCGGCAGTGGTTCGGCGATACCAATCCGAGTCAGTTGCTCGGGGTGGTTTCATGCTGTTCTCCTCAAGCAATGAAACCAGAAGCGCGGGACGCGATCTATTAGACGAACGTCTCGACAACACCTTCGTATCAGAACGTCATGATTGCGTGCTGTGCCTGCTTGATCGCGTAAGGTGAACGCAGGTTGTTGGCGCCTTGGATTGTTGCAACCCTCAGCAATAGTCAGTGAGACTGAGACGCTCCCTTTGGGATTGTGAACGTCACTGTCTTCGACTGTCCCGGGAAGACCTCGTGGTTGGCGTTTACCAAACTGATCTTGACCTTGTGCGGCCCCGGCGGCATGCCGGCCATGTCGATCGTGTTGACATCACTTGGGTCGGCCCACCACCACGGCAAGTCGTCCACCTGTACGTGCAGATGCCCGACGCGTGGAGATGCGTTGAGGGCGCCCTTCCCAAACACGGGTACGATGTGCACGTTCTCCACGCGCCACTGGATCCAGACGACGCCACGAGCCAGGAGGTCGGGAAGCGGCGCGTCCACGATCAGCTCAGGTGCCGCCTGGTTCTTGATTTCGGCGTAAGGCGTGGAGCCGCGTACCTCCTTCGCGCTCTGAGAGGCGCGTTCCGCATCGCTGCGGGGAGATGTCTGGGCCCACGCGCTGATAACGCTGGCCACCAGTGCAACTGCCATCAGCAGCAGGGCGAATCTTTTCATCTGCGTCAGTCGTTCGAGTGGCTTCATGTTGTTCTCCTCAAATGTTTTTGATTCCGGTTGCTGCGCCTTGCGAGGTGCAGCGCGGCGGGCATGACTACCGCCGCCATGCGAATCCCACTCGTGAGGACGGGCAGCAGACGACGCGCACCTTAGGCGCGTCGTCTGCGCCGACGCTTCACTAGCGCAACGATCTGAACGCCGCGCGCAGCTCCGTCGCGAACAGCTCCGGGTATTCCCACATGGCGAAGTGGCCGCCACGATCGACCTCGTTGAAGTACGTCAGCTTGGGGAAGGCGCGACGGGCCCAGGCCTCCTGGGCGCGGAGGACCTCGTCCGGGAACACCGTGATGGCCACCGGGACCGTGATCTCGGCGCTCTTCTGATCGCCCGCGCTGACCAGGCTTCCTCCGCGGTTCTCCCAGTAGATCCGCGCCGACGACGCGGCGGTGTTCGTCAGCCAGTACAAGGAGAAGTTGTCCAGCACGTCGTCTCGCGTTGGCGACTGCTTGGGGTCCATGCCATACGACCACTTCGCGAACCCCGAGTGCACGAGCATCCACCCGGCGAGGCCGGCGGGCGAATCGGTCAGGCCGTAGCCCACGGCCTGCGGCCGCGCGCCCATCATGACGAGATAGGAGAGGCCCCCATTCCCGACGTACGCTCCGAGGTCCTTGACTGCAGAGAGTTCCTTCTCGGACAACGCTGCCAGCGCGGACTTGTCGCCGCCGAGCGCCGCCCCTACTTCGGCGGTGATCACCGCCGGGAAGTTGGTGTGGATGCCGAGCAGGCCCACTGGCGCCTGTCGGCCCATCGCCGCGACGACACCCGCCCCCCAATCTCCGCCCTGCGCGACGTAGTGCGTGTACCCCAGCCGCTTCATGAGGATCGCCCACGCACTGCCGATGCGCTCCAGTCCCCAACCCGCCTGGGTCGGTCGCTCCGAAAAGCCGAAGCCGGGCAGGGACGGAATCACGACGTCGAAGGCATCCTCGGCCCGGCCGCCGTACTTCGTGGGATCCGTGAGTGGACCTATGAGCTTGATTTGCTCAAACACCGAACCGGGCCACCCGTGCGTGATGATCAGTGGCAGCGCGTTCGGGTGGGGAGAACGGACGTGGATGAAATGGATGTCCACCCCGTCGATCCTGGTCTTGAACTGCGGAAAGGCGTTTAGCTTCGTTTCGGCTTTCCGCCAGTCGTAGTCGGTGCCCCAATAGCGAACGAGCTCCTGGAGCTTCGCGAGCTGCGCACCCTGCGATTCATCTGCGACGGTCTCCTTGTCAGGCCATCGAGTCGCCGCGAGGCGCCGGCGGAGATCGGCGAGATCCGCCTTCGGCACGTTGACTCGGAATGGCCGGATGGCGGTGTCGTTGTTTTCGGCGGCGGCGACTGGAGCCGACGATACGCCGATGACGGTCGCCGCGAGCACGTCGAGTCCCACGTGGCGTGCGGAGGTTGATGAGAGTGCGAGAACCATCGTCGCGGCAACAACGATGATTCCGCTTCGGAAGATAACCCGGTGAGTCAATCGTTCGAGTGGCTTCATGCTGTTCTCCTGGAACACATGGAACCAGACGTGCCGCGTGAGATCTATCAGACGAACGTATCGACGACACCTTCGTGTCGTTCGGAGCACTGGCTCGACCATCACGACGCGCGGCATCAGATCAAGACATCGACGACACCTTCGTAAGCAACCGGCGCGTGTGCCGAAACCGATACCAAGGTCTGATGGACGTTTCCGTGTTGCGCGAGCATTCTTCGTGGCGACGCTGCCGTCGGTGGTGGTCACGGGGGGTACGGACTTGCCGCAGGAATTTGACGTCGTATGTCTCGGTGGTGGCGTTGCTGGAGAAGCGATCGCGGTGGGCCTTCGGGATAGCGGACTGACACTCGCGGTCGTCGAGCGAGAGCTGGTCGGAGGTGAGTGCCCGTACTGGGGCTGCGTGCCCTCCAAGACTCTACTTCGCTCGAGCGAAACGTTGACCGAGGCTCAGCGCGCTCGTCTCCTCGCCGCCTCACGCGTCGAATGGACTGTCGACTTCCCCAAGGTCTCCAAACGCGTGCGGTCGATGGCGCGCGATCTCGATGACAGCCGGGCCGCCGCCGCGATGGAAGCAACGGGAGCGCGGCTCTTTCGAGGTGAAGGAAAGCTCACGGACCTGCGCACTGTCGACGTTGGACGCGAGCAGCTCATAGCGCGCGTCGCCGTGGTGATCGCCAACGGCAGCACCGCAGCCATCCCAGCGATCCCAGGGCTGGAGAGCGTCGAGTTCTGGACCAACCGGCAGGCGGCGATTCCGAGTGAGCTGCCGGCGTCGCTTGCGATCCTCGGCGGGGGCGCCGATCGGCGTCGAGCTCGGGCAGGCCTTCGCACGTCTCGGCTCCAAAGTGACCGTGATTGAGGCTGGACCCACGTTCCTGGGGCTCGAAGAACCAGAGGCCGGCGTCGCGCTCCGGCCGCACCTGGAGGCGGATGGCATCACGCTCATGATCGGGGACCCATGTATCGCGGTTGAAAAGCAAACCACGCAGCCAGCGCGCCAACCCTCGGCCGTCGTCGTCCATTTGAAGTCCGGAGCGGTGGTCTCGGCCGACCGGTTGCTGGTTGCCACGGGCCGCCGCCCCAACCTAGAGGCGTGGCGAGCCGTCGGGCTCGCACAGACCGATCGGGGTTGGTTGAAGGTCGACACAGCGACGCTCGAGGCACGGTCCGGCGTCTTTGGGGCAGGTGACGTCACGGGACTCGGTGGGTTCACCCACCTCGCTCACTACCACGGTCAGGTGATCGCGCGCCGT
>CAVVPE010000004.1:0-16337 GCA_963750035.1 uncultured Acidobacteriota bacterium | reverse complement strand
GAACTGCGGCCCACTAGGAACCCCGCAATATACGGCAGTTTCGCCGCTACCACCCGCACTTCATCGAATCGATCGAGCAGCATCGCGGTCGGGTTCCACTGGCCGCTGAGGAACGCGTCGCGCAGGGCGGCCGGCAGGGAGGCGCTCAATCCGGACGTTCCGGCCGTCACGATCGCCGGTTCGACGTTGGCTTCGATCGACGATCTCCGGCGTGCGCTCGATCAGCGACTGCAGCGCTTCGACGGACGCATGGTCGGCCGCGAAGCACGGCATGCCCAGCACCGCCGCATTGCCCTGGAAGATCTCCGAGAACGACTCGCCGACGATCGCCCTGATGCCGGACCGCGCCAGGCCCTGCGGCGCGTGCTCGCGCGACGAGCCGCAGCCGAAGTTGCGGTTGACGACGAGGATGCTGCGCGCCGGCGTAGCGCGGATCGTTGAACGGGTGCGCCGGATTGGCCGCGCGGTCGTCCTCGAACAGGTGCTGCTCGAGCCCTTCGAACGTCACCGCGCGCAGGAAGCGCGCCGGCATGATGCGGTCGGTGTCGAGGTCGTCGCCGCGGAGCGGAAGGCCGCGCCCGGTCACACTGGTAATGGCGACATGGCGTTTCATGCGCGGGACCTCCTCCAGCATCTGCCGGACGTCCACGACTTCGCCGGCGATCGCCGCCGCGGCGACCATCGCCGGGCTCATGAGCAGCGTGCGGCCGGTCGGGCTGCCCTGGCGGCCCTTGAAATTGCGGTTCGACGACGAGGCGCAGACCTGGCGCCCTTCGAGCTTGTCGGTGTTCATGGCCAGGCACATCGAGCAGCCGGCGCCGCGCCACTCGAACCCGGCCTTCGTGAAGATCTCGTGCAGCCCCTTCGCTTCGGCCGCGCGGCGGACCGCCTGCGAGCCGGGGACGACGAGCGCCTTGACGTGCGGCGCGACATGGCGGCCGCGGACGAGCCGGGCCGCCTCCTCGAGGTCCGACAGGCGGCCGTTGGTGCACGAGCCGATGAACGCGACGTCGATCTGCGTGCCCTCGACGCGCGCGCCGCGCTCGAAGCCCATGAACGCGAGCGCTTCCTCGTCGGCGTTCGCGGCGATCGGCTCGCCGATCCCGACCGACTGGCCGGGGTTGATGCCCCAGGTGACGGTCGGCTCGATCGAGCGCGGCGTCGAGTCGCGACGCGGTCGTCGTACGCGGCGCCGGGATCCGAGGCGATCTGCCGCCACCAGGCGACCGCGCGGTCGAACGCGGCGCCCGACGGCGCGAACCGCCGGCCGTTCAGGAACGCGAACGTCGTCTCGTCCGGGTTGACGTAGCCGACCCGGGCGCCGCCTTCGATCGACATGTTGCAGATCGGTCATCCGCTCGTCGATCGTCATCGGGTCGAGCGTCGAGCCGCCGTACTCGTAGGCGAAGCCGACGCCGCCCTGGACGCCGAGCCGCCGGATGATCGTCAGGATGACGTCCTTGGCGTAGACGCCGGGAGCGCAGCTGCCGTTGACGTCGATGCGGCGCACCTTCAGCGGATCGAGCGCCAGGCACTGCGAGGCGAGCACGTCGCGCACCTGCGACGTGCCGATGCCGAACGCGATGGCGCCGAGCGCGCCGTGGGTGGAGGTGTGGCTGTCGCCGCACGCGATCGTCATCCCCGGCTGCGTCAGCCCGAGCTCGGGCCCGATCACGTGGACGATGCCCTGGTTTTCAGCGCCGTCCGATCCGGGCGCCCACAGCTGAATGCCGAATTGCCGGCAGTTGCGCTCGAGCGCCGTCGTCATCTCTTCGGCCGTGAGATCGAGGAACGGCCGCGCTGCGCGCTGGTCGGCACGATGTGATCGACCGTCGCGAACGTGCGCTCGGGATACGGCACGCTCCAGCCGTGCTGGCGCAGCATGTCGAACGCCTGCGGGCTCGTGACTTCGTGAATGAGATGCAGGCCGACGAAGAGCTGCGTCTGCCCGCTCGGCAGCACGCGCACCGCGTGCGCGTTCCAGACTTTATGAAAGAGAGTGCTCGCCACTGTTCATTCCCGCCTCGCGGGAGCCCGCGTCCACGCTGAGAATACATCCATGATTCGCACGGACTCCCATTGTAGTCGCTCTCATCGGCGCGGCGGCGATCGCCGCGCACGCGCAGACGCGGCCAGCCTCGATCGTGCCAGAACGTCGGTCTCGCCGCCGTCGATCGTCGGCGTGGTGATGGACACGAGCCGCGCGCCCGGCAGTCCCGGCAGCGCGCGCGACGGCCGATCGTTCGGGCGGCGATTCGCGACGACGGACGGCCTGAGTCGGCGCGGTCGGCCGTATGCCCGGCCGCGTCATCGTGAAGTTCCGCGCCGGCGCGCCGCCGGCGGCGCGCGCAGCGGCGGTCCGCGCGGTGTCGCGCGAGCGGCGCGATCGCCGACGCGGCCTCGTATGCCGACTTCGATCATCGTCCAGCATCGATCCGGCCGACGATCCCGAGGCGGTCGCGGCGGCGCTCAAGGCGCAGCATGCGGACGTCGTGAATACGCGCAGGCGGCCTATCGCGTGCGACAGCGAGTTCGAGCCGAACGATCCGCTCTACGTCACGCTACAGTGGAACCTGCCGGACATCGACCTCGAGCGCGCCTGGGACATCCAGCCGGGGCGGGCTCCGTCATCACCGTCGCGGTGCTCGACACCGGCATGGCGTTCCGGAGCGCACTCGTTCACGACGAACATCCCGGCGTTCACGGTCGGCACGCTCGTCTATCCGGCGCTGAGCACGTGACGATCCCGTTTGCGGCGGCCGATCAGCTCGTCAACGCCGTCGACGCGAACCGGTTCGTCGCGCCGCACGACTTCATCTGGGACGACGACATACCGCTCGACTTCGACGGCCACGGCACGCACGTCGCCGGCACCATCGGCCAGCTCACGAACGACAACATCGGGCCGGCCGGCGTCGCGTTCAACGTCAAGCTGATGCCGATCAAGGTGATCGACGGCGTGTGGGACGTCCTGTTCGGCTCGCCGAACTTCGCGACCGACGACCCGTGGCGCGCGGCGATCCGCTACGCGGCGGACAACGGCGCGAAGGTCCTGAACATGAGCATCGGCCGGTCCGGTCCGGCCGTCGTCGTGGTCGAGGACGCGATCCGGTACGCGGTCGGCCGGGGCGCCTTCGTGGCGATCGCGGCCGGCAACGAGTACCGAGGACGGCAATCCGTTCGGTTCTGCGCCGAAATCTGCTCGCGCGGTCAACGGCGCGGTGTCGGTGGCCGCGATCGATCGCAACAAGGGGCACGCCTCGTATTCGACGGCGGCCCGTACGTCGAGATCGCGGCGCCGGGCGGCGACGGTTCCGCCGGAGTATCGACACGTTCATCGTCAGCAGACCTACGACTTCAATTTCACGGACACCTTTCTGCTGCCGCCGTCGCAGTACCGGGCGCCGCGGTTCGATGTCCTCGGCGTACGTCGGCTACGCGGGACGTCCATGGCGACGCCGCATGTCGCCGGCGCGGCGGCGATCCTGATGCAGCAGGGCATCACCAGCCCGGCGGCGATCGAGGACGCGCTGAAGCGGACCGCCGTCGACCTCGGCACGCCGGGCCGGGACAACTTCTTCGGCTACGGCCTGATCAACGTCGCGCAACGCGCATGTTCGGCATCGGAGCCGCCAAATGAGAACCGCGACGCTCGTCGCTCGTCCTGCTTTCCTGGTCGGCCGCCGCCTCGGCGCAGGGCGTGCTGCGCCGGCGACGAAGACGCTCCGGCCGTGCGCGTGCGCCCGTATTTCGAGCTGAGCCGCCAGCAGTTCGCCGCCGACGACACGTTCGAGAATGTCTTCGGCGAGACGTCAGCGCCGTTCTGGGGCGTGCGGCGTCCAGGTGGCGTTCTGGAAGGCGCGCATCTACGGCGAAGCGGGCCTGTCGCGCCTGACCCGCGAGAGCAGTCAGCTCGTCGGCGAGCGCGTGCTCGTGAGCGGCGACAGCGTCTTCAAGCTGGGCATTCCGCTCCGTTCGACGATCGAGCCCTGGAAGCTGGCGGGCGGCTACCGGTTCCACGTGTCGCCGCGCATCATTCCCTATGCCGGCGCCGGCATCGCGTCGTATCACTACGCGGAAGAGTCCGACTTCGCGACGCCGGAGGAGAACTTCGACGGTGACGGCACGGGCCCGCTGTATCAGTTCGGCGTCGAAGTCCGCGTCCACCGGTGGGTCGGCATCACGGTTGGCGGCGAACTGCGCAGGTGACCGGCATTCTCGGCAACGGCGGCCTGTCGCAGCTCTACACGTCAGGCGGGCTGGAAGAAGGCAGCGACGGCGAGGACGACCTCGGCGGCTGGGCCTTCCAGTTCAGGGTCGTCGTCGGACGGTGAGCAAGCCGGACCTGAGAGGTCCGGCCTACGAAGGTAGGGCGCACCTCTAGGGGCGCCTCGCGTCAATGTCCTGGGACGAATTCCGTCAGCGGTTCGGTGATTTTCTCCACGGCGCCGCGTACGGCCGCTACGAGCACGAGCTGCGGCGCCAGACCGGCGAGCTGAACGATCTCTTCCTGCTGCTCTGCTTCATGGAGGCGACGGCGCTTCCCAATCCCGCGACGCTGTATCTGCTGGAGGTCTACCCCTACCTGCTCGAACAGTTCCACCTCTGGCACCGCCGGATGGGCATCGAGCACTCGCCGATCGGCAGCCTGCCATGCTGCTGAACACGCTCGACGATCTGCTCGCGCAGCAGGTCGTCTTCTTCGGCGGCAAGGGCGGAGTGGGGAAGACCACCTGCTCGGCCGCGTTCGCGCTGGCGGCGAGCCGCCGCGGCCGCAACGTCCTGCTGGTCTCGACCGATCCCGCTCACTCGACCGCGGATATCTTCGAGCAGCCGATCGGGCCGGCGGAGCGCGAGATCCTGCCGCGGCTCACCGCGCGTGGAGATCGACGCCGAACAGGAGGCGCGGCGCTACATCGGCGACGTGAAGCGCGACATCGAGCGGATGTTCAGCCCGAACGTCATCCGTCAGGCTCACAAGCAGATCGACATGGCCGCCGCGTCGCCCGGGCTCGCCGAGGTCGCGCTGCTCGATCGCATGATCGACCTCATCGTCGGACGAGCCGCGAACTACGACCTCCTCGTCTTCGACACGGCGCCGACCGGGCACACGCTGCAGCTGCTGCGGATGCCGGAGGCGATCACGACGTGGATCCAGGCGCTCGTCCGCCACCGCCGCGCCCTGGTCGAGATCGATCGCGGCAGCGAGCAGAGCGCGGACGCGGCCGCGAAGGCCGATCCGGTGCTCGCCGCGCTGGAGCGCCGACACGAGCGCGTGGGACGGCTGCGCAGCATCATCACGGATCGCCGGCGCACGTCGTTCGTGCTGGTGATGCTGCCGGAACGCCTGGTGATCGACGAGACGGCGCGCGCCGCCGAACTGCTTGGTGACGCCGGCATCGACCTGGGCGGCCTGGTCGTCAATCGCGTGCTGCCGGACGATCTCGAAGGCGAGTTCTTCCTCTCGCGCAAGGCGCAGGAGCGGACCTACCTGGATGAGATCGAGCGCCGCTTCAGGCGGTTCGCCCGCGTCATCGTCCGCCAGCTGCCGCGCGATGTCTACGGGACGCAGCCGCTCACGCTCATCAGCGATCAGCTGATGGCCACGGCGAATCTCAAGATTTGAGGATTTGAGGATTTCAGGATTTCAGGATTTGAGGATTTGCATCGATCCAAATCCTCAATCCTGAATCCTCAAATCACGCCATTCCCCCCGGGTGTATCATCAAAAGTGATGGCTCAGGGCCTGGATCGTCGGATCCGGCGTTTCGCCCTGCTCGGGGTGGTGCTGCACACGCTGTTGGTGGCCGCAGCGCCCTTCGAGCACCACGACCTGATCTGCCACCTCAAAACCCCGCAGCACTGCACCTCCTGCACCTCGAGTCCCGTCGGGTCGAGCGCCGAAACGCATGCGACGCCCGGCGCCGCCGTCCTCAGTGACGCGGGCTCCGCTGCGGCATCCGACCCGATCTCGGAGAGCGCTCTCCTCGCCGCGAGCAACAGCGGCCGTTCGCCGCCCGTCTCCGACCTACGAAACGGTCTGGCTGCCGTAACGGCAGGATGCTCAGTCCCGCGAGGCCAGCGCCCGGCGCCCGTGGAGGGTGATCCTTTCAACTGACTCATCAGTTTCAGCGTGGAGGATTTATGCGGACAGCTCAGGCGATGTTCGCTGGCTTGGCCGTGCTTCTCGGCGTGTTCGGCGCCGGAACCGGCGGCCGCCCAGGGCGGAGCGGCATTCAAGGGTCGACTGATCAACTCGGTGTCCGGCATGGCGGTGGCTGGTGCCACCGTCCGGATCGATGAACTGCGGCGGGAGACGGTGACGGCCGAGGACGGCACGTTCACGTTCGAGAACGTCGCGCCGGGCTCCTATCATCTCTCTGTCCGTTCGGAGGGGTACTCGTCGCGGCGAAGCGAGATCACGGTCGCGCCCGCAGCCGCGCGCTCAATCGATGTCACGGTCGACCCCGAGCTGCACTACCACGAAATGGTATCGGTCAGCCCTGAGCCGCGCAGCCAGTTCGAGGCCTACCAGCCGACCTCGGTCCTGGTCGGCCAGGAGCTGGGCAAGCAGCTGCAGATGTCGCTTGGCGCGACGCTGGAGAACCAGCCGGGCGTCGCCGCCCGCAGCTTCGGTCCGGCGCCGTCCCGACCGGTGATTCGCGGCCTCGACGGCGACCGTGTCCAGATCCTGCAGGACGGCCAGCGCATGGGCGATCTCTCGAGCCAGTCCGGCGACCACGGCGTGGCCATCAATCCGGCGGCGGCCAAGCGGATCGAAGTCGTGCGCGGGCCGGCGACGCTGCTGTATGGGGCAAATGCGATCGGCGGATTGGTCAATGTCATCACCGAAGACATTCCGACCCGCGCCATCGAAGGCGTGTCAGGCGACGCGACGTTCGATCTCGGATCGGCGGCCGATGAAGGCGGCGGCGCCGCCCCGTGCGCGCGGGCAACGGCCAGTTGCGTTGCATGCCGGCGCCGGCGGCCGCCGGTCCGGCGACGTGGCCACGCCGGAAGGCGACCTGGTCAACTCGCAGTCGCGCAACGGGTTCGTGAACCTTGGCGCGTCATGGACCGGAAGCCGCGGATATCTGGGCGGCAGCTACGGCTACGACGACACGAAATACGGCATCCCTGTCGTCGAGGAAGGCTCGCTGCAGCTCACGCCGCGGCGTCACAACGTCACCTTCCGAGGGGGCGCGCAGGATCTGACGGGCGCCTTCGAGTCGTTCCGCACCACCCTGGCGATTCGCCGCTACAAGCACGAAGAGCTCGAAGGAGAGGAGATCGGGACCGCGTTCACGAACAACACGACCGACCTGGAGGTTCTCGGATCGCACCGCGCGTACGGACGGCTCAAGGGCACCGTGGGCGCATGGTTGATGGGGCGCGCGTTCGATGCGGTTGGCGCCGAGGCGCTGTCGCCGGCCGTGGATCAAAATGCGACGGCGTTGTTCGCCTACGAAGAGCTGACGTGGCCGCACGTCACGGTCCAACTCGGTGGACGGTTCGATCACGCGCACTACTCCCCGTTCGAGGAGGACGAACAGTCGTTCAACACCGGCTCGGCATCGGCGGGCCTGCTGTTCCGTCCGGCGGCGGCTCGCGATGCGCTCACGTTCGTGGTGAGCCTCGCACGAGCGGCGCGCTATCCGGCACTGGAGGAGTTGTTCTATTACGGTCCGCATCCGGGCAATTTCGCGTTCGAAATCGGCAACCCCGGGCTGAAGCCGGAACATGCGCTCGGATTCGACGGCGGCCTGCGCTGGCGTTCCGCCCGCGCCTCGGGTGAGATCACGTACTTCCGCAATGACATCAGCGACTACGTGTTTCGGAATCCACTGACCGACGAAGAGTTCGAAGCGCGCATGGACGAGTTTGCCGAGCGCTTCCCCGGGCGCGGCATCGAGAGCCGAGAAGAGAGTGAGTTCCCGGTCGTCGAGTACGTCAGCGCCGACAGCGTCCTGCAGGGGATCGAGGCGCACTCGGACTTTCAGATGACGTCGCACCTGGCCGCCGAGGTCGGATTCGACTACGTGCGCGGCAGCCTGAAAGACACGGACGATCCATTGCCGCGCATTCCGCCGTTCCGGTTCCGCGGTGGGCTTCGCTATGTGGTCAATGCGTTCCAGGCCGGCGGCGACGTCACGTTCACAGCGAAACAGGATCGGGTCTTCGGGGCGGAGACGCCGACCGACGGCTATCAGCTGCTGCGTCTGTTCGGCGCTTACTCATTCGGTTCGGGCCGTGGGGTGAACACGATCACGGTCAGGCTCGACAACGCGACGAATGAGCTGTATCGGAATCACTTGTCGTATCTGAAGGACCTGGCGCCGGAAATGGGACGCAATTTCAAGGTCCTCTACAACGTGAAGTTCTGAGCGCCGCGAGGTCCGTGCCGGGCGGCGCAACGGAGGTCGTCGATGAGACACGTGCACGCTCGTGTGGACCTCGGTCATCCTGTGCTGCGTCGGCGTCAGGCCGGCGGCGGCAGCAACAGCCGCAGGCCAATCAGGCTGCGGCGCAGACGCTGCGCGCCGAGATCGACCAGCTGAAGAACGATTTCTCGGCGCGCCTCTCCGCCCTCGAGGCGAAGCTGGCGGCGATCACTGGTCAAACGCCTCCGCCGCGCCAGCTCAGCCGCCGGCGGCCGGGCAGCCCGGCGCACAGCCAACCGTGGCGGTGCCGCCCGGCGCCGAGGGCGCGGGCGGACCCAGCGGCTCGCTGCCGGTCTATGGAAACGTCAGCGCCGCATCGAAAATCTTCAACCCCGACATCGCGGTGATCGGCAATTTCGTGGGCGTCGGCGGGAAGAATGACGTGCGGCCCGAGCAGTCGCTGGCGATGCGCGAGGCCGAAGCGTCCTTCCAGGCGGTCGTCGACCCTTATGCCCGCGCCGACTTCTTCATGGCCTTCGCCGAAGAGGGCGTGGATCTCGAGGAAGGCTTCATCACCTTCCCGACCGTGCCCGGCGGGCTGCTCGTCAAGGTCGGGAAGATGCGCACCGCGTTCGGCAAGGTGAACACGTTCCATACCCACCAGATGCCCTGGCCCGATTGTCCGCTCGTCACCCAGAATCTCGTCGGCGGGGAAGAAGGGATCGCCGACGCCGGCCTGTCGGTCGCGCGCCTGATTCCCAACCCCTGGCTGTTCCTCGAGGCAACCGGCCAGGTCTACCGCGGCGACTCGGGCGACATCTTCGCTGCGACCCGGCGCGAAGACTTGAGCTACGCCGGCCGGCTTCGCGCCTACCACGACATCACCGAATCGACCAACGTCGACGTCGGCGGATCCGTGATGCTGGGGCATACCGCGCCTGGCGAGCTCGAGGCGGATTTCGATCCGTCGCACACCACGACGTTGTACGGGTTCGACGCGACGGTCCGCTGGCGGCCGCTGCAGCGGTCGATCTACCGATCGTTCGTCGGCCGCTCCGAGCTGGTGTGGAGCCGGCGGGAGCGCTCGACCGGCCAGATCGACAGCTCCGGCTTCTACGTGTCGGGCGACTATCAGTTCGCGCGCCGGTGGTTTGCCGGCGGCCGCCTCGATCAGTCGGACCGACTCGACGAGGACAATCTCCGCGACAAGTCGTATTCGGCGCTGCTCACGTTCTGGCCCAGTGAGTTCAGCCAGCTGCGCGGTCAATACCGCCGGACGAACTATGCCGACGGCCCGGCCGCGAACGAGTTCCTGTTCCAGCTCCAGTTCTCGATCGGCGCGCACGGCGCGCACCCGTTTTAGTCGGTAGTCAGGAGTCGGGAGTCAGTAGTCGGGAGTCGGTAGTCGGAGTCGGGAGTCGGGAGTCTGAATGAGGTTTCCATGAAGAAGATCATCGCTTTGCTCGCGCTGCTGCCGGTGCTGACAGGCACCGGTCCACGCGCAAGGGAAGCTCAACGTCGTCACCACGACCGAGGATCTGGCCGCCATCGCGCGCGAAGTCGCCGGCGACCGCGCGGCGGTCGAGTCGATCGCGCGGGGGTACCAAGACCCGCATTTCGTCGAAGCGAAGCCCAGCTTCATCCTGCGCTTGCAGCGCGCCGACCTGCTGGTGGTGGTCGGCCGCGAGCTCGAGGTCGGCTGGCTGCCGCCGCTGGTGCAGCAGAGCCGCAACGCGAAGATTCAGCCGGGCGGTCCCGGCTACGTTGACGCGTCGCTCCAGGCGCGCATTCTCGACATCCCGCAGGGGCAGCTCACGCGCGCCATGGGCGACGTGCACCCGCTCGGCAACCCGCACTACTGGCTCGATCCGGAGAACGGCACGGTGATCGCCCGCGCGATCGCCGGCAAGCTGTCGGAACTGCGTCCGAACGACAAGGCATTTTTCGACCAGCGCCTGGCGGATTTCTCGCGGCGCATCGACGAGGCCGAAAAAGGCTGGCTCGCATCCGTCGCCTCGTTCAAGGGGCTGAAGGTCGTCACCTATCACCGCTCCTACACGAACTTCGCCGACCGCTTCGGGCTCGACGTGATCGGCTACGTCGAGCCGCGGCCGGGCATTCCGCCAACGCCGCAGCACACGCTCGATCTGGTCAACGAGATGAAGCGGCAGAACGTGAAGTTGATCCTCGTCGAGCCGTACTTCGACCTGAAGACGCCGAATGCGATCGCGCGGCAGACCGGCGGCGTGGTCGTCGTCGTGCCGCCGTCGGTCGGCGGGACGAAGGACGTGCCCGATTATTTCAAGCTGTTCGACAACGCGGTCAAGCTGGTCGCCGACGCCGCCCGCCAGAGCGGGGCGAAGTAGGAGACACATGGACAGTTTCAGCGACACTCTCACCGTTCTGGAGTTCCTGGCGGCACCGTTCGCGGCCAGCCTGATCCTGACGGGCATCCACGCCTACCTCGGTGTGCACGTCGTCGAGCGCGGGGTGATTTTCGTGGACCTGTCGCTGGCGCAGATCGCGGCGCTCGGCGCCGCGATCGCGCTGCTCCTGCCGATCTCGGGCGGCGACGCGCACGCGCCGGTCGTCTACTGGATCAGCCTGGCGTTCACGTTCATTGGAGCGGTGGTGTTCTCGACGATCCGCATCCGGCACGCGCGCATCCCGCAGGAGGCGATCATCGGGATCTGTTACGCGGTCGCGTCGGCCGCCGCGATCCTGGCCATGAGCAAGGCGACCTCGGAGAGCGAGCACCTGAAGGACATGCTGGTCGGCAACATTCTCGCCGTGTCGTGGGAGGAAGTCGGGAAGACCGCGATCCTGTACGGCGCGGTGGGCGCGTTCCACTTCATCTTCCGCCGCCAGTTCCTCGCGATCTCCATGGACCCCGAGGGCGCCGAGAAGCGCGGGCTGTCGCTCCGCCTGTGGGATTTTCTCTTCTACGCGTCGTTCGGTTTCGTCGTCACCTCGTCGGTGTCGATCGCCGGCGTGCTGCTGGTGTTCTGCTACCTGATCGTGCCTTCAGTCGCCGCGATGTTGTACGCTGACCGGATTGGCGCGCGGCTCGCGATCGGGTGGTCGATGGGCACGCTGGTCTCGGCACTCGGCGTGTACTTGTCGCTCGTGCTGGACCTGCCGACCGGCGCGACCATTGTCTGCACATTTGGGTGATGCTCATCCTGATGGCTGTCCTGCGGCCCTTCATCCAGCGCCCGGCGCATGCAGTGTCGTAACTGCGGCACCGAAATCGCCGACAAGGCGCTCATCTGCTATCGGTGCGGCACCGCGACGACCGAGGCGAAGTTCAAACCGGCGGCTTTGAAGCCGCGCCGGATGCCGATGGGCCTGATCACGGGCGCCGACGCCGCGGCGCGCGGCGCTCGCGGCGGCGGGGCTGATACTACGGATGCTAGAGCATCGGAGAACGAGCAGAACGGAGCTCTTTGTTTAGATCCTCCGTTGCTTCGTTGCTCCGTTGTTAATCCGTCCTCCGACCCCTCCGTTTCCTGAACCGACCGACCGTCTGCGCCACGATTGGACCGTCCCTGAGATTGAAGGCATCTATACCGCGCCGCTGCCGGATTTGATCTTCCGCGCGCAGACCGTGCATCGCGTCCATCACCGCACTGACGAGGTGCAGGGCTGCATGCTCCTCAGCATCAAGACCGGCGGCTGTCCCGAGGACTGCGCCTACTGTCCGCAGTCGGCGCACTACCAGACCGGTGTGGCCCGCACCGATCTCGTGAGTCTCGATGCGTTGACGGAGGCCGCGACCCACGCGCGGGAGCAGGGCGCGACGCGGTTCTGCATGGGAGCGGCCTGGCGCGACGTGCCGGACGGTGCGCCCTTCGAGCGCGTGCTCGAGATGGTGCGCGTCGTCCGCGGGCTCAAGATGGAGGCGTGCTGTACGCTCGGCATGCTCACGCAGGAGCAGGCCGACGCGCTCGCCGCCGCCGGCCTGACCGCCTACAACCACAACCTCGACACCTCGCCGGAGTTCTACGGCCACATCATTACGACACGCACCTACGACGACCGACTGCAGACGCTGGCGCGCGTCCGCCGCGCCGGTGTGACCGTCTGCTGCGGCGGCATTATCGGGATGGGAGAGGATCGGGGCGTCCGCTACCGGCTGCTGCAACAATTGGCAACGCTCGATCCGCATCCTGAAAGCGTGCCCGTCAACCTGCTGGTGCGGGTCGATGGCACGCCGCTGGCCGACCTCCGCCCCGAGGATCCGCTGGAGCTGGTCCGGACGATCGCGACCGCCCGCATCCTGATGCCGGCGTCGTTCGTCAGGCTGAGCGCGGGCCGCCTCTCGCTCACCGACGAGGCCCAGGCGCTGTGCTTCGTGGCGGGCGCCAACTCGGTCTTCCTCGGCGATCGCCTGCTGACCACCCCGAACCCCGGCCAGACCCACGACGATCAGCTTCTGGCGCGGCTCGGGATGCGACTGACGCCGGAACGGGCCGTCACGGCGAATGCCAGCTGACCGAGGCCGGATTCGCCTCGCCGTCTTCCTCTGGCTCTTGTTCGCGTTCGTCGTCTGGAACGTGGTCTTCGATCGCATCCTGGTGATCGAAGGGCGGAAATACGTCTACGCTGCCGCCGTGGCTGCGTCGAAGTCGTCGCCGTACGTGCTCGCGTTTCCATGGATGCGCGCCGCCCAGTCGCGTGCGCTGTGGACCGCCACAGCCGCGGCCGGTGGCGTGCTGGCGGTAGGCTTCGCCGGATTCGCGGTCGCGCTCCGCGCGCGCCAGCCGGACGAACACCGGCCGCGCTGAAATTTACAATTTACAATTTCAAATTGTAAATTTCGAATTGTAAATTGAGCTGCCAATGCCCCTGATCCATCCGCTCATCCACGATTGGAACACCGACGACGCCACCCGCGGGCCGGCGGTGATGCTCGACGACGAGACGCTGCGTGATGGTTTGCAGTCGCCGTCGGTGCGCACCCCGGCGATCGAGGAGAAGCTCGATCTGCTCGAGCGGATGGACGTCCTCGGGATCGACACGGCGGACATCGGTCTGCCCGGCGCGGGCGCGCACGTGGCCGCCGACGTCGAGCGCCTGGCCCGGTCGATCGCCGATCGGCGGCTGAAGATCACCGCGAACTGCGCCGCGCGCACTCTCATCTCGGACATCCGGCCGATTGCCGAGGCGGTCCAGCGGACCGGCGTCCCGATCGAGTGCTGTGCCTTCATCGGCTCGAGCCCGATCCGCCAGTACGCCGAGGGCTGGACGATCGACTTCCTGCAGAAGACCACCGAAGAGGCCATCGGGTTCGCGGTGAAGCAAGGCCTGAGGGTGATGTACGTCACCGAGGACACGACGCGCGCCGACCCGGCTTCTCTGCGCGCGCTGTTCACGACGGCGCTCGCGCGCCGGGGCGGCACGACTCTGCATCGCCGACACGGTCGGCCACGCGACGCCCGCCGGCGCGCGGGCCGTGGTCCATTACGTTCGGAACCTCGTTGCCGAGCTCGGCGTCGAAGCCGGCATCGACTGGCATGGCCATCGCGACCGCGGGTTCGGCGTCGCCAACGCGCTCGCGGCCTGGGAGGCGGGGGCGACGCGGCTGCACGGCACCGCGCTCGGCATCGGCGAGCGCTGCGGCAACACGGCGATCGATCTGCTGCTCGTCAACCTGGTGATGAGCGGCGCCATCGAACGCGATCTGTCGACGCTGCCCGCCTACTGCGAGGCCGTCTCGCGCGTGTGCGACGTGCCGATTCCGCCGAATTACCCGGTGATCGGCGGCGACGCCTTCCGCACCGCCACCGGCGTGCACGCGGCCGCGGTGGTGAAAGCGTTCAGGAAGGGTGACCGCGCGCTGATGGACGCGGTCTACGCGTCGGTCCCCGCCACGCTCGTCGGCCGCGCGCAGCAGATCGACGTCGGGCCGATGTCCGGCAAGTCGAACGTCGTCTACTGGCTGGAGAGCCGCGGCCTGCCCGCGACCGACGATATCGTCGACCGGATCTTCAGCGCCGCCAAGGCCTCGAAGCGCACGCTCACGGCGGAGCAGATTCAGAAGATCATCACAGAAGCTGAGGAACTGAGGAACTGAGGAACTGAGGAACTGAAGAACTGAGGAAGTCGTCACGATCCCCGAAGAATGTCTTGAGTGCTGGTGATGAGAACGCAGGTGCAGCCGGTCTCGCTCCACACTCGCTTGTCGCCGGAGCCAGCCTCTGCCCGGTTGTAGTCTCCGGCGTGGAGCTTGCGGTCGTCGATCCACAGCTCGCCGTCGAGCAGAAACAACTCCTCCAGCCCGGCATGGGTGTGAGGAGGATAGTCGACGCCCGGCAAGAGTCGCACCAGCATGCTCACGCGATGCCTCTCCGTATCGGTCGCCATCAGCTTGCAGAAGATTCCCGGCGCAACCTCCTCCCATGCTGGTTCGTCCCATTGCCCCGCCGGCGGCACCATGGGCTTCTCGCCTGTCTCAGCCGCGATACGGCGCGCGAGTCGCTCTTGCAGCGACGCCGGCGGCCGCAGGACGTCAGTCGGCCAGAATACGAAGCTGTCGGCGACCGGTTGCAGCGTCTCCAGTTCCTGCCGACACTGCGAGCATGACGCGATGTGCGCTTCCACTGCGGCGGCTTCGTTTGGAGGAAGCGCCTGCATCACGTATGCGGACACCTGCGCCGATTGGTTGCAGGGGTTGCTGTCGAGGGTCGAGCTCATGTCCTCTGTCCCTCCCTCGGCCAGGGCCTGGCGCAGCTTGTGCAATCCGGAGCGGATTCGCGTCTTTATCGTTCCGAGAGGCTGGTTCAACCGCGCCGCCACTTCCGCATACGTCAATTCGGAGAAGAACGCCGCCTCGATCGCATTCCGCTCGTCGGGAGTCAGAACGGCCAGCGCGCTGCGAAGCGCCTGGCTCTGCTGCTCTGATGCGAGGATGATCGTCGGGATTGGCCGCGCCCGCAGCCGGCAACGGATCCCCATTGTCAGGCTGCACGCGCTTCTTGCGCTGGTCGAACCGTAGCCGGTCGATGGCGCGGGAGCGCGCCTGGTTCATGATCCACCAAGAACGGTCCCGTCAGCCTCCTGGAAGCGCGAGGCTTGACGCCAGACACCGTGGAACACGTCCAGCGTCACTTCCTCGGCGGTTTCCCGGTTGGCGGTGATTCTCATGGCGAGCGTGAAAACGGCACGATGGGCCCGTTCGTATAGCGCATGCAGGGCACGCTGATCGCCCGCGGCGACGGACCGGACGAGCGAGACCCACTCTGTTTCTGTTACCGGCGCCTTCGACGGGTTGGCATAAAGGACCTCGCCGAGCGTGCCCGGGGAACGTTCACCGTCGGGAACGGAGTAAGCCGCCTCGTCCATGGCCTGGACATCATATCTTCAGCCCCCCCCAGTGGCCTTACGAAGAATCATGTTCCGGTTCGCTGCTTCCGCTGGTGCACACGAGCCCCAGCCTTGCTCGGCCATACGCGTGGCTTCGCTTCGTCAGCCGCGCGATCCACTTCGAGCGGCACGCGCTCCCGGATCAAGTTCGGTGGGCTCGAACCGCCTTCGATCGCAGGCGCTGTGTTTCGCGATTCATTCAGCGGCAGCCTCTGCTTGGGCGTGTCTGGACTCGACGAAGTAAATGGTGCCAGCGTCAGCAGGTAAGTGTCTGAGTGTCGGACGAATTCCAGGCGGCAGACCGGGCAGCGGTAGACGGTGTCCGGCGGCGACAGTTGCTCCGTTTCTCGAATCTCTGTCCCGCAAGCCGGGCATTTCATGCGATTCGTCGTGGACTGCGACTTCTGGGTGCTCATCGCTCGTTGCCTCATCCGGCCCAAGGGGCATGCGTCATGTCACTTAACTAAACGACAACGGCGCACGCGCAGATTGCAGGAGAAGCACATCCGTTAAATGAGACGGATCTTCGCGTTCTCTTGCGGTTGAGGCCCTGGGTTCAGTTTTTGAGTATTTGTTTGAAAAAGTCCACCG
>CAVVPE010000003.1:0-432321 GCA_963750035.1 uncultured Acidobacteriota bacterium | reverse complement strand
CGGTGGATGACCCCCTGCTCGTGCGCAGCCTCCAAGGCCTCGGCGATCTGCTTGGCGATCGCTCAGCGCCTCGTCGACTGGAATCGGCCCCTGCGCGATGCGATTGGCGAGCGTGGGCTCCCTCAACCAGCTCCATCACCAGCGCTGGTGGTGCCGTCCGATTGTTCCAGGCCGTAGATCGCCGCGATGTGTGGATGATTCAGCGACGCGAGGACTTCGGCTTCACGTTGGAACCGGGCCAGCCGGTCAGCATCAGCGCTTACCGATTCGGGAGCAGCTTGATGGCAACGGCTCGCTTCAGGTTGGTGTCGGTCGCCCGATGGCCCTTCGCCCACACCGCCTGCGCCATGGCAACAACAATCTTGTAGCCGCTGAGACGGGCGCCGGGGCTGAGGGCCAAACGTTTTGTGATTATACGGGCCGTGCGGCAGGGCGGACAGGATTGTCTCCGCGCAACGCGACAGGGACTTCCCATTCGGCACGTTTTCGGAAGTCACTGGGCGACTTTTGGTCACCTTAGACCGGTGTCGGGTCTCGACGACGAAACCCGTGGCGGTTCGAAGGTGCACACTCTTCCTTAAACAATAGGTCGAGCGCTGACGCAAGCAAGCCAGCTAAGATGGGTACCGCCGAGAAAGGAGCCGGCCGTGATTGCAAACAACCTCCAGCCGGACCCGAATAGATGGGATGACCTGCCGTTCCAGTTCTTGGGCGTTCCGAACGCTCTTGGAGCCACGGCCGACACGACCAACGGCGCTTTCGGGGTCATCATCCAGCACCCATGCTGCCGCCCGGGTTCGCATCTCCCTACCATGTTCATCACCGTGAAGACGAATCTTTTTAGGGCTTTCCAGGTACGCCTGGCATTCGTCTGCGACGGCAAGTGGCCGACCGCCGGACCGGGCGACTTCGTCTTCCGCTTCGCCAAGATATTCAGCACGGCTTCAAGGTTACAGGCACGACGCCCGCCCAGATGCTGCTGCTGGTCCCGCCCGGCCGGCTTCTAGTGATTTACGAAAGATATGAGCGAGCCAGCTGTACGCCCCCGTCGCCGCCGGACATTGCGAAGCTCGTGGCGCTGGCAGCCAACTACGGCGTTGACATACTCTGCTCTATTGCCTGAAGAAGCACCCTAGTGGTGGTGCTTCTGAGGTAACGAAAAACGCCGCAGGGACTTCCGATTCTCGGCACGTTTTCAGAAGTCACTACGCGACTGCTCGTTACTAATCTGGGCTGGGGTCGCGAGCGCGTGACTAACGCCGCTATCACTTCGTCGGCACGAGGCGCTTCAGCTCCTCGACCCAGTGCTGCACGACGATAAGGCTCGCCGGCGCAGCGGTTCCGTCGGCGCCGCGCGCCTTCATCATCAGAAACCGGCCGTCGTCTGCGATGTCGTAGTGCGGCCGGGGTTCGGCGGTATCGTGTAGGTAGCCTTCCTTGACCACCATCGTCGGGGTTCGTGGCCACCCATGACGGCCCGGCTCAACCCCTACGCGCATCACCGCACCGGTCGGGGAAACATAGAACAGCTCTCGCCCATTGCGCGCCCAGAGCGGCCGCGTGCCGCCGGCCGTGGACACCGAGCGGGAGGCGCTGCCGACCTCGGGAAAGGGCCGCACAAAAATCTCGAACCGGCCCGAGTCATTCGCTTCGTAGGCCAGCCATTGGCCGTTGGGAGAGACGATCCCATTCCGCTCGCTGAACGCCGTCTTCACCAGCGGCTTGACGGTACGCGGCTCATCCAACGTGAGCAGCATCACGTCCCCGCCGGTATTCGCGGCGGCTTCTGTGAAGATCAGCGAGTGGCCGTCGGGTGTTACGGCGGTCGGCATCTGAATGTTGGGACTTTCGGTGCTGAGTCGATCGACTGGGCCGGCACCGTCGGCCGGCTGCCAGTAAAGATTCCCGGCGCCGGTGCGCTGAGAACTGAAGATCAGCCGTTGGCCATTGGGGGTCCACACGGGGAAGGAATCAACGCCCGGGACCTGGCGTGACCCTGGTCAACGTCGGGCGAGCCAATCAAACGTCCAGAGGTCCTGCGCCTCATCGGCGGCGAACACCGCGACGCGCGTGCCATCAGGGGACAGCCGCGGATGGACATATCATGCGTGGCGGCGCAGGATCGGCGTCTCGCTTCCCTTCCGGTCCACCCATACGAGGGTGCCCGTCGGCGCGCCACCGTGCCTCCCGCCACGTACGCGAGCGTGCCGTCGTCTGCAACCACGGCGTCCACGGCGCCGTTGGCGGTCGTCACCACATTCCGTTCGATCGGCACCGGCGTGCCATACGTCTCCAGTCGGGTCAGATCGAACGGCACCGCCCGCAGCGTGCCGGCCGTTGCGTAGACGAGATGACCGCTCGTCACGTGTGCGCGTCGACTGCCGCCTCGTAGTGCGCGTGACTGCCGCCTCAAGAGGACGGTGTGCTTCCCGGTCTGGATATCCAGGACCGCCACCTGTGCGGCATCGAGGCCGCCGGTCATCGCCGTGATCGTGAACAGCACGGCCCGACTGCCCGGCAGCCTTCCGGCCAGATGTGATCAGCTTCGCCCGTGCGGAGTCGGGCCGCGTCAGGACCGTCGTCGGCCCGCCTGCCGCGGCGACCTGCTGCAGGCCGGTGGCCCCGTTCGTGGTCGCGAAGATGACGGTATCATCCGGTCCCCACGTCGCGCCGGAGGCGTGGGGGCGTCGAGCCGTGAGGGGGAACTGCCGGCCCTCCGCCCCTCGGCACTTTCTTCAACACGCCGCGTCAATGAAGCCGATCCACAGGCCATCGGGGGAGACAAACGGCCCGCGCGGCGCGCCGGTGAACACCGGCACCGACTCGAGGGTGTCGAGCGGACGGACGAAGAGCTGTGTGCCGCCGCCGCATCTGCGCGGCGCCCGGCCCGCTGCCTCGGTTGCCGACATAGATTAGGTGGGAGCCATCTGGAGTAATCGCGAGGTCACGGTCGGCGCCGCTGATGGTCAGCGCGGCGGACCCGAGAGCGGGACCTGCAGCCGTGAAATGCGAGGCGGCACAGCCTCAGGTGCGCGCGTCGCGAACCACAACCCGCGCCCACGACCGACGAGGTCACAAGCGCAGCGGCCACGGGCGCGACGAGGCGACGCCACGACCTGCGGGGTAGTGCGCGACCGATGCTGTGTCGCGGCGACGCTCGCGGCCCTCTTCCAGGACAAACAGCGCGGTAGAGATGTCAGCCACCCGCCGCCGCCGATCCTTTGAGACAACTCTGAAGAAGGAGTCGAAATCGCAGGTGGAGATACTCGAGGGAGCGCCGACCAGTCCGGCTCGGTCTTCAGCACGTTCGCGAGCATTCGCTGACGTCTTCACCGTCGAACGGCGCTTACCTGTCAGCATCTCGTACAGCACACACCCGAACGCCCAGTTGTCGCTGCGCTTGTCGGCGGGCCTGCCCTTGGCTTGCTCCGGCGCCATGTAGGCCGCGGTGCCGAGGATCACGCCCAGCCGCGTCATCGCGGCGTGGTAATCGTCGGCGATGCGGTCGCATCAATCGCGCGCTGGAGCGGGGTCAAGCGCTTTGGCCAAGCCCGAAGTCGAGCACCTTCACCGCGCCGTCGGGACGAACCTTGATGTTCGCGGGCTTCAGATCGCGATGAATGATCCCCTGCTCATGCGCGGCTTCGAGGGCCTCCGCGATCTGCTTGGCGATCAGCAACGCCTCGTCGAGTGGCACCGCCCCTCGCGCGATTCGCTGTGACAGGTCCTCGCCCTCGACCAGCTCCATCACGAGCGCGGACATGCCGCCGCTCTCTTCGAGGCCGTAGATGCCCGCGATGTTGGGATGATTCAGCGACGCGAGCGTCTGCGCCTCGCGCGTGAATCGGGCCAGACGTTCGGCGTCATGCGCGAACGCTTCGGGCAGGATCTTGATCGCGACGTCGCGGTCGAGCTTGGTGTCGCGAGCGCGAAAGACTTGCCCCATGCCCCCTTCGCCGATCGGCGCGATGATTTCGTAAACGCCCAGACGGGTGCCGGGGGTGAGGGCCAACGCTGGGATTATATGGCCGGCGCGACAGGCGCGGACGGGATTACTCCTCGAAAACGCCGCAGGGAGGATCGACTCACTGGCCCGGTGACGGTGGTACAGGCCGTTGTCGATGGCCAGGGGCAAATCACGCAAGAAGAGGTCGCCCAAAATGGGGGCGCTGGCCTTTCTGGACCTGGAACAAGCCAAGACGGCCGTGCTGAACAGCCTGACGTCCGCCAGCGGCCAGCGGGATGTACGAGCACGCGATTCGCGAGTTCGTTGGCTGGTATTGCTCGGAGCCGCGCCTCGCATTCAACCGCACCGTCGTTCTCCGCTATCGCATCCACCTCGAGCAACCCCATTACGCGCCCGCGCCACCAGGTTGCCGTGCCGGCAGCCTGTTGCTCCGTATTGTGTACGAGGCGGCTGATGGCGCGGTCGCTGAGTCCCGAACTGGCCGCAGGCATTCGTCGTGTCAAGGGGGCCCGCACGCCTGGGTGTCCGACTAGGGAACTGGCTGACACCGGAACAGGGGCGGCGGTTGCTGGAACACCCGATGCCATCGACACCGCGTGCCCTGCGCGATCACGCCGATGCTGGCCATGTTGATTGGTTGTGGACTGCGCCGGGCCGAGTTGCTCGCGCTCACGCTCGAATCAGTCCAACAACGAGAGGAGCACTGGGTGATCGCAGATTTGGTCGGAAAGGGTGGCCACGTGCGCACGGTGCCGATCCCTGGCTGGGTCAAAGATGCGCTGATGCCTGGAACAGACGCTGTCGATATGACCACTGGTCCGGTCTTCCGCGCCATCAACAAGGCCGGGCGCGAATCCGCGCGATGGCATTCCCCAAGGCGCTTTGGGACGTGGTCCGGCAGCGGCACGGCGCCCCGGCATCGAGAAGTCGGCATCTGACACGACCTCCGTTGTACGTGCCCGCGACTCTGTCACTTGGCCGGCGGCGAATTGGATTGACTTGATCTCTCGCTGGGCCACCTGCGGTTTTTTTCATCGACGAGCGCTACCTTGATGCAAACAGCGACTACGATGCGCCGTCAACGACCGTCTCGGAATCGAGCCGGACGCCGCGTGAGCTGAGAGCAAGGGCGGGCGCAAAACGTCCGCCCTTGGCGACTACTCATTACTTCAACGCTTCATTCACTCGCGCTCCAATTCGGCCGACGTGAGAGTAACCTCTGGCCACGGGCTTATGATGTGACTCGTCGAATCGGATGGCCTAGAAGGAAAGCCTGGGCGCCCGTCAAAACCGGAGAGTCTGATGGCCTACAGCGGTGTTCGCGAGTTGATTATCGAGAATCGGCATACGGGCGAGCGGTTGGCGTTGCGGCGTGTGAAGCGGGGCGACGAAGTGTGGCTGGAACTGAAAGGTTCGCTCCCCCCACATCGGCAAGGGCCTCCTCTCCATATTCACGTCGCGGAGGATGAGGAAGGATTCGTCAGATCCGGCACGCTATCGGCCGTGCTCAATGGTCGCCGATTCACCGCAGGCTCGGGAGAGCGGGCGTCGTTCCCTCGCGGATCGACCCACCGGTGGTGGAACGACGGGAATGAGCCCCTGGTGTTCGAAGGCTATGCGCGGCCCGTAGTGGATTTGGACCGATTTATTCAAGCGCTCTTCGAAGTCATCAACGCAGGATCCGACGGGCGGCCTCCGCTCTTCTATATGGCCCATGCCCTCTTACGGCATCGTCATACGCAGACCACACTCATCATGCCGCGGCCGATTCAAGCCGCGCTGTTTCCAGTGATCGTCACGGTTGGCACCCTGCTTGGGCGCTACCGCGGGGATGGCTGGCCCGGGTGTCCATCTCGTTGTGTTGGTGCGCCGCTCGCTGCCGAAGAAGTCACGTGACGCGGCGTTCCAAAGCGCTGCTGATGAGAGTAACAGCACCGACTTGGGCGCTCGACGTTCTGACTGCCCGCACCCGTCAAGCCGATCGGAAGTAGATCTGAGACTCCAATGCTTGCGGTGCGTTCAATCTTGTCGTCGTCAAACGCCGACATGACTTTCCTGTCGAAGGAACGTTTGTCGATGCTGTTTGAATGAGTTGGCGCGATAAACGCTGGAGTGGTTTTGAGCGCCATGCAGCGCCTCTTCGGAAAATACGAGCCGATGATCTCGTTATTAATCGCGTCACGTCGCAGCACACCGGTGGCCCGTCCGCGGCGGCATCGGAGCGTGTCGTGATCGCGCGCGATCGAGACGATCCTCAGGCGAGGTGGCCGGCGGTCGAGAGCCGCCGGTCCAGATCGTAGGCGGCGCTGATGAGCGCCAGGTGCGTGAAGGCCTGCGGGAAATTGCCAAGGTGCTGCGCCCGCGGGCCCAGCTCCTCGCCGTACAGTCCCAGGTGATTCGCATAGCCAAGCATCTTCTCGAAGAAGAACCGCGCCTGGGGGAGATCGCCCATGCGGGATAGGCACTCGACGTACCAGAAGGAGCACATCGAGAACGTGCCCTCCTGGCCGCTGAGGCCGTCGGAGAAACTCTCCCCGAGACGATAGCGATAGACCAGTGAGTCGCTCACCAGTTCCCGCTCGATGCCGCGCAGCGTGGAGATCCAGCGCGGGTCGGTCGGTGATATGAAGCGCACCAGAGGCATGAGCAGCGCTGCGGCATCGAACGTGGCCGCGCCCGGGTGCTGGACAAAGCCGCGGCGCGCCGGGTCCCAGAAGCGCTCGTAAATGTCGCGGTAGATGGTGTCTCGTCCCTCGTACCAGCCAGAGAAAGGAGCCGGGAACGAGCGCCTATTCGCGAGCCGGATGGCGCGGTCGATCGCCACCCAGCACATCACTCGCGAGTAGAGGAACTCCCGGCGCCCGCCTCGCACTTCCCAGATGCTCTCGTCCTTCTCCCGCCAGTGGTTGCACACCCAGTCGATCAGCCGGACGACGTTCATCCACGCGTCGTACCCGATCGGGGAGCCATATTTGTCATACAGGTACACGGAGTCCATCAACTCGCCGTAGATGTCGAGCTGGAGATGGGAGTGGGCCGCGTTACCGATGCGCACCGGACGGGAGCCCATATAGCCTTCGAGGTGGGCCAGTGTCTCCTCGACAAGTGCGGGGCGGCCGTCGATGCCGTACATGATCTGGAGCGAGCCGTCTGGCTCCAGCTCCTGACAGCGCGCCATTATCCAGCGCATGAACGCTGCAGCCTCGTCAGTGTAGCCGAGCCGCATCAGTCCATAGAGGGTGAAAGACGAGTCGCGGATCCACGAATAGCGATAGTCCCAGTTGCGCACGCCGCCGATCGTCTCGGGCAACCCGAACGTGGGTGCCGCCACGATCGACCCATGCTCTCTGGACGTGAGCAGCTTCAGCACGAGCGCGGAACGGTTCACCGTCTCGCGCCAGCGGTTCTTGTACGTGCTGCGGCTGATCCAGCCGCGCCAGAAGTTCACGGTTTCCTTGAATGCGTCGCTCACATAGTCGGGGCGCTCGCAGGGCGACGGCTCGTGCGCCGTCACGACCTCGAGGACGAACCACGCCGACTCGTCGGCGCCGAGCGTGAACTGCGCCAGGGCGGCTCCCTCCGCGAGCTGCATCGGAACCGACGAGCACAGCCGCAGCGCCAGCTCGCGAGCTCCAGAGCGGCCGACGAACAGAATTTCTCTGTCGCCGCGTCGCTCCACGATGTGCGTGGCACGGGCATAGTCGAAGCGCGGATCGCAGCGCATGACGAAAGAGATCTCGCCACGGACCGTCTTCGCGCGACGTATCAGGTTGTGTGCAACGCCGGCGTCCTCCACCGGCATGAAGTCAGATACCTCGGCGACGCCGCTGTCGGACAGGAACCTCGTAAGCAGCACGTTGGTGTCGGGCAGGTAAAGCTGCCTATGCACTGCGTCGTCGAGCTGCGGCGCGATCTGGAAGCGGCCGCCGCGATCGGCATCGAGGAGAGCGGCAAATACCGAGGGCGAGTCAAACGACGGGAGGCAGAGAAAGTCGATCGACCCGTTCTTGCCCACCAGCGCGACGGTGTGAAGGTCGCCGATGATGCCGTAGTCTTCTATGGGCGCGTAGCGGTTTGCCAGCATACAAGAAGGCGTTGCCTCGATCGAAGAATGCAAAGCCCTGCACGTACCCGATAGTCCTCGGCGGCGAGCTGATGACCTGGCGTTCGTGCGGCCGAGGCCGATCGTCGAAAAAGAGTCGCTGGGCACGTCCTTGACACTCGGGCCACCATCGCCGTCGTGACGTCGAAGTGTTTCCTCTTAGGTGAGAACATTACTCCTCGTTTGCGTGGGGCCCTGTGGGTGGCGAATTCTCAACCGCGCTGGCCGACGCCCGGAAAGAACTCGCGTTGCCATGCAGACCCTTCACGAGCGGTGCTTTCAATCGGTCTTCGGCACGAGGTTCAGACGTCGTAGTGTCCGATAAATCGACCGACCGAATCCGTACCGTGTACAGGGTTACGCCGCTAGATTGGTGTCCGTCGCTCGATACACCTGGCCCATGCCGCCCTCGCCAATGAGGGCGGAAACATCGTACGGACCAATGCGAGTCCCTGGCGTGAGCGACATGACGTTCGGGCTGAACCGCCGTGATTATACGAGGATGCGGCGAATCCAAGAGAATAGGTCCTGTGTGACCCCGTAGGGATCATCGATCCTGTCCCTCACATCGGACGAGAGTTCGCGACCAGGCGCGTGGGCCACCTCGAAAACAGCCGACCTCGCCACGAGCGTAGGTCCGAGCCATGTCGGTGTTGACGGACGACGCCGGCTTTACGGAAAAGCCGGGAGCGGCGCGGGGACCCCGGGCGCGAGCGGCGTGCGCGCGGTGTTGAGCAACATCGCGACCATTGTGTAGTAGCCTGAAATGCTCACCGCGTCCACGACTCCCGGCTCGCCAAACTTCGACACCGCCCGCGCGTAGGTGGAATCGCTGACCGTTCGATTGTGGAGCAGTTCCTGGATCAGGTCATACAGGCTTGCCTCGTCTTCCGCCATCTGCACGGGGCGGCGGCCTTCCGCGACAGCTTTGGCGATCTCGGGATGCAATCCGCCTTTGACCGCGAGCGGGTGATGAGCGTTCCACTCGTAGTTCTGACCCCATTCACGGGCGGTCATGAGTATGACGAATTCGCTCAGTCGGGGCGGCAGCGTGCTCTTGAAGCGCAGGTAGTCACTCAGCATCAGGGTGCGTGACATCAGTTCCGGACTTCGTGTCAGCACGGCCCACGGGCCGCCCGGCTCCCCGCCGCGTGCCTTCTTGTATTCATCAACAGTCTTCTTCTGCGCCGGTGTCAGCTTGTCGGCGGGTATGGGCGGCATTCTGTCCTGGGCGCTCGCCAATGCCCCGAAGACCAATCCGAACACGAACGTGCCTGCCAACAGGCCCTCGATTGTCTTGGTGCTGCTGCATGCCATCGGAACCTCCAACACGGCGTCCCCGCATTTGCGGGCACACGGCGCGGTTGATGTTGCAGGAATTCTACGCCCTTCGCCTTGCGGACCTGAACGGCAAACATGCCCTCGCGCCGCGAACATCCTGGCGGCGTCCCGACTGCCTGGGTACTTCCATTTGTTCAACGACGATCGCTGTCGGCCACCTCCTTTCCATCCCCGGCGAGGCAGCCGCCGGTGCCGTTCGACGTGATCGGCTGGATTGCGGCGACCGCTTTCGGTGGATGGAGTCGGGCGAAAGTGGGCGCATAATCGCTCGAGTTTGCGCAGGAACGACGACACGATCCGGGAGGACACATGCCGCGAAGTGTGGTAGCCGCTTGGCTGCTCGCGTTGCTCATCGGCGTCGTCGCCGGGCTCCGTACGATGACCGCGCCAACAGGGGTGAGTTGGGCCGCGCATCTCGGTTGGCTCGATCTGCGCGGCACCTGGCTGGCCTTCTTGGGTTACGCGTGGACGCCGTGGATCATGTCTGTGCTCGCCCTGGTGGAGCTCGTCACCGATCAACTCCCGTCCACGCCCAGTCGCACTGTGCCAGTGCAGTTCGGCGCTCGTATCGTGTCGGGAGCGCTCGCCGGCGCCGCGATCGGAGCCGCGCGTGGAGCCCTCATTGGCGGGCTGGTCGCAGGCATTGTCGGCGCAACCATCGGCACACTCGGAGGACGCGCCGCCCGCGCGCGGCTCGCTGCAGCATTCGGCCACGATCGTCCCGCCGCCTTCATCGAGGACGCGGTGGCGATCGGAGCTGCGATGCTGATCGTGGTCGCACTGCGATGAGCCGCTTCGACGCCATCATCATCGGTGCTGGCCAGGCCGGTCCACCGCTCGCCAGCCGCCTGACGCGGGCCGGCATGACCGTGGCCATGGTGGAGCGAAAGCTGTTCGGTGGGACCTGCGTTAACACCGGCTGCATGCCGACCAAGACACTCGTCGCCAGTGCGTATGCCGCACATGTCGCGCGTCGCGGCGCTGACTACGGCATCGTCTCGGACGGCGCGATCCATGTCGACATGGTGCGAGTGAAGGCGCGTGCGGATGCGGTCTCTGCCAACGCGCGCGCCGGTGTGGAGAAATGGCTGCGCGGCATGGCCGGATGCCGCGTGCTCCAGGGGCACGCCCGCTTCGAGGCGCCGGACACGGTCCGTGTCGGTGACGAGCTGCTGGCTGCGCCGCGTCTCTTCATTAACGTCGGCGGCCGCGCCATCGTGCCGGATTTCCCCCGCATTGGCGAGGTGTCGTATCTCACCAACACGTCGATTCTGGCGCTCGACCGGTCGCCGAAACACCTTGTGATCGTGGGCGGCAGCTATATCGGCCTCGAGTTCGCGCAGATGTTTCGGCGATTCGGCACAGCCGTGACCGTCGTCGAGAAAACGCCGCGTCTGATCGGTCGTGAGGACGCAGATGTGTCAGAAGCGATTAGGGACATTCTCTTGGGCGAGGGCATTAACGTCCGAACCGGCGCCGAGTGCATCGCCGTCGTGCCGCACGAGGAAGGTGTAGCAGTCGGCGTTGACTGCCTCGAAGGCGCACCCACGATCGTCGGGTCGCACGTCCTGCTGGCCGTTGGGCGGCGTCCGAACACCGATGATCTCGGCCTCGACCGCGCCGGCGTCGAGACCGATGCGCGCGGCTACATCACCGTCGACGACACCCTTGCCACCAACATTCCAGGCATCTGGGCACTCGGCGACTGCAACGGCCGCGGCGCCTTCACGCACACCTCGTACAACGACTTCGAGATCGTCGCGGCGAACCTGCTCGACGGCGAGCATCGTCGCGTCAGCGATCGCATACCCGCATATGCCCTCTACATCGATCCCCCGCTCGGCCGTGTTGGGATGACCGTGGACCAGGCACGCGCGCAAGGCCGGCCGCTGCTGATAGGCACCCGCCCCATGAGTCGCGTCGGCCGCGCCATCGAAAAAGGCGAGACACTGGGTTTCATGAAAGTCGTCGCCGATGCGGAGACGCGGAAGATCCTCGGCGCTGCAATTCTGGGCACCGGTGGTGACGAGGCGATCCATGGTGTGCTCGACATGATGAATGCGGGCGTCACCTACGATGTCCTCGAGCGCGCAGTACCGATCCACCCCACCGTCTCGGAGCTCATTCCGACGCTGCTGAGCGAGATGCGGCCAGATATGAGCTGAAAGCCCGGGCCGATCACGGCCCCCAACAGGCAAACCGCCCGTGTTGTCCCATGCACTGCGGGACTCCGGCCGTTCATGCGGAGGGACAGCGTCCACTCAGCCCCCCAAAGTTCTTTCAACTTGAAGTTGCGTGGTCCGTAAATCCTTGGCGACTACACAGGAGAAATCCTGCGCCTTGACCCAATCAGGCGCCCGGCAATTGTCGCCCGCAGACTAACCCAGTGATCCCCTGGTTACACCGCCGCCGGCTTTTCGTAGTCGTTGACTAGTACGTCAGAATGTTTCGGCGGCAGGTACGTCGCCAGTTGCGTTCGTTCAACGAACGCGGGTGAAGTTCCGCGGGAGACAACTTCCACCTCACGCCCTGAAGCAACTGCAATTCGCGGAGGCTGCCATGCGGAAATCCTTGAACGGCTATACCTCGAAGCCTCCCGTCGATGACGTTGGGCGGCACGCCGGCGTTGCAGGCGCGGACGGCGTGGTGCGCCCGCGACAGCAATTCGGGCGTGAAGCCCGGCTGTCCCGCTGCAGCAGCGAGATCAGCTGGCTGACAAGCATCTGGCGAATCGGCTGTCCGCGATAGATCAGCCCCTGCTGGGAAGTGACAATAGCCGAGCAATTCGACGAATCCGCGAAGTACAATTCCCCGCCACCAATCCCCCAATCTGATCGCGAGGAGTTTCCCGACATGTCCAACGGCAACGGCAGCAGTCCCGAGGCGCCCCCGCCTCACGCGCAACTGGTTCAGATGGCCATGGGCCACTGGGTCTCACGCATCGTCTACGTGGCTGCGAAGCTCGATCTCGCCGGCCGTCTCGCCAATGGACCAAAGAGCGCCGATGAACTCGCAGGTCCCACCGGGACCGACGCGACCGCGCTGTATCGGTTCATGCGATCGCTGGCGACGCTCGGCATCCTCAGCGAAAGCGACAGCCGTCAGTTCTCACTCACGCCGCTCGGCGAGGCGCTCAAGGCCGATGCGCCTGGCGCCGCGCGCTCGTCGGTGCTGACCATTGCCAGCGACTGGTGGTTCCGTGGATTCGGCGAGCTGATGTACTCGGTGCAGACGAGCAAGAGCGGATTCGAGAAGGCGCTCGGCGAGCCGATCTTCGACTACCTGGGCCACAACCCGGAGGATGCGTCCCTCTTCAGCGAGACGATGATCGGCTTCCATGGCGCCGAACCGCCGGCGGTGGCGGCTGCCTACGATTTCTCGGACGTCGGGACGCTCGTCGATGTGGGCGGCGCGTCCGGACACCTGCTCACCACGATCCTGCAGCGCTATCCGAAGACGCGCGGCATCCTCTTCGATCTGCCGCATGTGGTGCGGGACGCCCCGGCGCTGATCGGCGCACGCGGCCTGACGGATCGTGTGGAGATCCAGTCGGGCAGCTTCTTCGAAACCGTGCCGGCCGGCGCCGACGTGTATCTGCTGTCGCACATCATCCACGACTGGCGCGAGGATCTGTGCCTCACGATCCTCGGGCACTGCCGGCGGGCCATGAATCCTGGTGGCCGCGTGCTCATCACCGAGATGGTGCTGCCGCCCGCCGATACGCCACATCCCGGCAAGATGCTCGATGTGATGATGCTGGTCGGCCCTGGCGGACAGGAGCGCACGGCGCAGGAATACGACGCGCTTCTCGGCAAGGCGGGCTTCCGTCTCAACCGGATTGTGCCGACGGCGTCCGCCGTGAGCGTCGTCGAAGCCTTCGTCGCCTAGGCAGCGTTAAACGGAGCAACAGCCATGGCCACCATCGGCCCCGACCGGCGAAACTGCCGCCGCCCGAAGCGATCATTCGACCTTCGGCCTAGCTCCACGCGATTGCGGTCTAATCAGCCGCTGCAGCGGACGAGCGGCGCGCAGGTCGAAGTAGAGTGAGTGTTGAATTCGCCGCTCGCGGCCGAGCGGCAGATCGTTAGCCGCGCGAGGCCGGCAAGTCATTCTCGTCGAACGAGATAACGGCGCCATCCCGGTTGGCTCCTGAAAAACGCCGTTGTGGCTACTGAGGGCTCGTTTGGGGCCAATAGTCTGAGATTCGGCGCCGTGTTCTCGGCGTCCGTGAGGTCGCGGGGGATGGGACGCAACAGGAAGGGCTATCCAGCCAGAATCGCCCTGTCTCCATCCGGCCCGGAACTGGACATCGCGAGCCAGGACCACACCGTTGAATCCGCCCGGAAGAATCTGATCGACGCTCTCGAGTTGTTCTTTGAGTCACAGCTGGATGCCACTGAAATTGCACGCCGACTGCATGGCGAAGTGCACGTGACCCGGGTTGAGGTGCTGGTTGGGATAAGCTTCGCGTCTTCGCGGGTCGCGAGGTCTGCAAGATTCTCGAGGCGGAAGGATTCTCGGAGGTTCGCCGGCGCGGTAGCCACATCGTCATGCAGAAGCGCGCGGGAACACGCGACTGCCGGTGAACGTGCCTGGCGAAGCGCGAGGGCGGTCAGGCTAGAGCGACTTCACCAGGCGGTCTTAGTCCGCATGGCTGCCGGTCCAGAACCATGTGACTTCACCCCTTCGACCAGGCCTATCGCTCGGTATCCCAGAGTGACGCGCACCGAGTAGATCGGCTCCCGAGTGTGAATCTTCTTGAACTGCAGGCTGGGATGGTTTGGATTCTCTCGAAACAGCCGGTACGCCTTGCGCGCAGCGTCTCGGACAGGTTCAGGAAGGTCGTCGAACGCTGCCCAGAAGCGCGGAGTCGCGCGCGAGTTCACAGGCCGTCTGGATCGACGTCCGTCGCCCGGCCGCCGGTTTGGTCGGCGCGCGCTTCAGCGGCGAGCTTGCTGAGCAGGTCTTGCGAGGTTTCAAACTTCCGTGTCCACTGCTCGTCGTCCGCGAGTTCGTGAAGCAGCCAGCGGCCAACACGGTCTTGTTCGTCCGGCGAAAGCGCCGCCAGCTTCGCGATCGCCGCGTCCAGCGTGCTGGTCATGATTGCAGATACCGAATGTCAGTGTCTCGGCCGAGGTCTCGCCGAGAGCCGTTCAACGGGGAATGACGAACAATCACCGTGTCCAGAATGTCTCCAAAACGCGGGTAGAACCGAGCGGAATCGCGGGAACGCCAGTGGACGTGGGTGCGGTGCCAAGACATTGCAGATGAAGCGCTTGTCGCCAGAAGTCACGCGCCATCACCAGCTTGGAAAAATCGGTTAATCGGTTTCGATCCCCGTAGCCCGCTTACCAACCTTCGCTCACGCTTCCCAACGAACGCGTGAGCTACGGTTGGCAAGCCAGGCGAAGGGTGCTCGTTTCACGCGTAGCGCGTGGAAGCACGCCAAGGTGGCTGTCTCATCCCGCCGCCACGCCAGCGACAGGTTGCAACCAAAACGGCACCAGATCCGTCAGTTGTGCTGTGGTACGATTCCCTCGCCGGAGTTCAGGATGAGACCTGCCCGTATCGTCGCCGTCGTGCTGCTTGGCGTGTTCGTATCTTCCATCCCGGTGGATGGCCTTCAGCAGCCGAAGCCAGCAGACAGCAAAGCGATTCAGGATCAACTGAATCGGGCCGCCAGTGCGATTCTTGCGCTCAAGAGCGCGCAGTTCACGCTGAAGCGCGAGGGCACGCCCGCCTTCCTGGACGAAAAAAACCGGATCACGTTCACCGACGCAGACTGTGTCTATGCGGCGCCGGATCGGGTGTCCTGCAACGTCAAGGTCGCGCTCAAGCAGCGGCACCGATCCTGCAATTGACGCGCGTCTGGGTTCCCGAGGGCACGTTCCAGATCAATCCGCTGACGAAGCAGTTCGGCAAGGCCCCGGCGGACGCGAGCTTCAACGGCGTCGCTGCTCTTCGCCAAGACCGGCATTCCCGAGATCCTGCAGACGGCGGTCCAGAAGGCCCAGGTGGTCGGCAAGGAGCGGTTACAGGATCGCGACACGCTTCACCTCAAAGGTGAAGTCAGCGGCGCGAAGCTGGTGCCCGCTCATCAGCTCACGCTCAAGCCCGACGCGACGTATCCGGTCGATCTCTGGATCGAGGAAAAGACCGCCATGCCGGCGCAGATTCACGTGACGGAGCCAGACAGCAACGGATGGCTGATCGAGCTCTTCGGCATCAATGACCCGGTCGACATTCCGACGCCGAAGCTTCCGCCCGCCACTGCCAAGCCTCAAGCCTGAATGGCGCGCGCGCAGCAGTACCCGCAGCTGATCCTCGCGCTCGTCTGCCTGCCCGTCTTCATCGGCGCGCTCGATCTGACGATCGTTTCGGCTGTCCTGCCGGACGTGATCCGCTCGCTGACGGTCGAGATCCAGAAGCTCGACATCGCCGGCTGGGTGGTCACCGGCTACTTCGTGTCGTACGCGGTCAGCATGACCTTCATGGGGAAGGTGTCGGATATCGCCGGCCGCCGCCTCGTGTATCTCGCTCTGCCTGGTGATCTTCTTCTGTCGGCTCATGGCTCGTGGCGGCCTCGCCGGGCTGGCCCGCCCGCCTCATGCTGCGCGTCATGGAGCTGTTCCAGGAGACGCCCTGACCCAGCGTTCGCCGCGCTCTACGCGTTGATTTTCGGCCGCGTGATCCAGGCGTTCGGCGCAGGCGCGATGGTGCCCGTGAGCATGGCGCTCGTCGCCGATCTCTTTCCTCCCGAGAAGCGGGCGCTCCCGCTCGGCATCGTCGGCGCGGTCGATACGGCGGGCTGGGTGCTCGGGCCACCTGTACGGCGGCATCATGGTCCAGTTCATGACCTGGCCCTACCTGTTCTGGATCAACCTTCCGATCGTCGTCGTGATGTTCGGCATGACGTGGTGGGGGTTGCCGGCCTGCCCCGCCCTCACACGAAGGGCGGCATCGACTGGATTGGTGTCACGCTTCTGGCGGTCGCACTGCTTCTGCTCAATGTCGGCCTGGGCGCACCGGAGACCGACCTCGAAGGGTCGACGGCCCCGCCGCAGAACTGGCTGCAGTGGGTCGCTGGCGCCGCCGTGGTGTTCGTGGTCTTTCTGCTTTCCCAGCGCCGCATCCGCGATCCGATCCTCGACCTGCGCATCTTCTCGAACCGCAATCTGTCCGCGGCCAGCGGCATCAATCTGCTCGTCGGCTTCTGCATCATGGTGGCGCTGGTCAGCGTGCCGATCTTCATCAATGTCGCGGGCGGCGCCGAGACGATGAAGGCGGCGCTGGTGACGGGTTACTTGCTCTGCGCGTTCACGGTACCGATGGCGCTCGCCGCGATTCCCGGCGGCTGGCTCTCGGAGCGGCTCGGCTATCGGTCGACCGTCTGTTTCGGCCTCGATGATCGCCATCGTCGGCTTCTGGTGGATGAGTCTCTGGCAAGTGGAGATGGCGGCGCAGGCGGTTGCGTTCTTCGACAACCTGCGGCAGGGGCCGGATCCGTCACAGGTTCGCGGCATCGGGTTCATGGCGGCGCGGGCTGGCGCTGGCGGGCATCGGGCATCGGACTGACCATCGCGCCGATCGGGACGGCGGTCGTCAACGCGGTCGGCGATCAAGAGCGCGGGATGGCTTCGTCGCTCGTCATCATCCTTCGCCTGATCGGCATGAGCATCAGCATGAGCTCGATGACGGCGTATGGGCTGCGGCGCACGACGATCCTCGAGCCGGGAGCTGATCGGCCCGGAGGACGCGCTGGATTTGGAAAAGACGGCCAGGGTGGCGCTCGACGTCGTGACGAAGATCACGAGCGAGATCGCGCTGATTTCCCTGGCCGTCGCCGTCGTCGCCCTCGGCGTGGCCTTTCTGCTTCGTCGGGGAGACGTCGTTCCTACCCGCCAGCCCCTTTCGGATTGAACCGATACCCCACCCACGGCTCCGTGAGCAGGTACTTCGGCGCCGACGGATCCGGCTCGAGCTTCTTGCGCAGCTGTCCCATGAACACGCGCAGGTACTCGGGCTGTTCCTGGCGAGGCGACGCCCCACACCGCTTCGAGCAGCGACGCGTGCGTCAGGACGCGGTTCGGACGCCGCGCCATGTAGACGAACAGATCGAACTCCTTCGGCGTGAGGCGGACTTCGTTGCCGTGCGCGTGGACGCGGCGCGCGTCGAAATCGATGCGGAAGTCGCCGAGCTCGAACGATGAGGCCTCCGCCGCGGTGCCGGCGCCGCGCCGCAGCGCGGCGCGGACGCGCGCCAGCAGCTCGTCGATGCCGAACGGCTTGGTCACGTAGTCGTCGGCGCCGGAATCGAGCGCTTCGACCTTGGTCCGCTCCTCGCCTTTCACCGACAGCACGATGATCGGCACCGTCGAGACGGCGCGAATGCGGCGGCACAGCTCGATGCCGTCCATGTGCGGCATGTAGAGGTCGGTGATCACCAGCTCGGGGTTCCACTCCTGGAAGCTCGACAGCGCCCCTTCGCCTTCGGCCGCCGTGCGCACCTGGTACCCCTGGCTGACCAGCACGGTCCGCAGCACGCGCGTAATCTGCGGCTCGTCGTCGACGACCAGCACCTTCGATCCGTCAGCGGCATCCATCAGGTTTCGCGGGCTCCTGAGAGGTTACGGCGGGAGACGACTGCGCGACGGCGGCCGCATCAGCGGCCGGCGACGCGGTCGGCGCTCCCGGCAGGGTCATCATAACCGCGGTGCCGCCCGAGGGATGTGCCGCCTGGATCCACATGCGGCCGCCCTGCGCCTCGACGAGGCGCCGCGCGATGGACAGCCCGAGCCCGATGCCGGCGCGCTGCGGATCGGCCGGTTCGCGGCCGGGCACGCGATAAAACTTCTCGAACACGCGCTCGCGCAGCGCCGGCGGGACGCCGGGCCCTTCGTCGGCGACCTCAATCGTGACGTGCCGGGCATCGCGCCGCGACGCGGCCACGCGGATCTCGGTGTTCTCCGGCGCGTACTTGCTGGCGTTGTCGAGCAGCATGTAGATCACTTCCGCGACCGCCGCGGCGTCGACCGCCACCGGCGGCAGCCCGTCCGGCGACGTCGACGCGCACGCGGTGCCTGCGCGGTGACGGTCCGCGCGCGCGCGACGCCCGCGCCGATGACGTCCTCGACGGCGACGCCCTGGTGCGACGCCGGATGCGCGCCGTCGGGGCGCTCCGCGGCGGACAGCCCCTCGACGAAGCGGTTCAGGCGGTCCGATTCCTCGTCGATCACCTGGAGCAGCTCGCCGGCGGCTCTCGCTCAGACAGCCCGGACCGAGCCTGGTGCGGCTGCCGGTGCCGATCAGCGCGGTGACCGCCGCCTTGATCGCGGTGAGCGGCGTCCGCAGGTTGTGGGTGAGCGCGTCGAGCAGCGCCGCCTTCAGCTGCTCGTTGCGCCGGGCCGCCTCGACCTCGCTGGCGCGATCGAACGCCGATTGCAGCTGCTGGTACAGGCGCTCGATCTCGCGGCGGCCGGCCAGCGCCTCGCGCCGTCGCCGCTCGGCGCGCGCCGCCAGCCAGGCCACGATCGCGGCGCTGATCGTGAACGTGATGAAGCCGAGCCGGACGCGCTTCGGCGTCCGACCCCGGCCATCGGCAGGAAGTAGTAGGAGTAGCCGACCGAGGCCGATACGGTCGCGACGAGCGCCGGCCCGAGGCCCGAAGCTGCGCGCGATGACCAGCACGAGCAGCAGCAGCACCGGCGCCGCCGCCCGCGCGGTGATCGCCGGCACGAGCAGCAGCGCCTGGCACGGCCGCGGCCGGCAGCGCCACGCCCGGCGGCGTAGCCGACGACCGCGCGGCCGAAGCCGTCCGATGCGCATGCAGGCCATTATAGGCGGTCGGCCGCGGCCGCGCGGCCGGCTCGGCCGCTTGACGGCGCCGCCGCGGTGCGCGCACAATCGAACCGTGGTTCGATTTTCGAACAGTCGTTCGAAAAATCGCCGGGCGAGCCGCCGCGCCGAGGCGCGCCGCGCCGAGATCCTGCCCGCCGCGTCGCGCGTCTTCCGCACGACGGGGTTCGCCGCCGCCGGCATGCGCGACATCGCCGTCGCCGCCGACCTCTCGCCCGCCAACCTCTATCACTACTTCAGCGGCAAGGACGAGATCCTCTACGCCTGCCAGAACCTCACGCTCGATCGCCTGCAGGCCGCGCGCCGACGCGGCGGCGCGCGCGAAAGGGCCGCTCGCCGAGCGGCTGCGCGCGCTTGCCGTCGACCACGTGCTCTGCGTGGTCGACCAGATCCAGGGATCGGCCGCGCACTTCGAGCTCGACGCGCTCCCCGCCCGGCTGCGGGCGGCGGTCGTCGCGAGGCGCGACCGCTACGAGCGCGCCGTCCGGGCGCTGGTCGCCGGCGGGCATCCGGCGCGGCGAGCTCGCGCCGGCCGACCCGGCCGTGGCCACCCGCGCGTTCCTCGGCGCGCTCAACTGGACGGTGCAGTGGTTCCGTCCCGACGGCGCGCTGCCGGGCGCGGCGATTGCCTCGATGATCGCGGACTACGCCGTCGGAGGATTGGAGAACCGCCGTGGAGAAAACGCCAGATCGCGCTCACCGTCAACGGCGAACCGCACGACGTCGCGTTCGACCCGTACAAGACGCTGCTCGAGGTGCTGCGTGAGGACCTGAATCTCTGCGGCACCAAGCACGGGTGCGAGCTCGGCGAGTGCGGCGCCTGCGCCGTGCTGCTGGACGGCCGGCCGGTGCTGTCGTGCCTGGTGCTGGGCGTCGAGTGCGGCGGCCGCGAGGTCGTGACCGTCGAAGGCCTCGGCGCCGAGGGCCGGCTGCATCCGCTGCAGGAGACCTTCGCCGACCTCGGGGCGGCGCAGTGCGGCTACTGCACGCCCGGGTTCCTCGTCACCGCCAAGGCGCTGCTCGATCGAACGCCGCATCCCGACCCGCGATCAGATCCGCGAGGCGCTGTCGGGAAACCTCTGCCGGTGCACCGGCTACCAGCAGATCGTCGAAGCGGTCGAAGCGGCGGTCCTCCGATCATGAACATCATCGGCAAGATCCCGGCGGCGCGTCGACGCGCGCGCCAAGGTCACCGGGCAGACCCGCTTCGCCGACGACGTCGTGCTGCCGCGGATGCTGCACGCCAGCTGCTGCGCTCCCCGGTGCCCCACGCGCGCATCGTACGCATCGACGCCGTCGCGCGCGCGGGCGACTGCGGGCGTGCATCTGGTCCTGACCGGGAGCGACCTGCCGATTCCGTACGGCATCCTGCCGGTCAGCCAGGACGAGCACGCCCTGGCGATCGACCGCGTCCGCTTCGTCGGCGATCCGGTCGCGCTCGTGGTCGCGCGCGACGAGCTGACCGCCTTCGAGGCGCTCGACCTGATCGACGTCGAGTACGAGCCGCTGCACACGTTCGCCGATCCGATCGACAGCCTGACGCGCGACGAGCCGGCCATCCACGACTACGCGGCCCGCGGCAACGTCCACAAGCTCGTGTCGCTGGCGTTTGGCGATACCGACCAGCGGCCTCCGACGACGCCGACCTCGTCTTCGAGGACACGTTCTTCTATCAGGGCAGCACGCATCTGCCGATCGAGCAGCACGCGGCGGTCGCGGCGCGCGATCCGGACGGCAAGCTCGTGCTGTGGTCGAGCACGCAGACGCCGCACTACGTGCATCGCGCGCTCGCCCGCGCGCTGGCGATGCCGGCGGCGCACATCCGCGTCATCGCGACCCCGAACGGCGGCGGCTTCGGCGGCAAGAGCGATCCGTTCAACCACGAGGTCGCCATCGCCAAGGCGGCCCTGGTGCTCGATCGGCCGGTCAAGATCTGCCTCAACCGCGAAGAGGTGTTCTACTGCCATCGCGGCCGCCATCCGGTGCTGATGCACTTCAAGACCGGCGTGAAGCGCGACGGCACCATCACCGGCCGTGCAGCTCGAGACGCTGCTGGACGGCGGCGCGTACGGGTTCGTACGGCGTCGCGAGCACGTTCTACACCGGCGCGCTCCAGACCGTGACGTATCACATCCCCTCGTACCGCTTCCAGGGCTGCCGCGTGTTCACGAACAAGCCGCCGTGCGGGCCGAAACGCGGGCCATGGCACGCCGCAGAGCCGCTTCGGCCAGGAAGTTCAGCTCGACAAGATCGCCGAAGCGCTCGCGATCGATCCGGCCGACCTGCGGCTGCGGATCGTCGAGCAGCCCGACACGCTGACCGCCAACTACCTTGCGCGTCGGCACCATCGGGCTCGCCGAGTGCATCCGGCGGGTCGTCGCGGCGTCGGACTGGCGGCGGCGCACGCAAGCTGCCGCCCGGCCGCGGCCTCGGCCTGGCCTGCTCGGCCTATCTCTCGGGCGCCGGCCTGCCGATCTACTGGAACGACATGCCGCACTCCGGCGTGCAGCTGAAGCTCGATCGCAGCGGCGGCGTCACGGCCTTCTGCGGCGCGACGGAAATCGGCCAGGGATCGGACGATGTGCTGGTGGCCTGCGTCGCCGAGATTCTCGGCATCGATCCGCTCGACGTGCGCGCGGTCACCGGCGACACCGATCTCACGCCGGTCGATCTCGGCTCGTATTCCAGCCGCGTCACGCTGATGATGGGCAACGCGGCGATCCAGGCCGCCGAGCGCGCGCGCGGCCTGCTCGCCGCCGCGGTGGCCGAGACATCTCGGCGTTCCGGCAGACCGGTTGACGTTCGCCGACCGGCGCGTCTTCGACGTCGCAGGATCCATCGGTCGGCGTCGCTTCGATCGCGCGGTCTGCCTGGCCGAAGCGAAGTTCGGCAGCATCGGCACGACCGGTTCGTACACCCCGCCTCGTTCGGCGGCCCGCTACAAAGGCGGCGGCGTCGGCCCCTCGCCGACCTACTCGTATTCCGCCGCGATCGTCGAAGTCGAAGTCGATCCCTCAACTGGCTGGATTCACGTGCCGCGCGTCTGGATCGCGCACGACATCGGCCGCGCGCTGAACCCGGCGCTCGTCCGCGGACAGGTCGAAGGCAGCGTCTACATGGCGCTCGGCGAAGCGCTCATGGAGGAGCAGGAGTTCCGCCGCCTGCCGCCTCGCCTGTCGGGCGCGCTCGTGCACAAGTTTCCCGTCGATGCTCGAATACAAGAGCCCGACGACGCTCGACATGCCGGAGATCTTCACCGAGCTCGTCGAGCACCCGGATCCGCGCGGCCCGTTTGGCGCCAAGGAAGTCGGTCAGGGTCCCCTGCTGCCGGTGATGCCGGCGCTCGCCAACGCCGTCTACGACGCGGTCGGCGTGCGCATCGACGAGATCCCGATCACCCCGGAAAAGATCCTCGCGGCGCTCAAGGCGAAGGCCGCCGGCAAGGAGCCGCGCTTCGGTCCGCCGCGGTTTCCCGCACATCGAATGGCCCGAGCCGCTGCAGGTCCCGCCCCCCTGGGAGGGCGGGGACGGGACAGCCTCTGCGCCACTACGCTCTGCGTCCTCTGCATCCTCGCGTGGAGATCGACGCCGATGATGCGGCTTGCCCCGCTTCAGGTACCGCGCGCCGCGAACGATCGCCGAGGCGGCCGATTTCCTTGCGCCGACGCAACGGCGACGCGATGCTCGTCGCCGGCGGGACGGACGTCCTGCCGAACATGAAGCGACGGCAGCAGACGCCGGCGTCCTCGTCGGTCTGCGTGGCGTTGCCGAACTTCGACGGGTTGTCCGAACGGCGACGGGCTGACGCTCGGCGCGGGGATCACGCTCGCCGACCTGCTCGAGCGCTGCCGTCAGTGCGCGAGCGCTACACCGGCCTGTGGCAGGCCGCCGCCCAGATCGCCACGCCGCACCTCCGCAACATGGGGACGCTCGGCGGCAACCTCTGCCTCGACACGCGCTGCAACTACTACGATCAGAACTACGAGTGGCGGAAAGCGATCGACTTCTGCATGAAGAAGGACGGCGAAACGTGCTGGGTGGCGCCCTCCAGCCGCCGCTGCCTGGCCGTCTCGTCGACCGACACGGCGCCCGATGCTCGTGGCGCTCGGCGCCGTGGCCACGCTGCAGAGTGCGCGCCGCGACGCGCGCGATTCGCGTCGCCGATCTCTATCGCAACGATGGCATCGACTACATGACGCGGCGGCGCGACGAGCTCCTCACCTCCGTGCACCTGCCCGATGCGACCGGCTGGCGCAGCGCGTACTGGAAGCTGCGGCGGCGAGGCTCGTTCGACTTTCCGGTCCTTTCCGCGGCGGTCGCCGTCAGGATCGACGCGCGACGGAACGGTCGACGCCGCGCGCATCGTCCTCGGCGCGGTGGCGTCGTGTCCGGTCGAAGCGACCGAGGCGGCCGCCTCGCTCGTCGGCGGCGCGCTGACGGACGAGTCGATTGCCGCCGCGGCCGAGCTCGCGGCGCACCCCGCCCGGCCGATGGACAACACCGACTTCTCGCTGCTCTGGCGCAAGCGAATGGTGCGCGATTTCGTGACCTACGCGCTGCGCGAGGTGAGCGGCGACGACGTGCGGGAGCTGCGGCGGCGCGTCAGCCGCACCGCCGCTTCGTGCTGACCTAAGTGCAGTCATGCAAGCGGCGGTCGTAGGCGCCGGACCCTCAAGCGGTTGCACGTGAGTCCATCGGTCAGAGACCGTTGAGAGTTAGAGAGTTGAGTGAATTAGCAGCACGCAACTGTCAACTCACGAACTCTGTAACTCACCAACTTCAGTATCCGGATGTGCTCGGCTGTGGTGTCTGCCCGCGCGCCTGCTGAACGATCTTGACGCCGGCGCTGGCGCCGACGCGCGTCGCGCCGGCGGCGACCATCGCCTTGAGCGCCTCGAGATCGCGGACGCCGCCGGCCGCCTTGACGCCCATCTCCGCGCCGACGACGCGCCGCATCAGCGCGACGTCGGCCGCGGTCGCGCCGCCGGGGCCGAAGCCGGTCGAGGTCTTCACGTAGTCGGCGCCGGCCGCCTTCGCCAGCGTGCACGCCGTCACCTTCTCGTCGTCGGTGAGGAGCGCCGCCTCGATGATCACCTTGCTGAGCACGCCGCAATCGCGGCACGGGGCGACGACCGCCTCGATGTCGCGCTCGACCGACGCGCAGGTCGCCCGACTTGAGCGCGCCGACGTTGATCACCATGTCGATCTCGCGCGCGCCGTCGAAGATCGCCCGGCGGGTCTCGTAGCCTTTCACGTCGGCGGTCGTCGCGCCGAGCGGAAACCCGACGACCGAACAGACGCCGACGCCGAGCTGCCGCTCAGCAGCCGCGCGGCCAGCGCGACCCAGGTCGGGTTGACGCAGACCGTGGCGAACCCGAACTGCGCCGCCTCGCGGCACAGCTCCTCGATCTCCTGCCGGGTCGCGTCGGGCTTGAGCAGCGTGTGGTCGATCATCGCGGCGACGCTCGCCGGCGCGCCGCCCGCCGCGTGGACCCCGACGCGGGTCGCGCCGGCGTCGAGCACGCCCTGCAGCCGATCGGGACAGCAGTCGTCGAGCACCGCGTGGCACGCGCACCGCGACCGCGGCAGCGCGGACGGCCGCCGCCACCTCCTCGACGATCATGTCGATCAGCCGCTGCAGCTCGGCACGCGTCACGTCAGCTGCTCCAGATCGCGAATCTTCGCCAGCCGCCGGATGTAGCGCGGCTCGCGCATCGGCGTCGTCAGCCAGGTCGCCGACGATCGCCGCGCGCCTCGTCCGGCGGTGACCAGCGTGGCGCCGAGCGTCAGCACGTTGGCGCCGTTGTGCTCGCGCGAGTACCGCGCGATCGTCTCCGTCGTCGCCATCGACCGCCCGGATGCCGCGCATCTTGTTCGCCGCGATCGCCGACCCGATGCCGGCGCCGTCGATCACGATGCCGGCGTCGGCCTCGCCGCGGGCGACCGCCCGCGCCACCGCCGCCGCGACGTCCGGGTAATCGACCGGCTCGGTGCCGTCGGTGCCGAGATCGGCGACCGCCAGGCCGCGGCCGCGCAGAAACGCGACCAGCGTCGCGCGCAGCGCGATGCCCGTGTGGTCGCTGGCGATGGCCACCGTCCGGATGTCCGCCGGCGGCGCCAGCCGCGGCTCGTCCGGCGCGACGCCGCCCCTCGCGGACGACGGTGACCCGGCGCTCGCGCAGCGTGTCGTGCGCGAGCGGCGTGATGTGGCCGCGCCGCGCCAGCATCACCGTCTCGCCGCGCTGCAGCACGCGCGCGTCGGCCTCGGTGATGATGTCGAAGGTTTTCATTGCGGTATGATTCGCGCCATGGCCGACCTGCGTCCGACCGAATCCTGCTGACCGAAGCGCAGATTCAGACGCGCGTCGCCGAGCTGGCCGCGCGAGATCCGCCGCGACTTCCCCGACGGCCTGCATCTTATCGCGGTGCTCAAGGGCGCGTTCATGTTCCTGTCCGATCTCGTGCGCCACATGGACGGGCGACGTCTCGCTCGACTTCATGGCGGTGTCGAGCTACGCGAAGGGCACGACGACGTCCGGCGAAGTCCGGCTGCTGAAGGATCTCGACACGACGCTCGACGGCCGGAACGTCGTCATCGTCGAGGACATCGTCGACACCGGCCTGACGCTCACCTACCTGCAGGACATCCTGCGCGCGCGCAGCCCGAAGACGCTGCGCACGGCCTGCCTGCTCAGCAAGCCGTCGCGGCGCCAGGTCGACGTCAAGGTCGAGTACATCGGCTTCACGATCGAGGATCGCTTCGTCGTCGGCTACGGCCTCGACTACGCCGAACAGTATCGCAACCTCCCGTACATCGCCGTCGTCAGCTAGCTGAGCTCATCGACCGCGGCCCGCACGCTTCTGCGCCAGCGCGATTGGCGTCGCGCGATCACCGCCGTCGCGATCGAGCGTCCGCACCTGCCGGTCCCTCATCAGCACCTTGCCGTTGACGATCGTCGTCCGCACGTCGTCGCCGCGGGTGACGTAGACGAGGTGCGAGACCGGGTCGTACAGCGGCGTCTGCCGCGCGCGGCCAGTCGACACGGTGATCAGGTCGGCGCGCTTGCCCGGCTTCGAGCGAGCCGATCGGCCGCTCCATGCCCAGCGCCCGCGCGCCGCCGATCGTCGCCAGGTCGAGCGCCGCCTGCGCCGGCACCGCCGTCGGATCGCGCGTGGCGTGCTTGGCGAGGAACGCCGCCTGCCGCATCGCCTCGAACATGTCGAGGTCGTTGTTGCTGGCGGCGCCGTCGGTGCCGAGGCCGAGCGCGAACGCCGGCCGCCAGGTACTTCGTCGACCGGCGCGGTGCCGCTCGCCAGCTTCATGTTGCTCTCGGGGTTGTGCGAGACGCCGACCTGCGCGCCGCTTGAGGATCGCGATGTCGTCGTCGGTCGACCCAGACGCCGTGCGCGGCCAGCGTGTCCGGGCCCCCAGAAGCCGATGCGATTCGAGGTACGCCGTCGGCGTCATCTGGTGCTGCTCGCGCGCGATCTTCACCTCGTCCTCGGTTTCGGCGAGGTGGATGATGCACCGGCACGCTCGTAGCGCCGGCCGAGCTCCGCGGACGCCATGAGCGTCGCCGCGTCGAGGGTGTACATCGCGTGCGGCGCCACGGCCGGCACGATCAGGCTGTCGTCCTGGAACGCCTTGATGAACGCCTCGGCGCGCGCGCAGCCCCTCGGCCGGCGTCTTCGCGTCGGCGACCGGAAACTGGATGATCGTCTGGCCGAGGACGCCGCGCAGGCCGGCCTCGCGGGTCGCCCGCGCGATCTCCTCCTCGAAGTAGTACATGTCCGCGTAGGTCGTCGTGCCCGACTCGATCATCTCGAGCGCGGCCAGCCGCGTGCCGATGCGGACGATCTCCGGCGAGACGGTCTTCGCTTCCGCCGGGAAGATGTACTTCTGCAGCCAGTCCATCAGCGCCAGGTCGTCGGCCAGGCCGCGGTACATCACCATCGGCGCGTGGGTGTGTGTGTTGATCGAGCCCGGGCAGGACGATCTGGTCGCGCGCGTCGATGGTTTCGGCGGCGCGGTAGCGCGCGGCGATCGCCTGCGGCGTGTCGACGTCGACGATGTCGGTGCCGTCGATCGCGACGGCGCCCGGCGACAGGACCTGCCGCGCGCCGTTCTGCGTGATCACGGTGCCGCCGATGACGACGAGCGAGATCGAGCGCGGGCGGCTTGCGCGGACGCCGGCGACGATGCGCCAGTGCAGCGGCGAGTCACGAGCGAGCGCGCGATCGTGCACGCATGGAGTCAGAAATTGTATAGTGTGGGGCCGTGCCGGTCCACCTCGTCGATCATCCGCTCGTGCACGATGCGCTCGTCGAGCTGCGCGACAAGCGCACGCACGCCCGAGCACTTCCGCCGCGCGGCGACGCGCATCAGCGTGCTGCTCGCCGCCGAAGCGCTGCGCGAGGTGCCGACGCGACGACGGTGACGGTCGACACGCCGCTCGGCCCGGCGCACGGGCCGACGCATCGGCGCCGACGTCGTCGTCGTGCCGGTGCTGCGCGCCGGCCTCGGCATGCTCGATGCGGTGCTCGAGCTCGTGCCGCGCGCGCGCGTCGGGCACATCGGCCTGCAGCGCGACGAGATGACCGCGGTCGCGTCGCAGTACTACTCGAAGCTGCCGCCGCGCGCTCGACGACGAGCTTCGTGCTGATGATCGACCCGATGCTCGCGACCGGCGGCAGCGCCGTGGCCGCGCTCGACCTGCTGCGCGCGCGCCGGCGCCCGCCAGGTCCGCATCGTCTGCATCGTCGCCGCGCCGAAGGCGTCGCGCTCGTCGAGCGGCATCATCCCGGCGTCGCGATCTACACGCCGGTCGTCGATCGCGGCCTGAACGAGCACAAGTTCATCGTGCCCGGGCTCGGCGACTTCGGCGATCGGCTGTACGGCACGCTCTGAACGCAGTCGAATCGGAAGGTCGGACTGACGCGATGACGACAGCCATGCCGACCATCAACGAACGGCGCGACGCAGCCGCGCACGCCGACCGACCGCTGGCAGACGGCGCTCACGTCGATCGCGCCGAACACGATCCTGATCCGCGGCTACCCGGTCGACGAGATGATGGGCCGGCTCGTCGTTCGCCGAGGCCGTGTATCTGCTGCTGATGGGCGAGCTGCCGACGCCGGCGATCGGCCGGATGCTGAACGCCGTGCTCGTCTCGTCGCTCGATCACGGCGTGACGCCGCCGTCGACGCTCGCCGCCCGCAACGTCGCGACGTCGGGCGCGCCGCTGAAGGACTGCGTGGCGGCCGGCATCCTGGCGTTCGGGCCGCACCACGGCGGCGACATCGAGTCGTGCATGCGGTTCCTCGACAGCGGGCTCGACGCTGGTGCGCGGCGGCCAGACGCTGCAGCGAGGCGGCCGAGACGCTCGTCGACGGACTGCCTGAAGCGAGAGCCAGACGCCGCCGGGGTTCGGCCACCGGTTCCACACGCGCGATCCGCGCGCCGCGCGGCTGTTCCAGATGGCGCTCGAGCTCGAGCTCGAAGGCGAGCACGTCCGGATGATTCGCGCGATCGAGCGCGCGCTCGAGGCGCGCAAGGAGCGAGTTCGGCCGGCCGCTGCCGGTGAACGTCGACGGCGCGATCGCGGCCATCTGCGCCGATCTCGGGTTCGCCTACGAGCTGGGCAACGCGATCTTCCTGATCTCGCGGCTGCCCGGCCTGATCGCGCACGCGCACGAGGAGCGCACGCGCCAGCCGCCGATGCGGCAGATCGATCCGAAGGATCACGACTACGACGGCTCGGGACCCGGCGGTTGCCAGAGACGAGGAAGTAGGCAAGAATTCTGCACTTCCGGGCGCTTAGCTCAGCTGGTTAGAGCGCGTGCTTCACACGCACGAGGTCATAGGTTCGAGTCCTATAGCGCCCAGACTCCGCTCATAGGTGCAGGCGGACTTCGCCCTGAACGAGCTTGTCCGCCGAAGCACGAAGTGCGAAGGTGGACTTCGCCCTGAACGAGCTTCGTCTGGCAAGCCACCGAACGTAACATCGAGCTTCATCCAACCTTCGTCCGCTCCCGAAGGGCATCGACCCCTGGCAAAAAGTGATCACTCGGGCTCATTGAACAGTGGAAGGAACTGCAACGTCGAAGGACCGATGTTTCGCGGGCAGCCGTAATCGGAGGCGAATGCGCTCGGTCTCTGTTGCAGCTGCAGACGCATGTCCGACACGAAACGCTTCGTTTATCTTCTCCGAAGCACTCGCCAGCCCGATCGTGACACGGGAATAACTTCGAACGTCGCGTCTCGACTCAACGACCACAACTCGGGACTCTGCCGATTCACCGCCACTGACCGGCCATGGGAACTGCGTGTCACGATTCAGTTCGCTCGACGAAGCCGGAGCCGTCGCCTTTGAAAGGTACTTGAAGACCGGGTCAGGGCAGGGCGTTTTCGAAACGACACTTTCGCTAGCGAGGCCCGAGCATGCCAAGAGGTGAAACAATCGATTTCGCTCTGTCGTATCTACCCATGCCAGCGCCCGCCGGGGGCGCCAACCGTGCCGTACCGAGCCCTGGCAGGATTCCGCGTTCGTGTGCGTCGTTATCCCCGTCGTCGTCATCGCGGTCATGCTGTGCTCGCGATGGCTCTTCTAACATCTGCGTGTGTTGAGTTCGAGACGAACTCAACACACCGCGATGCCTCGCCTATCGGCTGCCAAACCGTCCTTCGAACGTCCGCTCGACCCGCCGGCCAAGCGGGTTGACGAACACCGCTCGCCCGCGCATGAGATGCGGGGCCGCCTGGAAGCTGCACCCGAAGTTCGCGTTGAACGGGAACGTGCGCTCCACGCCGGCGATGACGGTGGTGGAGCCAAACAGGACCCTGAGATCGTCCTGGCCGAAGTTCACCGGTGAGACGATCCCCGCGGTGTCGACGAACTGGATGCCGACCTCGGTCATGGTGAGATCGCCGTTTATCGGATTGACGAGCAGGGAGAAATTCGAGCCGAACCGCCCTGCCGACGGGCACCCCTGCACGGGCATTATCTGGAACGGGAGCGTCGTCGCGGGAATGACAAGCGTGTTCACCGTCGGCGTGACGAACCCGTCACCGCTCGGGGCGGTGAGCACGTCGTCTTCGAGTTTGATGTCGTCGCACGCCACGAAGGACAGTGAGATCACCAGGATGATCGCGGCGCTTGTTCGGGGGAGTGATCGGAACATGCAGGCACCTCGTGCGTAATGAGTAGGTCGGATGCCCGCGTGCAGTCAAGTGAAAATCCGTGCAGCTAGCTCATCAATCCTCCCACCAGAACCGCATCACCTCTTCGACGACGCCGTCCGCGAAGCACACGGCGCGGAACCGGTAGACGCGCTTCGTCGGGCTGCGTGTATACAACCAGCACACTGTCGCCGGTTCGCCCAGGATTCCGCGCGCTTCTTCAGCGGCCTGTCCCGGCTGGACGCCACGTCCGCCGCAGGCCTCGGCGGGCCTTGCCATCGCGATACGTCCCCGATCGACGAACACCAGGCTGCACGCGTCGGGCTGCTCCGACCGATATGCCCATGCCAGTTGCAGAGGTTCGCCCAAAACCTGACGGACCGATTCTTCCGAGCCGCCTCGATGAATCTCGTCGAGCTTCCGTTCTGAATACCCTGGGCGTACTCGGTATCCTCGCGCAGCACGAGGCCGGTCGCAGTCTCGCGAATGCTGCCACTCAGCGGCGAGACGAGGATCAGCACGACCGTCATCCACAACATCACGGCCACGTAGTGCCGTGCCCAGAGCGCACGGAAGCCCTCGGGCGACCAGGCCCAGGCGAAGAGCGGGCTGAACTGGACGAATTCTGTCGCGGCGACCGCCAGGCCAAACGGCGAGAAGAATGCCAGGCCTATCGGCGCCACGGGGATGGGGTTCCAGGGTGCGAAGTAACGCGTGAGATCGAACGGCCAGAACAGCGCGCATCCGAGTCCGCCGTCGGTGAGCGTGTCCAGCAGTGGATGGCTCGCGAGCACACCGATCGCGATCGCTCCAGTTCGAACCGGCGGCAAGCGCAGTCCGGCGGCGGCGGCGCCCACCGCCGCGCCTGTGAGGACCGCAAAGGCAAGCGAGTGAGTTGCGCCGCGATGCCCCCACGGATCTCCGTAGCGGACGCCGAGGCTGAATCCTATGACGTCGGCATCGGGGAGCAAGGAGAGCGCCGACCACAAGAGGACGGAAACGGCGAGCGTTCGGAGCGGAAAGCGGCCCGGGCGGCAGATGCGCGCCGCCGCCATCCCGACCGCGACGTGCCCGATGCTCGCCACCTGCACTTCCCCATCGCTCGGAAGCGCCGGTCCGCTACTTCCAGCCCGTGGGCCTGCGGGTGAACCGCGCGGGCAGTTCCGGCTTGCTCTCAGGCGCCGGCGTTGGCTCTCCCGAGGCTTCGCTGATCTCCCGTTCCAGTTCCTGATCGTCGGGCAGGCCTGCCAGCTGGTCGACGAACATCAGCGAGTGCTGCGAGGGGATCTCGAATTTCTTGCCACACGTCTTGCACGTCACCTCGTCGTCGAGGCGGAGGAGGTAATCGCGCAGCTTGGCGAACTTGGCCCGGTCCGTTTCGTCGGCGCCCGGCGGCGGCCTGTCCTTCTTCGAGCGGCGAACCCATCTGATGGAGTATTCGTTGGTCCGCCGGCACTTGGGACACTGATACCGTCCGGTCCGCGATTCCGACCTCTCCGTGAAAAGCGTGCGTTCGTCGAGTGCCATGCCTTATGGTATCCCGCGTTCAATCGCAACGCCCGGGCAGGTTGGACCACCGCTGGCGGGCCTGCGCTCAACCCGCTGCGGACGACGCCGCCGGAAACCCGTTGTCCCGAGCGGTCCGCACGTGGAGCCGCAAGATGGCCGGCAGGCATCGGATCACAAATGCGAACGACCGCCGGTACTGACCGCCGCAGTGTCAGCAGATCGTCCAAACGCCTGGATCGGTCCCAGCCGTCGCTGGAAGAAATCGACTTCCTCCTCTGTCGTGGCCGTCCGTCGGTGATAACAGAAGAAGCAGCTGTGCAACGAGTGCTTCAGGGCTCCCATCGCGTACTTTGTCGCATCCGGCAGCGCGGGAAACGCCGCGGCGCTCAACACCACCTGGCTGGACAAGGCGAACATGGCTTTGAGGATATCGAAGCGCCGGACGGATGGCACGGGGACGCGCGGAAGCAGATCTTCTCCCCACACCGTCACCGCGGAGGCCACGATGCTGGCGAAGATGATGCGGTCGACGAACGGTGCCTCCAGCGGTCCCAGGTCGAGCACGCGAGCGACGTCCCCGGAAAGCAGGTCACCTCGCGTGCAGACGAAGCAGGACATCCCGTGACCCACGGCTCGCTCGATGAGCGCCTGCGGCACTCGCGGCGAGGACGCGGCTGCCTGGCGCAACCCATGGACGGCTTCGAGTCGTGCGACGTTCTCGGCCAGTCGGCGCCTCTGCGTGCGTGACGCATCGTCGGGCACGACGATGATGACGTCCACGTCGGACACATCCCGCCGAGAAGCCACCTTTCGCCGCGCTGCCGAATAGAACGAGGCTCACGAATGCCGGAAGGTCCCCGGCGGACGTTTGCACGAGCGCGTCGAGATAGGTCTCGACCCGCTCGGGGTACCGAATGCCGGACGCCGCAAGGGACATCATCAGTGGATCAGCAGCACAACGCGGTCAGCGCGGGCGCGCCGTGACCAGGGGGCGGAGCGGCAACGTCCAGGAGACCGGCAGGGCCACCGGGTTGAAGCACACCTTGTCGTCGCAGGCCTGGTATTCGAGCGTGCCCCCGATCGTCAGCGCGGTCTGTCCACGAAGCGCCGCCTGCGCCTGCGGCGTGCCTTCGACGACGATCTCCCGCAGCAGTCTGAAAGGCTTCTGATAGACGGCGACTCGCTCATTCGAGCGGGCGAACACGTATACCTCGGACGGCGGGTACTGGATCGGCAGCACGCGTAATCGCAGGTTGTTCGGCGATCGCTAACGTGATCACACGATACGCCGGCGGCGCCTGGCGCATACACGTGGATGCCGGGCTTCGGCGTCACGTCCAGCGCGATCGTGAACCGGTTGCCCACCGCCACTTCCCCATCGCTCGGAAACGCCGTGGCGTCGAGGTGCGGCGTCGAGAGCTTCAGAGCGTTGACCGGCGCGCCACCCGTTCCCGAGTTTCAGCATGACGCTCGCGATCGTATTCCGCTCGACGTACGACTCCTCGAAGAAGCGCGATGTCACGCGTCCCTGACGATCGACCACGAATGTCCCGGGAAACGCCATGCCCGCCATTCGGCTGGCCGGAGTCCCGGGCGACACGTACCGCTGGAGTTCCGCTTTGAGCGCGGGATCGTCGGCGCCGCCGGCCAGCGCCAGCTCGGGCAGCGGGTTGAGGATGCCGTACCGGCGAATCGTGGCCGAATCGGAATCGGACAAGAGCGGAAACGAGATGCGCTGCGCCCGCGCGAACGCCGCCAGGATCTCGGGCGGGTCGTAGCTGATGACCGCGACGCCCAGGCCCTGGCGCGTGAGATCGTCGATGCGCCCTTGCAGCTCCACGAGCTGCGTCTTGCAGTAGGGTCACCAGTCGGCAGAGCGGATGAAGACGATCATCGCACCGCGCGTGCCCATCACCGACTGAAGCGTGCGCGCCGCGCCGTCTTGATCGCGGAGGGAGAAGCCGGGCACCGTCTCGCCGACCTGCGGTCCCAATTGGGCGACCTCGATCGGCGTGCGCGAGTCTGCGCCGCGAGGCCGCGCAGTGAGACAAGAGGGCTGCCAGCAAGGCCGATGCGCATGAGCTTCAGTCTCAACTGGATCAGCGGTTGCACGTAACTCGGTCATGTCCAAACTTGCCCGTGAGATCATGACGCCCACCCCGGCGGTCTGCACGCCCAACACGACGCTGGATGAGGTCGCCAAGTTGATGCGCCAGAACGATTGCGGCGAGATCCCGGTCATCGACTCCGCCGAGCGTCCGATCGGCGTGGTCACCGATCGCGACATCGTCTGCCGCGTCGTCGCGGAAGGCAAGAACCCATCGGCGTACACCGCCGAAGGGTGCATGTCGCAACCTGTGGTGACGGTTACTCTCGACGCCCCTCTCGAGGAGGTCGTCGCCACGATGGAAAAACATCGCATTCGCCGGGTACCGGTGGTGGACGAGAGCGGAGCGTGCGCGGGCATCATCGCGCAGGCCGACGTGGCGTGGACCGAACGGCTCAGCGAGGTGGGCGAGCTCGTTCGCGAAGTGTCGCGCGAGTAGGCGGCTGACGGCCCCGACGCCTACGAGCTCTTCTTCAGCGCCGAGATGAGCGCCATCAGCATCTCCGCGTAGCGCTGCGTCGGCGCCGGCATAGGTCTTCATGTACTCCTGTTCCGACAGCTTCTGGCGGCCCCATTCGCCGTCGAACATGATCCGCTTGCCGGAGGCTTCGTACATGTCCATCGGGTTGTTGTCGGAGGGCTTGGCAAATAATCCGTTCGCTCCGAGATCCTCGACGAAGATCTTCGAGGCCGCGACGCCGGCGCTGTTCAGCTCGATGTAGACGTCGCGGTACTCGCCCTTGGCGAGGCGCGGATCCAGGAGCGTAGGCGCCGGGTATTCAGCGGCGACGACGAGCAGCTGGACGCCGGGGATGTGCAGCGCGCCGATGAAGATGCCCTCGTGGACGGGATCTTTCGCGGCCACGCTATCGAGCTTGGCCGCGGCCAGCGCCGACGCCAGCTGCTTGGCCAGGGGACCCGACTTGGACTCCTGCGCGAAGGCGCTGCCGCAGACCCCAACAAACGCAACGGCGAGACATCCGCGGACGAAAGCCTTCATGCCACCCTCCCTGTATCCGAGCCCGACGGAGTTCTATCACTCCGGGCCGCCAGGTTCAAGGTTTCGGCGAAGTGATTTGAGGGGCGGGCGCGTGCGTCAGATGAACAGCGCGTCGTCGTCGTCCGCGCCGGTCCTTGCGCGGCGGGAGCGGAAATCGCGTACGGCGGACAGCGCAGCCCGGAAGGCGGCGAGCATGGCCGCCCCTTCGCGGGCGCCCCCGGAGGCCGCGCTGTGCAGCGTATGCAGCGTCCGGTCGAGGCGATCGGCGAGATCGGCGGACATGCGGTCGACCCGCTCGAGCTGCACGGCGGCGAGCGAAGACGCCCGCTTCGCGTCGCGGCCGATGGCATCGAGGTGCTCGATGAGCGGCTTCAGGTCCTGGTGGAGGGAGTCGGCGGCCCGCTCGACCCGCCGGGTCACCTTCCCCGCTGCGACGAAAAATGCCACCTGGAGGGCCGCCATGACGAGCGTCGCCACGGCAATCACGCCCAGGAAGACGACGCCCCAGTCGGTCACGCGTGCTCCCGGGAGCGGGCCTGCTGGTACGCCTCGCGGCCGCGCTCGACCGCGGTGGCCAGGGTCTCGCGCCCCTGCTTGATGGCTTCGCGGCTCTTCTCGGCCGCCTCGGCCGCACGCGCCCGTCCCTCGCGTGCCTTCTCACCGAGGTACTCGCGCGTTTCGCGTCCAGTCGCGGGCGCGTACAGGAGTGCCACCGCCGCGCCGCTCACCGCGCCCAGGAGGAACGCCAGAAGGATGCTTCCGGCTCCCGCGCCTTCGTCTCTCGCCATGTCGCCACCTCTGAACCTTAGAAGATACTGACCCGCACCGTGAGGTACTTGCGCGGGTCCTTTTTGATCTCGGCGATCAGCGCCGAGATCTCGGTCGTCACCTTGTTCATGTTCTCATATAACGCGGCGTCTTTCAGCAGCCGCCCCGCCGTTCCCTCGCCCTGGTTCAGGCGCAGCATCAATTCGTCAAGGCGGCCGGACATCGAGTTCAGTTTGTCGAACAGGGCCGGATCGGTCACGAGCTTCCCCATCGTGCCTTCGCCGTTCTTGACGCTGGCGGCCACCGCGTCGAAGTTCGCCGTGGCCGAGGTCAGCGAACGCGAGAACGCGTCGTCTTTCAACAGTTTGCCGATGCTCCCCTCGCCGGCGTTGATGCGCTCGGTGAGCGTCTGGATGTTGCCCAGCGCCGCCTCCAGCGACTCGGCCGCCCGGCGGTCGTTCATCAGGCGCCCGAGCGTGCCGCGGTCGCTTCTCAAGCTATCGGTGAGCGTCCTGGCGCTGACGGCGAATCGATTCAGCTCGGCGTACAGCTGCTCGTCGGTCATCAGCTTGCCGACGGTGCCGCGGCCGGCGCGGATATCGGAAATGAGGTTGGAGAGGTTTTCGACCCCGTCGCCGACTTCATTGGCGAGGTCGGTGAATTGCGCCGCCGCACGTCCCTGCGGGACGTAGCCCCACTCCGGAATCGGCGTGCCCGAGGCCGATGCCGTGATGTCGACCGCGCTCTCGCCGAGCAGCGACACCGAGCCGAGCGTCGCCACCGACCTGGTCGTGATGCGGTCGCGGACCTCCTGGCTCACCTCGAAGGTGACCTCGACCTGTTCACCGGCCAGCGCGACGTTGGTCACCGTGCCGACGTCCAGCCCCGCGACGCGGACCGGTGAGCCGGCCTTCAGTCCGGGGACGCTGGCGAAGCGGGTCTTGAGCGAGTAGCGCTGCCAGGGAAACCCGCGATCGCCGGTCAAAAAGAAGATCGTCAGCGCAGTGATCACGACGGCGGTGATCGTCAGCACGCCAATCTTGAGCTCTGCCCAGGCAAGCGATCGTGTACGCGGCATACGAAATCCCTTTCATCGCACCAAAGGTCGTCAGCGACAGTCGTAGTGCGGACCTTCAGGTCCGCCCATCATCACGAAAGAAACGTCTGCAGATACGGGTCCTTCGAGTGTCGCAACGTGTCGGCATCCCCCTCGAACACCAGCAGGCCGTCGCGCAGCATGAGAAACTCCGCCTCGCTCTCCTTGCTGATCGTCGGCCGGGACGATGCGGATCTCGCCATGTCTCGCGGACGGCGCGATGCGTCGCCACGTAGAAGGCGTCGCGCAGCTGGTGGGTGACCAGCATCGAGCTGACGTTCTCCAGATCGCGCAGCTTGATGATCTCGTCGTCCACCGTGGTCGCGGTGATCGGATCGAGGCCGGTCGTCGGCTCGTCGTAGAGCAGGATCTTCGGCTTCGAGGCCATCGCGCGGGCGATCGCCACGCGGCGGCGCTGGCCGCCTGACAGTGCCGACGGCATGCGATCGATGAACTCCGCCAGGCCGATGAACCCGAGCACCTCCCGGACGCGCTGCTCGATCTCGTCGAGCGGCATCCGCGTCTCCTCGTACAACCGGTAGCCGACGTTCTCGCGACGGTCAGCGAATCGAACAGCGCGCCCTCCTGGAACACCATGCCGACGTCCGCTCGGACGCGCCATCATCTCGTGCTCGGACATCTGGTCGACGCGATGCCCGTTCACCCACACGGCCCCGGCGTCGGCGCGGAGCAGCCCCAGAATGATCTTCAACGTGAGCGACTTCCCTGCCCCGCTCGCGCCCAGCAGAATCTTCGTGTGCCCCGCCAGCAGCGTGAAGCTCACGTCGCGCAGGATGACCTTCTCGTCGAACGCCAGCGAGACGTGATCGAGCACGATCGCCGGCGCGCCCTTCTCCGAAAGGACCTGTTCGGCCGTCAGGCTGGCAGTCCGCGTCGCGATCCACAGCATTCCTAATTCCAAATTCCTAATTCCTAATGACAACAAGTCAGTACATCACCGATATCAACACGCGCGTCACGAAGAAGTCCACCGCGATGACGCCGACCGACCCGCGACCACCGAGACGGTTGTCGCGCGGCCGACGCCCTGCGTGCCGCCGGTGGTGCGCAGCCCGACGTGACAGGCAATCGTGACGATCACGAACCCGAGCACGAACGGCTTGATGCAGGCCCATCCAGACGTCTTCCATGTACAGGCGCCTCGAAGATCGACGACCAGTACAAGCCGCTGGCCACCTGCAGCTGGTAGCGGGCGACGATCCAGCCGCCGAGGATGCCGACGAAATCGGACTACGACCGTCAGGACCGGCGCCATCAGGATGCCGGCCAGCACGCGAGGAACCACCAGTTTCCTGATCGGATCGGTGCCCAGCGCCCGCAGGGCGTTGATCTGATCGGTCACGACCATCGAGCCGAGCTCCGCCGCGATCCCCGAACCGACGCGGCCAGTCAGCATCAGCCCGGTCAGCACCGGGCCGAGCTCCTTGATCATCGAGGCGCTGACCAGCCGGCCGACCACCGGCCGTGCGCCGAATTGATCGAGCGTGAGCCCGCTCTGGAGGGCGAGCACCGCTCCCGTGAAGAATCCGGTCAGCAGGACGACGGTGAGTGATTGGATGCCGACGGCGTCCAGCTGTTCGATGATGTCGTGACGGTAATGCGGTGGCGTAAAGATCCCGCGAAACGCCGCCACCGTCAGGCGGCACGTACTCCTGGACCTCGAGCGCGGCGGCCTTGAGCTTGTTCACGCGCGGCGCGCCTGTCGGGGGAGCCCGAGCTCGGGGTTCCGCAGACGCTTGATTTCGTCCCGAAGCCCCGCCGCCTTCTCGAAATCGAGGTTGGCGGCCGCGGCACGCATCTCTTCCTGGAGCTTCGCGATGTGCGCGTCGAGCTGCTGCTGGCTGTGGAACCGCTCGGTGCCGTCGAGCGTCGCGGCCGGCGTGAAGTAGTCCAGCTCGCCGGCCCCGGCCATCCCCTCGTCGATCGCCTTGACGATCGACTGCGGCGTGATGCCGTGCTCGAGGTTGTACGCCTCCTGCAATGCGCGGCGCCGGTCGGTTTCGCCAATCGCGCCGCGCATCGAGTCGGTCACCGTGTCGGCGTACATGATGACCTGGCCGTGCACGTTCCGGGCCGCACGGCCGGACGTCTGAATCAAGGACCCGGCGGAGCGCAGGAACCCTTCCTTGTCCGCATCGAGAATCGCCACCAGCGATACCTCCGGAAGATCCAGCCCCTCGCGCAGAAGGTTGATCCCGACCAGCACGTCGAACTCGCCCCGCCGGAGGTCGCGCAGGATCTGGACGCGCTCCAGCGTCTCGATGTCCGAGTGGAGATAGCGCACGCGGACCCCGAGTTCCTGATAATACTGTGTGAGATCCTCCGCCATGCGCTTCGTGAGCGTGGTCACCAGCACCCGCTCGCCGCGGGCGGCGCGCGTGCGGATCTCCTGCAGCAGATCGTCGACCTGGCCCCGGACCGGGCGTACGTCGATCGGCGGGTCGACCAACCCGGTCGGCCTGATGATCTGCTCCACCACGACGCCCTGGGATTTCGACAGCTCGTAGGGTCCTGGCGTCGCCGACACGAACACCACCTGCCCGACGCGGGCCGTCCACTCATCGAAGTTCAGCGGCCGGTTGTCGAGCGCCGACGGCAGGCGGAAGCCGTAGGCCACGAGCACTTCCTTGCGTGACCTGTCGCCGAAGTACATGCCGCGGATCTGCGGCACCGTCTGGTGGCTCTCGTCGACGATGACCAGGGCGTCTTTCGGCAGATAGTCGAGGAGCGTCGGCGGCGGCTCGCCCGGCGCGCGGCCGGTCAGGTGCCGGGCGTAGTTCTCGATCCCGTGGCAGTAGCCGATCTCGCGAATCATCTCGAGATCGAACATCGTCCGCTGATGCAGGCGCTGCGCCTCGAGCAGCTTGCCCTCGCCTTCCAGCTTCGACCGGTACCAGGCGAGCTCCTCCTTGATCGACTCGACCGCGCGCCGGGTTCGATCGCGCGGCGCCACGAAGTGCGACTTCGGATAGACCGCGATCTTGTCGTGGCGCCTGGCCTTCTTGCCGGTCAGCGGGTCGAACGAGATCAGCTCGTCGACCTCGTCTCCGAACAGCTCGATCCGGAGGCCCTGCTCTTCGTACGAGGGATAGACCTCGACGATATCGCCGCGCACACGGAAGGTGCCGCGGCCGAAGTCGTGGTCGTTGCGCTCGTACCTGAATTTCGACCAGCTTGCGGAGCACCTCGTCGCGCGAAATGCGCTGGCCGCGCTCGAGCGGCAGGAGCATCCCGTAGTACGCCTCGGGCGAGCCCAGGCCGTAGATGCACGACACGCTGGCGACGATGACGACGTCGCGGCGCTCGAACAGCGACCGCGTCGCCGAGAGCCGCATGCGGTCGATCTCGTCGTTGATCGTCGCCTCTTTCTCGATGTAGGAGTCGGTCGCCGGTACGTAGGCCTCGGGCTGGTAGTAGTCGTAATAGCTCACGAAGTACTCGACCGCGTTCTCAGGGAAGAACCGGCGGAACTCCTGGAACAGCTGGGCGGCGAGCGTCTTGTTGTGGACCATCACGAGCGTCGGCCGGTTCACCGTCGCGATGGTGTGCGCCATGGTGAACGTCTTGCCCGAGCCGGTGACGCCGAGCAACACCTGATGGGGATCGCCGCGATCGAGCCCCTCGGTCAGCTCCCGGATGGCCCGCTCCTGGTCGCCGGCCAGCTCGAAGTCGGACACCAGACGAAAGCGGTCGTACAGGGAAGGCATGTGAATCCTCGATCGTACCACGCGAACCCGCCAGCTCGGCCGAAGCGTATAATCACGGTTTGGGTTCACGATGCGGTGCCTAGCCGTATGTCAGGACGAGCTGGTCATCAGGATGCTCGACGAGATCCTGCTGCCCGGCTTCGAGATCGAATTCATCGTCGAAAACCGGCCTCTCGCGCGGCGGCTGCACGACGCGGGCATCGACGTCGTCGTGGGCGACCCGCGGCACATCGATACCTTCGTCAAGGCGGATCTCACCCCCGGCACCTGCGTCATCGTCGAGGACAACGGCCGCCGGAGCCCGCGAAAAATCCTCGAGGCGGTGCGCGACGCCGGCGGGACGCTCGTCTACGTCCTGGGGGTCGGGACGGCCTCCAGCGCGAAGCGGGTCGAGGACATCCACGCCGATTTCCCCGACGTCTCGTATCTTTCGATGTCGGAGCTGTTCGGCGGCCCCCTCCTGACCGAGTTCAGCCGGTCGCTCACCAAGGCCAGGGTCCAGCAATACCAGCGGTATTTCAGCGACGCCGACCGGGTTCTCATCCTCCTGCACAACGATCCGGATCCCGATGCCATGGCCAGCGGCCTCGCCTTGCGCAACGTCCTGCGGCGCACGAAGACCACGGCGATCATCGGCGCCATCCAGGGGGTCACGCGGCCCGAGAACCTCCGCATGGTCAACCTGCTCGATATCCACGTCGAGCCGGTGACCGCCGAGTCGCTGAAGGAATACGACCGGCTGGCGATGGTCGACGTGCAGCCGCACTACTTCGGCGGCCTGATCGACCGCGTCGACCTGGTGATTGACCATCATCCCGAGCAACCGGGCTACACCGCGGTGTTCAAGGACATCCGCGCCGATTACGGATCCACGTCGACGATTCTCACCGAGCACCTGCGGGCAGTGGACGTGAACATCTCGGAGCGGACCGCGACCGCAATGCTCTACGCGATCAAGTCAGACACGCTCTTCTTCAACCGCCAGACCAACCGCGTGGACATCGAGGCGTTCTCGTATCTCTATCCGCTGGCCGATGCCGCGTTGATTCGCAAGATGGAGGGCGCCGAGATCACCCTCGAGCGGCTCGACTACGTGATGAAGGCGTACCGCGCCGGGACGCTCGTCGACCAGGTGTTCTGCGGCTTCATTGGCGTGACGCCCCGCGAGGACTTCATCCCGTACGTCGCCGATTTCTTCCTGCAGCTCGAAGACGTCAAGTGGACGCTGATCGCGGGGATCGTCAACGATTCACTGATCGTCTCGGTGCGGAACCTCGGCTACTCGAAGAACGCCGGCGAGTTCGCGCGCCGGTTCTTCGCCGACATTGGCAGCGCGGGCGGCCACCGGGCGATGGCGAAGGCGGTCGTGCCGATGCGCGCGTTCCGCGAGAAGTTCGGCGACGTGCCGGCCGAGGAGATCGGCCGCCGGCTGCACGAGCTCGTCGCCCAGTTCCTGCACGAAGCGCCGCCGGTCGAGAAGCGGCGGGAGACGGCGGGAGTCAAGAGTTGACGACGAGGCTGGCTGTTGCCCTGCTCGCCTTCGCTGGGCTCGGAGCGGACGCGGCCGGTCAGCGGACCGCACCCGGAGCAGCCGAACGGGTTCGGCCCCCGGACGGTTTCGAATGCCCTCTCGACTGGCTTACCGCCTACACCGGAACGGTCACGCGCTTCAGTCGCGAGCGCGACCAGACGGTTCTTGAAATCCGAACGGATTGGGACACGACCGAGCGGGTTGTCATCAGGCACGCGGGATCGGACGGTCCGGATCGCTGGTTCCTGCTGCGCGGGAAGCCGTTCGCGCCAGATGGATGGAACGCGATCGAGTCGAAGCCCGGGCAGCTGCGCCCGCGGATCCGCGCCAGCGCCTGGATCTGTTTGGACGGACAGAATCCCGTCGTCGATTGGAATCCGGCGGCGGAGCCACCGCCGCCGCCGGTCCGGTAGCGTCCGCCTTTAGGCGGACGTCACCGCGGGAGGTCCGGCTAAAGCCGGACCCTACGTTCGCTCGTGACCCTACTGGCCGGATCGATACGTGCTGAACTGCGCGTCCATCCGCTGATCCTGTCCCGCCGTGAACTGGAACATGCACGCGTCGTCGGTGTAGTCCATGAAGTTCTCAATCGGATCGAGTCCGGGGCGCGGGCACGAATCGCGGCTGACGGGGCATCCGAAGGCCGGGCTGCGCTCCGCCGGCGTGTCGCCGATGTAATCGTTCTTGTTGCTGCAGCCGCCCTGGAACGTGTGGTACAGCCCCATCCAGTGGCCGACTTCGTGTGTTGCCGTGTCGCCGAGGTTGTACGGCGCGGCCGACCCGCCCGGGATCGACGAGAAGAGGACGACGATGCCATCCTGCAATGGCTTCGCCCCGTAGCTCGATGGAAACGTCGCCCAGCCGAGCAGCCCGCCGCCGGGGTTCGCCGTGTAGATGTTCAAATCATCCGCGGTTCCCTGCCGGAGCGCGGCTTTCGCATCGCGCTCCGCCGTCGTGCCAGGCTCCATCGCGAACCAGGCGTCGTTTGCGGTGCGGTCGACCGACACGAGATTGAACGTCCAGCCCCAGGGGCCGAGCGCATTGTTCAGCACCGTGATCTGCTTGCTGATCTGGTTGTCGCGCACGTCGCCATCCCCCGCCGCGTTCGTGACGACATGGAAATAGACGTCGATGACGCCACCGGTCACTGCGGCGGTGCTGCTCTGATTCAAATGGGCGGCAATTTCACGGTCCACTTCATCCCGGCGCTCCGGCGTGAGGTCGCGCGTCGCGCAGCGCGCGCCGCTCGCGATGAAGGCTTCCTGGTTCACCCAGTTCCGGCCCTGGAAGCGGAAGGGGCGATCGGGATTCCCCTGCGTCCAGATGACCGCAGGGGCGGCCAGCAGCAACGCCGTGATCAGTCCGAGTGTCCGTCTCATGCCATGCCTCCTCGATTGGGCCGCCGGGGTGGCGAATGATACCGGCAGGTGGGTAGCCAGGCAAGCCTAGACGGACAGGGCCTGATCGAGATCGGCCATCAGGTCGGCGGCGTCCTCGAGGCCCACGGACAGCCGCAGCATGCCCTTCGTCACCCCGGCCGCGCGCAGCTGCTCGTCGGAATGGCCCCACTGGGAGGTCAGCACCGGCATGCTGATCAGGCTTTCGATGCCGCCCAGGCTGGCCGCCCGCTTGATGACCCTGAGCCGGTCGTACAGCCGCTCGGCGCGACGGTACTCGCCCCCCAGGTCGAAGCACACCATGCCGCCAAATCCGGTCATCTGGCGCCTGGCGATCTCGTGATCGGGATGAGACGCGAGCCCAGGATAGTAGACACAGGACACCCGCTTGTCGGCGGCGAGGAACTTCGCGACGGCAAGGGCGTTGGCGTTGTGCTGTGCGATACGCAGCGGCAGCGTCTTCAGGCCGCGGCCGAGCGCGTACGCCGGGTACGGATCCATTACCGTGCCGAGCAGGCGGCGTGCGCGTTCGACGGGCCCGACCAGCGCGGCGCTCCCGGTGACGACGCCGCCGGTCACATCGCTGTGGCCGTTGAGATACTTCGTCGCGCTCTGCATGGAGAGATCGATGCCGAGCGAGAACGGCTGCTGGTTCAGGGGGCTCGCGAACGTGTTGTCGATGACCGACAGGACGCGGCGCGCGCGGCACGCTTCGGCGATCCGCCGGATGTCCACGCACCGCAGCGTCGGGTTGATGGGCGACTCGAACCAGACAATCCGGGTCGCGGCGCCGATTGCCTGTTCGGGATCGGCGAGCTCCTCGAGCGACACGAACCGCGGGCGCACGCCGAACTTCACCAGGACGTCGTTCAGGAGGTGGAGCGTGCCGCCGTAGATGGCCGCGGAGCACACGACCTCGTCGCCGGCACGCGCATGGGCCATCAGGATCGTCGTGATCGCACCCATGCCCGAGGAGAAGACCAGCGCCGCCTCCGCCTGATCGAGCGCGGCCAGCTGCCGTTCTACCGACGACAGCGTCGGATTGCCGTAGCGGGAGTACAGATACTTCCCGGATCGTCCCTCGTTGTAGGCGACCACTTCGGCGGCGTTGTCGAAGACGAACGTGGACGTCTCGTAGATGGGCGGCGTCAGCGGCGACGCACCAGTCGGATCCGGCGCACCGGCGTGGATCAAATTCGTCGCGGGCTTCATAGGCGCTCCCGTACGCCAACCTGCTCACCGCTTGCCGCAACGACCGGCTCGATGAACTGGTGATAGGCGTCCTCGTAGCCGCGGCTCAGCAGCTCGGACAAGCCTGGCCGCCGGTCGGATCGATCGTCGAACCCGCCGTCGAAGTCGAGGGGGCCGACCGGATTGTGCGCCGGCCGCACGATGTAGAGCCGCGGGCCCGACTCGCTGGAGAGCTGCGTGGCGTCGCGGACGGTCGCCGCCTCGAACGACTGCAGGTACTCGCTGATGCGCCCGCGTCCGTCCAGACGAGGCGGCGCAAGCGCGTGGGGGCCTGGTGAATCCGCCGCGGCCGAGACGAGGATGATCTGCTCGACGTCCACCAGCGCCAGCTCTTCGATCAGGCGCAGCAGGCTGCCCGGGCGATCGCACAGGCGATGCGTCTCACCACGCCAGAAACCTTCGGCGGCAAACGTGACCGGATGAGGATCGGAGCCGAGAGGCAGCGCGAGCGAGGCCGCCACCGCATCGCTCAAATGATCGCGCCCCAGCCCGGTCAAATCGAAGACCTCGCCGCGGCGCGCGTCGGCGGCCTGCGAGGTCGGCCGCCGGACCAAATCGCGGCGCCGTGCTTCCGACACGAGGGCAAACACCAGATCCCGGCGCGCATCCAGGTCGTGAACCGTGATGAACAGCTCGCGGAATCCCGGCTGGCCGAGGTTTTCCACCAGCAGTTCGGCGTACCGCCGGGCCAGATCGACGCGGCTCGGCGCCTTCACGCGAGCCGCCCCGCGGACGAGATCCCACATCACCGCCCAGCAGTGGTCGATGCCTGGCGCTGCAGACATCGGCGACGGCACCGCGCGCCACCACACCCTGCCCCGTTTCCGGCGGCGATCGCGATCGCGCCAGCCGGTGACGACGAGCGTGGCCGCGCCGGCGACGAGGACGAGCACGGCCAGCCGCGGGAGCCACGTCGGCAGCATCGACGGCGCCAGCGCGGCCTGCGCAAAGGTCAGGTACCACTCGGCCACGCCGGATGCCCCGAACAGCTTGAGAACGAAGTCGAGGGGAAATACCAGCAGGCCGACCGCCACCGACAGGAGCGGGATGGCGATGACGAACACGGCAGCGGCGAGGCACACCACGGCAAAGCGAAGGGCGGGCTGCCAGACATACATGCGCCGCACCCCAGGCGCGCGCCAGAACCCCCGCTCGTCCCAGAGCCGCTGGGCGCCGTCGACCGCCGCGAAGAGCGCGCCGATCGCGCCGACGCCGCGGCCGGCGACGACGTCGAGCTTGACACCCGCTTCATGCAGCGCCCGCAGCACGCCGGCGTGGTAGGCCCCTGCCGTGCCCGTTCCGGTCAGGACGAGCGCAGTGCGGCGGCGTGGCGAGTACGGATCTGGCGGAGGGGCGAAGCCGCGGTCCGTCATTCACTCGGATCGTGAATGGTGAGGAGCTTGACGATCTCGAACTCGCGCCTGCCGCCGGGAGTGACGACTTTCACCGTGTCGCCGACTTCCCTGTTGAGGAAGGCCCGGCCGATCGGCGAGGTGGTTGAGATCAACCCCTTGGCCGCGTCGGCGTCCTCCGGCATCACCAGCTGAAACACCAGCTTGTCGCCGGTGCTCTCGAGGACGTGAAGGGTCGACCCGAACCCGGCGCGGTCGGCCGGAATCCGATCGACGTTGATCAGCGCGATCTCCGACACCCGTTTCTTCAGCATGCTGATCCGCGCTTCCACCAGCCGCTGCCGCTCCTTCGCGGCGGCGTACTCGGCGTTTTCGCGCAAATCACCCAGCTCCCGGGCGCGCTTGATCTCCTTGGGCAGCTCCAGCTTCAGCTCGCGATCGAGCGCGTGAATTTCGTCCTCGAACTTCTTGATCAGCCGGTCTTTCATGGAATCGGACATCGTGAGCAGGCGTGATGAAAAACCGTTTCATAGTACCACAGTGGTATCCTTCGTCCGGCTCTGCCGCCCAACCTCTTATGCAGCGTATTTCCAGTCGTCAGAACTCCATTGTCGCGAAGTACAAGAGCGTCGCAGCGGGCGACGATGATGCGCTCATGCTGCTCGACGGGGTGCACCTCGTCGGCGAGGCGCTGTCGGCGAAAGTGCCGCTCACTCACCTCCTGGTCGCCTCCGAGGCGGCGGACCGATCCGACATCCGCCCGCTCATCGACGGCGCGGTGCGCGCCGGCGCGGACGTTGCCACGGCGAGCGCGCCCGTCATGCGGGCCGCGAGCCCCGTGCGCTCGTCGAGCCCGATCGTCGCGCTCGCCAGCCGTCCCCAACCCGGCGAAGGGAAGCTCTATGGCAGGAAACCCGCCCTCGTGCTGATTGCCTGCGGCGTGCAGGATCCGGGAAACATCGGCGCGATCGCGCGGGCCGTGGAAGCGGCCGGCGGCAGCGGACTCGTCGCGACCAACGGCTGCGCCGATCCGTTTGGCTGGAAGGCGCTGCGCGGATCGATGGGCAGCGCCTTCCGTCTGCCAATCGTCGTCGATCGGAGCATCGAGCACGCGGTCGCGCGCGCACGCCATCACGGCTGCCGGATTGTCGCGATGGTCCCGCGCGAGGGACAAGCGCTCGAGAGCGTCGATCTCGGCAGTCCGACGGTGGTGCTCGTCGGCGGCGAGGGTCACGGCCTGCCGGCGCCCCTGGTCGACGCGGCCGAGGTCCGCGTGACGATCCCGATGCAGCCGCCGGTCGAATCGCTGAATACCGCGACGAGCGCCGCGCTCATCTTGTACGAAGCGCGGCGCCAGCGGCTGGCGGCAAAACCGGGATAGGACTTGGGATGGGTCCCGACCGCGAACTCGATCGCCTCGTCACCGAGCTGAATGCCTCCGGAGTCAAGCGGCCGGCCGAGGCGTCGCGCCTCGAAGAATGGCTCGCCATCCTCCGAACCAGAGCGGCGAGCGATCTCTACCTGGTCGCGGGCGTGCCGCCCACCATCCGGCTGAACGGCGTCGTCTGTCCGCTCGCGGAGCCGCCGCTCGACGGCGACGAGATCGAGAACGCCGTGCTCCCTGCGCTGCCCATTCATGCGGTCGACCGGTACCGGCGTCACGGCATCGCCGACGCATCGCTGCGTCGAAGCGGGCGCGGCCGGTTCCGCATCAACCTGCACCGCGAGCGAGGGCGCGCCGCGGCGAGCATTCGCGCACTCCCCCTCAGTCCGCCGCAACTGGCCGAGTTGAGCCTGCCGGAAGGGGTCGAGGCGCTGACGAAGCTTTCTCACGGCCTCGTCCTCATCGGCGGACCAACCGGCTCGGGAAAGACCACCACGCTGGCGGCGCTCGTGGACGTGATCAACCGGCGGGATGCCAAGCACATCGTGACGATCGAAGATCCGATCGAGTACGAGCATGCGCACCGGCAAAGCGTCGTCGAACAGGTCGAAATCGGCATCGATGCGCCCGACTTCGCGACCGCGCTGCGGGCCGCGGTCCGGCAATCACCCGACGTGATCGTCGTCGGTGAGATGCGCGATCCCGAGACGATGCAGATTGCGCTCGCCGCTGGCGAAACCGGTCACCTGGTGTTTTCAACCGTTCACACGACCGACGTGGCCTCGACCGTGTCGCGCGTGTCCGACGCCTTTCCGCCGGAACGGCAGGCGACGATCCGGCAGGAATTGTCGATGGCCCTGTCCGCCGTCATGACCCAGATGCTGCTGCCGAAGACGACTGGCGGCCGCGTGCCGGCCGTGGAGCTGCTGATGCTGGGATACGGCGCCCGTCAGCACATCCGGAAGAACGCCCTCCAGCACCTCCACCAGGAAATCACCATCACGCGCCGCAATGGGTCGTTCACGTTCGAAGAATGTCTCGCCCGCCTGGTCCGGCAGGACCTGATCACGGCCGAGCACGCGCGGTCTTGCGCGAGGCATCGCGACGAACTCGACGGGTTGTTATCAAATTGACGATGTGATGGACTCGCTGTTTCCCGAGGAACCCGTTGCCGCGACCGCGACGAGTTCGGCGCCGCTGGCCGAGCGGATGCGGCCCCGCACCTTCGACGAGTTGGTCGGCCAGGAAGAGCTCCTCGCATCCGGCAAGCCGCTCCGTGAGGCAATCGAGCGCGACCTGCTTCAGTCGATCATCCTGTGGGGGCCGCCCGGGACCGGCAAGACGACGCTCGCCCGGATCATCGCCGACTCGACCAAGGCGCGGTTCGTCTCCTTCAGCGCCGTCATGTCCGGCATCAAGGAAATCCGGGAGGTCATGACCGAAGCCGAGCGCATCCGGCGCACGACCGGCCGGCGCACGATTGTGTTCATCGACGAGATCCATCGCTTCAACAAGGCGCAGCAGGATGCGTTCCTGCCCCGCGTCGAGGCCGGCGACATCGTGCTCATCGGCGCGACGACGGAAAATCCCTCGTTCGAGGTCAACGCCGCGCTCCTGTCCCGCTCCAAGGTGTTCGTGCTGCGCGGCCTGACGACGCCGGAGATCGCGACGATCCTGATGCGCGCGCTCGCAGAACGCCGAGCGCGGGCTGGGCCGCGAAGCCGTTGACGTCGACGCCGGACGCCATCGACGCGATCGCGCTCTACGCAAACGGTGACGCCCGTGCGGCCTTGAACCTGCTGGAGCTGAGCGTCGCTGCCGCGCCGGCGGCGGACGGACGCCGGCGAGTCGACGCCGCGCGCGTCGCCCAGGCGATTCAGCGGCGGGCGCTCCTCTACGACAAGTCGGGCGAGGAGCACTACAACCTGATCTCGGCGCTGCACAAGTCGATGCGCAACAGCGATCCGGACGCTTCGGTCTACTGGCTCGCGCGGATGGTCGAGGCCGGCGAGGATCCGCTCTACATCGCGCGGCGGCTGGTCCGCTTTGCCTCGGAAGACATCGGCAACGCCGACCCGCAGGCGTTGACGGTCGCCGTCGCTGCGAAGGACGCGGTCCACTTCATCGGCATGCCCGAGGGCAACACCGCGCTCGCCCAGGCGGCGATCTACCTGGCGACGGCGCCGAAGAGCAACGCCGTCTACGCCGCCTACAGCCGCGCGGCCGAGGATGCGCACGGCGACGTCGCGGAGCCCGTGCCGCTGCACCTGCGGAACGCACCGACGAAGTTGATGAAGGACCTCGACTACGGCAAGGGCTACCACTACGCCCACGACGAGGCGGACGCGGTAGCCGACATGTCCTGCCTGCCGCCGGCGCTCGAAGGGCGGCGGTACTACCAGCCGACCGAGCGCGGGTTCGAGAAGGAGATCAAGCGCCGGCTCGATGGCTGGGAGGCGATCAAGAAGAAGCGGCGATCCAGCTCCGAATCTTCTCGGTGAGGTAGCCGAGCGGCACGGCGCCGTCCTCGAGCACCCGATCGTGGTAACACGAACTGAGAAGTGAGAACTGAAGGGTGAACTGTGCCTTTCACAGCGTGCTGGTGCACGCGCGGCAGCGGGTCGCGGCCTGCGGGACCGTTTCGCCGCAGAACGGGCACGCCTTGGTGGCGGCGGCCGGTTCGGGCTTGAGGGCGACACGGAGGATCATGAATACGACGAAGGCAACGATCGCGAAGTCGATGACGGAGCCCATGAAGGCGCCGTAGTTGATCGCGCTGACCACCGGCTGGCCGTCCTTGCCGACCGTTTCGGACAGCACGATCCGCGCGGCGCGCCAGTCGCCGCCGGCCATCGCCAGTCCGATTACCGGCATCAGCAAGTCGCCGACGATCGACTGCACGACGCGGCCGATGGCCGTGCCGATGATCACGCCGACCGCGAGCGCCAGCGCGTTCTGCTTGAACAGGAAGTCGCGAAACTCTCGAAGCATCAGGGGACCCCGCTCGAGGCCCCCAATTCTAGCCGCGGTCCGGAACCTTGCGGAACATCTCGGCCCGCATCGGCAGGATGAACGAGAAGCGGTAGTCGCCCTGCATCCGGCCGATCGGGATCCCGACGAGGTCGCCGCGCTGGTCGAGCACGCCGCCGCCCGACACGCCCGGATGGCCGTCGGTCAGGCACGTACCAGGCCGTTCGACGTGCGCTGCCCGACGTAGCCGGTCGACAGGATGATGCCCTTCGAGTAGTCGTTGCCCAGCCGGAAGATCGGCTCGGCGAAGTCGTAGGCGAACGAGGTATTCGGCTTCAGGGCGGGCAGATCGAGCTCGCGCGGTCTTGATGATCGCCCAGTCGCCGGTGTGCACCTCGACGTCGGCGTCGCCGGCGTCGATCAGCTTCGCCGGAATCTCCTTGCCGTCGTAGACGATCTTGATCGACGACGATCTTGCGCGTGCCCTGGCGGTCGATCGTCGTCCTTCAGGGCGACCACCGCGTGCTTCACGGTGACGAAGTAGCCGTCGCCCAGGTAGCCGGCGGTGCCGTAGTTGGTCTTCCCGAAGTTGTCGGTCGAATAGAGCTCGACGAAGCTCGAGCGCCGATCGCGCAGCAGCGTGCACCGGCAGCAGGCCCATCTCGCTCTGCAGCTCGCTGCTTGATCTCGGCGATCATCCGTTCGCGCGTCGTCGGCAGCCGGCGCTCGCGGCTCGGCCCGTCGGTGGCGTCGCCGCATGGTCGATCGGCTGGAACGATCTCCGGCGCACGGCCTTCCCCAGCTGCGCTGCGGATCTCGGCGCGAATGGCATCGAGCTTCGCGTCGTAGGTGGCGCGCACTGCGCATCGTCGGTGCGTGCGTGGAAGACGCCGAGCAGGAAGAAGGAACGGCGGTGGCGTGGTGATGATGGAAACGACCGCGAGGAACCGGCGCGAGACCATCGAGAACTCCAAGTTCGGCAGCTGAACCAGGTCCGCACGTGCGCGCGGCTTACAGCTTTGCGCTCCCGGTCACGCCGCGCGCACACACGCGGGCTCGAACACGGGATGGCCCTTTTCGCTTGGAAAAGGCGAGTCAACTACTTTGTTTCAGTCGGAGCTTGAACATCGAAACTGTAACAGCCGCCGGTCCGACGATGTCAAGACTCAAGCTCAAGATCGCATGTGTTTTGCAGTCTTTGTCAGCCCCCAGCCGGCCAGGAAGACGCGCGACGCCCGCCGCGAACAGCTTCGGGATCGGGCCCGAGCGGACCCGCCGTGAAGAGATCGACGAGCAGCAGCCACATGCCGATGAGCTGAGCGGCCCGTCCGAAGGTAGTCACGACCTCGCCGACGCTGCACGTCCTCGTCCTCAGATCCGCTCGAAATTCTTCTCGATCTCGCGCCGCGTCAGCCGCAGCATGACCGGCCGGCCGTGCGGGCAGACGGTCGAATACGCGGTCGCGCGCAGCTCGTCGAGGATGTGCGTCATCTTCTCGTAGGTCAGCGGATCGTTCGCCTTGACCGCCGCGTGGCACGCCGTCGTCGCGGCGATCCGCTGCAGCGCCTCCTGCACCTGCGCGCCGCGATCGAGCCCCTCGAGGTCCTCGGCCGAGCGCCCGCAGCGCCTTCGACGCTGTCCTCGGTCTTCAGCAGCGCCGGCACCGCCGACACCTTGAGCGTCGCGCCGCCGAAGGCTTCGACCTCGAATCCGAGACGCTCGAGCTCGTCGCTCGCGGGCGACGCAGCGCCTGGTGCGCCGACGGCGCGAGCTCGATCAGCAGCGGCACCAGCAGCCGCTGCGATTCGAGCGCGCCCGCGGTCAGCCTCTCCATGACGCGCTCGAACAGCACGCGCTCGTGGGCGACGTGCTGATCGATGATCGCCACCCCCTCGTCGTCGACGGCGATGATGAACGTGTCGCGAAACTGCCCGAGCGGAATCATCGGCCGGATCTCGGCAGCGGCAGCTCCGGCCTGCCGCCGGCGCTGCGCTGCCTCGACGGCGCAGCCGAGTCGTCGGGAAGCCGGACGTACGATCGCCGTCGGACCGCCGCGTCGGGCACCCATCGGTTCGGGAACGTGCCGCCGCCGAGCACGCCGGGAAGCGCCGGCGCGCACGGCGCCTGGACGGCGCACGTCCGGCCGCAGCTGCAGCTGCGGCACGCCGCCCTGCCCGAGCGCGTCCATCAACGCGCGCCGCACGACTTCGTGCACGAGCGACTGCTCGCGGAAGCGCACCTCCGCCTTCGTCGGGTGCACGTTGACGTCGACCGCGTCCGGCGGCATCTCGATGAACAGGTGCACTTCCGGGCTGCGCTCCTTGATCGACGCCGATGCTGTAGGAATCGATGATGGCGTGCGCGATCGTCCGGTCCTTGACGATGCGCCGGTTGATGAAGACGTTCTGCGGCCCGCGCGTCGGCCCCTGCTCCGCCAGCGCGGCGATGTAGCCGGTGAGCCGCAGGCCGCCGGCTTCCTTGCGCGACCTCGCAGAGATCGTCGCGCTCGCCGTACAGCTGATACAGCCGATCGCGCAGGGTCGCGGCCGGCGGACACTGCAGCACCGTCCGGCCGCCGCTCGTCAGCGTGAAGCCGACCTCGGGGTACGCCAGCGCGAGCTGGGTCGTGATCCGCGAGACCTGCGCCGATTCGGCGGCGTCGGACTTCAGGAACTTGCGGCGCGCCGGCAGGTTGTAGAAGAGGTCGTTGACCTCGACCGACGGTGCCCTCGGCCGCTGCCGCCTCGACGACCGACGCGATCGTCGCCGCCGTTGACGCGGATCTCGGTGCCGCTCTGCCGCCCGCGCGCGCGCGTCCGCAGCACGAAGTGCGACACCGAGGCGATCGACGGCAGCGCCTCGCCGCGGAAGCCCGAGCGTCGACGATCGCCGCCAGATCGTCGGCGCGCCGGATCTTGCTCGTGGCGTGCCGCTCGATGGCCAGCCGCGCATCGTCCGGCTCCATGCCTTCGCCGTCGTCCTCGACGCGGACCTGTTTCTTGCCGCCGAGCTCGACGTGGATCGACAAGCGCCGCGCGCCGGCGTCGATGGCGTTCTCGACGAGCTCCTTGACGACCGACGCCGGCCGCTCGACGACTTCGCCGGCGGCGATCTGGTTCGCGAGATCCGGGGGAGACGGGTGATCTTGCCCATTCAGACTGCGTCAGTTCACGGAGCGAGCGGAGCTAGACGGTTCAACACGGAGGCACGAAGGCACGGTGACGACGCGGAGAAGACTGCGACGGGCAGCCGCGCCTCGACGAAGGCGGCGTTGCGGCCTGCATGCGGCCGGCCGCGGTCGCACGCTGCGCACGGCTTTATCCGTGCGTCGTCGTGGCTCCGCGACTCCGTGTTGAACCGTCTACCTCCGCATCTCCGTGCGCTCAGATCAAATCCAGCGCTTCCCGCGGAACAGCGCCAGCATGCCGACGATGAGCGTCACCATGATTCCGAATCACCCACCAGAACTGCGCCGCCTCGCCGCCCGGGAAATGCGGCAGCGGGATGTTCATGCCCCAGATGCCCGACAGCAGCGTCAGCGGCATGAAGACCGTCGACGACGACCGTCAGCACCTTCATGACCTCGTTCAGGCGGTTGCTGACGTTCGACAGGTGCGCGTCGAGGATGCCGGTGATCCGGTCCTGGAAGCATCATCGCCTCGTCGGCGAGGCGGACGAGTGGTCGTAGACGTCGCGGAACCGGAACGCCATCTCGGTGCTGATGTCGACGAACTCGCGCCGGGCCAGCCGGCCGATGACGTCGCGCTGCGGGATGACGATGCGGCGCAGCGCCGACACCTCGCGCTTTGCGTCGAGGATGTCGCGCACCAGCGTCCGGGCTCGGCGTCGTCGAAAACACCTGGTCCTCGAGCTCGTCGATCCGCTCCTCGAGCTCCTCGACCTCGGGCCGGTAGTGGTCGACCATCAGGTCGACGATGCGGTGAAAGAGCGCGACCGGGCCGTCGCCCAGGATGTTCGTGGTTGCGCGGGCAGTGGTCGCGAAGCTCGGCGATCGAGCGCGAGTGGCCATCGTGCACGGTGACGAGATAGTCCGGCCCGAGGAAGAAATCGACGTCGTGGGTCTTGAAGCCGCTCGTCGCCCTTGGTGAAGTCGATGCCGTGCAGGACGACATAGAGGTAGCCGTCGTAGGGCTCCGACCTTCGGGATACTGCAGCGCGCTCATCGCGTCCTCGACCGACAGCGGGTGGAAGCCGAACGTGTCGGTGAGGATCAGCGACTCGGGAACCGACGGCGCGGCGAGGTCCACCCAGAGAACGACGCCGGAGGCCGGGTCGAGCCAGGCGCGGTCGATGCTCGTCACCTGCTCGGTCCGGCCGTTCCGGTGGACGAAGATCGTCGTCAATCGCCGACCTTGACCGACAAGCGCCGCCTGCGCGGCGGCGAGGCGCGCCACCGGGACCCGGTAGGGCGAGGCGCTCACGTAGTCGAGGCCGACCTTCTCGAAGAAGTGAATCGACGCCGGGTCGCCGCCGTGCTCGCCGCAGATGCCGAGCTTCAGGTCGGGCCGCGTCTTGCCGCCCGAGCTCGACGCCGGTGCGCACCAGCGCGCCGACGCCTTCGACGTCGATCGACGCGAACGGATCCTTCTCGAGGATCTTCTTGTCCTGATAGATCCGCAGGAACTTGCCGACGTCGTCGCGCGAGAAGCCGAAGGTCATCTGCGTCAGGTCGTTGGTGCCGAACGAGAAGAACTGCGCCTCCTGCGCGATCTGGTCGGCGGTCATCGCGCCGCGCGGCACTTCGATCATCGTGCCGACGAGGTACTTGATCGTGACGCCCTGCGCCTTCATCGTCTCGGCGGCGACGCGATCGACGATCGCCTTCTGATCGCGCAGCTCCTTCACGTGCCCGACGAGCGGAATCATGATCTCGGGGACGACCTTCAGCCCTTCCTTGTTCAGCCGGCAGGCCGCCTCGATGATCGCCCGCGTCTGCATCTCGGTGATCTCGGGGTAGGTGATGCCGAGCCGGACGCCGCGGTGGCCGAGCATCGGGTTGAACTCGTGGAGCTGTTCGACGCGGTGCAGCAGCGCCGCTTCTCGTCGAGCTCCGGCGCCGCTCTTGCCGGTCACCTCGAGCCTCGCGATCTCGACCATCAGCTCTTCGCGCTTCGGCAGGAACTCGTGGAGCGGCGGATCGATCGTGCGGATGGTGACCGGCGTTCCCGTGCATCGCCTTGAAGACGCCGTAGAAGTCGTCGCGCTGCAGCGGCAGCAGCTCGTCGAGCGCCTTGCGCCGGTCGGCTTCGTTGTCGGCGAGGATCATCCGCTGGACGATCGGAATCCGCCCCTCGCCGAAGAACATGTGCTCGGTGCGGCACAGGCCGATGCCGCGGGCGCCGAACGCGTAGGCGATGCTCCGCCTGATCGGGCAGGTCGGCGTTCGCGCGCACGCCCAGCCGGCGGACCTTGTCGGCCCACGAGAGCAGCTGCTCGAACCGCTGATAGATGTCGGACTTGCCGCGGCTTCAGGGTGCCGTTGAGCACCTGCAGGATCTCGCTCGGCTTCGACGACACCTTGGCGATCTTCACCTCGCCGGACAGGCCGTCGAACGAGATGAAGTCCCCTTCCTTCACGGTCTGCCCGTCGACGCGGAACTTGCGCCCCTTTTCGTCGATCTCGAGCGCGCCGGCGCCGACGATCGACGGCTTGCCCATCTGCCGGCCGACGACCGCCGCGTGCGAGGTCATGCCGCCGGTGGCGGTGAGAATGCCCTGCGACACGAACATGCCGTGGATGTCGTCGGGCACCGTCTCGCGGCGGACCAGGATGACCGGCTTGCCCTGCTCGCTCCACTCGACGGCGTGGTCGGCCGAGAACACCACCTGGCCGCACGCGGCGCCCGGCGAGGCCGGCAGCCCTTTCGTGGCGGCCGGGATCTTCTTCCACTCGTCCGGATCGAAGCCCGGCGCGAGCAGCTGGCTGAGCGACTCGGGATCGACGAGCAGGATCGCTTCCTTCGGCGTCACGAGCTTCTCGGCCACGAGATCGGTCGCGATGACGACGGCGGCGTAGCCGGTGCGCTTGCCGCTGCGCGTCTGCAGCATGAACAGCCGCTCGTCCTGGATGGTGAACTCGAAGTCCTGGACGTCCTTGTAGTGCTTCTCGAGCCGCGTCGTGATGTCGCGCAGCTGCTTGTACGCCTTCGGCATCACCTGCTCGAGCTCGCGGATCGGCTGCGGCGTCCGGATGCCGGCGACGACGTCCTCGCCCTGCGCGTTGATCAGGAACTCGCCGTAGAACTCCTTCTTGCCGGTCGCCGGGTTGCGCGTGAACCCGACGCCGGTGCCCGAGCGATCGCCGGTGTTGCCGAACACCATCATCTGGACGTTGACCGCCGTGCCGATGTGATCGGGGATGTCGTAGATGCGGCGGTACTCCTTCGCGCGCGGGTTCATCCAGGAGCGGAACACCGCGTCGCGCGCCATCTTCAGCTGCTCGTGCGGATCCTGCGGAAACGCGCGCCCGGCGCGCTTCTGCACGACCTGCTTGTAGCGGTCGACCACCTCGCGGAGCGCGGCTTCGTCGAGATCGGTGTCGAGCTTCGCGCCGCGCGCCTTCTTGACGGCGTCGAACTCGTGCTCGAAGGCATCCTTCGGAATCTCGAGCACGACGTTGCCGAACATCTGGATGAAGCGGCGATAGCTGTCGAAGGCGAAGCGTCCGTTCTTCGTCCGCGCCTTCAGCCCTTCGACCGCGTCGTCGTTCAGCCCGAGGTTGAGGATCGTGTCCATCATCCCGGGCATCGAGAACTTCGCACCCGAGCGCACCGAGACGAGCAGCGGGTTGTCGGTCGAGCCGAGCGGCGCGCCGGCGGCCTTCTCCAGCTTCTGCAGGTTCTCCTCGATCTCGCGATCGATCGCCGGCGGAATCTTCCCTTTCTGGTCGTAGTAGATGGTGCAGACCTCGGTCGAGATCGTGAACCCTGGCGGCACCGGCAGGCCGGCGTTGGTCATCTCGGCCAGGCCGGAGCCCTTGCCGCCGAGGAGATCCTTCATGTGGCGGTTGCCGTCGGCCTTGCCGCTGCCGAAGAAGTAGACGTGCTTGCCGCTCTTCGCTTTCGGGGCTCGGGGCTGGGTGCGGCGAGACTTGCTGGAACGCTTCGCGGCGGCTTTTCTGGCCATTCGACGACTCCGGAGGAGAAAGATGATGAATCGAGCTATGGATTCTAGTTCAGGAAGTGGGAGCGGATTCGTAGCGTCCGGCTTCAGCCGGACGAGAGCGCAAACAGCCTTCAGGCCTGCTCGCCGGCGAGCTCGGACACGTCCGCGATACCCAGGACGACGTCGCGCAAGTGGGCCATCAGGCTCAACCGGGCACGCCGCAGGTCGGCGTCGTCGGCCATCACCAGGACATCGACGAAAAACTTGTCCACTGCCGGTCCCAGCGCGGCCAGCTCGCTCAACGCCCCCCGATAATCCTGCTTGGCAGTCGCGGAATGGACGCGCGGCATCCGCGTCTGGAGGTCGTCGAACAGCTTCGTCTCGGACGCGTCGCGCAACGAGCCCGACAGGCGGTCGAGGGGTACGGGTGCCGAGCCTTTCAACTCGCGTGCGATGTTCTTGACGCGCTTGAACGTGGTCGCCAGTTGATCGAACGCCGGCGAGCCGGCGAACTCCGGAAGCACCTCGAGCTTTCGACGCCACTTGAGGGGCGTCAGGTCTCCGGACGCGCCGACCGAGCGGACGTATTCGTTGGCAAACCCGCGCTGTTCGACGACGTATTTCAGACGCTCGTGCCAGAAGCTCAGCGGGTTCAGCTCCGCGCCGGTCTGCCCTTCGAACTGTTTGAAAGACTCGGCAGCTCTGGCGATCAGCGGCTCGATGGAGAGCGCCTTGCTGATCCCGGTCAGCTCGGGCAGGTCGATGAGGATCTTGAGGACGCCGTGCGCCTGCCGGCGAAGGCCGTACGGGTCGCGCGAGCCGCTGAAGCGTTCGCCGACCGCAAACAACCCGGTTATGGTGTCGAGCTTGTCGGCGAGCGAAACTGCCGCCCACGTGACGGCCGCCTTGCCAAGCTGCTCGCGCGTCGGCGGCGCGTCGGCCTCGACGCCGATCGGCAGGTAGTGGAAGTAGATGGCCTTCCAGACCTCCTCCGGCAGCCCTTCCTCGCGCGCGTAGATGCCGCCCATCGTGCCCTGGAGCTCGGTGAACTCCCGGACCATGTCGGTCGTCAGATCGGCCTTCGCGAGCCGGGCGGCCTGCTCGGCGTATGTCAGCGGTCCCCGCATCGGCGCCGAGGGCCTCCGCGGCAATCCACCGGGCCAGCGGCGCGATGCGATCGGCCTTGTCACGGTAGGTCCCGAGCTTCTTGTGGAAGAGCAGCGTGGCGAGCCGGTCGAGCCGCGACTCGCAGCGTCGACTTGCGATCCGCTTCCCAGAAGAAGCGCGCGTCGCGCAGCCGCGCGGTCACGACGCGCTCGGCGTTGCGGGCGATGGTCCGCTCGGTGTCGGGCTCGGTGTTGATGACCGCGAGGAACGCGTTCTTCAAGCGGCCGTTCTCGCCCTCGACCGGAAAGTAGTGCTGATGGTGAATGAGCGTCGTGGTCAGCACTTCCTCCGGCAGCTCCAGGAACTCGAGCGCGAAAGTGCCGCCGACGACCGACGGGTACTCGACCAGATCGGGCACTTCGTCGAGCAGCCCCGAGTCGCCGCGCGCGATGCGGCTGACGCGGCCCTGCAGGCGCTGAGCCTTCGCGTCCAGCTCCCGCGCGATCTTGTTGTGGCGTTCGCTGCGCTCGAGGATGACGAAGTTCTCGAGCAGCCGCGCGCGGTACTCGTCGAACGTCCGGACCTTGATAGCGCGGCCCGCGCGTCCGCTCGTCGTCAGGAAGCGGTGGCCGTAGGTCACGGCGCCCGAGGTCACCTCCTGGACCTGGCCCGTCTGGGCGGCCGACGAGCGAGTAATGGTGAACGGCACGACGCGTCCGCCGTAAACGAAGAGGATCCAGCGGATCGGGCGGCCGAACAGCAGCTCGCCGCGCCCGTCCTCGAGCTGCGCATCCCAGTGCATCAGCTTGGGGAATGTGAGGCCGCGCAGCGTTCCGCCGAGGACGTCCGGGAGCACGTCGACGGCTGCCTTCCCGCGCTGCTTCTTCCGGAAGGCCAGGTAGGTGCCCTTCGGCGTCTCGACCCGTTCGAGCGCGGCGACGTCGACCCCCTGCTTGGCGGCGAATCCAGCCGCCGCGGGCGTCGGCGCGCCGTCGGCGGTGAAGCTCGCGGACACTGGCGGGCCCGTCACCAGATCCTCGAGATCGGTCTGACGTTCGGCGAGACGGGCAATCCGGACCGTGAGCCGCCGCGGCGTGCTGTAGGTTTCGGCCGGCGACTCCGGGGCGAGGCGGTGCGCACGCAGCTGCGCCAGGACGACCTCGCCGATCTGCTGGGTCAGACCTGGCAGCCAGCCGGCCGGGAGCTCTTCACACCCGATTTCGAGCAGCAGTTCCCGATCGAGCACCTACGCGACCGCCTTTCCCGCCGACTCGTCGACGTACTGCCGCGCGATGCCGACGGCAAGCTGGCGGACCCGCAGGATGTACGCCGTGCGCTCGGTCACGCCGATGCTGTTGCTCGAGTCGAGAATGTTGAAGACATGCGAGCACTTCAGGCAGTGCTCGAGGGCGGGCCAGATGAGGCCCGACTTGAGGAGCGACTGGCCCATCGCGTAGTACTCGTCGAACAGCGTGCGGTGATAGGCGCCGAACTCCAGGCCCGGCGCCAGCTCGACGCCCTTGTTGAAGACGTATTTCGACTGCTCGATTTCCTCGCGGAGCCTCACCTCGCCGTACTTGACGCCGCCGCCCCACTCCAGGTCGTAGACGCTGTCGACGCGCTGCAGGGCCATGGCAATCCGCTCGAGGCCATAGGTCAGTTCCGCAGAGATCGGCGACAGCTCGACGCCGCCGGCCTGCTGGAAGTAGGTGAACTGCGAAATCTCCAGGCCGTCGAACATCACCTGCCAGCCGATGCCCCACGCCCCGAGCGTCGGCGACTCCCAGTTGTCCTCTTCGAACCGGATGTCGTGCTGCCTCGGGTTGATGCCGCACGCCTCGAGGCTCTCGAGGTACAGCTGCTGCACCTCGTCGGGCGCCGGCTTGAGGATGACCTGAAACTGGTGGTGCTTGAAGAGCCGGTTCGGGTTCTCGCCGAAGCGGCCATCCGCCGGGCGACGCGACGGCTGGACGTAGGCGACGTTCCAGTGCGCCGGTCCGAGCACGCGGAGAAACGTCTCCGGGTGCATGGTGCCAGCGCCGACCTCGACGTCGAGCGGCTGCTGGAGCGCGCACCCGCGTGAGGTCCAGAACTCGGACAGTTTGAGGATCAGATTCTGAAATGTCATCAGCCATCGGCTCGGCGCATCTCTCTCAACACTTTCGTCGATCGCAGTTCCCGCTCCAGGTGCACCGACATCATCGTCCGATGCGACGCCTCGAGCTCGCGGAGCGCCTTCTGCGAGGCCGTGTGCGCCGTGAGCGCGAACGGACTGCAGGTCCGCGCCGCCTGCAGAAACGCCTTCGCCTCGTGCGACGCCTTCGGGTCGGGCTGATAGACACCCTGGATTCGGAGCAGCCAGAACTCGAAGTACCGGGCCAGCGGCTCCACCGGGACGCCGGCCGCCAACGCATCCACGACCGACGTGCCGAGCCGGAACAGCGTTTCGTTCGGGTCGGCGTCAGGCGCCCACTCGTCAATCAGCTCGGCGAAATACCCGACGTAACCCAGCGCCTCGCCGTCGGCCGCCGCCAGCGGCGAACGGATCGGTTCGACGTAGTTGACGAACACCAGGTCTCGCCGCTCGTGCTCCACGTAGCCGACGCGCCCGTAGGTCATCGGCTCGAGCGCGCCGCCGAACCGCCGCCGGCTCTGACGCGCGTTCTTCGCCACCCCCCGCCGCTTGCCGCGGTCCCGCGTCAGAAACACCACGATCCGGTCGGACTCGCCAAGCGCATACGTCCTCAGGATCAGCGCTTCGGTCGTGTACAGCATTCCTAATTCTTGATTCCAAATTCCAAATTACTTGTCAGTTCGAATGCCCAGCTCCGCGAGCATCCGTTCGTCCTCGCGCCACTCCGACTTCACCCGCACGTGAAGGTCGAGGAACACCTTCGTGCCGAAGAAGCGCTCCAGCTCCTCGCGCGCGGCCGTGCCGATCTTCTTGATCATGTCGCCGCCGCGGCCGATCACGATCGGCTTTTGCGAGTCGCGATCCACGACAATCGTACAGGTACAGGCGCAGCAGCGGCCGGTCGCCCTCCGGCTCCTCGAACCGATCGATCACCACGGCGCTCGCGAACGGGATCTCGGCGTGCGTGAACTGAAGCAGCTTCTCGCGGACGATTTCGGCCGCGAACACCCGCTCGGGCTGGTCCGTCAGGTAGTCGTCAGGGTACAGCGGCTGCCCTTCCGGCAGCCGATCGATGATCGTGCGCTCGAGGCGATCGACGTTCTCGCCGGTCGCCGCCGACAGCGGAATGATTTCCTCGAACCCGCCTTCCTCCTGGTACCGCGCGATCATCGGCAGCAGCCGGGGCTTCCTGATCAAGTCGACCTTGTTCAGGATGAGGAAGACCGGTGCCGGGGCGTCCTTCACCAGGTCGACGACGAATCGCTCGCCTTTGCCCGGCGGCTCGGCCGCGTCAACGACGAGTCCGAGCACGTCGACTTCCTTGATCGTCTGCACCGCGGCATCGACCATCCGGACGTTCATCCGGTGCAGCGGCCGGTGGATGCCGGGGGTGTCGAGGAAGACCACCTGGGCGTCGGGATAGTTCCGGACGCCGAGAATCCGAGTCCGGGTCGTCTGGGGCTTGTCCGAAACGATGGCCAGCTTCGAACCGACCAGCCGGTTCAGGAGCGTGGACTTGCCGGCATTCGGGCGGCCGATGAACGAGACGAAGCCGGACTTCATGGCGTGCCGCCGGCGTGGACCTCGCCACGGCGGATCCGCACCTTGTGCACGCGCCGCCGGTCGACTTCCAGGACTTCGACCGTCAGCCCGTCGATGTCGACGCGCTCCCCGACCGCCGGCACGCGGCCCAGGTGCGTCATCAGGAAGCCGCCGACCGTCTCGAACCCTTCCCGCTCGATCTGGACGCCGAGCCGCTGGATCACCTCGTCGATGTCCACCTTGCCGTGGAACACGAACCGGCCCCCGCCCTCGTCGACCACCGGCTCGGACTCGACGTCGTACTCGTCGCGAATTTCGCCGACGATCTCCTCGAGCAGATCCTCGATCGTCACGAGGCCGGCGGTGCCGCCGTACTCGTCCACCACGATCGCGATTTGCGTCTGCTGCCGCTGGAACTGCTTGAGCAGCTCGGGAACCCGCTTGCTCTCCGGGACGATCACCGCCGGGCGCAGCAGCGAGGTGATCGGCCGCGAGTCGTCGGTCGATGCTCAGCGCGACCAGATCCTTCACGAACACGAACCCCGCGATGTTGTCGAGGCTCTCGCGGAACACCGGGAACCGCGAATACTCCTGTTCGCGGAACAGCGCGCGCAGATCGCCGACCGTCGCCGCCTCGGGAATGGCGACGATGTCGGGCCGCGGCGTCATCACTTCACGGACGAGCGTGTCGCCGAAGTCGACGATGCTCTGGAGCAGCCGGCGCTCCTCGCCCTCGATCAGGCCCTCCTGCTCGCCGGCGGTCAGGTAGGCCTTGGTCGCTTCGCTCGCCTCTTCCGCCGCTTCGTCCGGCGTCGTCGCAGCGGTCGGCCGCTTCGCGGACATCATCTGCGCCGTCCAGCGCGAGAACGGCCCCAGCGTCCGGGCGATCGGGTTGAACGTCGGCAGCAGGATTTCCAGTACGCGCTCGGGATCGCGCGCCACGATGGCCAGCGGCAGCAGCAGCTCCACGATGACGATGAACGCCGCGACGCTCACCAGCACGAGCGCCACCTCGCGGAAGCTGGCGGCGCCGATCGCCATCGCGAGCAGCGCCGTGGCTGCCGCCGTGACCAGTCCGAGCAGCAGGCGCACGGGCGCGAACAGCAGGACGGGGTCGTCGAGGTACGCCGAGAGGTGCCCGGGCCGCCCGCTTCGCTCGGCGACCAGGCGGAGCGACAACCTCATCAGCGCGCTGAAGGCCGCCTCGATGGCGCCGAGGTAGACCGCGGCGCACGCCAGGAGGAACACCAGCAGGGGAATCATCAGCGCTCGGTCAATGCTTCCCGAAGGCCGCCTTTCCGCCGGAGCCTCTGCTCCAGACGCGCCATTTGGCCGTTGTCGCGCTCGTGATCGTATCCCAAGAGGTGGAGGAGGCCGTGCAAGGCCAGAATTCGAAGCTCTTCCGGGCGGGCGTGGCCGGCCGCCCGCGCCTGGCGCCGGGCAATGCCCCGGGCGATAACGATGTCTCCGAGATGGCGATTTCCGGGGGGCCTGATCCCCTCCAGGGGATCGGCCATGACCGGGAAGCTGAGCACGTCCGTCGCGTAGTCCTTGCCCCGATACTGCCGGTTGAGCGCGCGGATGCGGGCGTCGCTGACCAGAGCCACGGTCATCGACCCGCGCGCGCGGCGCGGCGCGACATCCGCCAGCCATCGATCCAGGCCACCGGACGGGATCGGCCTCCCCATCCCGTCGGTCACCGCCACGCGCAAGCGCGCCCCCGTGGTCCGGCTCGCGCCGGCAGCCATCCGTCGCATGGCGATTCTATGACCGGCCGTTCCCGTTGGTGAACGCCTCGTACGCTTTGACGATCTGCTGCACGAGCTTGTGGCGGACCACGTCGCGATCGTCGAAATAGATGAACGAGATGCCCTCGATGGCGCTCACCACCTTCATCGCCTCGACGAGACCCGAGACCCGGCCGATCGGCAAGTCGATCTGCGTCACGTCCCCGGTAATCACCGCCTTCGCGCCGAACCCCAGTCGCGTCAGGAACATCTTCATCTGCTCGGACGTCGTGTTCTGGGCTTCGTCGAGGATGACGAACGAATCGTTGAGCGTCCGGCCGCGCATGAAGGCAATCGGCGCAATCTCGATCGTCCCGCGCTCGATATAGCGGGCCACCCGCTCGACGTCGAGCATGTCGTAGAGCGCGTCGTACAACGGCCGTAGATACGGATTGACCTTTTCCTGGAGGTCGCCCGGCAGGAACCCGAGCTTCTCGCCGGCCTCCACCGCCGGGCGCGCGAGGATGATGCGGCTGACCTTCTTCGCGACCAGGAAAGAGACGGCCTGGGCCATGGCGAGATAGGTCTTCCCCGTCCCGGCGGGACCGATGCCGAACACGATGTCGTTCGCGTCGATCGCGTCGAGGTACCGCCGCTGGTTGATCGTCTTCGGCGCGACCCGGCGCTTGCCGGCCGGCGTCAGGCTGCCCTTGAGGAAGTGCTCCCGCAGATCGACGGACTGGTCCTGGGCCACCAGGTCGGAGGCGGTCTTCACGTCGGCGTTCGACAACTTGTAGCCGTCCCGCATGAGCGACGACAGCTGTCCCACCACGCGATCGACATTCTCAGGGCCTGGGGTGTCGCCGTCCACGAGGAGCTCGTGGCCTTGGGTGCGGATGCGGACGTTGAACAGCGACTCGAGGTGCTTCAGGTTCTCGTCGTAGGAGCCAAACAGCGTCTCGATGCCTTCTTCGGGAACGGTGATGCGTTTGATTGCGTCTATCTCCTTATAATACAGCGACTTAGTGGCGCATTATAGCACAGGGGACTAGAGACTGGGGACTGGAGGCCTGGGAGTCGTCGCGTATCCCACGTCACTAGCCTCCAGCCCCCAGCCTCGTCACTTCCTGGGCTCCACGATCCTGATGTGCAGTTCGCGCAGCTGCTTCTCCGACACCGGCGATGGCGCATTCATCAGCAGGTCCTCGGCGCTCTGGGTCATCGGGAACGCGATGACCTCCCGAAGGTTCGGCTCCTGGGCCAGCAGCATGACGATCCGATCGATGCCCGGCGCCAGGCCTCCGTGCGGCGGCGCGCCGAATCGAAACGCATTGAACATCCCGCCGAACCGGCGCTGGACTTCCTCGGGGCCGTAGCCGGCAATCTCGAACGCCCGCAGCATGATGTCGGGCCTATGGTTCCGGATCGCGCCACTCGACAGCTCCACGCCATTGCAGACGATGTCGTACTGGAACGCCTTGATGGTGAGCGGATCCTTCGTGTTGAGCGCCTCCAGCCCCCCTTGAGGCATCGAGAAGGGATTGTGGCTGAAGGTCACCTGGCCGGTTTCGGCATCGAGCTCGAAGAAGGGAAAGTCGGTGATCCAGCAGAACCTGTAGGCATTCGCCTCGAGCAGCCCGAGCTCGCGGCCGAGATGCGTCCTCAAGCCGTCGACCGGCCGCGCGAGGCTCTTCGCGGGACCGGCCGCGAGAAACACCGCATCGCCAGGCTTCACGCCGGCGGTTTCGAACAACCTGGCTCTGCGCTCTTCGCTCAGATATTTTGCCAGCGGCCCGCGCGGTGGATCCGCCGCGACGATGTACGCGAGCCCGCCGAGGCCGAGCGATTCGCCGAGCCCCACGGTCTTGTCGAAAAAGCTGCGTGACTTCTCGGCTGCGCCAGGCGCGGGAATCGCCCGCACCACGGCGCCCTCCTCCACCGCGCGCGCGAACACCGCGAACTCGGACCCTCTGAAGATCTCGGTCACGTCCGCGGCGCGAATCGGATTCCTCAGGTCGGGCTTGTCGGTGCCGTACATCACCATCGCATCGTCGTAGGCGATGCGCGGGAACGGCGGCTCCGTGACGTTCCAGCTGGAGAACTCGCGGAAGACGCCGGCGAGCACCGGCTCGATTGCGCTGAACACGTCGTCCTGGGTGACGAACGACAGCTCGACGTCGAGCTGATAGAACTCGCCCGGGGAGCGATCGGCCCGCGCGTCCTCGTCGCGGAAGCAGGGCGCAATCTGGAAGTAACGGTCGAAGCCGGCCACCATCAGCAGCTGCTTGAACTGCTGTGGGGCCTGCGGCAGCGCGTAGAACTTGCCGGGATGAATCCGGCTCGGCACCAGGTAGTCGCGCGCGCCTTCCGGCGAGCTCGAGGTGAGGATCGGCGTCTGGAACTCGAGGAACCCCTGCGCGTTCATGCGCCGGCGGATGCTCGAGATCACCTGCGAACGCAGGACGATGTTCGCGTGCAGCTTCTCGCGGCGGAGGTCGAGGAACCGGTAGCGCAGCCGCTGCTCTTCCGGGATCTCCTGGCTGCCCGACACCTGGAACGGCAGCGTCTCGGCCGGCGACAGCACGTCGACATGATCGACGACGACCTCGACGGCGCCGGTCGGCAGCGCGGGATTGACGTTCTCGGGCGTTCGTGCCGTGACGCGTCCTTCGACGGCGATCACGCTCTCGAGCCGGACCGCCTCGGCGATCTGCAAACGCCTTCGAGTCGGGTGTGAACACGCACTGCGCGACGCCGTAGTGATCCCGCAGGTCGATGAACAGCAGCTGGCCATGATCCCGCTTGCGATTGACCCAGCCGGCCAGGCGCACCGTCTGGCCGACGTGCTCCGCTCGAAGCGAGCCGCAGGTGTGCGTCCGGTAACTACTCGATGTCGTCTGATGCGTCACGATTGCTTGATCCGTCACGATCGCCGCCTTGTCGCTACGTGCCGCCCCGCCTCGCGGCGATCGACCGTCTGCTGATCGCCGCTCCGGAGATCCTTGATCGACACTTTTCCCTGCGCCCGCTCGTCGTCGCCGACGATCGCCACGAACGGCACGTTGCGGCTGGACGCGTACTTGAACTGCTTCCCGAGCTTGTCGGCCTCCGGATACACATCGACGCGAAGGCCGCGCTGCGCGCAGTTCGCTGGCGAGCGCCAGCGCGTCAGCGCGCGACGCATCGTTCCACAGCGTGACCATCACGTCGACCGTACCGCGCACGACATTCTCCGGAAACATGCTCCGCTCGGTCATCACGACGATGATCCGCTCGAGGCCGAGGGAGAAGCCGCAGGCCGGCACGTCGCGCCCCAGGAACATCCCCACGAGATTGTCGTACCTGCCGCCGCCGCCGAGACTGCCGGCGAGGTCGGGAACGACGATCTCCATGATGGCGCCCGTGTAGTATGACAGCCCGCGCGCAAGGTTCAGGTCGATGCGGATCCTGTTTCCAGCGGATGTCGCCGCCGCCAGGGACGTAATCTCGCGCAGATTTGCAACAGCGCCATCGTCCTTGCCGAGCGTTTCCTCGAGACGTCGCACGGTGTCCGCCGGCAGCTCCGTCGCCGGCACTGCGAACCGTTCGAGACAGCGTTCGGCGATGGCCTGGGGAATTCCTCGCGCGCTGAACTCCCGTGCGACTCCCTCCGGGCCAATCTTGTCCAATTTGTCCAACGCCACTAACGCGTCGGCGTGGTGGGCGCTGGCAACGCCCGCTGCATTCAACAGTCCGGACAGGACACCGCGGTGGTTCAGGCGCACGACGAAATCGGCGAATCCGAGCTGCAGGAGCACATCCGACACCGCCGCCAGCTGATCGACTTCGGCGACCGGAGCGGTCGAGCCGATCGAGTCGATGTCGCACTGATAGAACTCGCGGAAGCGTCCGCGCGCCGGCCGGTCGGCGCGCCAGACGGGCTGAATCTGGTAACGCTTGAAGAACTTCGGCAGATCGTTCTGGTACTGCGCGATGACGCGGGCGAGAGGAACGGTCAGGTCGTAGCGCAGCGCCAGATCCGCTTCGCCGCTCTGCTCGTGCTCGCCGCGGCGCAGGATCTTGAAAATCAGCTTGTTGCCTTCCTCGCCGTACTTGCCGAGCAGCGTCTCGATGTTCTCGAACGCCGGCGTCTCGAGCGGCTCGAACCCATAGCGTTCGTACACACCGCGGACGATCCCGATGACGTGCTCGCGCCGGCGGACGTCGTCGGGAAGAAAATCGCGTGTTCCGGATGGCGGCTTTGTGGATGACTTGATCATGGCGACCCTAGAGGGTCGCCCCACGACCGCCGCGAACTTACGCAGCCCTAGCCTCCAGCTCCCATGTAATCCAGGCGGTACGTCACGTACCGGTCCGCGTACATCTGGATCTCGGCCACTTCGGCGTCGGTCAACGGGCGCTTCACCTTTGCCGGGCTGCCCATCACCAGCGAGCGCGGCGGCACCTGCATGCCCTCGACGACGAGTGCGCCGGCGGCGACGATCGAGCCGGAACCGATCACCGCGCCGTTCAGCAGGATCGCCCCCATGCCGATCAGGCACCGGTCCTCGATGGTGCAGCCGTGGACGACCGCGGCATGCCCGATCGTCACGTCGTTGCCGATGGTGGTCGCGTGTGTGTCCTTCATGACGTGCACCACCGTGCCGTCCTGGACGTTGGATCGGCTGCCGATGCGGATCCGGTGCACGTCGCCGCGAATGACGACCGCCATCCAGACGCTGCTCTCTTCGCCGATTTCCACGTCGCCGATGACCTGGGCGCTGTCGTCGATGTAGGCGGTCGGGTGGACGCGAGGCATTCGCCCGCGGTGGGGCCGAAGCATTCGGGGTGAATTATACCGGGCGGGTAGGGCAGGTAAGGCGGGAGGCCCTACCTGCCCTTCCTGCCCTACCTGCCCTGCGTTAGTTCGCCGCCCGTTGCTGCTGCGCCGGCTGGCGGGGCGTTGGGCCGCCGCGCAGCGTCAGCAGGTAGTCGCGAATGAGGCGGATTTGAGCCTCGGCGTCTCCGCCCAGCTGCGGATAGAACGACTTGGGATGCTCCGGCCAGAACGCCGGCATTCGCGTCCCTGGGACGATGCGGCTGGGTGCACGCATCCAGTCCGCAATCCAGTCAGGCTGCAACCGGTCGGACGCCATCCGCAGATCCGGGGCAAGGTTCGAGGTCGGCTGATCCTTCGGGATGGCGCCGAGGACGTGGCACTGCTGGCACTTCAGCAACTCGAACAGCTCGCGGCCGACGCCGAGGTTCTGCGACGCCGGGACGACCTCCGGCGTGCGAAATGGGTCGAGGCGTTCGGAGACCGCGCCGAAGTACTGAATCACGCCGTTCAGGTTCTGGTCGTCGAGGCCGAAGGTCGGCATCCGGACGTCGAGCCACGGCCGGATCGTGATCGGCCCTCGCAGGAAGGCGTACAGCCAGTCGTGCTGGACGCGCGCGCCCTCTGGAGTCAGCAGCGGCGGACCCAGCGATGGCTCGGCGACGAGCTTGAGATAGTCGCCGCCGCTGCCTTCGATGATGTGGCAGCCCACACAATTGCGCCGGTGCACGAGGTTGCGGCCCTGGACCAGGAAGTCGCGCCGCGCCGTCCGCGCCGGCATGGCCTGCGCCGGCTGGATCTCGCGCTGGAAGCTCATGATCGCCGTCAGCAGGCGCTGGATCTCGTCGTCGGCGAACTCGAAATTCGGCATCCGCAGCTTTTCGTAGGGGCTGCAGGACGCGTCCCTCGTCGAAAACCCGCGGATCGTGCAGCTTCGTCCGGTACCACGCGATCTTCGAGCTGTGCGGGATGTCGTGCACGAACGCGAAATCGAGCCGGGAGACGAGCTTGCTGCCGGCTTCCGACAGCTCGGTGCCGATTGGCTGTGTCGTCTCGAAGCCCTTGATCTCGTGGCAGCTGAAGCAGCCGTACCGGGCAATGGCGCGCCGCCCGAGCTCGAGCTGCTTGGCATTCGCGTCGAGCTTCGCGACTTCCGCCTGGGCCTGCTCGAACGGCATCACGGAACGGAAGTAGTCGAGCAGTAGCTGATCGACCGCGGCCTGGTCGGGCGTTGCCTTGGCGGCGTCGCCGCCCGCCTGCTTCAGCGTCGTCAGGTACGTGGCGACGTCGGCCACCTGCGCATCGGTGAGGCGCAGGTCGGGCATGAACGTGTCGGGGTTGTAGTGCTTCGGATCGCGCACCCAGTCGAAGATCCACTCGTAGGTGGTCTTGTTGCCGATGTTCTGCAGCGGCTGACCGAATGTCCGATGCGGCCCGGCCTCGGCGCGGGTCTTTTCGTCGACGACGTGGCACCCCAGGCAGCCGATCGACTTGACGATCTGCTCGCCCGCGCTTGGCGTCGCCGCGCGGCGGGTTCGAGGTTTCAGGCCGGAACTCCTCGTCGTTGGCGAAGAGATACGCGACGGTCGCGTTGATCTCGACTTCGTTCCGGACCGCGTCCTCCGGTGAGCTGGAATTCGAGTTGTACCAGACGCGGGGCATCCACGTGGTCGGCTTCACCGCCTTCGGATTGCGAATCCACGTCTTGACCCAGTCCTCCGACAGCTTCGACCCGATCTTCGTGAGCGTCGGCCCCGGCTTCCGCAGGTTCTCGAAGCCGCGCGTCTTGTGGCAGGCGTAGCAGCCGGCCCGCTCGTAGGTCGCGTAGGCGACGCTCAGCTTCTCGGCGTTCGGGATGAACACTTCCTGCTTGTGGCACTTCGCGCACGACGCCTCCGTCATGTTGAGCGGAAGCATCGGGTAGTCCCACAGGTGCGGCTCTTCCCAGTCGTATTTCTCTTCCCACTCGTGGGCCTGCTCCGGGGTCGACGGCGCGTGCGAGGCGTCCCGGAAGCTGACCGACTGCCCCATCCCCTCGTGGCAGACCGTGCACCCGACTTGATCGAGCGGGTGCTTCGAGTTGCTCCCCAGGTAGACGCCAAGATTCGGATGGGTCCTGAACGGCTGCGGGTACTTCTCGTAGCCGGCGCGATCGATCGCGAGGTGACACGTCTGGCAGCGGTCCATCTTCGCGACCTTGACGAAGTTCACGTCGTCGACGATGTTCGGCAGGATCACCTGCTGCACCTTCAACGTGGGCGCCATGAAATCGAGCAGCGGCGCATCGCGGAAGTAGGGCTTGAGGACGCTTGGCTCGAGGACGCGCAGCCGGGTGCGCAGGCGGCCCTGCTCCTGCTGGATCTCGGTGATCTGGCCCTGAATCTTGCCCGACTCGCCGAGGATGTCGTCGAGTTGGCGCTGCAGTGCGTTTCGCTCGGCGGTCGTCTTCTCGAGCTGCAGCTGCAGGTCGTTCGTCCGCTGCTGCAGCACCTTGACCGCCTCCCCCTTGCGCTCGGCGTCGGACGCGCCCGCGGCGCGGGCCGCTTCGAAGTCGTAGCGATCCTGGTCGTAGGTCGCCTTGGCGAACTGATAGTCCTGCGACTCGCGGGCCAGACGGGCGTCGAGCTCCGCCATCTGCCCGTTCAGTTCGTCGATCTTCGCCTGGTTCGCCTCGACGTTCTTCTGCGCCGCCGCCAGCGAGCTCTGAAGCTCGGTCAGCTTGTTCTGATCGACGTCGCGCCCGGCCTGATCCAGGTTCGCCTGGGTCACCTGGTACTCGAGCTCGACGAACTGCCGCTGCGTGCTCTTCCAGTCGCGATCGTAGTCGTCCCAGACCATCCAGATGACGGACAGGAACAGGAAGATGCTGGACGCGGCGAAGACCACGTTCAGGAAGTCGACGTTGTAGGCGTGTCCGACGCCCTTCTTTTCAGCCATGACTTAGATGTTGAAGAAGAATTCAGGAATCGCCACGATGTACTTCAGGTTGACAATCCACCGGAGCAGCATCTTGATCGGCAGCGACATCATCATCAGGAACAGGAACGCGCCGATGTAGAACCGCGGGCCGCCCATCTTCTCGTAGTAGGAGCGGAATACCGTGCGGCCGAGGACGACCGGCAGCACGAACACGTAGGCGAGCACGAGCAGAATGCCGAAGATCTCCCGCACGAACCAGTTGCCGGGCAGCCCGGTCTGGAAGAGCCGCATCCAGATGTACTCCGACAGGTTCACGTTGACCAGCGCCTCGAGCTTGTGGAGATCCCAGAACTCGAACGGCCCGAAGAAGTTCCAGTTCGGCCCGCGAAGGAACGTGCCCAGGACGATGAGCGACGACCACAGGATGACGAAGCCGAAGAGGAAGAGCGTGATCTCTGCCTTGCGCTCGGTGAAGGTGTAGTAGCCGTTGCCCTTCGGGTTGCGATCGATGTACGGGATGGCGATCAGGCCGACGATGATCAAGCCGGGCAGCACGACGCCGGCGAGCCACGGGTCGAAGTACACCAGCATTTCCTGCAGCCCGAGGAAGTACCACGGCGCCTTCGACGGATTCGGGGTGACCGACGCGGTTCGCGGGCTGCTCGAGCGGCGCCTTCAGGACGATCGACCAGACGATCAGCACCACCGAGCACAGAATCAGTGAGATGAGCTCGGTATAGACGAGATCGGGCCACACCCAGACGCGATCCGACTCGGCTTTCTCGATCGGCCCCTGACCGGCCACGATCCGCCGATCGTTCAGCACCGCCTCGCGGATCGAGTACCAGGTGAAGAAGATCAGCAGGAAGATCAGCCCGACGATCGGCACGTTGTCGGGCTTCGCGATGATCAGCCGGAAATTCGGATCGAAAGCGCCGAAGAGGAAGAACACGCCCAGGAGGCCGAGCAGCCCGTACCCGACCGTGTTCGACGCGATCTTGTCGCGCTTCCAGACCATCAGGACCAGCGCGGCGCAGGCCAGAAGGAAAAACAGCCGCGGGTCGGCCAGCGTATTGAAGAAACCCTTGATCACGCCCATCTCAGCTGATCCTCGTAATTAGGAATTTGGAATTTGGAATTTGGAATTCGTAACCAAATTCACCGTGCGCATTCCTACGCATTCCTCATTCCAAATTCCAAATTACAGTGGCCCGGAAATCCCCCCGTCCTTCCGGACGCGCCAGAAGTGGACGGCCATCAGCACGGCGATGCCGAGCGGCAGGCCCACGCAGTGCAGCACGTAGAATCGCAGCAGCGCGCCCTCGCCGACGAACGATCCGCCCAGCAGGGCAAACCGCGCGTCGTCGTAGGCGTGAATCAGCGGCACGTCGCCGAGCCGCAGCAGCGCGGCGCCCGGGCCTTCGTGCCCGAGGAACGGCGTGGCGCGCGCCATGTTGGAGCCGACCGTGATGGCCCAGATAGCCAACTGGTCCCATGGCAGCAGATAGCCGGTGAAGGACAGCAGCAGCGTCAGCACCAGCATGATCACGCCGACCGACCAGTTGAACTCGCGCGGCGGCTTGTAGGAGCCGGTCATGAACACCCGGAACATGTGCAGCCACACGGTGATGACCATCGCGTGGGCGCCCCAGCGGTGCATCTCGCGCATGATGCCCAGCGGGACGTGCTCGCGCAGCGCCACGATGTCGGTGTAGGCGTACTCGAGCGTCGGCCGGTAATAGAACATCAGGAGCAGGCCGGTGAACGTGAGCGACAGGAACAGGAAGAAGCTCAGCCCGCCCATGCACCAGGTGTAGCGAAGCTTCACGCCCGACTTGCGGATGCGCACCGGGTGCAGGTGCAGGAACACGTTCGACAGCATCACCAGCACGCGGTTGCGGTCGCTGTTCGGCCGCCCGTGCCGGAAGACCGAGGTCCAGATCTGCGTCTCGGTCAGCCAGTTCCAGAACCGGACGGGGCGCACTCTCCTGCGGATTGATCGTCTTGGTCTCAGCCATGGCTCTCTTGTGAAAAATTTGCTAGGATCTCAAGATCCTCAAATCTCAAATCTTCAGAAATGCCTCGGGGTCTGCCCACTGCCCCAGCTCGTATTGGAACTTGCGCGCCTTGTCGATCAGGAGCTGGCCGTCGTCGGCCAGCACGATGCGGGCGCGCTCGAGCGGCCGCGGCGCCGGACCCTCGAAGTTGATGCCGCTCTCCGCCCGGAAGCCGCTGCCGTGGCACGGGCACTTGAACTTCCCTTCGGCGCTCAGGTAGTTCGGGCGTGCAGCCCAGGTGGGTGCAGGTCACGAGCAGCGCGAAGAACCCGTTCGAGCGCTGCACGACATCGTTCGGCGTTCGAACGATCCAGACGCCGAACTTCTCCTTCCACCGCTCGTCCACGCCCATCCCGTACTCGGACGGGTAACCCTGCCTTGAACTGCTGCGGCGGCTCGTTCAGGACGTTCGGGAACATGAAGCGGCCGGTTGCCGCCAGCGCGGCGGCGGAAGCCGCCGAAAACGCGCCCCAGGCGACGCCCATCCAGGCGCGACGCGTCAGGAGCGGCGAGGTATCGTCTGGATCCCGCGTGGCTGCGGCCGCGGCCGGCTTGGCGGCCGTCGTGGCCGCCTTAGCCGCCGCTCCGCCTGCTGAAGCGGGCGTCGTCGTCTTCCCCGCGAGATCGGGAAGCGGTGCGGCTGGCGCACGGGGCGCCGGTGCGGGCCGTGCGGCAGGCGTCGTCGCGGCATGCGGGGTCGCCGCCGGGTTTGCTCCGGTAGCCGGTGCGCTGGCCGTTGGCCCCGCCGCCGGCGAGCCGGTCTTTGCCGCCGCTGCCGTTGCCTCGCCGGTTTGAGGCGCAATCTTGGGCGCCGGGGTTTCCGGCGTCTTCTCGTCAGCCATGCTCTGTCACCTGCAGTTCACCCTTCTCGGTTCTCGGTGCTCCGTTCGTGTTCAGGTTCGGTTCGACATTCATGGTTCAGTTTCAATGTTCACCGTTCCCGATGCAACGCACTCCGTCACGAACCCGAACTTGAACACGAACCGAGAAGTGTGAACCGAGAAGCGTGAACGATACCTTTCTCCTATCCCATCGTCTTGAGCGCTTGGAGCGCGGCCTGCCGCACGCGCAGGCTGCGGTCCTGCTGGCTCAATCCTTCGACCGATGCCTTGAGCGTCGGGTCGTTGAGGGCGGCAGCGGCGCGGAGGCCGCTGATCATGACGTCCGCCACGGGGTCCTGATCCTCGTACTGCCGCACATCCCGCTTGACCGTCTGCTCGACGAACGCGCGATCGAGCATCTCGCGCAGCACGGGGACGCCCTCCGCGCTGTCGTGTCGTGCCAGCGCAACAGCGGCATTCCATCGCACGTCGGCGGCTTCGTCCTTGAGCGCGGTCGTCAGCGTCGGCAGCTGCGCCTCCCCGGGCAGAGCGCCAAGCGCGTACACGACCATCTTCCGGATGCCCGCGTCCTTCGACTCGTACAACGGCACGAGCTTGGCCACGACGGAGGCGTCGCCCGACGAACCCAGCGCCCAGATCGTCATGATCCTGGCTTCGTTGATGTCGATGTCGGCCCACCCGTTGAGGCGCGAGACGATGTCGGGCGTCCACGCCGTGCCTGGTTCGTCGAGGGCCTTGGTCAGGACGTCGATGGCCTCCCTGGGGAGAGGCGGTTCGAGCCGCCCGATGGCGAGGGCGAGATAACGCCGGATCCGCGGGTCGCCGTCTTTGGCCTCGTCGAACGCCTTGACGAGCGCCGGGACCAGCGAGCGGTCGGCCCGCACCTGCGGGTCTTCCATCAAGCGCGACAGCTCGAACGCCGCAGGCCACTGGCGGCTCCAGCCACCGTACCGCACCTCGGCGAGATACTCTGCCGGGCTGCGCTCGTCCGCGAGCATGGACCTGAAGCCCACGTAGACGAGCACTGTCACGCCGACAACAACCAGCGGGATCAAAAAGAATTGAACGGCGAGAGCGGGCGCGGCGGCGAGTGGATTCCGAGGCGCGTTTTCGCGCTCGACGAGTTTGTCCATGTACCCAGGGATTCTGGAAGGGCGCCGGATTACCCGAAGCCGCCGCAAGTTTTACTACGTCTGAGCTTTAGGGGTCAAATCCGAACTTCGCACTAAATTTTCGGCAGCGTCACGCCGCGCTGCGCCTGATATTTGCCCTTCTTGTCGCGGTAAGACACCTCACACGGCTCGTCGCTCTGGAAGAACAGAACCTGCGCGATCCCTTCGTTGGCGTAAATCTTCGCCGGCAGCGGCGTCGTGTTCGAGATCTCGATGGTGACGTGGCCTTCCCACTCGGGCTCGAACGGGGTGACGTTGACGATGATGCCGCAGCGCGCATACGTCGACTTGCCGAGGCAGACGGTCAGGACGTCGCGCGGAATCCGGAAGTACTCGATGGTCCGGGCCAGCGCAAAGGAGTTCGGGGGGATGATGCAGACGTCGGCCTTGATGTCGACGAACGACTTCGGGTCGAAGCACTTCGGATCCACGACGGTGTTGTAGACGTTGGTGAAGACCTTGAAGTCGTCGGCGACGCGGATGTCGTAGCCGTACGACGAGACCCCGTACGACACGACCCCGGTGCGGGTCTGGCTGTCGACAAACGGTTCGATCATCTGGTGCTCGAGGGCCATTCGCTTGATCCAGCGGTCATTCTTAATCGTCACGGTCGGGTCTCCGTCAGTGTCGTTCGTCGTTCGTGGATCTTCGCCGATCGTTCGGCGTTCGTCGGCTGCACGGCCGCCGTTCGAACGCCGAACGCGCGAACGTCGAACGACCTGCGTCAGGCGTCTTAGCGTCTGAAAAGCGCGAAGATCAGCGTCAGCAGAATACTCAAAATGATCGACGTGGTGAGCGGAAAGTAGAAGGCGAAGTTGCCGCGCTTGACCGCGAAGTCTCCGGGGAGCCGGCCGAATGGCACGCCGAGCATGACGAGCAGGCCGATCCCGCTGATGACGAGGCCGACGATCAGCAGCAGCTTACCCAAAGTGGCTCCTCTGCGGCTTTGCGGCGCTCTGCTCCCCTCTGCGTCCTCGTCAGATCAGTTCGACGCCCGGCGAAGAAATAGCCAATCTCGTACGCCGCCGTCTCTGGCAGCATCGGAGCCGTGCGTCGCGTTGCGTTCGATCGATTCGGCAAATTCCTTCCGCAGCGTGCCGGCATCCGCCTTCGCAGGATCCGTGGCCCCCATCAGGGTCCGCCACTTCTTGATCGCGTCGGGAGCCTCCAGCACCATCACGACCGCGGGCCCCGACGACATGAACCCGGTCAGGCTGCCGAAAAACGGGCGCTGCCGATGGACCGCGTAGAAACCCTCGGCTTCCGGCTTGGAGAGGTGCACGCGCCGCATGGCACGGATCTGGAATCCTTCTTCTTCGATGCGTTGAATGATCCGCCCCGCCAGCCGTCGCTGGACGGCATCGGGTTTGATAATCGCGAGGGTCCGCTCGGTCATCGAGCGATTATAGCAGCGGCTAACTCAACCACTGCGCGGCGGGAACGACGCCAAGCACCTTCACTGGAGGCGCAACGTGACGACGATGGCGACGAAGCAGCAGGACGATCAGGACGCACAGAAGGGCGCCATCGAGGGCGACCGTCCCACCGACAAGCAGATGGGCAACCCCCACGGTCCGGGCGTCAACGAGGATGGGCTGCCGGACGATCCGATCGCGACCGCAGAGGACCAGATCGGTGCAAATGAGGATGAAAGCGAAGGGGGGTAGGCAGAATCTGCCGCGTCCGCGCGAGATGCGGGGCTGAGAATTGGAAACTGCAGATTGCAAATTGCTGATTTACTGAGGAATTTGCACTGGCGTGAGTCATGCTCGAACTCACGCCATGAATCCGCGGGCTGAGGACCTGCAGGAACGCACCCTCACCTTCGCCCTCCGCACGTGCGAAGTTCTGCGCGGCCTTGCAGCCGATCGCCAATCCCAACACGTCGCAGACCAACTGTTTCGAAGTAGACGGGCATGGCTTCGAATTACCGCCGCGCCTGCCGGGGGCAATCACACCGAGACTTCACGGCAAAGCTTGCAACTGCGCACGAGGAATCCGACGAAACCGTCTTCTGGTTGGTGTTTATCCGTCGCGGCGGCTATGCGGGAGCGAGCTGGACTACCTGCTCGGCGAGTCAAGAGAACTGCTGGCGATTCTGACCGCCTCGTGAAGACGCCCAGAATCGCCAGGGTCGGTGTCGAACTCGAGAGAAACGCTTCGTAAATCCGCAATCTGCAATATGCAATCTGCAAGTTATCGCAGGCTCTCCATGATCTCCTCGAGCGCCTCTCGCCCTGGCCGCGTTCGCTCGAGCGGCAGGCTGGCCAGCGGTTCGTCGACAATGTTCAGCTGCGTGAGGAAGTCGTCGCGATCGGGCTCGATGTAGATCAGGCCCGTGGCGAACTCGCCGCGGCGCGCGGTCTCGTGCAGGCGCTTCAGCGCCGAGATCTTGTCGGTCGGATCGTAGCCTTCCTCCAGCTTCTTCAGATACAGCTTCGAGCCGTCGTGCATCGTCACTTCCTGCGTCGAGCCAGGCTCGTAATCCACCGAGATCTCCTCGAAGAACGGTACGAAGCTGACCTCCTCGAGCGGGTCGTCGTGGTCCTTCGCGTACGCGTAGCTCTTGGTCGATCCTTCGTGGTCGTTGAACGTGACGCACGGCGAGATGACGTCGAGCATCACGGTGCCGCGGTGCGCGAGCGCCGCCTTGAGCAGCGCCAGCAGCTGTTTCTTGTCGCCCGAGAACGACCGCGCCACGAACGTCGCGCCCAGCTCGACCGCCAGGGCGCAGGTGTCGATCGGCGGCAGCTCGTTGACGACGCCGCTCTTCAGCTTCGATCCGAGGTCGGCCGTCGGCGAGAACTGCCCTTTCGTCAGGCCGTAGCAGCCGTTGTCCTCGATGATGTAAATGATCGGCAGGTTGCGGCGCATCAGGTGGACGAACTGGCCGATGCCGATCGCGCCCGTGTCGCCGTCGCCGCTCACGCCGATCGCAATCAGCTTGCCGTTGGCCAGCATCGCCCCGGTGCCGACCGAGGGCATGCGGCCGTGGACGGCGTTGAAGCCGTGCGATCCGCCCAGGAAGTACGCCGGGCTCTTGCTCGAGCAGCCGATACCCGACAGCTTGACGACCTGGCTGGGATTGACGCCCATCTCGTAGAACGCATCGATGATGCGCTCCGAGATGGCGTTGTGCCCGCAGCCCGCGCACAGCGTCGTCTTGCCGCCCTTGTAGACCTGTGGTTCCAGCCCGATGCGATTGACTTTGATTGGTGTGGCCATTTGATGTCGTTAGATCAATTTACAGATTGTAAATTTACAATTTGAAATTGTGCCGTTATTCGCCGCCCGCTGATCCGGCACTCACCTTCGCCACCGTCTTCTTCGCCACCTCGAAGCCTTCCTGCGCCAGCACGTCGTCCGTGATGCTCCGCGCGTCGATCGGGAGGCCGTTGTAGTGGAGGACGCTGCGCAGCTTCGTGAGACGCTCGGGGTTGAGCTCGAGGCGCATCAATTGCAGGAGCTGCGCGTCGCGGTTCTGTTCGACCACGTAGACGCGCTCGTGCGCGTCGATGAAGGCGGCGAGCTCTTCGGTGAACGGATACGCGCGGAGCCGGAAGTATGACGTCTTGACGTCGGTCTCCTCGCGCAGCTGATCGCGGCTCTCCGTGATCGCCCAGTGCGAGGTGCCATAGCCAATCAGCCCGATCTTCGCGCCGGCCGTCTGGTCGATGACCGGCTTGGGCACGTAGGCGCGCGCGGTTTCGAACTTGCGCGACAGGCGATCCATGTTCTCGACGTAGTCGTCGGGCCGCTCGCTGTACTGTCCCTTCGCGTTGTGACCCGAGCCCCTGGTGAAGTAGGCGGGCATGCCGTCGCCCGGCACCGTGCGGTACGGAATGCCGTCGCCGTCGACGTCCTTGTAGCGTCCCCACTCGCCGAGCCGCGCCAGCACCTCCTTGGTGAGCAGCTTGCCGCGGTTAATCGGCTTCTCGGGATACTTGAACCCGTCGGACATCCAGTTGTTCATCCCCAGGTCGAGATCCATCATCACGAACACCGGCGTCTGGAGCAGCTCGGTGAGTTCGAACGCCTGCTGCGCCATCTCGTAGCATTCCTCGACCGACGAGGGAATGATCATGACGTGCTTCGTGTCGCCGTGCGACAGGAAGGCCGTGAACAGCAGGTCGCCCTGCGCGGTCCGCGTCGGGAGGCCGGTCGACGGGCCGACCCGCTGGACGTCGAAGATGACCGCGGGAGTTTCCGCGTAGTACGCGAGACCGGTGAACTCGGACATCAGCGAGATGCCCGGGCCCGGCCGTCGCGGTCATCGCGCGCGCGCCCGCCCAGCCCGCGCCGATCACCATGCCGAGCGACGCGATCTCGTCCTCGGCCTGCACGATCGCGAACGTGGCCTTCCCGGTCGCCTTGTCCATCCGGTATCGCTTCATGTAGCCGATGAGCGACTCGCAGAGCGACGACGAGGGCGTGATCGGATACCAGGCGACGACGGTGACGCCCGCCATCATGCAGCCGATCGCCGCCGCGGCATTTCCCTCGATGAGAATCTTGCCGGCCGTTTCGTTCATCGGCTCGATGACGAATGGGTCCTGCTTCGTGAAGGTCGCCTCCGCATAGTCATAGCCGGCCTTGAGCGCGCCCTGGTTGAGCGTGACAGCCTTGGCCTTGCGCCCCAGCTGCTTGCCGAGCGCCTGTTCCATCAGCTTCAGGTCGATGCCGAGGATCTTGGCGAGGATGCCGTCGTAGATCATGTTGCGGACGAGCCGCCGCAGCTTCGCGTCGGGACAGACCGGGGCGACCAGCTTGTCGAACGGGACCGGGTAGAACACCAGGTCGCTGCGGAGCGTGTTGAGCTTCAGCGGCTCGTCGTAGACGACGGCGGCGCCCGCATCCAGCGTCAGCACGTCTTCCTTCGCCGTCTCGGCGTTCATCGCGACGAGGAAGTCGACTTCCTTCTTCCGGGCGATGTAGCCGCGCTTGCTGGCCCGAATCGTGTACCAGGTGGGCAGCCCGGCGATGTTGGAAGGGAACATGTTCTTGCCGGACACGGGAACGCCCATCAGGAGAATCGAACGGAGGAGCACGAGGTTGGCCGTCTGGCTGCCCGAGCCATTGACGGTGGCGACCTGGATGCTGAAATCGTTGACGACCCGCTGCTGGCCCGACGCAGCCCTCTGCTCCTGAACCGCTAGATCACTCGGTGACATTCGTTAAGTCCTTACAGGCTATTGAGAAAGGAGGAGTGGATCCCCGGAATTATAGCAGTTCTCTGACCGCACCACCCATATCGGCGGGACTCCTGACCACCTTCACGCCGGCGGCCGTCCAGCGCACGCATCTTCTCGGCGGCTGTCCCCTTCCCGCCGGCGATGATCGCGCCGGCATGGCCCATGCGGCGTCCTGGCGGTGCGGTCTGGCCGGCGATGAAGGCCACGACCGGCTTCTTGAAGTGCCCCTGAATCCAGGCGGCGGCCTCTTCCTCGGCGCTGCCGCCGATTTCGCCAATCATGATCACCGCGTCGGTGTCGGGGTCCTGCGCGAACAGGGCGAGCGCGTCGATGTGGGTCGTGCCAATCAGCGGGTCGCCGCCGATGCCGATGCAGGTCGTCTGGCCGAGGCCGAGGCGCGTCAGCTGGTGGATCGCCTCGTAGGTGAGCGTGCCGCTCTTCGACACGATCCCGATCCGCCCTTCCTTGCAGATATGTCCCGGGATGATGCCCGCCTTGGCCTGGCCGGCCGTGATGATGCCGGGGCAGTTCGGTCCGACGAGACGCGTCTGCGGATGCTCCTTGAGGAAGGTCATCGCCCGCATCATGTCGAGTACCGGGAATCCCCTCGGTGATGCACACGACGAGCGCCAGTCCCGCATCGGCGGCCTCCATGATCGCGTCGGCCGCGAAGGGAGGCGGCACGAAAATCACCGAGGCGTTGGCGCCGGTCTTCTCGATCGCGTCGTGGACCGTGTCGAAGATCGGCCAGCCTTCGTGGGTGGTGCCGCCCTTGCCCGGCGTGACACCGCCGACGACCGTCGTGCCGTAGATCGCCGCCTGCCGCGCGTGGAACGTGCCTTCCCGTCCAGTCAGGCCCTGGACCAGCAATCGTGTCGACTTATCGATTAGGACGGCCATATCGTCAAAGCATGCCGGAAGCACGAAACCACGAAAAGAATTGCTTGTCTGGTTTCGTGTTTCGTGTTTCCGTGCTTGGTTTCATCCCGCCAGTTGCACGACTTTGCTCGCAGCCTCGCTCATGCTGTCGGCGGTCGTGAAATTCAGCCCGCTTTCCTTCAGCATGAGCTTGCCTTCCTCGACATTGGTGCCTTCCATCCGGATGACGATCGGCATCGACACGCTCAGATCCTTGACCGCGGCGATCACGCCCTGGGCGAGCACGTCGCACCGCAGGATGCCGCCGAAAATGTTGATCAGCACCGCCCGGACGTTCCGGTCGGACATCAGGATCTTGAACGCGTTCCGGATCTGGTCGGCGTTGGCGCCGCCGCCGACGTCGAGGAAGTTGGCCGGTTCCCCGCCCGCCAGCTTGATGATGTCCATCGTCGCCATCGCCAGGCCGGCACCGTTGACCATGCAGCCGATGTTGCCGTCGAGACGGATGTAGTTGAGCGAGAACTTCGAGGCCTCGATCTCGAGCGGGTCTTCCTCGCCGAGATCGCGCAGGTCGCGAAGATCCGGATGCCGGTAGAGCGCGTTGTCGTCGAAATTCACCTTGGCGTCGAGCGCCAGCAGATCGCCGCCGGCGGTGACGACGAGCGGATTGATTTCGACCAGGGAGGCATCGGTCGCGACGAACGCGTCGTAGAGCGACGACATCAGCTTGACCGCCTTGCCGACCTGCGGGCCGTCGAGGCCGATCGCGAAGCCGATCCGCCGCGACTCGAACGGCACCAGCCCGACGCCCGGCTCGATGAAGACCTTGACGATCTTCTCCGGCGTCGCGGCGGCGACCTCCTCGATGTCCATGCCGCCGGCGGCGCTCGCCATCATCACCGGCTTGCCCGAGGCGCGATCGAGCACGAGGCTCAGATACAGCTCGCGCGACATCTGCAGCCCTTCCTCGACGAGGACGCGCGACACGACACGCCCTTCCGGGCCGGTCTGATGGGTGACGAGCGTCATGCCGAGCATCTCGCCGGCGATGCGCTCGGCCTCGTCGGCCGATCGCGCCAGCTTGACGCCGCCGCCCTTGCCGCGGCCGCCGGCGTGAATCTGCGCCTTGACGACGACGATCTGGCCGCCGAGGCGGCGTGCGATCTCGCCCGCTTCGGCGCCGCTGAACGCAACTTCACCGCGCGGCACGGGGACGCCGTAGCGCGCCAGGATGGCTTTGGCTTGGTACTCGTGGATTTTCATCAGAGGAGGCCGAACAAACTCCTGATGCTAACTTGCGCCGTTTTGCGACGCAACAGTAAACTCTTCGATCGATGTCATCGCGATCGCGCGTCTTCGATTCGTCCGTCGGCACGAAGCTCCTCATCGGCGTCACCGGCCTCTTCCTCGTCCTGTATTTGATCATCCACATCGTCGGGAACGCGGTGTTCCTCCTCGGTCCGCGCGCGTTCAACGCGTACGCTGACCTGTTGGGAGGCAACCCGCTCATTCCGGTCATCGAGATCGTCCTGCTCGCAGCGTTCCTGGTGCACATCTACAAGACCGTGCGCATGTTCTTGAAGAACCAGGACGCCAGACCGGTCGGCTACGCGAAGCAGCGACGGGCCGGCCCGCCGAGCCGGAAGACGCTGGCCTCGACCACCATGATCGTCACCGGCTTGTGGCTGCTGATTTTTCTCGTCGTCCACGTGCGGACGTTCAGGTTCAGCGAGCATCCGGAAACGCCGGCCGGCATCATCGACCTGTATCGCGTGGAGACGGAGGCGCTGGCCAGCCCGCTGGCGCTCGCCTTCTACGCGATCAGCATGCTGATCGTCGGGTCGCATCTGTGGCACGGCGTGTCGAGCGGCTTCCAGTCGCTCGGTTTCGATCACCCGCGGTGGACGCCGCGGCTGGTGGCGTTCGGGAAGGTGTTCGCGGTGGTCATTGCCGTCGGGTTCATCGGGATCGCGCTCGTCGCGCACTTCGTCGGAGCGCACCAGTGAGCGGCATCACCCTCGACGCCAGGGTCCCCTCCGGGCCGATTGCCGGAAAGTGGGACCGCCACAAGTTCGAAATGAAGCTGGTGAACCCGGCCAACAAGCGCAAATACACGATCATTTGCGTCGGCACCGGGCTCGCCGGCGCGTCGGCCGCCGCGTCGCTCGGCGAGCTGGGCTACAACGTCCTCAACTTCTGCATCCAGGACAGCCCCCGCCGCGCGCACAGCATTGCCGCCCAGGGCGGCATCAACGCCGCCAAGAACTACCAGAACGACGGCGACAGCATCTACCGGCTGTTCTACGACACGGTGAAGGGCGGTGACTACCGCTCACGCGAGGCCAATGTCTACCGGCTGGCGCAGCTGAGCGTCGACATCATCGACCAGTGCGTCGCCCAGGGCGTCCCGTTCGCGCGCGAGTACGGCGGCCTGCTCGACAACCGGTCGTTCGGCGGCGCCCAGGTGTCGCGCACGTTCTACGCGCGCGGCCAGACCGGGCAGCAGCTGCTGCTGGGCGCCTACCAGTCGCTGATGCGCCAGGTGCACGGCGGCAAGGTGCGCATGTTCCCGCGGCGGGAGATGCTCGATCTCGTCGTCGTCGACGGCCGGGCGCGCGGCATCATCACCCGGAACCTGGTGACCGGCGAGCTCGAGCGCCACGCGGGCGACGCCGTGATCCTCGCCACCGGCGGCTACGGCACCGCGTATTACCTCTCAACGAATGCGGTCAACTCGAACGTGACCGCCTCGTGGCGCGCACACAAGCGCGGCGCGCTGTTTGCGAACCCCTGCTTCACGCAGATTCACCCGACCTGCATTCCGGTGACGGGTGATCACCAGTCGAAGCTCACGCTGATGAGCGAGAGCCTGCGCAACGATGGACGCGTGTGGGTGCCGAAGCAGAAGGGCGACCGCCGGCCGCCGGAACAGATTCCAGAGGACGAGCGCGACTACTACCTCGAACGGAAGTACCCCAGCTTCGGCAACCTGGTGCCGCGCGACGTCGCCTCTCGCAACGCCAAGCAGGCGTGCGACGAAGGCCGCGGCGTGGGCGACAGCGGGCTGGCCGTCTATCTCGACTTCGGCGACGCCATCAAGCGGCTTGGCATCGAGACGATCCAGGAGAAGTACGGCAACCTCTTCCACATGTACAAGAAGATCACGGACGAGGACGCCTACAAGGTGCCGATGCGCATCTATCCGGCCATCCACTACACGATGGGCGGCCTCTGGGTCGACTACAACCTGATGAGCAACGTGGCCGGCCTGCACGTCCTGGGCGAGGCGAATTTCTCCGATCACGGCGCGAACCGGCTCGGCGCGAGCGCGCTGATGCAGGGACTGGCCGACGGTTATTTCGTCATCCCGTACACCATCGGACACTATCTGGCCGGCGCCACGCTGCCGAAAGTCACGACCGAGCACGACGCCTTCAAGGAAGCCGCCGACAGCGTGCAGCGGCGCATCAACCAGTTGCTGGCCGTCAGGGGCAACCGCAGCATCCGCGAGATCCACCGCGAGCTCGGCCGGCTGATGTGGGACTACGTCGGCATGGCGCGCAATGAACCGGGCCTTCGGCACGCGCTCACCGAAATCCCGAAGCTGCGCGAGGACTTCTGGCACAACGTCTCGGTCCCGGGACTCCTGACAACCTCAATCAGAGCCTGGAGTACGCCGGACGGGTCGCTGACTACCTGGAGTTCGCCGAGCTCCTTGCCCTCGACGCGCTCCAGCGGCGGGAGTCATGCGGCGGGCACTTCCGCGAGGAGAGCCAGACGCCCGAGGGCGAAGCGCTCCGTGACGACGCGAACTTTACCTACGTGGCGGCGTGGGAGTTCACCGGCGTCGGCCGCGAGCCGGTGCTGCACAAGGAACCGCTTGAAGTTCGAGGAAGTTCATCCAACGCAGAGAAGTTACAAGTAGGCCCGAGCTTCAGCTCGGGCGACGGCTTCGGAGACGATCGGCGGGACGTCGGCACGCCCGACCTGAAGGTCGGGCCTACAACGTATGCGACTCAAACTCCGAATCTGGCGTCAGGCGGGACCGACCGCGGCGGGTCGACTCGAAGACTACGTCGCCGACGATGTCTCGCCTGACATGTCGTTTCTCGAGATGCTCGACGTGGTCAACGAAGGGCTGATCCGCAAGGGACAGGATGCGATTGCCTTCGATTCGGACTGCCGCGAGGGCATCTGCGGGATGTGCAGCCTGGTCGTCGACGGCATCCCGCACGGGCCCGACCGCGGCACGACCGTCTGTCAGCTGCACATGCGTCGCTTCAAGGACGGCGACACGATCACCATCGAACCCTGGCGCGCCAAGGCGTTTCCGGTCATCAAGGACCTCACGGTCGACCGCAGTGCGTTCGATCGCATCATCGCCGCCGGCGGGTATATCTCGATCAACTGCGGCGGCGCGCCCGACGGCAACGCGATCCCGATCGCCAAGGAGATCGTCGAAACCGCGATGGACTCGGCGGCCTGCATCGGCTGCGGGGCGTGCGTGGCGGCGTGCAAGAACGCTTCGGCGCACTTGTTCATGAGCGCCAAGATTTCGCACCTGTCGCTGCTGCCGCAGGGCCAGGTGGAGCGTTACCGGCGTGTCGCCGCCATGATCCACCAGGCCGATGCGGACGGCTTCGGCAGCTGCTCGAACGAGGGCGAGTGCGAAGCGGTCTGCCCGAAGGAGATCCCGATCTCGAACATCGCCCGGATGACGCGCGAGTACGTCAAGGGCATGTTCACGGCCGCAAAGTAGTGGGGGCTTCAGGCAGAAGGGTACGACGAGTATTAGCGTCGGACCTAAGAGGTCCGCCCTACGCGTTCCTGTAGGCCGGGCCTCTCAGGCCCGGCGCACACGGCTCACCGCGGGACCGTCGCGCCGTCAGCGAGCGGGATGAACAGCGAGAGGCGATCCTCGCCGCCGACGGCGCGCGAGATGTGGCCCTGCCCCGTCGTGTCTTCGGCAAGCAGGATGTGCCCGGGTCCCAGGCGGATCTTCCGGCCGCCCTCGAGCTCGACCTCGCTCTCGCCGCTGAGCGTCACGACGAATTGCCTCGCCGGCGCGGGATGCCAATCGAGGTTGTAATCCTGGTTGGTCCGGCGGAATTGAACGCCGGTCACCGGCACGACGGTCGACAACTCCGTGCCGCGCCCCTGGGCCTTCAGCGGGATCTCGAACTCCTCCACCTTGGTCTTGCCGTCGGCGCCCGTGTACAGGCGCGTCACCTTGATCGGCGTTCGCCCCGGCGCCAGCAGCTTGGGCGGGTTCGACTGCGCGATGCCGGTGGCGATCGCGAGCGTTGGAATCCAGCCGAGCGCGAGGACGGCGTAGAGCGTGTTCTTCATGGCGGCGAGGCTACGCCCGGCGCCAGCGATCTTCAACACAAATCGCCCGTGCGATAATCGGCGGCGATGGCTTCCCTCACTCGCGGGCTCGCGGTCGTCCTGCTGCTCACGACGCTCGTCGTCCCGGCCCTACCGGCAGCGGCCGAGGCCGACATGGCCGGCGGATGGACCGTCGAATTCGCGCTGCCATGGGGCGGAAGCGCGTCCTACCCGATGTGGGTGAATCAGAACGGGAAGACGCTCACCGGCCGGGTGACGTTTCCAGGGGTTGCCGAGTACCAGATCAAGGGGACGATCGACGACGATCGCTTCACGATTGTCTGGCAGACCGTTGTCGACGGCGAGTTCCTCGACGTCACCTTCGCCGGCCGGGTGGCCGGCGACGAGATGAACGGCACCGCCAAGATCGGAAAGTATTCGGAGCGCGAGCTGTACGGGCGGCGAACGGAACGATAATTTCCGAGCCCTCAGCCTCACACCGCGATCACGTCCACGAGCTCCTTGACGGCAGCGGCCGACTTCTTCAGCGCGGCGTCTTCCTCGGGCGTCAGCTTGATCTGGATGATGTCTTCGAGGCCGCGCGCGCCGAGCTTCGACGGGCACGCCGACGAAGAGATCGCGGATGCCGTACTCGCCCTGCAGGAACACCGAGCACGGCAGGATCTTCTTCTTGTCGAGCAGGATGCACTCCACCATCTCGGCGGCTGCCGCGCCCGGCGCGTACCACGCGCTCGTCCCGACCAGCTTGGTGATCTCGGCGCCGCCGTCGGCGGTGCGCTTGCAGATCGCCTCCACGCGTTCCTTCGACATCAGCTCGGTGATGGGCACGCCGGCGACCGTCGAGTAGCGCGGCAGCGGCACCATCGTGTCGCCGTGGCCGCCCAGGACGAAGGCGTGGATGTTCTCGACCGAGACGTTCAGCTCCATCGCGATGAACGCCCGCATCCGCGCCGAATCGAGCACGCCGGCCATGCCGATCACCCGCTCGCGCGGGAAACTTGCTGAGTCGGTAGACCGCCTGGGCCATCGCGTCGAGCGGATTGGCGACCGGCACGATGATGCAGTTGGGCGAGTACTTGACCACCTGCTCGGTGACGGCCTTCATGATGCCGAAGTTGACGTTGAGCAGGTCGTCGCGGCTCATGCCCGGCTTGCGCGGCACGCCCGACGTGACGACGACGACGTCGGAGTTGGCCGTCTGCGCGTAGTCGGAGCCGCCAATGACGCGGCTGTCGGAGCCGATGATCGGGCACGACTCGAGCATGTCGAGCGCGATGCCGGCGGCCTTCTGATCGGCGATGTCCACGATCACGACGTCGGCCAGGTTCTTGTCCGCGATACAGCGCGCCACCGTCGAGCCGACGTTGCCCGCACCACCAACCACGGTCACTTTTCGTCTCATCGTCTGTCAGCCTCTGCGCTCTGCGCCTCTGCGCTCTGCGCCTCTGCGTCCTCTAATCCTCTGCGTCCTCTTACATGTTTGCGATCATCGCGTCCGCGAACTCCGACGTCTTCAGCTCGGTCGCGCCGTCCATCAGCCGAGCGAAGTCGTAGGTCACCTTCTTGGCGGCGATCGCGCCGTCCATGCCCTTCACGACGCAGGTCGGCGGCCTCGTGCCACCCCATGTGCCGCAGCATCATCTCGCCGGACAGAATCACCGAGCCCGGGTTGACCTTGTCCTGGTTGGCGTATTTCGGCGCGGTGCCGTGGGTCGCCTCGAACACGGCGTGGCCGGTGATGTAGTTGATGTTGCCGCCGGGGGCGATGCCGATGCCGCCGACCTGCGCGGCCAGCGCGTCCGACAGGTAGTCGCCGTTCAGGTTCGAGCGTCGCGATCACGTCGAACTCGTCGGGACGCGTCAGCACCTGCTGCAGCGTGATGTCGGCGATGGCGTCCTTGATGACGAGCCCGGCGCCCGGCTTGCCGTCCGGGAATCCGGCACCACGGTCCGCCGTCGATTTCCACGGCCCCGAAGAAGTTCTTCGCGATCTGGTAGCCCCAGTCGCGGAACGCCCCTTCGGTGAACTTCATGATGTTGCCCTTGTGCACGAGCGTGACGCTCTTCCGCTTGTTTTGCAACGGCGTACCCGATCGCGCTGTGGACGAGCCGCTCGGTGCCGAGGTAGCTGACCGGCTTCAGCCCGACGCCGACCTGACACCGAACCTCCCGCTTCGGCGCGCCAATCTCCTCGAGCTGCCGCTGCCACTCGCGCGACGCCTCGACGGTGCCGAAGCGGACCTTCTTGAACTCCTTCGGGAACTCCTTGGCGAAGAAGTCGAGCACCTTCTGCGCTTCTGGCGTGCCGGCGGCGTACTCGATGCCCGCGTAGATGTCTTCGGTGTTCTCGCGGAAGATCACCATGTCGACCTTTTCGGGATGCCTGACCGGCGAGGGCACGCCTCGATACCAGCGCACCGGACGCAGGCAGACGAACAGGTCGAGCATCTGACGCAGCGCGACGTTGAGCGACCGGATGCCGCCGCCGACCGGCGTCGTCAACGGGCCCTTGATGCCGACGAGATACGTGCGGAAGGCCTCGACCGTCTCGTCCGGCAGCCAGTTGTTGAACTGCTTGAAGCTCTTTTCGCCGGCGTAGACTTCCATCCAGGCGATCTTGCGCTTGCCGCCGTACGCCTTCGCCACGGCGGCGTCGAGCACGCGCACGCTGGCGCGCCAGATGTCGGGGCCGGTGCCATCGCCTTCGATGAACGGGATGATCGGATTGTCCGGCACGACGAGCCGTCCGTGCTGGCGCGTGATCGCCGCGCCAGTGGCGGGCGGCTTGAGCATTGTGGAAGTCGACATTGTTCTTAGGCGTGATTGATTAGGTCAGGTTCCCTGAGCGTCTCCGGCCTTCTCCACAGGAACTGTGGAAAACTCTGTGGAAAAGACGCGACGGTTTACTCCGTTGTGACGCGGCATTGCGAATGTTTTAGCGGTTTGCACCACCGCAGGGCGACTCTGAAAAGCAGCCGCATTCCTGGACGACAAAACCTACGGATTATACTGTAGGGAGCGCTTGCGATTGATAAGGAGGGTCTGTTTGATGCGCGTTGTGTTTCGCACCGTGTGGTTCGCGTCAGCCGTGGCGGCTCTCTCCCTCAGCCTCGTGCACGTTCGCGGCCGCCGCGCAGCAGCAGCATAAGCATCCTGACGCGGCCAAGATGAAGAACCCGGTCGCCGCATCGCCAGCGTCGATCGCCGCCGGCAAGAAACTGTACGATTCTCAGTGCGCGTCGTGCCATGGGGCGACCGGGAAAGGCGACGGCAAGGCCGGCGCGCTCCTGAAGCCGACGCCGTCAGACCTGACCGACGCCGACTGGAAGCACGGCCAGACCGACGGTGAAATCTTCACCGTCATCCGCGACGGCTCCAAGCAGACGGGCATGCGCGGCTACGGCAGCCGGATCCCGGCCAACGACATATGGAATCTAGTGAACTACGTTCGCAGCCTCGGCCCAAAGACCACCAAGTCGCACTAAGCTTGATCAAAGTAGTCGTCTCCGACGACCTGCCAGCCTCGGCGCTCGAGCTGCTCCGCTCCGAGCCCGGTTGGCAGGTCGACGCCAGGAGCGGCCGCCCGGCGGCGGAACTCGCGGCCGCGCTGGCGGATGCCGATGCGCTGCTCGTCCGCAGCGCGACGAAGGTCACCGCCGAGCTGCTGGCCGCGGCGCCGAAGCTTCGGATCGTCGCCCGCGCCGGCACCGGCGTCGACAACGTCGACGTGGCCGCCGCCAGCGCGCGCGGCATTCTCGTCGTCAACGCGCCGGGCGCGAACAGCATCAGCGTCGCCGAGCACGCCTGCGCCCTGATGCTGGCGCTCGCCCGCAGCGTGCCCGCGGCCGATCGGGCCATGAAGGATGGCAAGTGGGAGAAGAAGCGCTTTCTCGGCACCGAGCTCCGCGGCAAGACGCTTGGCATCGCGGGCCTTGGACGGATCGGCCAGGAGGTGGCGCAGCGTGCCCGCGCGTTCGGGATGCGCGTCGTCGCCCACGATCCCTTCATCTCCCGTGAGATCGCCGAGGGCATGGGCGTCGAGCTGCTCTCGCTCGACGAGGTGTGCGCCGCCGCCGACTTCCTGACGCTTCATCTCCCCTCGACGACCGAGACGCACCATCTCCTGAACGCCGAGCGTTTTGCGCGCATGAAACCTGGCGTGCGCATCATCAACACGGCGCGCGGGGAGCTGATTGACGAAGCGGCATTGCAAGCTGCCCTCGAAAGCGGCATCGTCGCGGCGGCGGCGCTGGATGTCTTCGAGAAGGAACCGCCGGCGGATTGGGCGCTTGCCAAAATGCCGCAGGTCGTCGCCACGCCGCACATCGCCGCTTCCACCGAGGAAGCCCAGGAGCTCGTCGGGCTGGACACGGCCGCGGCAGTCCGCGATTTCCTGCGCGACGGTGTGGTGAGGAACGCGGTCAACTTCCCGTCGGTGCACCCCGATGAACTGCAGCGGCTGCAGCCGTGGATCCGGCTCGCCGATCATCTGGCGACGCTGGTGACGCAGCTGGGCCCGGCGCGAATCGAGGCGATCGGCCTCCGCTACTACGGCGCGCTGGCCGAGGGCCGCGCCGCCGAGGTGCTGGCGGCGAGCGCGGCGGCGGGTGTGCTCAGGCCGATTCTCTCGGGCGGCGTCTCAATGGTCAACGCCCGGGCGGTTGCCCGCGAACGCGGCATCGAGATCATCGAGTCGCGCAGCACCCGGACGCGCGATTTCACCAGCCTCGTCTCGATCAAGCTGCACACGAATCGACGGCGAGCGCTGGGCCGAGGGGACTGTCTTCGAGCCAAACAGCCCCCGCCTGGTGTCGATCGACGGCATCAGCGTCGAGGCGCCGCTGGCCGGCGGCACGCTGCTCGTGATCTCGAACCAGGATCAACCGGGCGTCATCGGCGAGGTGGGGACGATTCTCGGCCGCCACCACGTCAATATCGCGAGCTTCGCGCTGGGCCGAAACGATACCGGCGCGGTCGGTATCGTTGGCGTCGACGACGTCGCGAGCGCTCCGGACGCGCTCGACGCCGCCGTCGAAGCAATCCGCCGCGTTCCCGCCATTCGCGCCGCATGGGTCGTGCGGCTGGGCGGGTAGCAGAGATCATGAAATTAGGAATTTGGAATGAGGAATTTGGAATTCGCGCGCCAATTCCAACACGCATTCCAAATTCCTAATTCCTAATTCCAAATTACGCGATCACCCTCAAGGCTTTAGGCAGGACTCTGACCTCGAGCGCCGTGCCGCCCTCGACCGGTTCGCCGTCGACGTGAAAGGTCATCGGCACATCGCTCTCGATCCGTGCCCGCTCTATCTGCCGTGTCGTGAAACCACGCACCCGCTCGATGCCTCCGGTAAAGAGTTTCGGCAGCGCGCAGATTGTCGAAAAGCGGGAGACCTCCTCGTAGACGACCAGGTCGAGCCGCCCGTCGTCAACGCGCGCGAACGGTGTGATTCGGGCGCCGTTGCCGAACTGCGGGGAGTTGGCGATCGTCACGAGGAGGGCGCGGCGGTGCGGAAGGGCGACGCTTTGAGCATCGCCTGAAATGCCGCCGGCAGCCTCGCTGCAATCGATCCGATAGTTCATCGATCGATAGGTCAGCAGCTCCCGCGCTGACACCCGCACGTAGGTGGCCAGGCCACGGCGTGGTGCGCGATCGAAGCATGCCGCGATGTGAGCATCAAAGCCGACGCCCGCGATATTGAAGAATGGGCGGCCGCCCAATTCTCCGCCGTCGATCACGCGCGGCCTGCCTTTCAACGCCGCCGCGATTGCAGCGGCAGGCTGCATCGGAATGCCGAGCTCGCGGGCGAGACCGTTACCCGAGCCGGCCGGAATCACACCCAGCGGCACATCGGTCCCGAGGAGCGCCGCCCCGGCCTCGTTCATCGAGCCATCCCCACCCCAGACCATCACCAGCCTCGAGCCGGAATGCGCGGCTGCCATGGCCAGCTCGCGCACATGTCCACGCCGTTCCGAGACGACGACGCGCGACTCTTCGCCGCTGCCAGCTAACGCTGTCCGGGCAACATCCACGCGGTCGGCAATCTCGCCCCAGTGCGCGTTGCCGGAGATCGGGTTGATGATGAGGGTGATCACTGAGTTTTTGTAATTAGGAATTTGGAATTTGGAATTAGGAATGCGGGTCCGAATTCCAAATTCCTAATCCCTAATTCCTAATTACAATCTTTTTACTGCTGAAGGCGGATGGTGAAGGTCGTTTCGTCCGAGGTATTCGTCACGACGACGCCGTCGGCATCGATGCGGGCCACACGGTACTGCGCGCCAATCTGATCGCCTTCCCTGACCAGGAAGAGATCGCCGAAGCCGGAAACGATAGCCGTGCGGGTGGCTCCCTCAGCGGCGAATCCGATGAGCGACAACGGCGGCGGGGGCGGCACGGCGGCGACGGGAACCGCGCTCTCGGTGAGGGGTGGCGGCGCCGACGAACGCGCGGTGCGCGCATTGAACTGAAAGAGATTGCGCGCGGGTTCCTGCGGCTGGTCGGTCGGCCGGAGGCGGGCGCGAAGGCGCGCGACCTCCACGGCCAGTTCGGCACCCTGCAGCTCCATGGCGGTGGTGTTCGGCGCGATCGCAACTGGCGCCGCGCGCCGGACACCCGACGTCGTCGCGCCGGCGATCATCGCTGCGAGCACGGCGCCCGCCGTCGACAGCGTCGCGATCCGCTTGATGTTCATCGGAGTCTGGCGGAATCGTAGCACGCGGGCGCAAGCGGTGTGCTATTATTCGTCGTGCACCCTGCGTCGGCTGGATTCCCGGTCGATTCCATCACACCTCCTCCGCTTCAAGTCGTCGCCATCATCCCCGCACGGTACGCGTCGACCAGATTTCCCGGAAAAGCGCTCGAACAGATCGACGGCCGTCCGATGATCGAGCACGTCTACCGGCGCGCCGCAGCGTCGAGCTCGATCTCGAAGGTCATCGTCGCCACCGACGACCTGCGGATCGCGACGACCGTGACCGGGTTCGGCGGCAACGTGCGTCTGACACGCGCGCATGAAACCGGCACGGACCGCCTCGCCGAAGTCGTCACGTCGCTCGACTGCGATGTCGTCGTCAACGTGCAGGGCGACGAGCCCCTCATCGACCCGCGCGCGATCACCGAAGCGGTGCAGCCGTTCAGCGATCCGTCGATCCCGATGACGACGCTGTACCGGCGGATCACCAAGCCGTCCGAGCTGGCCAATCCGAATGTCGTGAAGGTCGTGCTGGATCGGGGCGGATTTGCACTGTATTTCTCACGGGCGCCCATCCCCCACACGCGCGACCCGCGCGGCGGATGGCCGCCGCTCTATAAACATATCGGCCTGTACGCCTATCGGCGCAGCGTCCTGCTGGTGCTCGCGTCGCTCGAGCCGACTCCGCTCGAGCGGGCCGAGTCGCTCGAGCAGCTGCGCGCGCTCGAGCACGGCATCCGGATCAAGGCCGTCGAGACGGCTTACGACTCCATTGGCGTGGATACGCCCGAGGACCTGGAACAGGTGCGGCGCCTGTTTGCGACTACGACGTCGAGCTGAACAATGACCAAATACATCTTCGTAACGGGCGGCGTGGTTTCATCACTGGGAAAGGGACTCGCGGCGGCATCGATTGGCGCCCTTCTCGAGGGGCACGGGTACAAGGTCACCCTGCAGAAGTTCGACCCGTACATCAACGTCGATCCGGGCACGATGAGCCCGTATCAGCACGGCGAGGTCTACGTCACCGACGACGGCGCCGAAACGGACCTGGATCTCGGCCACTACGAGCGCTTCACGAACACCACGACGAACCGCAACTCGAACTGGACGACGGGCAAGATCTACCAGAGCGTGATCCAGAAGGAGCGGCGCGGCGATTACCTCGGCCGCACCGTGCAGGTGATCCCGCATATCACCAACGAGATCAAGGATGCCATCCGTGGCGGCGCCGGCGACGCCGACATCGCGCTGGTCGAGATCGGCGGCACGGTCGGCGACATCGAGAGCCTGCCGTTCCTCGAGGCGATCCGGCAATTCCGGCAGGATGTCGGCCGCGACAATTGCATCTACATCCACCTGACCCTGGTGCCGTTTATCGGGGCCGCCGGCGAGCTGAAAACCAAGCCGACCCAGCACAGCGTCCGCGATTTGCGGTCGATCGGCATCCAGCCCGACATCCTCCTCTGCCGCACCGATCGGTTCCTCGACCACGACATCAAACGGAAGATCGCCCTGTTCTGCGACGTCGCCGAGGAAGCCGTCATCACGGCCAAGGACGTCTCGACGATCTACGAAGTGCCGCTGGTCCTGGCCGCCGAAGGTCTCGACGAGATCGTGCTCAAGTACCTGCACCTCCCCGCCACCGAGCGGCGGATGGACGCGTGGGAGGAACTGGTTGCGCGCATCAAGAATCCGCTTGACGACATCACCATCCACGTCGTCGGCAAGTACGTCGGCTACGAGGACTCGTACAAGAGCCTGAACGAGGCGCTCTACCACGGCGGGTTCCCGCACCGGCTGAAGGTAAATATCAAGTGGATCGAGGCGGAGGCGCTCGAGGCCCCCGGCGGCGAGGCGCTGCTTGCGGGCGCCAACGGCATCCTCGTCCCCGGCGGATTCGGCGACCGCGGCACGCGCGGCATGATGAAGGCCGCCCAGGTCGCGCGCGAGCGCGGCATTCCCTACTTCGGCATCTGCTACGGGTTCCAGTGGGCGACGGTCGAGTACGCGCGCAACGTCGCCGGGATCTCCGACGCCGACTCGACCGAGTGCTCGCCCGATACGCCCAACAAGGTCATCTACAAGCTGCGCGATCTGCTCGGCGTCGACGACCTCGGCGGCACGATGCGGCTCGGAACCTACCAATGCGAGCTCGCACCAGGATCGCTGGCGCAGCGCGTCTACGGCGCGAACACGATCCACGAGCGGCACAGGCACCGTTACGAATTCAACTGCCTCTACGAGCGCACGCTGGCCGAGCATGGCCTGCGGATTTCCGGCCGATCGCCCGACGGCAAGTTCGTCGAGATCGCCGAGCTGCCCGGCCACCCGTGGTACCTCGCCGTGCAGTTCCACCCGGAGTTCAAGTCGAAGCCGACGAGGCCCCACCCGCTGTTCGCGGCGTTCGTCGAGGCAAGTTACAAGCACAAGGCGCCGAGCGCGTCGGTCGGCCGCCACACGGCGCCCGACATCGCGCTGCGCGCGTGACTTCAGGGCAGGAAGGGCGGGTGGGGCTGCGTGCTCTCCCCTTCCTGCCATTCCCGCCCCTCCTGCCCGTCCGGCCCCTCCTCCTATAATGAGCAGCGTGCCCCCCGTTCAGCTTGGCGGTCTGACCTTCGGCGGCGGCAGCCCATTCGTCCTGGTCGCCGGGCCGTGTGTCATCGAGAGCGACGCGCACGCCCTCGAACTCGCGACACGGCTGCGCGACATCACCGCGAGACTGTCGACGCCCTTCGTGTTCAAGGCGTCCTACGACAAGGCGAACCGCACCTCGGGCCGCTCGTTTCGCGGTCCCGGCCTCAACGAAGGCCTGCGCGTGCTCGCGGCGATCAAGGATCGGATTGGCGTCCCGATCCTGACCGACATTCACGAGGTCTCGCACGCCGCCCCAGCCGCTGACGTCGCCGACATCCTTCAGATTCCGGCCTTCCTGTGCCGGCAGACCGATCTGCTGGTTGCGGCCGCGAAGACCGGCCGGATCGTGAACATCAAGAAAGGTCAGTTCCTCGCGCCGGACGATGTCCGTCACGCGGTCGCCAAGGTGAAGGACGCTGGCAACTCGCTCGTCGTCGTCACCGAACGCGGTACGAGCTTCGGCTACCACAATCTCGTCGTCGACATGCGTGCGTTCCCGATGATCCGCGAGGGGGGCACACCGGTGATCTTCGACGTCACACACAGCCTCCAGCTGCCCGGCGCCGGCGACGGGGTGACGGCAGGCCTCGCGCAATACATCGAGCCGCTGGCATCAGCCGGCGTCGCCGCCGGCGTCGACGGCGTGTTCATGGAAGTCCATGACGATCCGTCCCGCGCCCGGAGCGACGCCCAGAATGCGCTTCGCCTCGACCTGCTCGAACCGTTGCTGACCCGCTTGATGGCTCTGGACGCCATCGTGAAGCGGGCCGATGCCGCCCGCCAGCAGCGGCTCGACGTGCCGGGAGTGGCTCGTGGGTGAACGCCTATTGGCCCGGAAGGTGCTCGAAACGGAAGCGGCGGCGATTCTCGCGCTCGTGCCGCGCCTCGATCACCAGTTCGACCGGGCCATCGAGCTTCTTCACGGTTGCAAGGGCCGGGTCATCCTGACCGGAATGGGCAAGTCCGGAATCATCAGCCGCAAGATTGCGGCGACGCTGACCAGCACCGGTACGGCGGCAATGTTTCTGCACCCGGCGGAGGCGATTCACGGCGATCTCGGGGTTATCCAGGGCGACGACGTCGTCGTCGCGCTGTCCTACAGCGGCGAGACCGACGAGATTCTCAGGCTGCTCGAAACGATCCGCCGCCTTGGGGCCAGGCTGATCGCCATCACCGGGGCCCCCCGCTCGACGCTGGCGGAAGCCGCTGACGTCGCGCTCGACTGCAGCGTGACAGAGGAAGCGTGCCCGATGAACCTGGTTCCGACCGCGAGCACGACGGCCGCGCTCGCCCTGGGTGATGCGCTGGCCATGACCCTCCTGGTGCAAAAGGGATTTCACGAGGAAGACTTCGCCAACCTGCACCCGGGTGGAAAGCTCGGCAAGAAGCTGATGCGGGTCGAGAGCCTGATGCAGGCCGACAAGCACTGCCCGGCCGTGGGCGCCGCCACGCCGATGCCTGACGTGATCTACGAGATGTCGAGCAAGAAGCTCGGCATGACCTGCGTGGTCGACGACGAACATCGCCTGCTCGGGGTCATCACGGACGGCGACCTGCGCCGGCACATGTCCACCGACCGCGATATCCTGTCGTTGAAGGCGGCAGACGTGATGACGCGCGGCGCGGTGTCGATTCCGCCGGGGACTCTTGCCGCCGAGGCCCTGAACATCATGGAGCAGCGCAAGATCACCTCGATCGTCGTGGTCGAGAGCGGCTCGCGGCGCGTTGCGGGCGTGGTGCACCTGCACGAGCTCTGGCGGACGGGGCTCGTCTAGACGGCGAACGACCACGAACGTCGAACGACGAACGACCATGTCTCTACAGTCGAAAGCCGCCGCAACCCGCCTGATCCTGTTGGACGTCGATGGTGTGCTGACCGACGGGCGGGTGATCGTGCACTCGGACGGCACCGAGAGCAAGTCGTTCGCCATTCGCGACGGCATTGCCCTGGTCTGGGCACAGCGGAACAAAATCAAGGTGGGCTTGCTGTCGGCCCGCTACTCCGCTACCACGCAGCACCGCGCGGCGCAGCTGGGGATCGCCCTCGTCCACCAGGGGGTGTCGAACAAGATCGAGGCGTACGAGCGGATCCTCGACGCCGAACATCTGTCCGATCAGGACGTCGCGTATATGGCCGACGACGTCGTCGATCTGGCGGTGCTGGCGCGCGTCGGCTTTTCCTGCGCACCGGCCGATGCCGTGCCCGACGTGCGATCGCGCGTCGACTGGGTCAGCCGCTTCAACGGCGGTGATGGCGCGGTGCGCGAGCTCGTCGAGCTCGTGCTGCGCGCCCACGGGATCTGGGACGCGGTCGTCTCGTCTTACGAGCACGAGCCGGCCGGCGGCGCGTCGCGCAAATAGCATGGACGACTACGGGCTGCTGCTCACCGCGCTCCTGGCACTGCTCGCCGGCCTGGCGATCGGCAAGGCGTGGGAGCGGTACAAGCTGCGCGGCGGAAAGTGGATCGACCGGCGGCGCGCCCGCGAAGCACCGCACTACATCCTCGGCCTGAACTTCCTCGTCGCGAATCAAATCGATCTCGCCATCGAAGAGCTGACCCACGCCGCGAGCCTCGACGCCGACGCGCTCGAAGTCCACATGATCCTCGGGAACCTGCACCGCGAGAAGGGCCAGGTTGGCAAGGCCATCACGGTTCACCAGGGCCTGCTGCAGCGTTCGCGGCTGACGCGCATGGAGCACGCGTACGTCCTGCTGTGCCTTGGACTCGACTACAAGCGGGGCGGCTTCGTCGACCGCGCGCTCGAGGCGTTCAACGAAGTGCTGCGGCTGGATCCGCGCAACGAATACGCGCTCATCAACCTCCAGAAACTGCACGAGGAACAGCACCAGTGGATCGAGGCCTACGACACTCGGCAGCGGCTGTCGTCGTTGTCCACGGGCGACGCGCGGCCGCAGAACCAGGCGATTCTCGCGTTCCTGGAGAACGAGATCGGCGTCGAGGCGATGCGCCGCAAAGACTTCGCCGAGGCCACGCGACGGTTCAATGCCGCGATCGACCTCGACGCGCGCGCCGTGCCTGCCTACTTGAACCTGGGTGATGTACGGGTCGCGGAAGGGAACGAGAAGGAGGCGGCGGCGATCTGGGACAAGCTCGTCCAGGTGGCGCCCGACCGCGCCTACCTGGCGTTCGACCGGCTCGAGAGCCTTGCCCACCGGACCGGTGTCCCCGAACGTTTCACGCGGCTCTGCCGGCGTCTGATTGATGAAAACCCTCAGGACTGGCGCGCGCGGCTGGCCCTCTCGAAGCACCTGGCCGCGGCCGGCCAGCCCCACGAGGCACTCGACCTGCTCTTCGCTGCGCTGGTGCAGAATCCGCACGCCCTCAGCATCCACCAGGCGATCTGGCGCGCGCTCGGCCAGCTGCAGCATCCTTCAAGCCTGGTGAATCGCTACCGCGACCTCACCGAACACGCGGTGTTCTACCTGGATCCCCACATCTGCATGCGTTGCCGGTATCGGAGCACCGAGCTGCTGTGGCAGTGCCCGCACTGCCACGACTGGAACACCTTCGTCGAGGAACGCATCGCTCCAGCGAATGATCCGACTGAGGTCGAGGCCTAGGTCGAGGCGCGTCGTGAGGAAGTCGCGATATCCGCCGCCATGACCACGCTGATGGTCAGTCACTCGTATCCAGTACCCTTCTGTGTCCTTTGGTGTCCTTTGGTTAGGTAATCACGGCAGCTAAAGATTATTGCGGCTGCGAGGACGGTGGCACGATCCCGCGGATCGGAAGTAGGTCACCAGGTTGCCGTAGTGCCTGATCGGATTGGCGCCGCCCTGCGCCCGCGCGCCGGCCGGGATCATCGTCGCAAGTCGACACCCATGACGAAAGCCGCATTCTTCATCGCCCTCCTCGGACTTGAGCTGAGACCAGATCGCTTCAACCTGGGCGTCGGTTTCCGGAAACGTGCCATCGGTCCTGATCACGAAATCGGCCCTGGCCGCTTTTTCCTCGGCCGGTATCTGCGCCGCCAACCGCTGGCGTGCGTCCGACTCCGACAGCCCTCGTTCCAACAGCCGCGCCAGCTGCGTCGCCGGCGCGCAGACGGTGGCAATGACGCGATCGAAGCGCTCCTGCCCTGCCGTTTCGTACAACAGCGGGATATCGACGATCGCGATTGCCGAGCCGGTCAGTTCGAACGCCCGCAGGCCTGCGGTGATCGCACGGTAGACCGCCGGGTGCACGATCGCCTCGAGATCCCTGCGCGCCGCCGGGTCGGCGAACACCAGCGGCCCGAGTTTCTTGCGATCGACGGCGCCGGTCGCGTCGAGCATCGCGGCTCCAAACCTGGCGGCGATCGCCTGCGTCGCTTCTGTTCCGGCACCGGTCACGCCGTGCGCCAGTTCATCTGCATCGAGACAGGCGGCACCGTAGACGGCGAAAGCGCTCGAGGACGTGACTCTTTCCCGTCGCGATTCCGCCTGTCAGGGCAGCAGTCAACATTTTTTACTTGCGCCGGGGCCCCACCCCCGGCGCGAACTTACGCTGATGCCTCGCCTCGGACTACTTGTCCTCGGGCTCGGCATGGCCGCAGGCGCCTTTCCGCTGGGCGCCGAACGCGGCGCTATCGCTCGCGCTCAAGGCAGAGCTGCACGGCGGGCTGCATGGCGCGGCAGGCGCTGCGTCCGTGTCTTCTATCCATCCATCCCGGCCCTATGCTTTGCGGCGGTCAGCGTGTTCTTCAGCAGCAGCGCGATCGTCAGCGGCCCAACGCCGCCGGGCACAGGTGTCAGGGCTCCCGCAACGCGTTCGACCTCGGGGTGGACGTCGCCGACGACCAGCGCGCCACGGCGCTCGAACGCCTGGTGCCGTTTCGATCCCGGCGCGAAGAGGCGTTCCACGGTGGCGCGGTCCTCGATCTTCGTCGTGCCGACGTCGATCACCGTCGCGCCAGGTTTCACGAAATCCGCGGTGACGAACGCGGCGCGGCCGAGCGCCGCCACGAGGATGTCGGCGCTGCGCGCGACGTCTGGCAGATCGGCCGTGCGGGAATGGCAGATCGTGACGGTCGCATGGCGATGCAACAGGAGAAGCGCCACCGGCTTGCCGACGATGTCGCTGCGGCCGATGACGACGGCGCGGGCGCCCGAAATGCGGATGTTCGAGCGATCGAGCAGCTCGATGATGCCCGACGGAGTGCAGGGCGCCAGGACCGCGCGATTCTGCACGAGCCGGCCAACGTTCACCGGATGGAAGCCGTCCACGTCCTTTGCCGGATCAAGCGCGTCGAAGACTCGCTGTTCAGCGTCGGCACCCATCGCATCGGGCAGCGGATTCTGGACGAGGATGCCGTCATGGACGCCGCTGCCGTTGAGCCGCTCGATCAACGCCAGTAGCGATGAAAGGCTCGCCGTCGCCGGGAGCCGCTCGATATCCGCCCGCAACCCCGACTCGCCCGCGGACTTGAGCTTGCTGTTGACGTAGAGATGGGACGCCGGATCATCGCCGACCAGGACCAGCGCGAGGCCCGGCGGCCGGCCCGCGCGTGCGGTGAACGCCGCCACGTCCGCCGCCAGTTCCTGCCGGATGGCCTGCCCGACGGCTGTGCCGTCCAACACCCGTGCCGCCACTACGCTGACGCCCCACGAGAGCCATCGAACGATCGAAGAATCATGCTGACCGCATTCTAATCAAGAAAGTCGCGGACTCGTGCCGCGGGATCGCCCGTGGTCAGCAGATCGGAAATCACGGCGACCGATTGCGCGCCCGCATCCAGCACCGACCTCGAACGGTCTCGGGTAATCCCGCCGATCGCGACGAGCGGCACGTGCCGGGCGGCTGTCCGCGCCGCCGCTGCCCGCACCGCTTCCAGGCCGATCGCCTCGTAACCGGTCGCCTTGGTGTCTGTCCCGAAGACCGGTCCGACGGCGACGTAGTCGATTGACTCTCGCAGCGCCTCGTCGAGTTGATCGAGCGTGTGCGTCAGACACGCCGACGATGGCATCGTGCCCGATGACGGCGCGGGCCTGCGCCGGCGTCAAATCATCCTGTCCGATGTGCACGCCAGCGGCCCCCGAGAGTCGCGCCACATCGGCGCGATCGTTCACGATGATCGTCGCGCCCGCCGCCGCGCCGCGCCCGACGATCGCGGTGGCCGCCTCCAGGAAGTCGCGGCCGGAAAGCTGCTTGGCCCGGATCTGCAGCAGCCGGGCGCCGCCCGCCAGGCACGCCGACGCGTAATCGACGAGGGCCCAGCCGGCCCTGGCGCAGACATCCGCGTCGCAGATGACGTAGAGATGAGGTGGCTGAAATTTCAGATTGTAGGATTTCAGATTTCAGATTGCTGAGACGGAGCGTTCACACCGCTTCGGCGAGGCGGCCGCCGGGTCGTCGCGCGAGGAAGCGGTCCATGAACGACGTGCTGAGCTTGCCCGCCGCGAACTCGGGGTCGTTCAGGATGCGGAGGTGCATCGGGATGTTGGTCTTGATGCCCTCGATGACCGTCATCTCGAGCGTCCGCCGCATGCGCGCGATCGCCTCCTGGCGGTCGCGGCCGTGCACGATGATCTTGGCGATCATCGAATCGTAGTACGGCGAGATGGTGCACTCCGAGTGCGCCAGCGTCTCGAGCCGCACGCCCGGACCGCCGGGAACGCTGAAGACGTGGATCGTGCCCGGAGACGGCACGAAGGTGTCGGGATCCTCGGCGTTGATCCGGCACTCGATCGAGTGTCCGGTAAACGTGACCTCCCCCTGCTTGAAGGCGAGGCGCTCGCCCGGCGGCTATCCGGATCTGTTCCTTGACGATGTCGATGCCGGTCACCATCTCGGTGACCGGATGCTCCACCTGCAGGCGTGTGTTCGCCTCCATGAAGTAGAACCGGCCATCGGGATCCATCAGGAATTCGAAGGTGCCCGCGTTGGTGTACTGCACGGCCTTGGCCGCGTCGATGACGATGCCGCCCATCTTGCGGCGCAACTTCTCGCTGAGCGCCGGCGACGGCGACTCCTCGATCAGCTTCTGATGGCGCCGCTGGATCGAGCACTCGCGCTCGCCCAGGTGGATGACCGATCCGTGGTGATCGCCGAGGATCTGGAACTCGACGTGGCGCGGCGCTTCGACGTACTTCTCCAGGTAGACGTCGCCGACGCCGAAGGCCGCTTCGGCCTCGCGTTGCGCGGTCTTCACCGCGTTCGACAGCTCGCCGGCCGCGCGCACGACCCGCATGCCGCGTCCGCCTCCCCCGGCCGTGGCCTTGACGATGACCGGGTAGCCGATGTCCTTGGCGACCTTGAGCGCTTTCTCCTCGCTCTCGACCGGTCCGTCGCTGCCGGGCAGGACCGGGAGGCCGGCCTTCTTCATCACGCGCCGCGCCCGCGCTTTGTCGCCCATCAGGCGAATCACCTGCGGGTCGGGTCCGATGAACCGGATGTGGCACGCCTCGCACACCTCCGCGAGGTAGGCGCTTTCCGAGAGGAACCCGTATCCGGGGTGGATGGCGTCGGCGCCGGTGATTTCCGCCGCGGTAATCACCGCCGGCACGTTCAAGTAGCTGTCAGCGCTCCGCGCCGGGCCGATGCAGACGTCCTCGTCGGCGAAGCGGCGATGCAAGGAGTTCTCGTCGGCTTCCGAGAACACGGCGACGGTCTTGATGCCGAGCTCCCGGCACGCAAAGATGATCCGAAGCGCGACTTCGCCGCGGTTCGCGATGAGAATCTTCTTGAACATAATCCGCCGGGCCTAAAAAGGCCCGGCCTACTTCGTCCTGATGGCGAACAGCCGCTCGCCGTACTGAACGGGCTGGCCATTCTCCACGTAGACGTTGACGATCTCGCCCTCGTACTCCGAGTCGATCTCGTTCATCAGCTTCATCGCTTCGATGATGCAGATCACCTGCCCCTTCTTCACCGTCGAGCCGATCTCGACGAACGAAGCCGCCCCCGGCTCCGGCGATCGGTAGAACGTCCCGACGATCGGCGACTTGACGACCGCGAGCTCGACCTCGTCGGCAGGAACGGCGCGGCCGCCGCGGGCGTGTGGTCAGAAGCGCTGCCGCCGGCAGCGGCGGAGTCACCGCCACCGCGTTGGCGGGCGCGGCCGCCGGCAGGGTCGATGAGCGTGCCGGCCGAATCCTTCCGGACCTTGAGCCGCAGCCCCTCCTGTTCGATCTCGAACTCGGCCAGCTCGTGCTCGCGCACGAGGTCGAGAATCTTCTTCAGCTGATCCAGGTCCAATCAGATCTCCAGCAAGGTCGTCGTGACGTCCGTCAGCAGCTCCGCCCCGCCGAGGCGTCACCACGACGTCGTCTTCGATGCGCACCCCTCCCCATCCGGGGAAGTACGCGCCGGGCTCGATGGTGAACACCATGCCGGCCGCGAGGGCTTCGTCCTGGCTGTCGACGTCTGCATGCCTGCGCGTGATACGGGGGTCCTCGTGAACCTCGAGACCCAGGCCATGACCGGTCCCGTGGCCGAATGCCGCCCCCATGCCTTCTTTGTCGAGGACGGTCCTCGCGGCCTCGTCGACCGCGAAGCGGGAGGCTCCGGGACGGACGGCGGCGAGCGCTTGATCGTGGCCGTTGAGTACCGCAGCGTGGACCTGGCGTGCGCGAGCGCTCGCCGGCCCGATGGATACGGTTCGGGTCAAGTCGACGCAGTATGAGTCGTAGACCCCGCCGAAGTCCAGCACGACGAGATCGCCTTCGCTTAACTGTTCGCTCGGTGGACGGGCGTGCGGCAGCGCCGCATTGGGCCCGGATGCCACGATTGTCTCGAACGCCGTCCGCTCGAACCCGGCGCGGCGGATCCGCCAGTCGATGTCCAGCGCGAGCTCGCGTTCGGTCTGACCCGCGCGGACGGCCCGAAGCACCTCGGCCGCGACGTCGGACAGCAGTCGGCCCGCCCGCCGGAGCGTCGTCAGCTCGTAACCGTCCTTCACGCACGCGAATCCGTTCGACGATGCCTTGCGTCTGTGCGAGCTCGACCCGCCTGTCGACGTGCTGCTCGAGCCAGGTAAGACGGCTGACTGTCAGATGCGCGGCCTCGAACGCCGACGCGGACGTCGTTCGTTCGGAGCTCGCTCAGCAATCGCGCGACCCGGGCGTCGTAGCTGCCTTCGACCTCCACGAGCTCGAGCCCCGGACACTCGTACGGCGTCCCCGCATGTCGGCGACGGCCGTCACGTACCGCGAGTCGGTCAGGAAAAGCAGGCGGTCGGCGGTCACGACGACCATCGCCGAACTGCCCGAAAAGTTGGTGAGGTACAGAATGTTCGGCAGAGCGATCACGACGAGCGCGTCGAGCTGGAGCTCGATCAGGCGCTGGCGGACCGACTGCAGGCGGGCGCTAAGGGCGGCGGTTGGCGCCTGCGCCATGGATCGCGGCGAGAAATCCCTCCAGCGCGACCACCGTGCGCGCCGCACGGTCGCGTTCCGCGTCCGGAGGAGAGTCGAGAGTGACCGCCAGTTCGGACCGGGCGCTCGATTCGAGCTGCCGCGTCGAGATCGGCGACCGTTTCTTCCAGGTCGGGATCGTTCGGGGCCAGGCTCAGCGCCCGTTTGGTACTGGGTCAGGGCCGCCTTCACGTCGCCCTGCCGGTGATGAATTTCGGCGAGGCCGCGGATGGCCGACAGGTTTTCCTGAGCGCGCGCCGAGGACAATCTCGAGCTCATGCCGCGCGGCATCCAGCTCGCCAAGCTCGATCAGGGCCCGGCCCAGCGTCACGCGGGCCGACAGATAGCCTGGATGAATGGCGAGGCCGGCGCGGCACACCTCGGCCGCCTCGGTGTACTGCCTGGCGCGGCGGTACTCCTCTGCGAGCTGCGCAAATGCAATCGACGCCGGGTCTTTTTGAACCCGGCGTCTCAGGTCGTCAATACGCGGATTGTCGGTCATGCCGACCGTCGATTATCCGACGGTAATGATTTGCGTGGTGCTGGCCCGTTGAGCCGAGATCGTCTGTGACGGTCAGCGTCACCGAGTATGTACCAGCGCCAACCCAATCGTGATCCTCGGACGGACTGGCGTTGAAGTTGTCGGTGGTGCCGTCGCCCCAGTCCCAGGCGTAGTTCACGATCACGGCTGCCGGTCACAGGATACGACCCGCTCGCGTTGAACGCGACGTCGGGTCGCCGTCGTGATGCCCGTCGAGGGCGCATAGGTGAAGAACGCGACCGGCGCCCCCGGCGTGGTGGTGATCGGCAACACGAGGCGGATTTCGGCGTTGTCTGCGACTGCGGTCGCCTGTGCGTTGGTCCCAACCGGCGTGACGACCACCGTGATGCGATCCGTGACAACGCGAGGCGCCGATCACGGGCGCCGGCGGAGCGGTGTAGATGGCGGTGGCACGGCCGTCCGCGTTGGTGAACAGTGTGCGTGTCGACAGCGAGCCGAAGTCCTGCGACCCGCCGTTGACCAGCATGTCGAGACGCAGCTGCAGGGACTCGGATCGGCGGCCCTTGCGGATCCTTGCGCCGTGACGACGATGGTCGACTGCGACACGCCGTCGCGCATCACCAGGTCGGGCACAGCCGAGAGCGACACGGACGTCGCGAACTCGGACGGCCCGGTCAGCCCGGCGCCGGCGTTTCGTGGACCGTGCACGCCGCGAGCGTGAACGTCGCCGCGGCAATCAGCATCGACAACGGTTGACCATGGCACCGCTCGTCACGACGGATCCCCGTGATTGGCGAAGTTGATCAGAATGCGGCCGGTGACGTTCACCTCGTTGCCGACCTGGTCGCGGCCGTAGAACGTCACGTCGGCGATCGTGCTGATGACGTTCAGGATTGCGTTAGCCAGATGAACGAGCGGCGACTTCCAGCTTGGCGACGTGTCGCACGATCTCGAAGCCGAGCGTCAAGGTGCCGCCGCTCGGGATCGTGCCGGTGGCGGCGCCGTCGAACCCGTACGGCACGTCGACGCCCGGCGTGTTGCGACCGTCCGACCGCCGGAAGACGACGCGATAACGGTTGATCGTCACCTCGTTGTTCGGGCTCGGCGACGGAGCCGTCCCCGTCGGCGGGCCGATATCCTTCGGCGACATCCGCAGGCTGACCCGACCGAAATCGTTGAAAATCGTCGGGCACGGATCGACGTGCTGCAGCCGCCGCCGGTGGTGACGTTCGTGACGACGTCGGACAGCAGCGTGCCGGTATACGCTCCGGGCGTCGGCGCGCCGCGCGCGCCGGTCAGCTAGTCGATCACCAGGTAGACGGGCGACCGGCCGTCGCGGACGACGTCTGCCGCACGAGACGGCGGAGGCGGCGACCGCCGCCAGCAAGCACGTAACTCTGGACGCTCTGCATCGTTCATAACCGCAATCACCCCCGGATGATGCGGGGCGTGATGAAAATCAGCAGCTCGCGGCTCTCGTCCGAGACCCGATCGCGCCGGAACAGCCACCTCAGGAGCGGGATCTCGCCGAGCCCGGGCGTCTTGTTCGTCAGGTTCTGCTGGTTGCTGGTGTAGATGCCGCCGATGACGGTCGTCTGACCGTCGTTGACCAGCAGCGTCGTGATCGCGCGCTGCGTGTTGATCGGCGGAATCGCCGCCGGACCCGCCGCCCGGCTGAAGTCGGGCGTCGCGTTCTCCAGCTGAATCCGCATGATGACGGTGTCGGCGGCGGTGATCTGCGGCGTGACGGTCAGGAGCAGCGCCGCGTCCTTGAACGTCACGGTGACGGTGTTGTTGGCGATGGTCTGCAGCGGAATCTGCACGCCCTGCATCACCTGCGCCTCGACGTTGTTCAGCGTCGACACGCGCGGCGTGGACAGGATCCGGCCGTTGCCCGACTGCTCGAGCGCGGTCAGCGCCATGTCGAGGTTGAAGGCGCCGTTCACCGATCCGAGCGAAATGCCGACGCCGCTCGTCGCCGAGCCGACGGCGAGATTGACGGCGGTCGGCGTCGTCGCCGCACCCGCCGGGCCCTGGAGCGGCCCGACGCGGCCAGCGAGGTTGCCGCTGTTCGGGAACGCGAGGTTCGTCGTGTTGCCGAGGGCAGGATCGACCCGCCCGTTGAAGCCCCACTGGACACCGAGCTCGCGCGCGAAGTTGCGGTTGGTCTGGACGATCCGCGCCTCGATCTCGACCTGCGGCTGCGCGCTTGTCGAGCGTTTCAATCAGCTGCGAGGCGGTCTGCAGGCGATCGGCCAGGTCGGTGATGATCAGCGTGTTGGTTCGCGGATCGACCTGGACGGTGCCCCGCTGCGACAGCGCGCTGCGCGTCAGGAGCGTCTGCAGCTCCTCGGCGCGCGCGTAGCTGAGCGTCTTGGTCAGCGACCTGCAGCTGCCCGGCGAGCGCCTGCTCGTCGGCGAGCTTGCGACGCTGCCCTTCTTCGTCGGCCAGCACCGTCAGCGGCGCGATGCGGACGATCGTCCCGTCGAGGATGTACCCGAGCTTGTTGGCGCGCAGGATGATGTCGAGCGCCTGGTCCCATGGCACGTCGCGCAGGGCCACGTCGACCGATCCCTGAACGGTCGGGTCGATCACGATGTTCAACCCGCTGATCTCGTTGAACGCGCGCAGCACGAGCCGGAGGTCGGCCTGCTGGAAGTCGAGGGTGATGGGGTGGCCGTTATATTCCCTGCCGCCCTGCCGGACAATCTGATCGGTCTGACGACGCACCCGAGGATTGCTGGCGCGCGGCCGCCGCGGTTGGCGCCGCACCCGACGCAGGGGCAGTCCCGCCGGATGCGGGAGCCTGCGCGAGCAGGACTGGCCGCGCCGCGGGCGGCGGCTGCGGCGCCGGCGCGAGGAGCGCGGCAATCGGATCGGCGGCCGGCGGCGCCGCCATCTGCGCGAGCGCCTGCATCGCGTCGGGCAGACCGCCCGCCGGCTGCGGTGTGACGTACGGCACGGCGCCTGCGCTGCGCCGTCGCGCTCGAATTGCGACCAGGACGTTGTTGCGGTCGCTGCGCACGGTGTGGGCAATCGGCTCGCGCGAGCTTGATCCGCACGCGCGCCATCGGCACGCCCATCGATTCGACGCGCTCGACGGCGACGCCGGCGATGAGGCCGGTCTCGCTTGGCCGCGACGGCGTTGGTGACGCCTTCGGCGCCGACGTTGCGGAAGTCGAGCAGGACGGTCAACGGATCGGGGCGGGTCGTGAGATACGGGACCGGCTCGCTCGCCTCGATGACGAGCGACGGGCCACCGCGCCCCGCACGCTCGCTGATGCTTTTCAGTTTGGCGCTCGGCGCCGCAGGCGTGTCGGCCGCGGTGCCGGGCCGTCCGCCCACCACACCCGCCACCGCCAGGGTCAGAACCAGGGCAAAGCCCCTCGTCAGAGTCACTGCTTGACGTCCTCCTGCGCTCGCAACGGCTTGCGAACCACCCGCTGCTTGACGAGCGAAAGTGGATCGTTGACTTCCTGCATGATGACCAGCCCGTCGGCGGTCACCTCCTGCACCGCGCCATCGGCGAGTCGATCGCCCTGACGCAACATGTACGTTCGGTTGTCGGGCCCCTGCACCATCGCGATCAGGGTGCCTCGGCTCTGCAGGATGCCTCGGACGGAAATCTCGGCGACCGTCATGCCGGCCACTCCGTCGCCGCGCTTCGCTTGCGGGCCCTTTTCGGCGCCGGCGCCGAGCAGGCTCAGGAACGGATCGCGCCGGCCGTCGGGGTTGTAGGTGTACGGATCCGGTGGAACGGCCGGCGGGGCCTGCGGTTGCGGCGGAGCCGGCGCCGCGGCCTGGCCCGCGGGGGCGGCCGGCGTTTGCGCCTCGGACGGCGCCTGCATCAGCACGAGCACAGCGAGAAGCGTCGCGTTCATGACTACGCCGCCGGCTTCGCGGCCGCGGCCGGGCCGGCGTGGCGCCCGGCTTCGGCGGCGCCGGTTTGTCGAGCAGGACGAACGTGGTCGCGACGCACTGCGCCACGATCGTCGCGTTCGGGTCGGGCGGTTCCTTGCCGCGCACGTCGAGCCCGGTGATGTTGACGATGCGCGTGAACTTCCCGATGCGATCGAAGAAAATCGCGAGGTTGTGGTACGTGCCTTCGAGCTCCAGCGCGATCGGCCACTCGGCGTGCAGCTGCTTGGTGACCGGCGGTGCCGGCTTGAAGCTCTTGATCGTCAGGTTCGACTGCGTGGCGACCGTCTGCATCCGGCGCAGCAGATCGGCGGCGTCCTTTTCTTCGGGCAGCACGGCGCGAAGGCTGCCCAGGCGTGCTTCGAGATCGTCGACCTCGGCGCGGAACTGCCCGCAGCTGCTTCGCGGTCGCCTGCCCTTTCGCGATGTCGTTCCTGAGAGCCGTGAGCTGCGTCTGCCGCGCTTCCAGGTCCTCGCGGAACGGCAGCTCGTAGTACCAGACAGAACACGCCGACGCCGGCGATCGCCAGCACCAGGAACGCGCCGACCTGCGCATACCACGGAAGTTTTGCGAGACTGATGTCCATCGCGTCTACTCAGCCCTATCGGGGCGTTCCGCCCCGAGCTTTACGTCGTCTGCGAGCCCGCACTTCGCCATCGATTTACCGAGCCGCGGCCCCTGCCGCTGGCGCCGCCGGAGCGGGCGCCGCTGGCGTTGCCGCCGCAGGTGTCGCCGGCGGCGGCCCGGTCGGCTTCGCGCCCGCCGCGCCCTTCGACGCATCGCCACCCGGCGGCTGGAACGTCGCCTTGATGCTGAACCTGATCAACTCGCCAACCGTCGCCGGTCCGGCCTCGGTCTGGCTCTGAATGATCTCGACGCCGCGCTTGAAGAATCCCGAGCCCTCCAGGTTCGCCACGAAGTCCGACAACCCGGTCATCGTCGTGCAGCGGCCGTCGATCACGACCTCCGTCGGCGCCGCGCCCTGCTTCATGTTCGTGAGCCACAGCATCGGCGGCAGCGACCGGCTGATCTGATCCAGCATGTGCACCGGGCCGGTCTGGTCGCGGCGCAGCTGCTCGATGAGCGCGACGCGCTGCTGCAGCTGCGCCTTCCGCTGCTCGAACTGCTGGACCTGCGAGATGACGGAATGCAGCCGCGCGGTTTCCTGCTGCGCGGTGGAAATGTCGAGATCGAGCTGTGCGCGACTGCTGCTGGAGTGACCAGTACCGCCAGCCGATGCCGAGGCCGGCGGCCAGCAGGATCAGCGTGCAGCCGATCGTGAGCTTCTGCCCCGATCTGCAGCGCGACGACCGCCTTCTTTTTCGCCGCCTTCCGCTCGACGGCGAGGAGGTTGATCTTGATCATCGGTCGCCCGCCTTTCGAAGCGCGAGACCGACGGCCACCGCCGCCGTCGGGCACCAGGTGCTCCAGCTGCGCCACGCCCAGCTTCGGCGGCGTCGAACGCGATCTTCCTGAACGGATCGAACATCTCGACCGGCGCCTTGAAGCGCTCCGCGAGCGCCTGCGCGAAGCCGTCCACGGCGCAGGCCCCGCCGCTCAGCAGGATCCGATCGATCCGGTCGGAGGCCGCCGTCGCCTTGAAGAAGTCGAATGTCTTCTGGATTTCCAGCAGAACGTTCTCGGTCATCGCGTGGAGAACCGGCCGCACCTCGTCGAACGCCATGCCGTCGGACTGGCCCTTCTTCGCCTGCTCGGCCCGGTCGAACGGCAGGCCCAGTTCCTTCTGCACCGCTTCGGTGTAGGCGTTGCCGCCGATCGAGATGTCGCGCGTGAAGAGCGACTGGTCGCCGCTGAGGATGTTGATGTTGATCGCGCTCGCCCCGGCGTTGAGCAGGACGACGATCGCACCGGGCTCAGGCCCGTAGTTCATCTCGTAGGCGTTCTGGAGCGCGAAGGCGTCGACGTCGACGACCACCGGGACGCGGCCGGCCTGGGAGATGACGCTCGGTGTAGTCGGCGATCTTCTCCTTCTTCGCGGCGACGAGCAGCACGTCCATCGTCCCCTTGGAGTCGGCGCCGGTGCCGGGATCGAGGATCTGGTAGTCGAGGTTGACGTCCTGGATGTCGAACGGGATGTACTGCTCGGCCTCCCAGTAGATCGACTCGCCGAGCTCGGCCTCGGTCATCACCGGGCAGGCTGATCTTCTTGACGATCACGGCGTTGCCCGACAGCGACGCCGCGACTTCCTTGGTCTTGAACGTCTTGCTGCTCGAAGAGGCGCCGGATCGCGTCGGCGACGGCGCCGCCGTCGATGATGGCGCCGTCGACGATGCTGTCGGGCGGCACGGGCTCGCTCGCGAACGCGGCGACGCGGAAGCCCTTCCCGGCCGGCTTCAGTTCGACGGCCTTGACGGCGCTCGAACCGATGTCGAGGCCGACGACGGCTTTGTTCTTGCCGAGACCAAACACGATGCTGTCCTTCTGAAGTTGAGGCCGCGCACCCTTCGGGCAAGGCCGGTACCAAACCTCGACTGTGCTGAAACTGCGAATATTGGCGCATCCCTGACGAATATCGCGTGCGTCCGTGTTCCCTGTCCCTACCCCGACGGGAACAGAATCGTCACTCGATTACAGAACTGAGGGTCGCTGGAACGAAAGTGACGGCTCGAGTCCGTTATCGGCGCAAGCCGCGCGCTTGACAGTGCCAGAAAGGTCCGTATGATTTGGGTTTACCGTTGCCTGGACCCGCCGACCAGATAGAGCCCCGGCGGGGAACCCCGAACAGGTCATAGCGTGCGCAGGTTCGTGCAGTATCGAGAGGTTTAGTTCCGCATGTCTACGTTCATGGCCAGCGCCGGAGCGCCGCCGCCGGCGGCCGCTGGCACGTCATCGATGCCGAGGGCCAGGTGCTGGGCAGCATCGCCACGGCCGCGGCCCGTCTGCTCCAGGGCAAGCACAAGGCCACCTATACCCCGTTCATCGACACCGGCGACCACGTCGTCGTGGTCAACGCGGCCAAGGTGAAGCTGACCGGCCGCAAGGAAGATCAGAAGATCTACCGGCAGCACTCGGGCTACGAAGGCGGCCTGCGCGAAGAGCGGGCGCGGCTGGTGCGGCAGCGGCATCCGGAGCGGCTCGTCGAAGAGGCGGTCCACGGCATGCTGCCGAAGACGAAGCTGGGCGAAGCGATGTATCGGAAGCTCAAGGTCTACGCCGGTCCGGATCACCCGCACACGGCGCAGAAACCCTCCAAGCTCGAGGTCGCGTAACGTGGCAGCAGTTCAGTACTACGGAACCGGGCGGCGCAAGACATCGACCGCCCGCGTGTTTCTTCGCCCCGGCACCGGGGCCATCAGCATCAACCGGCGGACGTTCGAAGCCTTCTTCCCCACCGAAGCGCTCCGCACGCAGATCCGGCAGCCGCTGCTGCTCACCGAGACCGCCGACAAGTTCGACATCCTGGCCACGGTGGCCGGCGGCGGCGTTTCCGGCCAGGCCGGCGCGGTGCGCCTCGGCATCGCGCGCGCGCTGGTCGAATACAACACCGAGCTGCGCAAGCGGCTGAAGGACGAAGGGCTGCTGACGCGCGACGCGCGCGCCAAGGAACGCAAGAAGTACGGCATGGCCGGAGCGCGCAAGCGCTTCCAGTTCAGTAAACGGTAACGAGTGACGGGAGGGCTATTTGTTGCCGCGATCGCGATGAAGGATCTGCTGGAGGCGGGGGTTCACTTCGGCCACCAGACCAAGCGGTGGAACCCGAAGATGAAGGAATACATCTTCGGCGAACGGAACGGCATCTACATCATCGACCTGGGCAAGACGGTCAAGCTGTTCCGCGAGGCCGAGGAGTTCGTCACCAGCCTCGCCTCCGAAGGCCGCACGATCCTCTTCGTCGGCACCAAGCGCCAGGCCCAGGACGTCATCGCCGAAGAAGCGCAGCGCTGCGGCATGTTCTACGTCAACGAGCGCTGGCTCGGCGGGCTGCTCACCAACTTCGCCACGATCCAGCGCAGCCTCGGCCGGCTGCGCGATCTCGAGACGATGGCCACCGACGGCCGCTACGACACGCTGTCGAAGAAGGAAATCGCGCGCAACGAGAAGGAGCGCCGCAAGCTGCTGAAGAACCTCGAAGGGCATCCGCGGCATGTCGCGCCTGCCCGACGCGGTCTTCGTCGTCGACACCAAGAAGGAAAAGATTGCGGTCGACGAAGCGCGCAAGCTGAAGATTCCGGTCATCGGCATCGTCGACACGAACTGCGATCCGGACGAAGTCGACTTCGTCATCCCCGGCAACGACGACGCGCTGCGCGCGATCCGGCTGTTCGCCTCGCGATCGCCGAGGCGGTCATCTCCGGGCCGCGACATGAAGCAGTCGGCCGACGCCGAGTCGGCGCGCGACGCCGACGACGACGCCGGCGGCGACGACCTGCGGCGCGGCGCCCGGCCCGCAGCGGCGCGCCGCGCGAAGCCGCACCGGCCTCGGCCTAGACGCCGACTCGAATCTGGCGAGTTGGTGAGTTGGAGAGTTGGTGAATTCGACCAGCTCCCCAGCATCCCGCTCAGACTCACCGACTCTCCAACTCACCAACTCTCCAATGTCGACCATGGCTATTTCAGCACAGCAGACGTGAAAAAGCTCCGCGACCAGACGGGCGCGGGCATGATGGACTGCAAGACCGCGCTCGAAGAGGCCAACGGCGACTTCGAGGAAGCGATGACGATTCTGCGCAAGAAGGGCCTCGCCAGCGCCGCCAAGAAGGCCGGCCGCGCGACCAGCGAAGGGCTGATCGGGCACTCGCTGTCGGCCGACCATGCGACCGGGCATGCTCGTCGAGGTCAACTGCGAGTCGGATTTCGTCGCGCGAACCGACGACTTCCAGCAGCTCGATGCAGGACGTGCTCGCCGAGATCGAGAAGGCCGGCGACGCGCCACCGACGCCTGGCTGAAGGATCCGGACGGCCCGGTCCAGCAGCGGGTGGCCGCCGCGCATCGGCAAGCTCGGCGAGAACATGGCGGTCGCCGCGCTTCGTCCGCTACGCGGGCCAGGGCTACGTCGGCCAGTACATCCACATGGGCGGCAAGATCGGCGTGCAGGTGGAGTTCGCCGGCGTCACGCCCGGCGATAGCCGGCGCGCGAAGAGTTCACGACGCTGGTCAAGGAGATCGCGATGCAGATCGCGGCGGCGAGCCCGGCAGTACGTCTCGCGCGAAGCGGTTCCGCCGGAGACGCTCGAGAAGGAACGCGAGATCTACCGCGCGCAGATGGAGGACTCGGGCAAGCCGGCGAACGTCATCGACAAGATCGTCGAGGGCAAGCTCGGCAGCTACTATTCGCAGTTCGTCCTGCCCGACCAGCCGTCGATCCGCGATCCGAAGATGAGCGTCAAGGATGTGCTCGCCGCGGCCTCGAAGTCGCTCGGCGCGCCGGTCACGGTCACCCGCTTCGCTCGCCTGAAGGTCGGCGAGACGCACCGCCTGACCAGGACGCAGGGCCGATACTCGGTGCGTCCTCTGATCCCTCGCGTCCTCCACTATAATCAGTCCGTGACGCCGCCGCTCCGCCTACAAACGCATCCTCCTCAAGCTCTCCGGCGAAGCGCTCATGGGCGAGCAGACCTACGGCATCGATCCCGCCGTGGCCACGCAGATCGCCAAGGACGTCGCCGAGATCCAGAGCATGGGCGTCGAGACGGCGATCGTCATCGGCGGCGGCAACATCTTCCGCGGCGTGGCGGCCAGCGCGCGCGGCATGGACCGCGCGACCGCCGACTACATGGGGATGCTGGCGACGGTCATCAACGCGCTGGCGCTGCAGGACGCCCTCGAGCAGCAGAACGTCGTCACCCGCGTCGTGACCGCGATCGAGATGCGCGCGGTCGCCGAACCGTTCATCCGCCGCCGGGCGATCCGCCACCTCGAGAAGGGCCGCGTCGTGGTCTTCGGCGCCGGCACCGGCAATCCGTACTTCAGCACCGACACCGCCGCGGCGCTCCGCGCGATGGAAATCAAGGCCGACGTCATCCTGAAGGCCACCAAGGTCGACGGCATCTACGACGCCGATCCGATGATTCATCCCACGGCGTCGCGGTTCGACCGCATCTCCTACCTCCAGGTGCTCGAGCAGGGCCTGAAGGTGATGGACGCGACGGCCATCTCCCTGTGCATGGACAATCGCCTGCCGATCGTCGTCTTCAACCTGCGGACGCCCGGGAACATCAAGCGGGCGATCGCCGGCGAGCCGATCGGTTCGCTGGTGACAGCGTGATGAGTTGGAGAGTTCGAGAGTTGGAGAGTTCGAAGAATTCGACGAGGTTCGGAGCTGCGACGATGGATGTCAATGATCTGAAGAGCCTCTATGCAGAAGTGAACAAGCGGATGCACGACGGCCATCGAGCACGTGCGGCACGAGCTCGCGGGCGTGCGGACCGGCCGCGCGTCGGTCACGATTCTCGACAGCGTCCACGTCGAGGCGTACGGCGCGAGGATGCCGCTCAATCAGCTCGCCGGGCTTTCGGTGCCGGAGCCGATCGCTGATCGTCGCCCAGCCGTTCGATCCGTCCCAGCTCGGCGCGATCGAGAAAGCGATCCGCGCCTCCGACCTCGGCCTCAATCCCGTCGAACGACGGCAAGGTCGTCCGCATTCCGATCCCGTCGCTCACCGAAGAGCGCCGCAAGGAGCTGTCCCGGCACGTCCACAAGCTGGCCGAAGAAGGCCGCAACAGCGTCCGCCAGGTCCGCCGCGACGCGAACGACCGGCTGAAGAAGCTCCTGAAGGACCACAAGATCTCCGAGGACGACGAGAAGAAAGGCCTCGACGAGGTGCAGAAGATCACCGACAGCCACGTCAAGCAAATCGACGAGCTGCAGAAGAAAAAGGACGCAGGAGCTGCTAGGCAAATAGGCCGGGCCTTTCAGGCCAATCGACTGTCGAATGTCTTTCTTCACCCATCTGGAATGCTCCGTCCCGTGCGGAGCGCCTCCGCTCGATCCGCGCGATCGGCATCATCTCTGTCGCTGCGGCGCCCCGCTGCTCGCCCGCTACGACCTGACGCGGCGCGCGGCTGGCGGCCGGATACGCTCGCCGGGCGGCCGCCGACGATGTGGCGGTACCGCGAGCTGATGCCGCTCTTCGACGGCGAGACGGCCATCAGCCTCGGGGAGGGGTTCACGCCGCTCTTCCACGCCGCGACGCTTGGCGCGGACGCTCGGCCTCGAGCAGCTCTACGTCAAGGACGAGTCGCTCAACCCGACCAACTCGTTCAAGGCGCGCGGACAATCGGCGGCGATCACGCGTGCGAAGCATCTTGGGGCGCGGACGATCGCCCTTCCAACCGCCGGCAATGCCGGCAACGCGGCCGCCGCGTACGCAGCCGCCGCCGGGCTTGCGTGCGAAGTCTTCATGCCGAAGGACGTGAAGCGGCCGTTTGTCGACGAGTGCCGCCTCTACGGCGCCAATGTGACCCTTGTCGACGGCCTGATCACCGACGCCGGACGGCTGGCCGCCGAGCGCGGCGCGCCCGCTCGGCTGGTACGACGTCTCCACGCTCAAGGAGCCGTATCCGTATCGAGGGCAAGAAAACGATGGCCTACGAACTGGCCGAGCAGATGGACGTGGCAGTGGCCGGACTGGATCGTCTATCCGACCGGCGGCGGCACCGGCATGGTCGGCATGTGGAAGGCGTTCGACGAGCTCGAGGAGATTGGCTGGATGCCACGTGGACGGCGGCCGCGGATGGTCTCGGTCCAGGCGGAAGGCTGCGCGCCGATCGTCCGCGCGTTCGAGAGCGGCACTGAGAAAGCTGCGGCCTGGGAGAACGCCGCGACGGTCGCGGACGGCCTGCGCGTGCCGCGCGCCATCGGCGACTTCCTGATCCTGCGTGCGATTCGGGAAAGCGGAGGCACGGCGATCGCCGTCCCGGATCAGGACATGATCGACGGCATGCTGGAGATGGGGCGCACCGAAGGGATCAGCGCCGCCCCGGAAGGCGGCGCGACGCTTGCCGCCGTGCGGCGGCTGATCGCTGCCGGCACGATCCAGCGATCGGAGTCGGTCGTGCTGTTCAATACCGGCGGCGCGCTGAAGTATCTGGAAGTGCTCGACGTAATTCACAATTGTAAATTTACAATTGTAAATTTCAGAGTTCAGCAGTTCGCGCCGTCAGTCGCCGAACGCCACGCCCAGCGCCTTGGCAGTCAGCAGCAAATCGAAGTCGAGCGGCACCGTCTTCGTCTTCCCGACAATCTCTTCCAGCCGCCGCGCCACGATGTCTGGCGGATCGAAGGCCACCATCGTGCCGAACTCGCCCCTCCTGACGAGTTCGACCGCCTTGCCGCCAAACCGCGTCGCGAGGACACGATCGAAGCTCGTCGGCGCGCCGCCGCGCTGCAGGTGTCCGAGGACGACCGAGCGCGTCTCTTTCCCGGTCGCCTTGGCGAGCGCCTCGCACACCTGGGCGCCGATGCCGCCGAGCCGCTCGACGTGGCCGTCGTGAGCCTCCTCGAGGAGCGAGCGCCGGCCTCCCTTCGGGAGCGCGCCCTCCGCGACGACGACGATGCTGAACTTGGCGCCCCAGCGATCGCGCTCGAGCAGCCGCTGCGCGACGCTGCCGATGTCGAACGGGATCTCCGGGATCAGAATGGCATCGGCTCCGCCGGCCACGCCGGCGTACAGCGCGATCCAGCCGGCATACCGGCCCATGACCTCGACGACCAGGATCCGCTTGTGGGCTTCGGCAGTCGTGTGAAGCCGATCGATGGCATCGGTGGCGAAGGCCACCGCCGTGTCGAACCCGAAGCAGTTCGTCGTGCCGACGATGTCGTTGTCGATGGTCTTGGGCACACCGACCAGCGGGATGCCGCGGCAGTAGAACTGGTGGGCGATCGCCAGCGTGCCGTCGCCGCCGATCACGACGAGCGCGCCCGAGCCCCATCTTGTGGAACATCTCGATGACGCGGTCGGAGTAGTCGCGCGTGCCGTCGGAGGTCTCGATCGGATACGCGAACGGGTTGCCGCGGTTGGTCGTGCCGAGCACCGTGCCGCCGAGCCGCAGGATGCCGGTGACGTCGCGTGGCGTGAGGACGCGCGAACGGCCGGGCTCGATCAGCCCGTCGAAGCTGTCCTCGAGGCCGACGCATTCGATGCCGCTGTTGGTGGCGGTCTTGACCACCGCGCGGATGACGGCGTTGAGGCCGGGCGCGTCGCCGCCTCCGGTGAGAATGCCAATGCGTGTGATGGTGTGTGCCAAGTTGTTTTTCGCGTGGCGTGCGACAGAAACGCGCCGGCCGTCCTCGACTATAGCAAAACGCGCGTGTTAAACTGAGGGTTCGTCATTCCTGTAAAGTGGGCGGCTAGCTCAGTTGGGAGAGCGCCGCGTTCGCAACGCGGAGGTCGGGAGTTCGAGCCTCCTGCCGTCCACCAACCTTCGCTCACGCTTGCCAACGGACGCGTGAGCTACGGTTGGCAAGCCACGCGAAGGTTGGTGTCCTCCGTAGCGCGCAGCGCGGAGGAGGACTGCCGATTCTTCATTGCGAAGGTTGTCCACCGTAGCGGTTCGAAGCCGCGGAGGTGGACCTCATCCCACCACGTTTTTCCACCCGGTAGATTCACGTTCTGCCCACATTCTGCCCAATCGACGGCGCGAACGCGTCGAGGGCGCCGATCTTCCGCTGCTCCGTTGGATGCGTGTAGCGCTCGAGCATCCGCGTCGAGGAGCTGCCCGGAGGTCCGCTACGAAGCCGACGATGTCGTCGCCGACCTTGGCGATGAGATACGCATTGACCTCGTCAAGTGGGTCGCTGAGGGTCTGACATTCGTTCCGCGGATGCTGCCGGAGTTCCTCTGCGTACACTTCGTGGCGGAGTGCATAGATGGTCCGACGCTCTTGCTGGTCGGCGATCGAGACGGCAACCCTCATGAACGCCAATGTTAAGGGATTGCGAGCGCAATCAACCCTGAGCTATAATCAGCTGCCCTCGCAACCGACAAACCCAATCGTGGACGGTCGTTCCAGTCGTAGCGCGCTCTTCGGATTTGGCTTGATATTCATCGGCAGCGCGCGTTGAAGTCGATCAATGCGGGACGGTTCATGCGCTCATCGTACATCGGTACGCATGTCCCCGCCCGACGCATTCATGATTTTGGTTCTCGTCCCAAGACCTTCTGAATTGTGCCAAGCAGTCGGTCGGGCGAGCACGGCTTGGTGAGCACGTCGCAGGCACCCACCGCCATCGCATGGTCCGTCAGGTCGATGTCCGTGACGCCGGTCAGGAGGATGACGGGAATCGATTCAGTGGCGGGATCGGATTTGAGCCTCGTGCAGGTTTCCCACCCGTCCATCCCCGGCATGAGCACGTCAAGGAGAATTGCGTCGGGATGATTAGTCGCAGCCAGGCGTAGCCCATCCCGGCCTCGATCTGCAGTCACCACGTCGAATTCAGCCCCGAGCGTCATCTCGTACATCATTCGGTGCGGCTCGCAATCATCGATGAGCAGAACTGTTGGACGCGCCTCCTGAATCTGCATGTCCGCCCCCTCCGTCAGCTGGCCGACGCCGACTGCACGCGGTTGCACACCGACTGTCGGGAATTCGACGCGGATCGACCGTTTTCTGGGGGAATACAAGTCAGACAGCATCAGCCGTGCCCGAGTTCTTTTCGTGGTCACTGCACGCCCTGACATTCGCCTTCTCGAAGCGCACTTCTCGATCAAGTAACCTCCGGTTCAAGCTGACTGCCGAAGCTGCGTCTGTTCGCAGCTTCGGCAGAACGCCGCAGCTTCCTCTCGAGCATCACGTCCTCTCACCGCACTCAAACACCAACAGGAATGTCGGTCCGCCCCAGTGGTCGTCTCGATGCCGGAGTGTACAGCCGGCTCCGCTGAACGCGGACAGGACATCCTCGGGCTTCACGCCGTGATCGCGGCCGTGGAACCAGAGTCGGCCCGGGGCGAAATCGATGACTGCCACACGGCCGCCTGGCTGCAGGCTCCGGACGACGTCCAGCGCGTAGGCGGTTGGGTCTGCGACGTGGTGGAACATCGTGCGCATGTAAATCGCCCGGCAACAGCGATCCGCCAGGTTCGTCGAATCCCGCGCGGCTTCGACGACACGGACGTTGGATGCGTGTTCACGGGCGGCGCGGTCGGCGATGGCGCGGCGCCGGTCGGGATCGAGGTCGCTCGCCAGCACTTCCCCATCCTGCCCGATGAGCCGCGCCACGGCGACGGCGTGCGTCCCGTCACCCGCCCCGATGTCCGCGACGCGATCGCCCGGTCGAATCCCGAGGAGATCGATCAGCCGGGCTGGCTCGTTTGTCCAGGTGAACGGCAGAAAGAAGAACGAGAAATGTGCGGCGGCCGCAATCAGCACGGTCGTACCGGCCACGGCGAGCACCGAATCCGGCAGCGAGCCAGGGTTTGTCGAGCATCAGTCACCTCCTGTCCGGGGTGACGGACCTTGCCGCGTCGAGTTCTTGGGAATCGCTGAGGAAAACCTGAGGACTAACGCCCGGTGCTCGGGGGTGCCTGGGTGCCGGGTGCTGAGGTTAGAAAAGGCGGTCGTGAATCGATCTGAGGATCGTGACTCGCGATCTCGTGGTGCCGGTTCGGACGCCGCTCGATCACGACGGTCGCGGCGGCGAGCAGGACACCGCACAGCGCAGCGGCCATCCATCTCCGGGCGGGCCGCCCCGGCAGACTTCGTGATCGGTCCGCGGGCGCCGATAGGCCGTCGACGGTCGCGACGAACCGGTATCCGCGGCGTGGGATCGTTTCGACGTACCGCGGCCGCCGGACCTCGTCGTTCAGTCGCAATCCGAATCTGTCGAACGCTGTAGTTGAGGCCGTCCTGAAAACTCACGCTGGTGTGATCACCCCAAAGGGCACGAATGGCCTCCTGGCGTGTGACCAGCTCACCCGGCCGGGACATCAGCAGCGCAAGCAGGGCGGCCGGCTGCGGCTCGAGGCGGGTGATCGACCCGCCGCGATGAACTTCGCCCGTCCCGGGGTCGAACTACAAAATCCTCAGCCCGAAAGCGCATCGATTTTCCTAAACTAGGGACGACCGGGGCATCGGTTCCGTTCCTTTCGCGGACCTCAATGCCTGGGCTTCAGAGCACCGGCCCGGCTGAACCGCTGACGTCGCCGCATTTGCACTCAGGCGCTCACGGAGGGTACCGCTATGTTTGGCGTGATCGGGTGGATCATCTTCGGCCTGATCGTCGGGGCTCTTGCCAAGCTCCTCATGCCTGGCCGCGATCCCGGCGGCATCATCGTGACGATGGCGCTCGGCATCGCCGGCGCGCTGCTCGGAGGTTTCATCGGCCGCGCCCTGGGCTGGTACGGCGAGAACGACGGTGCCGGGTTCCTGATGTCGCTGATCGGGGCGGTGCTGCTGCTGTGGATCTACCGGATGATGGTCGGCAGGCGTCAGACGATCTAGGAATTCGTTTCGGGATTCGGGGCTCGGGCGCTCGGGGCTCGAAAAGCTTCGAGGCAGGCCTAAGGGCCGAGCCCGAGTCCCCAGTCCCGAGCCCCGAGTCGATCAAAGCCGTCTGTCGCTTACAGAATTGTGTGGTGCGTGACGGATACGTTCACAACTCCAGCATGGGCAGGAGATTAGGGCATCCGCTCCCCTGACAGTTTCGGCCGAAAATCCCAAAAACCTGTATCGGCATCACTCTTGCCCAAAGACGAACCACTGCTTCTCCGAAAGGCGCTCGTATGTGGAGTTGGTTCAACTGCTATCTCTCTGGCCGCCACGAGTACGGGATGTGGTGCGAGCCCGGCAGCATCTTTCTGCGATGCATCCACTGTGGCCGTCGATCGCCAGGCTGGGCGCTCAGTAGCCAGCAGACGTCGCTCACTCCTCCCCAGGCCAAGCCCGCGAAGCCACAGCTCCGGATCGTACCCGCGCCGTGGCGCGCGAGTCGTGCCGTTCAACCGCAGCGTCGCCGGCTAGTCACGAGTTCCCGCTCGAAGCCGGCGCCGCCACTCGAGCTCGCCGCCCGTTGACAGTTCCGCGATCCCGCGACGACAATTAGCCGCGTGCCGGTCCCCCGAATCTCCAAGGAAGATCTGAAACAGCGGCTCGACGGCGACACGTCGCCGGTCCTGGTCGACGCCCGCCTGAAGTATCCCTACGAGCACAGCACCGTACGCCTGCCGGGCGCCATTCGCTACAACGGCGACGGCCCCGCACCCTCGCTGCCGCGCGATCGGGACATCGTCGTGTACGACTCCGATCCCAACGAGCTCGCGAGCTCGCACGTGGCCGCCCTGCTGATTCGTCAAGGCTACCGGGCCGCGACACTCAAAGGGGGCATCGCGGAGTGGCTCGCGGCGAATCTCCCGACGGAAGCCAAGGAGGCGCCGAGGCAAGCGGCGCCCGAGCCAGGCGCGCTGAAAGGTTAGCGATCGCTCCCGAGAGATCCGGCGCCACCACCCCCGCTGCCCTGCCCCAGACGCTCGACGAGCTTGGAGCGGTTGCCGCCATCCGCGGCGACGCGCCGGAAGCGGCGCTGTTTGCCGAAGCCGCAGCGCTCGTCCGGTCGCGGCACATCGAGTCCGACGCCGACCTTGCCCCGCTGCTCGCCGATCCGCCGCCTGATGCGAGCCCGGTCCTGCTGACCCGGCTTCGCCACATGTACGACGCGGGGGCCTGGGTGCTTCTCGAGTCGGCCGTGGCCGATCTGCCCGCCGACTTGCGATGGCTGTTCGAGTCGGGCGCCGTCTCGATCGACCAGCTGGCCACTCTGCATAGCAGGCTCGGCGTGACGAGCGCAGCGGATCTCACCATCGCGATCGCCGCCGAGGCCGTTCGAGGGATACAGGGACTGGATGCCCGAATCGAGGCGGCCATCGCTGCCGCGCTGCCCCATCTGCGAGCGGCCGTTCCCCGTGTACCGCTGGGTCGAGCGATGAGCCTCGCGCAGCCAGTGATGGACTGCCTGACCGGGGCCGGCGCCCCGTGGGCCTCCCCACTGGGCTCGCTGCGGCGGGGACGGGAACTGATCGGCGACCTTGAAGTGCTCGCGCCGCTCGAGGATCCGGCAGCCGCGTTCGAGGCCATCCTGAAGCTGCCCGACGTCACCCGGACGCTCCACCGCGGACCGCGTCGCCTTTACGTGCTCGTCGATCGCGTCCAGGTCGGCGTTCGGTGTCCGGCCGCCGAAGAAGCCGGCGCCGCGCTGTTGACCCTCACGGGTTCCTTCGACCACGTGAAGCGCCTCGCGGCGATTGCCGCAGAGCGCGGCCTGATGCTCGGTCCGCGCGGCCTTCAATCTGATGCGGGCGCGCCAATCGCCGGGACCGAGGAAGACATCTACGCCGCCCTCGGTCTGCCGTTCATCCCCGCCGAAATCCGCGAAGGCATGGACGAAATCGGAGCCGCCCGGGCCGGCCGCTTGCCTGCACTCGTCTCGAGGAGCGACATTCGGGGCGACCTCCACATGCACACGGAATGGAGCGACGGGCGCGATTCTGTGGCAACCATGGTCGAGGCGGCAGCCGCGCTCGGATACGAATACATCGCCATCACCGACCACTCGCCGCACTCCGCGGCGACGCGTAACCTCACGGGCGACGCTGTCGCGCGGCAGGCTGAGGAGATCGCGGCGCTCCGCGCGAAATACCCGGGCCTGACGATCCTGCACGGCTGCGAGGTCGACATCCTCGCGGATGGCCGGCTCGATTTCCGGGACGCGATCCTCGAGCGCTTCGACATCGTGCTGGCGTCGCTCCACGAGCGTCATGGCCATTCCCCGGACCAGCTCCTCGCGCGCTACGTCGCGGCGATGGGGCATCCGCTCGTGTCGATGATCACTCATCCGACCAATCGACTCATCCCCTATCGGCCTGGCTACGAGCTCGACTACGACCGGCTCTTCGAAGCCGCCGTCACGACGAAGACGCTCATCGAAATCGACGGCGCACCCTCGCACCTGGACCTGGACGGCGCGCTCGCGCGGCGCGCGATCGCCGCCGGCGCGACGGTCGCGATCGATAGTGACTGCCATCGCGCCGAGATGCTCGACCGGCAGATGCAGTTCGGCGTCATGACCGCGCGCCGGGGCTGGGTCGAAGCGCGTCACGTCGTCAATACGCGGCCGCTGTCCGAGGTCCGCGCGTTCATCGCCGCCAAACGCCACCGATAGCCATGCGCGCCACGGCCGCCGCCGTCGTCGCGCTCGGCGCATTCCTTCTTTACCGCGCAACGCTGCTGCCCGACTTCGATCTCGGCGACACCGCATCGTTCCAGACCATGGGCGGCCTGCCGAAAATCACGCCGCGCGACGCCTATCCCTTGTATTACGCCATCGCCCGTCCCATCGTCCCGCTCTTTGACAACCACGCTTACGCCATGAACCTGCTTTCGGCCGTCGAGGCGGCGCTGGCGTGCGGGGTGATCGTCCTCGTGGCGTTCGAGCTCTGCGGATCGCTGGTCGCGGCGGTGGCGGCCGCGCTGCTCTTCGCCGGCTCGTACACGTTCTGGAGCCAGGCGGTGATTGCCGAGGTCTACTCGCTGCATCTTCTCCTTGTCGCCTCGACGCTGCTTCTGCTGCTCCGCTGGTCCGCGGAGCCCACGTTCCGGCGGCTTGTCTGGTTCCTGGCGGTTTACGCCCTCGCGTTCGGCAACCATCTGTCGACGATCCTGCTGCTGCCCGCCTATGCAGTCTTCCTGCTTTCCGGAGCGGCCGGCGGCTGGCGATCGCTCCTGTCGCCGCGCGTCGTGGCCGCGGCGGTGGGATGTGCCGCGCTCGGCGCACTTCAGTACTCGTGGAATTTTTCGGCTCTCTGGCGCGAGGTGGTTCCGCCGGCCAGTTTCGCAGATGCCCTGCGGACGTTCTGGTTCGATGTCACGAAAGCTGACTGGCGGGAAACGATGGTTCTCGAAGTGCCTGCCGCCGTGGTGAGCGAACGGCTGCGCATGTACGCGTTCGATCTCGCGCAGCAGTTCGGGTGGGTGCCGCCATTGGCGGCCGCGGCAGGACTCGTGCACCTGTCGAGGACGAATTGGCGGCGCGCCGCGCTTCTCGTCCTGCTCTTCGGGTCGACGATCGCATTCGCGCTGGGTTACAACGTCGGCGACGCACACGTCTTCTTCCTGCCTTCGCACCTCGTCGTCGCGCTTCTGGCGGCGGTTGGCCTCGTCGCCTGGCAGCGTGCCGTCGGGCCGCGATTCCGTTCTCTTGTCCCGGCTGTGTTCCTGGCGCTCGCCTCGTGGAACATCGTGATCAACTATCCAGCCCTCGACAGGAGCGCGGATCGGCGACCGACTGCGGTCCTGACGGCGATGACGGAAGGCCTTTCCGAACGGAACGCGCTGCTCATGACCGACATGAACTGGCAACTGCAGAACGGCCTCACGTACTTCGGTCAGTACGTGCGGCCTGAAGTGCTCCACACCTGGCTGCCAGAGGTTCTGCTGTACGCCCCGGTCCTGATACGTGACAACCGGGCCGTCGGTCGTGAGATCGTCACCACCGAGCGCGCCGCCGGGCAGCTCGCCGCCGCCTATGGGCCGCTCTTCGGAATTGAGCGCACGCGTTCCGCGCCGACGCTGGAGGCCGTCGTCGGTTCACTTCCCGCCGGATCGCGCTACGTGTTGTGCGTGCTCAAACCGACTCGCGAGTTTGTCATCGACTACGAAGACGCCGACCGGGCGATCAGACGGCTCACTGGAGGCAGCGCTCCGGCGGTAGCCGGCCAGGACTACGTGGCACTGGCGGGCCGCGTGGGCACCGCTCCGGTGTTCTTCCACGGCTCGAACGATCCGTTCCGCCGCCGCCTCCACATCGACGGCGTCACGGTGGACGTGCGCATGGAATCGTGGCTGGCGTTCGACACGATCCGGCGGATGGGGTTCGGACACGTCATCGCAAACCGAAATCACAGTCTCATCGTGGAGCGCGGCATCAGCCTGGTGACGCTGGACGACGACGGACGGCCGTTGCGGACGGCGTATGCGGCGGGCATCTTCGCCCCGCAGCCCCGGTACGTGGTGTTATCGTCTAAATGAATATGGACCTCCGTGTCTGGCCCGCGCTCATCGTGTCGCTCGTCGTTGCCGCGGATCGACCGCTCGCTCAACAGCAGACTGCCGCTGAGCTGGCGGCGTCCCTCCAGGGGAAGTACGCGACGGTTCGCGATTTCTCAGCCGACTTCGTCCAGACCTATCGCGGCGGCGTCCTCAACCGGCAACTGAAGGACACGGGGCGGGTCATGGTCCGGAAGCCGGGCAAGATGCGCTGGGAGTACAAGACGCCCGAGGAGAAGCTCTTCGTTTCCGACGGGGCCCGCGTTTACTCGTACATCCCCCAGGACAAGCTGGTTCAGATTGCCGCGGTGCCGCCGGACGATCAGGCGAGCACGCCCGCGCTATTTCTGGCCGGAAAGGGCGATATCACGCGCGACTTCACGCCGGCGCTGGTCGAGCGCCCTGCCGGCTACCCCGACGGCTCACGGGCGCTCAAGCTGGTACCTCATACACCTCAGGCAGAGTACGATTGGCTTATCATCGTGGTCGACCCGGCGACGCTGACTTTGCGGGGCCTGGTGACGGGCGACTCGCAGGGGGGCACGTCGAGCTTCTCCTTCACGAACCTGAAGGAAAACGTCGGGTTGGCCGATAAGCTGTTCACCTTTACTCCGCCGCGTGGTGTTGAAATTGTCGAAGATTCCCCACGGCGCTGAACGCCGCCTCCTCCTTGTCGTAGCGGCCGCTATCCTGGCCGGCGGCTGCGCTGCCTCGGCGGCGTTGAGCCGCGGGCGCGACTTCGAGCGGCGCCAGGAATACGACGCCGCTGTCGCCGAATACACCCAGGCGGTCCGCCACAAGCCAGACGACACCGAGGCCCGGCTTGCGCTCGATCGCGCGAAGCTCCGCGCCGCACTGGACCACTTCCAGCGGGGCCGGCGCCACGACGCCGTCGGCAGGTACGAGCAGGCGCTGGTCGAGTACCGAAGCGGCGGCCGAGCTCAACCCGTCGAGCGGAGACATCGACACGGCGGTTCGCGAGACGCGCAACAAGCTGCGCGCGAAGATCGCGGTCACGCGGGAAGGCAAGACCGAGCTTCAGACGCTGATCGACCGAACACGAACGCTGCCCGCGCCCGGGCTCGACCTCCCTGCCGACGTCAAGATGCCCGAGTCGCTGTTCTTCAGCGGCGCGAGCAGCCGGCTGGTGTTCATGGCGATCGGCAAGATCGCGGACATCAGCGTCGGCTTCGATACCACCTTTCGCGACGCGCCGGTCACGATCGACCTGCGGAACACCACGCTGCGCGATGCGCTGAACGCCGTCAGCGACCAGACCCGCAGCGTTCTATCGGGTCACCGCTCCGCGCACCCTGCTCATCGTCCCCGATACCCCGGCCAAGCGCCGCGAGTACGAGGAGGAAGTCGTTCGCGTCTTCTATCTGAGCAACGCCGACCTCAAGGAGACGATGGACCTGCTGCGGATGGTGCTGGATGCCCGCCGCATCTCGCCGGTGACCGGGACCAATGCGCTGACGGTGAAGGACACGCCGGAGCGGATCGATGCCGCGTCGAGGCTCCTGGCCGCCATCGACAAGGCCAGGCCCGAGGTGATCATCGACGTCGAGCTGCTCGAGGTCGATCGGACGCGGCTGCAGGAATACGGCCTGCAGTTCGCTTCACCTGGATCGCCCGGCCTCGACGGCGGCGTCGCGATCGCCCCCGATGCGGCGGGGCCGCCGACGATCATCAGCCTGCAATCGCTTCGAAATCTCACGCAGGCCGACGTGCTGTTCGCCAACCTGCCGAACCTGTACTATCGCCTGCTCAAGACCGACACGAACACGCGGACGCTCGCCAACCCGCAGCTGCGAACGATGGAAGGGATCACCGGCGCAGGCGCGGTTCGGCGAACAGGTGCCGGTGCCGGTCACGACGTTCTCGCCGATTGCGGCGGGCGGCCTGCCGATTCAGCCGACCACGAGCTTCGATTACCGGAACATCGGCGTCAACATCGACATCACGCCGCGCACGCATCACGAGGACGAGGTCACGCTGACGCTGCGCGTCGCGGTGCAGGCCATTTCCGGCACGGGCTTCGGCGGCCTGCCGACGTTCGCCAACCGCGAGATCAACACGCAGATCCGGCTGCGCGACGGCGAAACCAACATGCTCGCCGGCCTGATTCGCGACGAGGAGCGGCGGGTCCTCGACGGCATTCCCGGGCTGAGCGATATCCCGGTGGTCGGACGAATCTTCGCGCACAACCGGACCGAAATAAATCAGTCGGACATCATCCTCACGCTGACGCCGCACATCATTCGGGTGCTCGACGTGAGCGAGGACGATCTCCGGGCGTTCCGCGTCGGCCGTGATTCGGGAACGTCGCTCGGCGGCGGCGACTTGCCGCCGGCGCTCGATATCCCGGCACCCGCGCCGGCTCCGCCGCCCGGACCAGCCGCCAGCCGGCCCGCCGCCCGGCCGGTCCCGATCACCCGGCCCGAAGCCGATTATTCCTGGCGGCGCCCCCGTCCGGGTCTGTACAGCGCGCAAGCTACGCCAGCTTCGAGACGTTGGCGCCGAGGCCCTGCAGGCGCTCGACGAGCTGCGCGTAGCCACGCTCGACGGTTTCGAGCGGCGAGAGCCGGCTCTGGCCATCGGCGGCCAGCGCCGCGGCAATCAGCGCCATCCCCGATCGAAGGTCGCGGCTGTCGAGCGGCCGTCCCCGCAACCGTCGCGGACCCGTGACGATGATCCGGTGGGGATCGCAGAGGAAGAGATCGGCGCTCATGGCGCTCATCTGCTCGAGCGCGAACAGTCGCAACTCGTACAGCCAGTCGTGGACGAGCGTTCGTCCTTCGGCCTGCGTCGCGAGCACCGTCACCAGGCTGACCAGATCGCTCGGAAAGCCGGGCCAGAGCCCGGTCGTGATCCGGCCGGCGGCTTTCGGCTGTGAGCGGCTGGATGCGAAACACGTCGCCGTCCATCGCGCATTGGACGGAAAGCCGCTTCAGGACCGCGGCAACCACTTCCATGTCCTCCGCCCGGGCGCCGCGGATATCGATATCGCCGCCGGTAATCGCCGCCGACGACCGCCCAGCTTCCGGCCTCGATGTAATCGCCCCACAACCGGTGCTCGGCGCCATGCAGCCGCGCGCCGCCTTCAACCCGAATCGTCGTCGATCCGATGCCGCTGACCGGGACGCCAATCTTGCGCAGGAACTCGCACAACTCGACGACGTGCGGCTCGCAGGCGGCGTGGCGGATTTCAGAGACGCCGGGCGCAGCGGCGGCGGCCAGGAGCGCCGTCTCGGTGCCGGTGACCGACGCTTCGTAGAGGTAGATTGACGTCGGCTTCAGTCCATCGGGCACTTCGAGCTGATGGCCGGGGCCGTCGATCACCCGCGCGCCCATCGAGACGAGCGCGTCGAGATGCGTCCCGATCGTCCGCCGCGCGGGAAAATCGCCTCCCGGCGGCGCCAGCCGCGCGGCTCCGCGCCGCGCGAGCAGCGGCCCGAGGAGCAGGACCGAGCCGCGGAGCCGCCCGACGAGCCCCGGATCCGGCTCGTCCTTCACGACCGACGGACATCGAATCCGCAGCGTCGTGCTGCCGATGCCCTCCACCTGGGCGCCGAGGTCGAGCAGCAGCCGCGCCATCACCTCGACGTCGCCGATCCGCGGCACGTTCTGCAGAACGCACTCCTCCGTGGTCAGCAGGCATGCGGCCAGCAGCGGCAGCGCCGCGTTCTTGTTGCCTTCGACTTCGACCGTCCCGGACAGGCGCCGGCCGCCCTCAATCAGCAGTGTCGACATCGAACTCCCCGAGGTAGACGATCTCTTCCCTGAGCTCCACGCCGAAGCGCTCGCGAACCGTCCGCCGGCACCGCTCGATCAGGCGCCGGATGTCGGCCGCCGTCGCGTGTCCGTCGTTGACGATGAAATTGCCGTGCGTCGTGGAGACGCGAGCGCCGCCGATCGCAACGCCCTTGAGGCCGGCGCGGTCGACGAGCGCGCCGGCCGACCACGGAATGCCTTCCGGGACAACGTCGCGGTCCCGCTGCGGATTCTGAAAAACGCATCCCGCGCTCGGCGTATCCAGCGGCTGCGTGCGCTTTCGATACGCGAGCGATTCTCGCGCCGTGCGGCGCAGCGCCGACGGATCGCCGGGCCCGACCCGGAACGTCGCCGACAGCAGCACTTCGCCCGAATCCTGCAATCGGCTGCGATCGTAGCCAAACGCCATCGCCGCCGCCGGATAATCGGCGGTCGTTCCGTCGAGGCCGACCACTCGCACCTCCACGATCAGGTCGCCGATCAGCCGCCCGCCGAAGTGGGCGTTGCCGAACACGGCGCCGCCCACCGTCCCCGGCGTACCAGCCCACGCTTCGAGGCCCGCCGCACCGTGCATGATCGTCCAGCGAACCAGTCCGTTGATGGTCACCGCGGCGTCGGCTCGGACCCTCGAAGGATCGAGCCGGGTGATCGTGCCGCCCCGCGGCCGAATGACCAGACCGCGGACTCCCGCGTCGGAGACGAGGACGTTCGAACCGCCGCCCAGCAGCGTCACGCGCGTGCCTGCCGCATGGGCCAGGCGCAGCGCCGTCATGATTTCCTCGCTCGTCCGCGTTTCCAGGAACAACTCGGCGGGTCCGCCTACCCGGAACGTCGTCATCGGCGCGAGCGGGACCTCCCGTCCGATGCGCTCGGAACCAAACGCTTCCGACAGCCGGCTGGCGAGCTCGCTCATCCGCGCTCGCCCCGCTCCATCGCCATGAACGCCCGCTCCTGCTTGATGAGCGCCGCCAGCGCCTCTTGAAGCGTGCATGCCTCGAAACGGATGCGATCGCCGGGCGCCAGCTGGCCGGCGAGTCCAATGTCAGCCGAGATGACCGTCGCCAGGTTGGGATAGCCGCCGGTCGTCTGCCGATCGGCCATCAGGAGAACCGGCTGACCGGACGCCGGCACCTGCAGCACCCCGAGCGGCGTCGCGTCCGAAATGATGTCCGCGCTGCCCGTGTGTGTGAGGCGAGGGCCCGCCAGCCGGTATCCCATCCGGTCCGACTCGTTGGTCACGGTGTAGTCCGACGATTGCAGCCGATCCAGGGCATCCACGGAAAACCGATCGGCGTGAGGGCCGGGCAGTACCCGGATGCGCGCCGCCTCGTCACTCGCCGGCAGTGCCGCATCAGCGCACTGGCCCGGTCGTGGTTCGCCCTGCCGTCCGAGAGGAAGCGAATCGCCCGCTGCCAATGCTCGGCCTCCGATTCCGCCCATCCGGCTGACCAGGTGTGTCGCGCGGCTGCCAAGCACCTCGGGCACGTCAAACCCTCCCGAAATGGCGAGATAGCCGCGTGCACCAGCTCGCCGCCCGCCCACCTTCAGCCGGGCGCCGGCCGGCACGGTGAACGCGGTATTCGGCGACTGGCCCTTGCCATCGACCTCGATCGCGAACTGCGCGCCGGCGACGGCCACAAACCGTTCGTCGTCGAATTCGAGCTCGGGACCCAACAGCGTGATCTCGAGCGTCGCCGCTCCGTCGCTGTTTCCGACGAGCGCGTTGGCAAGACGATGCGACCAGGGATCCATCGGTCCCGCGGGCGGAACACCCCGTGCCTGCAAACCCCAGCGCCCGCGATCCTGCACCGTCGTCAACAAGCCTGGTCGAAGCACGCGCACCGAGGCCACGTCATGGCTCCGCGTAGAACTCGACGGCATCGCCCGGCTCGAGAAGAAAAGGGTCTGTCCGCGACATGTCGAACAGCGTCACCGGTGTTCTGCCAATCACCTGCCACCCGCCGGGCGTTTCGGCCGGATAGATGCCCGTCTGCGAGCCGGCAATGCCGACCGACCCTGCCGGGACTCGCAGCCTCGGCGTCGCACGTCGTGGGGCCGCGATCGCCGGATCGACGGTCCCCAGGTAGGGGAAACCGGGAAGGAAACCCATCATGAACACGCGGTAGACGCGGCCGGTATGCCGCGCGATCACCTCCGCTTCGGACAGTTTCGCGAAGATCGCGACCTCAGCGAGATCCGGGCCGTCGTCGCCGCCGTATCTCACCGGAATACGCACCAGTGCCCGCGGGATTTTGCGACGATCGTCCACGACGGAGGCCGAGCCTTCAGCCGCGTGGGTCGACAGCAAGTCGCACAGCCCGGTGTAATCGGTGCGCAGCGGATCGAAGTACACCGCGACGGACCGATACGTGGGGACGACGTCGCGGACACCGCCAATCCGCGCCGCTTCGACGACCGCGGCAAGACGGATGGCTTGCGCGTTGACCCGTTCGTCGATCCGATCCTCGAGCTCCACGACGACGACGGAATCTCCGGCCGGGACGAGCCGGAATGCAGAGCCGTTCACGACAGCGCCTGGAGCAGCTTGCGATGGATGCCGCCGAACCCGCCGTTCGACATCACGACGACCAGATCGCCGGGGCGGTGCTCGCGGACGATCGTGTCCACGATCTCATCAATCGACGCTGCCTCGCGCGCCGACTTGCCGCGGTCTGCGAGGTCTCGAACCAGCCTGGGTATCGAAAGGCGCTCTCCTTCGGGCAGCGTCGACCGGAAGACCGGGGCAAGCATGATCTCGTCCGCGGCGGCAAAGGCATTGGCGAAGTCGTCCTGGAAGACCCGGCGGCACGAAGAGGCCGACCGGGGCTCGAAGACCGCCCAGATGCGCGCACCGGGTTTGGCGGCGCGGAGGCCGCCGAGTGTCTCAGCAACAGCCGTCGGATGGTGGGCGAAGTCGTCGTAAACCGTCACGCCGCCCGACGTGCCGACCACTTCCAGCCGCCGCTTCACGCCGGCGAACGTTCGAAGCCCTTCGCCAATCCGCTCACCGCTGACCCCGACTTCCACGGCCACGGCGATCGCCGCCAGGGCGTTGCGGACGTTGTGCGCGCCGAGGAGCGGCACGTCGAACGTCCCGAACGGCGACCCTTGCCTGCGGACGTGAAATCTCGTGATCGCCCCATGCGACTCGAGATCGTGCGCCTGCCAGTCGACATCGGGGCCGGTTCCGAATGTCACGACGCGCGAGCGCGCCGACGCCTTCAGTGCGAGCGCGACGGGGCTGTCCGCGCCCAGCACCAGCAGTCCTCGCGCGGGAACCAGGTTCACCAGCCTCCTGAACGCGAGGGTCACAGCATCGATGTCCGGATAGATGTCGGCGTGATCGAACTCGACGTTGTTGACGACGGCGATGTCGGGCAGGTACTTCAGGAACTTGGCGGTCTTGTCGAAGAACGCGCTGTCGTATTCGTCCCCTTCGATCACGAAATCGCGGCCCCGCCCCATGCGATAGCTCGACCCGTCGGCGCCAAGATTCCTGGCCATGCCGCCAACGAGAATGGTCGGATCGGCGCCTCCATGCGTCAGCAGCCAGCCGGCCAACGATGTCGTGGTCGTCTTGCCGTGGGTGCCGGCAATCACGATCGACCGCGAGCCCCAGAGAAAATATTCGCGGATCGCCTCGGGCAGCGAGCAGTACCGGATTTTCCGGTTCAGCACTTCCTCGAGCTCGACGTTGCCGCGCGAGATCGCGTTGCCGACGACGACGAGATCGAGGTCGGGCGTGATGTGTGCGGGATCGTATCCGACGAACGTCGTGACCTGTTCCGATGCCAGGAAGTCGCTCATCGGCGGGTACATGTCCTGGTCGGAGCCGCGGACGTCGAACCCTTTCTGTTTCAACATCGCCGCCAGCGTGGCCATCGCGGTCCCGCACACGCCGATGAAGTGGACGCGCGTTCTAGACAACGGCCGCTTCCTCGATCACGAGCCGCGGGTTCCGGCCGCCCACCACCCGCGCGGCCACGCCAAAGGGGCAGCGTCAACGCTGGCCCGGACGTGTGTCCGGATGGAAAGCCGATGAGCACTGGACCGGGAAAGTCGGCGAACAGGTCGGCCATCACCGCGCGGGCGGTCACCTCACCCGACGGCTCGTCGCAGCGAACCAGTTCGCCAATGACGACCGCACTCGCCCGCATCAGCAGTCCTGTCTGCTTCAGCTGCGTGACCATGCGATCGAGCCGGTACGGCCGCTCGCCCACTTCCTCGATGAACAGCACGTAACCCGGCGGGGGCGCGAACGCGTAGGGCGTGCCGAGCGAGGCGAGAAGCTGGGTCAGCGTGCCACCGAGGAGCACTCCCGCGGCCTCGCCGGGGCGAAGGGACTCGACCGCCGCAGACCTGATCTCTCCGGCGGGCGCCGGCCGGCAGAGCGCACGCTGGAACGACTCACGATCGTAGCCGGCCTCTCCCCTGGCCAGGCGCTTTTCCAGCATCGGCCCATGAAACGCGACGATGCCGCAGTGCAGCGTCAGGAACGTCAGCATCGCGGTGATGTCGCTGTAGCCGACGAAGCACTTGGCCGAGAGGCGTACCGCGCGGGCGTCGAGCAACGGCAGGATTTGCGCAGAGCCGTAGCCGCCGCGCGCGGCGATGACGCCGGCGATCGCGGGGTCGTCCCACGCCGCTTGAAACGCCGCCGCCCGAACTTCGGGCGAGCCGGCCACGTACGCGCGTCGCGCAAACACCGACTCGTCGTAGGTCGGCACGAAGCCCAGCCGCTTGATTTCGTCGACGCCGCGATCGAACTCGTCGCGATCGAACGGGCTGGCCGGGGCGACGACGGCAATCCGGTCGCCTGCGGCGAGGGCGCGCGGTTTGTGCATCACGCGAAGCGCGCCATTTCGTCGGCGATCGCCCGATGCTCGTCCCGGCCGAGCGCCTGCCGCAGCGCCTTGCCGCCCTTCGGCTTCGCCGCGACAGCCGCGGCCAGGAATCGCTCCTTCGCGCGCTGCTGACGCCTCAGCGCATCCTCGATCCGGGCAGTCGGGATTCGCTCCTCTTCGACGGCGTGGACGAGCGCCTCGAGCGCGGCGGCCTGCACATCGTGATCGCCGCTGCAAATCAGCACGCCGTCGCAACCCGCGGCGATCGCCAGCACGGCCGCATCCGGCACGGTGTAGCTGCCGGCGATCGCCTTCATCTCGAGATCGTCGCTGAGGATGACGCCTTGATAGCCCAGCTCCTCGCGCAGCAATCCGGACGATGCGCTTCGAGAGCGTCGCCGGCGCCTCCTCGTCGAGGGACGGCACGAGCACGTGCGCCGTCATGATGGTCGCGACGCCGGCCTCGATCGCGGCCCTGAACGGCACGAACTCGACCTCGCGCAGCCGCTCGGGCGGATGCTCGACGAGCGGCAGCTCGAGGTGGGAATCGGTGCTGGTATCGCCATGCCCCGGGAAGTGCTTGCCGCACGCGGCGACGCCCTCCCCCTGCAAGCGCCCGGATGATCGCGGCGCCGAGCCGTCGCGACCTCCTCGGCGCTCTCGGCCAGCGCGCGGTCGCCGATCACCGGGTTCTTCGGGTTGGTGTGGATGTCGAGGACCGGCGCGTAGTCGAGCGTGATCGCCGACGGCCTTCAGCTCCGCAGGCCAGCGCCCGCGCGAACCGCTCGGCCAGCGCGACGTCGCCGCTGCGTGCCGAGCGTCGCCATCGGCGGCCACTCGGTGAACGGCGCCTTCAGGCGCGCGACGCGGCCGCCTTCCTGATCGACGCTGACCCACGCCGGCAGGTCCGGGACGAGCCGCGCGGCTTCGTAAGCAGAGCTCGGCGACCTGCTCCGGCTCGACGATGTTGCGCGCGAAGAGGATGACGCCGCCGAGGCCGAACTCGCGCGCGAGCGATCGTGAGCTCGATCGGGATGGCGCCGCCGTTGAACCCGGCGATCAGCAGCTGGCCGATCTGCCGGCGAAGCGCGGCGGCGACATCGTCGGTCAAATTTATAATTCGTGGCGTGCAGACGTGCGCGCTCTCCGCTCCGACCCGCATCGACCTGGCCGGCGGCACGATCGACATCTGGCCGTTGTATCTCTTTCACGAAGGCGCGTCGACGCTCAACGCCGCCATCAGCCTCCGCGCGCACGCGCGGATCGAGCCGCGCACCGACGGCCGCATCGAGCTCATCTCGGTCGATACCGATCGGCACGCCGGCGCCGCGGCACTGGTCCGAACTCTCGGCGTCGAACGAGCTGCCGCTGCTGGCGCTCCTCGCCCGCCACTACCGGCTCGAGAACGCGACGCTGACGACGCGCGGCGAATCGCCGGCCGGCGCGGGCATCGCCGGGTCGTCGGCGCTGACGATCGCCGCCTGCGGGGCGCTGGCTCGCTGGACCGGCGCGTCGATGCGCCCGAGGACCTGCTCCAGGTCGCGATGAACGTCGAGTGCCAGACCATCAGGGTCCCGACCGGCGTCCAGGACTACCGGCCGGCGCTGTACGGCGGCATCGCGGCGATCGAGCTCGACGTCGACGGCGTCCGGCGCGTCGCAGCTCGACGTCGATCCGCGCGAGCTCGAACGCCGCATCGTCCTCGCCTACACGGGCGCGCCGCGCAACTCCGGCACGAACAACTGGGAGATCACCAAGCGCCATCTCGACGGCGACCGCGAGATCTTCGACTGCTTCGAGCGGATTCGCGACACGGCGGCGGCGATGCGCGGCGCGCTCGAACGCGGCGACTGGGACGAGGTCGGCCGCCAGATCGCGAAGCGAGTGGGACAACCGCAAGCGGCTGGCGCCCGGCGTCACGACGTCCGGCAATCGACGACCTCATCGAGCGCGCGACGGCGGCCGGCGCGACCGCCGCGAAGGTGTGCGGCGCCGGCGGCGGCGGGTGCCTGTTCTGCTACGGTCCGCCGACGGCGCGCGCAGCGCGATCGCCGAGGCGCTCGCCGCGGCGGCGCGCGGCTGCTCGACTACCGCATCGAGACGGAAGGCCTCCGGCTTGGATAACCCGCCATCGCCCGCATGCTCCGGGAGATCGCCGATCTGCTGGAGATCAAGGACGACAACCCGTTCAAGATCCGCGCCTACCGCAACGGCGCCGACATCGTCGCCAATCACCCGCACGAGCTGGCGGCGCTCGACGTCAGCCGGCCTTCGCGAGATTCCCGGCATCGGCAAGGACCTCGCCGCGCGGATCCGCGAGATCGTCGAGACCGGCGACGCCGAATTCCATCGCGAGCTCATCGCCGAGTTCCCGCCGACGATTCTCGACCTGCTCCACCTGCAGGGCGTCGGGCCGAAGACCGTCGCGACGCTCTATCGCGAGCTGGGCATCCGCACGATCGACGACCTCGAGAAGGCGGCGCACGACGGGCGGATCCGCGCGCTGCGCGGCATGGGCGCGAAGAAGGAGGCGCTCATCCTCAAGGCGCTTGCCGAGCGCAAGCGCCACGCCGGCCGGCATCTGCTGCCGGACGCGCACGACGTCGCCGCGGCGCTCGTCGGCTGGCTCTGCGGGAGCACGCGCCGGATGCGCCGATCGACGCCGGTGGGCAGCCTGCGGCGCGGCTGCGAGACCTGCGGCGACATCGACATCCTCGCCTCCGGCGCTGCACCCGTCGCTGATGGACGACGTTCGTCGAGTATCGCCTGGTCGAGCGCGTGCTCGCCCTGCGGCGACACCAAGTCGAGCGTGCTGCTGCACGGCGGGTTCCAGGCCGACCTCCGGCTCGTGCGCGGCCGACAGCCGCGGCGCCGCGCTGCAGTACTTCACCGGCTCGAAGGCCCACAACATCGCCCTGCGCGACCGCGCGATCGGCCTGGGCTTCAAGCTGAACGAGTACGGCCTGTTCCGCGTCGAAGGCGACGAGAAAGTCGCCGGCGAGACAGAGGAAGGCGTCTACGAAGCGCTCGGCCTCCAATGGGTCCCGCCCGAGCTGCGCGAGGATCGGGGCGAGATCGACGCTGCGATGGCCGGGCGCTTCCCCGCCTGGTCGATCGCGCCGACCTGCGCGGCGACCTTCACATGCACACGACCGAGACCGACGGCAAGGACGACATCGCGGGCGATGGCCGCGGCGGCGCGGGCCGGCGGCCTCGAGTACATCGCCATCACCGATCACAGCAAGTCGCTGGCGATGGCCAACGGGCTGGACGAGCGGCGCGCCCTCGAGCACGCCGCCCGCATCCGCGCCGCCGACGGCCGCGCACGGCGTTCGGCTGCTGGCCGGCATCGAATGCGACATCCGGCCGGACGGCTCGCTCGACCTGGCCGACGACTGCCTTGCCGCCCTCGATCTCGTCGTCGCGTCCGTTCACTCGGCGTTCAACCAGGATCGCCAGCAGATGACCGACCGGCTCCTTCGCGCCCTCGAGAATCCGTACGTCGACATCCTCGGCCACCCGACCGGCCGCCTGATCCTGCGCCGCGAACCCTATCCGGTCGACATCGACGCCGTGCTCGACGCGGCCGCGCGCCACGGTGTCGCCGTCGAAATCAACTGCCAGGTCGATCGCCTCGACCTCAACGACGTGCACGCCAGGCTCGCCCGCGACCGCGGCGTCTCGATCGTCATCTCGAGCGACGCGCACTCCACCGCGGCACTTCGGCTGGCTGCGGTGGGGCGTCCTGGTCGCGCGGCGCGCCTGGCTCGAGCCGCAGCACGTCCTCAACACGCGCCCGTTCGAGGAGTTCAAGGCTGCTGCTGCGGCCGGAACCAGACCCCGATGACGCCGATCAGGATGCTGACCGCCGACGACAAGCTGGCCGAGATCCGCCGCCTCTACTTCAAGACCACCAGGCAGACGATTCAGGACGATCTCGCGAAGGCGCTCGACCTGCTGAAATCGATGAACAGCGAGGAAGAACGCGAGCGCGCGACGGTCTTCATGGAAGGCCTGGCCGAGATGTACAAGGACTGGATGCGGCAAGAAGAAACGAAAGAAGCGCACCAGCTGACCTGCGCCGCGAGCGCGCGAGAGAGCGTGCCGGGGAGTCCGAGGGCGAAGCCCCTCGGTTACGTCAGTCTGTCAGGATGCCCGCGAGGAGTCCGAGGACGAACGACGCTCCACGTCCTGAAGCCGCCGAATCATCGACAGGAGGATCGAGGGCTAAAACGCGGCTGGCCGCGGCAGCCGACGCCGCAGCGACGATCTCCGGCGCGACGCGTCCTCGATCCTGGCCCGGGGCATCAGTAATCTGCTTCAGCTCGCCGAAGTCGAGCCAGACGAGATCGCACGTCGCGCACGTATCGATGATCACGTTGCCGGGCCCGTAGTACGGGTGCACCTCCATCATCTTCCGGCACGACGGACACGCCACCCGCCGCTCCAGCTCACGCCGATCGAGTTCGACCACAGGTGCGCCGGGGCCGGTCGCCCGCGCGCGACGGCCCATGACGGCACCCGTAAAGGCGGTCCGCTCCAGCAGCACGCCGCGGCATTGCTCACAGTGCTGGACAACGTGCCGATCGTCGAGGAGCGCCTTGGCGAGATGCGCCCGGCACAGCGGGCAGGGCAACGCGTCGGCCTGCCGCTCCAGGACCCTGATGCCGTCAACCTCCCCGCGCTCGAGGAACTCGAACGTCCCACAGTGCCGGCAGAAGTAGTAGCGGCGCCGGTCGAAGAGCTCCATCGGCGCCGCGCAGTTGCGACAGTTCATCGGGCTTCAGGCCTTGCCGATCGCCACGGGGTGTCTGGGTTCGTAGAGCATCACGTCGACGCCGCCGGGGAGCTTGAGCATCACGGTGATTCCCCAGCCTTCGTCCTCGGGCTCGCCGGTCACCTCGATCCCCTTGGCGGCGAGTTGGCGAGACGTCGCGCGGATGTCGTCGCACATCAGCGTCAGCTGATGACGGACGCCGGAGTCGAAGGTGCGTCCCTCCGCGGGGTGCACGCCGAGCTCGGCCGGCGGCAGCGCGAAGATCAGCCAGCCGTCGCCTGCATCGACGTGCTTCCAGCCGAACACGTCTCGGAGCGTGGCCCGCAGGGCCTCCGGCTGCGTGGTGTACAGCAGCATGTGCGCACCGGTGATGGCCATCGTGCCTCCACTCGCTATCGCCTGGACACGGCGTCGACGATCTTCTTGCGCGCGGCAATCCGCAGCGGCTCGGGGACGTTGCGATCCATCGACAGCATCTGCAGATCGCGATCGTTGAGCCGGTTCATGTTGTTCAGCGACAGGGCCAGCGGGGTCTTCGGGTTCCGGCACAGCCCCACGACGACACCGTAGTTCTTCATCCAGCCACGATTGGCGCCGATGATCCGCAGCACGTCCTCGGATACGTTCGCCATCCGCGCGATGGCCTCGATCTCGTTCTCGGTCAGCTTCGGGCTGCTCAACACCGACGCCGAGATCATCTTGTTCGGGTCGCGGATGAGGACGGCGCGCATCTCGCGCGACCCCTTGACAGCGGCTTTCAGACGTTCAGAGAAACCCATCTTGGCGATTTGCTGCGAGATGCTCTCGCGGATCACCTCGCCGGCCGGTCCCTCGGGAATGTCCGGCGCATCCGCGGACACGGGTGGGCCCGCGTCGATGAGCGGTTCGTCACCCTCGCTGGGCTTGGCATCCCCCGGGAGCACGCCGCGCGTGGCGAAGAAGTCGCGTGTGGCCGCCGCGGCGTCGGACCGCGCGAGGTAGGACTTGAGCGCGTCGGTAGGAATCCTGCCGATCGTCGCCTCAGCGGCCTGGCGGATCTCACCCTCGCCGTCTCCCGCGAGGAGCAGCAGGATTTCGATCTGCTCGTGAACGCTCGGCGCGAGCGCGCCCTCGGCCGCCTGCATCCGCACGTCGCGCGCCACTTCGCCGCGCTTGAAGAAATCGAGAAGGGGTGTTGGACGCGTCACTGGGATGCCAGGTACTCCTTGAAGTTGGTCGGGGTGACGCGAACCGTGACGACCTGGCCGGCACTGCCAAGCGGGCGCGCCTCTTCGCCGTTGATGGTCACCGCGAGCGCCGCGGCGTCGCCCGCCGTCAGGACGACCGATCGTCCCACTTCGAACGCGATACGCTCGCCCGTCTGGAATTCGCGCGCGACGACGCGTTCGCCGTCCACGATCGCCGACACCCAGCACGGCTTCGTCGCCACGACGGCGACCGTCACTCGATCCGCCGGGTCGGGCGACGCGGCGGGGAGCGATGACGCGACCGCGCCCGCAGTGGCGGGAGGACGGCTGGTCCCCGGCGCCGGCGACGATCCGGCCGACGCGACTGGCGATGCGGGTACGGCCACCTGCGCCGACGCTGGCGGAGGGGCTGGCGCAGCAGGCGAGGCGGGCGCAGCAGGCGGAGCGGCGGGCGCAGCAGGCGGTTCGGGTGTGGAAGCGGCACCTCCAACCGCCTCGGTGGCGCGGGGCGTTTCGGCGCCCCGGCGGGCGACCGTGCCCAAGTACAAGAGTCCGGCGACAATGGGCACGCTGATCGCGATCAGGCGCACGAAGGTCGCGGCCGTCTGCTGGTTGCTGTCGTGCTCCTCTTCCTCTTCCTGCTGCTCCGCCGCCGCATGCGCGGCGGTGACGGCCACTTCGGGAAACCGCGCGACGAACCGCTCGATAGTCTGATCCGCGTCGAGCCCGACCTCGACCGCGTACGAACGGACGAAGGCCCGGCTGAAGAGGCCGCCAGGAAGACGAGAGATATCGTTGCGCTCCAGCGCCTCGAGCGCCGCGACCGGGATCTTCGTCGCGGTGGAAACATGCCGGAGCGACACGCCGCGCTTCTCACGCGCCGCCTTGAGCATGCCGCCGAAATCGCCGGAATCGCGTTCTGCAGCGGTGGTCACAGCCGTATCGCTTATGTTAGGAAGCGGATCCCGGGGTGTCAAACGCGGCGCGCGCGGCGTCCACGACGTCGCGCAGCGATCGCACGCGGCAGCCGTCGCGATCCGCGGATGGCGACATGAAGAGGCCGATCGCGGCCGCGCCGGCCGCGCCCGACCGCGCCGTATCAGCCAGGCGCTCGAGCGTCACTCCGCCGATCGCCAGCACCGGCACGCCTACCGCAGCGGCGATCCGCGCCAGGCCTTCGAGCCCGATCGTTGCCGCCGAGGGCTTCGACTCAGTCGGCCAGACCGTGCCGGCCACGAGGTAGTCGACGCTGGGGGCGGCTGCGACAGCCTCAGCCAGCGTATGAACCGACGCGCCGACGACGAACGTCGCTGGAACAGCACGCCGAACGGCGTCGCGGCGGCACGGAGTCGCCGCGAAGATGCACGCCCGCCGCGCCGCAGGCGAGGGCCACGTCGAGGCGATCGTTCACGACGACGCGCGTCGAGCTGCCGCGCGCCAATACCACCACCTCCTGCACCAGGTCCACGAGCGCCGCGGCTTCGAGATCCCGTTCCCGGACCTGCAGGTAGTCGATGCCCGCATCGACCGGCATGACGGGCCTGCTCGAGGAAGCATCGCCGTCACTGCGCCGGTGTCCCGTGAGCCGCCCGCCAATCGACGGCGATCGGTGACGAGCTGCAGGATCAGGGCTCGACCTGTGAGTCGGTTTGAGGTTCGAGCCGGGCCGCGCGCGCGGAGAACAGGGGCGCAAGCTCGGCAACACCCGCGATGAGATTGGCAAACCCAAGGCCCGTCACTCCGCCGCGCACGAACGAATTGCCGATGAGCGTCGTCAGAAACGGCCAGCTTTGCGCGAAGTAGTTGCGCTCCCAGTAACCAGACCAGGGCAGCACCATCAGCAGCAGGCCGACCTCGAGGAAGTACGCGACAAGGAGGAGGCGCCGGATCAGAACGACTACCCCCGCGCCCGCACGTTCGCCAGCCGATCGATCCGGGCTGCTACGTCACGATAGTTGCCGGCGTCGGCCTGGAGCTCCATGCAGATGGCGAGCGCCCGCGCCGTTTCTCCGGCATCCTCGAGCGCCTGGGCAAGATCGAACAGCAGCTGGTGGCCCTCCGCGGGCGTGGGTGCAGGCGCCTGCGCGGCTCGCTCGAACCATTCGATGGCCTGCGCCGCAGCGCCCTGGTCTCGAAAGATTCGGCCAAGCAGCGACGCCGCGACAAATCGGAATCCCTGGGTTCTCGACGCCGACTGGAGCGGGACGAGCGCCTCCTCGACACGACCCGCCTCGTAAAGCGAGAGGCCGAGCCGGTATTCTCCGTCGGCAGACTCGCGCGGCGTGGGCTTCTCGAGGATTCGGGGTGACTTGGTCTGGCGCTTGAGTTCTTCGAGCGCCCCGTTGAGGTCGACATTGAGGTCGACCTCGGCCTGCGCCGGACGACCCTTGCCTGTTGGTGGCGTCGGCGCGATCGCGACCTCTTCGAAGATCTGATCCAGGTTGAACGGCGCCGGCGACTCCGCGCCCGCCGCCGGCTGACCCTCGGCGCTCGTAAACGGCGCTTCCCCGCTGAGCCGCCGGGCGATCACCTCGTCGGGATTCTCTTCGCCGATGAGCACGAGGGCACGGCGGAACCGCTCGATGTTGGCTCGCTCCCCCGGTTCGCGCGCAACCAGATCTTCGGCGATCGATCGCGCTTCGTCACCCTGCCCCGCCGCGATATACGCATCGGCCAACTGCCCCCGGGAGCTGGTGAGCGTCGCCTCGAGATTCCCGCTGACGCAGACCTCGACGAGCCGCACGAGCGCCGGGATGTCGGACGGCACCCTCGTCACGTATTCCTGGATGAAGGCCGCCGCGGATGCGTGGTCGCCAGTCGCCACGGCCGCGTCGGCGGCGAGTTGGACCACGTCGAGGCCCAGCGAGGGTTCGGCCTCGGCAATCGACCAGCCAAGGAACGCGACGTCCTGTTGCCGCTCCGGGTCGGCGCGGAGCAGCCGCTCGAGAATTGGCAATCCTTCGACGCGATTGCCCTCGCGCAGATGCGCCTCGGCCGCCTTCAGAAGGAAGCGCGGGTCGTCGTCTGCCGGATCGGGGGAAGGGACCTCCGCGCCTTGCGGGTCGAGCGCCGCCGCTTCCTGCAGTGCCTGGCGGGCTTCCTCCGGGCGCTCCTTCTCCTGCATATAGGCGGCGAGCGCCCTGAGATCCGCGACGGCGCCCTGAAGGTCGTCCAGCGCCACCCGCGCACGCGCGCCGTTGAGACGCGCCTCGAAGTCGTTCGGATCGAGCGCCCCGAGGCGAACGACAATCTCCCGGACGCCGCGATCGTCGCCGCGCCCACGCCGGCGATCGGCGATGCTGTTGAACAGCGCGCGCGCATCCGCCAGCAGCCCCTGTCGCCCCGCGATTTCGGCGGCCTGCAGGATCGCGTGTTCGTGGTCCGGCTTGAGCTTCAGGACCTTCTTGTAGACGGCCGCCGCTTTCGGCAGGAAGCCTTCCACGTAGAGGTGATCCGCGATGCGGACGAACTGCTCGACGGCCCGATCGGGCTTGCCCGCGCGCACGTACATGTCGCCGAGGACGTTCGCGGTGTTCCAGTCGCTCGGCTGATCCTCGACGATCCGCAGGTACTCGGCGATCGCCAGATCGAGCTTGCCCTGCCGGAGCAGCTTCTCAGCATTGCGCAGGATTGCGGGACGGTCGATTGGCACGTGGATCAATCAATCGTATCAAACAGCGTCGGCGGGCGGAACGATCGGCGGTGCGCCTCCGAGTAGCCGAACCGCGCCACCGCCTCGAGATGATCGGCCGTGGCGTAGCCCTTGTGGCGATCGAATCCGTAGCGCGGGTCGGCATCGTGCAGCAGGCGCATGTCGCGATCGCGCGTCACCTTGGCGACGATCGACGCCGCGGCAATCGCCGAGCAGCGGCGGTCGCCGTGCAGGACGCCGCGCTGCGCCATCGGCAGGTCCGGCACGCGGAACGCGTCGACCAGCACGATGTCGGGCAGCGGCGCGAGCGCGAGGATCGCACGGCGCATCGCCTGCAGCGACGCCTGGTGGATGTTGATGTGGTCGATCTCGCGCGGATCGGCCGAGGCCACGGCCCACGCAACGGCGTGCCGGACGATCCGCTCGAACAGCTCCTCGCGTTCCTGGGCCGGCACCAGCTTGGAATCGCAGACGCCGGGAATGTGCCGGTCGGGATGGAGCACGACGGCCGCGGCCACCACAGGCCCCGCCAGACACCCGCGCCCCACCTCGTCGACGCCGGCCACATGACAGAAGCCGATGCGCCGCAGCGCGTTCTCGAGCGTGCGCATGGCGGGGACGCGAACCATATACGGGGCAGGACAGGCTGGATGGGCAGGAACTCCTGCCTTTCCCGCCTATTGGTTCTTCGTGCCGTCTTTCATTCGCGCCGCCTTGCCCTTCAGGTCGCGGAGGTAATACAGCTTCGCGCGGCGGACCTTCGCCGACCGCATGACCTCGACCTTCTGGATCGTCGGCGAGTGGAGCGGAAAGATGCGCTCGACGCCCTGTCCGAACGAGACCTTGCGGACGGTGAACGAGGCGCGGGTGCCACCCCGGTGAATGCCGATGACGACGCCCTCGAAGATCTGAATCCGTTCCTTGTCGCCCTCGCGCACCCTGACATGCACACGGACCGTGTCGCCCGATCTCATCGCCGGCCGCTCGGTCAGCTGCGACTTCTCAACGAGCTCAATCGCACCCATCACTCACCTCGTCACTTTGAATCAGTTGGTGATTTGACTGCAATTCCTCGCGTTACGCTCCTTCATCGACTTCTCGCTCCATCAGCTCGCGCAGCATCTCCTGCTCTTCCTCGTCGAGCGACGCCGCGTCCAACAGGTCCGGGCGCCGTGCATAGGTTCTCGCGAGCGCCTCGCGCTTGCGCCACCGGCGGATCGCGGCGTGGTTCCCCGACAGCAGCACATCAGGCACCTTCGTTCCTCCGCCGATCTCCGAATCGGCCGGCCGCGTGTAATGCGGGAAGTCGAGCAGGCCCCGGCTGAAGGAATCCTCCGCCACGGACTGCTCGTCGCCCACCACGCCGGGCACGAGCCGCGCCACCGCGTCGACGATCACAAGGGCGGCCAGTTCGCCGCCGCTCAGCACGTAGTCGCCGATCGAAATTTCCTCGTCGACGCGCGCCCTGACCCGCTCGTCCACGCCTTCGTACCGCCCGCAGACGATCACCAGTCTCGGCGCCGCCGCCAACCGCTCGGCGACCGCTTGCGAAAAGCGCATCCCCTGCGGCGACGTCAGGACGACCGACGCGGCTTCGTGCCGCCGTCGCTCTCGATCGCATCCAGCGCCCGGCAGATCGGCTCGGGCTTCAAGACCATCCCCGGGCCGCCGCCGTACGGCACGTCGTCGACCACGCGATGCCGGTCGGTCGTGAACGCCCGCAGATCGTGCACCGTGACGCTCAGCGTGCCGCGCTCGATGGCCCGGCCGACAATGCCGGCCGCCACCGCCTGCTCGATCATCGCCGGGAAGATCGTGACGATGTCGAACCGCATAGTCGTCGGTCCGGCTAAAGCCGGACCCTACGATCGGCATTCAACTCCAACAACCCTTCCGGCGGATCGATCACGATCCGCTTGGCCACCGGATCGATCACCGTGCAGATCTCCGCGGCCAGCGGCACCAGCAACTCGCCGCCGCCGTTCGGCGTCACGACCAGCCGGCTCCCTCCCATCGTGCCTTCGACATCGTCGACGCGGCCGATGACGGTGCCTCCTGTCGTTTCTACCGCACACCCGATCAGGTCGTGGCGGTAGAACGTATCGGGCGGCAGAATCGCCAGCCGATCGATCGGAACCCGCAACTCGGCACCGGCCAGGCCGGCGGCGGTGTTCATATCCTCCACCCCCCGCAGGCCGATGACCGGCCGCTCCTGCTGGAACCGCACGGTCGTGATGGTTATCGGCTCGGCGCGGCCCGACCGGTTGACGAACAGTTCAGCCCCCGGATGAAACCGCTCGCCCGGAAAATCGGTTTCCGGGTTGACGATGACCTGCCCGCGGAGCCCGTGTGGCCGGGCAATCCGGCCCACGGCAGCCATGGCGTCCCAGTCCGGCACGCCAGCCACTAGCCCAGCTCAGCCTCTAGTCCCTGTAAGGCGTGTCCCGAATTTCCAGCGTGACGGTCTTGCCTTCCTTCTCCCCCGCTGTGGCCGCAAGCGTCCGCAGCGCGGCCGCGGTCCGCCCCTGCTTGCCGATCACTCTCCCGAGCTCGCCGGCGGCGACATACAGCTCCACCAGGGTCGCGCCGCGATGCTGCGACTCCTTCACGCGCACCTCATCCGGTCGATCGGTGAGCGCCCGGGCCAGCACCTCGACGACCGCGGCGACGACCGACGGAGGCGTCATTGCGCGCTCGCATCGGCAGCCTGCGGCGGCGCGGCCGGCTGCGTCAGGTGGCGCGCAATCAGCGTCCGGACCGAGTCGGACGGCTGGGCGCCCTTCTTCAGCCAGTAGTCGACGCGCTCCTTGTCGACGTGCACGACGGCCGGTTTGGTGCGCGGATTGTAGTGTCCGAGGATTTCGACGAAGCTGCTGTCGCGCGCGGCGCGCGAGTCGGTGACCACCACGCGGAAGAACGGGCGTTTCTTGGATCCTGCCCGTCGAAGACGAATCACTACCATCACACTCTCCTGTACACGATTCAGCGGCTCGTCTGAACCGAAGGTTCGCTGCGCATTACGGCGGACCTGAAGGTCCGCACTACAGCTGTTGTAGTGCAGGCCTTCAGGCCTGCCGTTTCGAGCCGCCGCGGACTACCCGCGGCTGCGCAGCATCTGCATCGCCCGGCGCCGGGCCTGCTTCCCGCCACCGGACAGCCCGGCCAACCCGCCGAGCGACTTCAACATCTTCTGCATCTGCACGAACTGCTTCAGCAGGCGATTCACTTCCTCGACTGACGTCCCGCTTCCCTTCGCAATCCGTTTGCGGCGGCTGCCGTTGATGATGTGCTGCTTCCGCCGCTCGTCGGGCGTCATCGAATTGATGATCGCCTCGACCCGGCCGATTTGCTTCTCGTCCGGCTTGTTCTCGGCCAACGCCTTGAGGTTCCCCATGCCCGGCAGCATGCCCATGATCTGCTCGAGCGGGCCCATCTTCTTGATCGTCTTCAGCTGGTCGCGAAAGTCCTCGAGCGTGAACTCGTTCGCGCGAATCTTCTCCTCGAGCCGGCTCGCATCCTCCTGGTCGATTGCCGCCTCGGCCCGCTCGATGAGCGACAGGACATCGCCCATGCCGAGCACGCGCGAGACGACCCGCTCCGGATGGAACGGCTCGAGGTCCTCGAGGCGCTCGCCGCTGCCCGCGAACGCGATCGGCACACCCACCACCGACACGACCGAGAGCGCCGCGCCGCCTCGGGCGTCGCCGTCCAGCTTCGTGAGGACGACGCCGGTGACGCCGATGCGCCGATTGAACTCGCCGGCGCTCTTGATCGCATCCTGGCCGGTCATCGCGTCGGCGACGTAGAGCAGGTCGGACGGCTCGGTGGCGCTCTTGATCGCCACGAGCTCGTCCATCAGCTCGTCGTCGATGTGCAGGCGACCCGCGGAGTCGACGATCACGACGTCGAATCCAAGGTTCGCGGCTTCCGCGACCGAGCCTCTGGCCCGCGCGACCGGATCCATTTGCCCGGCAGGATCGTAGACGCGCACCTTGGCCTTCTCGCCGACCACTGCCAGCTGCTGAATCGCCGCCGGCCGCTTCACGTCAGTGGACACGAGCAGCGGGTGGCGACCCTGTTTCGTCAGCCACATCGCCAGCTTGCCGGCAGTCGTCGTCTTCCCCGCGCCCTGCAGCCCGAGCAGGAGAATCACCCGTGGCCGCCTGGTCGACGGCTGGAGTCCGCCCTGTGCGTCGCCGAACAGGGCGATCATCTCGTCGCGGACGATCTTCACGACCTGCTGCGCGGGCGACAGGCTGCGCAGCACGTCCTGACCCATCGCCCGGTCGCGTACCCGGTCGATGAAGGCCTTGACGACCTTGAAGTTGACGTCCGCTTCGAGGAGCGCGAGGCGGATCTCGCGCAGCGCGACCTCGATCGCTTCGGGCGTCAGACGCGTTTCGCCGCGCAGCGACTTGAAGACGTCCTGAAGCCGTGTACTGAGACTCTCGAACATGCCGGGCATTTGCCGGCCCTGAGAGGGCCGGCCTACCTTCGAGGGAGCCTGTCTGTGGCGCTAAGCTCCTCTACCGCAAACCCTTATATTACACGGACGAGAGCTTGTGGCCGAGCTTTTCTTTCTTCGTCTTGAGGTAGCGGCGCGTCGAGTCGGAGGCGGGAATCTCGAGCGGCAGCCAGTCGGTCACGGTGAGGCCGTAACCCTCGATGGCCGACCAGCTTCCGTGGATTGTTGCTGAGCAGCCGCATCGACCGGACGCCCAGCTCGCGCAGGATCTGGACGCCCACGCCGTAGTCGCGCTGGTCGGCCTTGAAGCCCAGCCGCTCGTTGGCTTCGACGGTATCGAATCCCTCGTCCTGCAGTTCGTAGGCGCGGATCTTGTTGGCCAGGCCAATCCCGCGGCCTTCCTGGTTCAGGTACAGCAGCACGCCGCGCCCTTCAGCCGCGATCCGTTCCATCGCCGCGTCCAACTGGGCGCCGCAGTCGCACCTGATCGAGTGCAGCACATCGCCGGTCAGGCACGACGAGTGGACGCGGACGAGGACGTCCTTGCCGTCCGTAGATGTCGCCGCGCACCAGCGCGACGTGCTCCTGGTTGTCGACGGCGTTGTCGAAGACGTGGATGGTGAAGTCGCCGAACCGGGTCGGCAGTTTGGCCACGGCGGCCCGCTTGACGAGCGACTCGGTCCGGATGCGGTACTTGATCAGATCGGCGATCGTGATCATCGGCAGCCCGTGCTTGCGCGCGAACCGCGTCAGCTCCGGCACACGCGCCATCGTGCCGTCGTCGTTCATGATTTCGCAGATGACGCCGCACGGATACAAACCGGCGATGCGGGAGAGATCGACCGCCGCCTCGGTCTGACCGGCCCGCACCATCACGCCGCCAGTCCGCGAGCGCAGGGGAAACATGTGGCCGGGCCGGGCGAGATCCCCCGGACGCGTCGCCGGATCGATCAGCGCCAGCACCGTCGCGGCACGATCGGCGGCCGAAATGCCCGTGGTCGTCCGTCCTTTCGCTTCGACCGGCACGCAGAACGCGGTGTCGAAGCGGGCGGTATTCTGCGTCACCATCAGGGGAATATCGAGCTCGTCGAGCCTCTCCGGCGTCAGCGACACGCAGATCAGCCCGCGCCCGAACTTCGCCATGAAATTGATCGACTCGGGCGTGACCTTCTCCGCGGCGATGGTCAGATCGCCCTCGTTCTCGCGATCCTCGTCGTCCACCACGATGACCATCCGCCCGGCCCGGATGGCGTCGACCGCCTCTTCGATCCGGGAAAACGGCCCGTTCGCGCCGGCGTGCACCCTTGGCGATTTCCATCCTGCGTGTCATGGCTTCAATATTAGCTCCGCGGCACGAGCGACGTATTTGCCGATCATGTCGCATTCGAGATTGACCCGGTCGCCGATGCGCGCCCGTTTCAGGTTCGTATGCTCCAGCGTGAACGGAACGAGCTGGACGTCGAAGCGATCGTCACCGAGACCGGCAACGGTCAGGCTGATGCCATCGACGGCGATCGAGCCCTTCACCACCAGGTACCGGCCCAGCTCCGTCGGAAAACTCACCGTCAGCCAGTGAAAATCGCTCGCCGGCCGCAGGTCCTCGATGCGACCCACCGCGTCGACGTGCCCCTGAACGAAGTGCCCCCCCATCCGCCCGTCGCCGCGGAGCGGGCGTTCGAGGTTCACGAGCGCGCCATCCTCGAGCGATCCGAGCGTCGTCACACGAAGCGTTTCGGGCCCGACGTCAGCATGAAATGCCGCGTCCGTTTTCACCACCGTCAGGCAGACACCGTTGACGGCGACGCTGTCGCCGAGACCCAACCCGGCGGCAAGAGGCGACCGAATCGAAATCCGTTGACCGCCGGTCGTGGCCGTGCGCGCCGTGACCTCCCCGATCGCCTCAATGAGGCCCGTGAACATAGCCCTCGATCAGGACATCCGGCCCGAGCGGCACGACCCGGCGCTCGGCGAGCGTCGTGGTCGAAAACCGGCACCCCTCGAGAAATGGAACGCCTCCAGCGCCGAGGACGTGCGGTGTCACGTACAAGCGAACGAAATCGACGACGTCCTCCTGCCAGGCGGCACACTGCAGGGCGGCGCCACCCTCGAGCAGCAGGGAGCTGATGTCGCGCTCGCCGAGGCACTGGAGCGCCGCCCGCATCGAGCTGTCCGCGGGCACTGCCAGCTCTGCCCCCTGCGCTTCGAGAGCCCCGCGCGCTTCTGCGCGCCGATACGAAGGGGCCGTGGTCACGATGATGACAGGGCCCGCCTCGGGTGTCGAGAGGATGCGGGCCCCGGGGGGCGTGCGCAGTTCGCGATCGAAAACGACCCGGGTCAACGGGCGCTCACGGTAGGCGCCGCGTGACGTGAGCTGCGGATCGTCGGCCAGGATGGTCCCGACGCCCACGCCGATCGCATCGATCTCGGCCCGGAGCCGCTGGGCATGCCGGTCCGCGCACGCGGACGTCAGGCGGGTGGGACGCCCGGGGACCGCGGCCATGAAGCCGTCCTGGCTGATCGCCGCTTTCATGATCACGAAGGGCCGGCGCTTTCGTACCAGCGTGAAAAACGGCTGATTGAGCGCGGTGGCCGCTTCCCGGCCGGGCCCGACCTCGACCCGCACGCCGTTCTGCGACAGGTACGCGAACCCCTGACCGCTGACGCGCGGATTCGGATCGATGACCGCGGCGACGACGCGCAGGATGCCCGCCTCGACGATGCGGACGACGCAGGGGCCGGTGCGGCCCAGGTGGCTGCAGGGTTCGAGCGTCGAATACAGCGTGCCGCCGCGCGCTCCGCTCCCCCGCCATGTCCAGCGCGAGCACTTCCGCGTGCGCTTCGCCGGCGCGGTGATGGTACCCGTGACCGACCACGACGCCGTCGCTCGACACCACGACCGCGCCAACCATCGGGTTGGGGCTGGTCCGGCCGCGGCCGCGCTGGGCCAGGAAGAGCGCGCGGGCCATGTAGTCGCGATCGGTCAGCACGGCGTCCTCTGGGACTACCACTTCTCCTCGAAGAGCCCGTCGACGTACTCCTGCGCCGAAAACGGCACGAGGTCGTCGATCCCTTCGCCGACTCCGACGTATCTGATCGGCAGCTTGAGATCGTTCGCGATGGCCACCGCGACGCCGCCCTTCGCCGTACCGTCCAACTTCGTGAGCACGATGCCGTTGACGCCAGCGACGTTGGTGAATTCCCGCGCCTGGGCCAGGCCGTTCTGGCCGACGGTCGCGTCGAGCACGAGCAGCACTTCCTGCGGAGCGCCGGGGACTTCGCGCGCGGCCACGCGCCGGATCTTGTCGAGCTCGTTCATCAGGTTCACCCGGGTATGCAGCCGTCCGGCCGTGTCGACGAGGACCGGGTCGCGCTCCCTGGCTTTCGCGGAGGTGATGGCATCGAACACGACGGCTGCCGGATCGGAACCCTCGCGCGCGCGCACCATCTCCACGCCGGCGCGGTTCGCCCAGATCTCGAGCTGTTCGACGGCGGCGGCACGGAAGGTATCGGCCGCGCAGATGATCGGCTGCTTGCCTTCCTTCTTCATCGCGTTCGCCAGCTTGCCGACCGTGGTGGTCTTGCCGGTGCCGTTGACGCCGACGATCAACACGACCCGCGGCTGCTGGCCAGCGACGATTGGCAGATCGGCGGCATCGAACACGCGTCGAATCTCGGCCTTGACGAGATCGCGCAGGCTCTCGCCGCTCCGCGACGCTTTTTTCACCGCGGCGATGATCCGATCGGTGGCCGCCATGCCGATATCGGCCGAGATCAGCAGCTCTTCGAGCGCCTCGAGAGTGTCGACGTCGACCGCCCGCGACCGGCGCTCAGGTTCGTCGGCGCGGCGGACGATCTCGTCGAACCGTTCGACGATCTGCTCTTTCGTGCGGGTCAGGCTCTCGCGGATGCGGCCGAGGATGCCCATTCGGACGATCTTACCGAAGTCGTGCAATGTCCGCCTAAAGGCGGACACGACGATTAGTTTTCTGCTTTCTGGCGGCGAAGCATCAGCGCCTCGACGGCGGTGCGCACGTCCGACCGGCCATCGAGCACGGCGGCCATCTGGTCGGCGATCGGCAGCTCGACGCCGTACCGCACGCCCAGCGCAAGCGCCGCGTTGGTCGTGTTCACGCCCTCCGCGATCATCTTCATCCCGGCCAGGATATCGGCCAGCCGCCGTCCGTGGGCGAGCTCGACGCCAACATGGCGGTTCCGGCTCAGCGAGCCGGTGCACGTCAGCACCAGGTCGCCGAGTCCGCTCAGGCCCGCGGTCGTTTCCCGCTGCGCGCCCGCGGCGCATGCCAGCCGGGTGATTTCGGCGAGGCCGCGCGTGATCAACGCTGCCAGCGCGTTGTGGCCGAGGCCGAGTCCTTCGACCACGCCGGCGGCGATGGCGATGACGTTCTTCAGGGCGCCCGCCGATCTCGACGCCGACGATATCGGGCGATCCGTAGAGGCGGAAGAATGGTCCGCGAAACTCCGCCTGGACCAGCTCGGTCGCCGCGAGACTGGTCGACGCCGCGAGCACGACCGTCGGCAGCTCCCTCGCGACTTCCACGGCAAAGCTCGGCCCGGACAAGACGACGACCGCACGGCTGGGGCCCAGCTCGTCGGCAATCACTTCGGACATCCGCAGCAGTGTCCCGCTCTCGAGCCCTTTCGTCGCGCTGACGATGGTGGCGTCGGGCTGGAGAAACGCGGCGGCCTGACGCATCACCGCGCGGCAGCCGTGCGACGGAATGGCCGAGACCACCAGGTCGGTATCGCTGAGCGCTTCCGGGATCGATGCGGTGACGAGGACCGACTCAGGCAGCGAGACGTCGGGCAGGTAGATCGCATTCGCACGGCGCGTGGAGATGTCAGCGGCCACCTGCACGTCACGCGCCCACAGCCTGACGTCATGACCCACGCGACCCAGATGGACGGCGAGTGCGGTGCCCCAGCTGCCCGCTCCCAGTACCGCGATCGTCCGCACGTCAGGGTTCCCGCGACATGAGCCGGAGGCCGATCCGCTGCTCGGTACCGGCCAGCACGCGCGCCAGGTTCGTGCGATGCCGGATCAGGATCAGCGTCGAGGCAACGAGCGCCGCGGCGAGCACCGGCGCGGGGCTGCCGGTCGCGTACGCGATCGGCGGCAGCGCAACCGACGCCAGGATCGATCCAACGGAGATGTACCGCGTCATCCAGACCGCGCTCAGGAACACCGCGAGCGCGGGCCCAGCCGCCAGGGGGGTCAGGATGGAGAACACGCCGCACGCCGTCGCGACGCCCTTGCCGCCGCGAAAGCGAAGCCAGACCGGAAAAACATGGCCGACGATAGCCGCGAGGCCGGCCGCGGCCGCGGCTCCCGTGTCGAATCGCTGGACCAGCATGACGCTGCCCGCGCCTTTGGCGATGTCGAGCAACATGACGGTGACCCCCGCGCGAACCCCTGACGTGCGCAGCACGTTCGCCGCGCCGAGGTTTCCGCTGCCGATACGGCGCAGGTCGCCTGTGCCCAGGCGCCGCGCCAGGATCAAGGCAAACGGCACGGAGCCGATGAAATAAGCGGTCACGACCAGCAGGAATACGGTCAGGGACATACGAGCCGTGCGTCGGCCAGTCGAGTATAGGCCGGCCCCGACGAGGATAGCCGACTTTGAAACAGCGCCACGCGACCGACGTCCACGACAGCGACTTCCGCCCGCCCTTGGAAGATCGACGCCTTCGGTCGATCCGATGGGCGGCTTTCGCGCCAGCGCCCGAGCGTCAGATGCGGATGGAACGGCCGTGGGTCCGGCGCCACGCCAGCCTGCGCGAGCCGATCGGCCACGCGCGCATGCAGATCGATCGCCGCCTGCATCCCCTCCTGCACATCCAGGTAAAGGACGCGCGGTGCACCCCGCGCCGGAAACGTGCCAATGCCGCCAAAGCCGATCCGGAACGGGGCGATCGGAATGTCTCCGGCCATCAGCTTCCCGATCGCCGCGCCGCGCTCCTCGTCGACCTCGCCGATGAACACCAGCGTCAGGTGCATCTGCTCCGGCTTGACGAGCCGCAGCCGTCCGCCATCGCGGCGAAGTGTCTCGACCACCCGCTTCTGCTCGCCAGCGATCGCGAAGCGCGCCGAATCGGTGAGCTCGATGGCGGTGAAGAGACGCAAATGTGATCGTGAAATTTAAGATTTAAGATTTCAGATTTAAGATTTCCTGAAAGGAACTGCCAATCGGACGTTCAGCAATCTTAAATCTTAAATCTGAAATCTTAAATTCCACCGATCAGGTTTTCATCATCAACAGCCGCAGCATGTTCATCGCGGCCTGCGTCGACTGGAACTTCACCATCTCCCGGCCGCCGAAGAACCTGAACGTCCGGACACGCTCGGCGTCCCTGGCGGCCACGGCGATCACGACCGTTCCCACCGGTTTTTCGGGTGTGCCGCCGCCGGGCCCGGCGATTCCGGTGATGCCAATGCCGACGTCACTTCCGGCGAGCGCGCGAATTCCCTCCGCCATGGCTCGAGCCACCGGCTCGCTGACCGCGCCGTGCTCCGCGATGAGGGCCGCAGGAACATTCAGCAACTCGGTCTTTGCCCGGTCGCTGTAGCACACGACGCCGCGGTCGACGTAATCGGAGCTCCCCGGGACGTCGGTCAGCCGCGACATCAGCAGCCCGCCCGTACACGACTCGGCCGCCCCAATCGCCCACCGGGCACGGCGAAGCATGTCACCGACCACCGCTTCGAGCGGCCGGCCGTCGACCGAGTAGATCGCGGAGCCGAGCGTGTCCTCCAGCTCGCCCACCGCTGCCTGCAGCGCGCCGTCGGCGGCGCTTCGACTTGTGGCCGACGCGGTGAGATGCAATTCGATCTGACCCGAAACCGCGAGAATCGTCGTGGCTATCGGAATCGGCCGCGTCAGCCACCGCGAGTAGATCGGCTGCACGCGCGCATCGACGTCCGATTCGGTGCGTCCCGTGATCCGGACGACGCGCCTGAAGAGGCCGGCGCCGCTCGATCGGGCGCGCGAGGCGTTCGTCGATGAGCGTCTCGAGCATCGGAATCATTTCGCGCGGAGGTCCCGGCAGCACAAGGAGCGCCGTTCCGTCTCGCTCGAGCCACAGCCCGGGCGCGGAGCCGTTGGGGTTCTCGAGCACCGTCGCGCCGCGAGGGACCATCGCCTGGCGCCGGTTGATGTCCGGCATTGCGAGCCCGCGCTCGGCAAAGCGCGCTTTGAGCCGTTCGGCGATTGGTTCGTGCATGTCGAGCGGCAGCGAGAGTGACTTCGCGATGGCATCCCGCGTGATGTCGTCCTCGGTCGGACCAAGGCCGCCGGTCGTGACGATCAGGTCGACCGTGCCGAGCGCGGCGCCGAGCACCCTCGCCAGCTCCTCGACATCGTCGCCGAGCACGGCCTTGAAGCGGATGTCATAGCCGATCGCGTTGAGGCGCTCGGTAATGGCGAGGGAGTTCGTGTCGACGCGGAACGGCGTCAGGAGTTCGCTGCCGACCGCGATGATGCACGCCTTCACGACAGCCAGGCGATCGCGGAAAGCGCGGCCCAGAGCACAAGGTTGGCATAGATCGCCGCCATGCCGTCGTCAGCCATGACGCCAAGCCCGCCTGGCAGCCGTTCCAGGCGATCGGCCGGGTACGGCTTCAGGATGTCGAACGCCCGGAACAGGAGAAATGCCGCAATCGCTCCAAGCCAGCCCACGGGATGCATGAAGAGCGTGACGAGCATGCCCATCACTTCATCGATCACGACGGGACCGGGATCGGTGCCGCCGAAATGCCGCTCCGCCACGGTTGCGCACCACGAGCCGACCGCGAAAATCAGCAGGATGGCCGCGGCGTGCGCGGCGAGGGACGAGGGCAACACGGCCCACACGATGAGACCGACCGCCGAACCGAAAGTGCCGGGAGCGAACGGAACGTAACCGACGCCGAACGCGGTGGCGAGGGAGAGTGCGACGACTGGACGCCTCACCCAACCCCTTTGATCACACGCGTGCCGGCGAACCGATCGTGCAGGCCTCGACGTTCGGGACTGAAGAGCGCGGTGAGAAACCCGAGCCCGGCGGGAATCGCAAGCACGAGCCACAGCACCGTTCGAAGGAGCGAGTGCGGGACGTCGACCTGCTCGCTGCTGCCGGTGGAAATGACCTTGATGCCCATGGCCATCTTGCCGAGCGTCTGGCCGCCCGCGGTAAAGGCCACGAGGTAGCCGCCATTTTGCACGACGAAGAACGCAATCAAGGGGGCCTTCGGCAGGATGTCCAGATCGGCCGCCGTGAGCCCGCAGATCTGCAGCGTGAAGTACACGACGAGGACGTCGATCGCCGTGAGCACCGCGAGATCGATGGCGACCGCCACGATCCGCGAGAGCATGCCGGCCGGCATCGTGCCAGCCGCTTCGGCTTCTGCGCTCGCAGTGCGATGGCGAGCGGCCATGCTCGAACGGCTTTCGCTCGCGGGTTCCGAGAGGTCGAGTAACGCAGGCCGAGACGCCTCGGGGCGCGGCCGTGGCATCTCCGGGGTCGCGCGCCTGACGGCCAGCGGCGGCCGCGGGGGCGACGCCTTGGTGATGAGCGGCAGGTCGTCGTCCGATCCGCCGCCGAACAGCGGCAGCTTCGTCAACACTGGCGTCGGCGCTGGAGCCGCGGTGTCTGCGTCCTGAGCCGCATCGATGAGCGCGAGGTCGTCGAGAACAGCCGGAGTCGGCGCGGCCGACCGGATCTCGAGTTCGGGATCGGGCGCAGGAACCAACGAGAAGTCGTAGCCGCAATTGCGGCAGCGTTCGATGTCGTCGAATCCCAGGTACCCGCACTTCGGGCACTTCATGGCCGGGCCCCGTTGACGGCGAGCAGCTGCTGCTGGATGTCGGCGCGGAGGCGATCGGCTTCAGGCTGCAGCGGATCGGTGATGCGCACCAGGTCGAGGGCCTTCAGCGCGTCGTGCAGCCGTCCACTCGCCGCGAGCGCGCGCGCCCGAGAAATCGCCGTCTCGGCGCGGCGAGGAATCGGCAGGGGACGCTCCACGGCGGAGGGCGATGGCGCCGCCTGCAGTTCTGGCTGCGTCAGCACGGCCTGCCACTTCTCGATGTTCGGCACGGCAAAGATCGCTGCCGCGGCGCCGATGATGAGCGCGGTGGCGGACCAGGCGATGACCCGCGTTCTGCGCCACGGGCTGCGGCGGACGGCACCGAGGAACCCCGTCCCGGCTCCACTCCTCGCCACAGCTTCCTTGACCTGCGGCCCGGTGCCCTGCTCGAGACGGCTGAGCCGGTCCAGCAGCGCCAGTGCCTGATCACTCGGCGCTCCCTGCAGCATGGCGGCCTCGAGGAGTCGCCTCGCTTCACTGGCGTCGCCGCGATTGAAAGCCGAGACGCCGTCGTGGAGGAGCTCCTCGGACTGACGGAGCCGTTCGGACAAGGCGCTGCGCGCGCGCTCGATGTACGCCCGCGCTCGGGGGTGACTGCGATCCAGGAACAGCGCGCGCGTCCAGACGTTGACCGCCTGCTCGTACTCAGCGGCGAAGTAATGGTCGAGACCGAGGAGGAGAAGCTGCTCGATCTTCGCCTCGCGGCCCGGCTCCGGCGCGCCGTCGAGCGCACGGGCGGGATCAGTGCGAAGCGGATCAGACATAGGTAAGTGATTGAGGACGGGGGGATTATAGCACCGGGATGATTTAAGATTTCAGATTTAAGATTTAAGATTGGTGAACGCTCAGTTGGCCGCAGTCGCGAACGCCAAGGTCGGCGTTCAGTTCCAGTCTGAAATCTTAAATCTGAAATCTTAAATCTTAAATTTCATGCCCCTGATCGAGTGCGTGCCCAACGTCAGCGAAGGACGGCGGGCTGACGTCGTCGCGGCGATGGCCGACGCGGTCGCCCGCGTACCCGGCGTGCGGCTGCTCGATCATTCTTCGGACCCGTCGCACAACCGCTCGGTGTTCACGCTCCTCGGCGACGGGCCGGGCCTCGAGGCCGCGATCATGGCGCTGTTCGAGCGGGCCGTAGCCGACATCGATCTGCGATCGCACCGCGGCGAGCATCCGCGTGTCGGTGCCGTCGACGTCGTGCCGTTCGTCCCGATCGAAGGGGCGACGATGGCCGATTGCGTGGCTCTCGCACGGAGAGTCGGCGCCGCGGTGGCGGGGCGTTTCTCGGTGCCCGTGTACCTGTACGAAGAGGCATCGGCCAATCCTGCGCGCCGTAACCTCGAGGACATTCGCCGCGGCGAGTTCGAAGGGCTGGCGGGAAAAATGGCGTCCGAAGGATGGACCCCGGACTTCGGCGGTCCGAAGCCGCATCCCACGGCGGGCGCCGCCGTGATTGGCGCGCGAATGCCGCTCATCGCCTACAACATCAACCTGGCGACCGACCGGCTCGACGTGGCGAAGAAGATCGCGGCCGCGATCCGCTTCAGCTCCGGCGGCTTCCGCTACGTCAAGGCGATGGGCGTGGCGCTGCAGGACCGCGGCATCGTCCAGGTGTCGATGAACCTGACGAACTACGAGAAGACCCCTGTGTTTCGCGTGTTCGAGGTGGTGCGGCGGGAAGCGGCGCGCTACGGCGTCGAAGTGCTCGAAAGCGAGATTGTCGGGCTCGTTCCTGCCGCAGCCCTGACCGACGCAGCCGAGTACTACCTGCGGCTCGCTGGATTCTCGCGCGAACAGGTGCTGGAAAACCGGCTGCGCGCGACGAACGCCGAACGCCGAACGTCGACCGGCAGCGACAACTAAACGGCCTCCTCCTCCGGCTCCGGGCGGCGAGCCGGCGCGATCCCGAACGCCCGCATCTTCCGATAGAGGTTGCTGCGCTCGACGCCGAGGACTTCGGCGGTCTTCGACATATTGCCCTGCTGTTCGGCGAGCGTGCGCAGAATCAGGTCGCGCTCGAACTGATCTCGCGCCTCGTGCAACGTCTGGCGGCCGGCTGTCTGCTCGGGCGGTTCCACCCGGCCGACGGTGTTTTGCTGCAGGAACGCCACGTCGGTGCCGGTGATCGCGTCGCCGGGCGCCATGATCGTCAGCCGCTCGATCACGTTGCGCAGCTCGCGGACGTTCCCCGGCCAGGCGTAGCGCTGGAGGGCGGCAATCGCCCCGGCGTCGAACGTCTTCAGGCGCCGGCCGTACTCCCGCGAGAACTCCGACATGAAATGCTCGGCCAGCAGCGGGATGTCTTCCTGACGCTCGCGTAGCGGCGGCACGAAAATCGGGATGACGTTCAGCCGGAAATACAAATCCTCGCGGAAGTTGCCGGCGCGGATCTCGGCCTGAAGGTCCTTGTTGGTCGCGGCCAGCACCCGCGCGTCGACCCGGATGCGCGCGGTGCCGCCGACGCGCCTCCATGGTCTGCTCCTGGAGGACGCGCAGCACCTTGGCCTGGGTTTTCAGGCTCATGTCGCCGATTTCATCGAGAAAGATCGTGCCGCCGTCCGCGACCTCGAACTTGCCCCGCCGATCCGCCACGGCGCCGGTGAACGCCCCGCGGACGTGACCGAACAGCTCGCTCTCGATCAGCTCTTCCGGGATCGCCGCGCAGTTGACCTCGACCCACGCGTTGTTCCGGCGCTTGCTCAGCGCATGAACGGTCCGTGCGACGAGCTCCTTGCCGGTGCCGTTCTCGCCGTAAATCAGCACGCGGCCGTTGGTCGGCGCCGCCATCGCGACCTGCTCCCGCAGTTGCCGCATCGCGTAGCTCTCGCCCACCATCGTCTGCGTGCGATCGACACGCGCCCGAAGCGCCTGGTTCTCGGCCTCGAGGCGCCGCTGGCGGAGCGCGTTGCGCACGACGAGGACCGTCTTCTCGAGCGAGAGCGGCTTCTCGACGAAGTCGAACGCCCCCATCTTGATGGCGCGCACCGCCGATTCGATGTTGCCGTGACCGGAAATCAGGACCACCTGGGCATCGACCTGACGTTCGCGCAGCCTCGCCAGCGTCGCGAGGCCGTCCATGCCGGGCAGCCAGACGTCGAGCACGATCAGATCGACCGGGCCGCGTGTGACGCGATCGAGGCACGCCTCGCCGCTCGGCACCGCCTCCACCGTGTAGCCCTCGTCACGCAGGACGCCGGTGAGCGACGTCCGAACCCCGGGCTCGTCGTCGACGATGAGGATGGTGGGCTTCAGAACTCAGCGACTCGCGGGTCACAGTTCCCGGCTCACGAGACTGCGGTTCAGGTCGATGTCACTCCCGCTCAACCAGGCAACTCAATTGTAAAACGCGTGCCGCTGGGCTGGTTGTCGGCGACCTCGATACTGCCGCCGTGCTCGGCGATGATGCGGCGCACGATCGCCAGACCGAGGCCGCTGCCGCGTCCTTTCGTCGAGTAGTACGGCAGGAACAGCTTCTCGCGCTCGGCGGGCGGAATACCTGGGCCGTTATCGGCGACCATGATGCGGATGATGTTGTTGGCCGCGTCCCGCTGGGTTTCGACGACGATGCAGCCGCGGCGCCCCATGGCTTCGGCCGCGTTGTCGACCAGGTTGATCATCACGCGGCGGATCTGCTCCGGGTCGAGGCGGACCGCCTTCACGTCCGCGGCAAAACGGCGTTCGATCGTGACCTCCGTGAAGAGGCCATCGTACAGAGCGAGCGTCTCGGCCAGCAGCTGATGCAGATCGACGGTCGCCGTCCGCGGCGACGGCATGCGCGCGAACTGCGAGAACTCGTCGACCAGCCCCTTCAGCGATTCCACCTCTCCGACGATCGTCGTCGTGCATTCGTCGACCAGCGCGCGAGCCCCGGCCGGCGCGTCGGTGAAATGGCGGCGCAGGCGCTCAGCCGACAACTGGATCGGCGTCAGCGGATTCTTGATCTCGTGCGCCAGCCGGCGCGCCACCTCGCGCCACGCAGCGACCTTCTGCGTCCGAATCAACGGCGTCACGTCGTCCAGGACCAGCACGACGCCTTCGTGCGCGCCGCTGTCGCCGAGGAGCGGCGTGGCCACGGCGGCGAGGTGAAGTTCCTGCTCCGCCCGCTGCATGGCGATCTCCTGTGCCGCCGGCGAGCTCTTGGCGCGCGCGGCGCCATCGACCATTGCCTGCAGCGGCTGGAGCTGAGCCCGCTCGAAGACCGCGGCCACCGGCAGGCCGACGACGGATTGATCGAGGCCCAGCAGCCGGGCGGCTGCGCCGTTCACCATGGTGACGACGCCCGCGGCGTCGATCGACACCACGCCGGTCGCGATCCGTTCGAGAATCGTCTCGATGTAGCGGCGGCGTCCTTCGACCTCGACGTTCTTCCGTTCGAGCTCGAGAGTCGACCGTTCGACCTTCCGGCGCGTGGCCGCGAGCTCGCCGGCCATCGTGTTGAACGCTTCGGTGAGCGCGCCGAACTCGTCGTTGCTCTGGGGCTCGACTCGCTGATCGAGATGCCCGGCTCCAATTTCGCGTGCCGCCGCCGCGAGCATCTGCACCGGACGCGTGATCCGCTTCGCCAGGTACGAACCCATCCAGATCGCGCCGAACAGGATCAGCAGCGTGACCATCAGGAAGAACGACAGGTAGAGCCCGGTCAGCGGCCGGCGGAGCACGCGCAGCTGGCTGTAGCTTTCGAACGCCTGCGTCATCCGCCGCGCCCGGTCGGCCATGTCGCCGGTCAGATAGTCGGTGGCGACGACCACGCCCTTCGGGCGGCGGTCCGGGCCGCGGATGACAGCCGCCGCGTGGAGCAGATCGCCCCCGCTCAGCAGCGTCTCGATTGATTTGGTGTCGGGGGAACCGCTGAGCGCCTGCGCCGCCAGGCGGTCGGCGGCCGCGCCGTTATAGCCGGGCGGCAGAGCGGGGGCGGCGACATCAACCACCGCCTCGACGCCGGGCAACGCTCCCACCGCGGGCGCGACGCGATAGACCTCGACCAGCTGCACGCGAACGGTGGTCACCTCGGGCGCCAGGAGATCGCGAATCCGGGAGACATCGGGATTCGTCAGGTCGACGTCGGAGAGACGCCGCGCCATGCGCGCCGCGTGGTCGCTGACCAGCGTCTGCCGTTCCTCGTAGTAATCGCCGGCGATCTCCTTCGCCGAGTCGAGGATTTCCTCCATCGGCGCATTGAACCAGCGATCGATGTTGGTCCGGATCAGCTCGCTGCCGACCATCAGCACGATGATCGTCGGCACCAGCGTCATGCCGAGCAGCAGCGCGACCAGCTTCGCGCGGAACCGCGCGAACGGCAGCCCGCGGCGCCGCTCGACGACCAGCTTGACGATGTTGCGCGCCAGCACGAACACCAGCGCGACGAGCATCGTCAGGTCGGCGGCCGACAACGCGTAGAGGACGAACTCGGCGAGGAAGTCGGGCGTGAACTGCGGCGTGCGGTTCGCGAGCGTGACCAGTCCGACGAGGACCGCGAGGAGCAGCGCGATGCCGGCCAGGATGAGCCGCGTGTTGTCTCGGAGAGGCCGCTTGGGCGCCTTGCCGGCATCCGGCGAAGGCGCCGGATGCGCGGCACGTCTCGGCGAGATGGACGTGACCGTAGCCGGCATCGCTACTCCTTCGGGTTCAGCAGGCTCTTGAGTTCGTCCATGAACTCACCGATGTCGCGGAAGTGACGGTACACCGACGCAAACCGGACATACGCAACCTTGTCGAGCTTCTTCAGCTCCTCCATGACGAACGCGCCGATATCGGCCGTGGCAATCTCCTTCTCGGGACGCTCCTGGAGCGTCGCCTCGACGCGGTCGGCCACGGTTTCGAGCGCCGCCACGCTCACCGGGCGTTTCTCGCACGCTTTCAGCAGGCCGCCGATCAGCTTTTGCCGCTCGAAACGCTCGCGGGTGCCGTCCTTCTTCACCACCATGTAGGGGATCTCGTCGATCCGCTCGTAGCTGGTGAAGCGCTTGCCGCACTCGAGACATTCGCGCCGGCGTCGGATGACCTCGCCTTCCCTGCTCTCCCGGGAATCCACGACCTTGTCGCCAAGGTGCGCGCAGTAGGGACACTTCATCGACGGGCGTCAGGCGGTCCGGCCGGGTTCGGCCTGGTCGGCGAGGCGCCGGATGCCGGCGAGGTTCAAGCCTTCCTGCGCCGCGAAGAAGACTCCAAGGAAAAACGGCGACCCGACCGACATCGCGTGCAGAACGATCGCCGCCCCGACCGCCGCCGAATCGGGCGCGCCGTAGAACATGGTGACGCCGAGCCGGAACGCTTCGTGAAACCCGCCGACCGATCCGGGCGTCGGGATCGCGATGCCGATCGTCAGGAGCGCGATGAGCAGGAATGAACCGCTGAACGGCACGTCGAGCCTGAACGCCCGGGCGACGGCCCAGATCCCGAGCGCAATGCACAGCCACAGCGGAAACGACCAGAACAGCGTCGCGACGACCTGTCCCGGCCGCCGGATGGCACCAAGGCCCGTCGCGAACTTCTCGGCGATGCGCGCGATGAGCCCCGCGAACGCGGACGGCAGGACCTGCTCCAGGCGCTGGAACATCGCCGCGAGCCGCGCCGGATTCCCGGCCATGACGAACAGGACGAGCAGCGCGACCATCGAGACCGCGCCGGCGGTGGCGCCGGCCCACTTCACGGCCGTCAATGCGGTGGGGTTCACGTCGCTCAGGCCGCGACCGAAAACGAACACGTAGGACGCGAGCAGGATGAGGACCGTGATCGTATCGAGCAGTCGCTCGATGACGATTGTCGCGAAAGCCCCAGTGGCGCTCAGCGGCTCGCGGCGCGACAGAAAGTACGGGCGCACGAGTTCGCCTGCCGCCGCCGGCAGGAAACTGCGCGCCGCGAAACCCACCGCCGTCGCGCGGAAGGAGTTGGCAAAGCTCGCCTTGCCGAGCGGCTCGAGCAGAAACTGCCAGCGCCACGCCCGAATCACCAGGTTCAACAACATCGTCGCCAGTGACAGCAGCAGCCATCCCGGGTGCGCATGCACGATCTCACGCAAGACGCCGCCGAAGTTGACGTTCCTCAGGAACAACCCCAGCAGTGCCAGCGCCAGCACGACAACGGCGACTGTGCGGATATGTGATCGCATCGACCGGGAGGTTCTTACTATACCGCCCTAGCGGCTCGCACGGATGGCCGCGCTATATGTTGTTGTTGTCAGACCAGGACGTCTTCTGTAAGATTCGGCTCTTCCCGCGAGGCATCCTTTGTCGTTCGCTACTCCTGTTCTCAATACGTCGCTCGCCTCACGCCGCCCGGATCGTCACGGCAAGGTGCGGGACATCTATGACTTCGGCGACCGGCTGCTGATCGTCGCCACCGATCGCATCTCCGCCTTCGACTATGTGCTCGGCACCGGGATACCGGACAAAGGCAAGGTGCTGACCCAGATCTCCGCGTTCTGGTTCGATCGCCTCAAGCCGATCGTCGACAACCACCTGATCTCCATCGACGCCGCCGATTTCCCCATCGAGTCCGACGAAGAGCGGCCGCTGTTCGTCGGCCGATCGATGCTGGTGAAGCGCGCCGAGCCGCTCCCGATTGAGTGTGTGGCGCGCGGGTACCTCTCCGGCTCCGGCTGGAAGGACTACCTGTCAACCGGCGAGGTGTGCGGCATCCGTCTGCCATCCGGCCTGCGCGAGTCCGACCGTCTGCCCGAGCCGATCTTCACGCCCGCGACGAAGGCGCAATCCGGGCACGACATCAACATCAGCGAGGCCGAGGCGGCGAAGCTCGTCGACCCCGCCGTCCTCGCCCGGGCGCGCGACCTGACGATCTTTCTTTACGCCGAAGGCGCCGCGTACGCCGAATCGCGCGGCATCATCGTCGCCGATACCAAGTTCGAGTTCGGGCTGCTGCCCGACGACGGCCGGCCAGCCGCTCAACGTCTCATCCTGATTGATGAGGTGCTGACGCCCGATTCATCCCGCTTCTGGCCCCGCGATCAGTACAAGCCGGGCGGTGCGCAGCCCAGTTTCGACAAGCAGTTCGTCCGGGACTACCTCGAGCGCATCAAGTGGAACAAGCAGCCGCCCGTCCCGTCACTGCCGGACGACGTCGTCGCGCGCACGCGCGAAAAATACGTCGAGGCGTTCACCCGCCTCACTGGCCGGGAGCTTCGATGATCGCCGAGCGCCTCGAGCGGCTGGTCGAGGAAATGGTCGAGAAGGGCGTTCAGTTCGACGATGCGGTCCGCGAGTTCGAGAAACGCTTCATCTCGAGGGTCCTCGGCGCCTGCGACGGCAGCCTCACCAAGACCGCCGATACGCTCGGGATTCACCGCAACACGCTGACCCGCAAGATGGGCGTTTACAAGATAAAGAAGCGGGCGGGTTAGGCAGGCCGCGCCTCGCGCCCTTCCTGCCCGAGCGTTAGCGCTCGGCCCTTGACACTGCTAACGCTGGAAATATAATTAGCAGTCGCACCAAGCGAGTGCTAGCGCGTACGCAGCCCCGCGAGTTTGCCCGGAAGGACCTCCACACATCTCACGACAGACGGAGTAAAGAGCATGAACGTCAGACCGCTGCACGACCGGATCATTGTTCAGCGCATCGAGGAAGGGGAACAGAAGGTCGGCGGGATCATCATCCCCGACACCGCCAAGGAAAAGCCGCAGCAGGGCAAGGTGATCGCTGCCGGCAATGGCAAGGCCAAGGACGACGGCAAGCGCGTGCCTCTCGACGTGAAGGCCGGCGACGTCATCCTCTTCGGCAAGTATTCAGGCCAGGAAATCAAGCTCGATGGTGAGGAGTACCTCATCATGCGCGAGGACGAAGTTCTCGCGGTCATCGACGAAAAAGAAAAGAAAAAGAAGTAGAGCCGGGTCTTCAGACCCGGCGGCGGGTCTGGGCGTAATGGCGGGTTGCAGACGGCCCGCCCCACAGGAGAGCAGGAAATGGCAAAGCAGATTGTGTACGGCGAGCAGTCGCGGCAGGCGGTACTGCGCGGCGTCAACCAGCTGGCCGACGCGGTCAAGGTGACCCTCGGCCCCAAGGGCCGGAATGTCGTCCTCGACAAGAAGTTCGGTTCGCCGACGATCACCAAGGACGGCGTGACAGTCGCGAAGGAAATCGACCTGAAGGACCCGCTCGAGAACATGGGCGCGCAGATGGTCCGCGAAGTGGCGAGCAAGACCTCCGACATCGCAGGCGACGGCACCACGACCGCGACCGTGCTGGCGCAGGCCATCTACCGTGAAGGCGCCAAGAACGTCGTCGCCGGCGCGAACCCGATGGACGTCAAGCGCGGCATCGAAAAGGCGGTCGAGGCCATCACCGCCGAGCTGAAGAAGATGTCGAAGCCGGTCAGCGGCAACATGGTCGCGCAGGTCGGCACGATTTCGGCGAACAACGACGAGACGATCGGCAAGATCATCGCCGAGGCGATGGACAAGGTCGGCAAGGACGGCGTGATCACCGTCGAGGAAGCCAAGAGCATGGAAACCTCGCTGGACGTCGTCGAGGGCATGCAGTTCGACCGCGGCTACCTCTCGCCCTACTTCGTCACCGATCCCGAGCGCATGGAAGTGGTGCTCGAGAACCCGGTGATCCTCATCCACGAGAAGAAGATCAGCTCGATGAAGGACCTGCTGCCGGTGCTCGAGCAGGTGGCCCGTCTCGGCCGCCCGCTGCTCATCGTCGCTGAAGACATCGAGGGCGAGGCGCTCGCGACGCTGGTCGTCAACAAGCTGCGGGGCACGTTGCAGGCGGCGGCGGTCAAGGCGCCGGGCTTCGGCGATCGCCGCAAGGCGATGCTCGAGGATATTGCGACGCTGACCGGCGGACGCGCCATCACCGAGGATCTCGGGATCAAGCTCGAGAACATCAAGCTCGACGATCTCGGGAAGGCCAAGAAGGTCGTCATCGACAAGGACAACACGACGATCGTCGAGGGCAGCGGACAGACGTCGGCGATCGAGGGCCGCGTGAAGCAGATCCGCGCGCAGATCGAGGACACGACCTCGGACTACGACCGCGAGAAGCTGCAGGAGCGGCTGGCGAAGCTGGTCGGCGGCGTCGCGGTGATCAAGGTCGGCGCGGCGACCGAGACCGAGATGAAGGAAAAGAAGGCGCGCGTCGAAGACGCGATGCACGCGACGAAGGCGGCGGTCGAGGAAGGGATCGTGCCGGGCGGCGGCGTGGCGCTCATCCGCGCGGCGAAAGCGCTCGAGGCACTCAAGCTCCAGGGCGATCAGCAGATTGGCGTCAACATCGTCAAGCGCGCCATCGAGGAGCCGATGCGGTGGATCGCGACCAACGCCGGCCACGAGGGCTCGATCGTCGTGCAGAAAGTGCGCGAGATGAAGGCCGCCGACGAAGGGTTCAACGCGCTGACCGACACCTACGAGAACCTGGTCCTGGCCGGCGTCATCGACCCGACCAAGGTCGTCCGTTCAGCGCTGCAGAACTCCTCGTCGATCGCGTCGCTGCTCCTGACGACCGAAGCGCTCGTCTCGGAGATTCCGGAGGAGAAGAAGGAAGCTCCGGCGCCGGGCGGCGGCGGAATGGGCGGGATGTACTGACGCCGCGAAATTTACAATTGAAAAGTTACAATTCGAAAACGAATTTCAAATTGTAAATTGTAAATTTCACCGTAAGACTAAAAGGCCCGGTCAGCGAACGCTGCCGGGCCTTTTTTTTTCCGCCTGTCCGCCCCTACCGAAGCGTGAACATCAATTCGATCGTGACGAGCACCGGCACGGGCTGACCGAGCCGGGTGCCGGGCTTGAAGCGCCACTGGCGCGCGGCGCGAATCGCTTCCTGGTCGAGGCCGAACGTCGGATCGAGCGAGCGGACGACGCGGCAGTCGCCGGTGCTGCCGTCCTGGCGCACGATGCATTCGAGATACACCGAGCCCTGCACCTTCGCGCGCATCGCTTCGGCGGTGTACGCGGGCTTCACTTCCTGCAGCAGCTCCGGCGTGGTGACGCCGTTGCCCGGTCGGTAACGCGCCACCGCCGGTGCCGCCACCAGTCCCCGGACCGAGGCCCGAACCGGTCCCGGGACCGATGCCTGATCCGCGGCCGGTTCCCGCTCCTCCGCCGCTGCCAGATCCCTGAGATAACGTCGGAAGCTCCGGATTTGTGGCGATCACGCCGGCCAGGGTTTCCACCGAAGAGCCCAGCGTAACCGCCGGGATATTCAGCTGCGCGACGAGCTCGGGCTCCTTCTCCGGAGGCTTGGGCGTCGGCGCCGGCGGCTTCTCGACGGGAACCGTGATCTTGGCCTTGCCCGGCAGTTCGGCAACCCGCGGCGGCTCCTTCATCTTGTTGCCGCCACCGCCGCCACCGCCGCCCGGCCCGGCTCGCTCAGCCAGACGATGTGTTCGTTCGGATTGTCGGGCAGAAACGCGCTGACGATCGTCCGGGGCGGAAAGAAGGTCGGCAGGATAAGCGCGGCGGCCAGGAGGAGCGAGTTGATCCCGAACGACACGGCCATCGACCAGCGGGTTCGACTCGGCTGCAATCGAACATGAACGGCACCTCGGCCGGATGCTCATCCTCGAAATGGATCGAGAGATGCCCCGCCGACGCGTTGAGACGGCCGCGCTCGTGGCCTGTGGTTTCTTCCATTGGAAGCGGAAGTCGGCTCGCTGAGATATTTTCGCGCACGCGTCCGGATAGCTGCAACTGCAAAAGCAGTGCCTCCATCTCGTGCATATTTCGCTTAGACGCGGGTCAGGACGGGGTGGACGGTGTCACCAATCGGTACCGGGTGCGGGGTGCAGGGTGCAGCCCGCGTGCGCGCAGGCGACTCCGGCACGGGCACCCAGCACTCCGGCACCTAGCACCCGGCACCCGGAGTTAAACCCGTCCGGTCCAGGCGCCGATGGCGGCGTTGCCGCCGCCGTACGAGTGCAGGATCGCGAGCGCGTCGGCGGCGCGGGGTTCGCTGTGGATGGCGACGAGCACGCCGCCGCGAGCGGTGAGGACCTCGAAGATGCGGCCGTCGTGCGCCTGAAAGCCGACGCGGCGCATGGTGCCGGCGATTCCGAACCGCGAGAAGTCGCCTGCCGGACCTTGCAGCGCCGCGACGAGCGGTCCGCGAGCGAGCAGCGCGCCGGTGGCCGCTGTTTCGATGCGCTGGCCGGCCGCACCGAGCGACTGCTCGATGAGCCTGGCGACTTCAGGACTCTCCTTCGCCATTACGCTCAGGGCTTCGGGCGGCAGTGCGGCCTTCTTGAGCGCGTCGATGCCCTTCTGCGCCCACGCCACATCCTGAAACACACCGACTGTAAAGCGGCCCGCCGCGACATCAAGCATGGGGACGTAATCTATCATGGGACTCACGCTGGAGGGTGCGAGGTGACTGCGCTGTAGAGTGCTGAGTGCCTGACGCTGTAGGGTGCTGGGAGACGACGCTGTAGGGTGCTGGCGCTCCGCGCCAGCGTGTTGATTTCAATGCTCCATGACGTGGCAGTCGTCGGCGCAGGGCCGGCCGGCGCATGGGCGGCGTTTCTGCTCGCGCGCGGCGGTGCTCGGGTGCTCTTGCTCGATCCGTCGCATCCGCGTGAGAAGCCATGCGGCGGCGGGGTCACCGGACGCGCGCTGGCCCTCGTCCGTCCCGCACTGCCGCCGCTCCCGGCGGTGACGATCCGACGCGCCCGTTTCCTCGATGCCGGCACGGGCACGTCGGCGGCCGTCGATCTGCCTGGGCAGGGGTCGACCGACGCGCTGGTCGTGACCGGCCGCGCCGCGTTCGATGGCTTGTTGCTGCAGGCCGCGCAGCTCGCCGGAGCCGAGCTCGTCGCCGAGCGCGCGACTGACGTCCGTCGCGCCGCCCGCGGATTCGAGATCGAGACAGCGGACGGGCGAACTCATGCCGCGCCGCTCATCGTTGGCGCCGACGGCGCGAACAGTCTCGTGCGCCGCAGGCTGGCGCGCCCCTTCACGCGCAGCGAGCTGTCGATAGCGACCGGCTTCTTTCTGCACGGCGCCACGAGCGACGAGATCCTGCTCGAGTTCGTCGCCGATCCACCGGGCTACATCTGGTCGTTCCCCCGCCAGGATCACCTGGCGGTAGGAATCTGCGCGGCCGCGAATGCCGGCGTGACGGCCGCTGCGCTGCGGGCACGTGCACGCCAGTGGATCGCTCGCACGGGCATCGGTGCCGAGTCGACGGTCGAACCGTACTCATGGCCGATTCCATCATTGGGCGCTGCCGACGTGGACCGGTTGGCGATCGCCGGACCAGGATGGTACCTCGTGGGCGACGCGGCCGGTGTCGTGGATCCCATCACGCGCGAAGGCATCTTCTTCGCCCTGCAATCCGCGTCGCTCGCGGCAGACGCCATCGCCGGTTCGATGCCCTCCGGCGAGCGCGGTTACGTCGATCGGATGCAGGTGGAGATCCTGAGCGAACTGCGCCGCGCGGCGCGCATCAAGGACCTGTTCTTCAACCCGCGTTTCACGCGGCTGCTTCTCGACGCGCTCGGCCGCAGCGAGCCTATCCGCGTGGTCATGGCCGACCTGATTGCCGGGACCCAGGGTTACCGCGATCTGAAATGGCGGCTCGCGCGCACGTTCGAGTTCGGCTACGCGATTAAGGCGTTCCGTTCGATGAGGGTGCTGGTGGACTTCGTCGTAGGGTGCTGAGTACGTCGCCCTAGGGTGCCACTTCACTGTGCTGACGCCGCGTCAAGTCGTAGTCTGGCGGAGACGCAGCGCTCAGCACTCTGAAGCGAAGTCGCCCAGCACCCTGCAGCAGGAGGCTCCCAGCACCCTGCAGCGTGAGACCGCCAGCACCTTACGGCGTGAGACTCCCAGCACCTTCGGCGTCAGTTCAAGAAGTATCCGTCCCGCGCGCGGACGCGAGCGTCGGGACGCGACACGCTGACGCGGATGGACCGCCACCCGCGCCGGCCGTCGCCGGCCGTCGGCGTGTAACCGAGCAGGTATTGCAGGCGCAGCTCGCGGGCGATCGTGGCGAGGGTCGCTTCGAGATCGCGCCGTTCCGCCGCATGGAACGAGCGACCGCCGGTCACCGCGGCGAGCTCCGCGAAAAGTTCGGGACGTTTCCGGCCGGTCGAAACCGGATAGACCAGGACATCCCGGCGGCGAGCCTCGGCGAGGAGTGTCTCGGCGGTCGTTTCGCTGTACCGATCCTCGCCGTCCGACAGCAGAATGAGCGCGCGCCGGCCCGAAGCGCTCTGGATGGCGTCGAGCGCCTTCAACGTGGCGTCGTACAGCGGCGTCGTGCCCCACGGCTCGATCGCGCCAAGCGCACCGATGGCGGCGCCATGGGTGGCTGACAGCGGCGCCGCGGTTTCGACCTCGCTGCCGATGGCCAGCACCATCACCTGATCCGCCGGCCGCAGGCGATCGACGAACGAGCGGGCCGCCGCGGCGGCCGCGGCGAGCCGGTCGCGCGGCACGCTGAAGCTGCGATCGAGACCGACGGCCACGGCCAGCGGGAACTCCTCCGCGGCAAACGTCCTGATGACCTGCGGGGTGCCGTCCTCTTCGACCGTGAAATCGGCCCTCGTCAAACCGGTGACGGGCTCCCCCCTGGGGTCAGTAACGGAAACGTAAACCTCGACGGCGCTTACGCCGGAGGTGAACTGGACCGGCCCCGCCGCCACCGGATCCCCCAAGGCCAGAGGAGCCAGCAGGATGCATGGTACAATCGCGGCACAAGGAGAAAGACCTATGGGCCGCATTGGATTGCCTGAGCTGGTGATCATCCTGATGATCGTGATCATCATTTTCGGGGCCAACCGCCTGCCGCAGCTCGGGCGCGGTATCGGCAGCGCGATCAAGAACTTCAAGGACGGGATAAAGGACGAGACCGCCGACCACAAGTCATAGGATCATCCGCGACTCCCCCACCCTCCTGGTCAGGCGCTCCCGGTCGAGGTACTCCAGGAGGGGAATGGCGAACTTCCGCGTCACGCCAAACCGCTCCTTGAACATTGCGACGTCGATCCTGGATTCACCGCCGGCTTTCAGTGCGGAAATCTGGCTCTTGAGCGACCGCAGCACCTCCTCGTGAAAGATCAGCGTCTCGATTCGGACCAGCCGCTTCTGCTTCACCAGCACGTGCACCACGCGTTCGGCAACCGCCGCGGCCAGGTGGTGCTGCGCGACGATCGCCGCGAGGTCGGGCGGCGTCAGTCCGCCGCCGCGGAGCGACGACTCGATCGCGTCGCGCGCCTGCTCCTCGCCAGGCGACAGCGCGACGTGATGGCGCGCCAGCGACAGGCGGTCGCGGCCGGCGACGGTTCCAGAACGCACGAGGTCGTCAACGACGTGCTCGAACACGGCGGGGTGGCCTCGCCGGAACAAGCGCTCTCGCGCCTCCTCACGGGAGACTCCCTCGGACAGCGGCTGCGCGCGGTGGTGCGCGGTCAGCATCTCGACGAGCGACGTCTTCAGGTCGTCGACCGCGCGGCGCGACACGAGCATGTCGGACACGCGTTCGATGCGTTTCGTCGCGACGAGCGCCGCGGCGCGGACGTCGACGTCCTGCGGCGGCACACCCGCCCGGGAGACGAGCGCCGCTAGCGGGAACGCCCGCCGGCCGGCCTCCTCGATCATTCGCGAAATCGCCGCGACGTCTCCGTCGCCGCCCGCGGCCAGCTCACGCGATCGCTCCAGCGCGGCCGGGGTTCGAATCGCCGCGCGCGGCGGCGCCGGGTCGAGAATTTCGCCGCCCGCGATGGTCATCGGCGGCGAGTACGCGCGCAGGATGTACCGGTCGTGCCTCGTCAGCACGGCCGGACGCTCGAGCCGCAGGCGGACGAATCCGCGTGCGCCGGGAGCGATCGCCGGGGCCGCTCCGTCGCTGCCCGGGCCGACCACGGCCACGCGGCCGATGATCTCCGCGGTGCCCTGGTGGAAGCGGACGCGCGCGCCGTGTCGCAGCGGGCGTGCGCCGGGCAGCAGCTCGACGCTCGCGTCCGCCAGCGCCGTGCTTTCGAAGGCCCCGGGCGTGACGAGCTCCTGCCCGCGCTCGAGATCGCCAACCTCGAGGTTCGCGACGTTGACCGCCGCACGCTGTCCGGCAATCGCCTCTTCCCTCCGGCTGCCGTGCACCTGGACACCACGCACGCCAACCGGCCGTCCGCTCGACGCCGATGGCAGGACGGCCAGGCGATCCTCGGAGCGAATCCGGCCGGACACCAGCGTCCCGGTCACGACGGTACCGAATCCCCGTACCGAGAACACGCGATCGATCGGAAGGCGCGCGGGGCCTTCGGCAGAACGGCCTTTCACCGCCGCGGCTGCCTTTCGAAGCTCCCGCCGCAGGTCGTCGAGCCCCTCGCCGGTCCGCGCCGAGACCGTCACCATCGGCGCACCCTCGAGAAACGATCCGGCCACCAGCTCGCGGACTTCGATCGCCGCGAGCTCGCGGGTTTCGGCGTCCGCGAGATCGGACTTGGTCAGGACAATCACGCCGGCGCGAATCTGGAGCAGCTTGCAGATGTCGAAGTGTTCGCGGGTCTGCGGCATCACCGACTCGTCCGCGGCCACGACGAGCAGCACCAGGTCGATGCCGCCGACGCCCGCCAGCATGTTCTTGACGAACCGTTCGTGGCCGGGGACGTCGACGAACGCCACCTTGACGTCGCCGAGCTCGGCATGCGCGAAGCCCAGGTCGATCGTGATCCCGCGCGCCTTCTCTTCCTTGAGCCGATCGGGATCGGTGCCGGTCAGCGCCTGCACCAGCGCACTCTTCCCGTGATCGATGTGCCCCGCCGTGCCGACGACAACTGACTTCATTTGAATCTGGTAATCGGGTAATTGGAGAATCGGGTAATTGGAATCGGATTGACGATGGTTCAATCAATTACCCGATTACCAAATTATCAAATTACCCAGTCCGCTCAGCGGTGCCGTTTCCGCCGGCCGCGTTCATGCTTCCCCGGCCGTCCTTTCCGCTTGCGAGGCTGCTCGTGCTTGGGCCGCGCCTTCGATCGGCGCGGGCCGCGCTCGCCGTCGCGGACCCGCTCGAGGATGTCGACGAGCCCGAGGTCGATCTGCCGCACTTCCATGTTGACGCGCACGACCTGCACCTTGACCTTGTCGCCAAGCCGGTAGACCTTCTGGGTGTTCTCGCCGCGAAGCAAGTGGGCGGTCTCCACGTACCGGTAGTAGTCGTCGGCCATCGTCGACACGTGCACGAGCCCCTCGACGAAGTGCTCGATCAGCTCGACGAACAGGCCGAACGCCGCGACGCCGGTGACATAGCCCTCGAACTCGTCACCGACCTTGTCGGCCATGAACTTCACCTTCTTCCATTGCAGCAGCTCGCGCTCGGCATCGTCGGCGCGGCGCTCCATCTCGGAGGTGTGGCGGGCCACCTCGGGAAGGTCCTCCCGCCACTGCTCCTGCGTCTCCTCGTCGAAGGCGCCGTGCCGCGCCGCGCGCAGCGCGCGATGGACGACCAGGTCGGGGTACCGCCGGATTGGCGACGTGAAATGGGTGTAGCTGGACGCGGCCAGCCCGAAGTGGCCCAGGTTCTCCGGCGCGTAACGCGCCTTCTGCATGGTGCGAAGCATCAGGAACGCCACCGGCTTCTCCTCGGGCTTCCCGTGGATGCGCTCGAGGAGCTTCTGGAAATGCCTGGGCCGGAGCGTCGTGAGGGGCGCGCCGAGGCTGTAGCCGAATCCGGTGATGAAGTCCTCGAACTTGGCCACCTTGAGGACGTCCGGCTCTTCGTGCACTCGGTACAGCGCCGGCGCCTCCTGCGCCTCGAGATACGACGCGACCGTTTCGTTCGCGAGGAGCATGAATTCCTCGATCAGGCGGTGCGCGACGTTCCGCTGGAGGGCGATGATGTTCTCGACGCTGCCCTGATCGTCCATGACGAGCTGGGCCTCGTTCAAGTCGAAGTCGATTGAGCCACGCCGCCGGCGAGCGTCGTGCAGAACGTGGAAGAGCTCGCGCATCAGCTCGAACGTCGGCACGAGCGGCGTGTAGCGCTGCAGCAGCTCCGGATCACGATCGGTGAGAATGCCGTTGACCGCCGTGTAGGTCATCCGCTCGTTGCTGTTGATCACCCCGTCGTGGAATTCGTAGCGGACCACCGTCCCGCGCCGATCCACCTCCATCAGGCACGACTGCACCAGGCGATCGACGCGCGGATTCAAGCTGCACAGGCCGGTGGCGAGCTCCGCCGGGAAACATGTGCACGGCGCGCTCCGGAAAATACACCGACGTGGCGCGCTCGTAGCCCTCCCGATCGAGCGCGCTGCCCTCCTGCACATAGTGCGAGACGTCGGCGATGTGCACGCCGAGCCAGAAGTGGCCGTTCGGCAGCTTCTCGATGGTGATCGCATCGTCGAAGTCGCGCGCGTGCTCGCCGTCGATCGTCACCGTCACCACGTCGCGGAAGTCGGTGCGGCCGCGGATATCCCGCTCGGCGACCGTCTCCCCCAGCTTCACCGCCTCGCCAATCGCCTCCGGGGAATGCGCGTCGGGAATGCCGTACTTGCGGATGATGATCTCGGTGTCGACGCCCGGCGCGTCGATGTCGCCGAGCACTTCGGCGACCCGTCCGATGGCGCCTCGCGTCGACGTCGGCCACCGGGTGAGCTCGACGAGGACCATCTCGCCCGGCGACGCTCCGCCCTCCTGGCCGGGCGGCACGAAGATGTCCATCAGGACGCGGCGATCGAACGGCACGACATAGCCCATGCCGTCTTCGCCGCGGTCGTAGCGCCCGACGATCCAGGTGTTGCTGCGCTCGAGGATCCGGATGATCCGGCCCTCGACCCTCCCGCCTTCCTTGACCCGCTCGATGCGCGCGACCACGCGGTCGCCGTGCATCGCCTCGTTCATGAGGGGCCCCGAGATGTAGATGTCGCCGCCGCCGTCAAGCGGACGCTCGGGGACGACGAACCCGTATCCAGCCGGATGCGTCTGCAGCCGGCCAACATACAAGTCCATCTTTTCGGGAAGGCCGAAGCGCTGGCCGCGAATCTGGATCAGATCGCCGGAGGCGACGAGCGCATTCATGTGGCGCTTGAAGGCGGCGCGCTCGTCGCGGGGCACCTTGAGCAGTTGCAGGAGCTCGCGGATGCCGGCGGGATGGTGCACCCGCTCGCGCATCGACGCGAGGATTTGGTCGCGTGACAACATGTTGGAAATTCAGGCTAGCAGAATTACTTGCAGGTCGCCGACGTTGGTGCCGGTCGGCCCGGTGTGGATGAGGTCGCCGAGCGCCTCGAAAAATGTGTAGGCATCGTTGTCCTCGAGAAATGCGTGGCGCTGAGAGGCCCGCCGCCTGCGCCCGCACGGCCGTGGATGAATCGACGAGGGCACCGGCGGCGTCGGTCGGACCATCGACGCCATCGGTGCCAACGCTCGCCAGCGCCGCCGCCGGAAGGCGACTCATCAGGTCGACCGCTGCGAGCGCGAATTCCTGGTTGCGTCCGCCGCGTCCGCGTCCCTTCACGTGCACCGTCGTCTCGCCGCTCGAAATCAGACAGACCGGAGCGCCGCCCGCCAGACCCGCCGCGGCCGCGACGCATGTCTGCGCGGCGGTCCGGGCTTCGCCGACGACCGCGTCCTCGGCCATGCGCACCTCGTATCCGCGGGCGCGAGCTTCCGCCGGCGGCGCCAGCCATCGCCTCGTGCCGGCTGCCGATGACTCGCGCGGTGCCTGACAGGCCGCCGGCCGGCTTGGGCGTCTCAGGGATCTCGCCACGCACGCCGGCGCGCGAGATGCGAAGACCACCGAAGGCGGGAACAGGTCCCGTCCACCGTGCGCATCAAGTGCGTCGAGCGCGTCGGCGAAGGTACTGCCATCGGCCACCGTCGGGCCCGATCCGATGACGCTCAGGTCGTCGCCGACGACGTCGGAAATCGCCAGCGTCAGCGCCGGCGCCGCGGCGGCCTCCGCGAGGCGGCCTCCCTTGATCCGGGACAAATGCTTGCGGACGCTGTTGAGCGCGGCGATCGAGGCGCCGTTCTTCAGGAGCAGGTCGGTCGTCCGCGCCTTGTCCGCGAGCGTCACGCCTTCGATAGGAACCGCCATCAGTGCCGAGGCGCCTCCCGACAGCAGCACGATCAGCACCTCGCCAGCCCGTGTCGATCGCGCGAGCCTCAAGGCGAGACGGCCGGCCTCTTCGCTCGCGTCGGTCGGAAGCGGATGACTCCCCACCACCACCGGAAATGGTCCGTCGCCAGGACTCTGTCGTGATGATCAGGCCATCGCGGATGTGCGAGCCCAGGCGGCGAGCGGCGGCGGCGGCCATGCCTCGCGCCGCCTTGCCGACGGCGAGACAGTGTAGTGCGGGCCTTCAGGCCCGCGTCCAGCGGACCGAAAGGTCCGCACGACATCGGCGCTGTCGAAGCGCACGCTCCACGAGCGCGCCGGGATCGACGGCACGAATGCCGGCTTGGATAATCGACAGGAGATCGGAGCGAAGGTTGGCGGGCGAACGCGTCAGTGCGAGTGCTTCGGGTCGGACCAGTTCGAGAGTCCGGTCACCACGTCGAACTTCTTGAGGAGCGCGCTGACCAGCTCGTGAGCATTGTCCTGCGTGCACAGGTGCTCGAGCTGTCCCATGGTCCGCTTGAGAGCGGCTTCAACGTCGGTGATGGCTGTTTCGGAAAAGTAAGGGCGGTGATGCTGAAGGCAACGATGGTGCTTGATGAATTCTTCCCGGTAAAACTCGGTGAGCGGGTGCTGCGCGCTGATCGGCCTCGAAGCACTGACGAAGCGTGGCATGCAGATCCTCGGGTTGAATTGTGCGCTACCGAACCAGTGTAGTGCCGCGTGAAAAGACGTGTCAACGGCTTATCTACGCCCGAGTCGCTCGCGGCCACCAGGCCGCCGAGACACCCGACCACGGTGCCGCCGGCTATGAGCAGCAGGCAGAGCTCGGGTGCCAGAAACCGGATCCCGGACAGGTTGAGGGCCTCGGCGAGCGGCACCAGATACCGGCCGCGAACGGCCAGGAATGCCAGCGCCAGCGCGGCCAGGGCCAGGAGGGCTCCGATGCCGCCCTGGAGCACGCCCTCCATCACGAACGGCCCGCGGATGAACGTCTGCGGAGCACCCACGAGGTGCATGATTTCAATTTCGTCACGTCTCGCCCATAGCGCCAGCCGGACCACGTTGGCGACCGTCAGGGCCGCCGCGATCGTGAGAAAGGCCCCGAGCAGCAGCCCGATTCTCCGCACCAGCGTCACGGCCGACAGCAAGCGATCGAGCCATTGGCGGTCGTATCGGACGTCGGAGACACCCGGCGTGTGTTCGAGCTTCGCGGCCAGCTCCGCAATCGCATCCTTCGCGCCAGGCGCGGCCTGCAGGCGCACTTCGTACGAAGCCGGCAGAGGGTTCCCGTCGACGGTGTCGACGGCGCCCGCCAGGTCGGCGAAGGTCGCCTTGAACCGCTGCAGCGCCTCGTCCTTCGAGACGAACTGATGCCCGGCGACGAGCGGCCCCGGCGCCAGCAGCGCTTCCACGGCCTGTCGATGCTCCGCCGACGCATCGTCGGCGAGGTAGACCGACATCTCGGCCGATCGTCCCCACTCGTCGCCGAGCTGCTCGAGATTCGAGGTGGCGATGAGGAACGCTCCCAGGACGAACAGCGCGACCGCAATGGTCACGGTCGACAGGATGCCGGCGCCGGCGCCCGCGCCAGAGGCTCGCCACGGCTTCGTCAAACGCATACCGCAGCGCGCGCATCAGGCGACCTCCACGATACGGCCCTGGTCGAGCGTCAAGGTCCGCCGTCCGACGCGGCGGATGAGGTCGCGATCGTGCGTCGCGACAACCACCGTCGTGCCGCGCGCGTTGATCTCGCGGAAGAGGTTCATGATCTCGAGGGAGAGATCAGGGTCGAGGTTGCCGGTGGGCTCGTCGGCGAGGACGAGCTGCGGCTCGTTGACGAGCGCGCGCGCGATCGCGATCCGCTGCTGCTCGCCGCCCGACAGCTCTTCCGGGTATGCGTTCATCCGGTGCTGGAGGCCCACCCACTTCAGTACCTGGAAGGTCTTGCGCTGCTGCACCGCCAGCGTCGACGCCGAGCACCTTCATCACGAAGGCGACGTTCTGGAAGACGGTGAATCGCGGGATCAACCGGAAGTCCTGGAAGACGAAGCCGACGGTGCGGCGGTAACTCTGGATCTGCGAGGGGCTGAGCAGTTTCGAGGTTCCGGCCCGCGACTTTCAGGTCCCCTTCGCTCGGCAGTTCCTCGCGCAGCAACAGCCGGAGCAGCGTCGACTTCCCGGCGCCGCTCGGTCCGGTGAGAAAGAGAAACTCGCCCTTGTCGATGGTCAGCGAGAGGTCGCGCAGCGCGTAGACGCCGCGGCTGTAGAGCTTGGAAAGATGATGAGCTTCTATCAAGTCACCGGCCAGAAACGCTGCCTGTGCACCACGGTGTCCTTGTCTTGGAGGCCTTCAGTATAACACGTGATTAGCCGAGCGCGCGTCGCAGCAGCGTCGTTGACGCGCTTCGGATTCGCCTTGCCGCCCGCGGCCTTCATCACCTGTCCGACCAGGAAGCCGAACGTCGCCGCGCGTCCGGCGCGGTACTGCGCGACGGCGTCGGCGTTCGCCGCGATCACCTCGGCCACGAGGGCCGCGATCTGTGCTCGTCGTCAATCTGCGAGAGCCCTTCCGCGGCCACGATCTCCGCCGCCGTTCGCCCGGTGCCAAGCATCTTCTCGAACACGTCCTTCGCGATCGCGCCGCTGATCGTTCCGCCCTCGACGAGCGCGAGCAGGCCCGCGAGCTGCTCCGGCGTCACGGGCGAGTCCGAGATATCGCGGCCGCGCTCCTTCAGCGCGCGCGCGAGCTCGCCCATCATCCAGTTGCTGGCGGCCTTGGGCTGTGCGCCGGCGGCAACCGTTCGTTCGAAGAACTCTGCGAGCATCCGCGACTGCGTGAGCTGCGCGGCGTCGTAATCCGGCAACCCGAGCGATGCCACGAACCGCCGCCGGCGCGCATCCGGCAGTTCCGGCATCGCCGCGCGGACGGCCGTCACGGTGGATTCGGCGACCACCACGGGCGGCAAATCGGGTTCGGGAAAGTACCGGTAGTCGTGCGCTTCCTCCTTGCTGCGCATCGAGACGGTGACGCCCGCCGCGGCATCCCAGAGCCGTGTTTCCTGCGCGATCCGCCCGCCGCTCTGCAGCACCTCGATCTGCCGCTCGATCTCGTGCTCGAGCGCCTTCTGCAGGAAGCGGAACGAGTTCAGGTTCTTGACTTCGGCCTTGGTCCCGAGCGCGTCCGTGCCCGCTGGGACGCACCGAGACGTTCGCATCGCAGCGCAGGCTCCCCTCCTCCATGTTGCCGTCGTTGACGCCAAGCCAGACGAGAATCGCGCGCAGCCGGCGAAGAACTCGGCGGCGTCGGCCGCCGACCGCAAGTCGGGCTCCGATCACGATCTCGATGAGCGGCGTGCCGCTGCGGTTGTAGTCGACGTAGGTCTTGCGATCGGAATCGACGAAGCCCTCGTGGAGCGACTTGCCGGCGTCCTCCTCGAGATGGACGCGCGTGATGCCGACGCGCCTGGCCCCGCCGCCGGTCCGAACTCGAGCGTCCCCTGGCTCGCGAGCGGCTGTTCGTACTGCGAGATCTGGTAGCCCTTCGGCAGATCGGGATAGAAGTAGTTCTTGCGCGCGAAGATCGACAGCTCGTTGATGCGGCAGCCGAGCGCCAGCGCCGCGCGGACGCCGAGCTCGACGGCCATCCGATTGAGGACCGGGAGCGCTCCAGGGAAACCCAGGCAGACGGGACAGACGTGCGTGTTCGGCGGCGCGCCGAATGCGGTGCTGCAGCCGCAGAAAATCTTCGAAGCGGTCAGGAGCTGCGCGTGGATTTCCAGGCCGATGACCGGCTCGTAGGCGATCACGTCTCTTGAGCGAAGGCCCGGCGAGCGCAGACACGTCGCGGACACGTCGCTCTCGAAGGCTTTGAAGTTGTCGGCGAACATCTGCGCGAGCCGCGCCGCCTGCCGATCGTAGGCCGCCGGGTCGCTCCACGTGGCGCGCGGCTTGAGGATCTCGGCGGCACGCCGGGACAGCTCGCGGGCACGGCGACGTTGAACACCGGATCGGTCTCGTACGGGACGGCGTCGAGATCGCCGGCCAGAGCGGCGCGGATCATCGCCCGCGTAAAACGGATCGGCATGCGCGACCCGACACCGTAAGGGCCGCCGCTCCACCCCGTGTTGACCAGCCAGACGCGCGCGCGGTGCCGCGCGATCCGTTCGCCGAGCATGGCGGCATAGCGGCTCGGCGCGAGCGGCAGGAACGGCGCACCGAAGCAGGTGCTGAACGTGGCGCGCGGTTCGGTGACCCCTTTCTCGGTGCCGGCAACCTTGGCGGTATAGCCGGAGAGAAAGTGGTACATCGCGCCTTCCGAGGTCAGCCGCGAGATCGGCGGCAGCACGCCGAACGCGTCGGCCGTCAGCATGATGATGTTCGTCGGGTGTCCACCCTGTCCCGAAGGCTCGGCGTTGTCGATGAACGAGATCGGATAGGCGGCGCGCGTGTTCTCGGTGAAGCGATCCGCGTTCAGATCGAGCTCCCGGCTCACCTCGTCGACGACCACGTTCTCCAGGACCGTCCCGAAGCGGCGGGTCGTCGCGAAGATCTGCGGCTCAGCCTCGGGCGACAACCGGATCGTCTTGGCGTAGCATCCGCCTTCGAAGTTGAACACGCCGCGATCGCTCCAGCCGTGCTCGTCGTCGCCAATCAACCGCCGCTCCGGATCGCTCGAGAGCGTCGTCTTGCCGGTGCCCGACAACCCGAAGAACAACGCGACGTCGCCGGCCGGCCCGATGTTCGCCGAGCAGTGCATCGACAGGACGCCGCGGAGCGGCAGGAGGTAGTTGAGAATCGTGAAGACCGACTTCTTGATTTCGCCGGCGTAGCTCGTGCCGCCGATGAGCACGAGGCGCTCCGCGAAGCTCAGGGCAATCACGACATCCGATGCCGACCCGTGCCGGGACGGAGTCGGCCTGGAAACCGGGCGCGTCGATGATCGTGAACTCGGGCGCGTGCGCCGTGTCCGCGCTGGCGCCGGCGATGAAGAGGTTGCGCGCGAAGAGGTTGTGCCAGGCGTACTGCGTGATGACGCGAATCGGAAGGCGGTACGCCGCGTCGGCGCCGGCATAGCAGTCCTGGACGAACAGCTCCGTCCCATCCAATGACGCGAGCAGATCGTGCCGAAGCGAGCTGAAGTGTGCTTCGGACATCGGACGGTTGACGCCGCCCCAGGCGATGTTGCGGTCCGCGTCGCGGATCGCGAACGATGAACTTGTCGTTGGGAGACCGGCCGGTATGGTGCCCGGTGCGGCAGACGAGCGGACCGTGCGCGGCAATCTGCCCTTCCCCGCGCCGCACCGCCTCCTCGTACAGCGCTGCCGGCGACAGGTTCCAGCGGGGCGTCGCACCCTTGAGGCCCGCCGCCTCCAACGTTCGCCCCCGCTGAACGCCGCTGCTCATCGAATCACCGATCGTAGGCGGCCGGATCCGCGGAAGTCAAACAAATGCAGGGGCCTATGGAGTAAACTGTAAACGGTTTCGGCAGCCGCAGCGTAATTTCTTTATGAATGACCGCACCACGCGACGTGCCGACGCCCCTGTCGGCCCGACCGGGGGACATGCACCGGCCACCAGAGTGGCGCCCGGACAGGGAGTCCGGCGGCCGGCTGCGCCACCCAGTTCCGAGGACACGGAGCTCGCGGTCGAAATCCGCGGCCTGCTCGAGCGGGGGGCGGTCGACGAGGCCCGCGATCGGTTTGCGGGGCTGGTGGCCCGACATCAGCGGCGCGCCCTCCGCATTGCGTATCAGTACCTCCGCGACAGCGCCGACGCCGACGAGGCGGTCCAGGACGCGTTCGTCAAGGTCTTTGCCCACATCGGATCCTACCGCGAAGCGTGGCCGTTCGAGGTGTGGTTCACGCGCATCCTCATCAACGGATGCCTCGATCGCCGCAAGGCGCGCTCGCGCCGCGAACGCTGGTTTGCGCCCGCTGACGAAGCGCGACCCGAAGACGCGCGGTCGGCGTTCGGCGGCACGGTCGCGCTGGACCCGGAAGCGCGGCTGCTCGCGCGCGAGCGTCGCGCGACGATCGCGGCGGCGATCGATCGGCTCGACGGACGGCAGCGGACGGTTTTCATGTTGTGTCACTACGGCGACTGCACGCCGCGCGAAGTGAGCGCGATTACGGGCCTGAACGAATCGACGGTGCGCGTCCACCTGTTCCGCGCGGCTCGCAAGCTGCGCGGACTGCTGGGAGGAAAGCCGTGATCGGTCGTCCACACCATCTCGACGAAGATCATCTGTTCGAGTGTTATATCGCCGAGCGTGCCGGCGAGCCGCTCGATCCGCGATCGGCGCGAGCACCTCGCCGACTGCCTCGAGTGCGGCGATCGGTATGCCGACCTGTCGCGGTTCATGGACGGCCTCCGCACCGAAGCCGAAGCCGAGACGGACGCCCTCTACCCGGCCGACTGGCTGGAAGCGCAGCGGCAGCGATCCTGCGCCGCGTCGAGCACCTCGGCCATGCCGCGCGCGTCATCAGCTTTCCGGGCCGGCTCGTCACGCAGCAGATGGCGAAAGGCGTCAGGCTTCGCGTCGTCGCCGTGGGCGGCGACCGCCGCGGCTGCGTGCCTCTTCGTGGGCGTCGGCGTCGGGCATGGTCTACGACGCGCGCAACCACGCGCCGCAATTTGCGGTCGTGCGCGCCGTGCCGGCCCCGCGCGGCTGTCCAGGCCACCGCGGGCTGCCGGCGCACCCCGGTCGCACATCGATGACGACGCCTTCCTCTCGGAGCTGGAACGGGCGCTCGGTGGTCCGCACACTCCGGAGCTGATGCCCCTGGACGTCCTGACGCCGCACGTCCGCGAAATCGTGTTCGATGCCAGATAGGGGTCAGATCTTGATTTTTGACGCCGCTCGGATCTGGTCAATAATCAGATCTGACCCCATGACCAGCGTCATCTTCAGGAAAGGCCTCGATCTGAAGCATGCCGTCGCCGGCATGCTGGCCGACAGCTATCACAGCGACCTCATCGATCGCATCAAGGCCGACGACTTCACCTACCGGTCCGGCCGGCTGACCGTCCACCTCGCGCGCGAGTTCGGCTTCTGCTACGGCGTCGATCGCGCGGTTGACTACGCGTACCAGACGCGGCGGCGCTTCCCGGATCGCGCGCGTGTTCCTCACCGGCGAAATCATTCACAACCCTCACGTCAACGATCAGCTGCGCGCGATGGGTATCCGGTTCCTGAGCGATCCCGGCGCGTCGATCGATCAGCTCAGCCAGGACGACGTCGTCATCCTCCCGGCATTCGGCGTCACGGTCGCCATGCTGCAGCAGCTCGAACACCGCGGCTGCACGCTGATCGACACGACGTGCGGGTCGGTCCTGAACGTGTGGAAGAACGTCCGGCGCTACGCCGAGGGCGGCTACACCGTCGGTCATCCACGGCAAGGTCTGGCACGAGGAGACGCAGGCCACGGCATCGCACGCGGTGAGTTACGGCGGCCGCTACCTCGTGGTCCTCGACGATCGCGAAGACCGCCATGCGTCTGCGACTACATCCGGGGGCGCGGCGATCGCGAGGCGTTTCTCGGCGCGCTTCGGCGGAGGCCGCGTCGGCCGGGTTCGACCCCGATCGCGATCTGCGCCGCATTGGCCTGGCCAACCAGACGACCATGCTGATGTCGGAGTCGCTGGACATCGGCGACATGCTGAAGGCGGCAATGCGTCGAGCGTTACGGGCCGGCCGCAGCTGGCCGACCACTTCCAGGCGTTCGACACGATCTGCAGCGCGACCCAGGACCGCCAGGACGCCGTCGTGGCGATGCTGGCGGAGGCAGCCGCTCGACCTGATGATCGTCATCGGCGGCTATAACAGCAGCAACACCTGCAATCTGGCCCGCATCTGCGCCGAGCGCGTGCCCGACCTTTCACATTGCCGACCCGGATGCCTGGTCTCGGCCGACGACGATCCGGCACCGGCCGACGGGCTAGCAAGGACGGAAGCGCTGACGACCGGCTGGCTGCCCCGGTCGGGGCCCGTGACGGTGGGTCTCACGTCCGGGGCGTCCACTCCGGACAACCTGGTCGGCGCCGCCGTCGAAAAGCTGGCCGGATTCTGCGCCTAGCGCTGGGCTGTCAGGCGCTTGGGCGCCGGCTCCCGGTCTCCGGCCGTAGTCAGCCGGCCGAGACCCAAGAGCACGATCGCTAGGACGAGCCAGACGCCAAAGATCAGTCGCACAGCCGAGCCCAACGCAACCCGAATGCCAGCAGAAACCGGGCGTTTTTCCTTCAAGCTCTGCTAGAATTTTTCCTTTGTCCCACTGCCCGGCCCGGCTCCCCGTGAAGACCGGTTCCCGGCAAAAGCTGTGAAAAATCTGCGGCGGATAAACACAACCGGCAGGCGCATCGTATTCCCTTCAAGAACAGCTATTTCAGAGGTTTACGCATGATGCTGTCGCGAATCTGCCACCTGACGGCGGCCGGGTTCTGCTCAGCTTGATGGCCGTCCGCGGTGGCGGAGTCGAGCCAACAGACGACGCCGCGCGGCTGGTGGCGAAACGAATCGATCGTCAAGGACCTCGGTCTGACCGCCGAACAGTCCGCGCGTTTGAACGCCATTTTTGAAACCACGCTGCCCGAACTGCGGCAGGACCGCGAGGAGCTCGAGCGCCTCGAAGGCAAGCTGTCGCGGATGATCCAGGACGAGCGCATGGACGAAGCCAGCCTCGCGCGCCAGATCGATCGCGTCGAGATGGCGCGCGCCAACGGAACAAGACCCGGTCGCTGATGCTGTTGCGGATGTACCGCGTGCTGACGCGCGAGCAGCGGACCGCGCTTCGATCAGCTGTCGAAGGAATGGGCCACATCGGCGGGTAGCCGACCGGCGTCCGCCGGTGGCCAGCCCGGGAGCGAGCCCCCAGGGCAAGCCTGCCCCATCCGACTCACAACGCCGCCCGGGATAACGGGCGGAGGAGCTACAGAGGAGAGCAATGAAACAGTGTCAGTTGATCGGCTGCACAGCCGTGCTCGTCGCGCTCGTCGCCGGTGCGAGTCCGGCGCGGCGCACAAATCTCCGAAGAGCGCATCAAGGAGCTGATCCGCGAGGCGGCGAAGGCCGCGCAGCAGGCCCCGGCGCCAGGCGCCCGCGCTGGTGCCCGGGCAAGGGCCGACGATCGCGCTGACCCTGGACGATGCGGTGCGCTTGCGCTCGAGCGCAATCTCGATATCGCCGTGCAGCGCCTGAATCCCCAGTTGCAGGACATTGCGCGTCGCCGGCGCGCGCGGCCTTCTACAGGCCGACGCTGACCTCCGACGCTCAGCCGGACGCACAACGTCGATGCGCCGACGCAGCCAGCTGCAGCTGTCGCAGGGCGGCGGCGGGGTGACGAACCGGACAGTCTACCTACAACGCCGGTGTGACGCAGAACTTCACTTACGGCGGCGGCGCCGCTCACGGCGACGCTCAACAACAACCGGCAGGAGACCAACAGCAACAACGCGTTCTTCAATCCGCAGTTCAACTCGACCTGGACGTTCGCGTACACGCAGCCGCTGCTTGCGCGACTTCAGGATCGACACGCAGCGGCGCCACGCTGATCGTCACGCAGGTGAACCGCGAGATCTCGGACGTGCAGCTGCGCGCCTCGATGACCAACATCGTCTCGAACGTGCGGAACGCCTACTGGGATTACGTCTTCACGACGCAGGCCGTGGAGGTCGCGCGGCAATCGCTCGATCTCGCGACCAAGCTCGTGCAGGACAACCAGATCCGCGTCGAAGTCGGCACGATGGCCCCGATCGACGTCGTGCAGGCGCAGGCCGAGCAGGCGACGCGCCGCCAGGGCCTGGTGACCGCCGAAAACGCCCGGCGAACGGCCGAACTGGCCCTGAAGCGCCTGATCGTCTCCGGCACGGAGGATCCGAACTGGGCGGCGACGCTCGACCCGGTGGATCGCCCTGATTTCCGTGCCCGAGCCGGTCGACACTCGAAGCGGCGATTCGCCGCGCTCGAGCCAGCGGACCGATCATCGCGATCGCGAAGAAGAACGTCGAGAACAACGCCACCACGCTTGAGCTTTCTGCGCAACCAGACGCTGCCGATCGTCGACCTGCAGGTGAACTACGGCGTGCAGGGCGTCGGCGGCCCGCACCTGGTCCGCTCGAACAACAACGCCCTCGGCAGCCAGATCACCGAGACGGTTCCCGGCGGCATCGCGACGCGCTGTTCGTCGCTGTTCGACAATCGATATCCGCGCTGGACGGCTCGGCGTCAACCTGTCCTATCCGCTCGGCACTCAGCACGCAGGAAGCGGCGGTCGCGCGCGCGCGCGTGCAATTGAGCCAGATCCAGGCGCAGATCAAGCCAGATCGAGCTGCAGGTCGCGACCGACGTGACGAACGGCGGCGATCCAGGTGCGCAACACCTCCGAAGCGGTGCAGGCGGCGCAGGCGGCTCGCGAGCTGTCACAGCGGCGGCTCGAGGCCGAGCAGAGCAAGTTCGAAGTCGGCATGTCCACGAACTACTTCGTCGTCCAGGCCCAGCGCGATCTGAACGACGCGCGGAACAGCGAGCTTCGCGCGATCCTCAACTACCGGAAGGCGCTGGTCGAGTTCGAGCGCCTGCAGCAGACCACGCTGTCGAACGCGAACATCACCGTGATCGCGGCCGGCGGCGGTGGGGGCGGCGGATTCTAGTCGGTAGTCGGTAGTCGGTAGGCGAGTCGGGTGGGCAAGTCGAGAGAACGGGATCATCCATGAGACGTTCGATTATTGGTCTGATAGTCGTGGCTGCGGTGGGCGCCGGGGCCGCTGCGTACTACATGCGCGATGGCGAGACCGTCGAAGGCGCCGCCAACGCTCCGCAGGGCGGCAACAGCGGACGCGGCGGTGGCGGGAACTTCGGCGGCGGCGGGGCTTCGGCGGACCGGGCGGATTTGGCGGGCCCGGGTTCGGCGGCGGCCCGCGCGCGCCGATGACGGTGGATCTCGCGACGGTCAAGCGCGCTGACGTCTCGCTGCAGATCCAGGTCGTCGGCAACCTGATCGGCGCGGCGACCGTTGCGGCAACGCCCAAGGTGAGCGGCCGGCTCGAATCGGTCGCCGTCCGGCTGGGCGATCGCGTCGCGCGCGGGCAGCAGCTCGCCAAGATCGAAGACCGCGAGCTGCTCGAACAGATCAAGCAGGCCGAGGCGTCCTACGCCGTCGCGCAGGCGACGATCCGCCAGCGCGAAGCCGACCTCAGGCTGGCCGAGACCAACCTCGATCGCACCCGGAACCTGTACGAACGGCAGCTGATCCCGCGCCAGACCTACGACGACACCGAGGCGCGGTATCAGGCCGCGGAGGCGCAGGTCGACCTGGCCCAGGCGCAGATGCTCTCGGCGAGGCCCGGCTCGACGAGCTGAAGATCAACCTGTCGAACACCACGATCACCTCGCCGGTGAATGGGTTCGTCGGGAAGCGCGAGCTCGATCCCGGCGCCTGGGTGACGCCGAACTCCGCGTTCCTCTCGCTCGTCGACATCAGCACGGTCCGGCTGGTCGCCAACGTGGTCGAGAGGGACCTGCGGCGCATCCAGGTCGGCTCGCCGCCGACGTCGAGGTCGACGCGTTTCCTGGAGAGAAGTTCAACGGACGCGTCGCGCACGTCGCGCCGATTCTCGACCCGGCGACGCGAACCGCGCAGATCGAGATCGAGATCCCGAACCCGAACTTCCGGCTGAAGCCCGGCATGTACGCGAAGGTCAACTTCACGGTCGACAAGCGCGAGAACACGCTGGTCGTCCCGACGAGCGCGGTCGTCGACATCGGCGGCAAGCGCGGCGTCTTCCTCCCGGCGAGAGGGCAACGTGGCGACGTTCCAGCCGATCGAGTCGGGCGTGTCGACGGCGGAACTCGTCGAGGTGTCGTCGGGCCTGAGCGAAGGCGAGAAGATCGTCACCACCGGCGCCGGAGCGCTGCGCGAAGGCGATCGCATCGTCCTGCCAGGCCAGTCGCCGCAGAACGCGGGCGGCGGCGGCCAGGGCAATAGTCGTGGCGGGCGCGGCGGACGCGGACGCGGCGGACCCGGCGGAGAACGCGGCGGCTCGCCAGAGGGCGCCCCGTCACAGCCACAGCACGCCAGCAGCCACAGCAGCAGCAGCAGCCAGCGCGCGAGGGTGCGCCACTACGACCGAGCACCGGCGACTAACACGTCAGGAGCGAGCATGAGCATCCCGCGTTTTGCCATCCAGCGACCCGTGATGATGACGATGATCAGCTGCGATCATCATCCTGATCGGCGGCATCTCGCTCATCCGGCTGCCGGTCGACCTGCTGCCCGACATCTCGCAGCCGACGATCACCGTGCGCGTGAACTACACGGGCGTCGGTCCGCTGGAGATCGAGGAGCTGATCACCCGGCCGCTCGAGCAGCAGTTGAGCGCGGTCTCCGGCCTCGAGCAGATGAACTCCATCGTCGAACGAGGGCAATTCGCCAGGTCCGCCTGAACTTCACCTGGGGCCACGACCTCAACGAGGCGATGGACGAGATCCGGACGCGCATCGATCGCGTGCGCGGCCGCCTGCCCGAGGACGCCGATCCGCCGCTGATTCAGAAGTTCGACTCCAACTCCGCCCCGATCATGGGCCTCGGCGTCGAGAGCTCGGACGGCACGCTCGACCGCGTCGAGCTGCGCGAGCTGGCCGAGAACGTGCTGTCGCCGCGCCTCGAGCGCGTGCCCGGCGTCGCGGCCGTCACGGTGAACGGCGGCCTGCGCCGCCAGATCCACGTCGAGCTGTCGCGCGAGAAGATCACCGCGCTCGACCTGTCGGTCGATCGCGTCGTCAGCGTGCTCCGGACCGAGAACCAGAACATCCCGATCGGCGAGATCTACCAGGGCGACCGCGCGCTACCTGCTGCGCAGCCAGGGACAGTTCGAAACCTGGAGCAGATCGCGCAACCTGGTCGTGATGACGCGCGCCGGCGTCCCGGTCTACCTCAAGGACATCGCCGAGGTGAAGGACACGACCGAGGACAACCGGTCGGTCCTGCGCATCAACGGCCGGCCCGCGCGTCCGCATGCAGGTCACCAAGCAGTCGGGCACCAACACCGTGCAGATTGCCGAAGGCGTGCGCGGCGAGATCGAGCGCATCAACCGCGAAGTGCCCGGCGTCCGCCTCACGCTGCTCGACGACAGCGCCAAGTTCATCGAGCGCTCGATCAGCGCCGTGCAGGAGCACGTGATGATCGGCTCGGTGCTGGTGATCGTCATCATCTTCCTCTTCCTGCGCAACTTCCGCTCGACGCTGATCGTCTGCACCTCGATTCCGATTTCGGTGGTCGGCACCTTCGCGCTGCTCTACTTCGGCGGCCTGACGCTGAACACGATGACCTTCGGCGGCCTGGCGCTCGGCGTCGGCATGATCGTCGACGCGGCGATCGTCGTGCTCGAGAACTCGTTCCGGCACATGGAGCACCACGGCAAGGACCGGATGACGGCGTCGATCGACGGCAGCGAGGAGGTCTGGTCGGCGATTCTCGCGTCGATCCTCACGCACATCGCGGTGTTCGTCCCGCTGCTGTTCCTCGAGGGCGTGTCGAGCGTCATGTTCCGGCAGCTGTCGATCGTCGTCGTGTTCTCGCTGCTGATGTCGCTCTTCGTCGCCGTCACGCTGGTGCCGGTGCTCTGCTCGCGGCTGCTGGTGCTCCCCGCCGCCCGTGGATCAGCGCAGCGGCTTCGGCGGCCGCCTCTACGCGATGAGCGAGCGGATGCTGGAAGGCATGGACGACGGCTATCGCAAGGTCCTGCACCTCGCGCTGGCGCACCGCCCGAGCGTGGTCGGTCTGAGCGCCGCGTCGGTGGTGGCGGCCGCGTTCATCTTTCCCACGCTCCCGACCGAGTTCTCCACGCAGACCGACGAGGGCCAGGTGCAGGTGAACGTCGAGCTGCCGCGCGGCACGCGCATCGAGGTGACCGACCCGGTGCTGGACCGGGTCGAAGCAGATGGTGCATGAGCTCGTGCCCGAAGCGACCGACATCATCGTCAACGCCGGCGCCGGCGGCGGCGGCTTCGGCGGGCCGGGCGGCGGGCGGCGGCGGCGGCGGCAACCGCGGCAACATCCAGCTCCTGCTCACGCCGAAGGACGAGCGGACGCGCTCGAGCGAGCAGATCGCGATGGACCTGCGCCGTCAGCTCTCGGGGATCCCGGGCGTGATCGTCCGCGCGAACGCGTCGGGCGGCAACAACCAGATGAACCGCTTCCTCTCGGGCGGGGCGGAGGCGGCTTCGGGGGCGGCGGCCGCCTGGCGCTCGAAATCCGCGGCGAGGACATCGACGGAGTCGCAGCGCGTCGCCCAGGCCGCCAAGGACCTGCTCGACACGGTGCCGGGCATCGCCGACGCCCGCCTCGGCCGCGACGAAGGCCGTCCCGAGCTGGCGGTGCGCGTCGACCGCGCCAAGGCGGCGCTGTTCGGCGTCAGCGCGACCACCGTCGCCAACACGATCCGGACCAACGTCGCCGGCACGCAGGCGGCGATGTTCCGCCAGAGCGGCAAGGAGTACCCGATCATCGTGCGGCTGCGCGAAGACGAGCGCCAGGTCACGACCGACGTCGAGGACGTGCTGGTCAGCACGCCGCAGGGCCAGGTGCTGCCGGCGAAGAACCTGATGCGCGTCGAGAGCGCCGTCGGCCCGGTATCGATCCAGCGGAAGAACCAGCAGCGCATCACCTACGTGAACGCCGAGCCGGAGACCACGCTGAGCGAGGCGGTGAAGGCGGTCGAGGACCGGCTGCCGCCGCTCGTCGCCAGCCTGCCGCAGGACTTCAGCGTCGGCTTCGGCGCCGAGGTCGAGCAGCAGGCGCAGGCGTTCGATCAGCTGCGGATGGTGCTGATTCTGGCGCTGGTCCTCGTCTACGCGGTGATGGCGTCGCAGTACGAGTCGCTGCGCGATCCGTTCATCATCATGTTCTCGGTGCCGACCGCCGCCATCGGCGTCGTGCTGGTCGCTCTGGCTGACCGGCACGTCGTTCAACATGCAGGCCTACATCGGCATCATCATGCTGGCCGGCATCGTCGTCAGCAACGGCATCCTGCTCGTCGACTACACGAACGTGCTGCGGCGGCGCGACGGCCTGCCGCTGCGCGAGGCGGTGGAGCTGGCGGGCCGGACGCGGCTGCGGCCGATTCTGATGACGTCGATTGCCGACGACGCTCGGCCTGGTGCCGATGTCGCTCGGCATCGGCGAAGGCAGCGAGCTGCAGGTGCCGCTGGCGCGCGTCGTGATCGGCGGTCTCACGACGTCGCTGCCATCACGCTGGTGCTCGTGCCGACGGTCTACACGATCTTCGAGGAAGGTATCGGCCTGGCCCTGGCGAAGCGCGTCCGAGAAGTCGAAGCAAGCGCGATGAAAAAAGCGATCGTCGCGCTCGTCGTTCTCGCGCTCGCCGGCGGCGGCGCCTACGGCTACTACAAGTACCGGAAGAAGCCTGCCCCAGCCGACCGTCATGACCGCCGCGGTGACGCGCGGCGACATCGCGGACACGGTCGGCGCCACCGGCACGCTGCAGGCGGTCACGACCGTCCAGGTCGGCACGCAGGTGTCCGGCACGATCCAGGAGCTCCACGCCGACTTCAACTCGCTCGTGAAGAAGGGCCAGGTCCTCGCGCGCCTCGACCCTTCGCTCTTTGCAGACCCAGATCGAGCAGGCACGCGCGAACCTGATCCGCGCGCAGGCCGATCTCGAGCGGCTGAAGGTGGCGCTCGACGACGCACGCACGAAGCTGAACCGAGCGACGCGAGCTGGCCGGCCGGCAGCTCATTCCACAGATCGAGCTCGACACGGCGGAGGTGAACGTCCGCTCGGCCGACGCGCAGATCCGGTCGTCGCAAGCCCAGGTGACCCAGGCCGCAAGCGTCGCTGAACCAGAACCAGGTCAACCTCGCGCACACGGTCATCGAGGCGCCGATCGACGGCCTGGTCATCTCGCGCAACGTGGACGTCGGCCAGACCGTCGCCGCCAGCATGCAGGCGCCGACGCTGTTCGTCCTCGCCGCCGACCTGACGAAGATGCAGGTCGTGGCCAACCTCGACGAGTCGGACGTCGGCCGCATCCGTCCGGGCCAGCACGTGACGTTCCGCGTGGACGCCTATCCGGCCGACGACTTCATCGGCAACGTCGCCCAGGTGCGGCTGCAGCCGATCGTTCAGCAGAACGTCGTCACCTACGCAACCGTCATCGACGTGCCGAACCCGGAGCTCAAGCTGAAGCCGGGCATGACGGCCAACGTCAACGTCGAGATCGCCCGGCGGACCGACGTCGTGCGCGTTCCGAACGCGGCGCTGCGCTTCCGGCCGACGAACGAGATGTTCACCGCGCTCGGCATCACGCCCCCGCAACCGGGGCAGCCTGGATGCGGCGGAGGGCGCGCGGGCGCGACAGCGGTGCACAGGGTTCACAAGGTGCACAGGGTTCGCCAGCGGTGCTCGAGGTGCACAGGGTCTCAGGGTGCTCAAGGTGCGCAGGCGGGGCAAGGCCGCGGTGCGCAAGGCGCGCCGAGCGCGAGAAATGGCGAGGGTGGTGATGTCGCGCCTATCGCACCTCGTGACACCTGGTGCTGACCGCGGCGGGAATCCGGCGGCGGCGATCCGGCGCGAATGGCCGAGCGGATGCAGAACATGACGCCCGAGCAGCGCGAGCAGATGATGGCGCGCCGCGGACGGGGCGGCGATCGGCGGCAACCGTCGGCGGCCGGCGCGGACAGGCGTCCTGCGAGGGCGCGGCGCGCCCGGCTACGCCAGCGCCGGCCACGCGGTCGCGGCAGCGCGACGACGATCGACGCCCTGTTCGGACCGCTGCCGCACGTCGAGACGCGCGGGCAGGTCTGGGTGCTACGCCGACAAGCAGCTCGAGCCGGTGCGCCTGCGGCTCGGGATCAGCGACGGGCAGACGACCGAGCTGATCGAAGGCGACCTCGAGCCCGGAATCGAGCTCGTCACCAACATCATCACCGGACCGAGGCGGTCCGGCCCAGCCTGGATTCGGCGGCTTCCCGCCGTTCATGGGTCCCGGTGGCCGCGGCGGCGATCGTGGCGGCGGCCCTGGCGGAAACCGCGGCGGCGGCCCCGGCGGAGGCGGCAATCGCGGCGGCGGCGGCGGACGCTAGCGCGACGCAATTTACGATTTGGAATTGTAAATCTACGCAATTGTAAATTGTAAATTCCATGTCACCAGTCATGACGTTTCGGATCGCGTTCAAGGCGCTCGGCCGCAACAAGATGCGGACCGGCCTGACGATGCTCGGCATGATCATCGGCGTGTCGGCCGTGATCACGCTCGTGGCGATGGGCAACGGCGCGCAGGCGGTGATCGAAGATCAGATCAAGGGCGCCGGCACCAACATGATCACCGTCAACGCCGGCAACTCGTCGCAAGGCGGCGTGCGCGGCGGCGCGGGCACGTCGAGCGCGCTGACGCCTGAGGACGCCGACGCGATCCGCGACGAGGTGCCGGGCGTGCAGTATCTGGCGGCCGGCATCGGCATGCAGACGCAGGTCGTCGCCGGCAATCAGAACTGGTTCACGCGCATCCAGGGCACCGACGTCGACCTGCCGCTCATCCGCGCGTGGCCGACGCGGATCGGCAGCTTCTTCAGCCCGCAGGACGTGTCGGGCGCGGCCAAGGTCGCGGTGCTCGGCAAGACCGTCAACGACATCCTGTTCGGACGCCGATGCCGACCCGGTCGGCCAGGTCATCCGCATCCGCAACCAGCCGTTCAAGGTCATCGGCGTCATGGCGCCCAAGGGCCAGAGCGGCATGGGCCCGGACATGGACGACCAGATCCTGGCGCCCTACACGACCGTGATGAAGAAGCTGATGGGCGCGACGTCGATCCGCGACATCACGCGTCTCGGCCGCCTCAGCCGAGCGAGACGAGCGCCGTCGCCGACGCGATCGCGATCCTGCTCCGCACGCGGCACCAGATCGTGCCGGGACAGGACGACGACTTCTTCGTCCGGACGGCTCGAAGAGATGGCCGACATCCGGACGGCGGCGATGGGCACGATGACCACGCTGCTGGCCGGCATCGCCGGCGTCTCGCTGATCGTCGGCGGCATCGGCATCATGAACATCATGCTGGTGTCGGTCACCGAGCGCACGCGCGAGATCGGGCTGCGCATGGCGATCGGCGCCAAGGGCCGCGACGTGCTGCTGCAGTTCCTCGTCGAAGCGATCGCGCTCAGCCTGCTCGGCGGCGGCATCGGCATCGCGCTGGGGTTCGGCCTGGCCGAAGGCATGTCGCGGTGGATGGCGTGGCCGGCCAAGGTGCCGCCGAACGCCGTCGCCATGGCCTTCGGCTTCGCCGCGGCGACCGGCGTCTTCTTCGGCTTCTATCCGGCGCAGAAGGCCGCGCGCCTCGATCCGATCGACGCCCTGCGGTTCGAGTAGCGCACCACCCTGCATGGCCCCGGTCATCTCGGTCAAGAACCTCGTCAAGACGTACATCGTCGGCGAGGTCGAGGTGCGCGCGCTGCGCGGCGTGTCGCTCGACGTCAAGCCGGGCGAGTTCGTCGCCGTCACCGGACCGTCCGGCTCGGGCAAGTCGACGCTGATGCACATCCTCGGCTGCCTCGATCGGCCGACGTCGGGCCAGTACATCCTCGACGGCCAGGACGTGTCGCGGATGTCGAAGGACCAGCTCGCCGAGGTCCGCAACCAGAAGATCGGGTTCGTCTTCCAGGGCTTCAACCTGCTGTCGCGCACGACGGCGCTCGACAACGTCGAGCTGCCGCTGCTCTATCGCGGCGGCATCAGGACCGCCGAGCGGCACCGGCGCGCCATGGACGCGCTCGACGCGGTCGGCCTCGGCGACGCGGTCGGACCACCATCCCAATCAGCTGTCGGGCGGGCAGCAGCAGCGCGTGGCGATTGCGCGGGCGCTCATCACACAGCCGTCGATCCTGCTCGCCGACGAGCCGACCGGCAACCTCGACACCCGGACGAGCATCGAGGTGATGGGGATCTTTCAGCGGCTCAACCTGGAGCGCGGCATCACCGTCCTGCTCATCACCCACGAGCACGACATCGCCGAGTACGGCACGCGCATCATCTCGTGCCGCGACGGCCACATCGTCTCGGACAAGCCGGTCGAGCACCGGCGGTCGGCGGATGAAGAGCTGAAGGCGTTGCCGGAGGAAGTCACGGCGTAGCTCCTGCGCCTTCCGTACACCGGCGAGCGTGGACGCTACGGAGGTCACAGACTAACGCGGAGCTCGCGGAGTCTCGGAGGACGTTCGGTGATTACAGAGCGTGTGACCGGCCCGCGTAGCAGGCCGTTGACGACGAAAGAGCCGGTGAAATTGCAAGCTCGTCCGACTCCAGCGGCTGTATTTCACCGAACTCTTCGTCGTCAGCCGCGTCCGGCTTCGCCGGCCGCGGTCAACGCCGCACCGTGACTGCTCCGCGCGCGCACCGCGACTCTGAGACTCCGTGTTAAGCTGTGAACTCTGTCGACTCCTTCGGTTCCGATCAGTTCAGCGCAAACGCGACCAGCTCCTGGTCGCTGCCCGAACCGGTTGCGATCAGCACGAACTGCCGGCCGCTCGCGGCTCGGTACGTCATCGGCGTGCCGGTCGTGCGGCGCGGCAGGCGGGCGTGCCAGACTCTCCTTACCGGTTTTCTTGTCGAAGGCGAACAGCGCCTGGTCTCCCCCGCCGGCGAACACGAGCCCGCCCCGCGTGACAATCGACCCTGGCGTGCCGGGTGTCCCGAGGCGCTCCGGGAGCGTCACACCCTTGAGCGCGGGATGGTTCCGGATGGAATCCTCGCCGAAGCCGAACGGGACCTGCCAGGCGATGTCCCCGCGGTTCATGTCGAACGCCACGAGCGTGGCGTATGGGGGCTTGCTGAGCGGAAGGCCGTCCGAGAAGTTCGTGCCGGCGTTCACGAGCTCGTAGCCGACCCAGTCGGCATCGGCGAAGCGGGCCTGCGGATTTCGCGTCGTGGCGGGGTCGTACTTGCGCACGCGCAGATTGCCGAAGCCGTTCGACGTCTTGACATAGAGCATCCCCGTCTCGGGATCGAACGAACCGCCGCCCCAGCTGACCGTGCCGCCCGGGCCCGGACGGACGAGCGAATCCCTCGAGGCTCGGCGGCGTGAAGATGGGCCCCAGGCGGTACTTCTGCATCTCGCGCTGGGCCGCCGCCTTCAGCTCTGGAGTCAGGTCGAAGGCATCGTCGAGCGTGACGCCCTGCGGGCTCACTGGAGGCGGCCGCGTTGGAAACGGCTGGCGTGCGGCGCTGCGCTCGCCGGGAACGTCGCTTTGCGGCACCGGCCGCTCCTCGATCGGCCAGACCGGCTGCCCGGTGACGCGATCGAAGACAAACACGAATCCATGCTTGGTGAGTTGGGTGACCGCCTCGATGCGCCGGCCGCCGACCATGAGGTCCATCAGCATCGCCTGCGTGGGCAGCGAATAGTCCCAGAGGCCGTGGTGGACCAGCTGATAGTGCCAGCGCCTGGCGCCTGTCTCGGCGTCGAGCGCGATCAACGTCTCGGCAAACAGGTTGTCGCCTGGACGCGCGCCGCCGAAGTACAGGTTGCCGGGGTTCCCGGTCGGGAGGTAGACGAGACCTCGTTTCTCGTCGACCGTTACGCCGGGCCAGGTTTCGATCTGCCCTGCGTCGCGCCACGACTGGTTCTCCCACGTTTCCGCGCCGACCGCCGTCGGCGACTGCGGAATCGACGACCACCGCCACACCAGCTTGCCGGTGCGGGCGTGGTAGGCGCGCACGTCGCCGGGCGGCGTCTTCTTGTAGAGGAGGTTGTCGCCGATCGCGCTGCCGAGGATGACGAGGTCCTTGTAAATCGTCGGCGCGGCGTTGATCTCGAAGTGCGCCGACTCGATCGGCCAGCTCAGGTCCTTGCTCGTGTCGACCATGCCGTCGAGGCCGAACGATGCCACCGGCTTTCCGGTCTCGGCGTCGAGGCTGAAGAGCCTGTAGCGGCTCGCCAGGAAGATGCGCAGCTTGTTGCCGTCCTGCGCGTCCCGCCACGCGGCCACGCCGCGATGGCGGAACCCGCCCGCCAGCAGCGGCATCCCGATTTCGTAGGCGCGCGGATCGTAGACCCACTTCACGGCGCCGGTCTCTGCGTCGAGCGCGGCGACGCGGTTGTAGTTCGACGTCACGTAGATCACATTGTCGATCATGATCGGCGTCGACGTGAAGTTGCCGGGCACCGTGCCGAACTCTTTCAGCGCGCGCTCCTCGGGCCGCCAGCGCCACGCAATCGTCAACCGATTCACGTTGGCAGCCGTGATGTCGTCGAGCGTCGAGTAGCGGCTGTTGTTCCGATCGGCGCCGACGAACGGCCACTCCACCAGGCGGGTCCGGTCGCGGGCCGTCGAACCGCTCGCCGGCGCAGGGGCGGTGACAACGGCGCTCGACCCGAAGGTCACCGGTCCTGATGCCGCGCCCGGCCGCGTCCCTGCCTGGGCGGCAGGTGAGCCCAGGCTGCGCAAGTACTGTTCGATAGCGCGAACGTCGGCGTCGCTGACGTCGGACGCCGAGAAGCCGTTCATCATGGTGCCGGCGCCGGCGCGCACGATTCGCAGCAGTTCCTGTGAGCCGCGCGTGAACGGCACCAGCGCAGGCGCCAGCCGGCCCTGTCCCGCGTCGCCGTGGCAGGCGGCGCATGCCCGTTCGTACACTGCCTTGCCGTCCTGCGCAGCGACCCTCGCGCCCAGGAATAGCCGGACAAGAGGCGGCGCCATGAGCAGAACGGTGAACACGACGCCTGCGGACATCCGTCTCATCATCCCTCGCCTATCAGTTCGTGGGTTTCGCGGCCCGAGCAGAACCGGCCGCGTAAGAGTAGCAGCTAAACTGCGGTAAGATCATTGCGGCGCCGATTCGCGACGAACGGCGACCTCGCATTCACGGGTTGTCACTTTCTTGAACGGACCTGATCCATGGGACAGGTACCCTCGCTCAGCACCGCACCGCTCGGCATCGTCGGGGACGGCCGGGTCGCCCGTCACTTTCACCACTATTTCGATCTCCTGAGCTTGCCCGTTCGCGGCTGGTCCCGCCGGGCGTCGGATCGCAGTCCGCCGAATGCTGGCACGCTGCGACACGGTGCTGGTGCTCATCGCGGACACCGCGATCGAGCCGTTCATCGCCGCGTGGCCGCGCTCACCCGGCATCACCTTGTTCACTGCTCGGGCAGCCTGGTGACATCGGCCGCCGAATGCGCGCATCCGCTCATGACGTTCGGACCCGATCTCACGATCTCGCGACCTACCAGAGCATCCCCTTCGTCCTGGACGCGGGCGGGACACATTTCACGCGCTGCTCACCGGCCTGCCGAACCCGTCGTTCACCATCGCCGCGAGCGATCGCCCCGCTTACCACGCACACTGCGTCATGGCGGGCAACTTCTCCATCCTGCTCTGGCTCGAGCTGTTCGGCCACCTCGAAGGCTGCCTCGGAATCCCTGAGGCGGCCGCGCATCCGTTTCTCATGCAGACCACGCGGAACCTCATCGCCGATGGCAGCCGCGCGCTGACCGGACCGCTCGTCCGCGGCGACGCCGCGACGATTGCCGCCAATCTGACGGCGCTCGAGGGCGATCCGTTCCGCGAAGTCTATTCCGCGTTTGCGAGGGCCTATGCACGCCGTAAATGAATTCGCCCGCGCCAAGGCGGCGGGCCGCAAGATCTCGGTTGTCACCGCCTACGATGCCTGGTCGGCCCGGCTGGTCGCCCGATCGAACGTGGACGCGATCCTGGTCGGCGACTCCGCAGCCATGGTCATCCACGGCCACGACACGACGCTGCCGGCGACGCTCGGCTTGATGGCGATGCACACGCACGCCGTGGCGCATGCGGCGGACGGCAAGTTCGTCATCGCCGATCTGCCGTTCCTCTCGTACCGCAAAGGCATCCCCGCCGCGATGACAGCGGTCGGCGTTCTCGTCAGGAACGGGGCGCAGGCGGTCAAGCTGGAAGGCGTCGATGGTCACGAAGACGTCATTCGGCAGATCGTCGGATCCGGCGTGCCGGTGATGGGACATCTCGGGCTGACGCCGCAGTCGGTCAACGGCCTCGGAGGATTCCGAGTGCAGGGGCGCAACGATGTCGATGCCGCGAAGCTGGCCAGCCAGGCGCACGAACTCGAGCGTCTTGGGTGCTTCGCAATCGTGCTCGAATGCATTCCGGCCGCGCTTGCGGCCCGGATCACATCGGCTCTGACGATTCCCACGATTGGCATCGGCGCCGGACCCTCCACCGACGGACAGGTGTTGGTGCTGCAGGATCTCTGGGGCGTCGATTCCGGGCCATCGCCCCGGTTCGTCCGCCATTACGTCGACGGCGAAGCGGTGCTCACCAACGCGCTCAACGAGTACGACGCCGACGTCAAGGAGACGCGCTTCCCCGCCCCCGAGGAGACCTACTCGTGACGAAGGTCTTCACCAGCCTTTCGGAGTGGCGCGCCGATCGCCGCGCGCAGCTTGGCGCCGGACTCAGCCTCGGTTTCGTCCCGACGATGGGCGCGCTGCACGAGGGACATCTGTCGCTGGTCCGGCGCAGCCGCGCCGAGAACGACCGCACGCTGGTCAGTATTTTCGTCAACCCGACGCAGTTCGACGATCCGGCCGATTATGCGCAGTACCCGCGTGCGGTCGAGGCCGACCTGGAGATGCTGCGGCATGCGGGCGCGGATTACGTCCTCGTTCCCGCCCGAGACGATCTGTACCCGGATGGCTTCCGCTATCGCGTCACCGAAATCGAGTTCTCGAAACAGCTCGAGGGCGCCCACCGGCCCGGGCACTTCGACGCTGTGCTGACCGTCGTCCTCAAGCTGCTGCTGATCGCGGCGGCCGACCGGGCTTACTTCGGCGAGAAGGACTGGCAGCAGCTTCAACTCGTGCGCGGACTGGCCGAAGCGTTTTTTCTCTCGACGGCGGTTGTGCCCTGCGAAACCGTGCGCGAAGGCGACGGCCTCGCCCTCAGCTCACGAAACCGGCGCTTGTCGGCGGCTGATCGAACGAAAGCGCCGGCGTTCCACCGGGCGCTCGTCGGATCCGCGACGCCCGACGAGGCAGTGCGCGTCGCTCCGCGCGTCCGGCTTCGCCGTGGACTACGTGGAAGATGTCGCGGGACGCCGGCTCGGTGCAGTCCGATTGGGAGATGTGCGGCTGATCGACAATGTACGGCTGAACGGCGGGCCTGAAGGCCCGCCCTACGAAGAGGGCTCATGATTCTCGCGCTGGACGTCGGCAACAGTCAGATCTTCGGCGGCGTGTTCGAGGACGGCGCGCTGACCATCCGCTTCCGCAAGCCGTCGAAGCTGCCAACCTCCTCCGACGAGCTCGGCCTGTTCCTGCGTGGCGTGCTTCGCGAGAATGGCGGCGATCCGGCGGCCGTCCGCCAGATCACGCTGTGTTCAGTGGTTCCCGAGATCATCTACTCGCTGCGGAGCTGCTGCCGGAAGTACTTCGCCATCGATCCGTTCATCCTGCAGGCCGGCGTCAAGACCGGCCTGAAGATCGGCTATCGCAATCCGCTGGAGGTCGGCGCCGACCGGATCGCGAACGCCATCGCCGCCACCCACCGGTACCCGATCGCAACCTCATCATCATCGACCTCGGAACGGCGACCACGATCGACGTCGTGCGCGCCGGCCGGGAGTTCGTCGGCGGCATCATCCTGCCGGGCCTTCGAATCCAGATGGAAGCGCTCGAGAAGAACACCGCCCGGCTGCCCAACGTGGAGATCGTTCCCGCCGCCGAGCTCGTCGGCCGCTCGACGGTCGAATGCATCCAGTCCGGGCTTGTATTTCGGCAATCGCGCGGCGCTGGACGGATTGACGCGCCAGATTCGCGAGCACGTGTTTCCCGGACAGACCGCCCTGGTGATCGCAACGGGCGGGTTCTCCCGCTTGTTCGAGGGCGATCGATTGTTCGACGTCCTCGATCCCGACCTGGTGCTCGTCGGCCTCGAGCGCGCCCTGGCGCTCAACCCGAACACCGGCGCGACCAGGGCGAGCTACGCGCATGCTGGCGGGTGATATCCAGGTAGAAGCGATAGACCGTCGATTTCTCTTTCTCGCCGAGGCGTCACCCCGTAAAGGTTCTGCAGCCACAGATACTTGATGAGCGAGTCGTCCCGATCCAGCACCTCCCGGGTGATGGTCGTTCCGATCGCGAAGCGTCGCCCACCTGAGTCGGCACGCTGACGTCTCCGCCCAGCGTAGAAGCCGTTCTTGTCCACCGAGTCGAGTTCCGGCAGGTCGATCAACCCGGCCGACGTGTTCATCAGGCCCCAGTTGTACCACGCGTACTCGCCGAAAACCGATGCGTGCGCCAGCAGCCGATACTCGGGCGGATACCACCGTCGAATGGTCTCTGTGCTTCGAGGCGTAGAAGTTCGGCAGCGGTTCCACGCTTCGAACCGGTATAGCCCGCCTTCTGCGCGATCCGCACGTCGAGCGACTTCGCGAGGCGCAGGTCTCCCGCCGACCATCGCCGTCATCGCGGAGTTGGTGTCGAAGGACGTTGTCGATCGAATAAAAGTAGTCGTAATCGTGATAACGGTTGCCGTCCCCGAGAAAGGCCGCGGCATTGACCGTCGCGATCCTCCAGTTGAACGACAGCATGATGCCGAAGTTCGCCTCGGCATTGATCCGCTGGATGTGCGTCGCGTCCTTCGCCGTGAGCGATCCGCCCTCGTCTTCCCAGTGCCCAGCCGATCGGCAATTCGAAGCGCCCGAACTTACCTCCGACGAAACCGCTGGCCGTCGTGGTAGCTCAGGTACGCCTGCCTGATCGGGCCCCTGCTGCTCCAGCCACGTCCAGCGCGACGAACTTGTAGTCGTCCACCCGCAGGCGGCCCTCATTGTCGCACACGACGTTGGGCCCGAATGTCTGCGGCTCGTTCGGATAGAAATAGTTCCGATCGCCGCACGCGGGCAGCGGCTGGGTCTCGTGTACCGGGATTCATCTCGACGAAATAAGCGAAGCGCTCGTTGATCTTTCCGGAGAGCTCGAAGATCGCGTAGCCCACACGGCCCTGCGCTTCGTTCCCGATGTCGTAGTGGGACCGATCGGACGCCGTACCCCGCCATGAACCGGACGTTCAGTCGCAGGCGCTCGGTCTCGCGGCACGGACAACGCCGCCGTTCGCGTCGTCTGTCGTCTTGCGCCCGCGCCGGCGACTGCGACTCCCAGCAGGCAGAGCATCGAGCCCCGCGATCCTGGATCACTCGCATTGCCATCCGTCCTTGTTGACATAGCACGACTGCCAGCAGACGCCGTTGGATGCGCGTCGGCCGAGCTAATACTGTTGAGCTGAGCTAGCGATCAATGGTTGACCCGACCGTGAATAAACGTCCGCGGCTCTGACGATGGCCTACGGCGCGGTGTCAGCACTGTTGCTGACGGCTGCAGACGCCCGCGCCCAGATCACCGTCGAGTATTTTCAAGGCACGGCCTTCAATGTGCCCACGACGTTGACCATCACCCAGTCGGGCTACCCGGACAATCTCGTTGCAGAGCAGATTACTCCGTCCGTCCGTTCGATAGCCGGTGTGTACTACAACGCCCGACTCGAAACATACAATCGCCGGGACGATGCCGTTCCGACTCTCCGCCGCCACCGAACGCGACATCCCGGTCATCCTGTCGCTCATCAGGGCGCTCGCCGACTACGAACAGCTCGCCGATCAGGTCGAATCGACCGAAGCCGACCTGCGCGCAGCGTTGTTCGGTCCGCGCCCGGCCGCCGAGGTCATTCTCGGCTACTGCCGGCGACGAGCCGGCCGGGTTCGCGCTCTACTTCCAGACCTTTTCGACGTTCAAGGGACGGCCCGGGCTCTATCTCGAAGACATCTTCGTGAAGCCGGAGTGGCGGAGGCAGGGGCTCGGTCGGCAGCTGCTGGCACGGCTGGCGCGAATCGCCGTCGATCGGGGCTACGGCCGGATGGAATGGTCGGTCCTCAACTGGAACGAGACGGCGCTGCGCGTCTACCGCGCCGTCGGCGCGAAGCCGATGAACGACTGGACCGGTCTATCGGGCTCCGACGCGGCGCATCGGCCGTCTGCGCGATCTCGGCTGCCCGAGCGTCGACTTCCGTACGTCCGTTGTTTACCGTTCCCTCCGGCCCGCAGGTCGCAGCAGCTCCCCACCGTGCGGCCAGTCACCGGATCCCGCAAGCCTGGCGCAATCTCGACCAGCGGCTCGAGCACGAATCGCCGCTCCCGGAACCGCGGATGCGGCACGGTGAGCTGCGGCTCGTCGATGATGCCGTCACCGAACAGGATCAGGTCGAGATCCAGCGTCCGCGCGGCCCCGGCGTAGGGCCGCTCGCGGCCCGCTTCCCGCTCAATCGCCAGCAGCTCGCCGAGCAGCGCGCGGGCATCGAGCGTCGTCTCCCCGACCGCGACGGCGTTCAGAAAACGCGGCTGATCACCGGGCACGCCGACCGGTTCGGTTTCGTGGACTGAAGAAACGCGGAGCGCAGCGAGATGACGGGCGAGGTGCGCGATCGCCCGGTCGAGATGAGCCTGACGGTCGCCGAGGTTCGATCCAAGACGACGGCGACCACTCGATCCGGCAATCGATTACCCGATTACGAGATTACTCGATTACCGATCCTGCAGTCCGCCTGAAGGCGGACGCTACGACCCGTCTACTCTACCCATCGCGTCGGCAGCACCGCGCCGACGCGCGACCCGACGGCATCGGAACGACGGCCGAGCAGATCGAGGTTGCCGGCGGCCGCCTGCTCGAAGAAGCGTTTCTGCTCGAGCATCTCGCCCAGGATCACGCGGAGCATGCCGCGATGGCGCGCGTTGGTCATCGCCTCGACGCGGGGGCGCCAGCGATCGACGAACTCCTGCGCTTCGCGGGCGTGCCCCTCGGCGAGACCGCGCCAGGCGTCCCCCAGCTTCTCGACCCGCGCGGGCTCTGGCGCCGAGGATTCGGGCGCACCGCCGAGCGACGCGATGGCGGCCGACAGCCAGGACAAGTGGGTGTCCTCGCGGTTGATGATGTACTGGTAAGTGTTGTTGGCGTCGTATTGCGCGATCGGCTTGCGCGCCGGCCTCGTGCCGCAACAGCATGGCCAGCTTTTCCCGGTAGAACTCCTGCAGGAGCTGGAGCAGGTCGGTCACGAACCCTGCTTTTCCTTGCAGGTGATGCACACGCGCGTCCAGGGAATCGCGTTCAGCCGGGCTTCGGCGATCGGCTCGCCGCAATCGCGGCAGACGCCGTAGGTGCCGTGTTCAATCCTCCAGAGCGCCTCCTCGATGGCCCGCAGGATTTTCGCGTCGGTCTGCTTCAGCTTGAGCTGGATGTGGACTTCGTTGTTGCCGCTCGCCTGATCCGCCATGTCGCCCTGGCGGGTATTGTTCTCCATCGACGCCTGCAGCGGCTTGATGCCGCCCGCGCCGAGGATCTCGCTGCGCTTCTTCAGCAGCGCGTCCTTGTAGACCTGCACGTCCATGGAAGTTGTCAGTCTCCTGAATCCCACATCATAGCATTCTACCCGAGGGGCTCGCCCTCGGACTCCCAACAGCTCTCCGCGCGCCGCTAGCAGGCGCGCTCCGTTGCGTGGCTCGGCGCGCTCGCGGCGAGGCAGCTGTCGGTGGCTTGCTAGCCGCGCAGGAACACGTAACGAACGACGAAGAGCACCGCGAATATGTACAGCAACGGGTGCACCTGCCGGCCGCGGCCGGTGACCACTTTCAGGACGGCATACGCCACGACGCCGAACGCCACGCCCTCGGTGATGCTCACCGCCAGCGGCATGATGATGATGGTCAGGAACGCCGGGATCGCCTCGGTCGGATCCTTCCAGTCGATGTCGCGCACCGCGCCGATCATCATCGCGCCGACGATGATGAGCGGCGGCGCGATCACCGGGTAGATGCGTCGATCGCGCCGTTCGTGTAACCGCCGCCGATCATCCGGACCAGCGGCGAGAGGAACAGCGCGGCGAGAAACAGGCCGGCCGTGACGAGAGCCGACAAGCCGGTCCGGCCGCCCGCGGCCACGCCGGCCCCGCTCTCGATGTAGGCCGTCACGGTTGAGGTGCCCAGCGCCGCGCCCGCGACCGTGCCGACCGCATCGGCGAGCAGCGCCTCGCCTGGCCCGCGGCAGGGTACCGCCCCGCATCAGGCCCGCCTGCTGGCCGACGCCGACCAGCGTGCCGATCGAGTCGAACAGCGCGAGGAAGAAGAACACGAAGACGACCGGGATCATGCCGGGCGCGAGCGCGCCGGCGATGTCGAGCTGCATGAACGTCGGCCCGAGCGACGGCGGCGGGCTGGCAATCCCCTGATACCGCACGATGCCCAGCGGCAGGCCGGCAGCGGCGCTCGCCAGGATGCCCCACAGCAGCGCCCCGGGGACGCCGACGCGCCATCAGGACCGGCGGTGACGCCGAGACCGACGAGCGCGACCACCACCGGCCGGCTGTGCAGATTGCCGAGGGTGACCAGCGTGCCCGGCGACGCGACGATCGAGCCCGGCCCACTGCAGGCCGACCATCGCGATCAGCAGGCCGATGCCCGCGGCGATCGCATGCTTCAGCGACGGCGGAATCGCGGTAATCACGCGCTCGCGAAGGCCGACGCCGGCCGTCAGCACGAAGACGCACCCCGGCGATCGCGACGGCGCCCAGCGCCACCTGCCACGGCACCTTCATGCCGGCCACGACCGAGTACGCGAAGAAGAAGTTGTGGCCCATCGCCGGCGCCACGGCGATCGGATAGTTGGCCAGCAGCGCCATCAGCGTCGTCGCGATCGCGGTCGACAGACAGGTCGCGACCATCACCGCGCCGAAATCCATGCCGGCGGCGCTCAGCACCGCCGGCTGGACGAACACGATGTACGCCATCGTCAGGAAGGTCGTCAGTCCGGCGAAGGCCTCGGTCGCGACGGTTGTCCCGTGCGCGAACAGTTGAAAGCCGCCGTTCGAGGAAGCTCGACATCTACTCCGCGCGCAGCGTCGCGAGCGGCTTGTGCCTGAGGACGTCGAGGCTCGAGAGCACCCCGATGGCGGCGACCAGGACCATCGTGATCAGCACGCCCAGGTGTGCTCGAGCGCGATAGACCCGCCACGGGATGTCGATCGCGAAGCGGCTGATGCCCCAGGTGAGCGCCACCGCGGCGACCGACCCGATCGATGCCGGCCAGGAGGCCGAGGACGCTGTACTCGAGCAGGAGCATCCGCGCGATCGTCCTGGTGTTCGCCCCGAGCGTCTTGAAGACCGCGGCCTCGTAGACACGCTGGAACTTGGTCATCGCCACGGCGCCGATCAGGATCAGCACGCCGCTCAGGAGGACCAGTCCGCCGACGATCGAGATCGCGAGCGTCACCTTGTTCATGACGTCGCGCACCGTCTGCAGCATCTCGCGGAGATCGATCGCCGACACGTTCGGAAAGCGCTGGACCAGATCGTGCTGAAACCGGGCCCGCTCGGCCGCGCTCTCGGGGCCCTTCAGCGGCGCGATCATCATCTGCGGCGCGTTGTCCAGCACGCCCGGCCGGAATACGAACATGAAGCCGCCGCTCCTGGCGTCGCGCCACTCGACCTTCGCTGATGCTCGTCACCCGCGCGCTGACGATCCGCCCGAGGATGTCGAACCGCACCGTGTCGCCGACGTTGATGTTGAAGCGCTCGCGCAGCCCCTCCTCCATCGACACTTCCGCCTCGGTGGAGGGCGAGTTCCAGAACGCGCCCTCGACGACCGTCTCGTTCGGCTCCAGGTGATCGCGGTAGGTCACCGTGTATTCGCGGCCGAGCGAGCCGCGCTCGCGGACGTCCTCGAAGCTCTCGAGGTTCGTTTCGCGGCCCTCGACGCCCGTCACTCGCGCGCGCAGCACCGGGATGAGCTGAAACCCGCCGGCCCCGCGCGCCGGATCGGCCAGGAACGTCGCGAACGCCGCCGAGCTGATCCCGCTGGATGTCCATCAGGAACATGTCCGGGCCGTCCGCGCTCGCGCTCGATCTCCAGCTCGTCGAGCAGGCTCGACTGCATCGAGCGAACGCCGATGATGAAGAACGCCCCGAGGCCGACCGCCAGAAGGATGACCCGGGTCTGGTTGCCCGGGCGCGAGATGTGCAGCACGGCATGCCGGAGCGGGAACGACGGCGCCGCCGAAAGCGGCGCGATGGTGCGGACGAGCAGCCGCCCGGTCCAGTGCAGGGCGAGCGCGACGCCGCAGAAGCCGGCACAGACGATGAGGCCGACGCGAAGCGAGGCGGCCTGCCACGCGGTCAACGCAACCAGCGCGGCGCCGACCAGCACGATGGCCGTCCATCGCACCCAATCGTAGGCGCGCCCGCTCGATGATTCGTCGCGCAACAGCAGTGACGGCTTCACCAGCCGGACCTGGAGGAGCGGGACGACCGAGAACAGCAGCGATACGAGCGCGCCGACGCCCATCCCCTGCGCGGCCGCGCTCACCGTCACGCCGTACTGGACGTCGGCCAGCATCGGCGTCTCCGGCGGCAGAAACAGCGGGATCGCGGCAATCGCCACGCGAGCGAGCCCGACCCCCAGCACGCTGCCGGCCAGGCCGAGCGCCAGCACCTGCAGCAGGTACACCGCGATGATCTGGCCGCTGCGCGCGCCGACGCACTTCAGCACGGCGATGCTGCGGAACTTCTGAAGGATGAAGACGCGCGTCACGCTCGACACGGCGATGCCGCCGAGGATCACGATCACCAGGCCGACCATGCTCAGGTAGTTCTCGGCCCGATCGAAGTCCTCGCCGATCGCATCGTCCGTGGCCCGGAACGAACGCGCCGTGACGAACTCGTCCTTGAATTCCTCGCGCAGGCTGCGGACGAGCGCCTCGACCCGGTTCTCCGCGACGCGTACGAGGATCACCCGGCGAACCTGGCTGCCGAACCCGATCAGCCCGGTCGCACGCAATATCGGCCAGGTCGATCGAGAACTCGGGGTCCGAGGCTGAAGTTCCCCATGCTCCGCCCCGGCTCCGTCGTGATCACGCCTCGAATGGTGAAGGTCGCCTTGCCGATGACCAGCCGATCACCGACTTTCACGTTGAGGGCCGTGAGCAACTCGGGGCGGACGAGCGCGCCGGCGTTCGCGAGCAGCGCATGCGAGTAGACCTGGCCGCCTTCGAGCCCGACCGTTCCGTAGAGTGGAAACTCCGGGCCGACGGCGCGCAACTCGACCATCCGCACGGCGCTGCCGCGCGTGCCGGCCGGAGCAGGAGCCCCTTCGTTCTCGAACGGGCGGACCATCGTCGGCGTCTCGATCGTCTCTGTCCGCGCTTCAGCGCCCGCCACTTCGAGCTGACGATCGATGGCCTGCCGCGCCGCCGCCGTCCACTCCCGCCTGGTGGAGATCGTCACGTCCGCGGCAATCAGGCCGCGCGCCTCCTGGGTGAAGACGTCGCGGACGTTCTGGATAACGGACCGCAGCGTCGACGATGGCCGCAACGCCGATCGCGATGCAGATGAAGAAGAACAGCAGCCGCTTCCACGACGCGCGCGTCTCGCGGACCGCCATCGCAGATAACGAACCTCATGTCTGCTCCACCACCGCGCCGTCGCGCAGGACGATGCGTGCCTCGGCGACAGCCGCCAGTTCGCGATCGTGGGTGACGAGGACCAGCGTCGTCTGCCGGGCGCGATGGATGCCCTGCAGCAGCTCGAGGATGTGGCGCCCGTTCGCGGTATCCAGGTTTCCGGTCGGCTCGTCCGCGAGCAGGATCGGCGGGTCGTTGGCGAGGGCGCGGGCGAGCGCGACCCGCTGCTGTTCGCCGCCGGAAAGCTGGGACGGATAGTGATGCCCGCGATCGGTGAGCCCGACCTCGTCCAGCAACCGGCGCGCGCGAGCGGCGGCGTCCGGCGCACCCGCGATCTCCATCGGCACCAGGACGTTCTCGTAGGCGGTCAAGCGACGGAATCAGATGGAAGAACTGGAACACGAAGCCGATCTTCTCGCCGCGGAGCTTCGCGAGCGCATCCTCGCCAAGCCGGGTGATGTCGGTGCCGTCGATCACGACCGAACCGGACGACGGCGCGTCGAGCCCGGCGATCAGGCCCAGCAGCGTCGACTTGCCGCTGCCGGACGCGCCGACGATGGCGAGAAACTGCCCCCTGGGAATGCTCATCGACAGCGGCTGGAGGATGGTGAGCGGATGCGGTGCCGCTCGTGACCGTCTTGGAGACGTCGCGGAGCTCAATCATTCGGGTTTCACGATCGGCCGCAAGGCGCTCCAGACCGTGTCGGCCACTCGCTCGGCGCCGGCCGCGGTCGGGTGAATGCCGTCGCCCTGGTTCATCTCGGGCAGCCCGGCGACGCCTTCGAGGAGAAACGGGATGAGGACGGCGCCCTGCTCCGCCGCCACCTCGCGGTACGTCTGACGGAACGTAGCGGTATAGGCCGCGCCGAAATTCGGCGGCGCCTCCATACCCGCAAGAATGACTTGAATCCGCCGAGCCTTCGCGCGCTCGACGATCGTCGTGAGGTTTTGACGAAGCTGCTCCACCGGGAGGCCGCGCAGGGCGTCGTTGCCTCCAAGCGCCACGATGAGCACCTTCACATCCCCATCGAGCGCCCAGTCGAGTCGCCGGAGGCCGCCGGCGGAGGTATCGCCGGACACGCCGGCGTTCACGACTTCGTACTTGAGTCCTGCGGCGTCGAGGCGCTTCTGGAGCAGCGCCGGATACGCCTGATCAGGTTCCAGTCCCAGACCGGCAGTGAGGCTGTCGCCCAGCGCGACGATGCGCGGGCGCGATGCGGCAGGCTCGGCAGCGACAGACGCGGGTCTTTCCGAAGCCGCAGCCGGCGGAGCGCCAGAGCCCCGTTCCTCCGACGCGCACGCCGCCATCACGACAACCAGGGAGAAGACGCCGAGCGCGCGGACCATGAGGGAACGACTACAGTATCCTACAGCCATGCACAGCGCGCACGACCTCGACACGCGCCGGGGGAACGGAGACAAGCGTGCCCGCCTCCAGGACAGCCTGACGTTGTCGACCGGACCGCTCGAGCAGACGATCGGCAGGTTTGGCGCCATCGCGATGCGCGCCGCTGCCGGACTCTTCCGCCGCGATCCGTCCGTGTGGTCGAGCGACGCGGCTGTGCAGCAGAAGATCGCCAATCGCCTGGGATGGCTGAGCGCGCCGGCCCTGATGTCCGATGCGCTCCCTCGGCTTCGGGCGTTTTCGGCACGCGTTCAACAGCGACAAGTGACCGACGTCGTCTTGCTGGGCATGGGAGGATCGAGCCTCGCGCCGGAGGTCCTGCGCGCTGTCCTCGGGGTCGCTCCCGGCTCGCCCGCGCTTCCGGATGATCGATTCGACCGATCCCGCCGCCGTTCGATCCGTCACGTCGCCACCCGAGCGGACGATGTACGTGCTGGCAAGCAAGTCCGGAACGACCATCGAGCCGAATTCACTGGCAGCGCACTTCCGGAAGATGCTCGAGCGCGCGGGCGTCGGCCGCTGGGCCGATCACTTCGTCGCGATCACCGACGAGGGCACAGCGCTCGCGGCGCGTGCGAGGACCGACGGGTTTCGCGAACTTTTCATCAACCCCGGCGACATTGGCGGCCGCTACTCGGCGTTGTCGTATTTCGGGCTCGTGCCGGCTGCCCTGATGGGCCACGACGTCGAGGCGATCCTCGGCTGGGGCATCGCGATGCTCGAAGAAGCCGCAGCCATAGACCAGCCGGCGGCGAATCCCGCGGTGGGCCTCGGCGTCGCGATGGGCGCCGCCGCGCGGAGCGGCAGCGACAAGGCCACGCTGGTGATGCCGCCGCTCTTCGAACCGTTCGGCCTCTGGGTCGAGCAGCTCGTCGCCGAAAGCACGGGCAAACAGGGTGTGGGCATCGTGCCAATCGCGGGCGAACCGGTCGGATCGCCAGACGAGTATGGGAACGACCGGCTCTTTATCCACCTCCGCAGCGGGAGCAGCGACGAGACGCATGCGCGCGTGATCGGCGGCCTGCGTGCCGCCGGCGCGCCGATCGTGACCGTCGACGTCGCCGAGCCTGCCGCACTCGGGGCCGAGTTCGTCCGCTGGGAGATTGCGACGGCCGTCGCGGGCGCGATTCTCGACGTGAATCCGTTCGACGAGCCGAACGTCCAGCAGGCGAAAGACGCGACCCGCATTCTGCTGGAGGGATACAAGGCGAACGGACAACTGCCGCCGATGTCGCCCGATACCTCGATCGCAGGCGCCGCGGCCACGTTGACGAGCGCCGCGCGTCAGAAGTTGGCTGGCCTTCCGGCGGACAGCTTTTTCTCGCTCATCGGACCAGGCGACTACTTCGCCCTCCTCGCGTACCTGGGACCGGACTCGAATGTCGAGGAGGCCGTGGCGGAGTGTCGCCGCGCGGTGCGGGCGCGCAGCCGCGCGGCCACGATGTTCGGGTACGGGCCGAGGTATCTGCATTCCACCGGCCAGCTCCACAAGGGCGGCCCGAACAATGGCGTGTTCGTCGTGATCACCGCCCACACGCAGGAGGACGTCGCGATTCCTGGCGAACCATTCACGTTCGGCACGCTCGAGCTCGCGCAAGCGATCGGCGACTTCCAGTCGCTGGATGCCGCGGGCCGGCGCGCCCTGCACATCCACCTCCCCGCGCCGGACCATGCGATGCTGAAAGCGGTCTTCGACGCGCTCCTGAGGAGCTGACATGCGATACCTCGTCACGGCCCGCCTGAAACCTGGCCAGGAGTCTCCGCTGCACGACGCGATCGCCGACGGCACGCTCGGCCGGGGATCGGTCGCCGGCGACGAATACGTCCAGAACATGCGCGCCGCGCGCCTCCATGACGACGGCCGCGTGCAGTGGGTGGAGGTGTGCTTCTGTCCCACGCCGCTCCAGGAAGAGCGGGAATACTGGGAGGAGTACTTCACCCTCGAAAAAGTCCAGGACGCACACGCGCGCAGCCGGTGCCGCGATCTCACCGGCGAGGAGCCGTGGGCGTGCTGCGACTGCGACTGCTCGAGCAAGCTCGAGTCGAGGTTGGCCACGAGAGGACGGGCGTTCCTCTCGCCCGAGTCTCAGTCTCGGTAGGCCGACCCTTTCAGGGTCGGCTTCACAATTCGGCACTCCACGGCGGACCTAAAGGTCCGCACTACGTTCGGCGGCCTTAAAAGGGCCGCCCTACTGCCGGTTTTCCTTATACTCCCTCCGTGGCGTCACCCGCCCTCCAGGCCCTGCTCGCGCGCGCGGCCGTTGCGCTCGAACGCGGCCGCGGTCCTGAAGCCGTGCAGCTGCTGGCGCCGACGCTCCGGTCGGGCAGCCTGATTCGCGACGACGAGCTCGCCGATCCGCGCGGCGCTCGCCGAGGCCTGGCTGCTGCAGGACGACCTCGACCAGGCGGCATCGGCTCTCGGACGCCCGCCCGATACCTTTCGCGACACCGTCGCGCCGAGCCGGCTGTCGACCCTGTGGCGGCTGCACGGCCGGCTGGCCTCGGCCCGCGGCGACCAGTCGCGGGCGATTGCGATGCACGGCCGCGCCCTGAAGCAGGCCGAAACCGCCCACGAATCGCGCGCCATCGGGCTCGCGCATTACGAGCTCGGACAGTGCTACCGGAAAGTCGGCGACATCGCCATCGTCCGCGAGCACATCGTCAAGGCGGCGTCCGCCCTTCACGCAGCCGGCGATCGCCGCCACCTCGCGCTCGTCCACTCGCTGTCGGGGATCTCGTTTGCGCAGCTCGGGCGGTACGAGGAAGCGATGACGGCGCTGCGGCACGCCGAGCGCATGGCTTCGCTCGTCCACGCCAACGACGTCCTTGCCACGGTGTGCGGCAACCAGGCGAGCGTGATGGTGCTCGAGCACCGCTACGAGCAGGCGCTCGCGCTGGCCGAGCGCAGCGTCGCGCTGCACGAAGCGCACGGTTCCGGGCACGGGCTGGCAGTCGCGCTCGGCACGCTGGGTCAGATCTGCGTGCGGCTCGGCGACCTGGCGCGTGCCGAGGACGCCCTGCATCGCGCGCTCGACGTGCGGAGCCCGATCCAGTTCCACGAGACGACCGGCGCGGTCTTCGACACCCTGGCGCAGATCCACTTGATGCGCGGCCGGTACGAAGTGGCCAGCGAGTTCCTCGCCCGCGCCGTCGAGGCGTACGGCGCCTACGGCCGGCAGACCAGCCATTGGTACGAATGGTCGGTGCGCATCCTCGGCGCGCGGCTCGCACTCCGCCGGGGCCTGCTCGACGAAGCCGCCACGCTGGCCGACGACATCCTCGCGGCCGGCGCCCCGCCCTTCGACGCGCTGCAGGCAATGCTGATCGCGGCCGAAGCCCTGACGCTCGCCGGACGCTTGTCAGAGGCCGGACCGCGGCTGGCGTCGGCCGCCGACGTGCTGGATCCACAGGTGGCGCCGGCAGCCTGGGGGGAATTCCTGCGCCTCCGCGGCGAGTTGCACGCCGCCACTGGCGAGCCGGCCGACGCGTACCACGATTTCGCGCAGAGCGCCGCTTTGCTCGACCTGCTCGGCGAGCGGTATCAATCTGCCCTCAGCCACCTGGCGATCGGGCGCCTCGTGGCCCGGACCGGCGCGCGATCGGTCGCCGAACATCATCTCGACAAGGCATTCGCGCTCTTCAAGCAGCTCGGCGCCGAACGGGACCTGGCCGATACGGAAGCCGCGCGGCAGCTGCTGACCAACGTCGGCTCCGGCGAGTACGTCATCTCGCCGGCGGACGCGGACGATGCGATGGTCCGGCGTATTGTCGATGCCGCGGCGCTGCCCGACCTGCTCGGCCGCGAAACCGCGGCGGCACTCGTCGAAGCGGCCGCGGCGGACGGCGCGATCGTCTTCGTGGAACCGCCCGCCGGCGATGTCCGCGTGCTGGCCGCCTCCGGATTTGATCACGACACGGCGCGCGCCCTGGCGCGCGCGGCCACCAGGGCCAGTCGTACGGCCGCGGCACACTCGTCGTCGAACGGCTCGGCCGCGATCCGGAAGGTCCGCGGTATGCGATGCTCGCGTCGCCACGGCCAATCGGCCACCCGATCATGCGCCGCGTGCGGATGATCGCGACGGTGGCGCGGCAGGGATACGACCTGTGTGCGGCGCGCGACCGATCCGCGATCGAGGTGGGCACCGCCGTCGATCGATCGCTCGAACCGCTCCTGCCTGGCTTCCTCTCCGCGAGCGCGGCGATGAGCCGCGTCGTCGAACAGATCCAGCGCATGCAGGGCAACGACCTGACGGTGCTCGTCACCGGCGAGAGCGGCACGGGCAAGGAGCTCGTCGCACGCGCGATTCACGTGGGATCGCACCGGAGCGCGGCCATGTTCCTGCCGTACAACTGCACGACGACCGGACGCGATCTGGCCGACAGCCAGCTGTTCGGCCACCGCCGCGGTGCGTTCACCGGCGCGGTGTCGGATCAGCCGGGGCTGATTCGATCGGCGGCGGCGGGCACGCTGTTCCTGGACGAAATCGGCGATCTCCCGCTGGACGTCCAGCCAAAGCTGCTGCGTTTTCTCGAGCAGTCCGAAATCATGCCGATTGGCGAGGCGCAGCCGCAGCGCGTCGACGTCCGGGTCCTCGCGGCGACCAACGCCGACCTTGAACAGCGCGTGGCCGAGGGCAAGTTCCGCGAGGATCTCTACTACCGGCTCAGCGTCATCCGGATCCATGTGCCGCCGCTGCGCGAACGGCGCGAGGAAATCCCGCACCTGAGCACGTTCTTCCTGCGTGAGGCATCGGAAAGGCTGGGCAAGCCGGACATTCACCTCAGCTCGGCTGCATTGGATGCCTTCGCCCAGGTACTGGTGGCCGGGCAACGTCCGGCAGCTCAAGAACGAGATCCAGCGTGCCGTCGCCCTCAGCGCCCCTGGAGGGACGATCGAAGCCTCCCACCTGTCGCCTGAGATTGGGGCGACGAGGGTGCCCGGCACGGCCTCCCCTGTCGTTCGTCGGGCAGCAGTCCCCACCAACCTGGCAGAAGCAGTCGAACAGGTCGAGCGAGAGCTCATCCAGTCGACGCTCGACCGGACCGGCGGCAACATTTCCGAAACAGCCCGCGTCCTGGGTCTCACCCGCCGTGGCCTGTACCTCAAGCTGCGGCGCCTCGGCCTGGCCTCCCAGAGCGAGTCGGAAGTCGACGCCGTCTGATCCACCCCCCCTTGTCCACCGTAGCGCCGAAGGCGCGGAGGTGGATGGATGGATACTGAATACTCGGTTTACAGCCTACCTGGATACAAAGTATCCCGGCTGCACGAACGTCGCGATCAGTGCACGAATCTTTAAAGCGTTGCAATGCGCTGAGTTAGGTGTCTTGCCCGAGCTTTGGTGTGGGCTTGAACGCCCTGCGGCCTTCAACTTGATAAGCACTACAGCATTCCCCGGAGTTTCAAGTGAACCAAATCTGGCCTGCCGAGAAATCTCAGTCGATGTCGAACAAGCGGACCGCCGAGCGGCGCCCGATCTGCCTGCCGGCGCGCCTGACCTGGAAGGACCAGCGTGGCACCACGCGGTTTGCCAGCGTCATCACGCGGAACGTCAGCGACCTGGGTGTGTTCGTCGAGTGCCAGGGAGCGGTTTCCATCCCGCTGTACCGGCTCGTGCAGTTCCAGTTGGAGCGTGACGTTCGCGACTCCGATCCGCTGCCGGCATCTCTCCGGTCGGGACGCGTGCTGTCAGCCGTCTACCGTGTGACGCCCCCGACGCCGAGCGGCGGTCGGCAGGGCCTCGCGCTGCGCCTGATGGTCGACCCCAAGCGCCGCGCGCTCGAGGTCCCGGACGTTCACGCAGCGACTGCGTAGTCAGCAGTCAACAGTCGTCAGTCGACAGTCCTCAGTCGACTGACCACTATTCCTTCTTTTTTCGCCAGTATCTCGCCAGTCCGCGCCAGCTCAAATCGAGGCGTCCAGCGATCTCGTACGATCGGCCTTCGGCATCGCCCAACCGGCGGCGCAGCTCGCGTCGTAACTCTTCCGAGAACCACATCTCCCGGTCCTCGTCGGACCCGTCCCGCGCAAGCGACGCCTTGACGAGGTCAGCCGCGAGGGCAAGATGGTCGCGCAGTTCGGCGATGTGCGCACCAGAGGCGCCGTGGGGACCGAAGTGCGTCAGGAACAGCGTATCCGGACGCCGCGACTCGATCGTCCGCAGGCTCTCGTCCCACGCCTCGAGGTTGATGTCGGGGGGCGGTGTTGGCGGCAGGACGTACCCGTTCTCGACGATCTTGATGCCGGCCGTGTCGCCGACGAAGGCGATCCCGGTGTCGCCGCTGAAGTAGCTCACGTGGTGATACGCATGACCGGGCGTGTAGGCCACCTCGAGCTGCGCGGCCGCCTTCCTCGATGCGCTCGCCGCCCTTCAACACGACCAGGGCGCTCGCCGGCACCGGGCTGACCTCGCCCCAGAGCCGATCCATGGCGTCGCCGTACAGCAGCGACGCGCTGGCCAGCAGCTTCGCGGGATCGACGAGATGCGGCGCGCCGCGCTCGTGCACATAAACCCGCAGCGCGGGATTGTCGCGCACGAGAGGGCCGGTCGCGCCGGCATGATCCAGGTGGATGTGCGTGAGCAGCAGCGCCGTGACGTCGCGCATCGACAGCCCGGCGGCCGCAAGGGCCGCGTTCAAGGCCGGGAGCGTGCTCGACGGTCCCGGGTCGATGATCGCCGCGCCGCCGGCTCCATGAAGGAGCGCAGCGGCCACGATCCGGGGGCGCGACAGGAAGTTCAGGTCGCAGTAGGACACACCGGCAGCGAGTCGGAGCATCCTGCCAGTGTAAGAGATGAATGAGGTGTCAGGCAGTGATTCGTGAATTCACGATTCACTGCCTGACACCTGTTCATCCGCGACGATGCGGAGCGGCGTGCCCCAGTGGTCGGCGACGGTCCAGGCATCCGCCTCGATTGCGGGCACGTGACCGGCGGCGGCCAGGCTCCGCGCCGCCGCCTCGGCGTCGACGCGGCGAGGCACGACGAGGTCCCACGACAGCAGGCGCGCGTGGCGCTCGTCAGCTGGCGGGCCCGCGGACCATGTGTTGGTGCCGAGGTGATGATGGTAGCCGCCGGCCGACAGGAACAACGCGCCCGGGTAGGTCCAGACGACTTTGTCGAAGCCGAGCGCTCGATGGTAGAACGCCTCGGCGGCACCGAGATCCCCGACGTGCAGATGCACGTGCCCAATCGTGGTACCGGGCGGCATTCCGGTCCAGGTGGCGACACCGGCAGCCGCGACGAGACTGCGGACGTCGAGCGGCGCGGTCGTCATGAAAAGCTGCCCTGTTGAATCGCTCCGCCACGCCGTGCGCGGCCGGTCGGCGTAGACCTCGATGCCGAGGCCATCCGGATCCGACAGATAGATCGCTTCGCTCACGGCGTGATCAGCCGATCCGGCGTAAACGCCAAGGCCTGCGAGGTGTGCCACGAATCGCCCCAACGCTGCCCGGTCGGGCAGCAAAATGGCGAAGTGGTACAAGCCGAGGAGCCCGCCTCTTGGCACCGGCTTCACGCCTCGCTTTTCCACGACCTCGACGAGCGCACGCGCCTCGCCATGCGACGCGAGCCCGGCACGCTGCTCGTCTCGCGACAGCACGTCGAACCCGAGCACCTGCGTGTAGTCCTCGACCGACCGCTCCAGGTCCGCGACCTGCAGCCGCACCATGCCGACACGCGTCTCGTCGGGCAACCGGTAACCAGCTGGTCGAATACCGTATGCGTCAGTCCACAGCCGTGCTTGACCGTTCTCTTGACCATACCCCTCTGACAATAGAACATCCGTCATGCAGCGCAGGGATTTTCTGAAGCGCGCGGCGCTCGCCGCGCCCGCGATCCTGGTGGCCGACTCCGCCTTCGCGGCGCTTGCCAGCTCGGCCGCGATGTCGAGCCGGGCGCTCAGCTTTCACCACACGCACACGGGCGAAACCCTTACGGCCGAGTATTTTTCTCGCGGCTCGTACGTGCCCGACGCGCTGACGGCCATCAACCACCATCTGCGCGACTTCCGCACCGGCGAGGAACACCTCATCGATCCCGCCCTGCTCGACCTGCTCCACCGCCTCACGGCGGCCACCGAAACCACGAAGCCCTTCGAGGTGATCTCGGGCTACCGATCGCCGAAGACGAACCAGATCCTCCGGGAGAAAAGCGCGGGCGTCGCCGCGTCCAGCCTGCACATGGTGGGCAAGGCGATCGACATCCGGCTCGCGGACGTGCCCCTCGCCGCCTTGCGCGCGGCAGCGCTCGGCTTGAAGGCCGGCGGCGTCGGCTTCTATCCGGAGTCTGATTTCGTGCACGTCGATACCGGGCGGGTTCGGATGTGGTGATACGAGAACGAAGCAACAGGGTAGGATCGCCGCGTGGAAACCCCGCTCACTCCCCTCGAGTTCGCCAGGCGCGCGCGCCGGCTTTATGCCAGCCGCGAAGCCGTCGTCGATGGCCAGCACCGCTTCACGTACGAGACCTTCTTCGCGCGGTGCGACCGCTGGGCCAATGGCCTGCAGCGCCTGGGCGTCGCACGCGGCGACCGCGTTGCTTACATTGCGACGAACACGACGCGCCAGCTCGAGTCGTTCTACGCTGTCCCGTCGATCGGCGCCGTCCTCGTGCCTATCAACTTCCGGCTGACCGCGGCCGACTTCTCCTACATCATCAACCACAGCGGCGCGACCATCGTCTGCGCCGATCCGGAGTACGCGCCGGCTGTCGACGGCATTCGCCACGAACTACAGACCGTCCGCCATTACGTGACGCTCGATGAGCGCGCCGCGGGCCCGGGGTGGATCGCGTACGAGGAGCTCCTCGACGACGCCTCGACCGCCTTCAATGCCCCGGAGATCGGAGAGCGCGATCTCCTGACGATCAACTACACGAGCGGCACGACGTCGCGCCCGAAGGGCGTGATGATCACCCATCGGAATGCGTACATGAACACCGTCGGCACGCTCGTCCACATTCCGATGACGTGCGCCGACAGGTACCTGTGGACGCTGCCGATGTTTCACGCGAACGGCTGGACGTTTACCTGGACGGTGACGGCCGCGGGCGGCGTGCACGTGTGCCTGCCCAAGATCGATCCGCGCCGGGTCTTCGAGCTCATCCGCGACGAACGAATCACGCTCCTCTGCGCGGCTCCCACGGTCCTCATCAGCCTCGCGAACGCGCCCGAGGACGCGCGGCGGGGCGTCCCGCGAGGTGTGCGCGTGATTACCGCCGGCGCTCCGCCGGCCGCGGCCACCATCCAGCGGATGGAAGGCGAATTCGGATGGTCGTTGACGCAGGTCTACGGACTGACGGAAACGGCGCCGTTCATCACGGTGTGCGAGGCGCTGCCCGAGCATGACGCGCTGGCACCTGATGACCGCGCCGTGATCAAGGCGCGGCAGGGCGTCGAGTTGATCACGTCCGGGGAGCTCAAGGTCGTCGACGACGGCGGGAAGGAAGTGACGCACGACGGCGCGACCCTTGGTGAGATCGTGGTGCGCGGCAACGTGGTCATGGACGGGTACTACAACGACGCCGCGGCGACGGCGTCAGCGATGCGCGGCGGATGGTTCCACAGCGGCGACGCCGCCGTCGTGCACCCGGACGGCTACGTCGAGATTCGCGATCGCTTCAAGGACGTCATCATCAGCGGCGGCGAGAATATTTCGTCCGTGGAAGTCGAAGGCGTGCTGCTCCGCCACCCGTCCGTCATGGAGGCAGCCGTCGTGGGAGTGCCGGATGATCGCTGGGGCGAGGCGCCGCATGGCTTCATCGTGCTCAAGCCCGGCGCGGCGGCCAGCGAGGACGACCTGCGTGCGTTCGCGCGCGAGAAGCTCGCGCACTTCAAGGTGCCGCGCGCGTTCACCTTCGTGCCCGAGCTCCCCAAGACGGCGACCGGCAAGATCCAGAAGGTACATCCTGCGCGGCGGCCGTGCCGCAATTTCCGCGCAATAGCCTCCTTCGCCCGTGTTTGCCCCCTGCTTCATTAGAAATCCGTCAGGAGACTGTCCTCGTTCCGAACCGGCTGCTACCTTGGATCGTCCAACGGACGGTATCGGTGGCGCCAGCCGCCGCACCGATAGCTGAAGACGCGCGGTACACGGAGGCATTCGTGAGCACACTCGTGCGACGGCTCGGAATTGCGGTGGTCTTTGGGGCGATCACCATGGCCGCGATCCCGGCTTCGGCTCAGGAGATTTCTTTCGGCTATCAGTGGCAGCAGTTCTCGTTCGATCTCGACGCCCTCGACGGCAACCTCGTCCCGTTCGTGGACGACACCCTGACCGCCCCGCTCGGATTCAACGTCGACGTCGCGGGTCCGATTACGCCAGCCCTCGACGTCTTCGGACAATTCGACTGGTCGCGTCAGAGCGACGATTTCGACTTCCTCCTCGAAGACCTGGAATCGATCTGGAATTTCACAACGTTCGGGGGCGGATTACGTTGGAGCGGACGGACCAGCCCGTCCATCACGCCATTCGTGCATGGGCTGTTCGGGTTTACGCATACCTCGTTCGGTTGCGAGATTCCCGGCTTCGACTGCACGGAAGAATTGGAACGATTGGCCGGCGACGAGCTCAGCTCTACCGATCCGATGATGCAGATCGGCGGCGGCGTCGCGATCCCGGTCGGTAACTGGAGTGCACTCGGGCAGTTCGACTGGCGCCGCATCTTCGCCGAGGGCGAAGGCATCAACAGCATTCGTTTCGTCATCGGAATCCGGCTCAGCCTTCGTTAGGAGTTTCTGCGGCAGCCGGATCGTCCCGGCTGCCGCGTCACCGAAGGATCAGCTTCTGCACCCGCCAGTTCGACGTTTCCGCGGCATACACTTCGCGTTCTGATGGGCACGCCAGCTGGTGCACGCCTGAGAACTGCTTGAGCAGCCGGCCCGACCTGCCGATGACGCCGAGTACCTTTCCGTCGAGCGACACCTTGAACAGCCGGCCCGGGAACGTGCTTTCGCCGACGAACATCACCTGATTCGGCCCGGGCGTGATGCAGATCGAATTCGGCGCACCGATGGTGTTGGCGAGCGCCGCGCCGGTCGGCGTGTTGCCATTCACGGGACGCGTCCCTGGCGGCGGCGGCACGTCGATCGTGAACATCCGCAGGAATTTCCCGTCACGGTCGAACACCTGGATGCGCCGGTTCGATCGGTCGCCGACGTACACGTTGTCGTTGCGGTCGATCGCGATCGCGTGCGGCAGGCGGAACTGACCCGGGCCCGTTCCCCGCTCGCCCCAGGATTTCACCCAGTCGCCGTTGCGGTCGAACTTGGCGACGCGGGAATTGATGTAGCCGTCGCTGATGTAGATATTGCCGTCCGAGTCCCAGGCCACATCGGTTGGCTGCCGGAACAGGCCATCCACGTGGGCCATCGGCGGATCCGGCCGTTCCCACGGTCCGGTCTCGGCATCCGCCGATTCGCGGCGCCGTCCGAACACCATCATGACGCGGCCGGCCGGGTTGAACTTCACGACCATGTCAGAGCCTTTGTCGACGGCCCAGATGTTGTCGTCCTTGTCGATCCGGACCGTGTGCGCGAACGACCACGCATACAGGCCCTTGCCCACTTCACGCAGAAACTTGCCGGTCGGACCGAACTCGAGCAGCTGCGCCGCCGCCGGCGCGTAGGCCGGTCCACCGGCGCTGTTCGACCGCGTGAAGACGAAGACGTTCCCCTTCGAGTTGACGGCGACGCCGGACACCTCTCCGAAGTTCATACCGTCGGGAAGCTTGAAAAAGTCGGGGATCGAATCGAACTCGATCTCGGGAACGGCACTGGCCCGAGCGGAGTCGAGGGCCTGCTGGGCCGCAATCGGCGAGGCGATCGCGGCGAGCAGCAGCGCGACAGCGAGCGGTTTCATGGCGGCGCCCTCCCTACTTCGTGCGGTTGCCCAGGTACACGATCAGCACGGCGATGGCGGCAGCGAGAACCACGAACGGCATGGCCAAAAGAACGATGGCGATGATCGGATTCATAGCGGGATAGTACGCGCCAGTCTACCTCCGGCGCGCATGATTCGCGTGAGGGTGATTAGAGGGGGGCGGCCAGCGGCCGATCAGCGGGCCGTGACCTTCGTTGCGGTGCCGCGGCGAAGCGGCGCAGGCGTGCCGCGTTCCCCGGTCAGGCGCAGGGACACACGCCTGCAGGCGTTCCGGGCGTCAGCGGACAGCAGATCGACGAGATGCGAAGCGACCTGGCTCGTCGTCAGCGGCTCGGTGCGGACCGATACCAGTTGCTGCCGAATGGCGTCGCACACGGCGGCAGGATCCGGTTCCGACTCGATCAGCGAAAACGTCGGGCCCAGCTGATGCAGCCGGTGAACGTCGGCGTTCCCGACCACCGGTTTGCCCCGCTGCCGCGCCCACTTGAGGCTCCAGCGATTGAAGTCGAGTTGGCGGGTATAGAAGGCGTTCAGTTCCAGGGCGTCGAACAGGTCCGGGTACGCGTCGAGAACACGGCGTCCGAGAGACGTGGGGTGCGGAAAGAAAGGGTGCGGCGCGATGACGAGGCCGCCGGTCCGGGCCTTCAGACGCCGCAGGTCGTCGAAGTCCGCGACCGACTCGGCGTACGCCGCCGGAAAATTGAGCAGCAGCACGTGCTTGCCGCGTATGGTCCGCTCGATGCCGGGAACGAGGACGATCCCCCGTTCGCGCGCGTACGGCGCCAGGACCGCCAGGTCGAGCTGCCGATCGTGAAGCGTCACGGCGAGCGCCGTGTACCCGAGGGCTGCCGCCCGATCGACGAGCGCTCTTGCGTCGTACGGGATCAGGTCGGCTGGATCCTCGCTCGAATGCGTGTGGAGGTCGGCCTTCAGCATGTCACGTCCGCCGCTGACTACAAGTCTTCACTTCTGACGACTAACGCCGGCAAGACATTGCGATCCGCCTATGAACCGACGTCTGCCGGCCTCCCGGCGACAGTAGAGCAAGCGGCGGTCCATCTCCATAGTGCGCAAATGCCGGAAATCGTATCCAGCCTACGAACATTGACGATCCCCGACAGTATTGTGAGTCACGTGCGCGAAACGGCGCCCGAAACCCCTGAATGTGCCTCGGCACAACCGTTGCCCATTCCCAACGGAGCGCCCGACGCGCCAATTGACGAACCGTGCAACATTGTCCTCACTGTAACCAGGCTCTCGACGAGGGATTGCTCCCGATTTGCTGGCACTGCGGCCGCGCCATCCAACTCGAGACTGGTGGTCCGGCGCCAGCTCCGGCGAAGCCGCACGCGAGCGGCGAGGACACGTCTCACGGGCCCACGGCGTTCGACCTCGCTCAACTGGTGGAACAGCTCGACCTCGAGCCAGATTTTGTCTCGGCGCCGCCGGTGACGACTACTCCGGTGACGACCACGCCGGAGACGCCGCCGCTGATGCCGCCGGTGATCGCACCGCCTGAGGTGATCGCACCGCCTGAGGTGATCGCACCGCCTGAGGCGATCGCACCGCAGCCGGTCGCAACATCCGCCAGGCAGTCGGCCAAGCCGCCGGCCTTCGCACCGCAGGTTGCGCTGGCCGCAATGGCCGCGCAACTGCGAGAGCGCGTGCCCGACTGGCGGCGCCACAAGCTTCCGATCCTTGGAGTCGCCGGCCTGGGCGTGGCCGTGCTCGCACTGTCCGTCATGGGACGACCGAACGCTGATACGGAAGTGGCATCGACGCCCGCACCGGCGCCCGCCACCGCGACACCTGGCTCGTCGACGCCGGCCGCGGTGTCGACGCCGGTTCCCGCGACGACGCCCGGTCCGGCGACACCGAGTCCGCCGCCCGGCAGCGACCGAGTCCGCCGAAACCCGTTCAGGCGTCAGCTGTTCCAGCGGCGCCTGCCCCGCCGGCGCCGGCCCCAGCCAACGTGCAGATCGACGGGGCGCCAAGCTGGGTGGTGCCGCGCCGTGTTGGCTACGCCCGCGACGGTTCGCGGATGCTGACGCTGCAGGTGGACGCGCTGCGCGAGATTCAGGTGTCGCGGCAACCCGTCCGGCCGGTGCTCGCGGTCCGCTGCCTGTCACGACTCACCGAAGTGTTCGTGGCGCTCGGAACATCGGCCAACATCGAAGCCGGCGACACCAACCGCGTCACTGTCCAGCTCGACGACCAGACGCCGTCCGTGCAGCAGTGGCTGCGCACCGACACCTATCAGGAGCTCTTCGCGCCCGACGGCCTCACGCTCGCCCGGCAACTCGTCGGTGCCAGCCTGATGCGCTTCACCTTCACGCCGTTCGGTTCACGGCCGGTCGTCGCCGAGTTCAACGTCAGGGGCTTCGACCAGCACGTCGCGACCGTGGCGCGGACCTGCGGCTGGCCTGGTGCCGCTGGGACCAGCGCGCGCAAGAGATAGCCGGACAACTCAATGAAGAAGAGGCCGACCCTTTTAGGGTCGGCGCGATCACGAAGACGCGAAGAAGATCGCCGAGAGCTCGATCGATCTCGTCGTCTACTGTGCTGGAGGATCCGACAGCGGGGGCGTCCACGTCGTGTAGACGTAGAGCTCGGGATAGGCGTCGTCGTCCACGTCGCTACCCGCGCGGCTTTGCCCCTCGGACTCCGGAGGCCGATGCGCTTCCGCGTCGCATCGCTGGCTGGTTTGTGAGATAGCGTCGTAGACTCTACCCACCGCCTTCCGCCTCGCCCATCGGCGCTTTTGCGCGAGTGAGATCGCGCGCCGGGCTTTCGCCGACAGCTTCCGTCGTTTTCGCGATCGACCGGCAGCGCGCTTCCTCCGGGCAAGCTTCGGCACTCCCCCTCCACCGAACTCCAGCGACGAAATCGCGGCCCTGATTCCTTCAAGCTGCTGTTCGAGCTCTCGTTCGGCCTTCCGCAATCGCCTGACTAGATGTTGCAGCGCAGCCATGTGACCTCACGTCTTCTGGACATACCCCGCGCACGCCTTGACCGGAAGTTGTGGGTACTTCGGGTATCGCGGGTCGCTCGCGGACATCCGGCACAGCACGAACGTCGATCCGCGCGCAGAGGTGACTTGCTCTGAATGACAGCACGTCGCACAGAGTCCGGCCGGGATCTCAGGTCTGGCTTGCGCGCATGCGGCTGTAACCATGAAAAATGTCTAGGCGACGCTTCAGCCTGTTACCCCGCGGCCCCTCCGGCGTTTACTCTCACGAAGGTTAGTTGCGGATGAAGACGAATCCACCTCTGGCGTAAGCCGGTGCAACCGATGGACCCCGGCAATGGGCGCCAAAGTCCCGAATTGTCTTCTCTTGGCTTCTTGTACCGGAAGGGAAGTAAGATTCGCCTCTCCCCGTCCAGCAGAATGCTCGCCCGCAAGCGCAGCGAACGGCGATTTGCGCATGTACAACCGTTCCCGGTTGGGAACGAACAAAGGAGCTCGGCAATGAAGAATCTGAGAGTCTCGGCGGTCGCGGTTTCAGTGCTGGCGCTCTGCATGACCGGACCCACGGTGACGGCCAAAGGCAAAGTGCCGGCCGCCATCACGGTGGCGTTTGGCACCGGCAACAACAATGCACAGGCTGGCAACACGCCGAATCATCACATCATCCCGCAGGAGTTCAAGGTTCGCATTACGAGCGCCCGGAAACTGGACGGCACCCTCGTCTCCGTCCCGGCGACGGTCAACTTCGTCGTGTCGGGCTTCCACTGGGTCTGGGTGTACAACGATGGCGTCAGCCTGGAGGAGGTTGCGGGCCACATTCCTCCCGCCGGCACTACTTTCGTCAACTACGAGGTGATAGTCAACGCCGTCAGCAACGTGATGGCGAAGGGCATTTTCCCGGGCACGCCCGCCAATATGTTCAAGGATGGCGCTCCTTTCCGCTGTCGCCCGCTCAGAACCGGACCGACACGATCGCCTTTTCCGCCCCTGGGAAGTACCTGGTGATGTGCAACGTGCGCGGCCACTTCATCGATGGCATGTACGCCTGGGTCCACGTCCTGGCCGAGGACGAAGACGACGATGACGATCAAGGAAACTAGAAACCGCGAGGCGGACACGCGCGGGAAGTCGTTGGACTTCCCGCGTCAACCGCTAGTTGCGAGCACAAGGTAACGGCTTTCATCATCGGTCGGTTACCAGGTCGCAAGGACAACGTCATCGGGACGAACGATGAAGTCCTCGCACAGCGGCGAAAACGCACGCCATCCCCCGTCGTCAATTCCTCCGATCACGCGGATAGCACCCTGGGGCTGATCGTCCCACTGGACCTGAACCTCGACCTGGTATTCGGTTTCTGATGCTCCGCGCAGAACGAGCGTAGGGATCGGCTTGCCGACGAGACGGGCCAACTCGGCGTACGACCGATTGCGATAGTTCGTGAGTTCCTGTCGCACGATCCGTCTGGCTTCGTCGTTATTCATTCGAAGTGCAGAGTCCGACCGGGATCTCAGGCTTGATCGACACAAAATACCATTGTAAGAGCGGGAGTTCAGCGTGGCGTTCTGACGTGCTACAGTCGCCTCCCATTTCCAGCTGGAGGCGCCATGTCACGCACGTCCGCTACGCCTCGCTCGGATCTGCCGCTGCTCTTCTCGCCGCGATCTTCCTGGCTCCGACCGCCACGCCGCACGCGCAAACGCCGTCCGCCTGCTCGAGCCTGCTCGGCCTCGCGCTACCCGACGCCACGATCGTCTCGGCCGCCGACATCACGGCGCCCTTACACGACGAGCACCGCGGCGGGATCGTCCACGGCTGTCACTGTTCCAGGACCGTTTCCGTTCTGCCGCGTCCAGGCGGTCCTGACGCCGACGAGCGATTCGGAGATCCAGACGGAGGTCTGGATTCCACGCGCGCGAGCGGTGGAACGGCAAGTTCGTCGCAGTCGGCAACGGCGCGCTGAGCGGATCGATCTGGCACACGTCGATGGTCCGGCCGCTGCAGGATGGGTTCACGGTCGCCGGATCGAACCTCGGACACGTCGGCGGCGCGTCCACCTTCGCCGTCGGCCATCCAGAGCGCGTCGTCGACTACGCGCACCGTGCGGATCACGTCGTGTCGGTGTTCTCGAAGGCGGTGATCAACGTGTATCACGGGTCCGGCCCGACGTGGTTGTACTTCCATGGCTGCTCGAACGGCGGCCACCAGGCACTGATGGAAGCACAGCGCTACCCGGACGACTACGACGGCATCATCGCCGGCGCGCCGTGGAACCACTGGACGCACCAGATCATCGAGTTCATCTCTCGGACGATCGCGCTCGACAGCTTCGATCCGGCGAAGCGGGCGTTGGTGACCGCCGCGGTGATCGAACAGTGCGGCGGGCGTGATGGCGGACTCGAGAGCGACGGCTACCTGAACACGCCGCTCACCTGTCAGTTCAAGCCGAAGTCGCTGCTCTGCAAAAACGGCAACGGCCCGGACTGCCTGACCGCCGAACGAAGTGACCGCCCTCGAACGGATCTACGAGGGTCCGGTGAATCCGGTGACAGGCCGAAGCCTGTTCCCGGGATTCGATCCTGGCGCCGAAACGCTGGTCGGGCCTTGGCGCGTTCGTCAATTCCCTGTTCAGCAACATGGTCTTCGAGGATCCCGCCTCCACGTGGGACTACCATTCCTTCGATTTCAATCACGACGTCACGATGTTCGACGACGAAGCTGGCGGCGCTGATCAACTCGACCAACCCGGACCTCAGCGGGTTCCGGGATCGCGGCGGGAAGCTGATCATGTGGCACGGCTGGGCCGACTCGCTGCTCGAGGCTCGCAGCACGCTCAACTACTACAACAGTGTGGTCGCGATCACCGGCGCCGAGCTGAGTCTGAGCGATCTGCAGGATCTCTCGGGCAACAACGGCGCCCTCCACGCCAAGCGCCGCCAGCGGCTCGAGGCCACGCAGGAGTGGTTCCGGCTGTACATGACGCCGGGCGTGACGCACTGCGGCGGCGGACCCGGCCCGAGCTCCAGCTTCGCGTACATCCTGGCGAACCAGCCGGTCCCCACCATCCGGACTACGACGCGCTCGCGGCGCTCGATCGCTGGGTCGAGGCCGGCGTCGCGCCCGGCGCGCTGATCGCGTCGCACTTCGACGCATCGGCAACGCGGACAAGACACGCCCGCTGTGCGTGTATCCGCAGATCCTGCGCTACGACGGCGGTGATCCCGCGCACAGGGAGAGCTTCAGCTGCGTGAACGACTGGAGCGGATTCAACCGCGACTTCACGCACGAACTGCACAACATCATCTCGAACGTCAAAGCGGCAAGCCGCACAACATGCCGAACTGACGCGCACGTATCCTGCGCCGGGACGAACGATCCCGGCGGAGATGGTGCCGGGTGCATGGTGCGAGCCGGCGCGGGATTCGCACACGGCAGGCGCCTAAGTCGTCGAGGCTTTACCCCGACGAATCGTCATCCGAAGCAGCAACGTTCGCCCGCTCGTGATGATCTCGCCGCGGCTCAGTAGTGCCGGATGCCATTCAGTCTGGTCGTAGTCGGTCGGCAGGCCGTTCTCCGCGCTGACAATCCACGATGCCTCGGGCCGGCGCGAACCAAGCAGGGTCGCCATCGCACGAGGAACTACTCCCATATTCGGCTACCGTACCGTAGGTCGCGCGAACCTGCTCGTCGTTTAGAAACCTGAGGATCTCTTCGAGCGATGTGCTGCCAGCGACGCTGCGCGATTTCGATTTGTCTGGTCGGTTGCAGGTCGCGCAGAACCGCGCGTCGAGTCCGTGGATGCAATTCATAGCCGACTAGCAGCAAACCAAGCAGGCCGATTCCGGTTACGCCGAGGCCAAGTGCAACAGCCTCGAGTGTGGCCTCCATAACGGCCCGGGTCCCCATTCGATTAAACGAGAACAGTATCCCGACGACGGTGCCTGCGAAACCGCTTGAGCGGCGCGACGGCTGCCAATGATAAACTCTTCTATATGGAAGCGCTTGGCCCCGTTCTACTAGTGCTATCGATTCCGCTTGCTGCGATGGGTGCCCCGAAATTACGTCTATGGATTTCGGATTGCCGCAACGCTTCGTAGCGATGCGGTGTGGTATGACGCTAACGCCCTGTTTGCGCGTCATGCTCTTTTCCTCGGGTTTCTCATGATCGCCCTGGAGTTGACGCTGCCACTGTCGATACGCAATTCCACACTGGGAGCAGTCGCACTCGTCGGCCTCGCCACGATATGTTGTTGCTGATTGGTGTACGGCGAATCGTTGGGACCGCGAACGGGCTGCCAGCAAGTAGATACGAACTACAGCGCGTACAGCGCCCTGCCCATGAGGAGCGCCATGAGATCTACTGTAATCGCCTGGTGTCTCGCTCTGACATTCGTCCCGTCGTGAGTGGGCAGTCGGTTGACACGCTCGACCTCACCGGAATTGAGGTGAACTCGATGCGGACCCCGTTCGATCCGAATGAGCCAGTCTCGATCAGCCCGGGGTCATCGTCCGACCGCACGGCTCCCAAACTCGGGATGCGGTTGCTGGAGCTCAATCCCCCTCAGTGCCGCTGGAATGACCCGATACTGTTTACCGTCGAGGTCGTGAATCTCGACTCGACGCCTTTTCGATTTCCGTGGGGCTTCCAATCGTCAGTGAAATTCGAAGGCCCTAATGGCCGCGGTGGCGACCGCGGTAATTCTCGCGCCAGTGACGGTTTTGTCGAGGGCAACGTGAGGCTGGTATTCATGCAGGCGAACGGCCGGCCGGCGCCGCTGGGCCTCGGTTCAGCGTTTCGCGGCAGTGATAACGATACCAGCCACGATCAAACTGTTGCAGCCCGGACAACGAGTCGTGATCCGGGGGCAGACCAGGTGCGCGCGGACCGGTAATCCTGCCATGCGACGGCAGGTCCAAGAAATCGGTTTCTTGCCTATTCATGTCCGCGCGGAGCTCACCATCGGCCACGGACCAAACCCAAGTGGTATCCCCGTTAGAGCGAGGGAACGGAGCTGGTTGTCGTGCGGTAGTCACCGTCGCCTCGATTGATCCGCGTGTACCACTCGCCGATGTCACCGGATGCGCTGGCGATGGTCAGGTTGGTCGAGACTTTGGAAGGCCTGGCCCGAATGGCTCCATGATGCGGCCGACTCAGCTCAAGCGCTACCTTCTCGGCTCATACCGCATCGCCACCGCCCCCGAGCCGAACTCCAGCCGGCTCACGAGTCTCAAGGTCGAACGCTTCGATAGCCCCGCGAACAACGTCGGCCTGTGGCCCACCAGCCTGGGCTGCACCACGAACTCGTACTCATCGATCAATCCAAGCTCCGTTGATCGAGCGGCTGTAACTTATGGCGCGGCGGGAGAAACGTCTTTGACGCACTGCACCTGATCCGACCTGATGTCAGGACACTTCTACGCTCACAGTATGAACGGGCGCCCCGCGGCCATCGTGCCGCGCGCGCAATTGCCGCAATTGCTGGCGGAATAGCAGGAGCCGTGGTCGGGTTTCTCGCCTTGACACTCGGCATCGGATTGGTCGACGGAAGTGCACAGGCCGGAGTGGTCGGAATCTGTTTGGTGTTCCCGCTGGTTTCTGGATTGGCGCCGAACTCGGGGCGCGCATGGGAGACCGGTAGGCCTCACTGGTATCGGCAGTCAGGCCGCACCCTCTCAACCTCGCCGAACTTAGCGGTTCGATGCGGCTGTAAGTGATCCACGACATATGCGGGAACATCATCACAACGGGGGCGATCCGGGGCGTGATGCCGGCGTGATTGAGGTTCCTAGACGGGATGGATCGGGAGCCCGTGTTCCCTGGGGCTCCGGTCCCTGACACGGTTTCTACACTGCCGGCACGTGCGGTGCGGCCCCTGGCGTGCACCGAATGCGGGAACCCGCTCACGCCGAAATTGACCGGGCGGCCGCGGCTGTTTTGTTCGTGGCCCTGCATGCGCGCGGCCGAACTCCGGCGGCGCAAGTTCCGGCGGAGACAAGAGGCGCTCCCCGAGTAGCGGCTCTTGTTGAAAGCCTCGCGCCAGGAGCGCGGGCGCTACTCACGCGAATTCGCGCGGCTGCAAGTGCGCAAGCTTGAGGCAGAGATGCACGTCCTCGAACACCAAGCACCGGCGCGGCGCCGAGCGGGTGGGTAGCGATGTGTTACGTTGACGAATGAGCATGACCTTTTCGGAGCAATTGGCGGCGGTCCTGCTCGGGCTAATCACCGGTGATGAGCTTCCTGACATCGCAACAACAGCGCTTGTAGAAGAGTTTGACTCTCCATCCCTGGCGGCATTGGCCGGCCAATCGTCTACCGCCTACGATCCGGTGGAGAACCGTCGCCTGTGGGATAAGGCGCTCGCCGAACTCGGCATTCCTGCACCAACAGTGATGGATGCGGCCAAATGCTTGGTGCAGGCCTACGCGAGGATGGTTGTTAGAGGTGAAATGAAGCCGCTCGGCGCCGCCGCCAAAGTGACTCATGTGGTTGACGGTGTTTATAAGGCTAGCCAGCAATCAGGATACGTTCATGTTAGTGATTCGATCGGCGTGACGATGATCACCTACTACCACTATGAATACGGAACATGCGACCTATTGGATAAAACTGAGATTGATGACAAAATACTGAGTGAATTCGAGCGCATCGCCAACAACAGTGGAGAGTGATGCGAGTGGAGAGTGATGCGAAGTCGCAAGGCTGAATAATGGTGACGGCGGTGACGGTCGTTCGCACGTTGACTGATGCGGACGTGGCCGCGCTCGCCGAGCTGCCAGTGCGCCTTCTAGGTTGGCTGGCGTTCGACTTACGCCAAATGGGCCATTCGCGTCGGGTTGAGGATATTCACGGCGACACGGAAGCGGCAGGCTCGCCAGCAAAGGTGGTGGCCGCAGGTCTTTTAGAAGATTCGCAAGTGGGTGGATGTAACCCTGGAATCTGCGTCCAGGCAGACCACAGTCATCGAGATCAGGGAAGGACGACCAAAGAACCTCAGAACCCGAGCGGTCAGAGAACCAGGAGATACGTGACCTATTCAAGTGCACGAACGCTACGCTTGTCGGCGGCACACTGATCGGACGGATTATCTCTATCGATCGCGCGCTCCACATTTGGCGGGCCGGCCTCACTCACAAGTGCGGCTGCAGTTGTCCCAGTGGCCATGGAACAGCCGTGTTCGCTCGTTCCCGTGGCGCGCCAACACACGCGGAAAGCATCGACGCCATTGCAGCGACGGCTACAAGAGCTGTACGAGATCCACGCCCACGTAATTTTGCAGCCGAATAGTTGTGTACCGGGACACGCTGTTCATCCATCCCGATGCACCCCAACACAACTGCGTCAGACGCAAACAGGCTCAAAACGGGATCAGTTCGCGGCTGTGAGGCCAAGTTGGCGGGCTCGGTCACACGCCAGAACGCGCGATTTCCTAGAATTTGGTGCCGGGGGCGGGAATCGAACCCGCACGCCCCTTTCGAGACCCAGGATTTTAAGTCCTGTGCGTCTGCCAGTTCCGCCACCCCGGCGTACGAGAATTATCTCGGAAATCTGTTGATTTGTGTTGGCGTTCACGACGCGAACTTGTCACAGATGCGTTTGAACCGAGCAGTTGACCCAGGGTGACTGCATAGATAAGCTCTCGTTCTTCCCGCCCATATCCCTGGTTCGTCAATACGACACATCCGGAGGCTCAGTATGAAACGGCGCTTGATCGCGGTCCTCGGGTTGAGACATCTGTTGGTCACGGCGATCTTTGTCAGTACGGGCATCACACTGGCAGTGGTCGCGCTGACCGCGCAAGGCAGCACCATCCAGCGAGGCGCGGAGCTCGCGCCGGTGCCGCTCAACATGGCGGGACTCAATCCGGCTCTGGTCCGCGAAGGGAGCTACATCGTCAACGCACAGGGCGGCTGCAACGACTGTCACACGGTTCCGTCGTACGCCGCCGGCGGAAATCCGTTCATCGGCCAGCCAGAGGTGGTGAACGCCGCCTGCTACCTTGCGGGAGGCGCGGCCTTCGGACCGTTCGTGTCCCGTAACCTGACGCCGCGTGCCAACGGTCTTCCGGCGGGTCGTACGTTGGCGGAGTTCAAAGAGATCATGCGCGCGGGCACAGATTTCCGGACCCCCCGGACGGCACCCCCATCCTGCAGGTGATGCCTTGGCCGGTCTACGGCAAGATGTCCGATCGTGAGCTCGAGGCCATCTACGAGTTCCTGCGGGCGATTCCAATGATCAATCCACGGCCGGCTTTCTGCGTGGCTCCGCCGATGCCTTAGAGGGCGCCGCGCTTCATCTCCGCCCGAGCGCTCCAGAACGCGTCGGCTTGCGTTCTGGAGCGTGTGCGTTCGCAAAACGCCCCGTCGCATTCCTCGCTCCTGCTTGCGCTCCCGCCACCCGCAGACGCTTCATTTGGTGCGGTCAAATGAGTGCGCTGCCGTCGACAGCCGTTTTTCAGGCGGCTGTGTCTCATCAAGACGGAGCACGCTGTCTCACCACGGAACATGCAAAAGCGGGCAACGAACATCAACGAAAGGATTTCGGTGCATTTAAGAGCGCAGCGCAGGGGCATGGTTCCTGCTCTGCAATTCGGCGTGGCGAATCTGTACTGGCCGTAAAACGGCCCAACAGACAAACCGTGTCGGCGCCCTGATTCCCCTGGGGCGCCGACCCCTCCATCTCCGCCGGTTGTCATCCCACGAAGAACGGCACGATCGCGCCGCGCTGGGCGACAGCGCACGCACGCCAGCACGCCTTTCGATGACAGCGCTCATTGGAGGTGGGAGGAACAGAGCGACTTTGATCGCTGGCTTGGCGAGGTTCGATGAACGGCGTTTGCCGGCGGCTTACCAGTGGGTGGTGTCGCTCGCGCCCCGCTGCTGGGCCAGCCAGTCTTCACTGACGTTACCGACGTTGACATCCTTTTTTCGGCGTCGGAACAGCCGCCGAAGGACGACCGCAATCAGCCCGACCGAGCCTGTCCACAGCATGACCCTCAGGGCCTGATCCTTCACACGACGGCGCTGAGGCAAGTCGCGTGCCGCGCGAGAGCCGCGCAATTTTCTCGGATTTCAGCCCGTGCGTCAGAAAGGTTGCGTAAGTGCTACACGCCCCACTCCCGATCGACGCGACTTGAAGGGTCGCCCTACGCGGCGGTCCAGCCGCCGTCGACCAGGATGTCGGCGCCCGTCACGTACGACGAAGCGCGCGAGGCGAGGAAGAGACAGGCGGTCGCGACTTCGTACGGCTGGCCGAAGCGGGCGAGCGGGATATGCGCGCAGAATTCGCGATAGCGCACCGGATCGTCGGCGACCGGCTTGATCATGTCCGTCATGATCGGTCCCGGCGAGATGGCGTTCACCGTGATGTTGTCCCCTGCCCATTCGATCGCCAGCGTCCGCGTCAGCTGCAGGAGCGCGCCCTTGCTGGACGCATAGCTGGTGCGCCCGGCGTACGACCGCGAGCCGAAGATGCTCGCGACGTGAATCAGCCGCCCCCATCCGGCCGCCTTGAGCCGCGGATACATCTCACGGGCAAACAGGAACGCACCGGTGCTGTTCACGCGCTGGATGCCGCTCCACTCGTCGAGGGAGATCGCCTCGATACGGTTCCTGACGTTGACGCCGGCGGAATTGATCGCGATGTTCAGCCTGCCGCCGAACACCCGATCGACGGTCGCGCCGAGCGATTGCACCGATGCTTCGACCGCGAGATCGGCCGCGCAGCTCGCGCATGGCACGCCGGCTCGTGACGAGATGTCCGCCGCGATCGCACTCGCCTTTTCTTCCGTCCGCGCGGCGATGCACACCGACGCGCCATGCTGCGCGAGCGCCTCGGCCATCGCGCGGCCAAGGCCCGACGCGCCGCCCACGACCAGCGCGGTGGCGCCTGTGAAATCAAATGGACGATCGATGGACATACTCTCGGGACTCGGGGCTCGGGGCTCGGGGCTCGGAAAATACTCGAATTCGACCCCGAGGCCCCAGCCCCCAGCCTCGAGAGTGAGTGTACGCTGAGTCGATGGCGAACTTCAGAGGGACGGGTCGAATCGATCAACACGTCGCGCGGCGGCGTGCCGAAGACAGCGGTCCTGGAGGCACACGTGACGAGCGAAGGGATCGCCGGCGACGTCCAGCGCGACCTGCGCTATCACGGCGGACCCGAGCGAGCGGTCTCGTTGTACTCGCTGGATCTCATCGCCGATCTCCAGCGCGAAGGACATCCAATCGCCCCGGGCACGGCTGGCGAGAACCTCACGATCTCGGGCATCGACTGGAGCCTCGTCGTCCCGGGACGCGAGCTGCAAGTCGGCGAGGTTCGCCTGGCGGTCACGCGCTACGCGTCGCCATGCGAGAAGATCCGCCACTCCTTCAAGGACGAGGATTTCACGCGGATTTCGCAGAAGGTCCATCCCGGCTGGAGCCGCGTCTACACGCGCGTGGTGACCGCCGGAACAGTCCGGCCGGGAGATGCGGTCCGGTTGTTGTGAAGAGATAGGGACCGGAGTCTGGGGACTGGAGGCTAAAACCCAGGCCCCAGACCCCAGCCTCCAGCCCACGGGCACCGAACATGCACCTCTGCCGAAAGGCAGACCGGCAGTGGAAGCGCGCTATCCAAGGAGCGGCACGTCATGGTCCAACTGCTGACCCTGATTTTCCATTCTGATGGCCATCGCCCTGGGCGTCTGGCTCGTCGCGCGCACTCAAGGCCAGAAGGACCACCTCATCCAGCGCCAGCAGCTCAAGCAGATCCAGGGATGGTGATCCTCGGGCTGGGATTCTTTATGCTGATGTGGGTGATCGCTCACTGGATGAAGCCGAAACGAGGTCAGCCGTGACGCGTGTCCGTCAAACCGACAAGATGCAGAAGAAAGATCAGCACACGACCCGCGACGACCGGCAGGAAGTCGAAGAGCACATCCGGTCGAGCGGCACCAAGCCGGGGATCAAGAACCCGAACCGCGATCAAGCGCGCGGGGCGACTGGGACCGCTCGAAGGGAGGATAGCCTAATGCACGCGCTGATGGCGGACCGGCGGGAGCGAGCGACGCGTGTCGATCATCGCCTCGAGCCGCGCCTGATCGATGTCGAACGGCCCGGCGACCGCCACGCCGAGCGTGATCTCGATCGCAATCACTACCCCGCCGCTCTCGTATGGACTCACGATCCAGCTGAGGCCACGCAGCGAGACTGCTTGATCAGGCGCGCTCTGGATGCTTGCGGCGATGCATCGCCTGCAGCATCCCTTCGAGCACCAGCCGGACGTCGGCATCGGTCCAGGCGCGCGGCTCGCGCGCGATGCCGGCAATCGATTCGTTCGTGGCGTAGTCGTCGCCTTTCAGGCAGATTTCGACGGGAACGGTCATGACCTCAGCGCCTGCTCCAATTCTTCCACAGTCGTCGCCGGCGGCCCGCACGTGAAATTGCGGCAGACGTACGCGGCGGGCCTGCCGTTCACCGGCTTCATCGAGGCGACGAGTGGCAGCGCGCCGCCGAGGCGGCCGCGGCGCTCGTCCGACAAGGTGAGGGTCGTGGCGAACGGCAGGTAACGCGCCGCGACGGCGCGAGCCAGCGCGCCGTCCTCGCCCTCCCCGACCACCACGACCTGCTGCGGGCCAGCAGCGTAGGCCGATAGCGCCGCCGCCATCATCGGCACGGCCCGCCCGGCCTGCTCCAACCTTTGTGCGAAGAGGCGCAGCGTTTTCTCGATCATCGCGGACCACTCACCGGCGTGCTCCTCGGACAGATGGGACAGCGTGAGGAGGTTGAGCACCGCCACCGAGCTGGCCGTTGGCTCGGCGCCGTCGTAGTCCTCCTTCATGCGAACCAGCACCGTGGGGTCCTTGCCGGTCGTGCTGAACCAGCCGCCATCGGCGTCGTCCCAGAACCGCTCGTTCTGGCGTTCCTGCAGCGCCACGGCCCATGCCAGCCAGTCGGGCGCCGGATCGGCCTGGAAGAGCTCGAGCAAGCCGAAGATCAGGTAGGCATAGTCCTCGGCGTACGCGTCGATCCCTGCCTGGCCATCTCGAAAGCGCCGCAGCAGGATGCCCGAAGCCGGGTCCCACATCCGCGTGCGAATGAACGAGGCGGCCCGCTGCGCGGCCTCGACGTACGGCCGTCCGTCCTGCCCGCGTCCCTGCATGACCCGGCCCGTCACGGGCAAACGCCGCAATCATCAGGCCGTTCCACGCGGTGAGCACCTTGTCGTCGAGGTGGGGGCGAGGCCGGTTGAGGCGTGCGGCAAACATCGCGAGCCGCGCGCGCGCCAGGATGTCTTCGACAACCGCCTGGTCGATGCCGAACGCGGTGGCGAGGTCCGGAACCGACTCCGCGACGTACAACAGGTTCTTGCCGACGAACTCCTGCTGCGGATCGACCGGCGCGTTGCCCTCGTCCTTCACGCCGTAATGGCGCTTCACAGATCGCCAGGCGCTCGCGCATGTAGGGCGGCCTTCAGGTCCGCCGAGCAGCTCGTCCAGCTCCTTGGCCGTCCACAGATAGAAAGCGCCTTCCGCCTTGTGCGGATGACTGGTGCCTGCGGATTCGGGCGGGACGCTGTCGGCGTCCTCGGCCGAAAAGAAGCCGCCGTCGCTGTGCGTCATCTCGCGAAGGACGTAGTTCAGCGTGTCTTCGGCGACGTTCAGGAAGCCATCCTCGGCAAACGCCTGCGCGCCTTCCACGTACGCGAGGACCAGCTGTGCCTGGTCGTACAGCATCTTCTCGAAGTGCGGCACGCGCCAGGCCGCATCGACCGAGTACCGGTGGAATCCGCCGCCGACATGGTCGCGCATGCCGCCGAGCGCCATCGCCAGCAGCGTCGACCGCACCATCCGCGCGGCATCCGCGTCGCCGGTCCTTGCGTGCTCGCGCAGGAGAAAGAGCAGCTCGCTCGGCCTCGGAAACTTCGGCGCGCCTCCAAAGCCGCCGTGCCGCTCGTCGAACGTCTGCCGGAACTGCGCAACGGTCCGCTCAGCAGCGCGGCCGCGCCGGGCGGCGTCCACGCGGCGCGCGGCTGGTCGCCGGCCCGCAGCTGCGCGGTGACTGCCTCCGCCGAATCCACGACCTTCTCGCGCTCGGCCCTCCACACCCGGGCGATCTCCTGGAGGATCTCGGCGAATCCCGGCCTGCCCCACTTCGATGACGGAGGGAAATAGGTGCCGCCGTAGAACGGCTTCAGCTCCGGGGTGAGCCAGACGCTCATCGGCCAGCCGCCCGATCCGGTCGTCGCCTGCACGAACGTCATGTACACCCGGTCGACGTCCGGCCGCTCCTCGCGGTCGACCTTGATCGACACGAAGTGCTCGTTCAGCAGCCGCGCGACGTCGTCGTTCTCGAACGACTCGCGCTCCATCACGTGGCACCAGTGGCACGTCGAGTAGCCGATCGAGAGAAAGATCGGCTTGCTCTCCGATCGCGCCTTGTCGAACGCCTCGTTCGTCCACGGATACCAGTCGACCGGATTGTTCGCGTGCTGGAGGAGGTACGGACTGCGCTCACCCGCGAGCCGGTTCATCCAGCGATTATGACATGCAGTAAAATCGCCGCGATGCATCCACTGTCGGGCAAGCGCGTGGCGATGTTCGTGGAAGACGAGTTCGAGGATCGCGAGCTGACCGGTCCGCTCGAAGCGCTGCGCGCCGCCGGCGCGACGGTCCTGCTGGTCGGACCGACGGCCGGCGCCGAGTACAAGGGCAAGCGCGGCACCGCAGTCGTCAAGTCCGACATGGCGGCCGGCGCGGCGAAGGTGAAGGACTTCGACGCCGTGGTGATTCCCGGCGGTCACGCACCCGACAAGATGCGCATGCGCCACGCCATGGTCGATCTCGCCCGCGACGCGATGGAAGCCGGCAAACCGGTGGCCGCAATCTGCCACGGTCCGCAGGTCCTCATCTCGGCGAACACGCTGCGCGGCCGCACCCTCACCTGCTGGCCATCGATCGCCGTCGACGTCAAGAACGCCGGCGGGCTCTATGTCGACAAGCCGGTCGTCGAGGACGGCAACCTCATCACGTCGCGCAAGCCGGACGACGTACCGATGTTCAGCGACGCGATCATCAAAGCGCTCACGCGCTGATCACAGGCACGCACGTGAAACACGAAACCACGAAAAAGAAGTCTCCTTACACCCGCGGCGCTGGAGCTGCCGGCATTTCTTCCGGCCGCCCGCGCCGCAGGCGGGCGAAGGCAGCCGTGAACTCGACGCCGTACAGCAATATGACCGCCTGGATGTACACCCAGAAGAGGAAGATGACGACGGCCGCGATCGAACCGTTGACGCGGGTGAAGCGGGTCATGTCGCGCATGTACCACGAGAACCCGTAGAGCGCGCCCTTCCACAGCAGGCCGGTGAAGAACGCTCCGATCCAGACGTCGCGGAAGCGGACGTTGGCGTTCGGCACGAAATAAAACACCAGGCCGACGACGACGATGAACATCGCCGTCGTCGCATTCCGGACGGCGAACCCGCGCAGCACTTCGAGCGCGGGAAACTGGTCCAGGACGGCCGCGAACCACGACGCCCCGACGAGCTGCGACGCCCAGACCAGCAGCAGCGCGGCGATCAGCACGATCCCGGCGACGAGCAGCATCAGGAACGAGAAGAGCCGGTGCTTCCAGAAGCTGCGGGCCTTCTCGACGCCCCACGCGTGGTTCACCGCGGTCGTGATCGCGCCAAACACGCCGAGCGCGCCCCAGATCAGCGCGAGGCTGCCCGCCAACGCCGAGCGTCGTCGTGCTGCTGCGGAACGCGTCGAGCTGCGATCGTGATGAAGTCGAACTGACGTGGAAAGTAGCGGAGGACGAAATTGAGCACCGCGCTGCGATCGGCTTCGTCGGCGGTGACGCTGCCGAGGATCGCCAGCGCCAGCATCGAGAACGGGAACAGCGACAGGAGGGCGTAGTAGGCGATCGACGCCGCGTGGGTCAGGTTTTCGCTGCGAGTAGAAGCCGACGAAGCCGCGCCACGCCGAGAGGGCCGTCAGGAGCGCGAGCGCGCGCGTGTGACGGACGAATCGTCTCACCGCGACATTATGGCCCTATGGCCCGTCCCGATTCAGTCCACGCCCGCCCCGCTTCGGCGGCCAGGTAGGCGGCGACGTTCTGCCCGCCCAGCCACGCCCGCGTGGCGTTCGCGACGATGTGCCGGAGCCGCGGCGTTCTGATGACGACGACGGCTGCCGCGACCGCGGCGGACGCGAGGATCGCGTTCGCGATCCATCGCGCCTGCGTCTCGGTCACCGGCGATCAGCTCCGCCGCGAACCGCCTGGCGTGCCGCTGGGCTGAGCCCCGGTCCCGCGCAGCGGATCGGTGGACGCGCTTCGAATCGGTTCGGCGCTGTATCCAGTGCCGGACGTCGGCCCGGTGTTGCCGCCGGTCGCCTCGCGCACGTAGCGCTGCGCTTCGTCGGCGCCCTTGCTGACCGCATCGCGCGCCTTATCGTAGGCATCGCGGCCCTTCTCCGCCCAGCCGCCGGCGGCTTCGCTCGCACGGCGATAGCCTTCCGAGGCGGTGTTGGCGAGGTTGCCCGCCTGCTCGGCGACCTGGCTGCGGAGCTCGCTGCCAGCCTTCGGGGCGAACAGCATCCCGAGGCCAGCGCCCAGAACGGTGCCGGTCAGCAGACCCATCACAAAGCTGCCGCCGCCGCCACCTTCGTTGTCGAAGCGATCGTATCCGTCTGCCATGAGCTCCTCCTTCAGTTGAACGTCACAGACTTGGCTAATACCTGGTTGCTGATTGCTCACGCCGCGCGACTGAGCATCGTCTCGATCGCGAGGCGCGCGCCGCGCACGATGCCGATGATCCGGCTGGTCTTGGCGCGGACGTTCCAGCGCACGCGATCGACCGTATCGTCGACCCGATCGATCGTCGAGTTGATGGCGTGATCGACCCGCTCGGTTTCCGCCTTCACTTTTGCCGCTCACCACCTTCACGTCGTCGAGGATCGCGTTCACACGAAACATCGCCGGGGCGACATGCTGCGCTTCCAGCGTGTTGACCAGCGCCATGACCCTCCGGTAGGCCATGAACCCGGCGATGCCGGCGCCGATGAGGACGAGCGCCTGCAGCACGCTGACGGCCGCCATGATCGCCGAGATAGAGGTTCGTCGTGCCAAGTTGAGATTCCATGGGCCCCCTTAGAACGGACTCGTCTGGTGCGGATCGACAAACCGTGGCGACGCGGTGCCGGTCTCGCCGATCGCCTCGTTGAGCAGCTTCCACCCTTCGCCCGCCACGCCAGCCGCCTTGGCCACGGTGCCGCGGAAATGGTTGAGCTCGCGCGCGAAATCCTCCAGCGCCGGCTCGAGGCTTCGACGCAACTGCCGGCCGTGGTCGGTAAAGAACATGTACGCGACAGCCGCTCCCACGCCCGCTCCAATACAGCTCACCACGCAGGCCTGCGATTTTTCGGTCACACTGGCCTCCTCTTCCCGCAACCCAATGATTTTCTACAAGTTATGTGCCAGCTGGGGCGTCGATGCGAGCCTTCAGGGCCGCCCGAGCGACCCCTCGCCAGAAGGCGCGGCCTACAGGCCCGCACGACAGGCCTGCTAAGTCGCCGATGGAGTGGAGCGTGCTCGAGGCGTTCGCGGCCGCGCGGGCTGATTTACCCGCATCGCGAATGTCGTGCTTCTTCATCTTGCTGTAGAGCGTCGGCCGGTATAACCCGAGGATCTGCGCTGCCTCCTGCTTGTTCCAGTTCGTGCGCTGCAGGGTCTGCACGATTGCCATCTTCTCGATTTCGGCGAGCGTGCGGTGCGGCGGGATGACGAAGTCGGTCGAGCTGGTGGATTCCTCCCGGATCGATTCCGGCAGATCGGCGACCGTGATCTCGGTCCCTTTTGCGACGAGCACGGCGCGCTCGATCGCGTTCTCGAGCTCCCGCACGTTGCCCGGCCACCGGTTGCGAATGAGGAGGTGATAGACCGACGGCGCGAGCGTCTTGACGTTCTTCTGGTACCGCTGCCGGAACTTGTCCAGGAAGTAGTCGCAGAGCAGCGGAATGTCTTCGGTCCGCTCGCGCAGCGCCGGCACGCGCAGCGTGATCGTGTTGATCCGGAAGTACAGGTCCTCGCGCAGCCGCCCTTCCCTGAGCGCCGTATCGAGATCGATATTCGTCGCGCAGATGAGGCGGAAGTCGACGTGCACGATGCGGTCGCTGCCGATCGGCCGGTATTCGCGCTCCTGCAGCACGCGCAGCAGCTTCGTCTGCAGGTACGGAGGCATCTCGCCGATTTCGTCGAGCAGCAGCGAGCCGCCCTCCGCCATCTCGAAGAGCCCTTCCTTGTCCATGGTCGCGCCGGTGAACGCGCCTTTCTTGTACCCGAACAGCTCCGACTCGATCAGGTCCTTCGGGATCGCGGCGCAGTTGATCTTGATGAACGGCCCCTTCGACCGCTTGCTGTTGTAGTGGATGGCGTTGGCGATCAGCTCCTTGCCGGTGCCGTTCTCGCCCTGGATCAGGATGTTCGCTTCGCTCGCCGCCACGCTCTCGATGAGCTCGAAGAGCTCCTGCATCTTCTTGCTCTTGCCGATCACGTTCTGGAACTTGTAGCGGTCCTGCAGCTTCTGCTTGAGCAGCTCGTTCTCGTCGAGCAGCGACTTCTGCTTGATCGCCTTCTCGAGCTTGTCGATCAGCCGCTCGGCGTCGATCGGTTTCTCGAGGAAGTCGAACGCGCCCGCCTTGACGGCCTCGACCGAGCGCGGGATGTTGCCCTGGCCCGTGATGACGATGACCTCGGCCTCGGGCTCGAGCTGCTTGAACTTACGGACGAGCTCGATCCCGTCGACGTCCGGGAGCATCATGTCGGTGATGACCGCGTCGGGCCGCCACGTGCGGAAGAGCTCCTCGCCGCGGACCCCGATCAGGGCGGTCCGAACCTCGTATCCCTCGTGCTCCAGCAGGATCTTCAGCCACTCGGTCATCGACGGCTCGTCGTCGATGGCGAGTACACGTTTCTTCCGTTTCACGGTCATATCGCAATGAGTGTAGTGGAAAAGCGCAATCAGTCAATACACCGGCGGCGATTGTGTCCATTGATATTACATGCTGTCATCGTAAATACCGATGAGCTTGTTAGTGTCCGGTCCAGCCAGTCCGGCAGTGGATCGGCCAGCGCAGCCGATCGGAAGCCACCCGCGGGTTCGACGCACCGGTGCGATAATCCTGCCGAATGACCGACCTGCGGCCTGGCGCCCGCCACTGAATGGACGTCCTCGAAACCCACATCGATCCAGCCGGCCCGCTCTTCAAGGCCAACGCCGAACGAATGACGGCGCTCGTCGCCCAGTTGCGCGAGCGCGTCGAACGGGCGCAGCAGGGCGGCGGGCCCAAGTACCTCGAACGCCACCGCGAGCAGGGCAAGCTGACGGTGCGCGAGCGGATCGACCAACTCATCGACCCCGGCACCCCGTTCCTCGAACTGTCGCCGCTCGCGGCCTACGACATGTACGACAACGACGCCCCTGCCGCCGGCATCGTGACCGGCATCGCGCGGGTCTCCGGGCGCGAAGTCGTCGTCGTCGCCAACGATGCGACCGTCAAGGGCGGCACCTACTACCCCATCACCGTGAAAAAGCACGTCAGGGCGCAGCAGGTCGCGCTCGAGAACCGGCTTCCGTGCGTCTACCTCGTCGACTCGGGCGGCGCGTTTCTCCCGCTGCAGGCGGATGTCTTCCCCGATCGGGAACACTTCGGTCGCATCTTCTTCAACCAGGCCCGGATGTCAGCGGAACGGATCGCCCAGGTCGCCGTGGTCATGGGATCGTGCACGGCGGGCGGCGCGTACGTCCCCGCCATGTCGGACGAGACCGTCATCGTCAAGGGCACCGGGACCATCTTTCTCGGCGGGCCGCCGCTGGTGAAAGCCGCCACGGGAGAGGAAGTCACCGCCGAAGAGCTTGGCGGCGCCGACGTCCACACCCGTCTGTCCGGTGTGGCCGACTATTTCGCTGAAGATGATGCCCACGCCCTGCATCTGTGCCGGACGATCGTCTCGACGCTCACCGGCGTGAAGCACCTGCCGCCGGATACGACCACGCCGGAAGAGCCCCGCTACGACCCGGCCGAAATCTATGGCGTGGTCAACGCCGACATCCGGAAGCCGTACGATGTGCGTGAAATCATCGCCCGGCTCGTCGACGGATCGCGGTTCGACGAGTTCAAGGAGCGGTACGGATCGACGCTGGTCACCGGCTTCGCGCGTCTCCATGGCTTCCTGGTCGGCATCGTCGCGAACAACGGCGTCCTCTTCTCGGAGTCGGCGTTGAAGGCGACGCACTTCATCGAGCTCTGCAACCTGCGCGGCATCCCGCTGATCTTTCTCCAGAACATCACGGGGTTCATTGTCGGCCGTCAGTACGAGCGGGCGGGCATCGCCAAGGACGGGGCGAAGATGGTGCACGCCGTCGCCAACTCGGTCGTGCCCAAGTTCACGGTGATCATCGGCGGGTCGTTCGGCGCCGGCAACTACGGCATGTGCGGGCGGGCGTACGAGCCGCGATTTCTGTGGATGTGGCCGAACGCGCGGATCTCGGTGATGGGCGGCGAGCAGGCGGCCGGGGTGCTCACCACCGTGAAACGCGATCAGCTGGCGCGGGAGGGCAAGCCGTTCCCGCCAGAGGATGAGCAGGCGATGCGACAGCCGATCCTCGACAAGTACGACCACGAAGGGTCGCCCTACTACTCCACCGCGCGGCTGTGGGACGACGGGATCCTCGACCCGGCGGAAACCCGCCGCGCGCTGGCCCTTGGACTGTCGGCGTCCTACAACGCGCCCATTCCCGACGCGAAGTTCGGTGTGTTTCAGGATGTAGACAGGCGGGCCTTTCACGAAAACGGACCGCCTGTTTCGTGTCGTGATTCCTCGAAGTTTCGATGTCGTTCCGATTTCTCACGATCAGACGCGACGGTCCCGTCGAATACCTCACGCTCAATCGGCCTGACGTCCGCAACGCCTTCAACGAGGACGTCATCGCCGAGCTCACGGCGTGGGCCGCGCGGACGCACGCGCGACCGGACCGTTCGCGTCGTCGTGATTGCTGGCGCCGGCCCGACGTTCAGCGCCGGCGCGGACGTCCAGTGGATGGCGAAGACGGTCGCCTACAGCCAGGACGAGAACCTGCGCGACGCCGCGGCGGCGTCGGCGATGTTCGCGGCGATCGACGGGCTGCCGGTGCCGGTCGTCGGCCGCGTGCACGGGGCGGCCCTTGGCGGCGGCGCCGGACTGGCCGCCGTCTGCGACATCGTCGTGGCCGAAGAATCGGCCGTGTTCGGCTTCACCGAGGTCAAGCTCGGCATCCTTCCGGCGGTGATCTCGCCTTTCTCGCTGGCAAAGATCGGCCGCTCGGCGGCCCGCGAGCTGTTTCTCACGGGCGCGCGCTTCTCCGCCGCTCGCGCACGAGAGATTGGACTCGTGCACGCGGTGGTCCCTTCCGGCGAGCTGGATGCCACGGTCGACGCGTACGTCCGGGAGCTCCTCACCGGTGCGCCGGAGGCGATTGCCGCGGCCAAGGCTCTGATTCGTGAGGTCTGGAGCCGCCCGCTCGACGAAGCGCGGCCTTTACCGCGCAGGCGATCGCGAGCCGCCGCGTCTCCGCCGAAGGACAGGAAGGGCTGCGCGCCTTCCTCGAGAAACGGAAGGCGTCGTGGATCTCGTCGGATTAAGCGCCTCTTGATTGCGAACCGTGGCGAGATCGCCGTGAGAGATCATCGCGCGTGCCGCGAGCTCGGGATCCGCAGTCTGGCGGTGTACTCAGAAGCCGACGCTCACGCCGTCCATGTCGAGGCGGCAGACGAAGCGATCTGCATCGGTCCTGCGCCGCCACGCGAGAGTTATCTTTCGATTCCCGCCGTCATCCGGGCGGCGCAGACCCTCAACGCCGAGGCGATCCACCCTGGTTACGGGTTTCTCTCCGAGAACGCGGCGTTTGCGTCGGCGTGCGAGGCCGCCGGGATCATCTTCGTCGGGCCGCCGGCCGACGTCATCGCGCGGATGGGTTCGAAGATCGCCGCGCGGCGGCTGATGCAGGACGCGGGCGTTCCGATCGTGCCCGGCGAGACACCCGACGATCAGTCGGACGCCGGACTCCGCCGCGCCATCGATCGGGTCGGGCTCCCGGTGCTCGTCAAGGCATCCGCCGGCGGCGGCGGCAAAGGCATGCGCCGCGTCGCCGAACCCTCGCAGGCGCTCGAGGCGATCCAGGCCGCGCGGCGCGAGGCCACCGCGGCCTTCGGCGACGGGACGCTGTACGTCGAGCGGCTCATCGAGCGGCCGCATCACGTCGAAGTGCAGGTGATGGCCGACGCGCACGGCGAGGTCGTCCACGTCTTCGAACGCGAGTGCTCCGTTCAGCGGCGGCACCAGAAGGTGATCGAGGAGAGCCCGTCGCCCGCAATCGACCCGGACCTCCGCATGCGCATCACCGAAGCCGGCGTCCGCGCGGCGCGCGCCGCCTCGTATCGAAATGCGGGCACGATCGAATTCCTCGTCGACCTGTCGTCAGGGCAATCGGCCGCTGCGCCGTTTTACTTCCTCGAGATGAACACGCGTCTGCAGGTCGAGCACCCGGTGACCGAGCTCACGGCCGGGGTCGATCTTGTGCGGGCCCAGCTCCTCGTCGCATCGGGTGAACGCCTCCCCTGGCGACAGGAGGCGATCGTGCCACGCGGGCACGCCATAGAGGCGCGTGTCTACGCTGAGGATCCCGCTCAGGGATTCATTCCGCAGGCGGGCCGCATTACGTCCTACCGCGAGCCGAAGATGCCCGGGCTGCGGATCGATTCAGGGATCGCTGAGGGGAGCGACGTCCCGGTCTACTACGATCCGCTGCTCGCCAAGGTGATCGCCTGGGCCGAAACCCGCGACCTCGCCATCACCCGCCTCTCCGCCGCGCTCGGTCAGTTCGTGATCGATGGGATCACGACGAATATCCCGTTCCTGCAACGGATCCTGGAACACCCTGCCTTCCGCGCAGGCGACGTCGATACGGGATTTCTCGATCGCGAGGGCTGCGTCGCCGAAGCGCACCGCTCGTAGCGTCCGGCTTCAGCCGGACGCCGAGTCCGGCTTTAGCCGGACGTCAACGCCCTCCGATCCCATCGTCGTGGTGGGATCCGTGGTCCGGCGACAGGAAAGCCCGCCCTGCCGCGGCCACGCAGACGCCCGCCCGATCGCCCTCCCATCGGCGGTCGCCAATCGACGGGGCGCAGTCGCTCGCCGCGCCGATGCCCGCGACGGTTGTGAAGGTCCTGGTCAAGCCCGGCGATCGCGTCGCGAAGGGCGACACCGTCGTCGTGCTCGAAGCGATGAAGATGGAGCTGCCGCTCCGCGCGGCGGGAGATGCGACGGTGAAGGCCGTCCATTGCCGCGAGGGCGAGCTCGTCCAGGCGGAGGCCGTGCTGGTCGAGCTTTCTTAGTCCCGCTGCTTGGTGCCGGTTCCGCGTTTGATCGTCTCGCTCCGCTCGAGCATCTGCGCGATCTTCATCGTGTCGCCGTCAATCGTGAGCGACATGACGACCCAAATAGGCTGACCGTTCTCACGTCGCGTGGTTGTCAGCACGAGCATGTCTCCGTCCCTGACCATGCCCGTTGCCTCGGAAGGCGGAAATTTCCCGAGCTGCACGCTGGCAGCGACGACGCCATTCTTTTGAGAGATCCGCACCGTCTCCTGGGCACCCGCAGGATTGGTCATCTGAATCACCCACGTGCCCATGAACGGCGCCACCTGTTCGGGAGTGATGCCCAGGCCTTGCCCGCTCGCCGGCTGTCCTTCGTAGGGCGACCCTTGCGCTTCGTAGGGCGACCTAGGCCGCCAGACCAGCGACAACACGACGGCGGTCGCCAGTGCCCAGACGAGCGGCGTTCACCGTTGCTCCTCCTCCGGAAACGTGAAATTGACCGTCACGGTCGCAATCACTTCCACGGGCGCCCCGTTCAGTAGCGTCGGTTCATACCTCCACTCGACCACCGCGTCGAGGGCCGCCTGATCGAGCAGAGGGATTGACCGGCGCACCCAGGCCTCGCCCACCGTGCCGTCCGTCCCGATGACGAGCTCGATAACCACGACACCCTGTACGCGCGCCATCTTGGCAGCCGCCGGGTACACCGGTGCGACTTTCGAAACCATCGTCGGCTGCCGGACGCCGCCGCCCACCCGGATTCGTTTCGTTTCGGCATCAGGGCCGTATCTCACCGCGCCCGTCGTTGGGTTGACGATGTTCAGGCCGCCTCGTCCGCCGACGCCGATAGGCACGAATACCATCTGGTGACGGTTCGCCGAATGAGACCGGTACCTCGAAGCGCCGCGTCGCTCCAGTCGGCTCGAAGCGCCACTGGCGGACCGCGTCTTCCGCCGCCTGTCCGAATAATTTCGACGGCTGCGACGCCCAGAACGTGGGGTCGGTGACGTCGCGCTCGGTCGTGAGCCGCGTGCGAACCACCTCGACGTTGGTCACTTCGCCCGCCGTTCCCACCGTCACGTTCAAGGTCACGACGGCTTCGACGCCGTGTCCCTTCGCAGCTTCGGGATACACGGGGGCAACACGCGTAGGTGACCGTGCTCGACGGCGATCCGCGACTGCGGCCGCCAACGTGCGCGCGCCATCCGTTCTTTTGCGGCCTGGAGCTCGGCGGCCAGTGCAGCCTGTACTTTTCAGACTTGCCGCCGCCTCGGCCATACGCTCCTGCTCCTGCGCTGCGCGCGGCATCCTGGTTCCCGCCGGCCCGGCTGACACGCTGCAGCGGCACCGGATCGATTGGCGGCAAGAGCACTTGAGCCTGCTCTACGGCTCTCGGCAGCGGCAGCACCGTCGCTCCGTCCGCGCGCAGCGGCACCGCGGAGACGGCCGCCCAGCCCGACGCGGCAATCACCACCAGCAGAACGACGAAACCGCAGGCGATTCGTAGACGTGACATGGTGTGATCCTCTGAAAGCTGTCTGATCCTCGAGACAAGATGACGGCGCCGGATGAACGGCATCGCGGCCGCGAACGCTGCCGGCTCCCCCGCGAACATCGCCAGCGCGCGGACGTACGGCTGGCGCACCCCGGTAATCCGAACAACCTCTTCGTCGACGAGCTCCTCGCGACTGAGCTGCAGCTTCGCCAGCGCGAACCAGATGGCCGGGTGGAACCAGAAGAGGCACCTGATCGCTTCTTCGCCCAGCATCCACAACCAGTCGCGGCGGGCGACGTGCAGCAGCTCGTGGCAGACCACGGCGCGCTGCGCGTCGATCGGCAGGTCCGCGACACGCCGCGGCAGCAGCACGACGGGCCGAAGCCAGCCGAACGCGACCGGCTGCGCGATCTTCGCGTGCCAGCGGATCGAGGTGCCGGGCGCAACGCCTTTCCTGAGCACCTCGACATCGTCGGGCAGCACGGCCACATCGCTCCGGCGCCGGAGCCGGATAAGCGCCAGGATGCCGACGCCAAGCCATGCGGCCCGTGCCGCAGCGCCCGCAAGGAGCAGCCAGCTGACGGCTGCCGCTGCCGACACGCGCGGTTCAGGTTGCACCTCGCCAGTGTCGACGACGGCAACAGGCGTCGTCCACGTCGCCGGCGGATTCGCTGGTGAACACGACGCGGTCCGCTGGCTGCGCGAGAAGTGGCAGCGCAAGGCACACCGCCACGATCAGGCGCCAGTACGCCACACGCGCCCGGGCCATCGGCATGCGGACGACGCCGGCAGCGAACGCCGCCGTCGCGACGACGATCAGCACCTGTGCGCTGTAGGCGATCAGATTGGCGAGGCTGGCGTCTGTCACTCGCCCTCCTTCATGAGGCGCAGGAGCTCGGCCCGCTCCTTCTCGGTGAGTTTTCCGGTCTTGACGAGGTGCAGGAGCAGCGGGCGCGACGCGCCATCGAAGACGCGATCGACGAACTCGCTGACCATGGAGCTGATGGTCGCCTGCTCGGCGCGCGCCGGACGGTAGCGGAAGGCGCGATCGTCCTTCTCCTTCTCTTTCTTGAGGTATCCCTTCGCCTCCAGGATGTTCATCATCGTCATGACGGTGGTGTAGGCGACGCGCCGGTTTTCCCGGAGCGCCTCGTACACTTCGCGGACGGTGGCGCTGCCAAGGCGCCAGATCACCTTCATGATCGAGAGCTCCTGGGTGTCGTTCAGCGTGCGTCTGCGGCCTTGCGCATGTCTACTAACTATTTAGTACTTAGAGTTTAGTGTCAAGTAGATTAATGCCGTGACGATCGTCGAAGTCGGACCGCGGGACGGCCTGCAGAACGAGCAGGCCGCCGTCTCGACCGCGGACAAGATCGAGTTCATCAACCGCCTCAGCGCGGCTGGCCTCCCGGTCATCGAGGTCGACGGCGTTCGTCAGCCCGAAGTGGGTGCCGCAGATGGCCGATGCGGCCGCTGTTTTCGGCGGCATCGTCAAGCGGCCGGGCACGAGGTACTCCGCGCTGGTGCCGAATGTGGCCGGTCTCGAGCGGGCGATGGCCGCAGGCGTCACCGAGATCGCGGTATTCGCCGCGGCCTCGGAAACCTTCAGCCGCAAGAACATCAACCAGGGCATCGAGGAGTCGCTCGCGGGATACAAGGCCGTGTGCGACCGCGCGCTCGCGGCCGGCCTTCGCGTACGTGGATACCTGTCGACCGCCTTCGGGTGCCCGTACGAAGGCGCAGTCCAGCCTCAAAAAGTGATCGAGGTCACCGAGCGGTTGCTGGCGCTTGGGGTCTTCGAGGTGTCAGTCAGCGACACTATCGGTGTCGCCCATCCTGGCCAGGTGCGTCACGTGCTGGAGGACCTGACCGCGACAGTGCCCGCGGGGCGGCTTGCCCTGCACTTCCACGACACGCGCGGCACGGCCCTGGCGAACGTGCTCGCTGCCCTGCCCTTCGGCATCACCACGTTCGACGCATCGGCCGGCGGCCTCGGCGGCTGCCCCTACGCGCCGGGCGCGGCGGGCAACCTGGCCACCGAAGACCTGATCTACATGCTGGATGGATTGGGGATAGAAACGGGCGTGTCGTTGAAGGCCGTCACCGAGGCGTCGGCGTTCATGGCCGAACGCCTCGATCATCGGTTGCCGTCGAAATATTTCCAGGCAGTGCGGCGGACCTAAGAGGCTCGCGGCGGACTCGTGGCGGACTACGGGTCCGGCCTTACTGGAGGCTCTGGCGGCTGACCCTAGCCTCTAGCTTCAACTGCTTCTGTTTCCTGCAGCAGCTTCACGACCTGTTCGAACGGCACCATGTTGATCGCGTCGTAGTCGGCCGGGCAGCCGAACTCACGCTGTTGCGGTGCGGTCGGATTGCCGAGCGTGACGCAGAGGCCGCAGCCGATGCACAAGTCCGCGCGAACGGCGCACACCATGCGGCCGTCGCGATCGGGTTCCTCCACGATGCAGCTCGCCACGGGGCAGGCCGCCTGGCAGATCGAGCAGGCAAACGCGCCGAAGCAAGCGTCGGGATCGATAACCGCTATCGTCTTGGGCGCCTTCTTCCGAGGGCCGCCCATCATCTTGGTCCACATCGTGTAGAGATTATAGCCGACGGCCGGGCTGGCCCTAAAGAGTCCGAAATTTACAATTTACAATTGTGAATTGTAAATTTCTGAGCCGCCCTACTTGAGTGGCGCGCCGATGCCGGGTGTGCCGATCTCCGGCATCGCGGCGAACATGCGTGGACGAGTGCTCCCAGATCTGGCCGTTCGCGTTGCTGCCGAAAAAGCGGACGTTGCCCGGCTGCGCCGGATCGGCCGCCGACTTGAACGATTGCGCCCCGTCGCCGGCCGCCATGCCGTTGCACGCCCCGGGCGCGCCCGCATAGGATGCCCCGCTCATCTGGATGATGTAGTTCGAGCGCGTCACCGTGTCGGAGTATCCGAGGTTGTAGCTGATGAACGGGTCGCGGCTCCCGGGCGGCGGCTGTCCCAGGACGGTCAGCCGCGGCGCGTAGAAGCCGGCCGCGCAGGTGAGCGCGTAGACCAGCTGCCCGCTGTTAATCGCGCGAAGCGAGCCGATCGCTGACGCGGCGCCGGCCGACTGCTGCGCCATCAGCAGCCGCGGCAGGGCAATCATCGAGAGCAGCGCAATCATCCCCGCGACGAAAATGACGTCAATCAGCGCGAAACCGTCAGCGCGACCCCGCCTCCGGGGCCGCCTCGTCGGGCCGATGCTCACAAGTGGGCCAGTCATTTGGTCGGGAAGAACTGCAGAGGTCGTGCCGGGTGGCCAATCCTGTCAAACCATGTCGGTTCAACCACTTACGTGAACCGATGTCAGCCTGTCTGGATGACACTTTATGTCAACCAGCGCTGCCGCCTGACAAAGCTTGGCACCTCGAAGCCCCTGGGAAGGCGGACGGAGTCCTCTCGATCGTCGCTCACGTGCTCGCCGATCAAGCGGGCGCTGAGGCCGTCGACAAGCTCGCGGTCCTCCAGCGGGAGGTCGTGCACAAAACAGTTGATCGCCTCGACGACGACTCTCCACTGCGCGAGACCGGTTACCGCGCTCACCGCGTTCAATCGCGCCTTCATCTCCTGAGGCACGCGGATGCTTAGCTGCGGATAGTCCTTGACCTTCTCTCCGACCTTCGCGCCAGCGGGCGGGCGTCCCGCGCGCCGGCGGTGGTTGTTCGATCGAGCGTCTCGCGTTTATCGCTCATAGTGAAGATCACCGGCGGCACGGCTGAGATACACGCATTCCGATGTGTATCGGACACGCGCCAGAAACAATTGCAAGCCAGCGCAATCACCAACATTGACCAGTTCTGCAAACGGGATTCCAGTGGCGCCCAACGGCCCCGCCGGCTGTCACCGGGGCGCTCCGGCACTGTCCAACTCTTTGACGGCCGTCACCTGAGGCGTTCACGAAGCGGCCGTCGCTTTTCCGAATGTTTTGTCGGGTTTCGGAATGGCGCTGCAGTTGCATTGGAGGAGTGCGTGGCTGACTCTTCATCTGCTTATCCCGTCGAGCGTCGATCATCGGATCGCCGCGATCGCCGTAAGCACTCGCGCAGCGGCCGTCGCGCAGCAGGATCCGCATACGAGCTGGCGTCGCGTCTATTGGTTGTTCGGCGCGTACGCCCTGTACTTGAGCGCCCGAAAACTTCCGTCCACTCTTCGCCGCCTGTGGCGGCATGAAACGGTTCACCAATGACGATGCGAATCCGAAGCACATACCGACGACAGACTGCGGCGACGATGGCGGCGCTCGTCGCGTCGATTGCCATCGTGTCCGCGCAGACGAAGGTGACGCCCCCGTCCAATAAGGTACTCGGTACAGGAGGACGTCAAGCTCGGTCAGGAGGCGGCCGGGGAAGCGCGACGGCAGCTGCCGCTGCTGCGCGACGAAACGGTCGACAGCTACATCGACCGCCTCGGCCAGCGCCTGGCCGCGGCGATCCCGGCCGATCAGCGCCACCCGGGCTTCAACTACACGTTCGACGTCGTGAACGTCCGCGACATCAACGCGTTTGCGCTCCCCGGCGGACCGATGTTCGTCAACCGCGGCATGATCGAAGCCGCCAAGACCGAAGGCGAGGTCGCCGGCGTCATGGCGCACGAGATCAGCCACGTGGCGCTGCGCCACGGCACGGCGCAGGCGAGCAAGGCGACGCCGTATCAGATCGGCCAGATCGCGGGCGGCATTCTGGGCGCCATCGTCGGCGGGACTGTGGGACAGGTCATCTCTCAGGGCACCGCGTTCGGCCTCGGCACCGCATTCATGAAGTACGGCCGCGAATACGAGCGTCAGGCCGACATCGAGGGCGCGCAGATCATGGCGCGCGCGGGCTACGACCCGCGCGACATGGCGAGCATGTTCAGGACTATCGAGCAGCAGTCCGGCGGCTCAGGCCCGGAGTGGCTCAGCGATCACCCCAACCCGGGCAACCGTTCGGCGTACATCACCAAGGAAGCGGAGCTGATCCGTGTCAGCAACCCGGTGCGCGACACCGCCGAGTTCGATCGGGTCAAGTCGCGCCTGCGGTCGATGCCGAAGGCGCCGACAACCGAGGAAGCGACACGCAACGGACGGCGGACGAATACCTCGCGCGGCGAAGGCAACCCGGGCAACCCGCCGAGCGGACGCGTCTCCGCGCCGTCGTCGCGTTATACCGAATACGAGGAAGGCGGCCTCTTCCGCGTCAGCGTGCCGTCGAACTGGCGGGAGCTGTCCAGCAACTCCTCGGTCACCTTCGCACCCGACGGCGCCTACGGCTCCTACGACGGCCAGAGCGTGTTCACGCACGGCGTCGAGATCGGCGTGGCGCGCAACAGCTCGCGGAACCTGCAGCGGGCGACCGACGAGCTCATCGACTCGCTGGCTGAATCCAATCCGCGCCTGAGGCGCGAGTCGGGTTACCGGCAGCGATCGGTCGGCGGAAGGAATGGACTGCAGACCGTCCTGACCAACGTGTCGGACGTGACGCGTCAGGAGGAAACGATCCAACTCGTCACGACGCTCCTCTCCGACGGCAGCCTGATGTACGCCGTCGGCGTCGCGCCGGACAACGAGGTACTCCACCTATCAACCCCACTTCCAGCGCGTCATCCAATCGCTTCGTCTCTCGCGCCAATAGCCTTTCCGAGGGGCTTCGCCCCTCGGACTCCCCTACACGCTCTCTCGTGCGCCGCTTCGCCGGCGCACTCCGTTCGCGTGGCTCGCTCGCGCGCTCGCTCGCGCAGCAGCCCCTCACTCCGCGTTCCTGCTCTCCGCCATCTCGAGCCAGTCCAATTCCTCTTCGATCTCGTGGAATGCATCGTCGCCGATTTCGTCGTGGGCGCGCATGGCGTGCACGGCCTGACGCGCCGCATGGAGCGCTTCGCGATGCAGGCCAGTGTGCGCGGCGTGGGCGGATTCGCCTGAGGTGGCATCCGCTCGTTCGATTCCCAGATGGGCCGTGAACTCCTGGCGGACGGCGTCCGCGACCGGCGACCGATCCCGCTCGAGGTTCGCGAGTCCTGCCGCCAGCGCGCGCTCGCGCGCCGCGCGCAGTTCGCGGCCGACCGGATCGTCGTCGTGCAGGTCGAGCGCGCGCAACAACGGCTTGAGCGTCAGCCCCTGAATCGCCAGCGTGCCGAGGACGACGAGAAATGTGGTGAGCACGATCAGGTTGCGATACGGAAACGCCGCTGGCAGCGCCATCGCCGCCGCGAGAGAGACAATCCCACGCATGCCGGCCCACGAAATCAGCAAGCCGCTCCCGATCGTCGGCCGGAGCATCGGCCGGGGCGGCCGAAAGCCAAACCGGCGGTGACGCCACCTGACCACCGCGTTGAACGACATGTGCCAGGCGAAGCGCACGACGATGACCGTCAGCAGGACGGCGCCCGCGACGGCCACGTAGCGGCCGCGGTCTGCCGCGTCCAGGCTCTCGAGAATGGGTCGAAGCTGCAGACCGATGAAGATGAACGCCAGGATGTTCAAGGCGAATACGGCGCTCTCCCACACGGCATATGTAGGAATCCGGATGCGCGCTGGAGTTCGTTCGGGCGCAGTCCGCGCCGTCATCACCGCGAAGCACACCATCGTCAGCACGGCTGACAGCCCGATCTGTTCGGCGAGGATCCACACGCCGAACGTGGCGACGAACTGGAGGATGATTGCGGTCGGCACATGCTGCACACGATCCAGCACCTGCAGCATGAGCCACCCGAGCGCCGGTCCCACCACCACGCTGCCGGCGACAGCGAAGAGGAACGCCGGGGCCACCGCGCCAGGCGAGAAGCCGCCTGCCGCGACGGCGCCTACCGCGAGCCGGTAGATCAGGAGTGCACTCGCGTCATTGAGCAGGCTTTCGCCTTCGAGAATCGTCAGGATTCGATGAGGCGGGCGCAATGGCCGGAGCACGGCCGTGGCGGCGACGGCATCCGGTGGCGCGACGATCGCGCCGAGCGCGATGGCCGGCGCCCACGGCATCGACGGCATCAGCGTGCGGGCGACGACGGCGACGGCGACGGTCGTCAATCCGACGGCGACGACGACCAGGCCCGTCACCGGCGCCCAATTGTCTCTGAGGTCCCTGACTGACGCGTCGAACGCCGCGTCGAGCAGCACCGGCGCGACGAACAGCGCCAATGCGAGCTCGGGCGGAAGCGTGAACGACGGCGCGGCCGGGAGAAACGCGAGCAGCGCACCGCCGATCGCCAGGAAAACCGGATACGGCGCTCCGAGGCGGCGTGCTCCGGCCGCCAGGATCACGGCAGCGACGAACAAGGCCAGCAGTTGCTCGAGTTCCCTCATGTCACCGGACAGCAGTGAAAAGGTTACAATCCTCGACCGTCGAGGTGATCATGAAGTTCCGGTTCTTGTCAGCCATCGCTGTCGTGTTCGTCGTCCTGGGCGCCGCTGCCAGCGGCCAACAGCCCGGTCCACAGGCAGTGCGATCGCCTGAAGTGTCCGCCGACCGCCGCGTGACGTTCCGGATCGCCGCGCCGAAGGCGACCGAGGTGCGCCTCACGTGCGAGTGCGTGAACGGCGCGCAGGCGATGGCGAAGGACGACAAGGGCATCTGGTCGCTGACGCTCGGTCCGTTCGAGCCGGACATCTACGAATACGAGTTCACCGTCGACGGCGTGACCATCCTCGATCCGAGAAACGAAAAGGTGAAGTACAACGGCCGGCCGTCCACGATCTCGAGCCTCGTCGAGGTCCCGGGCGGTGCGCCCCTGTTTTACGACGCGAAGACCGTGCCGCACGGCACCGTCGACATCCGGTGGTATCAGTCGAAAGCGGTGAACGGCACCAGGCGCGCCTACGTGTATACCCCGCCGAACTACGATCGAGGTACATCACGCCTGCCGGTGCTCTACCTGCTCCACGGCGCCGATGGCGACGACAGCGCCTGGACCGCCTTCGGCCGCGCCAATCACATCCTCGACAATCTCCTTGCCGAGAAGAAGATGACCCCGATGGTCGTCGTGATGCCGTTCGGCTATGCCTATCCGCCGGCCAACGGCGCGGCGGGCGACAGGCAGCGTACGGACTTCGAGAAAGACCTGCTCCAGGATCTCATCCCGTTCGTCCAGGCGAACTACCGCGTCCACACCGATCGCTCCAACCGCGCCATCGTCGGCCTGTCGATGGGAGGCGGACAGGCGCTGAACATCGGCCTGCGCCACCTCGACGTCTTCAGCCGGGTCGCCAGCTTCAGCGGCGCGGTCCCACGCGGCGCGGCGGCTGACAGCTTCAACGACGTGCTGGGCGACGCGAAGAAACTCAACACGAGCCTCAAGCTCTTCTGGGTGGGTTGCGGCACCGAGGACGGTCTGTTTGCCCCGAACAAGGAATTCTCGGAGCGGCTGAAGAAGGCCGGAGTGACCCACACGTTCCACGAGAGCGGCGGTGCGCATACCTGGAGCGTGTGGCGGAAGTACCTGCTGGAAGTCGCGCCGCTGCTGTTTCCGACGACGTAGTAGGGCGCGACCTCTTGAGGTTGGCGCCTCGTATCTTAGGTCCAGCCTCGTCAGTCGCGGCGACCCCAGAGGGTCGCCCTACGGCAAGCGCGAACGCGAGGTACTCGCCCGAGTAATTCCCGCCGCTGACGGGGACGACGATGTACTGCTTGCCGTTCAGCTGATAGGTCATCGGCGTGCCGCTCTGCGGCGCCGGCATGTAGACGGCGCCGACTTCCTTCCCGGTCTTCTTGTCATACGCCCGCAGCATTGCCCCCCGCGGGCCCCTCGCGGGCGGTTCGGCAAGGTCGTGGCCAACGGCTCCCCGATGATGACGAGCGTCTTGGTGACGAGCGCGCCGACGGCGCCGGACTGGCCCGTTCGCGGAATGTTCAGGCCTTTGAGCGCGGGGTTGTTGCGCACGTTGTCCGGTGTCTCACCGTGCGGGACCTGCCAGAGGATGTCGCCGCGATCCAGGTCGATCGCCGTGAGTCGGCCGTAAGGCGGCTTGAGAAACGGCAGGCCGCTCGGATTGATGTTTCCCGCGCCGTCGCCGGTGCGCGCGGTCTGCGCTTCGCCTCGCGCGGGAGGCACGAAGTCGGCGCCCACGTTCTCGCCCGGCCCCGACACGTAGCGTACGCCGTTGATGACGGTGCCCATGACGTAGTTGGCGTCCGAAAACTCCCGGTTCGGCGGCGGCAGGAGGCCAAGCGGCACGAGCGACGTGTACGACGGCACGTAGGCAACATGCGTCTCAGGATCGTAGGAGCCGCCCGGCCAGTTCGTGCCTCCGGACGACCGGAACCCGGCAATCGGGCCGCCGACCTTGCTCACGGGCGGCGGCGTGAAAATCGGCCCGAGCTTGTACTGCGACAGCAGCTTGGTCGCTTCCGCGCGCAGTTCGGGCGTGAAGTCGATCAGGTTTTCGATCGTGACGCCCTGGTGATCGTACGGCGGCGGCTTCGTCGGGTGCGGCTGCGTCGGCGCATACCACTCGCCCGGCACGTCGCCCTGCGGCACTGGCCGCTCTTCGATCGGCCAGACTGGCTGGCCCGTAATCCGATCGAACACGTAGATCCACGCCTGCTTGCCCATGATCGCCACGGCCTTGATCGGCTTGCCGTTGACCGTGATGTCGACGAGCATCGGCGCCGTCGCGATGTCCATGTTCCAGAGCGGGTGGTGCACGAGCTGGTAGTGCCAGCGCCGCTTCCCGGTCTTCAGGTCCACCGCGACCAGGCTCTCGGCGAACAGGTTGTTGCCCGGCCGATGACCGCCGTAGAAATCCGACGAGGGCGTCTCGACCGGCAGGTAGGCGAGCCCGAGCTCCTCGTCGACCGCCACGTGGTTCCACACGCCGGTGTTGCCGTTGACGGCCCACGAGTCGTTCAACCACGTATCGTTTCCGAATTCGCCAGGGCGCGGGATGGTATGGAAGATCCAGGCGCGCTTCCCCGTCCGCACGTCGAACGCGCGCACATAGCCGCGGGTGTTGTTGTGCGTTTTCGGCGTCTGCCCTTCGCGGAACGCGGCGCCGACGATCACGAGGTCGCCGGCGATCGCTGGCGTCGAATGCAACCCGACCTCGCCGGTGACGAGATCGATCTGCTGATCGAAATCGAGCTTGAGATCGACGATCCCGTCGCGGCCGAACGACGGGATGCGCATCCCGGTCTTCGCGTTCAACGCGATCAGCCGGTACCCGGGCGTGAAGTAGAGGATGCGCTCCTCCTTACCGTCGGTCCAGTACGCCAGGCCGCGGCCCGACAGCTGGCGCGGCGCGGCCGCGCCGCGCGCGCCTTCGGGGTAGGCGTGGATCCACAGGATCTCGCCCGTGGCCGCATCAAGGGCGACGACGGCCCGCCGCGAGCCGGCGGTGGCGTAGAGGACGCCCTTGACCATCAGCGGCGTCCCCTCGAGCTTGTACTCGGGGCGCGTCCCGAAGTTGTCGGTCTTGAGCCGCCACGCGATCTGCAGGCTGTTGAAGTTCGAGGCCGAGATCTGCTCGAGCGGCGAGTAGTGATGGTTGCGCAGGTCGCCCGCATAGTGGCGCCACTCGCCGCCTGCAGGCGCCTGGGCCGACGCGCGCCAGGGGGCCGGCGGCGAGAGCACCGCGCAGCAGACCGCGGCGACTGCAATGATCTTCTTCATGGCTTGGGAAACAGCACCGGCAGCGCCGGTTCCGCCGTGAACATGCAGCGCGCGTTGTGGCCGCACAGCGGGATCACGGCCACGGTGTGATGCGCGCCGAACTTCTCGTTGACGTACTTGCCGAACGCCCGTCCTCGCTCGAGGCGGTTCGGGCCCTGCGCCATGGCCGGACACGACGAGTCGAATCCGGCCAGCGGCAGCGTGTCGAGCTGGCCGACCAGATACGACGTCGGCCGCGACGCGACCTGCCGCTGCAGCTGTTCGTCCGTCGACTTGCTCGTGTAACCCGTGCGGTTCTGCAGCCCGTACGGCCATCGATCGTAGGTCGTGCAGTTCCCACGGTCGCCGAACGGTCTGAACTCCGTCAAATCGCCGTTGGGGCGGGTCGCATCGAGGTACGCGTAGCTCGACGGGTTCGCCACCACGTACCTGACGGGAATGCCGAGGGTGTCGTGGACGCGGTTCGCCATCGCGTAGCGATTGGCAAACTGTCCACCCGCCGAGTGGCCGGCGAACACGATCGCCCGGAGGTTCGGGAAAGTCTGCTTACGCGCCAGCTTCTTCAGGATCTCGTCCGCGAAGTCGTACGAGGTCAGCGGCCCGCCCGTCGACGCGACGCCACCGGATCGCCAGCTGTCGCCGGCGCAGCTCCAGCTGACTTCGCTTTCGGCGAGCGTGTCGTTACAGTCGCCGTCCTTCGACGCGAACCGCGGCGCGATCACGAGGGTGTCGTCGAGCGCGCCAGCGAGGAACGCCGCCGCGACGGCCGTTCGAAAGTAGTTGTCGGCGTCGCGGCCGGCACCGTGCACCATGATCAGCGCTCGCGTCACCGCCTCGTTCCGTTCCGTCAACGGAAAGGTGCCATAGACGAGCGATCGATTCGGGCCTCCCGACAGCTCGACCCATTCGGTGCAGGCGGTGGTGGTGCATGGTGCCGCCCCGGCGAGCAATGGTTCGAGCGCTGGTGCCAGCGCGGCAGCCAGTATGACGAGAGCGCGATGCACGGACGACTCCTTGCCGGATATTGCCGCGAGCGAAGGCGGGGCGATATTAGCAGATCGTGGTATAACCCGCGGCAGTCGTGGGGGTGTGATGAACGGGTGGATGGGCGTCGTCGCGGCGGTGGCCGTCGTCGCGGCGATTGCGTACGTCGTTGCCGAAATCGCCGGCCGCTTCGCGCGCGGCGCGCTCGTGGGTATCCTTCAGCGCGAGCACGCCGGCGCCGCGATCAGTCCGAGCGTCCGCCGCCCGATTCGCATCGTTCGGGCCGCGGTCTTCCTTGCGGTGGCCGCGGCGTTACTCCTTCCGGCGCTCGATTTGCTCGGCGTCGGTCCGCGCGTCGGCATCACCCCGGCGACTCTCGTCGAGTGGTTCTTCGGATCGGGCCTCAGGATCGTCGTCATCGCGATCCTCGCCTACGTGGTGGTCCGGATCATCGCGGCCACCGCGCGCCGCCTCGAGGAAGAGCTCGCCCGGCAGGAAGCGCCCGACATGGTCGAGCGGCTCAAGCGCGCACGCACGCTCAGCCGCCTCGTCCAGAACGCGCTCACCGCCACCATCGTCGTCATCGCGGTGCTGATGATGCTCCACGAGCTGCGGGTCGACATCATGCCCATCCTCACGAGCGCGGGCATCCTCGGCCTGGCGGTCGGCTTCGGCGCCCAAACGCTGGTCAAGGACCTGATCGCGGGCTTTTTCCTGACCTTCGAGAACCAGGTCCGCGTCGGCGACGTCGCCACCATCAACGGCACGGGCGGGCTCGTCGAGGCGATCAACCTGCGGACCATCGTGCTGCGCGATGTCACCGGCGCCGTGCACGTGTTTCCAAACGGATCGATCGAGCGCCTGTCGAACCTCACGAAGGACTTTTCCTACTACGTGATCGACGTCGGCGTCGCCTACAACGAGGATCCCGACGAGGTGGCCGAGGTGCTGCGATCGATCGGCCGCGAGCTGCAGGCCGACGCGCAGTTCGGGCCGAACATCCTGGAGCCGCTGGAGATCCTGGGCGTCGACGCGTTTGTGGAATCGGCGGTGACGCTCAAGATCCGGATCAAGACGCTGCCGCAGAAGCAGTGGGAGGTCGGCCGCGAGCTGCGGCGTCGGATCAAGAAAACCTTCGCCGCCAAGGGGGTTCAGATCCCCTTCCGGCACGTCGCCGTCTACTTCGGCGAGGCGAGCAAGCCCTTCCAGGTCGAACAGGTCACGCGGACGGATTCGTAGCGTCCGGTCGTAGCGTCCGGCTTTAGCCGGACGGGATCGTCGTAGGTCCGTCTGCCCCAGCCAGCGTAGAATCCCCTCCGCATGGGGCCGCTGCTCCTGACGCTGCAGCTCGTTCTGACCGGAGGATCCGAGCCCCAGCCGCAGGACGCGGACCGCGACTCCTCCACGCCTGCCCCGAAGGTCGTGACCGTCGGCCGTATTGACACTCCCCCCAAGATCGATGGGCAGATTGACGACGCCGCGTGGTCGGGCGCCGTGCGGATCACCGAATTCGTCCAGCAGCGGCCGCTCGAAGGAGCGCCAGCAACCGAACAGACCGAAGTACTGATGGCGTACGACGAACGGCAGCTGTACTTCGCCATCTACGCTCATTACACCGACCCCTCGATCGTCCGCGCCAACCGTGTCGACCGCGACCAGATCGGCCGCGACGATGCGGTCTCGATCTACTTCGATCCCTTTCTCGATCAGCAGCGCGCGTACATGTTTTCGGTGAATGGTTATGGCGTCCAGGCCGATGCGCTGGCGTCAGGCACCGGCGGTGGTGGTGGCGGTGGGGGCTTTGGAGGTGGAGGTGGAGGTGTCGGCGGTGGCCGGCCGCCCAGCGGCAATACGGGGCCGCCTCAACCCGGCGCGCCGAACGAGGACAGCTCATGGGACGCGCTGTTCTACAGTGCCGGTCACCTCGTCGAGGACGGATGGGTCGCCGAGCTGGCCATCCCCTTCAAGAGCCTGCGATATCCGGCGCGTCAGCGCGGCGAGGGCCATCGGTGGGGCTTCCAGATCCAGCGCGACATCGAAAGCAAGAACGAGAGCGTCGTGTGGTCCCCGGTCTCCCTCAGCATCATGGGCTTTCTCACTCAGATGGGCACGCTCGGCGGGCTGCAGGATTTGTCGACGAGCCGGAACCTGGAGCTCCTGCCGACCTTCACGGCCATTCACGCTGGTGCCATCGACACATCCAGCGGTCGATACGAGCACATCGATGGCGGGCCGCAGGCGGGCCTGAACGTGAAGTACGGCGTCACCTCGAACCTGATCTCGGATTTCACGGTGAACCCCGATTTCTCGCAGATCGAGTCCGACGCCGCGCAAATCGAGGTCAACCAGCGGTTTCCGCTGTTCTACTCCGAGCGGCGGCCGTTCTTTCTCGAAGGACAGGAAATCTTCAACATACCGGCGCCGATCACGATGATCCACACGCGCACGATCGTCGACCCCGGCTACGGCGGCAAGATGACCGGGAAGGTTGGCCGGACCTCGCTCGGCGTTCTCGCGGCGAACGACGAAGCGCCTGGCAGGGTGATGGGTATCGGCGAGCGAGGGTTCGACGAGTCGGCATCGGTCTTCCTGGGGCGCGTGCGGTACGACTTCTATCCCGAGTCTTATGTCGGCGCGGTGATCACCGACCGCGAATTTCTCGACGGCTACAGCCGTCTCGGTGGCCTCGACGCACAATTCAAGCTCGACGCGACTCACAGGCTGAACCTCAAGTACATCGCGACCGGCCGCACGGACGATCTCGGAACTGCGCGTCAGACCGGCTCGATGCTCGAGCTCTTCCTGCGCAAGGAAGGACGAAACGTCAGCTACCAGGCGATGCACTTCCGCGTCTCGCCGGAATTCAGCACCGCGCTCGGGTTCGTGCGGCGCGTCGACATGCAGGAAAGCCGCGGGAACTTCGGCTACCGATGGTGGCCGGAAAGCTGGGTGATCAACTGGGGCCCGCGGTTCAACTACTCGCGCATTTACGATTACAACGGCGTCCTGACGGACGAGGACATCAACCTCAACGTCCAGGCCCAGTTCACGCGCAACATGAACATCAACGCCAGCGTGACCGGGGGGATGGAGCGCTACGGCGGGATCGACTTCGATCGGCGCCGCTTCAGCCTCGGCGGCGGCGTCAACACCAGCCGGCGATTCTCGTTCGGCGGCTTCATGAACATCGGCAAGCAGATCCGGTATATCGAGGCGCCGTATCTGGGCAACGGCCTGAACGGGGCCCTCTTCATCACGCTTCGCCCCCTCTCGCGCCTCCAATCGCAGATCGAGATCAACACGAGCCGATTCGTGGATCCCCGGATCGACCGCGAAGTGTTCAACGTCAAGATCCTGCGCGCGCTGACCACCTATCAGTTCACCGAACGGCTCTTGATGCGGAACATCACCGAGGTCAACAGCTTCGACGGCACGCTCGCCTTGAACCTCCTGGGCACGTATCGGGTGAACTCCGGAACGGTGTTCTTCGCCGGTTACGACGATCGGTATCGCCACGCCGACAAGTTCGACAGCCTCACCTACCCCGCGCTCGTCTTTCCCGGCCGGGATTATCAACGCACGAATCGCGCGTTTTTTGTGAAGCTGCAATACCTGTTCAGGTACTGATCACGGAGGGGACGGAGGACGCGGTTCAACACGGAGGCACGGAGCAACGGAGGACGCACGGAGAAGACGCGGCGGCTGTGATCCAGCAATCGGCCCGCGCAGCGGTTGCCGCTCGGTCACGCATGTCTTCTCTGTGCGTTTCTCCGCGGCTTCGCGTCTCCGTGTTGATCCGTGTGCCTCCGCAATCTCCGTGACCACTATTGCAGTTTGACGACGAACCGTCCCCGTGCCCTCCCTTTCAGGAGGGTGTCGAACGCCGACGGCAGATCGTCGAGCGAGATCTCCGTCGCGATCGAGCGAAGCTGTTCGGGCTTCATCTCGGTCGCCAGTCGGCGCCACACGTCGAGGCGCCGCGGCATCGGACACATCACCGAGTCGATGCCCAGCAGCTTCACGCCGCGCAGGATGAACGGCAGCACTGTCGTGTGCAGCTCGGTCCCGGCCGTCAGACCCGAGTTGGCGATCGCGCCGCCATAGTTCATCGTCTTCGTCAGCCAGGCGAGGATGTCACCTCCGACGGCGTCGACGGCGCCGGCCCACGTCGCCTTCTCGAGCGGACGCGTGCCCATCTGGAGCCCTGCGCGCGAGATGACGTCGGCGGCGCCCAACGACCGCAGGAACGCGTGCTCCCCGTCCTTGCCGGTCAGTGCCGTCACCTTGTATCCGAGCTTGCTGAGGCAACTCACCGCGAGGCTGCCGACGCCGCCCGTTGCACCAGTCACAACGACCGGTCCGCTTCCCGGCTTCAGCCCGTTGTGCTCCAGCTCGACGATCGACAGGGCGGCGGTGAACCCGGCTGTGCCAATCGCCATCGACTCGAAGAGATCCAGGCCCGCGGGCAGCGGCACCACCCAGTCGGCCGGCACACGTGCGACTGCCGCGTAGCCGCCGTCGTGCGCCACGCCGAGATCGTAGCCGGTGACCACGACGGCCTGGCCCTCGCGAAACCGGCCGTCGGTCGACGATCGGATGGTGCCGGCGAGATCGATGCCGCCGACGAGCGGGAACCGGCGCAGGACCTTTCCGGTTCCCGTTCCCGCCAGCGCGTCCTTGTAGTTGACCCCGGAATAGGCGACGTCGATGACGACGTCGCCTGGCGTGAGTTCGTCGATGTTCGCGTCGACGACGCGGCCGGGGCCTTTGTCGTCGGCGATGCGAAACGCGCGAAACGTCATCGAGCGAGCGGATCCGGCCGGATCTGGAAGTGCATCACCTTGCTCGGCGTGCCCTTGCCGGTCTCCATGTGGAATGGCGCGCGCGTCGAAACCGTGGCCCACACACCGCGCCCCTTCCATCCGCCCTTCGGGTCGTCGATGCGTCCATCCATCCACTTGCTGTAGAAGCCCAGCGGATACGGCACACGCATCACCACCCACTTGCCGTCCTTGAGCGCGAGCAGCCCCTCCGAAAGATTCCCGGTGTTGATCGGCGTGTTCGCGCCAAGGCCGAGCGTGTCGAACTGATCCACCCACGTGTAGTAGCTGCCCTCGGCGCTGCCGCGCTCGGTGACGCCCTTGAGCTGCGGCAGTGGCTCGGGATAGAACGTCCAGCCCTCGGGACAGTGCTGGCCGGTTGCGGTCGGTCCGCGCTGGACCTTGCATTTCCGGCGATCGAAGCTCGCGAGGTGGCCGCTGGCCAGCGCGGTCCAGTAGACGCCGTTGCGATCGACGTCGCCGCCGCGCGGCGAGAAGCCTTCGATCGGCACGCCGTCGCGCATCGGCAGCTCATAGACCTCGGCGAGGGCGGTCTCCGGCGGATTCGATCCCGGATTCAATCGAATGGCCGCCCCAGGGAACCCGAGCTGGGTGCCCCACACGGATCCGTCCGGCGCCGGCGCCACGGAATAGAACGCTCCGCCGTACCGGCGATCCTTTGCCGGATCGGCCGGTGCGTTCGGTTCCAGCGCCTCGTCACGACGTCCGTTGCCGTTGGTGTCCATGATGAGCGCCGTCCAGCCCTGCGACTTCGCTTCGTCCTTGGTCTCTTCCCACATCTTGCGGTTCAGCCATCCCGACCACTTGTCCGCCGCCGCTCGTCCACAGCGTGTGGTTGGCGTCCTCGGCGAACATCAAGTGGTGGGTGCCGAAGCAGGTGCTGATGTGCGTCAGCTGCCGCGTCTTCGGGTCGTACACCGCGAGATGGCGGCTCGATCGATCGAGCGGCGTGAGCTTGGCCGACGGATGGCTCGATCCGGCCTTGCAGTAGTCGGGGTTGTCGAAGGCGCGAATCGCCGACGTGATCCACACGCGCCCCTGTTCATCGAACATCGGGTTGTGGACGTTGTTCTTGCTCTTCCAGATCGGCTCGCTGCCCCAGTACGGCGAGGGGTGCGGCATGTTCGGTGAGGTGGCCGGCGTGTTCGGATCGCGGACCGTCAGCTCGACGGCGCTCGCTACGTGCTTGACCGGATCGAGCACCGGCAGGTAGTCGGCGCTCAACTCGAGCGCGCCGTAGAGCGGGCCTCTCGCGTTGACTGTCGGATTACGCCGATCGGTCGAAGCGACGTCGTGCAGGTACGCCTTCGGATCGGCCCAGTCCCACGACGTGATGACGACGTTGCGCTCGGCCCCCTGCGGGCGCGGCGGCGCAGGCGGCAGCTCGCCGCCACGGATGCGATCAGTCCAACTGGCGAACTCTGTGAGGATTCGTTCGCGGCCGAACTGGTTGAGTGCGCCAGCCATCTGCGCGCCGGCCTGCCCTGACTGGACACGGCGTTCCCACGCCGCTGCCGTCGTCGGGAACTCACCGAGCTCTTTCGGGATCTCGCGCGTGGCCTTGTTGCCCAGCTGATGGCAGGCGAGGCAGCCGCCCGACTTCAGGCTGCGAATCCAGTCGGCCTGGACGCGCATGTTCGGGTTGATGCCGTGGCGGTCGGCGCCCGAAGCGGCGAACTCCGCCTTGTCCGGCACGTGCATCAGCGAGAACCAGTAACCGGCCGGGTAGTACTGGGCCGCTGCCTTCGCATCAGGCGCCACGGTCGCGGTCAGGTTGACCACCTTGCCCGGCGCGGCGGCGACCTTGGCCGAGTCGACCAGGCCATATCCGCGCACCCACACCGAGTAGTTCGCCTTCGGCAGATCCGGCAGCAGGAAGCGGCCGCGATCGTCCGTGACGACGATTTTCACGAACTTCGTGGGGAGGTCGGTCGTTTCCGCGATCACCCAGACGCCTGCTTCGGGCCCCTTCGGTCCGGAGACGACGCCGCCGAGATCGTCGGCGTCCACGGTCACGGCGGCCGCGGGCTGCTGCGCCCCGGCCCCGCTGGTCAGCGCTACGACACCCGCGGCGATCGCGAGCGCAGCCGTTCCTGCCTGTAGGAAGTGTTTGGCAGTCATGAATTCCTCCAACCGCCGCGCAGTTTATCACCTCGGGGTGACTCGGGGCTCGGGACTCGGGGCTCGGGACTTGAGCAGGCCTAAAGGCCTGCACTACACCGCTGTAGTGCGGACCTTTAGGTCCGCGTCCGAGCCCCGAGCCCCGAGCCTCGAGTCCCGAGGTCTTGACATCTCATTTTAGTTTGATCTAAATTGGCCGGCATGTCGCCGGCTCCCGCGGTCCTGGCCGCGCTCGCGTCGCCCCGCCGCCAGGAAATTCTCCGGCTCGTGTGGCGCAGGGAGCTGTCGGCGGGCGAGATCCACCGCGCGATGCCCGACGTCACCTTCGGCGCGGTCTCGCTCCAGCTCCGCGCGCTCGCCAGTGCGGGCCTGCTCGAGACGCGCGCCGAGCACAAGTTCCGCTACTACCGCGCCCGCCGCGAGGCGCTGGGCGCGATGGCGCAGGTGCTCGAGCGGATGTGGGACGACGCCCTGTGGCGATTGAAGCTGGCCGCCGAGCTCGAACAGACGCGCCGCGGGCCCCGGGCCCGAGCGAAGCTCGAGGGCTACGCCGGCCGCGCAAGAAACGGAAACGCTGATGTCCTCCCTGCCCTTTCATCTCGAACGAGCTGTGATCATTCGCGCCACGCCAGAAGCCGTATTCCGCTTCTTCACCGACAGCGAGTACTGGGCCCGCTGGTGGGGCGCCGGATCGACGATCGACCCGCGGCCGGGCGGCCGCGTGCTCATCCGGTTTCCCGGAGGCAATGAGGCCTCCGGCGAAGTGCTGGAGGTCCGCGCACCCGAGCTGATCGTCTTCACCTACGGGTATGCCAGCGGCCAGCTGATTCCACCTGGCGGCTCGCGCGTGACGATTCGGCTCGAGCCGGTGCCCGACGGGACGCGCGTCCACCTGACGCATGACGTGGCCGACGCCACCGCCCGCGACGAGCACGTGCAGGGCTGGCGCTACCAGATGGCCGTCTTCAGCGTCGTCGTCGCGGACGTGGTCAATTCAGGCGCCACCGCGGCGGTCGATACCTGGTTCAACGCATGGTCCGAGGCAGACGCCGGGGCGAGCGAACGCATGCTGGCAGAGGTCGCCGCGCCCACGGTCGCCTTCCGGGATGCCTTCAGCAATATCGCGGGCATCGCCGACCTGCTGCCTCATCTGGCGGCCTCCCGCAGGTTCATGCCGGGCATCAGCCTCAAGAGGATCGGCGACGTCCGTCACTGTCAGGGCACCGCCCTCGCCGACTGGGTCGCGATCGCGGCCGACGGGGCCGAGCGCTCGCGCGGGACCAATGTGTTCGTCTTCGGGCCGACCGGCAAGATCGAGTCGGTCACGGGCCTGTGGGCGCGCCATCCCGGCTCGGTCGGATAAGAAGGCAAGAAAGGACGAGGGCGTCTGACAAGTCCTGCGTCGCGAGCGAGCGCTTCGAGCGATTGCAACACGTGTAAATTTCGGAGCGCGCCGGTGAAGCGGCGTCGCGAGGAGCGTGTCGGGGTGTCCGAGGGGCGGAGCCCCTCGGATAAGATTATGACGCTTCGGCTTTTTGATCGCCGCTGTTGGCGGCGCGGGCGGCCGCGGCAAGATCTTTCCCGAACTGCACGCCCTGCTTCGCGGTGATGAGCCTGGCCAGCTGCACGTCGAAGAGCTCCACGCCGTCGAGACCTTCGTCCTGCGCGCGCTGCCCGAACATGTTGCGCGCGTATGTGACGTTGTGCTGCAGGCGCCGCTGCAGTTTCTCGCCCTTGTGCCCGGCCGAGACGTCGCCGTTGTAGACGTTCTCGAGATCGCCCAGCAGCTGCGTCGAGTACTCCCGGAGCTCGCCGAGCGCCTGTTCCTCGGCGGCGAGGCGGCCGATGAGCGGGATGGCGTGCCAGAGGAGGATCTCGGCGAAGTGGACGCCGCGCTTGGTGACCGAGACCTCGGCCTTCGGCTGGTCTGAGTTGTCGGCGTAGATGACGGCGTGAATCTGGTTCGCCACCGGCACGGGCAGGATGAGGACGAACGACGGCGATCCGCCGAACAGCTTCCGGTTGCCGTCGGTCAGCTCGTTCGCGGTCAGGCCCTGGACGCGGCCGGAGCGGACGGCTTCGGCGAGCGCTGATCCCTTGGCGAGCGGCACCGCGACCTTCGAGATGTCGCTGCCGAAGTCGAACCCGGTCTGGCGGCGGCCTTCGAGCCGGTTGCCGTTGACGTTGAACAACGCCACCCGCGAGAACTCGGAGGCGAGCGCATCGACGAGCACGGTCAGCACGTCCGTGACGCTTCCGGCCGCCGAGAGCTGCTGGAACGCGCCGCGCAGTTGATCGATCGGCATCGCGGCGCCGCCCTTCTGGGGCTGACTGTTTGCGCTGCGACTCTGCTCGGCCAGAGCCTTCTCGGCTCGCTGCAACTGCTCGGCGACATCGTCGCGCTCGCCCTGGACCTTCTTCAGTTCGGCCTCGGCGAGGTTGCTCGCCGCCGACGCCTGCGCCAGCTTGGCCTGGTAGACCTTCTCCGACGCCTGCAGCTTGCTGATCGCCGTCTGCGTCGATTTCTCGGATCCCTGCAGCTTGTCGAGGGTCGATTGCAGCGACTTCTCGGAGGCTTGCAGACGCTCGATGGTGCTCTGGCGCGCCTTGTCGTCGGCGCGCGCCTTGTCGAGACTGGACTGCAGCGCCGACTGGTCGGCACGCAGCTTGTCAACGTTGCCCTGCAGCGATTTCTCGGAAGCCTGGAGCTTGCTGATCGTCGATTGCAGCGCCTTTTCCGAGTTCTGCAGCCGGGAGATCGTCTCCTGGCGCGACTTCTCGTCGCTCCTGTACTTGTCGATCGCGGCCTGCAGCGTCGACTGGTCGCTGCGGAGTTTCTCGACGGCCGTGTGGAGGGTCTTCTCGTTGTTGCGGGACTTGGTGAGGGCGCCCCGGAACTGCTCCGTCTCGGCGCGCGACTTCTCGGCGGCGCCGCGGGCCTGCTCCGCTTCGGCATGCGCCTTGTCGAGCGCCGCCCGCGCCTGCTGGATTTCCGCGCGGACCTTCTGAAGGTTGGACTCGGCCTCCTCCTGGGCGCGCCGCAGCGCTTCCTCGACCTCCGCCGTCACCGCGGCGTTCAGGCGGTCGGTGAATTCGGAAGCTTCAGCGGCGATGAGGTCGCGCAGATCCATGAGAAATCAGGCCAGGAACAGCTCACGCGTTGCAATTGTTACGCCCGGGAAGATCCGCGCAGTCTGTGCTGGAGATGTGCGGTGAGACGACACGATGCCCCACCGGCCACTAACGATTTTGAAATCGGAATGTCGCGTTGCGTGTCAGCGCGCCGCGGGGACGACCGCTTCGGCGCGCGGACGCGCCGCGGCAAGCGCGGTGTCGGCCCCACCCCACACGCGCTCGAGGCGGGCGCGAACGGCGGCGGCATCCGCCCGTTTGCCCTGGCGCTCCAGGCTCGCCTGCAGCCCGGACAGCGACCAGCCGTTCCCGGGAAACTTCTTCAGATCTCCGTTGAAGGCCCCTTCCGCTTCCTCCGCGCGCCCGACCTCCAGCAGGGCAGCGCCCTGCAACTGCCGCACCGGAATCGGCCAGTCGGGCGGCTCCATGTAGGTCAGACGGTCCTCGAGGCCCGCGGCGGACGAGAGAAAGTCGCGTGTCTCTTTGACGAGCCCGCGCGCCCGGGCGATGTCGGCCTGCAGCAGTTCGTCGGCGATCGAGACGATGCTGTAGGCCGCGTTGACGCTGGAGATGAACAGCGTCTTCAACTCCGGTCGATCCTTGAGCTCGGCAACCGCGGCGTGCTCGCGCTCGGCGCCAGCAATTTCCCGTCGGGCGGCCAGTGCCATGCCGCGCGCCGCGTACCACATCGCACGCATGTACGGCAGGTCTGCGGGCGGACCGTCGTCGGCCAGGATTTCGTTCCACATGCCAAAGCGCAGCTTCACGAACAGCGGCGTCAGATGGAAGTGCTGCACCATGCCGCCCATCCCAGGGTCGCGCAGCATGTCGGCATGCATCTTCGCGCGCAAATCCTCGGCCGCTTTCAGCGCGTCGGCCCGGCGTCCTTCCATGGCGGCCGACGCCACGAAGAAATGGATGTTGTGCGTGTAGTAGCCGATGTCATAGGTCATGTTGCCTGGCGCGCGATCGCCTTCGAAGTACGATTCGTCCGCCTTGGCCGCCTGCTGGTTCGCGACCGACGCGTCGCGGTAGCGGCCGGTCCGCAGGTAGATGTGGGCGGGCATGTGCACGATGTGGCCGGCCCCGGGCATCAGCGCCGCGAGCTTGTCGGCGTACGCTTCGGCGCGTCCGGGGTTGGGCGACGCTTCGACGGCGTGGATGTAGAGGTGGATCGCCCCGGCATGATCGGGCTGCCGCTTCAGCACCGACTCGAGCGCGCCAAGGACCTCGCCGGTGAACTCACGCGGCGTGCCGTCGATGTTCCAGTAGTTCCACGGCGAGGTGTCCATCAACGATTGCGCGAAGAGCGTCGCCGCGTCGAGGTCGTCCGGAAAGCGCTGGGCGAGCGCTCGCATCGCGTCGGCGTAGGCCGCGTCGAGCGGCGGTCGTGCGGCCCGCGGATCGACGACGTAGCGTTTCGCGAGGGCGTCGATGTAGGCGCGCTCCCGCTCGGTGGCGTTGCCCGCCAGCTTCCTCGCCTGCTCGATCGCCTGGTACGCCTCGGTCGCCGCCGGCTCGGTGATCGGCGCGTTGATGTTCGGCCCGAGTGCGAAGGCGACGCCCCAGTAACACATCGCGCACGACGCGTCGAGCGCGATCGCCTGCTTGAACGCCCGGATCGCCTCGCCGTGGTTGAACGCGTACGACAACCTCACCCCCTGGTCGAAGTACTGCTGCGCCTCGGGCGATGAGGTCGTGATCTCGTGGCGGTGGCCGCCAAGATTGCCGTACAGCGGAACCGTCGGCGCCGGCGGCTTCGAACACGCGGCAGCCGATGCGAGGGCGAGAGCGAGCGGCGATCGATGTTCGGGGCATATCGGATTATAGAGACGTTCGGAGGAAGACGGAGATCACGGAGAAATGCAACACACGGAGGCGCGGAGCCACGGAGACGACACGGAGAAGACGCCGGGCGCGACCGGCCCGCGCAGCGGGCCGCTGACGACGAAGGGCGCGTGAAAACAAGCCATTAAATCCTGGATCGCTCGTGAGCCCTGTCGTCTTCGCACGCGGCCGGCTGCGCCGGCCGCCGTCGCGCGGCCGCAGCGTATCTTCTCCGTGCGTCTCCGCGTGCTCCGTGTCTCCGTGTGTTGCATTTCTCCGTGACCTCCGCCACCTCCGTGCCCGGAGCGACTCGGTTCGATGGTAAGCTCTCCCCTTCGAGGTCGACATGAGCTTTCTGAACGAGCTGAAAGTCGGCGCGCGGTCACTCGCGCGCGTCCCTGGTCTCGCAATTACGGTCATCGTGACCCTCGCCCTGGGCGTCGGCGCCAACGCAGCGATCTTCAGCGTCGTCCGCGGTGTGCTCCTCCGCCCGCTCGTCAACCGCGACGAAGACCGCCTGATGTACATCCGCCAGAGCGCCCCTGGCATCGGCGCCGAAAACACCACCTTCTCGGTGCCCGAGCTCCAGGACCTCCGCGCGCGGGTCAAGACGATCAGCGCGTTCGGCGACTTCTCCACGATCGGCTTCACGATGATCGGTCTCGGCGACCCGCGCGTGGTCCGCGCCGGCGTCGTCGGCGGATCGTATTTCGAGGTGATGGGCCTGCGTCCAGTGATCGGCCGGCTCCTCGATGCCAGCGACGATGGGCAGAACGCGCAGGGCGCGGCGGTGCTGACGCACCGCTTCTGGACGACCGCGCTCAACAGCGACCCGGCGATTCTCGGCAAGACCGTTCGTCTCGGCGCGCGATCCGCGACGATCGTCGGCGTGCTCGAGCCGTCGGTGCCCTATCCGGCCGAGACCGAGCTCATCGCCAACGTGGTCACGAGCCCGCATCACCTGTCGGCCACGATGGTGACCGGGCGCGAGCACCGGATGACGGAGCTCTTCGGCCGCCTCGCCCCCGGCGCCGACCTCGAAGGTGCACGCGCCGAGCTCCGGGCCGTCCACGCAGACATCATTCGCGAGAACCCGGGGACGTACTCGAAGCAGTCCAACTTCAGCATCAACGCTGTACGGCTCCGCGATCAGATCACGTCACGCGCGCGGACGGTACTGCTCGTGCTCCTGGCCGCCTCCGGCCTGGTGTTCGTCGTCGCCTGCTCGAACGTCGCGAACCTGATCCTCGCCCGCACCGTGCGGCGCGAAGGCGAACTGGCGGTTCGGGCGGCGCTCGGCGCCAGCCCGCGCGCGCTCCGCCGGACGCTGCTCGCGGAAAGCGTGCTGCTGTGCGGCACCGGCGCGGCGCTCGGCGTCCTCAGCGCGCAACCGATGGTGTCGGTGCTGGCGCGCTACGCATCACGGTTCTCCATCCGCGCGCTCGATCTCACCGTCGATTCGAGCATGCTCTGGGTGGGCGCCGGCCTGGCCGTCGCCGCAGCGGTGCTGCTCGCGTATGTCCCGCGCCTGCCGTCGCCCGACACCTCCCACGGCGCCAACGTCGCGACCGGCAGCGTCCGGATCACGGGCCGGACGACGGGGCGGCTGCGGCTCTTCGCGGTCACGCAGATTGCGGCCTCGTTCATGCTCCTGGCGGGCGCCGGGATGCTCGTCAAGACGCTGTTCGCCCTGCAGGCGGCCGAGAGCGGATTCGACACGCGCAACGTCCTTGCACTCGACGTCCCGATCATGGGCGCGGGCCGGACACCCGATCAGACCCTCGCGTTCTATCGCGACATGCTGCAACGGATTATCGAGCTTGCCCGGCGTGAACCGCGTGGCGATTGGCGCTGCGGTGCCGTGGCGCGACGTTGGCAACGCAGGGCCGGGGTTCCAGTTCACCGCCGAAGGGTACGTGCGCGCCGACGGCGAAGAGGATCCGCGCGCCCAGCTCCGCACGGTGTCGTCCGGTTTCTTCGCCACGCTGGGCGTGCCGATGGTCGCCGGACGCGACTTCAACGAAGGCGATCGGCGAGGCGCCGAACCCGTTGTCATCGTCAGCGAGAGCGTGGCCCGCCGCATGTTTCCCAATCAGGAAGTCGTCAATCGCCGGGTGATGTTCACCGATCCCGTCGGCAAGTTCATCAATCTCAGCCCTGAGCCGCGGCGCATCGTGGGGGTGGTGCGTGACATCGACGACCAGAACGTCGTCCCGGAGCCGACCTTCACGATTTACTCGGCGTTCGACCAGGCGATCGGCGGCGGCCGGATCTTCGTCCACGCGGGCGTCGATCCGTACTCGCTCGTGCAGCCGATCACGCGCCTGATTCGCGAGATGTCGGCCGAGCAGCCGATCGAGCGGCCGGCGGTCCTCGAGGACGTCAGGGCTGAAGTGCTCGCGCCGAACCGGCTGAACGCGCTCGTCTTCGGCGGCTTCGCCGCCGTCGCGATGGCGATTGCCGTCGTCGGCGTGGCCGGCGTGCTCGCGTTCTCGGTCAGCGGCCGCACGCGCGAGTTCGCCATCAGGCTGGCCGTGGGGTCGCCGCCGCGGCACGTGCTCACCGGCGTGCTCGCCGAGGGCGCGGTGATCGGGATCATCGGCGTCGTCGCCGGCGCCGCGGGAGGCTTCATCCTGGCCCGCATCGCGGCCGCCTTCATCGAAGGCACGCAGGTGCCCGATGCGATTCCGGTCGCGGCCGCGGCGCTGATCCTGCTGGCCGCCGCGGTGGCGGCGTCGCTGCTGCCGGCCGCGCGCGCCGCCCGCGTCGACGTCATGGATGCGTTGAGAGCCGATTGACGCAGGTAGGCCGAGCCTTTTTAGCTGCGCAGCGTCGAGGCGACCCTAAGAGGGTCGCCCTACGCGTAGGCCGAGCCTCTTAGGTCGGCATCAGGTCCGCCTGAAGGCGGACACTACGATGATCGGTCGATGGAGGGCATTCATATGGAACGAAAGACCGCGAAGGATTTCGATCAGGAGCTCCTCGATCTCTTCGATCAGTACGTGCACGGCGGCGTCGACCGCCGCGGATTTCTCGATCGCGCCGGCAAGTTTGCGGTCGGCGGGATGACCGCCGGCATGCTGCTCGACGCGCTCAGCCCGAAGTTCGCCGAGGCGCAGCAGGTCCCGCCGACCGACAAGCGGATCAAGACCGAGTCTGCCGAGTACCCGTCGCCGAGCGGCTACGGGAAGATGCGCGGCTACCTCGTGCGCCCGGCGAATGCCACCGGCCGGCTGCCCGGCATCGTCGTCGTCCACGAGAACCGCGGCCTGAACCCGCACATCGAGGACATCGCACGGCGTCTGGCGCTCGACAACTTCATGGCGTTCGCTCCCGATGCGCTGTTTCCGCTCGGCGGCTATCCGGGCGACGAGGACAAGGCCCGGGAGCTTTTCCCGAAGCTCGATCAGGCGAAGTCGCGCGAGGACTTTGTCGCCGCCGCGAACTGGCTGAAGGCACGGCCCGACTGCACAGGCCGAATCGGTGCGGTCGGTTTCTGCTACGGCGGCGGCATCGTCAACATGCTGGCGACGCGCGTCCCCGACCTCGCGGCGGGTGTGCCGTTCTACGGCAGCCAGCCGCCCGCGGCGGACGTGCCGAAAATCAAAGCGGCGATGCTGATTCACTATGCCGGCGTCGACGAACGGATCAACGCCGGCTGGCCGGCGTACGAGGAAGCGCTGAAGGCGAACAAGGTGCGGTACGAAGGCTACACCTACGCCGGGGCGCAGCACGGCTTCAACAACGACACCACGCCGCGCTTCGACGCTGCCGCAGCCAAGCTCGCGTGGGGCCGCACGATGGACTGGTTCAACAAGTACCTCCGCACCTGAATCGCGAGGCTCACCGCTTTGGACGACATCTGGAGCGGTGAGCCGAACATCGTCCTCGACGGCAAGTACCGCATCGACACGCTGCTCGGACAAGGCGGAATGGGCGCGGTGTATCGCGCCACCCACCTCGGCACGACTCGTACGGTCGCGGTCAAGATCATCCACCCGCACTTCTCGCAAGATCCCGAGTTCGTCGAGCGGTTCCGGCGCGAAGCGGAGGCGGCCGGCCGACTGCGCCACCCCAACGTCGTCGACGTCACCGATTTCGGATTCGCCCCGACGCGCACCGGGCAGGTCGCGTACCTGGTGATGGAGTACCTCGACGGCCGTTCGCTCGCTGACGTGCTGGCAAAGGAGGGACGGCTCTCGACGGGCTGGGTGGTCGACATCCTCGAACAGGTCTGTTCGGCCGTCGCCGAAGCCCACCGCCTGGGCATCGTGCACCGCGATCTCAAGCCGGACAACATCTGGCTGGAGCCGAATCGCCGCGGCGGTTTCACGGTGAAGGTCCTGGACTTCGGCCTCGCCAAGCTGGCCGGCGTCGAGCCGTCGCACGCCCTGCCGACGTCGAGACCGGGCGCTGAGGACATGACGGGTGCTTTTCCGGCGGCCGATTCGGGCCTGGTGACGCAGGCCGGATCGGTGACCGGCACGCCGTTGTACATGTCGCCGGAACAGTGTCGCGGCGATCAGGTCGATGCGCGATCCGACATCTACAGCCTGGGAGTCGTCGCCTATCGCATGCTCGCCGGCACACCGCCGTTCTCAGGCGACGCGATGCAGCTCATCAAGCTGCACAGCGAAGCGCCGCCGCCCCATCTGACCGCACACGGACTCCGGCTGCCGCGGCGGCTGAGCGCGCTCGTCATGGCCGCGTTAGCCAAGAACCCGGCCGATCGCCCGGACAGCGCGGCGGGATTCGGTTCCGCGCTGCGCGCGAGCGCCGAAGGAAGCGGCGCGCTGCTGCGCCATGCGGTCTCGCTTTACAGCGAGCACTTTCCCGTCTTCTTCAAGCTTTCGCTGCTCGCATCGGTGCCGCTCATCCTCTTCGCCGGCCCTGGTCGTCGCCATCGACAGAGACACTGGCGGAGCGACTTCAAGCCCCGCAGCTCTTCTGATCTTTCTCGGCATGATCGCGTCGAACCTGTTCGCGTACGCGGCGGTGGCCGGAGGCGCCGTCCCGCTCGTCGTTCAACTGGCCGCGACGCCACTGCGGCAGGCACATCTCCGCACCGCGCTGCAGGCCCTGAAAGCGCGCGCTGGCCTGTTCACGGCGTCGACGCTGACCCTCCTCCTGATGACACTGGCCGCGTCCGTTCTGCTCCTCGTGCCCGGGGTTGCGCTGGCCTTCTGGCACATCCTGTACGCGCCGGTGGCCGTGATGGAACGGCTGTCGCTCGCTGGTACGTTGAGGCGCGCGCCGCCTGCTGCTCCGGCGCGTCTGGAGCACGGCTGCCGTCATCGCGCTCTTGCAGTTCACGCTTCCATTACTCGTGTGGATCGCGTCGATCGATTCGGAGTTCACGCTGCGTTTCGACGACAACTGGCAGCCGCGCGAGCTCGGCTTCAGGTTCGGCATGTCGGCTGAATCGATGCTCTTTCAGCTGCTCAACATCGTCGTCACGCCGCTGACGGCGATCATGACCGCGCAGCTCTACCTCAAGGCTCGCCACGCCGGCGGCGAGACGATCGACGCGGCATGACGCTGGGTCGAGCGTTCATCGAGGCCGCCAGGCGTCGGCCGTCCGCGTTCTGCATGGCCGACTCCACCGGCCAGGAGCTGACCTTCGCGCGGGCGCTGACGGCCGCGCTGCTGCTGTCCGGAGCTATCCGTCGGACGACGGCTGATCAGCGGTATGTCGGCTTGCTGCTGCCGGCATCGGTCGGCGGCGCGCTGGCCAATGTCGCCACGACGCTCGCCGGCAAGGTCCCGGTCAACCTGAACTTCACGGCCGGCCACGACGCGATGGCCGCCGCCATCGAACGCTGCGGCATCAAGACGATCCTCACGGCCCGCGCCTTCGTCGCGAAGGCCGGCATCGAGGCCATCGACGGAATGGTGTTCGTCGAGGATTTCCTGAAGGCGATCCCGCTCGCGACCAAGCTTCGCACGGCGCTCGCCGTCAAGGCGCTGCCCGCCTCCCTGCTGGCCCGGTTCTACACGCGCGAGGCGCGCCCCGACGATCTCGCGACCATCATCTTTTCCAGCGGCAGCACGGGAGTCCCCAAGGGCGTCATGCTCACGCACCGGAACATCCTCGCGAACATCGACGGGGCGATGCAGGTGTTCCACCTGACCGATCCCGACGTGATGATCGGAGTCCTGCCGTTCTTTCACGCCTTCGGCTTCACCGCCACGCTGTGGCTGCCGCTGGTGAACGGCTTCGGCGTCGCCTACCACCCGAACCCGATGGACGCCAAGACCATCGGCGACATCGCCGCCAAGTACCGGGGAACGATCATCATCAGCACCCCGACCTTCTACTCCTCGTACATCCGCAAGATTGAGCCCGAGGAGTTCGCGCACATGCGCTATGCGGTCGTCGGCGCCGAAAAGCTGCGGCAGCCGATCGCTGCTGCGTTCAAAGAAAGGTTCGGGATCGATCTCATCGAGGGCTACGGCTGCACGGAGATGTCACCGGTCGTGGCCGTCAACATGCCCGAGCCGCGGTCCGGATCGGTCGGCCGGCCGATCCCTGGCGTCAGCGCGCGCGTCGTCGATCCGGTAACCGGCGAGGGGCCGCTCGTCGGCGAGGAAGGGATGCTGCTGGTCAGCGGACCGAACCGGATGATCGGCTATCTCGACGATCCCGACCTGACCGCGGCCGCCTTCCACGGCGAGTGGTACGCGACTGGCGACATCGCGACGATCGACGCCGACGGCTTCATCCGCATCACCGACCGGCTGTCGCGGTTCAGCAAGATCGCCGGCGAGATGGTGCCGCACATGAAGGTCGAGGAGGAGATCCAGGCGCTCCTCGACGAAGGCCACACCGCCACGGTCGTGTCGGTACCGGACGAAGCGAGAGGCGAACGGCTGATCGCCTTCTATTCGGATCCCGGCCTCACGCCCGCCGCATTGTGGGAGAAGCTGACCGCGACGTCACTTCCCCGCCTGTGGATCCCGAAGCGCGAAGATCTTCGGCCGATGGAGTCCATCCCAACGCTCGGCAGCGGCAAAGTCGACGTGCAGGGCCTCAAACGGATCGCAGCGCGAAGCTGAGAGCGCTGCTGCGGATCGCGACGGCCCATTCGCTCCGAAACCCGTGTCCGCAGGCCGGACAAACGCGCCTCCGGCTTACCGTCGCTGAACGAGGCGTGGGGACCCCCAGCCCCACGCCGACTTGCAGGCCTGCGGCGCGTTTGTCATGCGATCGGAACGGCCTGCTCCCAACGGGTTTCTACGCGAATGGGCCGTCGCGTTGCCGGCAGCGCATGCGGTTGCACCTCGGCGAGCCGGGCGAGGAAGCTCGTGCGGCGACGCGTTGAACTCGCGCGACAGCGAAGTAGGGCGGCCCTCCTCAGGGCCCCCTCAGCGAAGACAATAAACCGCGAGCCGCAGGCCAAGGTGCCGCGTCGATCGTGATTGCCGCAGGCCGATGGGAGATGTCCATCGTGTTCCCTGTTTAAGCCGCCCGGTTGAAATTACGTGAATCGACGCGGGCATCGGCAGGTCTCGCCGGAGGCCGCGGCTTGCCGGCCGAAGCTGCAAAGCGAAGGCTGGTTTTCCGCGCGAGCTTCACGCGGCGCAGCACGAGCTTCCTCGCCCGGTTCGCCGCTTCGCGTTTCGCGTCCTGAACCTATCGCGAATCGCTCTGCGCGCGGTGGCCGAGCGTCATCGCGCTGAAGGCGATGGTCAGCACGCAGCAGGCGACCATCGTGATGAACACGCCGGTCCAGCCCCAGTGGTCCGCGATCCAGCCGACGCCGGTGCCGGCGACGGCCGATCCGAAGACGTAGCCGAAGAACCCGGTGAATCCGGCCGCCGTGCCGGCGGCTTTCTTCGGCACCAGGTCGAGCGCGTGCAGGCCGATGATCATGATCGGGCCGTAGATCAGGAACCCGATCGCGATGAGTGCGGCGTAGTCGATCCAGAGCGGACCGTTGCCGTTGAGCCAGTAGACGACCACGGCGCACAGTGTCAGCGACATGAAGAGGATCGTCGCCGGCGCGCGCCGCCCGTGGAAGACGCGGTCCGACACCCAGCCACAGGCAATCGTCCCCGGAATCGCCGCCCACTCGTAGAGCGCCCAGCCGATGCTCGACTCGCTGAACGAGAAGCCCTTCGCCGTCTGCAGGTAGGTCGGAATCCAGTTCACGACGCCGTAGCGGACGAAATACACGAACGCGTTCGCGATGGCAATCGCCCAGAGGTAGCGGTTCCGCAGGACGTGGTCGATGAAGATCTCACGATAACCGAACGTGCGCTCACTGTCGGCGCCGTAACCCGGCGGGTAGTCGTTCCGATACTCCTCGATCGGCGGCAGCCCTTCCGACTGCGGCGTATCGCGGAGCAGGAAAAAGGCGACAACCGCCACGCCGGCCGCGATGAGGGCGTTGAAGTAGAACTTTGCGCCCCAGTCGCCGAAGAGCATCACGCCCCACAAGGCGAATGTCGCCACCAGCGCCCCGCCGATGTTGTGCGACACGTTCCACGTCGAGACGACGAGACCGCGCTCGTTGGTGCTGAACCAGTGCACCATGGTCTTGCCGGACGGCGGCCAGCCCATCCCCTGCACCCACCCGTTGACGGCCTGCAGCACGAACACGACGGCCAGCGACGCGTAGATCCCCTTCGCAAGTCCCGACACCGCCATCACGGCGCACGACAGCAGCAGGCCGAGCGGCAGGAAGTACTTCGGGTTGCTGCGATCGGAGACCGATCCCATCAGGAACTTGGAGATCCCATAGGTCACCGACAGCGCGGTCAGCGCGAAGCCGAGTTCGGCCTTCGAATGCTGAGGGTATTCGGAGAGGATGTCGGGAAGAGCCAGCGCCAGGTTGTTGCGAACCAGGTAGTACGCGGCGTAGCCGGCAAAGATGCCGGCGAACACGCTGCGCCGATGCCGCCGGTACTCGCGGTCGACGCTCGTCGCAGCCGCGGATGGTTGCCCGGCCTGAAAGGCCGGGCCTACAACCAGCGACGGCGCGGGAGTCAGCGAGCCTGATAGGTCCCCCTGAAGCCGTTCCGGCCGTTAGTGACCGTGAATTTCCCGTCCGGTTCCACAGAGGCCTTGATCCAGTGGCCCTGGCACTCGGCGGTGTCCTCGAGGTTCGCGATCATCGCTTCGCTGGTGTTGTGATCCTTGTCGAACAGCGAGAGGTGCCCCTGCCAGATCCCTTCGATGCCCGGCGACTTCGCAATCCGCTCGTAATGCACGGTGGCGGCCTTCTGCTGACCCGGCGACGGCCCGCCCAGGCCCTTCCGCGGTCCGTTGTTCACGATCACGACCTGCGGCTTGATCGCATAGAGAAATCCAGGCGCGCCGGCGCCATCGAACGCGCCGTGGCGGCCGGTCTGATACAGCGTGACCTCGCCCAGCTTGTTGATTGGGCACGCGAGCTCCATTTCCATGGCCCAGTCGAGATCGGCGAGATCGAGAAATCTGAACTTGCCAAAGGTGAACAGCGCGCCGACCATGCGGTAGTTCTCGGGGACGTCTCTCGGCTTGTTTTCGGCGGTGGCGCACAGCGGGTTCGGCGTGCCTCCGTTCATCGGTTTCGCGAGCAGTTGACCGTCCGAGGCGACGATGTCGACCTGGACGCCTTTCAACGGAATCCGATCACCGACCTTGACGATCGTTCGCCTGTCGCCGCAGACGCCGAGATAGGCGTCGCGCCACCGCTGGTTCGCCGGCTCGATGAAGTCGCCGCGATCGAAACAGCGGCCGATCGGGATCAGCTTCGCCAGGGCGGGCAGCCCGCCCTCGTGATCGGCGTGGAAATGACTGAGCACGAAGTAATCGATCCGCTTCAGCCCCGCCTGCTGCGCGACGGCGAAAATGCGCCTGGCGTCCCGGTCCGCCGATCTCCCAGCCGGCGTCGACGAGCAGCGATTCGCCGGACGGCGCGATGAGCAGCGTCGCCGCGCCGCCCTCGACGTCCACCCAGTAGATGTCGAGCGTGCGCGACTGCGCGTCGGCCCTCGACTGCGCTCGGGTCAGGGCTGCAAGCGGAGCGAACAGCACTGCGACGAGCGTGATCCACTGCACGACAGCCTTGACCATAGAACCCCCGCTGTAGCGGATTACCGCGCGGCGCTGGCGGTCGTCGGCCGGGGCGCGGCGTTCTTCACGTACTTGTTCAGCCAGTTCAACGTCTCGGCCACCACGTGCAGGTTCGACTCGCGCGCCGCATAGCTGTGCGCTTCGTGCGGGAGCGTCACGTAGCGGACCGTCGCGCCATGCCCCTTGAGCGCCATGTACAAGCGCTCCGACTGAATCGGGAAAGTGCCGGTGTTGTTGTCGGCCTCTCCGTGAATCAGCAACACCGGCTCGTTGATCTTCTGCGCGTGGAAAAATGGCGACATCGCGCCGTACACCCCGGGCACCTCCCAGAAGGTGCGCCGCTCGTTCTGGAATCCGAACGGCGTCAGCGTCCGATTGTAGGCGCCGCTGCGCGCGATACCCGCCGCGAACAGGTCGGAATTCGCCAGCAGGTTCGCCGTCATGAAGGCGCCGTAGCTGTGGCCGCCGGCGGCGACCCGTCCGCGGTCGGCGATGCCAAGCTCCACGGCCTTGTCGATCGCGGCCTCAGCACTCGCCACGAGCTGCGAGACGTAACTGTCGTTGGCCGTCTCCCCGGCGCCGACGATCGGCATCGTCGGGCCGTCGAAGATCGCGTAGCCCTGCGTCAGGAGCAGCAGATGCGAGGCTCCGCTAACCGTCGTGAAGCGGTTCGGCGAACCGACGACCTGGCTCGCCGAGTCCGTGTCGGTGAATTCCTGAGGATAGGCCCAGAGGAGCATCGGCACTCGCTGCCCCTTCTGATAGCCGACGGGCAAATAGATCGTGCCGCTCAGACCGACGCCGTCCCGGCGCTTGTAGGTCACGAACTGGCGATCACTCATGGCGCGCGTCAGCTCGGGGTGCGGATCGGAGAACTCGGTGACCGTCTGCTCTGCGTTCGCCCGGAGGTCCCGGACCACGTAATTCGGCGGCACGGTCCTGGTCTCGCGACGCGTCAACACGCGACCCGCGCCATCGTCGAGCAGCCCGACGACGGTTTCGTAGCTGGTCGTGCCGCTGCGGAACACGCGCTCGGTCTTGAGCGTGCGGAGATCGAGACGATCGAGAAACGGACGATCGCCCTCCGATGACGCGCCCGACCCGGCGAGATAGATGCTGTCGCCAGCTTGCAGGACGGTGCCCCGCCCCGGACGCATCAGCGGGCTCCCGGGATTGCCGTAGCTGTCCTGCTGGCGGCGGTCCCAGAGCTTTCGCGGCTCGCCCCAGCTTGCATTCAGCACCCAGGTCCGCGTCGTGCGCGATGCGCGATCGTTCTCGGTCAGGAGAATCGACCCCTTTTCCGTCCAGCTCACGCCGCCGAACCGGTACTGCGTTTTTGCCACCTCCGCCGGTTCGCCCGCGAACGGAGCCGCAAGCGTGACGAGGCGGTCGCGATTCGGAACCGCATTCCGCAAGTCGCCTTTGTCGAGCGCCTCGACCCAAAGAAGAGTCGCCGGCATCTGCGGAACCCAGCGATACGACCGCGGCCCGGTCGCGACGCCGTTGATCGGCACCGTGTCGCGCATCGGCACGTCCGCGATCGGCCGGACGCGCTCGCCACGCCTGTTCCAGACTTCAACGTCCTGCGGGAATCCGCTGTAGGACAGGAGGCGCGAGAACGGCCGCTTGATCCTGGTGATCAGCAGGTATTCGCCATTTGGCGACGGCGTCGCGGAGAGAATGCCCGGACGTCCGATGGCGGTGCGCCGCGCCGACGCCGGATCGATCAGGCCCAGTTCGGCGGTGAAGTAGTACTCGAACAGGTTCTCGTCGTGCGCGCTCGTCAGCATGTCCTGATACGTGGCGAGCGGACCGGGCGGCCCGAAATTCTCCTGCACGTTCGGGCCCGCCGGAGCGGCCGGCAGCACAGGCGCGGGACCACGGCCAGATGGCACGAACGGGCAAAGCAACGCCGTGCTGTCGTCGAGCCAGTCACAATCGCCCGCCAGCGTGTTCAGCGCACCGTCCACCTTGCGTGTCTGCGCGCTCGCCACGTCGCCAACGTAGATCTCGACGCGCGAGGAAGTGGTGTTCGTGAACGCGAAGCGCCGCCCGTCTGGTGAAAATCCGAGGAAAGCAATGTGCGCGTCGGCTGGCACGGCTCACCTTCCGCTCCGAGCCAGTGGCCACTGTGCGAAGCGTGATGCCGGTGCCCGCCGGGGCGCGATGCGGCCCGTTGGTCAGCGGGTTCACGCGTACACCCGCGAGACGGAGCATCGGCTGCGCCAGCTCGGCGATCGACGGCATCGCCCGCCGAGACAGGAGCGCCAGCACGTCCCGCGTCGGACTGACCGTGACGCCCGGCAGCGGCTCCGCATCGAGGATGTCCACGATGGCCTTCGGGGGAACCTGGTAGGTCGACGGACCGGTCTGCTGCGCGAGCAGACTGCTGACGCCGGCAACAAGGGCGAGCGACAGAGCGAGAAGACTCCTGCGCATGCATCCTCCAACCGGCCGAGGTTGAGGTCCGGGCCCTACAGACCCGCGCACGTAGGGCGGGTCTCTTAGACCCGCCTCAGAGCGAACCATCCGCCCGCGCAATCGGTTCGATCACGAGCTGCTCGACGATGTCGAGCACGGTGCGCCGGTGGCTCCGGCGCGATTCGTCGGCCGTGCTCGACGAGGTGGTCACGACGACGAGGTCGAGCGCGGGCACGACGAAGATGTATTGGCCGCCGAAGCCCCACGCGAAGCGCACGTCCTGCCCGGCCAGCTCGCGCGCCCACCAGCCGTAGCCGTAGGTCTGGTCGCTCCATCGCGAGCGCGTCCGCGGCACGAACGAGTCGTCGACCCACTTGGCCGGCACGATCTGACGCCCACCGACGGCGCCCTTCTTCAGGTACAGCTCGCCGAACGCCACCATCTGCCGCGGCGTCATCAACATGTCGTTGCCGCCGAAATAGATGCCCTGCGGGTCGCGCGGCCACTGGGCGAGCGCGAACCCGAGCGGCTTCGCGAGCACTTCCTGCGCGTACTGCCACGTGCTCTTCCCGGTGGCCTTCGTGAGGATCGCCGACAGCAGGTGCGAGCTGCCGGTGCTGTAATCCATGTAGGTACCCGGCTCGGCCAGCAGTGGTCGATCGAGCGCGTGCTGCACCCAGTTCGCGCTCTGCACCCACGCCCCGTAGTAACGGTTGCTCGTCGACTGCAGCCCCGACCGCATCGTCAGCAGGTCCTCGATGGTGATCGTCCGCTTGCGCGGATCGACCTTCGGGCCGTTGAGCGAGGGAAAGTAGTCCGCGATCGGCTGGCGGATGCCGGCGATCGACCCACGATCGATGGCGATGCCGACGAGCGCCGAGATCACGCTCTTCGCCGCCGACTTGATGTTGGCCGGGCTCGAGGCGCGCGCGCCGTTGTAGTAGCGCTCGACGATGAGCGATCCGCGCCAGCTGACGAGCAGGCTGCGGATGCGATCCAGCTCCGCGGCGGCCGCGCCGGCCTCGGCCAGCAGTCTGCCGGGTGTCTCTGGTCTGCGCGTGGGTCGGAGGGGCGACGACCAGCCAGACAGCGACGAGCGCGGTGAGATATCTCACGACGCCCGACATTCTAGCAGTCGGCCGAACGCTGATATCTTGATCGCCAAGTATGCAGGTCGAGGATATTTTTCAGTTGCCGGACGGTCCACAGATGGTGCGCGTCGTGGCACGCGTCGCCGTCGCGGCGCTCCTGGGCGCCCTGCTCGGGTGGGAGCGCGAGCGCGCCGGGAAGGCAGCCGGGCTGCGCACGCACATGCTGGTCGCGCTCGGCGCCGCCCTGTTCGTGCTGTTCCCTGCCGAGGCGGGCATGGACATCGCGGACCTGAGCCGGGTCATCCAGGGCGTGGCGACCGGCATCGGGTTCATCGGCGCGGGAACCATCCTGAAACGGCCGGAGGCTGAACACGTCGAGGGGCTGACCACCGCCGCCAGCATCTGGCTGACCGGCGCGATCGGCATGTCGGTCGGCGCCGGCCAGTTGTGGCTATCAGCGCTCTGCGCCGTGTCGGCGTGGATCATTCTCTTTGGATTGGCGAATCTCGAATTGCGATAACCTGATGGCTTGAGGTTCGCCATGACTATAGGTCGAGCCTTTCTTGGCCCGCTCTTACTCATCTCCTGTGTGATCGTCGGTCTCACTGGTTTGCCGGCGGCACAGGAGCCGCGATCGTCTGCCGGCTCGATCACTGGGCGCGTCGTCGAAGAGGGGACGAATACGCCTCTTGCCGATGCGCTCATCAGGCTCATGAATTCGACGCGGCCTGCTGCTGGCCAGTTACCTCATGCTCCTCGCGAAGCCATGACGGATGCAGATGGCCGTTACCGCTTCGAAGGGCTGGCACCCGGACGTTACAGCGTGTCCGTGCAGAAGACGGGCTATGCGTCGACGTCGCCAACGAATCCTCCGCCGGTCGTCGTCATCGACGCCGACAGGCCGGCGACGGAGCTGGTGATACCGTTGCCGCGTGGCGCGGTGATCGCCGGCCGTGTGCTGGATGCGAACGGCCAGCCGCTCGCCGACGCCAGAGTCATGGCGATGCGCCGGGCACCAGGTGCGCCGGCGGCGGGTTTCCTTCCGTTGGGGCCGCCGGCTTCGACCAACGATCTCGGAGAATTCCGGATTCACAGCCTGGCCGCCGGCGAGTATGTCGTACAGGCGAGCTTGATCACTCGCTGGCTCCCACAAAGCGCCCGAAGTGAAGCGACGTCGCCATCGCTCGTCACCGTGCCGACTTATTATCCCGGCACGCATCGAGGCCGAGTCGGCGCAGCCGGTGACGGTCGCCGCCGGCCAGACGCTCACAATCGAGATCGGCCTGCAGCAAGCGCCCACGTATTCGATCGCTGGCGTAGTCGTCGACGAATCAGGGCGTCCGCTCGCAAATGCCGGGGTGACGATTACACCGGACCGCGGCTCGCACCTCTGGATGACTGGTCCCGCAACGCGAGCGCGCACTGAGGACGACGGTTCGTTCAGGCTCGACGGTCTGATTAGCGGTGTGTATGTCCTCAACGCTGCGGTGCCGCCCGCGGGCGGCAGCGCAACGTCGTACACCTACATTTCGTCGGGTCAGGTCAAAGTCGTAGTCAATGATCACATGACCGGCCTGCGGCTCACCGCGGAACGACCCTGAGATCGCTGTGAACTATCGGGCGAGTGTTTCATGCCGTGTTCTTACTCATCTCCTGTGTGACTGTCGGTCTCGCAGGCTTGTCGGCGGCACAACAGCCGCCATCGTCTACCGGTGTTATAGCGGGGCGTGTCGTCGAAGAAGGCACGAACACGCCGGTTCCAGACGCACGCATCACGCTCATCAGCACGGCACCTCCCATCGCCGCCCAGATTCCGCAGCCGCGTGAGGCAACGTCCGGAGCGCCGACCGGCGCGTTCCGCTTCGAGGGTCTCGAGCCAGGTGTCTACCGGTTCGATCGTGCAGAAGACAGGCTTCGTCGTCGGCCAGGGACGGGAACCCCGCCACCTTCGATGGTGAGGGTTGTAGCGGGCACGACCGCGACGCCGGTTCTTGCGATCGAGCGCGGCGCGGTGATTGCGGGCCGCGTGCTCACGCCGAATGGCCAGCCGGTCCCGGACACTCGAGTGAGCGCCGTGCGACGGCGGCCGGGCGCGTCTGGAGGCCAGCTGATGATGGCCGGTCTTGCCGACGACCAACGACCTCGGCGAATTCCGCTTGCACAGTCTGGCGGCCGGCGAGTACTTCGTCCAGGCAGGCCCGCGATCCGACATCTCCGGCGGCACGCAGCCCTCCAACAGGGACGGTGATGGCGCCGACCTTCTATCCCGGCACGACCGAGTCGTCTGCAGCGCAGCCGCTGACGGTTGGCCGCGGTGCGACGCTGACTGGCATCGAGATCGGCCTGCTGGAAGTGCCTGCGTTTTCAGTGCGAGGGATCGTCGTCGACGCAGCGGGCCGTCCGGTCGAGAACGCGTCGATCGTGCTGATGGCCGATCCGCTCGATGGGAGTCTCGGCCACGATCGCCGCTGATCACGGACGCGCGCAGACATCTGCCGATGGCCTTTTCCAGATTGAGGGTGTCGCAGCCGGCGCCTTATCGCAAGCGCGGCCGCGCCATCGTGACGAAGTCGAACACGGGTCGTGGCGTGGAGAGTGGAACCGTCCGCGGCGTGCGTCGGCGGGATCAGCGCAGTGAGCGGGTCGTGGTCGGCGGTCTTGGAAACATGACCGAGAGCCACACCCGGGACGGCGTGATGACCACGTATCGCTTCGATCCGTCAGGTCAGGTGCGGATTACAGTCCAGAACGGCGATATTGCGGACCTGCGATTGCCCGTAACAGAGCCTCGACGATAGATCATCGCCTGGACGATAGATCATCCACCGGTGCGTTCCGCCCGCTGGGCGCCGAGCGACCCGCCGAGCAGCTTCACGTTCAGCGAGCCGCCGACGAACACCATCTCTTCGATCGCGCCGTCGACTGCCTTCGCTGACAGTTCCGCGCCGCCGCCCAGCTCCAGCTGGAACTGCGCCGACCGGCGCATCAATTCCTTGATGAACGCCGGGCTCATGCCCTCGGTGCGGCGCACGATCAGGTTCATCACCGCGGGCGGCACGGCCACGCCTCGAGCGTAAAGCGTCGCCAGCTTCATCCGCCCTTCGTCGTTGGGAAGCGGGAATTCGATCGCCTGATCGACGCGGCCCGGACGCGAGGCCAGCGCGGCTTCGATGTGCTCCGGCCGGTTGGTCGTGAGGATGAACAGGATCTCGGCATCCTCGCGCAGCCCGTCCGATCTGGTTCAGCAGCTTGTTGAGCAGCACTTCCTGCATCGGGTTGTGCATGTTCTCGCGGTCGCGTGCAATCAGGTCGATGTCTTCGATGACCATGATCGCCGGCTGCAGGAAGCGCGCGAGCCTGAAGTACTCATCCAGGAAGATCACCTGCTCCGACGTAATGAGGAGTGTCGTGTGCTCTGGCAGCACCGAGGCTGGTAGTGGATCGTGTGCGTCTTGCCGGTGCCGGGAGGTCCCGTAGAAGAGCAGGCCCTTTGATGTGATCGCGTGCGGCGACGAAGCGGGAGACGTTGCGATCGAGCAGCGCCAGCGTCTCGGCGGGAAGGATGACGTCGTCGCGCGTCACGCGATGGAGCCGGTGGACCTTGACGGCCCCGCCCCGTCCTGAATAGGCGTCATAGCTCTCGAGTGAAAGGACCCGCCCTCGATACGTCCGACCAGCGGCGACGCGGACTTCGAGGTCGCGGAAGAGCTCCTCGGACGTGTGCGCGCACTGTTCGCCCGCGCGCACGACGATCTCGACGTGGACGCCCATGGCGCGGCCGTGCGCCAGCGATGGCGTCAGCAGGACCGCAAACGGCACCCCTCCCTGGCGCGCGAGCCACAGCCCACTCTTGAGGCACCGCGCCGGCGCCTCTTCGCCGATGTCGATCTCGTCCTGCTGGAGCGGACCAAGATCTGAAAGGAAACGGTCCGGCCGTGAAAAGGTGCGCGAACGTCGGCGTTTCATGGTTCATCTGCGAGTTAGCACCCGACGAGCCTGGCCCCGTCGCGGCGGGTCAGCAGCTCGTCGACGGCCGTCTGCAGATCCACCCTTGCCGTAATTGGGAATGTTCGCGAGGCGGTCGCCAGCTCCGCGAGCGATGCGCCCGCGAAGTGACTCCGCAGCATCTTCTGAAGCGCTGAACGGCCGAGGAATCCCCTGACCGACGTACGAGAACATCTATCGGCCCTTCGCCGCTCCTTCATCGCGCTCCTGCGCGCGAGCGCCGCGCAGGATGCCCTTCCATCCCGTAGTTCCCTTCGTGGCAGGCGTACTCGAAAATCGGGCCGTCCATCTTCGTCATCGGCACCGCCACCGTGTACGGCCGCGTGAACGTCGTCGGATCCTCGACGGTGAATTGATGGTCGATGGTGTTGGCGTCGAGGCGGCGGAACCGCTCCACGATCCGCATGTTGGCCCCGGCCGACCGGCAACAGTTGTACGAGTTGAACGGAGAGAGCTCGTGGTAGTTCGTCGTTTCGACGACGAGGGTGTCGCCCTCCCAGTGGCCCCGCGAGTCTCCGAGCCAGAAGCGCAGCGTCTTCGGCGCATGCCCGCGACCATCGAGCGGGATGATGCGGACCTCGTGGATCATCTCCTGCAGGATCGCGACGTAGGTCGGCGTCTGGATGATCTGGAAGTTGTTGTTGTAGCCGCCGGGCAGCTTCGGCGCGCCGCGCGTGATACACCGCTCGGCCAGATTGCGGTTCTCGGGTCCGCTCGCCTCGCCGCGCATCGCGGCGGCGACCTCCGCCGCGCGTTTCTGGCCGTCGGGCGTCAGCGCCGGAATGCGGCCGTCGGGCGGATCGATCACGAGCGACGTCCGGCGCGTCGGAACGGTCCCGCCGCGCTCCCACCAGAACTGGTTGTACGCCGCGTTCACGTCGGCCAGCGGATTGTCCGACCGCTGATCGTATTGAGTGGCCGCGGCCACCTCGAGCTTGCGCGCTTCCTCGTCGGTCAGGAACTCGCGGCCGGCGAACGCCGCCGGACGTTCGAGCGGCGTGATCGTCGAGTTCGTCCAGAGTCCCTGCAGATCCGGATGGCCCCACGGCGTCAGGTGCGGCTGCCTTCCCAGGCAATCGCGCGGTGCGGGACGGCGTTCTGACCGGCGGTGAGCGACAGCGCATCCCCAGCAGTGCGACGGCGGCACAGCGCGGCTGCAGCGGCGACTCCACGGATCAGCCTTCGACGCATCGAGACCTCCTTGCGTCCCGTCGCTATGATACGCGCACCAGCCGCAGGCGCGGCGGAGCGGACCTCTCAGGTCCGCGTAGGGCGGACCTCTCAGGTCCGCCAGGCGATACCATAGCGCCATCGCACCCGTGACCCCTACTGTTCGTTACCGGTTCGCCGCGTTCGTGCTCTCGCCGCGCCAGCGGCTGCTCCTGCGCGGCGACAGCCCGGTGGCCGTCATCCCGAAGTACTTCGACCTGCTCGTCCTGCTCGTTCGACACCGGCACGAGGCCGTCTCGAAGCAGACCATCTTCGCCGACATCTGGAGCGACGTCATCGTGTCCGATGGCGCCCTCTCCCAGGCCATCCGAACCCTTCGCCGCACGCTCGGCGACAACTCGCGGGAACCGCGGTTCATCCGCACGGTGTCGCGCCACGGATACCAGTTCGTCTGGAGCGAGGTGGTCGAAGAACCAGACGATGAGCAGGTCGCTGCAGCAGCGGCCTATGCCAATGCCGACGCTGACAGCTCGCCAGACCTCGCCGGAGCTTCACGCGAAGGCGGAAAGGGTCGGCCTACCGTCGATGCCAGTGGTCGAGACGGCCGATTCGGTCGAGCGGCTCGTCGATCGCCTCTTCGTCGGCATCGCCGCCGGTCCGGACGGCCTGGACGACGCGCGCGAGACCGCCGAGCGGCTGCACACGCTGGGCACCGCGGAGGCCATCTCGATCGTGAGGCGCCGGCCGAATCACGCGCCGGCCGTCGCGGTCATGCGCGACGTGCGTTGGAGCATTGCCAATGCCGGGGCCGTTCCGCTGGACACAGCCTCCTCGCTCGCGTTGATCCGTCTTCGCATCGCGGACGCACGGCGCACGATGGCGCGCCGCTGGGCCGGGGCCGCCCTCGCCGGGGCGACGGGCGGCATCGTCGCGGGCCTCGCTGGAGGGTTCGCGTTGTCGATCGCAGCGGGCGCGCACGCGATGCCGCAGTCCGCACTCGGCCTCGCGGCCATTGGCGCAGTTGCGGGAGGCGTTGGCGCCGGCGGCGTGGGCGCCGGACTGGCCGCGGCGGAGGTGCTCGCGCGATCGCGACGCGGATGGGCCCTGGCCGCATCCGGGGCGATCGCTGGAGCGCTCGTCGCGTTCGCCGCCCATGCCATCGTTCGCGCGGTGCTGGCGGGCCTCGTCGGGGCGCGCGACATCGAGATCCCGGGCTTCGTGGAGGGCCTCGTGGTCGGCGGCGCCGTCGGCACAGGCTACGCGTTCGCGACGCCGCAGCCGCCTGGAGGAGGCGTGGCCGCGCCGAGCGGCCGGCGCCGGGCCGCGGTTGCCCTGATCACCGGCCTGGCCACCGCGGCCGCCGGCGCGGTCCTCGCGCTGGCCGACCGGACGCTCGTCGGCGGCCTGATCAACGAGATCGCGAGATCGTCGCCAGACGCGCAGCTCGTCCTCGCCCCGCTCGGCCAGTTGATTGGTGAACCGGACTTCGGACCGGCGACGAGGGTCATCATCAGCGCGCTCGAGTGCGGCGCTTTTGGCGCCGCGGTCGCCTGGGGTCTCACGATTCGGCCCAAATCACGCACTTCTCACTGAACGCTCACCGAACGCTCAAGACTTCCCCGCCCCATCACGGCGATCCTGCGTAACGCCTGTAGCGCTCGCGGCTTGTAGCTCGGACGTCCGCGGCTTTACCCTGACAGGGTCGCCCTCCAGAGAGGTCTTCGACAAGGAGGATTCAGTGACCGTTCGCCGCCTGGTCGCCATCGCGTTCATCCTGATCGGGACTTCTCTTGCCTGGACCGTGCTCGGGTCGTCGCTGCTTGCCCGCACCGGTCAGTTCGACGGCCGGCTCGAACCAGAAGTGCAGCTTCTCTGGGGAGGGCCCCACCGGCAAGTGGCGCCGAACGCCTGGATCCTTCGCCCGGGCATCGACACCGAGACGGTCGAAACAAAGGAGCCGGACGGCCGCATCGTACGCCGCGAGATCACCAAGCCGGTTCTGCAACGCGTCGCGGTCGCGCTCGAACAGACGCGGGCCGAGGTGATGCTCGACCTTGAACATCGCCGCAAGGGCCTGTTGTGGTACCCGACCTACACGGTGTCGTTCAAGGCGACCTACAAGTTCACGAATCCCGACGCCGACCCTCGGCCTCTCCGAGTGCGGTTCCCGCTTCCGGCGGACAACGCGCTATTCGACGACTTCGTATTCGCGCTGAACGGCCGGCAGATGGATCCGGCCAGCGACGTGTCGAAGGAAATGTCCGCGGAGATGACAGCCGATGCCGGGGCACCGGTCACGGTCGACGTGCAGTACCGGTCGCGTGGCATGCGGACCTGGACCTATGCATTCACCGAGAACGGCACGGCGCAAGTACGCGACTTCCGCCTGCAGATGCGGACCAACTTCGGGGACGTCGACTTCCCGCCTGGCACCGTCTCGCCGACGACGCGGACGCCGGGCAACTTCGGGGCTGAGCTGGCCTGGAGCTTCGTGAACCTGATCTCCGGGCAATCGATCGGCATGGAGCTGCCCGAACGGCTCAATCCCGGACCGTTCGCGGCGCGCGTGACCTTTTTCGCGCCGGTGTCGCTGCTCTTCTTCCTCGCGGTGATGGTGATCGTCGGCGCGACCCACGGGCCGTCGCTGCACCCCATGCACTACTGGTTCATCTCGACGGCGTTCTTCGCCTTCCATCTCCTGCTCGCGTACCTCGTCGACCACGTCAACGTGCACGCCGCCTTCGCGGCTGCGGCGGCCGTCAGCCTCACGCTGGTCCTGAGCTATGTCCGCGTGATTGCGGGCGCCCGCGGCGCGCTGGCCACGGTCGGCGCGGCGCAGGCGGTGTTTCTCGTGCTCTTCAGCTACGCGTTCTTCTTCGAGGGGTTTACCGGCCTGGCGATCACGATCGGCGCGGTCATCACGCTGTTCGTGCTGATGCAGATGACGGCGCACGTGTCGTGGGACGAGGTGTTCAGCGGCGCGGGCGCGAAACTCGGAGGTGCCTATGCCAGCCGTGGTTGAGCCGTTCCGCAGGCCCGCACCAGCACGACCTGACGATCTCGGTGGTGACGCGGCGAGGAGATGGAGTTCGTCGATCTGACGCCGTCGCTGTCGGCCTTGGTCCAGAGCCTCGGCGTCCGCGAGGGCGTGCTGACGCGTCCAGACCCGGCACACGACGACGGGCGTGATGATCAACGAACACGAGCCGCTGCTGCTGGACGACCTGAAGGCGATGTTCGAGCGCCTGGTGCCGGCCGGTCCTACGCAGCACGACGACTTCGAGCTGCCGCACCGTCAACCTCAGCCCGATGAGCGCGTCAACGGCCACGCGCACTGCCGCGCAGCGCTGCTGCGCACGTCCGAATCGATGCCGATCGTCGACGGCGCGCTCACGCTCGGCCGCTGGCAGCGCGTGTTCCTGGTCGAATTCGACGGCGGCCAGCGGCGCGAGGTGTCAGTCGCGCTCACAGCACGACCTGAGGCCGATCACGTACGCCGGGCCTCTCAGGCGCGGCAGAACGGCGGACCTGACAGGTCCGCCCTACATGCTGAACTTCAATGAAGATCGACATCATCGTCGTCTACATCCAGCGTTACGAGCGGGGGCACGAGGTGGACTTCGTGCCGCCGATTACCGGCATTCACCTGGCGGCGATCACCCCGCCGGGACACCGCGTGCGAGTGGTCCACCAGCAGGTCGAGCCCGTCCGATTCGACACGGACGCGGATTTGATCGCGCTGTCGTTTTTCAGCGGCTTTGCGCCCGAAGCCTACCGCCTCGCCGCCGAGTTCCGGCGCCGCGGAAAGATCGTCGTCGCGGGCGGCCCCCATGCGACCTTTTCGCCCGACGAGGTGCTGCGCCACTGCGACAGCGTCGTCCTGGGCGAGGCCGAGTCGGCCTGGCCGCGGCTCGATCGACGATGCCGAGGCGGGCACGCTGCGCCCGCGCTACGAGGGCGAGCCGTCGCCGATGCGCGGCCTCCCCACGCCGCGCTACGACCTCCTGCCGAAGCGCTTCTTCGTGACCCGTGTCGTGCAGGCGACGCGTGGGTGTCCCTTCACCTGCTCGTTCTGTACCGTGCCGACTCTCAACCCCGGCTTTCGCATGCGGCCGGTCGACGACGTTCTGCGGGACGTCCGCTACGACGACTTCGCGTTCTGGTGGCAGCGGAAGGTGGTCTGGTTCTGGGACGACAACCTCACGATACGGCGTGAGTACGTGCGAGAGCTGCTTGCGCGAATGGCGCCGCTCAAGCGGTGGTGGCTGACTCAGGCGAGCATGGACATCGCGAAGGACGCCCCGCTGCTCGACCTCATGCGCGAGTCCGGCTGTATCGGGATCTTCTTCGGAATCGAGTCGTTCGGAGAGGCGTCTCTCGAAGACGCGCGCAAGCGGCAGAACCGGGTCGCCGAGTACCGCGACCGCATCGAGGCGCTGCACAAACGCGGCATCTGCGTCATGTCCGGCTTTATCGCTGGCTTCGACGGCGACACGCCGGAAGCCATACGCGCCATGGCCCGGCAGCTCTACGAAATCGGCGTCGACGTCCCGTTTCTGAGCATTCTGACTCCCTACCGCGGGACCGCGCTTCACCGGAAGCTCGAGGACGAGGGCAGGATCCTGGCCGGCCGCGGCTGGGAGTTCTACAACGGCTACAACGTCGCATTCGCGCCGGCGCGGATGAGTCCCGACGAACTGCTCGCCGCGCACAGAGACCTTGTGGTTCGAGGCGTTTTCGGTGAAGTACTCGCTCAAGCGAGTGTTCCGCGCGATGTTCCGGCTGCGCTTCGGAGCCTTCCTCATGTGCGCGATGATGAACCTGTTCTACTGCCTGAAGGCGCTTCGCGGGAATGCTCCCGCCTGTTTCGACGAGCAGCGACGGTACGAAGAGTTCCGCGACCTGCCGACGCGAACGAACACCGTCCGTTCGTCGTTCGAACGTTCGAACGTTCGTCGGCCAAGCGAACGACGAACGATTGAGCGTAGGGCGGACCTCTCAGGTCCGCCGTGCAGCCGGGCCTTAGAGGCCCGGCCTACAGAGGACGAACGTTGCGGAATCTCAAGCGAGACGTGCTGGCAGTCCTGCTGGGAGCGCTGAGCGTTGTTGCGCTGGTACTTTTCAGCCTGTGGCTGAAGGAACTCCGCCCGGTGACAAAGCGCGGCGGGCAGGAGCCCGCCGAACCGTTCCGCATCGCCGGCAACTTCTATTACGTCGGCGCGAACGACCTCGCGGCGTATCTCATCACGTCGCCCGAGGGCCACGTCGTGCTCGACGGCGGTTACCCCACGACCGCACTGATGATCATGGAGAGCATCGCGACGCTCGGCTTCGACATCAATGACGTCAAGGTGCTCCTGAACTCGGCGCCGTATGCCGACCACGCGGGCGGGCTGGCGGCGCTCCAGCAGGCGTCCGGCGCCGAGCTATGGGCCAGCGAAGCGAGCGCGGACATCATCGCCTCCGGCGGTGACGACCCCAACATCGCCCTGCCGTTGAGGACCCTCACCGCGATCGGACTCTTCAGCTACCCGGCCGCGCGCGTCGACCACCGCTTCAAGGACGGCGAGACCATCCGACTCGGGCCGATCGCGCTCACCGGCGCACATCACCGGCGGCAGCACGCGCGGCTGCACCTCGTGGTCGTTCCTCGTCCGCGACGGCGACCGCGTGCTGAACGTCGTCAGCGCCTGCCCTCTGCAGGTCACGATCGGGATGCGGTATCCAGAACAGCGGGCCGACATCGAGCGCAGCATCCGCGTGCTGCGAAGCCTTCCAGCCGACATCTGGGTGACCTCCCGTGCGAGACCGTGGGGCAGGTACCGCAAGTTCGTCGCGAGCAAGACGGCGAAGAACCCGGTGGACCCGTTCATCGACCCCGAGGGCTACCACGCGTTCATCGACGCCGCCGAGGACGAGCTCCGTCGCGGGGTCGTCCATTGACGGTACGTAGGCCGGGCCTCTCAGGCCCGGCGGAACGGCGGACCTAAGAGGTCCGCCCTACTACGTCGCGCGCCCCCGCGCCGCCGACCAGGCCGCGACGAAAAGCCCGCCGATGACTGCGAAGGCGAGGATGCCGACGAGCTGCAGCCAGAGGCCGATGCTCGCCGGGAATGCGGTCGCCGACAGCGCCGCCAGATAGTCGAAGGTGGGCGGCGTCGCGCGAAGGCCTTCGAGCGCCGCAAGCAGCGCGGCGATCGCGAGCGTCCCGACGCCAACCACCACCCCGCCGGCGACGCCGCGGGCAACGAGCTGTGATCCCGCCAGCGGCCGCTTGACCGGCGGCGCCGGTTCCTCGGCGTCGAACGCCGGTTCGCGCACGCCCGGCGGCACGAAGCGCGCCAGCATCAGCAGCCCGGGAATCCCCAGCACCATCGTCGACAGGTAGAACACCTGCCACCCGACGGCCACGACCGTCGCGCCGGCAATCGGCCCGGCGAGAATGCGCGGCACGGCGAACAGGCTCGAGAAGAGCGCGTACTGGGTCGCCGAGAAGCGCTTCTGCGTGATGCGCAGGAGGAGCACCGAAAACGCGCCGGTGCCGAGCCCCGACGTGCCGAGCTCGAACGCGGCGGCGGCGTACATCGCTGGCGGATTGACGCCGCCGAGCCCGGCGAGCAGGAAGTAGCCGACGTTCGATCCGATCTGCAGGAGGCCGAACATCCACAGCGCGTGGCCCAGGCCGATGACTGTCGTAATCGCTCCGCCGATTGCCGCGCCGCCCACCGTCGCGAACGCGCTGATCGTCGCCAGGGCGATGCCGCGCTGGTCGGCGTTGTAGCCCATGTCGATGAGGAACGGGCGCGTCAGCGACTGCGCGAGCTGATCGGCGATCTTGTAGAGGAAGACGAACGCGAGGATCTCGATCGCGCGCGGCTTGGCGAGGAAGCCGAGGAACGGTTCCCAGACCGCCTCGCGCAGCGTACGCGGCGGAACGGTCTTCGCTTCGGGCTCGGGCGCCCACTTCGTGATCAGCAGCAGCGGCAGGTAGACGAGCGCCAGCAGGACGTTGACCGCCGGCCAGCCGATCCGGGCCGCCAGGCTGATGGCCGCGCCGCCCGACACGAGCATCGCGAGCCCGATAGACGGCGACCCGTGCGCCCGATGCCACGCCCTGCTCTTCCGGCCTCAGCACGTCGACCGTATAGGCGTTGTAGGCGATGTCCTGCGACGCCGACGCGATCGCGATCGCGAACGCGATCGCGCCGACGACCCAGATCGCCTCCGGCCGGTGGCCGACGCCCGCCAGCACGAGGCCGAGCGCCGCGAGCGCCACCTGAGCAGATGGCGATCCAGCCCGCGGCGCCGGCCCCAGAACGGCGGCACGTAGCGGTCCATCAACGGCGACCAGAGCACCTTGAACGCCCACGGCGCCTGCGCGAGCGTGAACAGTCCGACGACGCGGAGATCGACGCCGATGCTGCGCATCCAGTCCGGGATCGCGTACCACACAAGCCCGAGCGGCAGGCCGGACGAGAACGACAGCAGCGCGACCGCCGCCGTCCGCCACGACCCCATCGCGCGGACGAGCGCCGCCAACCCGCTCGGGCGCTTCTCGGAAGCCTGCGTCTCGACCGCAGTCGCCGCGGACGTTCTGCCATGCCTCAATGGTACGACGGATGTCGTTCGTCGTTCGCGCGGCCGACGAACGTTCGAACGTTCGAACGACGAACGGCGCGCATTCGCGTATACTGCCGCCGCGTCGAGTTTCACGGCCATGCACTTCTTACCGACGCGCTTCGCGCGCTGGCACACGTTCGCGCTGTGCGCCGCGGTCATCGCCGGCGGCATCCCGCTCGCGGCCGAGGACTGGCCCGAATGGCGCGGTCGAGCGCGAGCCGGCGTCTGGAACGAATCCGGCGTCATCGACACCTTTCCCCCCGGCGGCCTGGCCGTCCGCTGGCGCACGCCGATTCACGCGGGCTATGCCGGGCCCGCGGTCGCCGGCGGCCGCGTGTTCGTCACCGATTCCCGCCGCATCAAGGCCAACCAGGCGATCGAGCGGGCGGTCGCCCTCGACGAGCAGAGCGGCCGCGTCCTCTGGACGCACGAGTGGGAAACGAACTACAGCGGGCTGCAGCTGGTGTACGCGATCGGCCCGCGCGCCACGCCGACCGTCGATGACGATCGCGTCTACGTGCTCGGCGCGATGGGCCGGCTCCTCGCGCTCGACGTGAAGAGCGGCCGCGTGCTCTGGGAAAAAGACTACGTCGCGGACTTCAATGCCTCGGTCCCGACCTGGGGCATGGCCGGCGCGCCGCTGGTCGACGGCGATCTGCTGATCTGCCTCGTCGGCGGCGAGCCCGACGGCAAGGTGATCGCCCTCGACAAGCGCACCGGCAAGGAAGTCTGGCGCGCGCTGTCGTCGAACACCGAGCCGGGCTACAACCAGCCCATCATCATCAATGCAGGCGGCGCGAGGCAGCTGATCCTGTTTCATCCCGAGGGCTTCAGCGCGCTCGACCCTGCGACCGGCAAGGGTGTTCTGGGAAATCGAGCACCGCGTGCAGATGGGGATCGTCGTCGCGACGCCGGTGCACAGCGGACGCTACCTGTTCTTCACGTCGCAGCATGGCGGCGCCCGCATGCTCGCGCTCGACGAGCACAAGCCCGCCGCGGCAATCCTGTGGAGCGGCCCGGGGGAGCAGGATCCGGGGATGACGCACGATACGCCCGACACGGTGAACTCGGTGATCAGCACTCCGGTCATCGATGGCGAGTACGTGTACGCGCTGGACAATGACGGCCAGTTGCGGTGTCTGACAGCCGCGACCGGCAAGCTGGTCTGGAAGACCGACGCGCTGCTCGGCGAGCACGCGATGTACGGGACGGCATTCTTCGTCAAGAACGGCGACCGCTACTTCATCAACAACGATCGCGGCGAGCTGGTCACCGCACGGCTCTCGCCGAAGGGGTTCGCCGAAATCAGCCGGACCAAGCTGATCGAGCCGACCCACCCTTATGTCCGCCGGCGTCAGCTCCCGCACGTCCTCTGGTCGCACGCCGCCTACGCCAACCGCCACGTCGTCGTCCGGAACGACAACGAGATCGTCAGTTTCTCGCTCGCGGCGGGACAGTGAGATGACGCCGCGCCTCCTGCTGGCCGGCCTCGCGGCTGCCGCCGCCGCGTTCACCCTTCAGTGCCTGACACCAGTAAGTGGCGCCGCCCAGGCGACTGCTCAGCGCGCCATCGTCGTGATCAGCGATCTGCACATGGGCGGCGGCCGGGATGAATCGGGACGGTGGCGTCGCGACGAGGACTTTCGCTGGGCCGGTGAGTTCTCCGAGTTCCTGCGCGCGATCGATGCTCAGCATCGCAGCACCGTCGATCTCGTGCTCAACGGCGATACGTTCGAACTCCCCTCTGACGAAGCGGGGGCACTGACCAGCCTGGACCGGGTGCTGGCGGCGCACAAGGCCGAGGTTCAGGCGCTCGCATCGTTCGCGAAAGCAGGCACCAACCGGATCGTCCTGATTCCTGGCGATCGCGATTCGGCCCTGCGCTTTGGAAAGGTCGCAGAGCGCGTGACGCGTGCGCTGGGCAGCTCCGCCGATCGCGTCACGGCCGCATCCTCGGGCTACTGGCTCTCGCGGGACGGCAAGGTGCATGCGGAGCATGGCCACGAGATCCGCTTCCGCACGCAGGATTCAGGAGCGCTTCAAGAGCTCTACGACAAGCTCGAGGCGAGGTACCCGGCCGTCGACAACGTCGCCATCGCAGCAAGCGGCGCGAAGTACGCGCTCGCGGCTGACAACACGCTGTCGTCCGGCGAGGCCGTCGCGCTCCTCGTGCGCGACGCGCTCCTGAATGTCTCCTGGCAGCAGTTCCGGATGGAGCTGGACGACGGCGACGTGCAGCCGCCGCAATGGGATCTCGTGCAGGCCCGCTCGCTCGGCGCTTCGTTGCTGGTCGCTTCCCTGCCCGACGACGATCCGTTGAAGCCGCTGGCTGCGGCCCTGGACGCGAAGGGCGGGCTCGCGGCGGTTGCCCGCGACCTGACGGATCAGGAATTGACGGCGCTCTGCGACTATCGGGCCGCGGTACGGCGCGCCAGGCGGCGCTTCGAGCCGCTGGTGACGCAGTTCGCGCCGCGCGGGCCGGCAGTCGCCGAATGCCCGCGGACGCCGGACACACGGGGCGCCATCTTCGATTACTTCTGGCGTTCCCGGGACGCCTTCTATGACGGCTACGTCGAGCGCGCCCGGAGGCGGTCGAACGGACCGGCCGCTCCGGTGGTGTTCGCGATCGGCCACACGCATCTCGCCGATCGCGCCCAGTCGTACGCCAACATGATCAGCGGCGGCCTGCTCAAGATTCCGATGGAAGGCTTCTCACCCGTGCGCGGCGCGCTGACGCCGGTCGTCATCAACGGCGGCGCATGGAACCGGACGATCACGCCGGTGCAGCTGGAACGCCTCAAGGCCGAGCGCGGAGTGTCGTGGCACGAGCTCCTGCAATCGCTCGAGCCCGAAGAGCTCCCGCCCTGCTACTCCTTCGTTCACGTGCCCGCCTACGAGCAGGATCCCGCGCCCGCCGTTCGCTATTGGCGCCGAGCCGACGACGGCGCATGGAGCATCGCGCCCACGTGCGGCAGCTGATCACTAAAGCGAGACTCGACGAATTCAGCGCCTTCGACGCCTTCGCGTCTTCGTGGTTGCCTTGTTCGACTAGGCCTCGAGCTTCAATCGACGGTCAGCGCGACGAACTCCGCAGGCGTTCCCACGGCGCCGACCGCGACGACGATGTACTGCTTCCCTCCGGCGAGGTAGGTCATCGGGATGCCGCTCTGGTTCGCGGGCAGCTTGAACTCGGCGACGATGTCGCCGGTCTTCTTGTCGTGCGCGCGGAACATCGGGCCGCCGGAGCCGGGCGGGACCGCGAACAGCCCCGACCCCTCGCCCGCGAACAGCAGCGTCCGCGTGACCAGCAGGCCGACGTGCTCGTAGCGGCCGGTGCGCGGGAGCTGAACGCCTTTCAACGCCGGATGGTTCTTGATCCAGTCCGGCGCCTCGCCGTTGGCGACAGTCCACGCGTGATCGCCGGTGTTCAGGTTGATGGCGGTGATCCGGCCGTACGGCGGCTTGATGATCGGCAGCCCCTGCGGGCCGAACATGCGAGGCCCCGGCGGCTGCCCGCCGCGTCCGCCAGCCGGGCCGCCGCCCGCGCGCCGCGCCGGCGCCCCTTCCCGCCGCTGGCGCTGCACCAGGGGTCCCGGGCGGAGGGAGTGGCTTGGGCTCGACGCCGACGTTGTCGGCGTTCAGGGTCATCTGGCTGACGCTCGTTCCGGAAGAGACGTACAGCATCCCTGTTTCCGGATCGGCGGCGCCGCCCTGCCAGTTCGCGCCGCCGGTCATGTTCGGCAGCATCAGGGTGCCGCGCTTGCCGTCGGTGCCCGCGACGATCGGCGGCGTGAACAGCGGTCCGAGCTTGTACTCCGACGCCATCTTCAGCGCTTCCGCCTTCAGCTCCGGCGTGAAGTCGATCAGATCGTCTTCCGTGACGCCCTGGCGATCGAATGGCGGCGGCTTGGTCGGGAACGGCTGCGTCGCCGCGGTGCGCTCGCCCGGCACGTCGGACTGCGGCACGGGCCGCTCTTCGATCGGCCACACCGGCCGGCCGGTCGCGCGGTCGAAGACGTAGGTGAACGCCTGCTTCGTGACCTGCGCGACCGCCTTGATCGGCTTCCCGTTCACCGTCATGTCGAGCAGGATCGGCGGCGCCGGCGTGTCGTAGTCCCAGATCCCGTGGTGAACGAACTGGAAGTGCCAGATGCGTTTGCCGGTCGCGGCATCGAGACAGACGAGGCTCTCGGCGAACAGGTTGTCGCCGGGCCGGTGGCCGCCGTAGGTATCGTTGGTCGGCGTCTCGACCGGCAGGTAGACGTAGCCGAGCTCTTCGTCGGCCGACATCGGCGCCCACACCGCGGTATTGCCGACGAAGCTCCACGAGTCGTTCTGCCAGGTCTCGTTGCCGAACTCGCCGGGCCGGGGAATGGTGTGGAACGTCCACAGCCGCTTGCCGGTCCGCACGTCGTAGCCGCGCACGTGCCCCGGCACGTTCCTCCGGTCGCGGCCCGCCGACGCCGGCAGCGCGCTCCCGACGATCGCCACGTTTCTGACAATCATCGGCGGTGAGCTGGCGCCGATCTGCCCGTCGCGCGGCCGCGTCGTATCGAGCTCGTCGAACAGGTCGACGCCTGCCATCCCTGCCGAAGGACGGGATCGGATCTCCGGTCTTGGCGTTCAGCGCGATCAGCTGATAGCCGGGCGTGATGTAGAGGATCCGTTCGTCGCCGCGGCCGTCGGTCCAGTACGACACGCCGCGATGGTTGCGGCGCGGCGCCGCCCGGCCCCGATCGCCTTCGTCGAGGCGAAACATCCACAGGGTCTCACCCGTCGCGCCGTCGATGGCGACGACGTGAGCGCCGCGTGCCGGCCGTGGTGTAGAGGATGCCGTTGATCGGCGAGCGGCGTCGCCTGCAGGTTGTACTCGGGATCGGCGCCGAAGTTGTCGGCCTTCCAGCGCCACGCGATGCGGAGGTCCTTGACGTTGGCCGCGTTGATGCGATCGAGCGGCGAGTACTTCGTGCTGCCGGCGTCGCCGCCGTAAAACCGCCAGTCGCCGTTCTGAGCGCCCGCGCTGCGCGCTCAGAACGCCCCCGAGGACGCAGAGGGAGCAAAGGACGCAGAGGCCGCAGAGGTACGAGAAAGTTTCGGTTTGGTAGTCAGCATCCACTCAGCCTCTGCGCCTTTGCGCTCTGCACCTCTGCGCTCTGCGCCTCTGCGTCCTCTGCTCCCTCTGCGTCCTCGGGACGATCACGTCAGAAGTCGAGCTGCACGCCGATCTTCACCAACCGAGCGAGCGAGATCGCGGTCGGGCACGAGCCACGACGCGCCGGTCGTGCCGTAGGTGTTGTTCACGTTCGTAATCGTGTTGATGTTGGTCACATTGAAGATGTCGACCATGCCCTTCATCCGGTACGCGCCGACCCGGAAGATCTTCGCGACGCGAAGGTCCAGCTGATTGACGCGGTCGTTGTACATCGTGTTCGGATCGAGCAGCGGAATCGTCACGGTCGTGCCCTGCGACAGCGGGCGGCCGAGCGACGGCTGCACCTGGGCGTTGGTGAACGTCGCGTTCGCCTGGATAGCGGGGCCGATGAAGCTCTGGATCGTCCCCGACAGCTCGATCTCCCAGGGCAGCGTGTACGAGCCGCCGAACTTGTACTGCGGCAGGTACGGCGTCTCGTTGTGGCAGAAGCGGGTGCTGGGGTTGTCGAGCTTCGGACCGACGTCGCAGTTGTCGGTCGTCGTCTTGCCGGTGCTCACGCCGCCCTGCAGCCGCACGCCGCCCGACAGGCGAGCCTGCGCCGACACGTCGACGCCGCTCCACCGCTCGATTTGCTCGCCGTACTTCGACGACGAGGTCGTGATCGTCTGGTTCTGGCCGACCTTGTTGTTGTTCAGATCGTACAGGCCGGTGATCGGGTAGCCGCCGCCGTCCGGCAGCCGCGAATCGGTCGGCGCCGTGCACGCTGTACGGGCTGTAGTCGGTCGGCGCCACGAGCAGGTTGTCGTTCACCTGGAAGTTGCCGTAGACGCGGCGGTGATACGAGACGTTCAGCGACACGCCGGGCATGAGCTCGTGCTGCGCCGAGATCGACGTCTCCCAGTTGTAGGGACGGACACCCCAGCCGAAGGCGAAGTCGGGATCGAAGTTGTAAGGAATGATCTCGCGGCCGAAGTTGCGGTTCTGGCTCGGCCCGAGCTCGCCGTTCTGCTCGGGGTTGAACGGATCGCCCTGGATGATGAAGTCGCCGTTCGGGTCGGTCCAGCTCCGCTGCATCGTCACGTTCGCGCGCGCCGGATTCTGGTCGTTGAGGAACAGCCCCTGGACGTTGTAGCGGCTGATGCTGCGCCTTGATCGCGGTCCGCCCGTTGCCGAACAGGTCGTAGGCGACGCCGATGCGGGGCGACAGGTCCTTCCAGCCCACCAGCTTGGCCGCCGGGAAGTTGCGCTCGAGCGGCACCCAGCGCGTCGACGGGAGATGAATGTCCGGATAGCCCTGCTGGTAGTAGTCGTAGCGCAGGCCCAGGTTCATCGTCAGATCGCCGAGCGTCCACTGATCCTGCGCGAACAGGCCGAACACCTTCTCGTTCGCCTTCGGATAATACGGCGTCGCCTGATACTGCACGAGCACCGGCCGGTAGTTGTTCGTGGTGAAGGTCAGGTCCTGGAACACCTCGTAGAACTGTTCGGCCGTCGCGTGGCGATAGGTGGTGCCGGCCTTGAGCGCGTGAGTGCCGGTGACGTAGGACAGCGTGCCTTTCACGACCGGCGTCTTGTTCTCGTCGTCGAAGAACAACGACGGGTTCGGGCCGCGGAACCCGACGCCGTTCGACTGCTCGACGATGCGCGGCTCGAGCGGCATGACGTAGACGTCGTGGCCCTTCGTGTAGCGCGGAAAGCTGACGCTCGCTTCGGCGAGCACGCGGTTGGTGAGCGGCGCCGTCCAGTTCACCTGCGTGAGATTGGTCGTCCTGCGGCGCCATCGTCGCGCCTTCCGGCGCGTTGATGCCGACGTAGGTCGCGCCGATCAGGTAGGGGCACTGGCACAGCCGGTTGTTGGCGTAATAGAACGAGACCTTGTGCTTCGCGGCGGCCTGCCAGGTGAGCCGGATGTTGGTATCGTGCGTCTTCTCGAGCGCCGTCGCCTGGCGGCTGGTGTCGAACGTCGGCCGCCATGCCGCCAGGTCGGTGTTGAAGTAGGTGCCGGCCTTCAACCGCTCGTTGACCATCCGCGAATATCCGCCGTAGAACCACAACCGGTCGCGCACGATCGGTCCGCCGAGCGATGGGTTGACGGTCCAGAGCGACACCGTGCGGTCGGGATCGCGCAGGCCGGTCGCCCGCAGCTCGGGGGTCATGTTCGTCGACTGGAAGTTCTCGTCGGCGTAGTTGGCGAAGAACTGGCCGCTGTAGCGATTGCCGCCGTCCTTCGGGACGATGGTGACGCGGACGCCGCCGGTTTCGCTCTCCGCCGAGTGGGCGGAGATCTCGAACGAATACTCCTGGACGTTGCCGTCCTGGAAGTTCGCGTAGGTGCTGTCCTGGCGCTGGCCAAAGATGTTGATGTTGACCCCGTTCACCTCGAGGCGCGTGTCGGCGGGACGGCTGCCGTGCGCGGCCAGCGTCGCGAACTGATCCATCCCGAGCGATCCGCCCATCCCGGTCGCCGCCGCGCCGGCGCCGGTGCCGTTCATCAGCTGGACCCCGGGAATCAGCGTCGCCATTTCGACGGCCGTCTTGCCGGTGGGCAGCGTATCGACCATCTCGCGGGTCATGACGACCTGGCGCTTGACGTTCTGGACGTCGACGAGCGGCGAGTCGCCGGACACCGTGATCGTCTCCTCGACCGCGCCGACGCGAAGCTCGGCGTCGACGGTCGCCGTGAACCCGGTGGTCAGGACGATGCCCTCGCGGCGCACGCTCGAGAATCCGGTCAGCGAGAAGCTGACGGTGTAGGCCCCGGGCGGCAGCGACACGATCTTGAACTCGCCTGCTCCGTCGGTGGTCGCCACGCGCGTTTTTTCGATCAGGGCCGGACTGCTCGCTTCGACCGTCACACCGGGCAGCACGCCGCCGGTCGCGTCCTTCACCTGGCCGGAAATGCCGGCGGTGCCCTGCGCCAGCGCCAGCGTCGGCAGACGACTACGACACGAGGCACAAGGACGAGCTTCCAGCTTGAACATCGAAGACCTCCGGAGGGATTTGAACGGTGCGAGTCACGCGCCGGCGGCGCGAAATGCGGCGCGATCATAGCGCAAACGCGGGGATGCCGCCCTGGAGATTCTGGCGAGTGCTGTAGCGCAGACCCGAGACGGACCTAGGAGGTCCGACCTACGGTCTTCACGTCCGCCGGATGGCGATCTTCGAGATCGCTACGGCTGCTGCGACGCCCGCGCGCGGGACGCCCAGTCGGCTTCCATCCGGCGGTCGCGTTCGGAGACGTCGCGCTGCTGATCCGACGCGCGTCTGCAGGCAGTCGAGGCACACCTTCGCGATCGACCGCATGTCCCTCGGTCGGAAGGCCGCGGGCCGCCATCAGGTCGCGCAGCAGCTTCGCCGTGTGGACCTGCTGCTTGAAGAAGTCGGTGTAGGTGAGCCCGTTGGCGATGGCCAGCGGCGTCCAGCCGCGCGTGTCGCGGGCGTCGAGCTTCGCGCCCTGGTCGGCCAGGTACTGCGACGACCTCGTTCACGCCGCGGAACGCGGCGCCGTGCAGCGCCGTCTCCCCGAGGTGGTTGGCGGCGTTGACGTCGTTCCCCAGCTCGACGCACATCTTGACCGCTTCCAGGACTTCGGGTTCCTGGCCGGGCAGCGAGCCGCCGTCTTCACCGGGATTCCAGATGGCGACGCCCGCCGCAACCATCAGCGGCGTCGTCCCGTCGGCGGTCGGCGATCGTCGGATCGGCGCCCGGCGCGACGAGCAGCCGCATCACCTCGACGTCGGTGTTCTTCGCGGCGAGCAGAAACGGCGTGGCCCCGAGCCGATTGAGCCGGTTGCGCTGGCCGTCCTTCATCCCGTTGCGGCTCATGCGCGCGTTCACGTCCGCCCCGCGCGCGATCATCTTCTTGATCACATCGATGCTGTCGACGCGTACCCGTCGGAATCGGCCCCGGTGTGCCGAAGCCGATGTTCGGACGGCGGATCCGGACGGCCTGATGCAGCGCCGTCCAGCCCGCGCCCGCCAGGTTCGGATCGGCGCCGCGGTCGAGCAGCAGGCTCGCCAGCTCCCAGTGCGCGTTAGCGACAGCCACCACGAGCGCGCTCGAGCCGTCGGACAGCGTGTCGTTGACGTTCGCGCCCGCGTCGAGGAGCGCCTTGACGGCGTCGATGCTGCCGCTGCGGACCGCGAACAGAAACGCGGTGAATCCGGTCGGCGGCGGGCTGTTGAACATCGACCGGCCGCCCTCGAAGTTGGTGACCAGCGCCTGGGCGGCGGTGGCGGCCGGCATCGGCGCGGCGGCGCCGGCGCGGCGCGTCCGGTTCGCGCGTTGATGTCGGCGCCCGGCCTCGACGAGCAGGCGGACCGCGGCGGCGTTGTTGCGTGCCGCCGCCCACATCAACGCGGTCTGACCCGTGCTGCCGACTCGCGCCGCCGACATCGGCGCCGGCGGCGAGGAGCGCGCGAAGCGCCTCGACACTTCCTGCCCGTGCCGCGGTCATCAGCGCCGTCTCGCCGCCGGCCATCGTGGTGTTCGGATCGGCCCCGGCGGCGAGCAGCCGCCCGACGGCCGCGCCGCTGCCGTTCAACGGCCGCGAGGGAGAGCGGCGCGACGCCATGCCGGGTTGCTGACGTTGACGTTGGCGCCCGCCTTGACGCAGCGCGTCCAGGATAGCGATGTCGTCGCGCTCGGCGGCCCAGTGGAGCGCGGTCGTCCCGTCGGCTGCGGCGGCGTTGACGTCGGCGCGCTTCGCGATCAGCGCCCGCACCGCGGCCGCATCGCCGCGCCGCGCGGCGTCGACGATCGCCGGCGTTCCGCTCTGGCCGCCGATGGTCGACCGGCGCCTGGCGGCGGCGTCTGCGCGAACGCGACTGACGCCGCACAGCCCCAGGACAGCCGCAACAGCGCATGCCGCAAGCCATCACGTGAGCCATCAACGCACCTGTAGGGCGGACCTCTCAGGTCCGCCGACGAATGCCGGGTCTAAGAGACCCGGCCTACGCGATTAGAGGTCGGTCAACAGACCCGTGCTGTCGCCGATCTTGTCGACCTGCACGTCGACCTTCGCGAGCAGCGTCAGACCGAGGTTCATGAACGGCGTGTTGAGCGGGTACTTGACGTGGCGCCCGCCGCGCGAGCTGGCCGCACCCGCCGCCGGCGATGACCACCGGCAGATCGACCGGCGTGTGCTGGTCGCCGTCGCCCATGCCCGCGCCGTACAGCGAGCATCGTGTGATCGAGCAGCGTGCCGTCGCCGTCCGGCGTGTTGCGCAGCTTCTCCACGAAGCTCGCGAACAGCGACATGTGGTACATGTTGATCTTCGTGTTCTGCTGGATGTTGTGCGCGTCGTTCTGGTGATGCGAGACCGGATGGTGCCCCTCGGGCACGCCGATGTGCGGATAGGTGCGCCCGCTCGACTCGCGCGCCAGCTGCATGCACGAGACACGCGTGACGTCGGCCTGATAGGCCAGCGCCAGCAGATCGATCAGCAGCCGCGACGTGCTCCTCGTAACCGTCGGGAACGCCCGACGGCTGCTCGAGCGACGGCAGCGGCGTGCGTCGCGTTGTTCTGCTCGGCCCGCTGGATGCGCCGCTCGATTTCGCGCACCGACTCGAGGTACTCGCCGACCGTGCGCTGGTCGCCGACGCCGAGACGCCGCTCGAGCCGGCGCATGCTGTCGGCCACCGAGTCGAGGATGCTGCGGTCCCTGCGCATCTCGGCGAGGCGCGCCGTGACGCTGCCGCCGTCGCCGAACAGCCGCTCGAACACCACGCGCGGATCGCGCTCGTGCGGCAGCGGCGTCGACGGCGTCCGCCAGGACGTCGAGTTCAGATAGGCGCAGCTGTAGCCGTTCTCGCAGTTGCCGACCATGAAGTTCGATTCGGTCGTCAGCTCGAGCGATCGCAGCTGCGTGTCGGCGCCGAGCTTGTCGGCGGCGTACTGGTCGATCGTCTTGCCGGCGGTGATGTCGGCGCCCTCGGTGCGCTTCGGCAGCACGCCGTTCAGCCAGCCGCCGTGCGCGCGCGTGTGCACGCCGCCGCCCTCGTTCGGACTGATCACGCCGAGGTTGCTCAGCCCGCTCACGACGGTGATCTGGTCGCGGAACGGCTCGAGCGGCTTCAGGATCGGCGTGAGCTCGAACGCGCGGCCGCCGCTGCCCGCCGGGTGGAAGTTGGGCAGGAACATGCCGTTCGGCACGTAGAAGAAGCCCATGCGCATCACGCGGCTCAGCCGCCGTCCGGCTCGCCGCCGTCAGCGCCGGCGTCATCGCGTCGAGCAACGGCAGCGCCACCGTCGCGCCGAGCCCTCTCAGGAACGTCCGCCGGGGCAGCGCCATCTTGGTGATGAACATGACGTCAGGTCCTCACTCGAATCCTTCAGCATCGTTCAGCGGCTGACGCCTGCGTCTGTCGCCCGGCGCAGCGTCGATCGCGCCTCGATCGTAAACGGATAGCTCTTCGGCGACGCCACGAATAATCGTCTGGAATCGGTAGCCGTCCTTCGCCGCCTCCCGGACGATCCGCGCACCGCCGGCATGTCGTAGTACTCGAGGCCGCGGCCGAGCGCGTAGGTCAGCAGCTTCTCGGTGACCGTCGTCACGAAGCGCTCCGGCCGCCGGACCAGCGCGGCGCGCAGCTCCTGAACGCCGTCGAACTTCGTGCCGTCCGGCAGGGCGCCCGACGCGTCGATCGGATTGAACGATTCGTCGACGACCCGCCAGCGGCCGATCGCGTCGAAGTTCTCGAGCGCGAACCCGGCCGGGTCGATCAGCGAATGGCACGCCGAGCACGTCGGATTCGCCCGGTGCTGCGCCATGCGCTCGCGCATCGTCTGCACCTTCGCCTGCGTCTTCCTGTCGACCAGCGCCGGCACGTTGGGCGGCGGCTCCGGCGGCGGCGTGCCGAGCACGTTCATCAGCACCCACTTGCCGCGGAACACCGGCGAGGTGCGGATCGCATGCGACGTCATCGTCAGGATGCTGCCGTGTCCGAGGATGCCGCGCCGCGGGCTGTCGGCCGGCAGCGTCACGCGACGGAAATGGCTGCCCTGGATGCCCGGGATGCCGTAGTGGACCGCGAGCCGCTCGTTCAGGAACGTGTAGTCGGCCGTCAGCATGTCGACGACGCTGCGGTTCTCGCGCAGGATGCTCTCGAAGAACAGCTCCGTCTCGCGCCACATCGCCTGGCGCAGCGTCTCGTCGAAGGTGAGCGAATACGGATCGCCGGGGCGCACGGTGGCCATGTTGCGCAGCTGCAGCCACTGGCCGGCGAAGTTCGTTGGTCAGCGATTCGGACGCGCGGATCGGCCAGCATCCGCCGGACCTGCTGCTCGAGCACCGCCGGCTGGCGAAGCCGCCCGCTGCGCTGCCAGCGTCCAGCAATTCGTCGTCGGGAATGCTGCTCCAGAGGAAGAACGACAGCCGCGACGCGAGCTCCAGGTCGCGGTACGCGGTACACGCTCGGCGCGCGCGGCATCGACCGGCGTCGTCGCGACGGGACGCGCGGCGCGGCGCCGGCGCCGGGATCCGGCTCGACCCGGAACAGGAACTCGGGGCTCACGAGCAGCCGCGCAGCGCGAACTCGATCCCGGCGTCGAAGGTCCCGCTCTCGGCACGGCCTTCGGCATAGAACTGCGAGCAAGTCGGACAGCGCGTCGTCGGGCACCGTGCCGCGAAACGCCCGGCGCGCGAGCGTGGACAGGATTTGCCGCGCGCAGCGCGTTTTCCTGGGCGGCGCTCGCCGGGCTGGCACACGAAGATCCGCCGGCGGCTCGGCGTGTTGCCCGGCGCCCTTCGGATTGATACGGCCCGATCACCGTCACGCTCGTGACCGCCGGCATCGACCCGCCAGGACCGCCGTCGTTCCCGGAGATGCGCGGATTCTGGAAGGGCTCGCGCGCCTGCTCGACGCAGGAGCGCCGGCTTCTTGACGAACGCCACGCCGACATCGCGCGGGCCGGCCGGCACCGGTACCCGCGCGACCAGCTTGTCTTCCGAGTCGTAGACCGAGGAGCCCGGCGCCGGCGCGGCCGGCCAGCGTGAACAGCCGCGACCTGCTCGCCGTCGATCGTGACCTCCAGTTGCTGCGGTTCGCGGATGCGCGGCCGCGCCCGTCACGTCGACCTTGATGTCGTATTCGCCGTCCAGCGGAAACAGGTGCCGCACGCCGAGGCCGCCGCGTGTGCCGAGCGGCAGGCCGTCGACGTGATCGTGCTGCTGGGCATCCGGTACAACGCGGTAGACCTCGTGGTCCACGGCCGGCAGCGGTGCGCCGACCGCCAGACGGCTGATCGTCTTCGCCGCCGACAGATAGCGCTCCATCAGCGCGGGCGAGATGCGCAGCACGCCCGCGATGTTGTCGAAGCCGTAGCTCGAATCGTCGGCCGGCAGCAAGTCGGCGATGTTCACGTCGATCGACAGCAGATCGCGAATGGCGTTCTGATACTCGGATCGGTTCAGCCGGTGGAATGTCTCGGTCCGCCCCGGGTTCGGGATGGGCGGCCGCGGCGCGATCGAGCTCCGCCTTCGAGCCACGCGACAAACGCGTCGTGTGTCGCTTCATCGGGACGCGGCCGCCCGGCGGGCGGCATGACGCCGGCGCGGAGCTTGCGCACGACCTTCTCCCACACCGGCGCGTTCGCACCGACGTTGCTCAGATCGAGCGTGTCGAGCGCCAGATTCGCCGGTCTTCAGGCGCTCGTTGTGGCAGCTGATGCAGTAGCGCGTGAGGAGCGCCTGGCGGGTGTCGGACGTCGATGCCGGCGCGGCGCTCTGATAAGCGGGACGCACCGCGGCGCCGGCGCTGGTTGCGGGCGGCTGCTCGCGCGGCGCGAGCGACGCCGAACCGGCGAGCCCGACGCCGACCCACAGCGCGATCACAACGAACGACACGCTGCCTCATCGAGCTCCCGTAGGCCGGGCCTTTCAGGCCCGGCCCATCGATCGACGTAGGCCGGCCTAAAAGGTCCGGCCCTACCATCGGCGGACCTAAGAGGTCCGCCCTACTCAGGTCCGCGCTACAAACGTCCGCCCTGCACGGCTCCGCCTCGGCCGCAGGCGGCAACCGCCTATAAATATAACCGGTTAGCGGTTGTGCGATTGAAACAAAACGTCTCAGGCGCCGCGTGGCCCCATTCGGACGCACAGGCGCGCGGCCGCGCCGAGTATGGCGTCCGCGTCGAGGCCGTAGACGCGATAGAGATCGCCGATGTCGCCCGACTGACCGAACGCCTCGACGCCGAGCGGCATCACCGCATGGCCCGCGACGGCTCCCAGCCACGACAGCGTGGCGGGATGACCATCGAGCACCGTCACCAGACCGGCGCGCGGGTCGAGCTCGGCCGAGCACGCCGCTCGATGTGCGACGGACGCAGCGCGCGCCGCCGTTCGCGCGCTGGCTCCGCACCCAGCCGCGGTGCAGGCGATCGGGCGACGTCACCACCAGCAGTCCGGCCCCGGGAATGTCTTCGACGATCTGGCGATGCGCCTCGATCGCCTCGGGCACGATCGCACCGCAGGCGACGATGGCGAGCTCGGCGCCGGGCCCGGGCGGCGACGAGCCAGTACGCGCCCTCGAGCACGGCCTCGAGCGAGCTCGCTGGTCATCTCGCGCTCGCGGCTGCGCGATCGGCCGGGTCGACAGCCGCAGGTACACCGAACCGCCGTCGTCGTCCTGCAGGTGCTCGAAGCTCCAGCGCAGGATCTCGGCGAGCTCGTCGACGTGAGCCGGCTCGAACGCCGTGAGCGACGGCTGGCCCGATGCCGATGAGCGGCGTGTAGATCGACTGATGCGCGCCGCCTTCGGGCGCGAGCGTCAGGCCCGACGGCGTCGCCACGAGGATGAACCGCGCGTCCTGGTAGCACGCGTAGTTCAGCGCATCGAGCCCGCGGCAGATGAACGGGTCGTAGACCGTGCCGATCGGCAGGAGCCGCGACGCCGAAGAGCGGTCCCGACAGTCCGAGCGCCGCCAGCAGCGTGAACAGGTTGCTCTCGGCGATCCCGAGCTCGATGTGCTGGCCGCCCGGGAGACGCGACCACTTCTGCGGCGACGCGATTCGCTGTTCGGGGTCGGCCTGCACGCTGCGTCTGCGCGCCCGTAGACGCCGCGGCGGTTCACCCACGATCCCGAGGCTCGTCGAGATGGTCACGTCGGGCGACGTCGTGACGATGCGATCGGCCAGCTCGGGATGTTCCCTGGCGATGTTGCCGAGCAGCCGGCCGAAGCCCTCCTGCGTCGAGAGCCGCGCGCCGCCCGGCGCGGCGATCCGATCGGGCACCGGCAATGCGCGGCGCCTGCTGGCGGCGGCCGAACGGCTGATTGAACGGCGCGCCCGCAATCGCCGCGGCCACATCAGCATCCGGCGCGTCGGATGCCCGCCAACGGCTCCCACTCCTCCCCTTCCTCGGATGTTCATGCCGCTGCCGCAGCGGCTTCGACCTGCTCGCGGCGTCATCAGGCCGGCGTGATTGTCCTTGTGCGCCGCAAACGGCAGCCCGTATCCCTTGATCGTGTAGGCGATGAAGCAGGTCGGCACGTCGTCGTCGACGCGCCGGAACGCATCGATGACCGTCTCGAGGTCGTGGCCGGCGAGGTTGGTCATCAGCGCGTGCAGCGCGGGATCGTCGTGCTCGTCGAGCAGCTGCCGGATGCCGTCGACATGCGCGAGATCGGATTCGAGCTGCGCCCGCCAGGCGGCGCCGCCCTGGAACGCGAGCGCCGAGTACAAGCTGTTCGGGCACTCGTCGATCCAGTCCCGCAGCGCGTCGCCGCCGCGCCGCGTGAACGCCTCGCGCATCAGCCGTCCGTACTTCAGCGTGACGACGTTCCAGCCCACCGCCGCGGAAGATCGAGTCCATCCGCTGGAAGATGCGGTCGGAGACGACGGCGTCCAGGCTCTGCCGGTTGTAATCGATCACCCACCAGACGTTGCGGATGTCGTGCTTCCAGCCTTCGTAGCAGCGCCTCGAAGACGTTGCCTTCGTCGAACTCGGCATCGCCGAGCAAGCGCGATCATCCGCCCGGCGGGCGATCGGCCGGCGCCGAGCTCCCTGGTGCGCAGATACTCCTGCACGAGCGCCGCAAAGCTGGTCAGCGCGACGCCAAGGCCGACCGAGCCGGTCGAGAAGTCGACGTCGTCGGCGTCCTTGGTGCGCGACGGGATACGACTGCGCGCCGCCGAGCGCGCGGAACCGTTCGAGCTTCTCGCGCGTCTGGCGCCCGAACAGGTACTGGATCGCGTGGAAGACCGGGCTGGCGTGCGGCTTGACCGCGACGCGGTCCCAGGGCCGCAGGACGTCGAAGTAGAGCGCCGTCATCAGCGTGACGACCGACGCCGACGACGCCTGATGGCCTCCGACTTTCAGGCCATCGAGCTTCGGCCGGATGTGGTTCGCGTGATGGATCATCCAGACGGCGAGCCACAGCACCTTCTCTTCGATCGCGTGCAGCGCGGCCAGCCGCGCGCCATCCGGCGCCGCTGGCCGGAGCAAGACTCACCTGGTCAAGCTGCATCGTGGGGTACGTCGCAGGCCGGCCTAAAGGCCGGCACTACTGCTGTTGCTGCGTCGACGATGCCGCGCGCGTCCGCCTGCGCTCCGCGACAATCGACGCGTAATCCTCGTCGGTGAGATAGGTCACGTTCACGTGCGCGTGATACATGTCGTCGTAGCTGCGCTGCCCCCAGCCGACCCACTGCGTCGGATCGGGGTTCGCCGGGTTCTGGGCGGTGTTGTCGTGCCACGCCGTGATCTTGATGATCGTGCCGCGCGGCAGCACCGGCGCCGCGTCGTCCGCGTACACGTAGTTGACGTGCCAGTTGAAGTCGAAGCGATCGACGTGGTTCAGCATCTCGACGCGGCCGTCGGGGTAGATCGCCTCCATCGACATCGCCTTGCCGCGGATGTGCATGTGCGGCTGGAAATTCTCGAGGCGCGCCGGGTGCTGGAGCGGGACATACGCGAAATGCTGCGTCACCTTCCCGGGCGGGATGTCCATCGTCGCCATCGACTGCTGGACACCCATCGCCTGCGGGAAGACGCGGTACTTCGGGACCTCGCCCTTCGGGTAGAACCAGACCGCGACCTCGCTCTGGTCGGTGACCTCCTCGCCGACCGAGTGGTAGTGAATGTCGAATCGAATCGCCGAACCGGCCTTCATCAGCTTGCCGGTGTTCTCGCGGAAGACGTCGCCGATCTTGCCGACCGCGAACTCGCTGAAATAGCCGCCGCCGTTGACGTCGACCGCGCCGTATTTCTCTTCCTGCTGGACCAGGTTGGTGACGACGTGATGCACGACGCGCCGCCCTCGCGCCGAGGGTCGAATCTCGATGCCCTTCACCCATCGATCCTCGGTCAGGCCCGGTCGGAATCGACCGGCTGCCACCACTGATCCTGGCCCTCGGCTTTCTGCGTCCAGGGCGTCGACTTCACGACCAGGTCGGGCGGCCGGCTGTACTGCTCGGCGAGGTGCCACACGTCGTCGCTCGGCCACCGCTTCGGCGCCGGCATGTCAGTCGGATCGCCGAGCGCGGCGCCCTGGTCCACCCAGCGGACGATGGTCTGGACCTGATCGTCGGTCAGCGAGATGTCGTTCTTGAAGCTCTGGATGCCGACGGTCTTGTCGAGATGCCACGGCGGCATCATTCGCGTCGACACCTTCGTCCGGATGGCGCGGACCCACGGCCGGACTTCCTGGTAGGTGACGAGCGGCATCGGGCCCATCTGTCCGGCGCGATGGCAGACCTGACACTTCTCCTGCAGGATCGGCGCGACGTCCTTCGCGAAGGTCGGCTGATCCGGCGCCTGCGCCCGTGCCGCGCCTGGAATGGCCAGGCTGATGACGAACGCCGCACTGAAGCGCCTGACGATGCTGTGCATCTGGCCCTCGCGCATTTCAGATCCCTCCCGGCCGCGCCTACCGGCGCGGCGCGACATTCAAACGAACGTAGCCATTCGTCCAGCAGCACTGAAAGCCGCCGGCCATGATGGTGCCTTGCGAGCCCGACGCGTCCCAGGCCAGCACGCGCAGGACGTACTCGCCGGGGTTGTCGAACGTCACGGTCGTCGTCGCCTTGCCGTCCTGTATTTTCGGCTCGGCCGAATTGAACGTCACCGCCCCGGGCCCGCGATACTTCGACCAGACGAGTCCCAGCGCCGGGCCGGGCCGCCCTTCGTTCTCGCGCTTTCTCACGTTGTCGTCGGTGGCCCAGACGGTCAGCGTCGCCGGTTGTCCCTGGGTCGCGGTGCGATGTCGTCGTCGTACCGCCGGGCCCCTGGCCCGGCTTGCCGCTCGCCTCGAACTTGATCACGGGCGGCGTGTTCCCGCTCGTCGATTCCTTCAACGCATCGATTTCCCACTCGGCACGAAGATGCCCGGGAACCGAGTTCGTCTGCCCGTGAGCGGCGATGGTCCACGTGAGCTTCTGCGTGCCGAAGTCCTTGGGCACGACCACCGTGAAAATGCCAGTCTGCCGCCGGGGCAGAAAGTGCGTCGGCTGCCCCTGATCGGCCGGCGTCGGATCGAACCTGTTGTTCGGCCCGACCGGGATATCCAGCGCCTCGCGATAGTTCCGGTTGAAATAGCCGAACGAGAGGGTGAACGTGCCGTCGGCGTTGCGGTACCAGCCCTCGAAAGCCGGCGCCACTCCCTGTCCACTGTCGTGAGGAATCGGCGCGGGTTGAATGGTCTGCTGGGACGCCCCGAATACGGTCAGCGCAACGGTCAGCGCCACAGTCAGGACGAGCGCCAGGAACACGCCGGGACGCGTGCGCATACTCAGCAGGCATCCTAGCAGAAGTTGAGCCGTTCGGGCCGTCTCCGCGCCGCCAGTCGAGGCATCCGCTACACTATGCACCCCCGATGCGACGGGATGCCCTGATCCTCTTCTTTGCCTGCGCTTTCGCGGCCTCCGCGCCAGCGTTCGCGAGCGACCAGGGCGGCCAGATCGACTACGAAACCGCGCGCGACGAACGTCGGCTGATCGTCGTCCGGGCCGCGGGAACCGTGGCGCTCGACGGCGTCCTGGACGAACCGGCCTGGGCCCCGGCCCCGGTCGCCCGGAACTTCATCCAGAACGACCCGAACGAAGGGGCGGCCGCCACCTACGACACCGAGGTCCGGGTCGTCTACGACGAGGAAGCGATCTATTTCGGGGTCCTGGCGAGGGACGACCAGCCCGGCCTGTTGACGATCAGCGATATCAAGAAGGACTTCAACACCGGCACCAGCGACGGTTTCCGGGTCGTCCTCGACACCTTCGCCGATCGGCGCAATGGCTACCAGTTCGCGACGAACCCGGCCGGCGCGAAGTGGGACGCGCAGATGGCCAACGAAGGACGTGAGAACAACAGCAACTGGGACGGCATCTGGGAGGTGAGCACCCGCATCACCGAGATCGGCTGGACCGCCGAGATCCGAATCCCGTTCAAGACGCTGAAGTTCGATCGGGCCGATCCCCAGACCTGGGGCGTGAACTTCGAGCGGAAGATCCGCCGCCTGAACGAGGACAGCTACTGGTCTCCCCTGCCGCGGATCTACAGCATCGAGCGCGTCTCGCTGGCCGGCAGCATCGAAGGGATGCGCGGCGTGCGCCCGGGACGCAACCTTCGCGTGAAGCCGTACGCGCTCGGCAGCACGAACACGCATTACCGGGTTCGACACCATCCGCGACGGCCAGGCTGGCTTCGACGTCAAGTACGGGCTGACGACCGGCACGACGTGGGACTTCACCGTCAACACCGATTTCTCGCAGGTGGAAGCCGACGAGCAGCAGGTGAACCTGTCGCGTTTCAGCCTGTTCTTCCCCGAGAAGCGCGATTTCTTCCTCGAAAACTCCGGCATCTACCAGTTCGGGGGCGGCGGCGGTGGTGGTGGCGGGGGCGCCGGGGGCGGACGCCAGAACGCGTCGCAGGACATGCGCCTGTTCTTCAGCCGCCGGATCGGCCTGTCAGACAGCGGCGACGCGATTCCCATCCTTGCCGGGACGCGTCTGACCGGCCGGATGGGCGCCTACACCCTGGGCGCGCTGAACATCCAGCAGCGCGAGGAGGGATCTGTCCCCGTCAACCAACTTCACGGCGCTCAGGATGCGCCGGGACATCCTCGCGAACTCCGACATCGGGGTGATGCTGCTGAACAAGGACGAGAGCGGCTCCCACTACAACCGCGTCGCCGGCGTCGATGCCAACTTCCGCTTCGGATTCCTGAACATCGACGGCTATGCCGTCAGGACGTTTTCTCCCTCGTCGGCGATCCCGGGGACCGGAGAGGATTTCTCGGCGCGGGGCCACGCCAACTACCAGACGCGCACCTGGCAGTTCCGCGGCTTCTACAACGTCATCGGCGAGCGCTTCAACGACGAGATGGGCTTCGTGCCCCGGGTCGGGGTCAACAACGGGCTGATGTTCGTCGGGCCGGGCCTTCCGGCCTGAATGGCTGTCGCGGATCGGCATCCGCGAGACGCGTCCGCACTGGCAGATGGAGATCTTCCAGCGCCGCGACGGGCTCGGCCTCGAATCGCGCTACCAGGACTGGCATCTCCCGTTCAACTTCCACGATGGCGGGTTCCTGGAAATCGGCGTCAACCCCAACATCGAAGAAGTGCGGGTGCCGTTCACGATCAACACCGCACGCGGTGTCCGCGTCGACCCCGGCCGCTACGAGTTCAACGAGTGGTTCTTCCTCTGGAGGACCAACAACGCCGCCCGGTTCTCCTTCGAGACCCGCGTACTCGATCGGCGACTTCTACGACGGCGACCGGCGCGGCTACACGCATCGGGCCGGCCGTCCGGGTCAACGAGCACTTCAACGCCTCGGTCAACCTGCAGATCAACGACATCGAGGTGTCGAACGGCGCGTTTGTCTCGAAGCTGGTGTCGAGCCGGGTCAACTACAACTTCAACACGAAGATGTTCGTCAACGCCCTGGTGCAGTACAACACCGACTCGCGGCAGCTCAGCTCGAACCTGCGCTTCAACATCATCCACCGTCCGCTCAGCGACATCTTCCTCGTCTACAACGAGCGCCACGATGAGCGGACCGACCGGATCGATCGGGCGTTCATCGCCAAGATGACCTATCTCTTTGCGTTTTAGAGTGAGTTGGAGAGTCAAGGAGTTGGAGATTCATCGCGCAGCGATCCTGCTGATTGTCGCGTGCGGAGGGTGCCGTACTGCGCCTCCACTCATCCAGCCGGGCGCCCCCGGCCAGGCAAGTCGAGCCATCACGCCTGAAAAGGCGGTCGATCTCCCCGCGGTTCCTCCGACCGCCGCGGAGGTGCGCTTCATGCAGGGGATGATCGGACATCATGCACAAGCGCTCGAGATGACCGCGCTCGTCGCGTCGCGAAGCAGCCACGACGATGTGAAGCTGATCGCGCAGCGGATTGCCTTGTCGCAGGCCGACGAGATCAAGATGATGCAGGAATGGCTCGCCCTGCGGGGCCAGGAAGCGCCCGACGCGCATGCGCATCACGCCACGATGCCGGGTATGCTCACGGCCGAGGAGATGGGCCGGCTGGAGAGGTCAACTGGCCTCGAGTTCGATCGGCTGTTCGTGGAGCTGATGATCAAGCATCATGGCGGCGCCCTGACCATGGTGGACGACTTGCTAGCACAGCCTGACGCCGGCCAGGATCCCGAGCTGTTCGCGTTTGCCTCAGACGTCGACGTCGATCAACGCGGCGAAATCGCGCGGTTGGCCGCGATGCTGAAGGAGTTGTCGAAATGAGATCGATTCCGGCGGCGCTCTTGTGCCTCGGCGTTGCCTCCCTTGCGGCCATCGAAGGACGCGCGCAAGCGGGGGCGACCGACCCCAGGGTCGGGCTGACAGCCGGCTTCCGCGACGCCGGGCAAGCGGCGTGGAACATGGAATTGATCGCCAGCCTGCCCAAGCCGGAAGGCTTCTTCGATCCGAGCGCGCCGGCCGGCGAGCCGACGCCACCGGAGCGGGCCCGCGCCGACACTTCCGAGCCGAACCCTGATACACCTGGCCCCGACGTCAATACACCTGGCCCCGACGTCCCGGCGCCAGCCGATACGGCGACGCCTGCGCGACCTGCCGTGTTCGACCCGAAAATTGCGAACCGGCTCAGCTTCACGAACTCGGATCTCGCGTTCGCGGGCAACCGGCTGTTCGCGGGCAATTATCACGGCTTCAATGTGTACGACATCGAGAATCGCAGCACGCCTCGCCTGCTCGCGTCGGTGGTCTGCCCCGGCGGCCAGGGCGACGTCTCCGTGTACGGAGCTCTGCTCTTCCTGTCGGTCGAGCAGGTGCGCGGGCGGATCGATTGCGGCACCCAGGGCAACCAGACGGCGGTCAGCGCCGAGCGGTTCCGTGGCATCCGCATCTTCGACATCAGCGACATCCGGCAGATCAAGCAGGTGGCGGCGGTTCAGACCTGCCGCGGCTCACACACCCACACGCTCGTCACCGATCCCGACGACCGCCAGAACGTCTACATCTACGGCTCGGGAACCAGCACGCCGCGGTCGGCCGAGGAGCTCGCGGGCTGTTCGGGATTGAAGCCGGAAGAAGATCCGAACACCGCGCTATACGCCATCGATGTGATCCAGGTGCCGCTCGCCGCGCCGGCGAAGGCACGCATCGTCAATCGTCCCCGCATCTTCGCGGATACGACGACGGGCGCGATCGCGGCGTTGTGGCAGGGTGGTAATCATGGCCCGGACACGCAGACCTCCCGTGCGACGAATCACTGCCACGACATCACCGTCTTTCCCGAGCTCGGTCTCGCGGCCGGCGCGTGCCAGGGCAACGGCATCCTCCTGGACATCTCGGATCCGGTGAACCCGGTGCGCCTTGATCACGTGGTCGACAAGAGCTTTTCCTACTGGCACTCCGCCACGTTCAACAATCGCGGCACGAAGGTGCTGTTCACCGATGAGTGGGGCGGCGGGACGCGCCCGCGCTGCCGCGCCAGCGATCCGCCGACGTGGGGCGGCGATGCGATCTTCGACATCGTCGATCGCCGCTTCAGGTTCGGCGCGTATTACAAGCTCCCGGCGCCGCAGACCGAGCAGGAGAATTGCGTGGCGCACAACGGGTCGCTCATCCCGGTTCCGGGGCGCGACATCATGGCGCAGGCGTGGTACCAGGGCGGCATCAGCGTGTTCGACTTCACCGATTCGACGAAACCGTTCGAGATCGCCTTCTTCGATCGCGGCCCGATCGATCCGACCCGCCTGATGGCGGGCGGCTTCTGGTCGGCTTACTGGTACAACGGCAACATCTACGGCACCGAGATGGCCCGCGGCATCGATGTCTTCAGGCTGACGCCGAGCGAGCACCTCTCGCAGAACGAGATCGCCGCCGCGGTGCTCGCCCATTCCGAGGCATTCAACCCGCAGCACCAATCGCGCACTGTCTGGCCCGCCAGCCCGCTCGTCGCGAACGCCTATCTCGATCAGCTGGCGCGTGGGAAGGCGATCCCGGCGTCGCGGGTCGCCGAGGTGCGCGACGGACTACGGCGGTTGGATGCATTGCGGAGCGGACGCGATCGGAACGCGCGCGCGATCATCGATCGGCTCCAGACCCTTGCCGGACAGCTGGAAGGTGAAGCCGGCAAGCTCGGTGAACGCGATGCCGAACGCCTGCGCGGGATTGCCGACGTCATCAGGCGGCGCCTCGCAGCGCTTTAGACTCGCGGCGGGGGCCCTCCGACCCTCCGGAGGTTCAATCGGTTTCGTCCGACGCGACGTAGTCTCGCCCCTCTCAACGCCTTTCCTCGACCAAGCTCATCCTGGCATGCGTGTTGCCGTTGGCGACTTAATCGACTGCGTTCCCGAGACCGTCGAGGGAGAAAACCACATGGCAACGACTGCGACGCGCCTGGAGCACGACCTCCTTGGCGACAAGGCCGTACCGAGCGACGCCTACTACGGTGTTCAGACCGCCCGCGCGCTCGAGAACTTCCACATCTCAGGCGTGGAGCTGCGTCTCTACCCGAACCTGATTAAGGCCTTCGCCATGGTGAAGATGGCCGCGGCGCGGGCGAACGTCGAGTGCGGCCAGTTCGGCAAGGACATCCTGAAGGGCATCGAAGGCGCCTGCCAGGAACTCATCGACGGCAAGCTGCACGACGAGTTCCGGCTCGACGTGTTCCAGGGCGGCGCCGGCACGTCGACCAACATGAACGCGAACGAGGTCATCGCCAACCGCGCGCTCGAGCTGATGGGGCATCGCAAGGGCGAGTACTCGTATTGCAGCCCTCACGACCACGTCAACTGCTCGCAATCCACCAACGACGCCTACCCCTCGGCGCTGCACGTCGGCATGGCGCTCGGCAATGCCGAGCTCGTCGTCGCCGGTGAACGAGCTCATTGCCGCGTTCCGGGCCAAGGGCCGCGAGTTCGCGAGCATCCTGAAGATGGGCCGCACGCAGCTGCAGGATGCGGTTCCGATGACGCCTCGGCCAGGAGTTCGAGGCCTTCGCGGCGACGCTCGGCGGAGAAGTGCAGGCCCTGAAGGCGATGGAACGCGTGCTTTGCGAAGTCAACATGGGGGCGACGGCCATCGGCACCGGCCTGAACGCCCCGCCCGGATACGCGGCAGCCTGCACCAAGCACCTGGCCGACATCACCGGCCTGCCGATTCACCTGGCCGAGAACCTGATCGAAGCGACGCAGGACACGCAGGCCTTCGTCCTCTACTCGTCCTGCATGAAGAGCCTCGCCATCAAGCTGTCGAAGATCTGCAACGACCTGCGGCTGCTGTCCTCCGGCCCGCGCTGCGGGCTGCGCGAGATCAACCTGCCGCCGAAGCAGCCGGGCTCGTCGATCATGCCGGGCAAGGTCAACCCGGTCATTCCCGAAGTCGTCAACATGGTCTGCTTCCGCGTCATCGGCAGCGACCTGACCGTCTCGATGGCGGCCGAAGGCGGCCAGCTGCAGCTCAACGTCTTCGAACCCGTGATTGCCGCCTGCATCTTCGAAGCGCAGACGATGTTCATCAACGCGGCGCACACGCTGCGCGTGCACTGTGTCGAGGGCATCACGGCGAACGCCGACGTCGCCCGGCACTACGTCGAGTACAGCATCGGCACCGTGACGGCGCTGAACCCGGTGATCGGTTACGACCGCTCCACCGAGCTGGCGGCCGAGGCGATGAAGACCGGGCGCGGCATCATGGAGCTCGTCCGCGAGAAGAAGGTCCTGACCGAGGAACAGATCAGCGAGGTCCTCGATCCCTTCGCGATGACGGGCCAGGGCCGGCCCTGATGAACAGTCGCGCCGGACGCTCGTGGCGCAGGGCGCGGCGGCGGCCCTGTTGGCGATTCTCTGGTGGACGGCGCCACCCGCGGGATTGAGCGTCCAGGCATGGCGGCTGTTCGCGCATCTTCGCCACCGCGATCGTCGCGGTCGTCGTCGATGCGCTGCCGATTCTCACGGCGTCGGTGTTCGCGGTCGCTGTGGCCGTGCTGACGGGCGTGCTCGCGCCGGCGACGCCTATGCCGGATTCGGCAACGGGACCATCCTCCTCATCGTCGTCGCCTTTCTCGTCGCCGACGCGGTGGTGAAATGCGGGCTCGGTACGCGCGGTGGGCACTGGATGGTCAGCCGGTTCGGCCGTTCGACGCTGGGCCTGCTCCTACTCGATCTTCGTGCTCGACGCCGTCATCGCGCCGGCATTTCCCAGCAACACGGCGCGCTCCGGCGTCCTGTACCCGCTGACGTATTCCCTGGCGGAAGCGGCGGGGGCGAAGCCCGATCGGGTGGACCGCCGGCGGCTCGGCGCGTTCCTGATGTACTCGGGCATCGCCAGCCTCAGCGTGTCGTCGGCACTGTGGCTGACGGCCATGGCGGCCAATCCGCTCGGTACCGAGATCGCCAGGGGCGCCGGCGTCGAGAGATCGGGTTCGGGCAGTGGCTGCTCGCCGCTTCCGTGCCGACGCTCTGCGCGATCGTCGCTGCTGCCGTACATGCTGTACCGGATCATCAGGCCCGAAGTACAAGCGACGCCCGGAGGCGCCGGCCGCGGCCAGGCGGGCGCTCGCGGCGCTCGGCCCACTCACCAGGCACGAGCGGATCGTCCTGGTCGTCTTCGTCGCCATGGTGGCGCTATGGGCGTCGGCCGCCACGCTGGGGCTCGATTCCACGGCGATCGCGTTCCTGGGCCTGGGAGCCCTCCTCGCGACCAATGTCATCACCCCTGGCCGACATCGGAAAGCAGGGCGACGTGCTGGCGACCTTCATCTGGTTCGCCGTGCTCTTCACGCTGAGCAGCCAGCTGAATGACCTCGGATTCATGGAATTCGTCGGAGGCCGGCTGGCCGGCGCGCTCGGAGATCTGGCCGCGCCAACGGCCGGACTGATCCTCGTCGCTGCCTACATCCTGCTGCACTACCTGTTCGTGAGCCAGACGGCGCATCTCCTGGCGCTCTTCGGCGTATTCCTCGACGTCGGCGTGAAGCTCGGCGTCAACCCGATGCTGCTGACGTTCCAGCTCCTCTTCGCGACGAACTACTTCTCGGTGATCACGCCGCAGGGATCCAGCGCCAACCTGTTGTTCGCCGGAAGCGGCTATCTCACCCAGGGCGATCTCTATCGGCTTGGCGCGATCACGACCGGCGTGAGCGCGCTCATCTATTTCGTCGTCGGCACCGCATGGCTGCTGCTCGTCGTGCGGTGAAGGAAAAGTAGGCCGACCCTTAAGGGTCGGCGACGAACTGAAGGAGGTTCCGTGACACGTTCCTCGCTTCGCTGCCCTGCTCCTCGTCGGCCATCATCGCACTGACCGGACCGCGTCCGCTCGCGCCGATCAGCGTGACCGCTCAATCTGCGCTGCCGACGATTGCCGTCCTGGCCACTGGAGGGACGATTGCCGGCGCCGCCGCCACCGACGTCCAGGCCGGATATAAGTCAGGGGAGGTGGGCGTCGAGCAACTGATCGCCGCCGTCCCGCAGGCCAAGAAGATCGCGAACCTGCGCGGCGAGCAGGTCGCGAACATCGGCTCGCAGGACATGAACGACGCCGTCTGGCTCAAGCTGGCAGGCCGCGTCAACGCCCTCGCCGCGATGAACGATGTCGCCGGCATCGTGATTACGCACGGCACCGACACGATCGAGGAGACCGCCTACTTCCTGAACCTGGTCGTGAAGACGAGGAAGCCGGTCGTGCTCACCGCGGCGATGCGGCCCGCCACGGCGCTGTCGGCCGATGGTCCGTTGAACTTCTACAATGCCGTGGCCGTCGCCGCCAACAAAGAGGCCGCGGGCCGCGGCGTGCTCGTCGTCGTCAACGACTGGATTCACGGCGCGTCTTCTCTTACTAAGACCAGCACGACCGCGGTTCAGACGTTCCTGTCGCCGCTCTCGGGGCTGATCGGAACCGTGGCCTATGGCAAGGCCGAGTTCAACCGCGGTCCGATTGGCAAGCACACGATGGACTCGGAGTTCAAACTGGACGGCGTCACCGCCCTGCCGCGCGTCGATATCGTGATGGCTCACGAAAACATGGACGGCGCGCTCATCGATGCCGCCGCCGCGGCGGGCGCCCGCGGCATCGTCATCGCCGGGGTCGGCAACGGCAACCTGACGCAACCAGCCGTCGCGGCGCTCGCTGCGCAGGCCAAGAAGGGCATCGTCGCCGTCCGCGCCTCGCGCGTGACGATCGGCCGCGTCGAACGCAACGTCGAGCTCGACGACGACAAGCTGGGGTTCGTCGCGTCGCTGGACAAGAACCCCCAGAAGGCCCGCGTGCTGCTCCGCCTCGCGCTGCTCCAGAAGCGCAGCCTCGACGACGTGCAGAGGATATTCGATGAGTACTGAAGGTTGGAGAGTTGGCGAATTGCGAGAGTTGGAGATTCCTTCCAACTCACCAACTCTCCAACTCTCGAACTCACCCACTCATCTGGGCGGCACGATGCCTTCCTTGTACCGCCCGGCGACCAACTCTTTCGACCGCCCTTTGGGGATGCTCAAGGACGCCCAGTGCGGCCCGGCGAGATGCTTCGCCATCATGACGATCTGGCCGACGTGATATGCCGTATGGGTGATGCTGCGGCTCAGCGCTTCGACCACGCGGAACGCCTCGCCGCGGATCTGAATCGTGCGATCCAGGTCGTCCACCGTGAGCGCGTCGATCGCGCTGAGCGTGGCCGCCCATCCTGATTCCCACCACTCCAGGACTTCCGCCCTCGAGGCCTGCACGGGCATCTCGAACTCGTCGTCGCGATTGCGCGTCGGCTTCTCGCCATCGGTGGTGAGGAAGTCGGTGAACCGCGACCGCAGGTTCCCGCCGACGTGCTTGACGATGATCGCGATGCTGTTGGCGTCGGGATCGACGACCGCGTGCAGGTTCTCGTCCGAGACCTGCGCGATCGCCCGCTCGCCGAGTGCCTTGTAGTTCCGGAACGCGCGTGCGATATCGTGGAGATACGCCTGCCGGAAAGAATCAGTAGGCATGTTCCTATCGTATCCAATGAACGCCGCGATTGCCGCAGCGAGATTGCGGAACCAGCGCATTGCCAGTCCGCTCGGCGGCGGGCCGGCCGCGGTCGTCGCGGCCCTTGGCGCCGTGCAGGCGCAGGAGTTCGAGCCGGCGAAGTGGGGGCTCGGCCTTCGCATGCGGGATGGCACGACCGAGCGCGAGCATCGAGCGCGCGTTCACGGATGGCCGCATCCTGCGCACGCACGTCCTTCGGCCGACGTGGCATTTCGTGCCGCGGGCCGACATCCGCTGGATGCTGGAGCTGACCGGGCCGCGGGTACAGCGCGCGCTGGCCTCCTACCACCGCCGCCTTGGACTTGAATCCGCGCTGCTGACGCCGCGCCACCGGGGTCATCGAGCGCGCGCTCGACGCGCATGGCCCGTTGACCCGCCAGGAACTTCGCGGCCACCTGGCGAAGTCAGGCATCGTCGTGGACTCCATGCGGCTCGCATTCATCATGACGCACGCCGAGCTCACGGCCGTCGTCTGCAGCGGCCCGCGGCGCGATCGGCAGTTCACCTATGCCCTGCTGGCCGCGCGAGCCCCGGACGCCCGGACGTTGCCCCGGGACGAGGCGCTCGGCACATTGACCCGCAGATACTTCGCCAGTCACGGACCGGCAACGGTACGCGACTTCGTCTGGTGGTCTGGCCTCACGACCGCGGACGCGAAGCGCGGTCTCGAGATCATCCGCGCACGGCAGGCGTCGATCGATGGGTACATGTACTGGACTGTCGGGAACGGTGCGGCCAGCCTGTCTGTCCGCCCCCGGCGTGGCGTGACCGCACACCTGCTCCCGATTTACGACGAGTATCTGGTGGCGTACCGCGACCGGGCAGCCGTGCCGCATGCGACCTTGCCGCGCGGTTCAACCGTCACGTTCCAGCACGCACTGGTCATCGAGGGGCAAGTGGCTGGAACGTGGCGGATGAAGAATCTCGTGATGACGATCACCCCTGTTCGGAGGTTGACCGGCCGCGAGCGGAAAGCGGCCCGCGACGCGGCGTCGCGCTATGAGCGATTCCTGGAGGCCGACATCTCGCTCGCCCCCCCAGATCTCCTTGATGCCCTCGGAAACCGGCAGCGTGTTGTCCAGGGTGTAGACATACTCGAGGTCTGGCGGAAAACGTGCGCTGAGCTCTTTCATCGCCTGCCTGACACCCTGGCGCGACGTCCATCGCGTTCGATCCCGGGATCTGGAAAATGCCCAGCCCGATGCCCGGCTGCCCCTTCACGCGACCGATCTGGCTGTAGGTGAGAGCGCCCAGTTCGATGCGCGCGACGTCGCTCATTCGCACCAGCGACCCATCGGGGTTCGCACGCAGGACGATGGCGCCAAATTCTTCGGGTGTCTGCAGCCGGCTTTGTGCGCGGACGGTGTATGTCAACGCCTGCCCGGGCGGACTCGGCGCGCCACCGACCTGCCCCGCGGGGTTGACCGTGTTCTGCTGCTGAAGGGCGTTCGCGAGGTCGGTTACGGTCAGGCCCATCGCCGCCAGACGATCGGGCTTGACCCAGATCCGCATCGCGTAGTCGTTGGCGCCGAAGATCCAGCACCTGCCCGACGCCCGGCACGCGATAGAGCGCGTCGATGATGTTGATGTTGGCGTAGTTGGCGAGGAACAGCGCGTCGAACGTGCTCCCGGGCGAGTGCAACGACGCGACCATCAGCGGCAGACCGGTGATCTTGCGCATCGTGAGGCCGAACTGGTTGACTTCCGCCGGCAGGTTCGGTTGCGCCTGTGCGTCGCGATTCTGAACGTTGACCTGATCGACATTCGGATCGGTTGCGACGTCGAACGTCACGGTGAGCTGCATCGTCCCGTCGTTCGCGTTGGTCGACTGCATGTAGAGCATGTTGTCGACCCCGTTCATCTGCTGCTCGAGCGAGGTGGCGACGGACTGTTCGACCGTCACGGCGTCGGCGCCGGTGTACGTCGCCTGGACGATGATCTGCGGCGGGACGATGTCGGGAAACATCGCAATCGGCAGTCGGGCCATGGAGACCAGGCCCGCCGAGCACGGTGACGATCGCGATGACGATCGCGACGGTGGGGCGGCGCACGAAGAAGGCGGACATCATCGGCCGCTGTCCGCCGTCGTGCGACGGCCTTGCCGGCAACCAGCGGCTCCGGGGCCACGACCGTCGCCGGCGGGAACCTGCACCGCATCGACGATCACGCGCGCGCCCGCGGCCGAGGCCGCTCTTCACGATCCAGCGGCCGCGCGAGGGTTGGCCGAGCGTCACCATCTTCACCTCCACCTTGTTGTCAGGTCCGACGACGTGGACGAGCGAGCGGTCCTGGAGCTCGCGTGACGGCGCCCTGCGGCACGAGCAGAGCATCGCGCACCAGCGAGGTCGCCGCGTGCACCCGACCGAATTGTCCGGGGCGCAGCACGCGATCCGGGTTGGGGAACACCGCGCTGATCCGCATGGTGCCGGTCCTGGAGTCGATCTCCCGATCGGCGGCAAGGAACGTGCCCTTCCTCGGATAGTCCGTGCCGTCGGCCAGCGTCAGCGTCAGCGCCGACCCGGTGTTCCAGAGGCCGTTCGCGGTGATAGGACGATTGACCTGATTCGCGATGCGCAGGTATTCGTCCTCGCTGAGGGAGAAGTAGGCGCGGATCGGATCCACCTGCGACACCGTCGTCAGCAGCGTCGCCGGGCCCACTTGATCGCCCACTTGCGCCGTTGCGATGGCGGCGATGCCGCCGATCGAGCGAGCGGACGCTGGTGAACCCGAGATTCAGTCGCGCGGTCTGTACGGCCGCCTGCGCCGCCTGGACCGCTGCCTGTGCCGCCAGATTCGCCTGGATGTCGTCGTCGAACTGGCTCTGAGGGATCGCGCGCGCCTCGGCGAGCGGCCTATCGCGCGCGACATCGCGCTCGGTCTTTCCGAGCTGGGCCTGCGTCTGCGCAAGCTGCGCTTCCGCCTGCGCGAGCGCTGCCTCGAAGGGACGCGGATCGATCTCGAACAGCACATCACCTTTGCTCACACGTGCGCCTTCGCCGTACGTGCGCGCAATGAGATAGCCGCTCACCTGCGGGCGAATTTCGGCATTGACGAGCCCGTCGAGTGTGGCAACCCACTCGCTCGAGACCTCGATCGTCTCTGGCGTCAGGTCGACCACGGACACCGTCAGCGGGCGAGGCGGCGCCGGCTGGGCGCTGGTGCGGCGGCAGGCGGGCAGGAACGGCGCGACTGCGATCGAAACCAGCAGGATGATCACCGACCCTGGAGCGCTGCGATGGTTCGACACATCCTCTCTTCCAGTAGCTCACGACATCCGACACGAGAATGCATAAGGCGATCACCATGCTAGCGGCGCCTCGCCCGCCTGCCCACTGCGACAACTGACAGTTCCGCGAGGGGAGAATACGAGTGCGTCACCGCCACGGACGGACGCCCATTGACGATCGATCGCGATGCTGTTGGCGTCGGGATCGACGACCGCGTGCAGGTTCTCGTCCGAGACCTCAACGAGGAACCTCACGTCGATCCCCGCCGTCAGTACCCATACGTCCGGATGGGCGCCGCCTTGTGCAACGTTGCCGCGAGTGTGGGCGATCTCCGCGCCCGGCTGATATCCCTGCGCCGTGAATGCTGCAGCTTATGGGAAATCTGCCCACGCGACGTCCCCGAAGTCGGTCCGCGCGTCGGCTGGCTGCGCCAGCACTCAAACGCCCGCGCCACCCGCCGCCTCATCGATGAACTCGCGGCCGAACTGGAGCGGCTGCCTCAGGACGAACCGCGCCGCGCCGAATGGCGCGACGCCGTACGGCAGCGCATCCAGCGATTTGGCCACCAGCGCCTCGGCTGGCCCGACGGCTATCGCCGCCTGCTTTTCGGCGATCAGTTCCACGACAGCGCGGTCGGGTTTATCCGAGGCGCGCGATCGTTCGATCCGACGCTCCGCCTGGCCGACATCGGGCAGGCGCTGCGGAACGTGTGGATCGGCAATAGCTTTCAAATGCTGCTCGATCAACCGGTCGAGCTCAGGTCCGGGCTGTTCGGCTACAGCATGCTCTATCCCGTCACCGATAACTGGCTCGACCATCCTGCGGTCCCGGCCCGCGCGAAACGGTCGTTCAGCGAATGGCTCGCGCGGAGGCTCGCCGGCGAATCCGTGCATCCTACCAACGCACACGAGGCGGCCGTCGGACGATTGATCGAGCGGATCGAAAGCGAGTTTTCACGAGATCGTTCGTCTGCCGTCTATGAAAGTCTGCTCGCAATCAATGACGCGCAGACGGCAAGCTTGAAACAGCACGGCCGGGTCCAGCTCGCCGATGAGGAGTTGCTGGAGATCAGCATGAGCAAGGGCGGGAGCTCCGTGCTTGTGGATCTCTATCTCGTTGCGGCAGCGCCGAGTCCGGCCGAAGAACGTTTCGCGTTTGCATACGGCGTGTTCTTGCAGCTGCTCGACGACCTCCAGGACGTCGAAGCGGATCTCGCCGCACACCACCAGACCATCTTCACCAGCGCCGCTCGGCGCGGCGTGCTCGACGAGGGTGCCACCCGTCTCGCGCACTTCGTCGACGCCGTGCTGTTGCGCAGCGACCGATTCGGCGCAGCGGTGTACGCCGACCGCATCGATCTCATCCGCCGCAACTGCCTCGCGCTGCTCGTGGGCAGCGTGGCCGAGCATCCCGCCCGCTTCTCCGGTCGCTTCCGGCGTCGTCTCGCACGACAGTGGCCCGTCTCTTTCAGGTCTCACCGGCGTTTGCGCCGCAGGGCACTCGCGCGCTGGAGCCGGCTCTCAGGAGTCGTCAGCGCGCTCGCCTCCGCTCACACCTGAACGTCGACGGTGTTCTCGCCGCGTCAAACCTCCGCTACACTGCCGGGACGTTGCGCGCCCGCGTGCGGCGTCGGTCCGCCGCCGGTGACGGACCCTGTCCCGCGTTATCATCCCAATCAGCGCCATACAATCCATCCGCAGAAGGAGTTCTCCTTGCGCCCAGCCGCAGCCCTGACCCTGCTCTTCGGCCTGATTCTGACCGCGCTCACCGCGGCGCAGCCCGGCAGCCCGACTCGATTGCTGCGCTATCCGGCGATTTCGAAGGACTCGATCGCCTTCGTCTACGCCGGCGACATCTGGATCGTCGACATCGGCGGCGGCACGGCGCGGCAGCTCACGTCGCACGAAGGCCAGGAGCTGTTCCCGCGTTTCTCTCCCGACGGGCACTCGATTGCGTTCACGGGACAGTACAACGGCCGCCGGCAGGTGTACGTCATGCCGGTGTCCGGCGGCACCCCGCGCCAGCTGACCTTCTATAACGACGTCTTCTCCATGCCGCCTCGCGGCGGCATCGACAACCAGGTGCTCGGCTGGACGCCTGACGGCCGCAGCGTCCTGTTCAACGCGCATCCGTACGCCGTGGAGCGAGCGCAATTCCCGCCCGCACCTCGTCCCTGCTGCCGGTGGCACCGAGCAGCCGCTGCCGATGCTCGAAGGAGCGGGCGGCTGGCTCTCGCCTGACGGCACGCGCTACGTCTATACGCCGGTGATGCGCGAGTTCCGGACCTGGAAGCGCTACAAGGGCGGCCGCGCGCAGGACATCTGGATCTACGACCTCAAGGCGCAACACGGCCGAGCAGATCACGAACTACGAAGGCACCGACAACCAGCCGGTCTGGCTGGGCGACACGATCTACTTCACCTCGGACCGCGGTGCACGCCAGCGCCTGAACCTCTGGGCGTACGACGTTCGCTCACGGCAGACCCGCCAGATGACCACCCACGATCGCTACGACGTCCTCTGGCCGAGCGGCGGGCCTGGCGGCGTGGTCTACGAGATCGGCGGACGTATCGACCGCTTCGATCCCGCGACGGGGCGCACGAACGAGGTGGCGATCCGGATCGCGGGCGATCTGCGCCGGACCGTCCCGTACGTGAAGGCCGTCAAGAGCGAGATCCAGTCGATGAACGTCTCGCCGACGGCGCGCCGCGCGATCGTCGAGGCCCACGGCGACATTTTCACGGCGCCGGCGCGCGAGGGCGAAATCCGCAACCTCACCGCGACACCCGGCATCCGCGAGACCGGCCCGAGCTGGTCACCCGACGGCCAGTGGGTCGCGTATCTGTCGCGATCGCTCCGGCGAGTACCAGATCTATATCAAGCCCGTCGGATGGCTCGGGCGAAGAGCGCCGCGTCACACGTGATGGCGACACCTGGCGCTTCACCCCGGTCTGGTCACCAGATTCCAAACACCTGCTGTTCGGCGACAAGCGGCAGCGCCTGCGCGTCGCCGACGCCGCCACGCGGCAAGACGATCGACGTCGACAGGGGCTCTTCCACCGATCTCACGTCGTACTACGTGGTCGCCCGACAGCCGCTGGGTGGCGTACGTCAAGGAGGCGCCCGCGACGAAGCTGACGGCGATCTGGGTGTACTCGCCTCGAGGAAGGCACGGCCGCACCAGTTGACTTCGGGCAATGCCGCCGATGTCGAGCCGGTGTTCGATCCGAAAGGCCGCTACCTGTACTTCCTGTCGAATCGCGACTTCAACCTGACGTTCAGCGGCTACGAATTCAACTATCGTCTACGCCGACTCGACGCGCGCCTACGTCGGGACTGCTCGCGAAGGACGGCCCGGCGCCTCCTCCTGCCGCGCAGCGACGAAGAACCGCGGCGTGAATCAGAGGCGCTGCGAGCGCCTTCGCCGCCGGGCCAGAAGCCCGCGATCCCGCCGGCAAAGCCGCAGCCGGAGCGCCGCGAGGCCGAACCGCCCCAGGGGCAATCCCGCGAGCAGCCGGCAGCCCCTGCTCCGGCGCCGGCGGCCGGCCCGGATGCGTCGACCCCGGCGGCGGTCCGCGTGACGATCGACGTCGACGGCTTCGAGCAGCGCGTCCGCGCCATTCCTGGAGCCCCGGCGGATCACCGATCGCTGTCCGCCTCGCGATCGCGCCGTGCTGTACCTCGTGGGTCAGGGCGATCGGACGCGCGCTGGTGATGTACAACCTCGAAGATCGCAAGGACAGCACCGTCCTCGACCGGGATCGACGGGTACGTGCTGTCGCAGGACGCGAAGAAAGTGCTGTTCAGCAAGGGCAGCGATTACGGCATCGCGGACGTGAAGGCCGACCAGAAGACCACGGATGGCCTTCTCGCCCTCGACAAGCATGACGGTCACGCGTCGATCCGCGAGCCGAATGGCAGCAGCAGTTCACCGATGCCTGGCGCATCCTGCGCGACTGGTTCTACGACCCGGGCATGAACGGCGTGAATTGGAGCGACGATTCGGGAGCAGTACGGCGAGCTCGTGCCGTTCGTTGCCGATCGCGCCGACCTCGATTACGTCTTTTCCGAGGTCGCCGGAGAGCTCGGCGCCGGGCACGTCTACGTGGAAGCCGCGCCAGGCACCGCGATGCGCCGCGTCGAAGGCGCTTTGCTCGGCGCCGACATCCAGCCCGAGGCGGGCGTCTTCCGCGTCGCGAAGATCTACGCCGGCGAGAACTGGCACGATGCGTTCCGCTCGCCGCTCACCGAACCGGGCGTCAACGTGAAACGAGGCGACTACATCCTTGCCGTGGACGGCACCCCGACGAAGGGGGTCGACAACTTCTACCGGCTCCTCGACGCAAAGGCCGACCGCACGGTGACGCTCCTCGTCAACGGCTCGCCGTCGACGGCCGGCGCGCGCGAGGAACGGGTGCGCCCCATTCGCAGCGAGCAGAACCTGCGCTATCTGGAGTGGGTCGAAGCGAACCGACACTACGTCAGCGAGAAGTCAGGCGGCCGGATCGGCTACATCCATCTGCCGAACACCGCGGGCGAGGGCAACCGCGAGCTCTTCAAATGGTTCTACCCGCAGGCCTCGAAGGATGCGCTCATCTTCGACGTCCGGTACAACGGCGGCGGGTTCATTCCCGATCGCATGCTGGAGCTGGTCGCGCGCCCGGTGCTCAATTTCTGGGCGCGCCGCGGCCTCGAGCCGACGCCGACGCCGCTCTTCGCGAACGCCGGACCGAAGGTCGCGCTGATCAACGGACAGTCCGGCCTCGGGCGGCGATGCCTTCCCGTACTACTTCCGCAAGGCAGGACTCGGACCGCTCATCGGCACGCGCACGTGGGGCGGCTTGATCGGCCTGTCGGGCAATCCGCCGCTCCTGGACGGCGGCACGATTACCGCGCCGACGTTCCGGTTCCTCGGCACGACGGCACCTGGCAAGTGGAAGGCGTCGGCGTCGCGCCCGACATCGAGGTGATCGATCGGCCGGATCTCGTCGCGAAAGGGATCGACCCGACACTGAACAAGGGGATCGAGGTGCTGATGCAGCAGCTCGCCAAGACCCCTTCGAAACCCATCGTCGTCCCGCCGGCGCCACGTTAGAAAGAAATGCAACCACGAAGACTCGAAGACGCGAAGCAAGAAGATCTAGGGGTTTCTTCGCGTCTTCGCGTCGTCGCGTGGCATTTACGACCTTAAAGTCCGAGCGACGCCTCGCAGGAACGCCGTCGTCTTGGGATGACGGAAGTAGTTCGTGTGGTGGACGCCGTCCTGCGGTTCGAAGCACCGGAACACCGGGTTGTTCGCCAGCACCGGGTTCGGGCCCCAGGCGTGGTAGGTCATCGACGTCGTGTCGACGACCAGGTCGTTCGCCTGCCGGAACACCAGGTGATCCACCGCGGCGTTGGCCGCTCTCGTGCTGAACATCCTCCAGAATCGCCACGTCACCGGATCGGGCTCGAAGTCGCTGGCCACGGCGAAGTAATCGGCGCGCGGCGCCGCGTTCAACACGTTCAGGGCGTTCAGCTCGTGGTTGTTGCCGACGCGCGACATCGCGGCGAAGCCGGGGATCATCGAGATCCCGGCATCGACCAGCGGCGCGCGCGAGGCCACCGAGGTCATCGCGCTCAGGATCTGCATCAGCCCTCCCGCCACGGTCAGCATCGGGATCAGTTGAAGGCCATCGCCAAGCGCGCGGCCGACGTTGCTGAGCAGGTTGAGGCCGTTCCGCACCGACTCCGGATCCGCCAGGCTCGTGCCCTGCAGAGGGCAGCCGACGAACACCACCCGCCGGCGCTTGCGCGGCTTCTGATCCAACACCTCACACCACCAGCGGGTCACCAGCCCTCCGCGGCTGTGACAGATGACGTCGAGGCGCTCTGCGTTAGTGGTGGCGAACAGCCGTGCGAGCTCCACGGCGTTGATCAACGGGCTGCGCGACAGGGTGAAGTGATCGAAGCTCAGGACCTGGGTGTACTCCTGGGCGACCTTCTTCAGGAAATCCGCGCCGTGGCCCTGGCCTGGCTGGTTCGGGTCGGGGCTCCAGAGCTCGCGGATCAGGTTCTCGCTGTTGCTGAACGTGCCGTGCACGAACAGCAGGATGCGCCCCGCAGGAGCAGGAACGGCGCCCGGCGTCGGCGTCCAGGTCGTCGTGTCCCACTCGAGCAGTTGCGTCGGCCCCCTCGGAGTGAGCTTCGCGTCGAGTTTCGCGAGCTGATCGGCCACCTGGTTCGTGCCGAGCGCCTTCGGGCGCTCGAACTTCAACTGCGTCACCACTTCGCCGACGGCCGCCGTTCCAGCGCGGCGGCGGCGGGTGCGCGAGGTTGACGGGCTGACCGCCCCGTCCTCCCACATGAGCACGCCGTCGATATCCAGCAGCGTGATGACCCCAATCGCGTCGTCGAACCGCGAGCCGCGGCGCCGACGCAGTCCGCCGATCGACGGTTCGTCCGGGATGGCGCCGTCAATCGGGACGACGCCGAGCGGCGCGAGATCGGTGGCCAACGCCTGGGCGATTTGATCGTTGGTCATACGCGAGCGCCCCAGAGCGGCAGCGGCGTGACGCCGGCTTCGCGGGCGAGCCGGACGTCGAAGAGCGATTCGAAGCTCCGCCGATCGCGAAGATTCTGCAGCCCTTCCTCGATGGCCGCCTGGAATCCGGTCCGCTGGGTGAGCGCGACGGTCTCGATGGGCACGATGTGCCCGGCCTGAACGAGTTTCATGACATCGACAAAGCGAGAGGCCGGGAGCACCCAGCCGAAATCCGCGGTGACGCGCGACGGCGCGGTCGCAGGCATCGCGCCGGGAGGCGCAGCGCCGGGAGCCACCACCGTCTGGAACCTGTCGCGAATGATGTCGTGGCTCTCTTCGCTCCTCACGTAACCGGGGAACGCGTGATCCTTCAGCAGGAAGAGCACCGGATAGATCTCGACGTATTCCAGGCACGCGGCCAGGAGAAGCGTCAGATCGATGCAGGTGCCGCGCTTCCCCGCCACGATGTCCGACGGCGTGCGCAGCCGCTGCGACTTGTCCGTGAATGTCGGCGGCGGGTTGATGTACGCCAGGTTGAACTCGGAGATGATCGCCCACCAGAGCGCCTGCACCTGGTAATCGATGCCGCGCACCCTCTCCTCCAGCGAGGCGCCGCCGGGATCGAAACTCTGGTACCCGTCGAAACCGGCGCCGCTGTCGTCGGCGAGGGCGACGAGATACCGCTGCGCCGCGTCCACGATCTGACGCACGGCGGCATCGCGGGGGAACACGAACGACGGCAGCCACTGCCGGTTCAGATCGTCGTCTTTCCACTCGTCGATCGCGAGCAGCTCGACCCGATGCGTCTGCAGCCTCAATGTCTGGCCGTTGAGCTTCACGTGCACGACGACGCTCGTATAGACGCTTTCCGCCAGCGACCGCGCCAGCTGCGAGGTCAGCGACACCCGAATCGAGTCCTTGTTGTCCTGGCTCGCCAGGTTGATGGCGTTATTGGTCGGACCGAGCAGGAAGCTCGCCTCGTACCGCGCCGTCTCGACACCGGCGTTCAGCGCCACGTCCACTGACACGGGATAGGGGCCCGTCCCCGTGCAACGCATCATGAACTCGGGGAAGAGCGGCAGATTGTTGTGCAGCAGCGAGTAATTCAGCCTGGCGGGCGGCGCGTAAGAGATGGCGACGGGCTCCTGCACCGTCACAGGCGGAGCCGGAGATGGAAGGCCGGCCGGCGCGGGCGTCGGCGCAGACCGGCGGCGCAGGCCGTGGCGCCGGCACTCGCGCAGATCGCGTCCGCCTCTGGACGGCGCCGGCGGATGGCCCGGCGGTGCGGTGCCGGGGCCGTGAACCACGCGCCCGTCTCCCGGATCGATCGCCGTCCCCACAACGAGATGCCCGTTCCGCGCAGCTCGCGCGCGTGCGACGCGAGACGGCGCCATGCCGCGTCGAAGGCCTCGAACAGCTCCCACTTCGGCCGCCATGCCGCGTAGAGCGCGGCGAAGAATTTCTCCGCCACGGCATCGTCGATGACGTCCTGGAAGCCGATCGCCGCGAGCGCGCCGCGCTCGATGAGGAGCTCGGCCAGATACGACGAGTTGTAAATGTTGAACGAGACGAGGACCGGCTTGCGGTCGGCAGAGGTCAGGATCTCGGCGATCTCGGTGAACGCGGCGACGCGCAGTCCATCCCCATCACGCAGGTAGACGCCGGGGCCGCCAGGACTCGGAGCCAGGCGCAGCAGTTCGGCACCCTGCAGGGCATCCACGCCCGTGAAGTGCACGACCGACGGCTGAAACGCTTTGATCTTCGCCCTGAGCTCGTCGGCATCGGGGTTCTCGATCGTTTCCCAATTGAGCTCCAGGCCGGCGAGGACGTAGTTGCGCTCCGAGCTGAATGAATAGTGCTCGGCCAGTTCGCCTGGAGCGCTCTCGACAACCAGGACCGACGCGGGCGCGGGCACGCCGGCGGCGCTGGCTTCCTTCAGGTGCCGCGTGATGAGCAGCGAGCGCCGGGCGCCTCCCGCGTAGCGGTATTCGCGCGTCGACTCGGCAATCACGAATTCCCATGGGAACTGGATGGCCGCCGTCTGCTCCCGTCCGAGATCGATCTCCAGGACGACCGCCTGCGCCATGTCGCGGAGCGCTTCGTCGGGCACGCCGAGCTCGGCGAGGATCGCCCGGCACCGCCTGGCGACCCGCTCGGCGGAGGTGGGCACGTCGCGCCAGCGGCGGCGCTCGCGGAGCAGGCTGACGAGCTCCCACACGACGTCCGACTTCGGCGGGTGCACCGGCCAGTCTTTCGACCTGGCCTGGATCGTGACCGAAGGCTCGCCCTGCCTGGGCGGCTCGGCCACTTGCGTCACGGTCGAATCAGGCGCGTACATGAAGCGCTCCTCTGACGAGGTCCGGGCGTAGCGTCCGGCTTTAGCCGGACGTCAGCGCAGGTCGCGTGTGTTGCCACGCGAACAGAGCAAGCAGGACGCTCATCAGGCCCAGCTGGCTGATGAACAGAGCATGACCGAAAACACAGCCGCGGCCACGACTCGTCCGCTCGGCGACAGCGATCCAACAGAACGGCAGCGATCCATCCGACCACCAGGATCGGAACGGCCACGATGGCGATGGAATGGATGACGTGCATGCGCCGAACGATGGTCCCTGACTTCGGGTCCAGTGCGCGATCAACCGGTTGGCGACAATCGCCGCGACGAACATCATCAGTTCTGCACCAAATCCAACGCTGACCGCGCCGATGCCGCCGCTGCCCTCGCCGACAGACTCGTCACCGCAGACTGAGCGGCACAACCCATCGCAGCGCCAAGACAAACCAGAAGGCGAAGAGTGCGGCCCCCAGCCCTGCGAGTGCACTCGACAGGCGTTCATGGCAGCAGCTTATACCTATTCCGTGACAGATCCGGTCACGCGCTCCCCCCGCGCAGACCGTCGTGCGGCTTCGTTCGTCAGAATGACGTGCACGTCATCCCGTCGACGATCGGCAGCCCCGTGCGAGTCCGCCCGCGCGGGTCCTGCCAGCGTTCAGTGTGTCGATGATCTCTCATGCCGCGCTGCTGCTCTGCCTGATGCTTGTGTTCCACGAGACGCGCGAACGCGGGTCGACCGCGTCGACTCGCTGCGGACCTGTCGGCACTTACCCAACTGGTGTGGATACCGGTTTCAGGCGCAGGGGGCGGCGGCGGAGGCGGCGGCAATCAAACCCCGGAACCATCGCGAAGGCTTCAACGGTCCGGCGCCGATCGTGTCACCACTCCCGGCCGTCCGGGCGAGCCTCGTTGAATTCCGGGAGTCCGCGCCAGAGCCGGAGCAGGCGATCGTCGTCCCCACGCTTCCGCTCGCCGCCGAAAGCCTGACCCTTCCCGGTGCGATGGACCGATCCGTCTTTCTCGATCGATTCGCTCGGACCGGGCACTCGGAGAGGAGCCGAGACCGGCAGCGGCGGCGGAATCGGCTCCGGGGACGGGATCAGGCTGCGGACCGGGCAGGCGCGAGAATGTCGGCGGTCCGGAGGAACGGAGCGCGGCGCGAAGCTCGTCATGCCGACTGTCATCCGCGACGTCAAGCCCGATTACACCACCGAGGCGATGCGCGCGCGCGTCCAGGGCGCCGTCCTCGTCCGCGCGATCGTCCAGGCCGACGGCACAGTTCGAGATGTCCAGGTTGTCCGCTCGCTGGATCCGGTCTTCGGTCTCGATCAGGCGGCGGTCCGGGCGGCGGCCCAATGGCGGTTCCGGCCTGCGCTGATGGCCGGCCAGCCCGTGCCGATGGCCATCACCATCGAGCTCGTTTTCAACCTGCGATAGGCCGCTCCCGCTGTGGACACTACAATAAAGGTTCCCCTGCCCCGAGGAGCCTATGCTGGGAGCCCGCTTACTCTTACTGATCCAGTCGCACGCCGGCCCGCTGACCAGGGAAACGCTTGGCAGACATCATCACCAACGACCGGACTCCGTCGTTCCGTCGACTGCGCCAGCCGGAGCTCGAGACACGAGTCGCCCTGCTCTTCAACAACCTGGCGAAGTGGATTGGCGATCCCAGCGACGCTGCGGTGCGGGCTGAATATGAAGAGATGGGAAGGACGCGGTTTCGCGAAGGCGTTCCGCTGAGCGAGCTCATCTTTGCGATCATCCTCACCAAGAAGCACCTGCGGCGCTATATCCGCGACCATGGCCTCGTGGACTTCGCGGGCGATCGTGTCGCGCCCGACGAGCTGCTGCCTCTCGCGCTCCACAGCATCCAGGAGCTCAACTACCAGGTTGGAGAGTTTTTCGACCGCGCGATGTTTTACCTCGCCCGCGGCTACGAGTTGGAAGCGGGAAGGCCGCGGTCGCATGACCATCGGCCGATTCGGCCTCGCCCTGAACATCGCTCTCCCCGTTTAACTGCTCAGCCAGCAGGTACGGTGCGGCGCTTCAGCTTGTCTACACCTGCAACGTTCTTGCAATTGATCGGAGCCACTGGAGGACCATCACCGATGAGGATTGCCCAGGTCGCACCACTGACCGAGAGCGTTCCGCCGCAACTCTACGGCGGAACGGAACGCGTTGTCGCTTTTCTCACCGACGAACTCGTGAGACGGGGACACGACGTCACGCTGTTTGCGAGCGGCGATTCGCGGACGTCGGCACGGCTGGTGCCGGCGTGGCCCCGGGCGCTGCGATTAGGTGGTCCGTGCCAGGATGCGCTCGCCCCTCACCTGCTCATGCTGGAACAGGTCGCCCGGCGCGCGGAGGACTTCGACGTTCTTCACTTTCATATCTCGCAATTCCACTTTCCGCTCGTGCAGGCGGCTGCCGGTTGCACACCTCACCACGCTGCACGGCCGGCTCGATCTGCCTGAGCTTCCGCCGCTCTATCGCGGAGTTCTCCGACATTCCCGTCGTCTCGATTTCAGATGCCCAGCGCAGGCCGCTGCCCGACGCCGGCTGGATCGGCACCGTGCATCACGGTCTGCCACTCGATCTTCTCGAGTTTCATCCGGACCCGGGTTCCTACCTCGCTTTCCTCGGCCGCATCGCCCCGGAGAAGCGCGTCGATCGAGCGATCGCCATCGCCACGGCGTGCGGCCAGCCGCTGCGGATTGCCGCCAAGGTCGACCCCTCCGATCGTCGGTACTTCGAGCGCGACATCCGTCCGCTGCTCGACCACCCGCTCGTCGAGTTCATCGGCGAAATCAGCGAGGAACAGAAGAGCGATTTCCTGGGCGGCGCCTCCGCCCTGCTCTTTCCGATCGACTGGCCCGAGCCGTTCGGCCTCGTCATGATCGAGGCGCTGGCGTGCGGCGTGCCCGTCGTCGCGTTCCGCGGAGGATCGGTTGCGGAAGTCGATCGATCACGGCGTCACCGGGTTCGTCGTCGACACGCTGGACAGGCGATCGAGGCCACGCGGCCGTCGTCCGCCTGAGCCGGCGCCAGTGCCGGTCGTCTTCGAGCGCCGCTTCAGCGTCACGCGCATGGCGGCCGACTACGAGGGCCTGTACGAAGGTCTCGTCGCGAGCCGGAATCCGATGTGACGATGGCGACGGGAGCGGCATGATGGCAGAGATGCTGAAGCTCGCGGAGCAGTACGCGATCGTCGCCGAGGCGGAACGGCCGCCCACGCCGGTCCGCGTGCTCAAGCATGGCGACAGCTTCGCCGTGTTCGACCCGCACGGCGATATCGTGCCCGCGCAACCGGCGAGCAAGGGTTCTACTACGCGGGCACGCGGTTTCTTTCGCAATTCGAGCTGCTGCTGGCCAACCGGCAGCCGCTGCTCCTGAGCTCCACGATCAGCGAAGACAACACGGTCTTCACCGCCGATCTGACGAACCCCGACGTGCTCAAGGGTGACCGCGTCGTGGTCGCCCGGGGGCTGCTGCACCTGTTTCGTTCGCGGGTCCTGTCGAACGGCACGTGGGTCGAGTGCCTCCGCGTGACCAACCATGCGCTCCACGCCGATCGAGGCGCCGCTCTCGTTCCGGTTCGAGGCCGATTTCGCCGACATCTTCGAGGTGCGCGGCACGCGGCGCGCCGTGCGGGGGCATCGCCTCGGCTCGACGTCCGGGCCAGATGTCGTGCTGCGGTACCGCGGGCTCGATGGCGTCGAGCGGCAGACGCGCATTCGATCGTTGCGTGAGCCGGACCAGGTCGAAGAAGGCGCGCTTTCGTTCCTGGTTGCGCTCGAGCCCCACGCCAGCGCCGATATCGAGATCGCGATCAGCTGCGAGAGCCAGGACAAGAGCCAGAAGCCCGCACGCTTCAGCGACACCGTCGTGCAGCGCCGGCAGGAGGTGGCGGCAAGTGAACAGCGGCTCTGCAACGTCCTCGGCTCGAACAATGCCTTCAACCGCTGGTTCCAGCGGTCGGCAGCCGACCTGCGCATGATGATCACCGAGACCGCCACACGGCCCGTACCCGTATGCGGGCATCCCGTGGTTCAGCACGCCGTTCGGCCGCGACGGCATCATCACCGCGCTCGAGATGCTGTGGGCGGCGCCGGACGTCGCGCGCGGCGTGCTCCGGTTCCTGGCAGAGACGCAGGCGACCACCGCGGAACGACGCCCAGGACGCGCAGCCGGGCAAGATCCTGCACGAGATGCGCGACGGCGAGATGGCGGCGCTCGGCGAGATCCCGTTCGGCCACTACTACGGCTCCGCCGACGCCACGCCGCTCTTCGTCGTGCTGGCCGACGCCTACTTCGAACGCACCGGCGACCTGGCGTTCATCGACCGGCTGTGGCCGCACATCGTGGCGGCGCTCGACTGGCTGGATCGAGACGGCGACCCGGACCACGACGGCTTCATCGAGTACGCGCGCCGCAGCGAGATCCGGGCTGGTCCAGCAAGGCTGGAAAGACTCGTGGGACTCGGTGTTTCACGCGGATGGCTCGCTCGCCGAGCCGCCCATCGCGCTCTGCGAGATCCAGGGCTACGCGTACGCGGCGTGGCGGGGAGCCGCGCGGCTGGCGGCGGCCCGCGGCGAGACGGCACGCGCCGACGAGTGGCAGCAGCGAGCGGCCGTGCTGCAGTCACGATTCGAGCAGGCGTTCTGGTGCGACGACCTCGGCACCTACGCGCTGGCGCTCGACGCCCACAAGCAGCCGTGCCGTGTGCGCACGTCGAATCCGGGACATTGCCTGTTCACCGGCATCGCGAGCCCGGATCACGCGCAGCGTGCCGTCGAGACCTTGATGGCCGACCAGTCGTTCAGCGGGTGGGGCATCCGGACCGTCGCCGCGGGCGCCGCGCGCTACAACCCGATGTCCTATCACAACGGATCGGTCTGGCCGCACGACAACGCCATCGTTGCGGCCGGCCTGGCGCGCTACGGCTTCACCGGCGCCGCGTCGCGCGTGCTCGGCGCGATGTTCGACCTGAGCCAGGTCGTCGATCTGCATCGCCTGCCGGAGCTGATTTGCGGGTTCCACCGGCGCAACGGGAACTCACCGACGCTGTATCCCGTCGCCTGCGCGCCGCAGGCATGGGCGGCCGGCGCGGTGTATCTCCTCGTGCAGGCCTGCCTCGGGCTGCGCGTCGACGCCGCCGCACAGCGCGTCTCGTTCGCGCACGCCGTCCTGCCGGAGGAGCTCGAGTGGCTGCGCATCAACAACCTCACGGTCGGCCCGGCGAGCATCGACCTCCTGCTGACGCGCCACACCTACGATGTGGGCGTCACGGTGCTCCGGCGCGACGGCGACCTGGCCATCGTGACCGAGCAATGAGGTAGGATTTTCGAGCCTCGAGCCCCGAGCACCGAGCACGATTTGATCTATCCTGACGGCAGGCGTGCAGGACGCCTCCCGTCCGCGGGCAGGACCGAGTCCACCTGATCAGCGTCTCGACAACAGGTTCGCACGAACCTCCTCTCGCCCGTCCATGCGGACGCCGGGCATCGACAAAGGAGGCTCGTCGTGTCGAACCGTCACCTGCCCGTTCGTCCCGATCTCACTCAGCTCAAGCACCAGGCCAAGGATCTGCTCCGCGCGATCAAGCGAGGCGACGCGGAAGCCACGGCGGATTTCCGTGAGCAGGTTCCGGGAAAAGCGGATCCCTCCACCGCCACGCTGTCGGACGCGCAGCTCGCGCTGGCGCGGAGCTACGGCGTCGCCAGCTGGCCGCGGCTCGTCGCCGCCTGCCAGGTCGTCGATGCCATCTGGGCGGACGACCTCGAGCGACTTCGCGAGCTGATCGCAAAGCGGCCGGCGCTCCTGCACGAGATGGCGCGCGGAACCAGGAGCTGCAACTGGGGCCCGCCGATGTCGTACGCCGCCAATCTGGGCCGGGACAACATGATCAAGATGCTCCGCGAGCTCGGCGCGAAAGACGTGCGGCACGCGGCCGGACGAGCGGCGCTGCAGGGGCACATCGGAACCGCGCGGCTGCTCTACGAGATGGCCGGCAGTCCGCCTGCACCGAGGGATGCGGTGATGGGTCCGTGCGAGGCGCTCAACCCCGAGGGCCTGGCGTTCGTGCTGGAAATCGGCGGCGGCATCAGCGACCTACACCGGCGATTGGCGCGCCCCGATCGCCTTGCTCCTCGAAACCTATTCGCGAAACCCGGAGGGCAAGCATCGATGCCTCGAGATCATGGTCGAGCACGGCATCACCCTTCCAGACACCCCGCCGATGGCCGTGCATCGCGGTCGGCTCGATCTGCTCGAGCGTCATCTGCGGCGCCGATCCGAACCTGCTCCGGCGGACGTTCTCGCACGCCGAACTCTTCCCCCCGGAGCTCGGATGCGGGCAGGACGGGTCGCTGGCGTTTGTCGGCACGCCGCTTGGCGGGGCGACGCTCCTGCACATGTGCATCGATTACGGCGAACTCGAGATCGCCGAGTGGCTGCTCGACCGCGGCATGGACGTGAACATCCGCGCCGCGACCGGCGCCGACGGATTCGGCGGCTACACGCCGCTCTTCTCGGCGGTCGTCTCGTACACGTGGTACGTGCGGTCCAAGTACCGCGAGGCCGAAGCCGGATCGCGATCGCCTTGCGGAGCTGATCATCACTCGCGGCGCCGACCCGAACGCGCGCGCGTCGATCCGCAATCGCATCCACAGCGACGTCGTCCACGACTATCGCGACGTGACGCCGTTCGAGTACGGAGAACGCTTTCACGATCAGGCTCTCGTCAGCACGCCGGCGATGAGGCTCATTGGGATTTCAGGATCTTAACTGTCCCTCTTGCTATAGTCTCCAGCAGGTGTGCCAGCGCCTGATAGATCAGGAGAGCAAGATGATTCGCTCAATTCACGTGCTGACCGGATTGATCCTGATCGCTGCAGGCGGCTCCCTGTTCGCGCAGGTCCGGACCGTTCCGAAAGAGTTCGATCATGTGCGCACCCTGGGCCGCGCGCTGTCCGAGTTCAGGGACGGCCGCATCCAGGTGGCCGCGGCCTACTACTACTCGCAGGCGAACCACGATACGCCCTGGCTGCTGATCGAGCTCGGCGCCCTCGGCGAGCAGGTGACGCAGATCGATCGCGACCGAATCGAGCTCGTCACTCCGAGCGGCCGAGTCGTGCCGCTTGCCTCTCAGACGCGCTGGGCGGCAGATTCGCGTCGCAACTCGCTCCTGCTCCAGCAGGCCGCGCCGTTGCGCCACCCGGTCGCGTCGTATTTCACCCCCGCGAACGGTCAGACGCGGCTCCGCTTCTTCACGCATCCTCCCAACCCCGGCACCGTGCAGGAGGTCGTCTACCTCGCGCCCAAAGAGCTGGTGCTCGGCGATCTGCTGTTCGAGTCGCCGACGCGGTTGTGGGACGAGGGCACCTACGCGCTGGTCATCCGATACGACGGCGCGGAAGCCGTCCTGCCGATCGAGCTGCGGTAGCGTCCCCAGCAGGTTGACCTGGTCGAACGCCCATCTGCCCCGAAAAAGGATCGTCGTCCAGGACTACTCGGAAGCAGGGACGCGAACGCGTCGGAAGGCCAGCACCTCTCGCATGCGCTCCAGGTCCGCGCGCGCCCGTTTGGTCGCGTCTCGTGCCCGGGCGACGAGTTACCTGTGCGTTCCGGCAGGTCTGATGGCTGGATTCGATGAGGCGTTGATTTGCAATCCTGGCGCGGTCGTCCATAACCCCTCCCGGGCTTTGGTGAGGGCACGGACCCACTCGCGCAGGGAGGGGGCACTCCGAAAGTTGGCTCTATCGTAGCTCTTTGGAGAATGAATGTCGAAGAAACCAGGAACGCGCCGAACAGGGTTCAGCCAGAGGTTGTATTGTCCCCAGATGCTTCAAACACGCCGCCTGGATACCGTCATTGAAACCCCGCGGTTGCTGTTGCGCGTGCCCGGTCTCGCGGAGTTCGAGGCGTGGTCGGCCTTCATGGCAGACGAGGACGCGGCGCGTTTCATCGGCCAGACGCAACCGCCGGCATTGGTGTGGCGCGGAATTGCAACGATAGCCGGCTCATGGGCCATCGCCGGGTACGGGATGTTCTCAGTGTTCGAGCGAGCAACCGGCCGGTGGATTGGCCGCGTCGGTCCGTGGCAGCCGCACGGGTGGCCCGGTCCTGAAGTTGGTTGGGGTGTGATCCGCGAGGTGTGGGGCACCGGCTACGCGTTCGAGGCGTCAGTCGCGTCGATGGACTTCGTCGTGGACGTCCTCGGCTGGACCGACATCATCCACTCGATTCATCCCGACAACATCCGCTCCCAACGGCTGGCGCGGCGTCTCGGCTCCTCGAATCGCGGGCCAGGCAGGCTGCCGCCGCCATACGAACGCGATCCGGTCGATGTGTGGGGACAAACCGCGACCGAGTGGAAGGTCAACAGAGCCAAGCTGTCGTAAGGTCTGTTGGCTGGATTCGATTTGGAGAATGAATGATGCGCATCCACGCCTTCAAGGACCAGAAATCGCTCGAGGCGTGGTACAGGAAGAACCACGACAAGGCGGACGAGTTATGGCTCAAGATCGGGAAGAAGGGGTCGGGGCTCAAGAGCGTCACGAACGCGGAATCGCTCGACGTCGCGCTGATGTGGGGGTGGATCGACGGCCTCCGCAAAAGCTTCGACGACAAGAGCTTCCTCCAACGCTACACGCCGCGAGGCAAGAAGAGCATCTGGAGCCAGATCAACCGCGAGCACGTCGCGCGGCTGACGAAAGCCGGGAAGATGACCGCGTTCGGCCTCGCGCAGGTGGAAGCCGCGAAGGCCGACGGGCGGTGGGCGAACGCCTATGCCTCGGGCAGCAAGCTCGAAACGCCCGACGATCTCCTCGCGGCGATCGCGGATGAACCGAAGGCGCTCGAAACGTATCGATCGCTCAACGCCGCCAATCGCTACGCGCTGGCGTTCCGGCTCCACCACACGAAGACCGACGCGGGGCGGAAGAAGAAGATCGAGACGTTCGTCGAGATGCTGAAGCGGGGCGCGACGATCTACCCACAGAATGCGCCGAAACGAGGACAGGGACAGGGCAACCGATAGAGTCCCGCGGCCTCGGCCATGGAACGGTCTACGGCCGCGCGCTGATTCTGGCGAGGAGCGCCGCGATCGCCTCGTCGCGCGTGCCGAGTCCGGCAAGGAACGGTAGCCATGTCTCCTCCAGCGGCGCCTTGAGCCGCAGCAACGGCTCGCGCGCGCCGGACGAAGTGAGCTTCCAGATCCCGAGCGCGTCGACCGTGCGGACGTAAGCGGGATCGAGACGTCGGATCGCTTCTCCGGCTGTCACCCAGATGAGCGCGTGCGGCATGTCTGGCGGCACCGTCGCCTTGATTCGTTTCGCCTGAGCGCCGAGAAGGCCGTACACCTGTCCGTCCCACTGGTGCATGCCTTCGTGGAAGATCCCTTCCAGGCCACGAAGCCCGTCGTTCCCCGGGTAACTGCTGGCGATCACGAGCACGCCACGAACGGACGAATACGCACCAGCCCAGTTCGAATAGCGAGACGCGTGCACGGGGAATCCAGAACTTGGCCACTGCAGCCCGTACGCTCGCGTGACGAAGTCCAGGATCGTTCGCCCGTGCTCGGCGACAAGCTTCTCGATCGACGTGCGCCAGCCTGGTTCGACGCGCGGTGCGCCGGCCACCACACGTTGCGATAGACAGGCGCTGCGCGTTCCAGCGTCTCGGCACCGCGGAGTCAATCGGTACACCCTCCAGTGTGCCCGCTTCGTCGGCTTGCGCGAGTGCCGCCGTGATCTCGGGCATCGGTGTGCCTCGAATGGCGTCGAGTTGACTGAGTCCGATCGAATAGGCGGTGACCGCGTCCGCCCATACCCTCTGCTCCGCCGCAGTCAGACCGACCAGGGCCCGTTCAGCTTCCGCCGGTGCGCCGGCGACGGCCTCGCGCGATGGGTCTTCGGCCTTCGACTGCGCCTGGCCAGCACGTACAGGAAGTGATGCAGGTTCAGCCAGAACTCGTCGGTCTCAATCCGGAACATCGGTGACGCGGCTTGCGGCTGGGGTTGTCCGGGAGGTGCCGTCGCGGCGGCGGCCGTTTGTGCCGACACCGCCAGTCCGGCAACAAGCGGAACCTGTGAAGCAGCAGCAGCGAACGCCAGCGCAACAACGGGAACGCGAAAGACCGTCATTGGATGACGGGGCCGCTACGAACAGTCGAAATGCGCTCTGTCATGTCTCACATGGGCGACTGACTATTTAACGACGTAATGGTGAGGAATATACATCTGCACGGGGCCGTAGAACGTGATCGTCATTGGGCCGTTGTCATGGCGAATCAGATCCGCTCCGTCGGCCTTGATGATTGGGCCCCAAACAGTCCGAATTTCAACGTTGCCGCGAAATTGCATCGTCTCACCGTCTAGTTCTCTCTGGTCCGCCTTCATCTGAAACGTGCCCGGTTTGTACTGTCCGTAGACCAGAGCGCTCACGCTCAACACCACGCCGACGAGCACGGCCACCATCAATCGATTCAATCTCATCGCCAGACTCCTTTCCGCCTGCGTTTCCGCTTCGGTGTTTCCTTCCGCGTGCTCTTTTCCCCAGCCGGAGCTCAAGACATAGGACGTCGGTCAACCAGAAGCAGCCGCGTGCCGACACCTTTTTTTCGGAGGCGCCGCCCGTGGGTTGGACAAGCTCACCCGAGCAGGGACTCAGAGAAACTGCGACCGCTGGAGTTCCGACAGGCTCGCCTGTGGAAGATGTTTATGATCGCGGGCCCGAGTTGAGTCGGGATCGCTCCCGCTCCGACGCGCGATTCATGGCCAGACCTGGCACCCGTACGGCAGTTCTTTCACGCGCTTCTTCCAGAACGCGAAGGTGTACCAATTGTACGAGTCATACTTATAGAGCTCGAATGGATCGTTGATGCGAAGCTTGGTGCCGTCGTACCCGCTAATCACGATCGCATGCGGCGAGCCGTCTGGCAGGAAGTCGCCGGCGCACCACATCGGCCCACTCTTGGAGAGGACCTGAGTGAGGTTCTCGACGTCCTCTTTCAACCAACCGACGCGATAGCTCGTCAGTCCCATCGCATCGCGTGCCTTGCCCCATTGTTCGGAATAGAGACCTTCCGAGGTCGACAGTCCCGCCCGCTTCGCGATGTCCCACACGGCGTTCGTCGAGCGATTGTCGTAGCCGTACATCATCTGATAGCAGGCGAGCCAGCAGATTTTCGAATTGGCTTGACCGATCTTCGGAACGGCGAAGTTTGGCATGGCGTGACACGGGTTGAATCGCCAGAACTCTAACCGATCAGACGTTCGGGCGTTGAAACGAGCTTTACTTGGTCGGCGACCCTATCCCCCGAGCAGCGGCGAACCAAGCGCCAGCAACCCCATCACAGGTGACGACACAGCCGTCGAGCAGACTTGATCCCAACGATTCATTTCCTTCCTTCTTTCGTCAGTTGGGCGCGCTGAAGCTCCTCGGCCAGGATGGGGATACCGAGATGGCTGAACTGTGATTGCCTGCGTTTGGTCCAGAGAAGATAGGGGACCGCAACAACTGCATTAACGAGCAGGTATAAGAGCACCGCCGGGCCCACGAGTGTCTCCGCAGGAAAGTTCGTCTTGGCCAAGATGAGTGCGATTCCGGGGTGACGTGTAGCAGTCGCAATCGCCAGCGGCGCTCGGTTCTGAGGTACGGGGCCGCCAAGGACGTGACCGAATGCCAGGCCGGCGAGTACAAATGCCGCGAGTGCGATGACGGTACCATCGCCGATGAGTGACAACATGGCAGGCGCCGCCGCGATCCAGACGACGATGATGCATGCTACCAGTCCAAGACCAGAGATTGAGGTCAATGGTTTTGCGATGCGTTCAGCGACGGCGGGCGCACGCTTGTGCACGAAGATACCGGCCCCGATTGGAATTAGAATCGATATGAAGACCACTGTGGCGACTCGCGCGATGCTCGTCTGCAGCGCTACGCCTCGAACCTGCCCGATTGCCGCCATCCCGAGTGGCACGAAGATGATCGCCAGCGAACCGATCGCGACCTGCAAACCCAGCATGTACGACGCCGAGCCTCCTGACTTCACCCCTTTGGCGGGAACCGGAGGAGGAATTGGCGAGAGCGAGAGCGCGACGAGCGCAATCCTCACGGCCGGATTGAAATCAAATACGGAAATGAGCGCGAGTGCGAACAGGGGCATCAGCACGTTCATGGCGAGCAGCGCGCGAACCAACTCACCGGGTCTGCGAAACAAGTAAGTTGCGTCCTCGAGACTGGCTCTCAGTCCAATCGAGAACAAGTTCAGCACTGCGCTCGCTGCGAGCCCGAATATGACTAATGTTTGTAGACTCACGATGAGCCGCGCTATTTCCTTCCTTCTTTCGTCAGTTGCAGCGCGTCGATGCTGCTCGGCCAGGATGGGGATAGCGAGATTGCTCGAAAGAACCCGTCCCTTGCCGTGTTGCGGATCCCGTGTTGCGACTTTCTTCGGAGCTTCGGGATTCTCTTTGCGAAACGCGATGGCCAGGTTGCCGCCTGACCGCACCGTGACGTCCTTGTGCACCGTGATGCTGGTGAACACCTTGCTCCAGAACTCGGCCAGGTAGTCGTCGCACGATGGTGATGGGCGCGAGGCCGGCGTTGACCATCTCGAGCACGTCATCGTCCTCGAGGACGGCGGGGGCCTCCACGAACGCGGCCGGCGGCTTGCCGCGCGCCTTCAGTTGCTCGTTTAGCGTGATGAGGCTCTCCTCATAAACGCTCCCTTTGCGGACGAACACGTCCTGACCGGCGGAATCGTCCACCGTGGCAATCGGCGGCGCACCTTGGCCCGGTGACCACTACTTCGCTCACATTGGTGCGCGTCGGCTCCGAGAAGGCCGCGAGCTTCTCCAGTTCGGGTCTGACAGTCACCATGGCGGCGACCATGTCCACCTTGCCGCCCGCGAGGGCGGCGGACGAGCTGATCGCGCGACATCGGCACGATCACCACGTGCACCTTGAGGTTGCCGGTCTTCAGGTCCGCGTTCAGATCGTTCTCGAACAGCTTCAACGACTCATACGTCAACCCCCGCTCCTGCCCCTGGTCGATGAAGTAGTGCGTGCGGTTGAAGGTCACGGCCGCGCGAATCGCGCGACGCTTGACCATGGCGTCGAAGTCATCGGTGAACGGCTTGTCCAGCGCGTTCCGCACGGCTTCCGGAAGGGCGTCGTACGGCGACGCCGTTGGCGGGATTGGCGCCTCCGGCGCGGATGGTGTCGCCACCGTCGTCGCCGGCGGCGGAGCCTCCTGCTGGCCAGAGCAGGCCGTGACGGCCGCCGCGACAAGGAGGGCGACAACAGCGCGACAAACGCCAGATTGCGTGCACGAAGTTTTCATGGTGTGTCCTTTTGAGCGCTACTTCGAAACCATCGCCGAATGAGCACTATAGGGGTCGATGAGCACGCTGACTACTGCCCCTAGGGGAAGGTCGGAGGTAAGGTCGGCAGTTGACGCAAATGTCGTCTGGAGCGCCATCCCGGGCGATAAAATGTGGACGACCCTTGAGATCCTACTCAACTGTTCGTTTGTGTCAGCCCTCGGTGCGATCTGGGATCGTCCATGAGTTGGGTCACCGTCATCTGGTCGATGGTCGCGTCTGCGTGTCTCACGCTGGCCGCGATTTACTTTCTGGTCTGGTGTCGGAACCGCACGGCGTGGGCGCATCTCCTCTTCTCCGTGACGGCCGCCGCGACGACCGGCCTGGCGTTTTGTGAATTGTGGCTGATGCGGGCGCAGACGCCCGCCGAGATCGTCGCCGCGATGCGATGGGTGCAACTGGCGGTGTTCTTCTTGTTCGTGTCGATCACCTGGTTCGTGCGGATCTACCTGCGCGCCGGGCGGTCATGGCTCGCATGGACCGTCACCGCCCATCGCACGTTCTACATCCTGCTCACGTTCCTGGCCGGGATCAACGTCAACTACCGCGCCGTCGCTGGCCGGCAGATCCGGTTTCTCGGCGAATCCATCACGGTCCCGGGAGGCGTCCCCAACCCGTTGATGGCCTTCGGCCAGTTTGGCGTGTTGCTGATGCTGATCTTCGTCGTGGATGCCAGCGTCGCCGCGTGGCGGCGCGGCGACCGCCGGAAGGCGCGGATCGTCGGCGGGAGCGTCGTGTTCTTTATCCTGGCCGGACTCGGTACGTCCTCGGTGGTGTTGTGGGCAAACGTTCAGGCGCCACTTGTCGTGAGTCAGTGTTACCTGGGCCTGGTCGTGGTGATGGGATACGAGTTGAGCCGGGACGTGCTCCGCGCGTCGCAACTTGTGCACGAGCTCGAGGCGAGCGAGGCCGGACTGCGCGAAAGCGAGGCGCGGATGAGCCAGGCCGTCGAAGCCGGGGACCTGGGCATCTGGATCTGGGACCTCGCGCGACGCGACATCTGGGCGAGCGATGCGTGGCGAGCGCTGTTTGGCTTCGCGGCGTCGGAGCGGCTGGAATTCGATGACGTTCTAGAGCGGCTGCACCCGGACGATCGCGAACACCTCCAGCAGGCTCACGCGATGGCGGTCGCGGGCTCGAACGGTGGCAGGTATCAGACGGAATATCGGTTGACACTGCCGGATGGTGGGACCCGCTGGATCTCGTCCTGGGGCCGCGTCGAGTTCGACGCCTCCGGCCGGCCGCTCCTCATGCGTGGCACCGTCTCGCGAGATCACCGCGCGTAAACACGCCGAAGAGGAGACGCGGCGGCTCCAACAGGAGATCGCCCACGCCGGGCGCGTCTCGATGATGGGCCAACTCGCGTCCGGGCTCGCGCACGAGATCAATCAGCCGCTCGCGGCGATCCTGCGCAACGCGGAGGCGGCGGAGCTCTTCCTGCAGCACGCCTCGCCGGATCTCGACGAAGTCCGTGCGATTCTTGCCGACATCCGCCAGGACGACGAGCGCGCGGGCCACGTCATCGACCGCATGCGCGGCCTGCTCAAGCGGCAGACGCTCGACGCGCGGCGGCTCGACGTGGGCGCGCTCGTGGGCGACGTCGCGGCGCTCGTGCGGGTCGATGCGGCGACGCGGCAGGTGAAGCTGGAAGTGGACGTACCGGGCGATCTGCCGCACGTCCGGGGCGACCGCGTGCACCTGCAACAGGTGCTGCTCAACCTCATCCTCAACGGCATGGACGCGCTCAACGGCGCAAGCCGGGACGATCGGCGCGTCTCCGTGACTGCGCGCCTCAACGGCGCGCAGACAGTCGAGATCGCCGTGGGCGACGCCGGCCCTGGCATCCCCCCTGGCGCGCTCGCCCGGATCTTCGACCCGTTCTTCACCACCAAGCCGAACGGGATGGGCATGGGCCTGGCCATCTCCCGCACGATCATCGAGGCGCACGGTGGCCGCCTGTGGGCAGAGAACAAGAGCGAGGGTGGGGCGGCCTTTCGGTTCACGGTACCGGTCGCGCAAGAGGCCGCCGCGGAATGACCACGGTCGAACCCACCGTTCACATCGTCGATGACGATGCGCAGTTTCTTGCCGCGGTCTCGCGACTGCTGCGGGCGAACGGCTTCGCGGTCAAGACCTTTGCGTCGGCGAGCGACTTTCTGGCGCAGCGGGTCGAGCATGCGCCGGGCTGCGTGCTCGCCGATGTGCAGATGCCTGGAATGAACGGCCTCGAGCTGCAATCGGCGATCGCGCGAGTCGGCCAATCCCCTGCCGATCCTCTTCCTCACCGGCCACGGTGACATTCCCTCGAGCGTCCGCGCCATGCGCGAGGGCGCAGAGGACTTCCTGGAAAAGCGGGCACCGAAAGCCGAGATCCTGGGCGCGGTGAAGCGCGCGCTGGCCCGCGACGCGCGGGAGCGTGAAGACCGGGCCTGGCGACATGAGCTGCGCGCCCGATTCGACGCGCTCACCCCACGCGAGTTCGAGGTGCTCGGCCACGTCGTGCGAGGCAGGCTGAACAAGCAGATCGCAGGCGATCTCGGCATCCATGAGCGGACCGTGAAGCTGCACCGCACAGCGCTCACGACGAAACTCCGCGTGCAATCGGTCGCTGAGCTCACACGGCTGACCGAAGAAGCCGGCCTCTTCGCGGCGTCAGAGCCGACCTTCCCCAAAGGGCAGTAGCCGGCCGGCTCCCCCGGCCCTATAGTGCTCATTGGTTCACGATGAGCAACACCGGACCCGTGTACGTGGCCGTCGTGGACGACGACGAGAACTTCTGCCGCTCGCTCGGCAGGCTGCTACGGGCTGCGGGAATGCAGTCGATCACGTATGCATCGGCCGAGGCCTTCCTCGCGGACACGAAACATCCCCGGTTCGATTGCCTGGTGCTCGACGTCAATCTTGGCGGCATGTCGGGCATCGAGCTGGGCCGACGGCTCGTGGATGAAGGCCGCTATGCCCCCTTTATCTGCATCACCGCTCACGACGATCCCCGAGCCCGCGCGGATGCCGAAGCGGCCGGCTGCTCCGCGTTCCTCCGTAAGACCGACGCCGGCGTGCTCGACGTCATTCGTCGCGTCGCGGACTGAATCGCGTTGCCACGATGTTCCGCACCTACCTTCCCCTAAGGGCAGTGGCCGGCGGTCGCGCCGACCGCCTATAGTGCCCGTCAACTCCGATGAGCACCGCGCAAACTCCATCACGGTGGCTGGGTGATTGGAACGAACAGGAGGGTCTCGTGTCTTCGGTGATCGATCTGGCAGAGGGGCGGCGTTTCGAGCGGGCACTGGAATGGGCGCCCGACCAGCGGCTGGGACGGTTCGAGCGGCTCCTCGCCGATCTCTCGGCCACCTTCATCAACGTGCCATCCGATCAGGTGGACGCGGGTATCCGGGACTCGCAGCAACGGATCGTCGACGCACTCGATCTGGATCGGTGCACGTTGTCGATTGTCGAAGACGGTGATCTGGTCCACAGCCATGATTGGACCTCACCCGAGTCCCGGTCCGGAGCATGGTTTCCGCCAGTGGCCCGGGTCTCCGCCCGCGAGCTCTTCCCGTGGACTCTCGCGAAGATCCAGGCGGGCGAGCTCGTCCAGTTCTCCAGCGTCGACGAGCTGCCGGACGTCCTGGATCGCGAGAGCTACCGCAGGTTCGGCACGAAATCGAACGTGATCGTTCCCCTCCGCGTCGCGGGCCAACCGCTTGGCGCTCTGGCATTCGCCGCCGTCCGCGCGGAGCGGTCCTGGCCGCCAGCCACTGTGGACCGTCTGCAGCTCGTTGCCAGTGCCTTTGCCGGGATGCTGGCCCGCCGCCACGCAGACGAATCACTGCGTGCGGCTCAGGTCCAGTTGTTGCACCTGAAGGACAAATTGCAAGTCGAGAATGCCTTTCAGCGAAAGGAAATGCGGGAGCGCACCGGCACGGATCTGGCGATTGGCGAGAGCGCTGCGTTGCGGCGCGTCGAGGAGCAGATACAGCAGGTCGCGCCAACCAATTCGACGGTGCTGCTCCTCGGGGAGACGGGCAGCGGCAAGGAGATGTTCGCGACGCGGATCCATGAACTGAGTGCCCGGCACAGCCGTCCGATGGTCCGGGTGAACTGCGCGGCGATTCCGGCGACGCTGATAGAAAGCGAGCTGTTCGGCCACGAAAAGGGCGCCTATACCGGGGCGCTGGCGCGGCAGATCGGCCGCTTCGAAAGGGCCGATCACTCGACGATCTTTCTCGACGAAATCGGCGACCTGCCGCTCGAGGTCCAGGTCAAGCTGCTCCGCGTACTCGAGGCGAGACAGATCGAGCGGCTGGGGAGCCCGCGGCCGATTCACGTCGATACGCGGATCATCGCCGCAACCCATCGCGATCTCGACCAGCTGATCGCGGCGGGCACCTTCCGCGAAGATCTCTATATCGCCTCTGCGTGTTCCCGATCCGCGTCCCGCCGCTGCGCGAACGCGCGGGCGACATCCCGCAGCTGGTCTGGCGATTCGTCGAGGAGTTCGCGACCGCGTTTGGCAAGCAGGTCGACTCGATCAGCGAGGATGACATGGCCGCGTTGCAGCAGTATTCGTGGCCCGGCAACATCCGCGAGCTCCGGAACGTCGTCGAGCGGGCCATGATCATGGGGACGGGGCGCCGGTTGACGTTTCCCCTGCCCGCGGCGTCGACCGCCTCGGCCGGGCGCAGCGCGAAGCTGGAGGACATCGAGCGAGAGCACATTCGCACGGTGCTCGAGAGCACGGGCTGGCGCATCCGGGGAGTGGATGGTGCAGCAAGGCGACTCGGTCTTAAGCCCACCACACTCGAGAGCCGGCTGGCCAGGCTCGGGCTCAAGCGCCCGGAGCCTCCTCGAACCATTGCGTGTTGACGCCCGCTTTGGGTATGGACGTAAAGGAGAAGACATGAATACAGCTGAACAGGCCAGGCTTGACGAGGCCCGCGAGGGCAAGGTCGACTGGAAGAAATGGGGTCCTTACCTCAGCGAGCGCCAGTGGGGAACGGTCCGCGAGGACTACAGCGAGAACGGAGACGCCTGGAATTTCTTCACCCACGACCAGGCCCGCGCACGCGCCTATCGCTGGGGCGAAGACGGCCTGGCCGGCATCTCCGATGACAAACAGCGCCTGTGCTTCGCGCTGGCCTTGTGGAACGGGAACGATCCGATCCTCAAGGAGCGGCTCTTCGGATTGACCAACAGCGAGGGGAACCACGGCGAGGACGTCAAGGAGTACTACTTCTACCTCGATAGCACCCCGACCCACTCGTACATGAAGTTTCTGTACAAGTTACCCGCACGCGGCGTATCCCTACGCCGACCTGGTGCAGACCAACGGCCGGCGTACCCGCGACGAGATGGAGTATGAGCTGCTCGACACCGGCGTCTTCAACGACGACCGGTACTTCGACGTGTTCGTGGAGTACGCCAAGGGCGCCGCGGACGACATCCTCGTGCGCATCACGGCGGTCAACCGGGGACCGGACGCGGCAGACCTGCATCTCCTGCCGACATTGTGGTTCCGCAACGACTGGTCGGCCTGGATTGCCGAATCCAACAGGGCCGCCCGGAAGCCCCACCTCCGTCAGGCCGAGGCGCCGGCAGGCGTGAGCGCGGCGTCGGCGGCGCACCCGGTGCTCGGTGAGTTCGTCCTGTCGTGCGAAGGTAACGTGCCGCTGCTCTTCACCGAGAACGAAACGAACCACGAGCGGCTCTTTCCGGGGCAGAAGAACGAGAGCACGCACGTCAAGGACGGCATCAACGACTGCGTCGTCCACGGCAACCGTGACGCAGTGAACCCCGGCAGGCAGGGCACGAAGGTCGCGGCACACTACAAGGTCACCGTCGGCGCCGGTCAGACCGAGGTGATTCGCGTGCGGCTCTCGCGCACTTCTCCGAAGCAAAAGGGCCAACCCTTCGGGAAGGCGTTCGACGATGTCTTCGCCGCCAGGCTTCGTGAAGCCGACGAGTTTTACGCGTCGGTCACGCCGCCATCCGTGAGCGCAGACGCGGCGAACGTGATGCGTCAGGCCCTCGCGGGCATGCTCTGGAGCAAGCAGTTCTTCTTTTTCGATGGGGACAACTGGCTCGACGAGCACAACTCCAACCCGCTCCATCACGGTTATCGCCCCGCGCGAAACTCGGAGTGGTTCCACATGTTGAACGAGGACATCATCTCGATGCCCGACAAGTGGGAGTACCCCTGGTACGCGGCCTGGGATCTGGCGTTTCACACGCTGCCGCTGGCGATCGTGGACCCCGACTTTGCCAAGCACCAGATGGACCTGATGCTTCGTGGCGCGTACCTCCACCCCAACGGCCAGATGCCCGCCTACGAGTGGAACTTCAGCGACGTGAACCCGCCCGTCCACGCCTTTGCCACGTTGTTCCTCCATCGCACCGAGCAGGCCCTGCGCGGCAAGCCGGACCTGGACTTCCTCCGATCGACCTTCAACAAGCTCCTGCTGAACTTCACCTGGTGGGTCAACCGCAAGGACCGCTTCGGCAAGAACGTGTTCGAGGGCGGCTTTCTCGGCCTGGACAACATCGGCGTCTTCGACCGCAGCGCCCCGCTGCCCACCGGCGGTCACCTCGAGCAGGCGGACGGCACGGCGTGGATGGCCCTCTTCAGCGAGAACATGCTGGAACTCGCGATCGAGCTCGCCGCCCACGATCCGGTCTACGAGAGCATGGTCTTCAAGTTCGTGGAGCACTTCTACTACATCGCCGCTGCGATGAACCAGCCCGGCCCCGGCGGCATGTGGGACGAGGAGGACGGCTTCTACTACGACATCCTGCGGCTTCCCGACGGCAGCGCCACGCGGCTCAAGGTGCGTTCCCTAGTGGGACTCCTCCCGCTATGCGCGACCACGGTGATCGAGAAGGCGCAGCGGGAGCAGATCCCGAGCGCAATGTCCTATGTGCAGGAGCGCGTGCGCCGGATCCCCGAACTGTTTACGACGATGCACCCGACCGGCCCGGGTCACTTCGGCGTGGCCGAGCGGGGGATTCTCGCCCTCGTCAACCCGGAGCGGCTCCGCCGGATTCTCGGGAGGATGCTCGACGAGAACGAGTTCCTGGGGCCTCACGGCATCCGCTCGATCTCGAAGTTCCACGAGCGGAACCCGTATGTCTTCCATGCGGACGGCCAGGAGTACCGGGTGGATTACCTGCCGGCGGAATCGAACACGGGCATGTTCGGCGGCAACTCCAACTGGCGGGGCCCGGTCTGGATGCCGGTGAACGCGCTCATCATCCGGGCGCTGCAGAACTTCTACCTGTACTACGGCGACAACTTCAAAATCGAATGCCCCACCGGCTCCGGCCGGCTGATGAACCTGTTCGAGGTGAGCAAGGAGATCTCCGACCGGCTCGTCAGCACGTTCACCCGGAACGATCAGGGCCGTCGCCCGGTGTACGGCGGCAGCGAGAAGTTCCAGACCGATCCGCACTGGCGCGACTACATCCTCTTCTACGAGTACTTCCACGCCGACAACGGCGCCGGGTTGGGCGCCAGTCACCAGACCGGGTGGACCGGACTCGTCGCCAAGCTCATCGAGCTTTACGGCGTCCTGGACCCCGAGCGCGCGTTGGAAATGGGTAAGAAGGCCGCGTTCGAAAAAGGCGTCAAAGACTCGCAGGTAAGAGAGGAAGACCTGGCCCACGTCCGGTCAACTTCGAGGTGAACACCTGGGATCATGAGCGGAGGTTGGAATGATCGCTGTCCACCGTAGCACCCTGCAGTGCTACGGTGGACAACCTTCGCTTGGTTTGCCACCGTAGCTCACCCTGAGGCGATTTCAGAATGTCACTTCGGCCGCGAAGACGAACCGTGGCTTCTTGTCGTCCGGATTGAAGACATAAGCAGTGAAGTTCATGCGCTTGACGGAAAAGCCAACCATCGGACCGCGCTCGGATCACGCAGAGATGATCTACTCGCTCGTTCGTAGATCCGTTGGCCCACGATCTGGGACTCGACCTTGAGAGAAGGCAGCGGACTCAAAAGGTCGTTATCAAACGCCTGACAACCGGCAAGGGTGAAGTTGCTTCGGATGTTAGTAAACGACTATTGCAGCAAGCCCGTTTTGTCTTAAAATAGTCGCGGATTTGGCGATGGCGACGGTGATTGCCGTGCCGTCGCCGTAGCTCTGACCGTAACCCCCCCGGTACGAGTCGGCCCGTTTCGGCCCTACTCGGCACGACTCGACCTGCTCCCCAATCCGCAGAATCCTTCGGAAAACGGTGGATTCGCTCGCGAACCGGGGCGCGGAAAATGGCGCTGGGGAAACTGCAAAACTTCCACCCCCGGTTCAAATCCGGGCGGCGCCTCCAAATTGCTTCTCAGCAAAGGGGAAGACAGACCGATGGACCAGGTTCGAATCGAGAATCTCCTTGATCCCTCATCACACGAACATAGGAGGCGAAGTTCGGGGCCGAAAAACGCCCTGATCGGCGCCGGGATGACGTGTATCTTCTTGCTGAGCCAGGCAACGGTCCTCTATTCCCAGCCTTCCCCGCCCACGCAGCCGTCGGGCCTCCAGCTGGTTCTCGGCACGCCGCCGCCTGGCGCGCCGTCAGAGGGGATCATCAACGTCCCGGCTGGCGGAGACCTCCAGACCGCATTGAACGATGCCAAGCCGGGCGACACGATCCTTCTCGAGGCTGGGGCCACTTTCACGGGGAACTTCGTGCTGCCCGCAAAGTCCGGGAACGGCTACGTCACGATCCGATCGTCGGCGCCGGACGCGGCACTCCCGCCGAGCAATGCTCGAATCACCCCGTCGTGTACGCCGCGCAGTTACCGAAATTGAGATCGGGGAACACGGCGCCGGCACTCGCGACCGCGGCCGGTGCACACCACTACCGGCTCCTCTTCATCGAGTTCCTGGGCAACACAAACGGGGAGGGCGACATCATCGCGCTCGGCGACGGTTCATCGGCGCAAAACACGCTCGCGTTGGTGCCGCACGATCTCATTGTGGACCGGTGCTATATCCACGGCGACGCCGTGGCTGGCCAGAAGCGTGGCATCGCTCTCAACAGCGCGGCAACGAGCGTCCTGAACTCCTACATCGTCGAGATCAAGAGGGCGGGCCAGGACTCGCAAGCCATTAGCGGGTTCAACGGCCCTGGCCCCTATGCCATCGAGAACAACTACCTCGAAGCCACCGGTGAGAACATTCTGTTCGGCGGCGCCGACCCCCCGATTCCCAACCTCATCCCGTCCGACATCACTATCAGGCGCAACCATCTCGCGAAGCCGCTGGCGTGGCGGACAGAGAACTGGACGGTCAAGAATCTGTTCGAGCTGAAAAACGCCCAGCGCGTCGTCGTGGACGGCAACCTCATGGAATACAACTGGCTCTCGGGACAGACCGGCTACGCCGTGCTGTTCACTCCGCGCAACGAGGACGGCGGTTCACCCTGGAGCGTGGTTCAGCAGGTGCAGTTCACCAACAACGTGATCCGGCACGTCGCGGGTGGGATCAACATTCTGGGCAACGACGACATCCACCCCAGCCAGACGACGAACAACATCGTCGTCCGGAACAATCTGTTCGAGGATATCAGCAGCGCCAGCTACGGGGGTGATGGCCGATCGGTACTCATCGAAGGCGGCCGGGACATCACTTTCGATCACAATACCGTGCTGCAGGATGGGTGGTCCGTGGTTATGGTGGGAAACGTCGTGACCAACTTCGTCTTCACCAACAACATCGTGCCCGACTACAGCTGGGCGATCATTGGATCGGATAGGGCTCCCGGCAACAGCACCATCGCCACGTACTTCCCGGGCTCGACGTTTCTCCGCAACGTATTCGCCGGCTCCAACCCCGCAAACTACCCGACGGGGAACTACTATCCTTCGTCGATGAGCAGTGTGGGGTTCGTCAACCTTTCCGGCGGCAACTATCGCCTGGCAGCGACCAGTCCGTATCGGTCGGCTGCAACCGATGGGACGGACGTCGGCGTGAACATCGACGGACTGAACGCGGCGACCGGATTGAAGTACTAAGAATTGCTGGCGGCGGCAATCTGGCGGAGCAGGTCTCGAAAATCCCACAACTGGACCCGAGATAAGGTCAAGCGAGCGGACTCCGTGGACACGTTCGCCGCGACGGCGAAACGGGATCCGCGCTTTTGTTCGGGAATTTGGAGGCGCCGCCCGGATTTGAACCGGGGGTGGAGGTTTTGCAGACCTCTGCCTTACCACTTGGCGACGGCGCCGATCCGGGAGAGCTGACACGGAGCGAAATCAACGCTCGCGGGTGGCCGTGAACGGGGCCGCCCCGCCGGGCGCGGAGGCGTCTCCCGTGATCAGGGCTTGTCGCCGAGCACCCGGTGGGGCTGTTCACGGCCAGGACCCGCCAGAGTAGATTTCGCGACCGCCAAAACAACTCGCGGCCCGTGAGGGCCGCATTGCGGCGACCTTTTTGAGGGTCGCCAGGAAACGTCGAACTTCAAAAGGGCGCTGCAAGCTGGCTTCCCGTTGCGAGGTCTCGGGTGATCAGCGGCAGTCCACCTTCGCACCTCCGGTGCTACGGTGGACAACTTTCGCCGACGTCAAAAACTCTGAGCGAAAGTTGGAGCGGGAAACGGGATTCGAACCCGCGACTTCGACCTTGGCAAGGTCGCACTCTACCACTGAGTTATTCCCGCTCGCCCGAACCCCTAAAGTACCACACGGTCCAAACGGCGGCAACAGCCCGTCCGTGCGGCTCCCGGCATTTTCGAGCAATCAGGCGTGAGCGGCCGACCAGATCGCGAGCGGCGGTGTCCAACTCTCATGATGCGGTCGGTTCTCGCCGGGTTCGTGTTCGCCCCTAGTGTGGGAGCCGCACCGGTCCTCGCACAGCAGGCGGCGGTCGAATGAAAATGAAGCCCGCCGGCAGGCTCTCGAGGCCGCGCGGCGCGACCTGCGATCCAGAGCCTCGCGAACCAGCGAGCCCCCAGCGCCGAACCTCGAACCTCGAGCCTCGAGCCTCGAGCCCGAGCCGAGCCCCGAGCCCCGAGCCCCGAGCAAACTACACCCGCGCGTTTCTGAGCACCTGCGCCGCTTCCTCCGGCGACGTCGGGTTGATGTAGAAGCCGGTCCCCCACTCGAAGCCGGCCGTGCGCGTCAGCTTCGGGATCAGCTCGACGTGCCAGTGGTAGAAATCGCTCGTCTCCTCGCTGAACGGCGAGCTGTGGATGAGCAGGTTGTAGGCGGGCGACTCGAGCGTCTTGTCGAACCGCATCAGCACCGTCTTCAGCATCCGCGCCAGGCTCTCGTACTGCTGGCGCGACGCGTCTTCGAACCGCGCGCCGTGGCTGCGCGGCAGCAGCCACGTCTCGAACGGAAACCGCGGCGCGTACGGCGCCAGCGCGACGATGTCGGCGTTCTCGTGGATGACGCGGCGGCCGGCGCTGACCTCCTGCCGGATGATGTCGCAGAACACGCACCGCTCCTTGTCGCGGAAGTGCCGCCGCGACCCCTCGATCTCCTCGCGCACGAAATCCGGCACGATCGGCAGCGCGATCAGCTGCGAATGCGGATGCTCGAGCGTGGCCCCGGCCGGTGCGCCATGGTTCTTGAAGATCAGGATGTAGCGGAACCGCCGGTCCTGCTTCAGGTCGGCCACCCGCTCGCGGTACGCCCACAACACCCGCTCGATCTCCGGCTCGCTCATCGTCGCCATGCGTCTTGTGGTGATCCGGCGTCTCGATGATCACCTCGTGCGCGCCGATGCCGTTCATCCGATCGAACAGCCCCTCCCCTTCGCGATCGAGATTGCCCTCGACCTGCAGCGCGGGAAACCGGTTCGGCACGACGCGCAGATCCCAGCCCGCCGAGTTCGGCGCGCCGCCGTTCTGCCGGAACGCGCGGACCTCGGGCGGCGTCATGTCCTCGCGACCGGGACAGAACGGACAGTGCTCGCCGGTGATGATCTTGGCGCGCTCGAGTTGGAAGTCGGAGGGCCGCTTCTGGCGATCGGTGGAAATGATCACCCAGCGGCCGGTGACCGGATCCTTGCGGAGCTCAGGCAATGGGAGGGACCATCATCAAATTTACAATGGGGAATTTACAATGAACAATGTTCGGAGATTACGGAGATCACGATCCCGACGCGTCGAAGGCATTCTGAAACAGTTCGATCTGCGGCTCGCCCTCGCCGAGCTGAATCGAGACGACGTCGAAGCGGCAGGGGCGCTCGCCGATCCTGTTGCGCACCAGGTAATCCATGGCCGCCATGACAATCCGCCGCCTCTTGTACCTCGTCACCGCCTCTGCCCCATCGCCGAATTCCCGCCCCTCGCGCGCCTTGACTTCGACGAACACCAGCGTCGGGCCATCCTGCGCGACGATGTCTATTTCGGCACCGCCGTGGCGGTAGCGCCTGGCAAGAATTGCGTACCCGCGCCGCTCCAGCTCCACGCAGGCGAGATTCTCGCCGATTTTACCGAGACTTTGCCGCGCCTGCGTCATCGCACGGCATGCAGATGGAGCAAGCGTGCACGCCAGCGCGCGCGACGCTCGGTGGCAAGAGGGTCGCCCTACACAACGGCGGACAGCGCCTCGTCGAAGATCGCGACGGCAGTGTCCGCCTGCTCCCTCGTCAACACAAGCGGCGGCGAGAAGCGGATCGAGTTCTTGCCGGCGCCAAGCACGAGCAGGCCCCGCTCGAACGCAGCCGTCACCACCGCGTCGCGTTCCTTGATCGCGCGCTCCTTCGTGGTGCGATCCCGCACCAGCTCGACGCCGACCATCAGCCCGCGGCCGCGGACGTCGCCGATGATCGTGTGCTTGTTCATCAGCCCCTCGAGGCCGGCCTTCAGGTGCGCGCCAACCGTTGCCGCATTCGCCATCAGCCCGCCCTTGAGGAGCTCGATCGTCGCGAGCGCCGCCGCGCAGGCGATCGGGTTGCCGCCGAACGTGCTCGCATGCGCGCCCGCGGGCCACTGCATCAGATCGGATCTCGCCGCGGCGACACCCAGTGGCAGGCCCGACGCGATGCCTTTCGCGATCGCCACCACGTCGGGCTGCACGCCAGCGTGCTCGATCGCGAACATCTTTCCGGTCCGCCCCATCCCCGACTGCACTTCGTCGGCAACCAGCAGGATGCCGTGCCGCCGTGGTCAACTCGCGCAGGCCGTGCAGGAACGCGTCAGGCGCGGTCACGTAGCCGCCTTCGCCCTGGATCGGCTCGATGACGATCGCGGCGACTTCGTCGGGTGATACGAGCTGCCCGAAGAGCTCGTGATCGATGTAATCGAGGCAGTACGACACCCATTGATCGGGCGTCATGCCCGGTGGGCAGCGATAGCGTCTTGGGATACGGCGCGTGGTACACCGCCGGCATGAGCGGGTTGAAGCCGCGCCGCTGCACCGGCTTCGACGCCGTGAGCGCCAGCGCGCCCAGGGTGCGGCCATGAAATCCGCCGAGGAACGCGATGATGCCCGGCCGCCCCGTGGCGTGGCGCGCCAGCTTGATGGCGGCCTCGATCGGCCTCGGCGCCGGAGTTGCCGAAGAACGACCGCGCCCCGCCTTCGAACGGCGCGATCGTGGCGATTTCCTCCGCGAGCCTGACCTGCGGCTCGTAGTAGAAGTCGGTCCCCGACATGTGGATGAACCGGCCCGCCTGGTCGGCAATCGCCTTGACCACCGCGGGGTGCGAATGTCCCGTCGCGTTCACGGCGATGCCGGCGGCGCAGTCGAGAAAGCGATTGCCGTCGACGTCCTCCACGACGCAGCCCGACGCGTGGTCGATGACGAGCGGATAGCCGCGGGTGTACGAGGGCGACACCACCGCGCGGTCGCGCGCGATCAGCGCTGTCGCTTTCGGGCCCGGCAGCGGGGTTTTGATGTGAGGTGCGTCAGGCATCGTCGATGCGGTCGTGATGGCGTCGTCGCATGCGGCGGACCTAAGAGGTCCGCCTACGTTGGCGGACCTGACGAAGGTCCGGCCTACTTGCGTTTCCAGCGCGTGCCGGAGGGCGAATCCTCCAGGAGCACGCCGCGTGCCGCCAGATCGTCGCGAATGCGGTCGGCGGTGGCGAAATCGCGGCGGCGTCGCGCCGCAATGCGCTCCTCGATCAGGCGCTCGATCTCCTCTATCGGGACCGGCGGCTGGTCTTCTTCCCCCCGCCGCAGCGAGATGATGCCGAGCGTCGCGTCGAACAGGGCGAACGCGTCCTGAATCACCGGCAGATCGCCGCGGCCCAGTTCGCCGGCGTCGATGGCCGAGTTGAGCGATCGGACGAGCTCGAAGATCGCCCCGAGCGCTCCGGCGGTGTTGAGATCGCTCTGCATCGCCTCGACGAACGCCGCTCGCGCTTCCCCCACCCTCGCGGCCACCTGCTCGTGCGCGCCTTCGGCGGTGACGGCCTCGGCGCGGGTCAGGAAATCGACGATCCGGCGCAGCGATTCCTCCGCCTGCGTCAGGCTGGCCCACGTGAAGTTGAGCTGCTTGCGATAGTGGGCCGACAGGAGCAGGTAGCGCACCGCCGACGGCCGGTAGCCCTTGGCCGCGAGATCCGGCACCGTGTAGGTGTTGCCGAGCGACTTCGACATCTTGTGATCGTCGACGAGCAGGTACTCGACGTGTACCCAGAAGCGCGAGAACGGGCGGCCGGTCGCCCCCTCGCTCTGCGCGATCTCGTTCTCGTGGTGCGGAAAGACGAGATCGATGCCGCCGGCATGGATGTCGATGGGCGGTTCGCCGAGCAGGCGCAGCGCCATCGCCGAGCACTCGAGATGCCAGCCGGGCCGGCCGGGCGGATCCACCACGTCCCAGGTCGGCTCGCCAGGCTTCGTCGCCTTCCACAGGACGAAGTCGCGCGCGTCCTCCTTGTTGTAGTTGTCGGAGTCGACGCGCGCCCCGTCGAGCATGCCTTCGTGATCGAGCCGCGCCAGCTTGCCGTAGTCCGGCAGCGTGGCAATCTTGAAGTACACGGAACCATTGCTGCGATAGGTGTGACCGCGGTGATCGAGCGCCTGCACGAGGTCGGCCATCGCCTTGATGTTCTCCTCCTCGGTGGCACGCGGCGATTCTTCGACCGGCTCGAGGCCGAGCGCCCGCGCATCCTCGTGGAACATCGCGATGAACTGGTCGGTATACGAGGCGAGGTCCTTGCCCGCATTCTCCGCGCCGACGATCGTCCGATCGTCGACGTCGGTGAAATTCATGACGCCGCGCACCTGGTACCCCAGCAGGTGGCGCAGCGTGCGGCGGAGCACGTCGAGGCAGACGAAGGTGCGGAAATTGCCGATGTGGCCGCGCGCGTAGACGGTGAGGCCGCACGTGTACATCCGCACCGTGTTGGCCGGTCCGGGCGTGAAGAGCTCTTCGCTGCGACTCAGGGTGTTGTAAAGGCGCATCAATCCTGGTGGTTACGCGATCTCGCGGAAGGTCTGCCAGATCGCGCCGGCCTGCGATGATACGACGATCTCCAGCCGGCCCGCCTCGGCGCTGAACCGGACATCGACCGGCTGGTCGCGGGCGCCGCTCGTCACCGCGGCATGGAGCTCGTCGCCGAGCGACGCCGCACCGTCGCCGGAGCAGCCGGCCTGGTCGAGGACGTGTGCCACCAGCTCTAACAGCATCTCGCGCGAGGCGCTGCCGGAAACCGCCAGCGCGAAAAAGAAGTCGGGAGGGACCACCGCGACCGGATTCTACAGTGAAAGGCGATCGAAGAGCACGCGCGCCCGATCGCAGTCGGCCGCAATCTGCTCGCGGAGCCCGTCGAGCGACTCGAACCTCCGCTCGTCGCGCAGCCGCTGGACGAAGCCGATTCGCAGCCGGGCGCCGTACAAGATTGTCGGCGAAGTCGAAGACGTGGGTCTCGACCGTGACCCGATCCGACGCGTCGACCGTCGGCCTGACGCCGACGTTCGTGACCGACGGCTTCACCACGCCGGCGATCGTCGTCGTCGTCGCGTAGACGCCATGTGGCGGGAGGAGCTCGTTCTCGGTGCAGAGATTCGCGGTCGGAAACCCGATCGACGCGCCGCGATGATCGCCGTGCACCACCGTCCCGTCGACGTAGTACTGATGCCCGAGGAGGGCGCCGGCTTCGTCGACACGCCCCTCGCCCACCAGGCGCCGGATCCGCGGTGCTGCTGACCACGAAGTCCTTGTAGCGGACCGGATCGATCTTCTCGGCCTTGAACCCGTAGCGCGCGCCCAGCGCCGCGCAGCATCGAGAAGTTGCCGGCGCGATCGTGCCCGAACAGGAAGTTGGCCCCCACCCACACTTCTCCGACCCGCATCCAGTCCACCAGCACGCTGCGGACGAACGTTTCGGGATCCCACTGCGACATCTCGTGCGTAAAGCGCACGATCGCCGCGCCCTGGACGCCCGACCCCGCGATCGCCTCGAGCCGCTGCGCGGTCGTCATCAGGAGCGGCGGCGCCTTGTCGGGCCTGACGACGCGCGGCGGATGCGGATCGAAGGTCATCACGGTTGGCCGTGGCGCCGCGCTCGTCCGCGACGCGGCGGACGCGGTCCAGGATCTTCCGGTGGCCGCGATGCACGCCGTCGAAGTTGCCGAGCGCCAGCACCGGATGGCTCCAGCGGGCCGGGCGCGGATCGTCCGGAAAATGAATACTTCCACTAGTACGAGGGCTTCGCCCCGGACTCCCGACACGCTCTCCGCGAGCGCTAGCGCGCTCCTTCGCGTGGCTCGCTCGCGCGCTCGCTCCGACGCAGTCGTTCATGAACAGCTTCGGTATCAGTACCAGCCCATCGTACGCCAACTCCACCCGGCGGAAGGCGGGCACAGGTGGCGGCGTGCGGCAGGTCGTGGCAGATGTGCGTGAAGTAGGTGCGCTCGGGCCCGAGGCGCGACACGACGTCGAGCGCTTCCGCGACGCTGAAATGGGTCGGGTGCGGCCGATCGCGCAGGGCGTCCAGCACGAGGGTGCGCACGCCATCGAGCAGCGGCCACGACTCGTCCGGAATGCGGCTGCAGTCGGTCAGGTAGGCGAACTCGCCGATGCGGAATCCGAGGATCGGCCGATGGCCATGCAGCAGCGGCACCGGGACGATCTCGAGCGGGCCGAGCACGAACGGGCCGCCGATCCTGAACAACGTGATCTGCGGCACGCCGCCCCCGAGCGCCGGCGGGTTGAAGATGTAGGAGAACGTCCGCCGCAGATCGTCGAGCGTCCGCTCGTCCGCGTAGCACGGGATGGCCGACTTCTGGATCACGTTGAACCGGCGCACTTCGTCGAGGCCGAGGATGTGATCGGCGTGGCTGTGGGTGAAGAGGATCGCGTCGACGCGGGATATGCGATGCGTCAGCGCCTGTTCGCGCAGGTCGGTGGCCGTGTCGACCAGCACCGACCGCACGCCGCCGCCGCGCCGAATCGGCCTCGATGCAGGATCGACGGCCGGGTCCGGCGGTCGTGCGGATCGGACGACCGGCAGACGGCGCACTCGCAGCCGATCATCGGCACGCCGTGCGACGTGCCGGTGCCGAGAAGCGTGACCCTAAGGCTCAATGAATCCAGTTTTGGTGGTCGGAGCGGACTGGCCATGCTTCGGCCCGCTCGATCGTTTCGGTTCAGCATCCGGGAAAGGCTGGTCCACGATTCTGACACATCGCGGTACAAATGGTCGCGGGCAAGGCCGGCTTTACCGAGATCGCCCGAGGCCGCCCGATGCACGGTACGACACACTCCCTCGCGAGCTGGTCGCCCGTGTATGAACTGCGGCGGAGCGCGGTGATCAGCGGCCGCGTATTCGACCTCGGCGGTCAGCCGGCGGCACATGCCACGGTCATCGCGCTCCATGCAATGCAGGGAGATCGCGGTTTCAAGAACGCGGCGCCTGCCGTCCAGACCGATCAGAACGGACGCTTCAGATTGACGGGGCTCGAGGAGGGTCGGTACCTGCTCAGGGCATCGCTCACGGCGTTTGGAGCCGAACGCGAGGCTTCAGGCACGACGGCGCCGATACTGGCGTATATCCCGGAACAGCCGACGCTGCCAGCGTGCTTGTCGTTCTGATCAAATCGGTCGTTCAGATTGCCGTTCGCTGGTATGTCAAGTACTCGACAACGTCGACTTCGGACTGGCGGCAGGCGCAGGTGTTCTGGGCACTGTCTCGGAGCGATCGTCGGAACAAGACCTGTCGACGACGGGACGCATATCCTGCCGCATAGCGTTTCTCCAGGCGATGCGCTGCTGAAGCTGCACGGCGGAACGCCTCCGTTCGATGGCATCGCGCTGGTTCGCCACGTTCCCGCTGGACGCTCTGGTACGGACCTGAAACTCAGCACCGTTATATGTCGTCACCCGCAATGGTCGGCTGAGGAGCGCTGCTTTCCGACCGGGAATATCCTGCCCGCGTATCTGTTCGCCTTGGCGGTGACGCGGCGCTACGGCTGCTCCGGTCCGTCTCCAGCTTACGCGCACCGCTCACGGCTCGATAATCCGCTTCCCGCCGTCCTTCGCCGCGACGAAGCGCATGCGAAGCTCGAACAGGACCTGCTCGAGGACCTGGCGCTCCTCGGTGGTGAGATTGCCGCGGGTCTTCAACTCCAGCAGCGACAGGATCTCGATCACCTGCGTCGCGCCGTCAATGTTGGGCTCCGACTTCTGCTCGCCCGAAAACGGGTCGGGGATATCGCCGAAATGGACCGCGGCGTTGGTGGCAAGGCCGATGACGAACTCGACGAACGACAGGCCCGGGGCCTCTGGTTGATCGGACATCGCCAGTCATTCTATCGTGCCGCGAGGGCAAACATGTCGAACGCCGGAGCCGAGTTCATCCGCCTCGTCGAGATCATGGCCACGCTGCGCTCGCCCGACGGCTGCCCGTGGGACCGCGAGCAGACGCTGCAGTCGCTCAGCCAGTACGTGCTCGAAGAGGCGTACGAGGTCGTCGACGCGATCGACCGCGGCGATCTCGAGGCGCTGCGCGAGGAAGTCGGCGACCATATTTTCGAGGGTGTGTTCCTCTCCGAGGTGGCCTCCGACATGCGGGGCGTTCACCGTGGCCGACGCGTTGCGCGCCGTTTCGGACAAGCTCGTGCGGCGCCATCCTCACGTCTTCCGCGAGGACGGCCGCGTCCACGACGCCGAGTCGAAGGAGCGCGCCCCGTCTGCGACCGCCGCGCTCTCGCGCTGGGATACGCAGAAGGCGCAGGAAAAGGCCGCATCCGGCGAGACACCGTCCACGCTCGGCGGCCTGCCAAGAAGCCTGCCCGCCCTCCACCGCGCCTACAAGATCGGCCGCCGCGCCGCCGCCGTCGGCTTCGATTGGACGACGGCCACGGACGTGGTCGGGAAAATCGAGGAAGAGATCGCGGAACTGCGCGAGACCCTCACCGACGAACCCGCGAACAAGGCGCGCGCGGAGGAAGAAATGGGCGACCTCCTCTTCGCGATCGCCAACCTCTCGAGAAAGCTCGGGATCGAACCGGAGGCCGCGCTCAGGAAGGCGAACGACAAGTTCACGGAGCGCTTCACGCAGATGGAACAGCGGATCGCCGCATCAGGCCGAGAGATGAGCGAACATGAGCCTTGACGACCTCGAGGCTGAGTGGCAGGCAAACCAAGAGCTCCGCCACGAAACACGAAAGCACGAAATACGACAATCAGCCACGAAAACACGAAAGCACGAGATACGATCACAAAACGATTCTCTTCATGCCGTCGGGGAGGACGGCGGTGTTGAAGTTCATCAGCAAGGCCAACCGGAATGTCTCGACGACGCGCAGGTAACATGAGCACCTGCGCGTGATGAATCGGAGCCAGTCGGTCGACGGCCTTGATTTCGATGAGCACATTGCTGCTCGACCACGAGATCGAGACGCTGATAGCACAGCAGCTTCGCCTCGGTACGTCACCGGAACCAGCCGTTCGGTCTCAAAAGAGACGCCCGCGGCGGCAAGCTCAATGCACAGATCGCGCTGCCGGTAGATGCTTTCCAGTAGCCCGGGGCCCAGTTCCGATGCACTGCGATAGCAGCACCCGATCGTTGCTGTGGATCATGCTTCTCAGTGGCTCGTCATCGAGCGGTGTTCAAGCGACGTGAATCATGTGATTGCTCCTTTCGTGCTGTCTTCGCTTTCGTGTTTTCGTGGTTTCCGTGTTCGTGTTTTTTCTGTGCCCTCTGTCTCCGTGGCGTCTTCCTCCGTGTCTAGCGCACTGTGACCTGTCGCCCTAAGTACGAGCGGACGCGCACCGAGTAGCCGTCGGTGTCGACCATCACGGCTCCATCTCTGTCCGTGCGGAAGACCTGCGCGCCGATTTCCTGGTAGCGCCTCAAAACGTCCGGAGCGGGATGGCCGAAGGTGTTGTTGCGTCCGGCGCTGACGACGGCGACGCGGGGTGCGAGGCGCGTCGAGGAAGGCTCGGGAGCTCGACGTCAGGCTTCCGTGGTGCGGCACCTTGATGACGCGGATGCCGGCGGGCGGGAAGAGCGGCGTGATGCTCTGCTCCGATCTCCCGTCCGATGTCGCCGGTCAGCACGATCGACACGTCGCGCCAGCGGAGCTCCAGCACGATCGAATCGTCGTTGCGGACTTCCTGCCGTTCCCAGTCCGCAATGCCGGGGTGCCGGACGATGACCTCGACGTCGTCGATCGTGAACCGATCGTTCGCCTGGACGTTCGTCCACCTGGCGCCGTTGGCCGCGGCCGCGCGGCGGAGACCGTGGAGCGGCGCCGATCGCGGGACGGGAATGCCCTCCCAGACGTCGCGCGGCCGGAAGTCGCGAACGACCGACGCGCAAGCCGCCGGCGTGGTCCGCGTCGCCGTGCGTGATCGCCGCGGCGTCAAGGCGCCGGATGCCGTAGTGGCGCAGTACCGCGCCAACCACGCGATCGCCGATGTCGAACGACGAAGCACCGGACAGCCCGCCAGCATCGACGAGCAGCGTCGTGCCGCGCGGAAACCGGACCAGCGTGGCGTCGCCCTGCCCCACGTCCATGAAGGTCAGGTGCAGCGACCCGTCCCCGCGCGATGTGACCAGGCGTCGCGGCTCGAACAGGATCCAGGCGGCTGCGGCGATGGCAACGAAAACCGCGGCGAAGTGGGCGCGCCTCGTAGGCACGCCGGAAGATGCCGGACCTGAGAGGTCCGGCCTACGGGCGTGTAGGGCGGGCCATCCAGGCCCGCCGAAGAACCAGACACCCAAGAGCCGGCGTAATAGGCGGCGACAGCGATCCAGTGCGGCGGCGCCACGCGCCACGTCACGCACCGGCAACCACTCGACCAGGTCCGCCGATCGCACCAGCCCATGCGCGCCCGGCATGGGCCAGCCATCCGACGGCCGCAGCGGCGGAAGTTCGGAGATCGCAAACGCGGCGACGACGGCCATTCCGGCGATCTGCGCGACCGCCATGAGCGGAATCGCCACGAAGTTCAGCGCGAGCCCGGCGAAGGTGACGCGCGAGAAGAACCGCGCGCTCACCGGAATCAGGGCGGCCTCGGCGGCCAGCGAGGAGATGAGGATGACGGCGCCCGGCGGATGCCAGGCGTGAACGCGCTCGGCTCGGTTTCGCGGGAATCGCGGGAACGGCCGCGACGATGGCTGCCGTCGCGCCGAAGGTGAGCAGGAACGCCGGATCGGCGATGGCCAGTGGCTGCGCGGCGACGAGGATGCCTGCGGCGATCGGCGAGCGTGTTCGCGGGAGGACCGCGAAGATCGATGGCGCGCCCGGCAAAGTAGACGACCGCCATGAGTGTTGCGCGGGCGACCGAAGCGCCGCCGCCTACCACGTACGCGTACGCGACCAGGCTGACGATAGCGGTCAGCATCGCGGCCGGCCCGAGAATGCCGGCAATCCGGAAGGCCGCGAGCGTCAGGCCGGCGAGAATCGCGATGTTGCCGCCGGAGATCGCAATGACGTGGTAGGTTCCCGCCTCCTGCAGCCGACGCTGCAGCTCGTCGTCCAGCCCGGCGCGATCGCCGATGACGATGGCCGTGACGATCGCGGCCGAGCGCGGAGACCAGCGGCCAACCGATCGCGCAATCGCACGCCGCGCGAACGATCGGATCTGCCAGGCGGTTTCAGCCGTGACACTCCCCGGTGCGCACCACTTCCACGAGCGCGCCACTCTTGACGCTGCCGACAAGCGTCGTGCCCCGCCGCGCGAGCGCGCGTTCTTCGTCGGGCACGCCGGGATTGAGGTAGCGGGAGGGCCGGCGAAGCTGTGCGGGCGCGCGGATCGTGCGGCCGGCGCGCCAGTCGTCAATCCGATCGCGCGCGAGCTCGCCCGCGACTGTGAGCAGCAGGCCGCCGCGTCATGCCGGATAGGGCCGGCCTCTCTTAGGGCGGCCTCGGCCGCTCCGCCGGACCTGAAAGGTCCGGCCTACGTACCGACATCGACGTCCAGGCTCAACGAGACACCGGACGGTCTCTGCACGGCGTCGGACCGAAGGACGCCAGTGACGATCGCGAACGCCGTCCCGTCCTGATCCTCCGCGATCTCCTCGAACGCGATCCTCAGCGGCGGCCGCCAGGCTTCACGCCAGGCATCGACAGACAGGAGCGCCCCGCCGCCCGCGAAGCCGACCGCGACTGCCGCCGCCAGGACGGCAGACCGATTCGCTCGGAAGGCCCACGCGGCCGCGATCGCGCCAATCGCCAGCGCCACGCCGGCAACGATTGAACTCTGTGGAAAGAGAAGTCCGGCCGCGGATCCGGCAAGCAGGCCGATGGCTGGAATCGCGGCCACGTGCCGCATGCCGGGCCGCCGCTGCAATGGGATCGCCAGGAACGAGGACGCAAAGGGAGCAGAGGACGCAGAGAGCGCAGAGCGCAGAGCGCTAAGAGGCTGCAGCCTCTGTGCTTAGTGCCTCTGCGCTCTCTGCGTCCTTTGCTTCCTCTGCGTCCTTGTCTCAGAGGCAGATTGCAGTTTCTGACAGTCCCTCACGCCCCACCAGCTGCAATACCAGCATGGTAGTCCTGGAGCGCGCGGACGCCGACGCCGTGCTCGCGCATCGCGCGGATGGCGCTGACGGCTGCGGCCGCGCCCGTCAGTGTGGTGATGCACGGCACCTCGTGCATCATCGCGGCGCGGCGGACGGCCCGGTCGTCGAAGAACGATTCGCGTCCGAGCGGCGTGTTGATGACGAGGTCGACCTTGCGGTTGACGATCTCGTCGGCGATGTTCGGCCGGCCCTCGTTCACCTTGAACACGACCTCGACGTCGAGGCCGTAGGCACGAAGATACGCGGCGGTCCCGCGCGTCGCGATCAGGCGGAAGCCGAGCTCCGCCAGGTCGCGGGCAATCGGGATCAGGTTCGGCTTGTCGTCGTTGTTGACGCTGACGAACGCGGTGCCGCGCTCCGGCAGCCGCTGCCCCACCGACAGCTGTGCCTTCGCAAAGGCGACGCCGAAGCTGGTCGACCCGCCCATGACTTCGCCCGTCGACTTCATTTCCGGCCCGAGAATCGTGTCGACGCCCGGGAAGCGGACGAATGGGAAGACCGGGCTCTTCACGAAGACGCCCGCGACCTCGACATCCTTGGTCAGCCCGAGCTCAGCCAGCGTGCGGCCGGCCATCACTTTCGCGGCCACCTTGGCGAGCGACACGCCGGCGGCTTTCGAGAGGTACGGCACGGTGCGCGACGCGCGCGGGTTGACCTCGAGCACGTAGACGACGTTGTCCTTGATCGCGTACTGCACGTTCATCAGGCCGATGACCTTGAGCGCGCGCGCGATCCGCCGCGTGTAGTCGCGGATCGTGTTGAGGTGCCGCTCCGGGCAGATGAATGGCGGCACCACGCACGAGCTGTCGCCGGAGTGGATGCCCGCCTCTTCGATGTGCTCCATGATGCCGCCGATCACCACGGCGCCCGTGGCGTCGGCGATGGCATCGACGTCGAACTCGAACGCGTCCTCGAGGAACTTGTCGATGAGCACCGGGTGCTCGGGCGACGCGTCGACCGCCTGCGTCATGTACCGGTCGAGCATGCCGACGTCGTAGACGATCGCCATCCCGCGCCCGCCCAGGACGTACGACGGCCGCACCACGATCGGGAATCCGATCGTCGCAGCCGCATCCCTGGCTTCCTGGCGCGATGTGGCGGTGCCGCTTGCGGGTTGCGTGATCGCCAGCTCCGAGAGCAGCGCCGAAAAGCGTTTCCGGTCTTCCGCGAGATCGATCGAGTCGGGCGACGTGCCCAGGATCGGGACGCCGGCATGCTGGAGCGCCAGGGCCAGCTTCAGCGGCGTCTGTCCGCCGAACTGGACGAGGCACGAGACCGTGCCGCCTGCCGACGCTTCCGTCTTGATGATGCCCATGACGTCCTCGAACGTCAGCGGCTCGAAGTACAACCGATCGGCGGTGTCGTAGTCGGTCGACACCGTCTCCGGGTTGCAATTCACCATGACCGTCTCGAGGCCTTCCTCTCGAAGGGCGAAGGCGGCGTGGCAGCAGCAGTAGTCGAACTCGATGCCCTGGCCGATCCGGTTCGGTCCGCTGCCGAGGATCACGACCTTGTTGCGGCCGTTAGGATTCGCCTCGCAGCTCGGCTCGTACGAGCTGTACAGATAGGGCGTGTACGACTCGAACTCCGCCGCGCAGGTGTCCACGCGCTTGTAGACCGGCTCGAGCGAGTGGCCGAGCCTCGCGGTCCGGACCTGCGTCTCCGAAGCGCCGGTCGCCAGCGCGAGCTCCGCGTCGCCGAAACCGGCCCGCTTCAGCCGGCGCAGCCCGGCCTGGCCGACACCATCGATTCCGGTTTCTGCGACCTCGCGGCGCATGTCCCGGATCTCCGCGAACTGCCGGAGGAACCACGGATCGATCTTCGTCGCCTCGTGAATCTGCTCGACGCTCCATCCACGATTGAGCGCGCGGAACAGATCCCACAGCCGCCGGTCGGACGGTACCACCAGCCGCTTCCTCAAGGCCGCATCGTCTTCCTCATCGAGCGCGGACGGCGCGAACAGCAGTCCGCTGCGGCCGAGCTCGAGCGACCGGACGCCCTTCAGGAACGCTTCCTTGAACGTCCGCCCGATCGCCATCGCCTCCCCCACCGACTTCATCTGCGTCGTCAGGGTCCGGTCGGCTTGCGGAAACTTCTCGAAGTTCCAGCGCGGGATCTTGACGACGACGTAGTCGATGGTCGGCTCGAAGGAGGCGGGCGTGACGCGCGTGATGTCGTTGGGGATCTCGTCGAGGTGATACCCGAGCGCGAGCTTCGCGGCGATCTTGGCGATCGGAAACCCCGTCGCCTTCGAGGCGAGCGCCGACGAGCGCGACACGCGCGGGTTCATCTCGATGACGACCATGCGGCCGTCGGCCGGGTTCACCGCGAATTGAATGTTGGACCCGCCGGTCTCGACGCCGACGGTGCGGATGATGCGCCGGGCGGCGTCGCGCATCCGCTGGTATTCCTTGTCGCTGAGCGTGAGGATCGGCGCCACCGTGATGCTGTCGCCGGTGTGAACGCCCATCGGGTCGATGTTCTCGATCGAGCAGATGACGACGAAGTTATCGGCGACGTCGCGCATCACCTCGAGCTCGAATTCCTTCCAGCCGATGACCGATTCCTCGATCAGCACTTCGTGCACCGGGCTCAGGTCCAGGCCGCGCTCGGCGAGATCGCGGAATTCCTCGATGTTGTAGGCGATGCCGCCGCCGACGCCGCCGAGCGTGAACGAGGGCCGGATGACGAGCGGGAACCCGAGGGTGCGCGCCAGATCGACGGCCTCGGGCAGGGTGCGCGCCAGGCCGCTCTGCGGGACGTCGAGGCCGATGCCGCGCATGGCATCCTTGAACAGCTGCCGGTCTTCGGCGATCTTGATCGCCTCGATCGGACGCGCCGATCAGCTTGACGTCGTACTTCGCGAGGATGCCGGCGTTGGCCAGATCGACGGCCAGGTTGAGCGCGGTCTGCCCGCCGACGGTCGGCAGGATCGCGTCGGGCCGCTCGCGCGCGATGATCGCCTCGAGGAAGTCCGTGGTGAGCGGCTCGACGTAGGTGCGGTCGGCCAGCTCGGGGTCGGTCATGATCGTCGCCGGGTTGCTGTTGACGAGGACCACCTCGAGCCCCTCGGCGCGCAGCGCCTTGCAGGCCTGCGAGCCCGAGTAGTCGAACTCGCACGCCTGGCCGATGACGATCGGGCCGGAGCCGATGATCAGGATGCGTTTCAAGTCGGTGCGACGGGGCATCTCGCTGGAGGCTGGAGCCTCGGGACTCGGGACTGAGCTGCGGACTGGCGCGGCACCAGCCGCTAGCCTCCGAGTCTCCGAGACCCCGGCCTAGCTTCTCTTCTCCTCTATCAGACGAATAAAGTCATCGAACAAGTAGTCCGCATCGTGCGGACCGGGCGACGCTTCGGGATGGTACTGCACGCAGAAGACCGGGCGGGTGCGGTGCTTCAGGCCCTCCACCGTGCCGTCGTACAGGTTCTTGTGGGTCACCTCGACGTCGGCAGGCAGCGAGCCCGGGTCGACGGCGAAGCCGTGGTTCTGCGACGTGATCTCGATCTTTCCCGTGTCGAGCTTCTTCACCGGGTGATTCGCGCCGCGGTGTCCGAACTTCAGTTTGAAGGTCTTGCCGCCCATCGCCAGGCCGAGGACCTGATGGCCGAGGCAGATGCCGAACACCGGCACGTCGGCATTGACCAGCGCCTTGGCGCTGTCGATGGCGTACGTCAGCACCGCCGGATCGCCCGGGCCGTTGCTCAGGAACACTCCATCGGGGCTGGTCGCCAGGACTTCGCTGGCAGGCGTGGCCGCTGGGTACACGCGCACGTCGCAGCCATGAGCGCTCAGGCGCCGCATGATGTTCCACTTCATGCCGAAGTCGTAGGCCGCGACCTTGAGCCGCCGCTTCGGGCGGCGCTCGGGCACGATGCCGAACTCGTCGGGATCCTCGACCGGCCAGTCGAACGCCCGGTCGGAGGTGACTTGCTGGACGAGGTCCGACCCTTCCATTTTCGGAATCGCATTGGCGCGTTCGACCAGCGCACGCGGGTCGAGTGCGGCGCCCGTGGCAATCACGCCGCGCATCACACCGGCCGAGCGAAGCTGCCGCGTCAGCGCGCGCGTGTCGATGTCTGAGATCGCCACGATGCCGTTCGCGACGAGGTAGTCGCGGAGCGTCGACTCGGCCCGCCAGTTGCTCGCGACCGGCGACTCGTCGCGAATGACGAACCCGGCCACCTGCGGCTTGCGTGATTCCACGTCGTCCGGCGACACGCCGTAGTTGCCGATCTCGGCGCACGTCATCGTGACGATCTGACCGGCGTACGACGGGTCGGTGAGGATCTCCTGGTAGCCGGTGAGGCTCGTGTTGAACACGACCTCGCCGCCCGCCTCGCCTTCGGCGCCGGCCGAGATGCCGCGAAACGTGGTTCCGTCTTCGAGAGCGAGAATTGCTTCCATTTTTTTTACTAGCGCGGGCCCCACGCTGCACTACTGCTCCAGCGACGCCGCCACGCGGTTCTTCTCCCCCGCCACGACGCGCGACCGATGCGCTCCACGGCTTGTAACCTGCCATCTCCATCCGCACCGCATGCGCACCGACCGAGAGGCCGGGAATCGCCAGCGGCGTCGTGCCGACGCGCTTGCCATCGACCATCACCGTCGCGCCGCTCGGCCGCGACTCGATCGTCAGCGAAGCGGTCAGCGGCGACCCCGTTTCCGAGGGGGCCGGCGGGCGCGCCGCGGGTGGCGCGGTCGTCCGCGCGAGAGTGAGCGTCAGCGTCGACGCCGGCTGCGAGGGCGTGATGACCACGCGGCGTTCGACCGTCGAATAGCCGTCGCGGATCACGCGCACCGTGTGCGTGCCGCGCGCCAGGTTCGGAATCGTCAGCGGGCTCTTGCCGACGTCCTTGCCATCGATCGTGACCAGTGCACCGGCCGGCGTGGTTCGCACCGTAATCCGTCCCGTTTGGGCCGCGGTTTCGGCCGCCTTCGACGCCTCGGCAACAGGAGGCGGCGCGGCGGGACGCGCAGGCGGCGGCGGTTTGGTCGCGGGCGGCGCGGGCGACGGCGGTTTGGCCGCGGGCGGCGCAGCTTCCGGCCGCGTGGTTACGGGCGGCACGGTCGCGAGCGGCTCTGCGGCAGGCGGCGCAGTCGAGGGCGGCATCGTGACGGGAGGCGGCGCGGCCGCCGGCGGCGCGGGCTCGGTCTTGAGTGGAACCTCGGTCTCTGCCATCGTCGGCCGGCCGGCCGATGCCGACATTTGCTCCCGCCGCTGATCCGACTGCCCCAGCCAGTAGCCGCCGGCAAACCCAAGCGCGAGGCCCACCAGCAGCGCCAGGGAGAGCGGCCAGACGGCTGAGCGCGCCGGGCTGAGTGACTCGGGAGGGACCAGGTTGATTGGATGCTCGACCCGGTCGACCCTGACTGGGGGGTCGACGCGCGCGGGAGGCTCGGCGTCGCTTCGCGCTGGTTCTTCGTCGCGTGACAAACTCGGTTCCGAGCCTCGGAGCGTCAAGTCCTCGATGGGCGCGACTTTCTGCTCGGCGACTTTCTGGTCGATGTAGTCGTCCTGTTTCGCGGCGTGCGGGGCCCCGATCCTTGGCTCCTCGACCTTCGGTTCTTCGACTCTTGGTTCTTCGACAATCGCTTCTTTGACCTTTGGCTCGGCGACCACTTGCGCGGCGATCTTCTGTTCGGGCGCCTTCTCGGGCACCGTCTCCTCTGGGACGAGTGGCAGAAGCGGAGCGGCTGCCGGCATCGGGGCGCTGCTCGACTTCGCGAGAACGTCGTTAATCGGCAGTCCCGGATAGTCGGTGGCCTGTCGTGCGGGAAATGGCCGGGTCTCCTGGCGATCAGTAAAGCAATTCTTCAACGCGTCGGCGAATTCGAGAGCCGTTGGAAAGCGCTGCGCTGGATTTTCGGCCAGGGCGCGTGCAAACGCGTCGCGCAGCCGGTTCAGGGGCGCGCCAGGCAGCTCGTCGAGCCCGGCGGCAGCCTCGGCGCCGATCGCCGTGAGGCGCCGCCCCCAGAGCAACTCGTGCGCAAGCGCGGCAAGGGTGAACACATCGGCACGGCGATCCCACGCACCGCCCACGACGCGTTCGGGCGCGGCGTACGGGCGACGCACCGGCACCTGCACCCCAACGTGTTCGAGCGCCCGGGCCACGCCAATGCCGGTGAGCCGCACGTCGTCTGGCGAGATCAGGACGTCGCGTGGGTGAAGGGCGCCATGAACGATGCCCACGACGGCCGCGTAATCGAGCCCTCCGGCAATCTGCGTGACGATCCGTAAACCCTCGCCTGCCGGCGCGGGCCCGTGCTCGCGCAGCACGGTGTCGAGCGAGTCGGCCGCCACGAAATCCTGCGCGAGATAGGGAGACACCTGCACGATTCCGGTGGCCACGGCTGCGACGATCGAGGAATGCGTGAGATCGGCCGCGATCAATCGCTCGAAATCCGCGACCAGTTCGTGCACGCGCTCGGGCGGGAGGTCGACGCGGAAGAGCTTGACGGCGACGAGCTTGTCCTGGTCCGGGTCGTAGGCTCGAAACACCGGGCCAAGCGCCCCCGCGCCAATCTGATGGAGAACGCGGAACGGACCGAACGCGTCTGGGGGCGCGGAACCGCCTGCTTCCGTGTGCAGTGAAATCTCCTCGGGGGACCGGGTCGAACGCCTCGAAATCGTAGCACTGAACACGCGCAGTTCCAAGCACTTGCACGCAGCCGGACGCACGCGCGCGCTTGCGCGGGGGCGCGTTCTTTGAGACAGTACTTTCGCTCGTGTCGGTCAACTCAACGGACCCGTCCACGCTCGCGGTCGACGTCCGCCGGTTTCCGTGGATCCGTCGCCTCGCCGCAGACTACGCCTACGATTTCACCGCCGTCTCGCCATTCTTTGCCGGCGATCCGGCAGATCCGGCGGCATGGGCGCAAGCCATCACTCGGACGCAGGCCCACTCCCGGCGCCGCTCGGAGATCGCCAGGATCGTTGCCGATCAGCAGCGCCGCCGCGGCGCCCCGCCTGCGGCGCTGGCCGCGGCGCAGAAGCTTGCCGACGCTCAAACCGTCGCCATCGTCACCGGCCAGCAGGCTGGACTCTTCGGCGGTCCGACGTTCACGCTGCTCAAGGCGCTCACCGCGCTCAAGCTTGCCGCCCGCGTCACCCGCGACCATCGGGTGCCCTGCGTCGCTGTGTTCTGGATTGACGCAGAAGATCACGATTGGGACGAGGTCCGGGCCTGCCAGGTGTTCGACGAGTCGTTGAATCTGAAGGCCATCACCCTGCCGCCGCGAAAGCCCGCCGAGCATGCGCCGGTCGCCTCCGTTCGACTCGACGAGTCGATCCTCGAAGCGCTTCGCGCGCTGGACGAGACGCAGCCGGCGACCGAATTCAAGGCGCCGCTGCTGAACGACTTGCGGTCAATCTACACCCCGGGCACGGGCATGGCGGATGCGTTCGGCGCCTGGCTGGAGCGCGTCCTGGGCGACCGCGGACTGGTCGTCTACGACGCATCCGACGCCGCGGCGAAACCGCTTGCCTGCGACCTGTTCACCCGCGAGCTGACGGTCCCGGGCGAAACGGGACGGCGGGCTGCCGCCGCTGGAGCAGAATCTGGTGGCGCGCGGGTACCACTCGCAGGTCAACGCGAGCGACGCCCTCGCTCTCTTCCACGTCGATGGCGGCCGCCGGCCGATCCGGCAACAGGACGACGTCTTCGTCGTGGGGGACCAGTCGTTCAAGCGCCCCGCGCTCGTCGCCAAGGCCGCGGCTGAACCGGCGGCGTTCAGCCCGAACGTTCTGCTGCGGCCCGTCGTTCAGGACACGCTCTTTCCGACCATCTGTTACGTCGCGGGACCGAACGAGCTGGCCTATCTGGGCCAGTTGCGGGGGGTCTACGAACATTTCGGCGTCCCGATGCCGATAATGTATCCGCGGGCGACGGCGACATTGCTTGACTCTGCCGCACTCAGGTTTCTCAGCAGGTACGACGTGCCGATCGAATCACTTCAGGCGCAGGACGACTCGGCACTGAATGCGCTGCTGGCGTCACAGATTCCGGCGAGCGTGAACGCCTCGCTCGACGCGGCCGGCGAGGCCGTCGAGCAGACGATGGCGCGGGTCGTCGAGGCGATGCCGGCGCTGGATCCGACCCTCGAGGGCGCGGCGCGGTCGACGCTCGGCCGCATGCAGCACGATCTCCAGACGCTGCGCTCCAAGACGATTCAAGCAGCGAAGAAGCGCGACGAAACGCTCCGCCGCCAGTTCATGCGGACGCGGGCGCTGGTTTTTCCGGGCGGCGAGCCGCAGGAGCGCGCCGTCGGGTTCGTGTCGTTCCTCAACCAGTACGGGCCGGCGCTCGTCCAAAGGCTCGACGAACAGGTTCCGCTCGATCTCGGAAAGCACTGGATGGTCGTCATCTGACCGGGCCGTGGCCCCGATAGAGGTTATGAATCTGTTGATCTGTTGCGAGCGAGTACGCGAGCGAGCCACGGCGAACGCGAGCGCGCCGATGCGAAGCGGCGCGCGAGAGAGCGTGTGGGGGAGTCCGAGGGGCGAAGCCCCTCGGGTAAGACTAGAGGTCGGTTGGATACAAGACAGCTGCGTCGAACGACTTACCGGATGCAAACCAGGGCGAAGGCGCTCTGGGCGAAGCGATGGGTCCGCCTCACCGCGCTTGCGATGTCGGTGCCGCTCGTCCTCGCCTGTTTTCTGAGCGGCTACTACTACGTCCGCTTCGCGCAACTGCTCGACGATCGCCTGCACGGCACGCGTCAGCGCACGTTCCCGCGAGTGTTCGCGCGGCCGCTCGAGTTGCGGCGCGGCCAGGCGCTCACCGACCTCCAGCTGATCGATCGCCTGAACGACCTCGGCTATGCGCAGCGGCCGGTCGCGGAGCGTCCGGGCGAATTCGCGGTCGGGGACGGGTCGATCTTCATCCGCGCGCGAGCCGCCGAGCTGAGCGGCAAGACGGTCCGCGTCGTGTTCCGGCCGTCCACGCCCCCGCCGCCGCGCACTCCTCCGCGTCGGCCGCAGCCACCGTCCCGTCCTCCGCGGGCCGATCGCGTCCAGCGGCTGGAGGTGGCCGACAAGCCGGCAGAACGCCTCGTCCTCGACACCCCGCTGCTGACGTCGCTCATCAGCGGCGAGCGCGAGAAGCGCCGGCCGGTGGCGCTCGCCGCGATCCCGGATCGCGTGGTGCAGGCCGTCCTTGCCGTCGAGGACCGCCGCTACTTCGACCATCCCGGCGTCGATCTGATTGCCATCGTCCGCGCCGTCTTCACGAACCTCATCGGCCGGAGCACGTACGTCTCGGGCGCCAGCACGATCACGCAGCAGGTCGTCCGAAACGTGTTCCTGCCGCAGTTCGACGGATGGACGCTCCGCCTGGCCAGGCAGCAGTCAGGCTGGGCGGGGATCAGGCGCAAGCTGCTCGAACAGTTTCTCGCGCTGGTGCTGAACACGCGCGCGTCGAAGGACGAGATCCTCGAGATCTACCTGAACGACATGCCGCTTGGCCAGCGCGGATCGTTCGCGATCGTCGGCGTGGCCGAAGCCTCGCGGCTCTTCTTCGGCAAGGACGTCAGCAACGTCACGCTCGCCGAGGCGGCGACGATGGCCGGCGTGCTGCAGTCGCCGAGCGCCCTGTCGCCATTCAGCAACGCGGAGCGATGCCGCGAGCGCCGCAACGTCGTGCTGCAGGCGATGGTGGATGCGGGATTCACCGACGAGGAAATGGCCGATCGCGCGATGCAGGAACCGCTCGGCGTCGCGCAGCGCGCCCTCGAAGCCGAGGCGCCCTATTTCGTCGACTACGTGACGCGGACGCTCGACGCCGATTACCCCGGGCTCACCACCACGACCACGAAAGCGGTCGACGTGCACACCACCCTGGATCTGCACCTGCAGCGCGTCGCCCAGGACGCCGTTCGCGATGGACTGACGTCGCTCGACAAGACGCTGTCGCGGCGCAAGCGGAAGGGACAAGCGGAAGCGGCGCTGATTGCGGTCGACCCGAAGACCGGCGAGATTCTCGCGATGGTCGGCGGCCGATCCTACAACCAGTCGCAGCTGAACCGCGCGATCACCGCGAAGCGCCAGCCCGGCTCGGTCTTCAAGCCGTTCGTCTATCTCGCGGCCTTCGAGCATGCCGCCCAGATGGGCGACGCGAGCGTTTCGCCCGCGACACTGGTCGACGACTCGCCGACGTCGTGGGAGTTCGACGACCAGGTGTGGACGCCCGAGAACTACCAAAGCGAGTACGAAGGCGTCATCACGTTCCGCCGGGCGCTCGCGCACTCGCGCAACATTGCGGCGGTCAAGGTGGCCGAGCAGGCCGGCTACGAGCGCGTCGCCGAGTTCTGGCGACGGCTGCGGATCGGGACGCCGCCGAAAGCGTATCCGTCGATTGCGCTCGGCGTGTTCGAAGCCACGCCGTTCGAGATCGCCACCGCCTACACCATGTTCCCGAACCTCGGCGTCGTGCGGCCGCTCCGCCACATCGAGCGGATCGACGGCGGCGGCGACGAGGTGAAGCTGAAGCCGCGCGCCGCGCCGCGTGGGGTCGCGGCCGCCGACACGACGTTCCTCGTCCTGAACATGATGCGCAGCGTGATCAACGAAGGCACCGGCGCCGGCGCGCGGTCGGCCGGTTTCACGCTCGATGCGGCGGGCAAGACCGGCACCACCAATGACCTGCGCGACGCGTGGTTCGCGGGCTTCACGCCCGAGCTGCTGACGGTGGTCTGGGTCGGGTACGACGAGAACCAGCCGCTTGGCCTTTCCGGCTCGCAGGCGGCGCTGCCGATCTGGACGCAGTTCATGACGAGGGCGCTCGCCGGGCGCGCAAGCGCCGAGTTCGAGGTGCCGGACGGGATCAGCTTCGTGGACATCGACCCGGTGAGCGGCAAGCTCGCGACCCCGGCGTGCCCCCGGACGTTCCGCGAGGCGTTTCGCCTCGGGACCGAACCGGTCCGGCCGTGCGACCTGCACAGGTTCTGACAGAGTCACTCTTCTCGTTCGCAGTTCGGTTCGTTCGAGGTTCGCTCGCGAAGTCCGAACGTTCGGCCCTTCCGGGCCCCGCACGCACGAACCCGACCTTCACGCGGCGCGCTGCGGATGGGCAAGCTGCACGATATAATCCTCTAGACGATGAACCAGGAAGTCTTCTCCGCCGTCGCCGACGCGCTCGAGCGCGGCGAGTCGGCGGCGCTCGTCACAATCGTCTCGACCACCGGCTCGACACCGCAACGCGTCGGCGCCAAGATGCTGGTCTTTGGCGACGGGCGCATGGTCGGGACGATTGGCGGCGGGTGCTACGAGAACGACGCCTTCTGGAAGGCGCGCGAGGCGATCACCAACCGCCGGCCGCAGCTGGTGCACTACGAGCTGTCCGACGACTTCGCACAGGAGACCGGCCTCATCTGCGGCGGCCAGATGGACGTCTACATCGAGCCGATCGAGCCCTCGCCCGAGCTGTACATCGTCGGCGCCGGGCACGTGGGCTCTCACCTGGCGCGGCTCGCCAACGAGGTCGGCTTCCGCATCCATGTGATCGACGACCGCGAGAAGTTCGCCAACGCGGAGCGCTTTCCGTATGCCGCGGAGGTCGTCGCCGACGACATCCCCACGTGGCTGGAGCGCACGACGATCCCGCCGCACGCCTACGTCGTCGTGGTCACGCGCGGACACACCAACGACCTCGAAGCTCTGCGCGCGCTGGCCCCGCGCGATCTGCGCTACCTCGGCCTGATCGGCAGCCGCGCCAAGGTCGCGCGCATCTACGACGCGCTGACCACCGACCAGATGCCGCCCGAGTTCCTGCAGCACGTCCACGCCCCGATCGGGCTCGACATCGGCGCGGTCACCCCGCAGGAGATCGCCGTCAGCATCCTGTCCGAACTCATCGCCGTGAAGCACGGCAAGATGAAGAGCCGGGATGTGTCGGAGTTGGCCATGCGATGGAGCACCGCCGGCGCTAAAGTGCGTGAAGTGAAATTTCAGATTTCAGATTTCAGATTTAAGATTGGCGGTAAATGAGTCGGCTTCAAACGCGCTTGAAGTAGACCCGTGTGCCGGTTCCCTTACGCCCTTCCTTGCGCTGCTTCTTGCCTTCCAGCGACGTGATGCGTGACTGAGCAAAGATCGCACTCAACTGATCGGCCTCATCCAACAGCCGGAACGCTTCTCTTGCCGTCGACAGCCTGCCCTCGGTAATGATCTCCAACCAAAGAGCGGACTCGTCAGCTTCCTCCAACGCCACACCGATCCGCGCGATGAACTCGTCGTCGGATCTCGACCGACACGCGGCCCTGTAGTTCGCGGCCGTGCCGGTCGCGGATCGAATAAGCTGATTCCCGATGCTCCGGGATTCAACGGTCGTTGGCAGCGTCCGGAGAAAGGCCAGAACGTCGAGGGCAAACTTCTTCGATCGCTTCTTCAGTACTTCTGCTTCTGGATTCATGCTCAAGGGACGAGCATGTCTCGTGCCGGCATCCGTTCAGCAGAATCAGGCGAAATCTGACGGGCGGGAATCTGCAGCACGCAGAAATTTCATCGAGCGCTCGTTGAAGCCATTCAAGAATCGCCAATCTTAAATCTTAAATCTGAAATCTTAAATGTCAGGTTCTCTGCTGCATCCGCGCCGGCACCATCCTCACCATGAACGATCGCTTGGACATCGTGTCGGGCGACGTGGCGATCCGGGATGGTCGGATTGAAGCGGTCGGTCGTGTCGATCCCGGCGCTCGTTACGATCGGGTCGTCGACGCCGGCGGCGGGTATGTGCTGCCGGGACTGATTCAGACGCACATCCACCTCTGTCAGACGCTCTTTCGCGGATTCGCGGACGATTTGCCGCTCCTCGAGTGGCTCCGCCGGCGCGTGTGGCCGATGGAAGCGGCGCACAACCCGGAATCGCTCCGCGCGGCAGCGCAGCTGGCCGCGCTCGAACTGCTCACGAGCGGGACGACCGCGGTGCTGACGATGGAGACGGTCCACGAGACCGAGGTCGTGTGCGAAACCGTGGCCGCATCCGGCCTGCGCGCGACGATCGGCAAGGCGATGATGGATGCCGCGCCGGAGGCGCCCCGGCGCCTCCAGGAAGAGACGCGGGCGTCGCTTGACGAGAGCCTGTCGATCGCCCGGCAGTGGAATGGGTGCGGCGGGCGGACGGCTGCGCGTGGCCCTCGCGCCACGCTTTGCCGTGTCGTGCTCGGAGGAGTTGCTTCGCTCGGTCGCGTCACTCTCGGCCGAGCAGGGCCTGCTCGTTCACACGCACGCCTCCGAGTCGCGCGACGAGATCGCCGTGGTGCGCGGCCGCACCGGCCAGGGCAACGTCGAGTACCTTGCGCACGTCCGCCTGGCGAGTCCCCGGCTCTGCGCGGCGCACTGCGTGTGGGTGGACGAGCGCGAGATGGCCCTCCTCGCCGATCATGACGTCAAGGTGCTTCACTGCCCCAGCTCCAACCTGAAGCTCGGCTCGGGAATCGCCCCGGTTTCGGAGATGCGGCGCCGCGGCATCAGCGTGTCGCTCGGCACCGACGGCGCGGCGTGCAACAACCGGCTCGACATGTTCGAGGAGATGCGGCTTGCGGCGCTGCTGCAGGCGGCGCGGAGCGGACCGGGGGCCCTGCCGGCGCGCGACGCGCTGTGGATGGCCACACGCGCCGGCGCACAAGCCCTCGGTCTAGACGCAGAGATCGGGTCGATCGAGCCTGGAAAGCGCGCGGACCTGATCGTGGTGGACCGCGACCGGCCGCACCTCGTGCCGGGCGACGACCCCTGCTCGACGCTGGTGTATGCCGCGCGCGGCACCGACGTCAGGACGACGATCGTTGATGGTGAAGTCCTCGTGGACAAGGGCGAGCCGCTGCACCTGGACCGGCGTGAAATCGTGAGCAAGGCTCGCACGGCCGCGCGCGACCTCCTCGAGCGCAGCCGGAGGCTCGCCGGGACCGCGGCGGATACCGTATAATGTCGTTAGCAGTCTCAGCATCAGAGTGCTAATGGAACCAACGGACCGTCCCAGACGCGTGCTTGCGGCGCTCGTGCGCGAATATATCGCCTCGGGCGAGCCCGTTCCGTCCTCGACGCTGGCCGGCGCGGCCGGGCTGGGCGTCTCGTCGGCCACGGTGCGCAGCATCCTCGCGCAGCTCGAGCACGATGGATTCGTGCAGCAGCCGCATACGTCCGCGGGAAGAATCCCGACCGACCGGGGATACCGCTTCTACGTCGACTTGCTGCTCGAGTCGAAACGATCGGCGCGGACGGCGAGCGCCGTCGAAGCCCGGCTCCGCCGCGACAGCGCGGGCAGCTTGATGGACTCGGTCCTTTCCCAGGTCTCGCACGTGGTCTCGCAGGCATCGCGTCACGTCGGGTTCGCGATCAGGCCGGCACACCAGGCGGCGGTCTTCGATCGCGTCGAGTTCATCCCGTTGAGCTCGACCCGCGTGCTGGTGGTGATCGTGGCGCGCGGCGGCCATGTGCTCCAGAAGGTCATCGACGTCGGCGAAACGCTGACCTCCGACGAGCTCCGGCAGGCGGCGAACTACCTGAACTCGGAGCTGTCGGGCCTGCCGCTGCATCGGGCGCGCGAGGTCGTGCTCGAACGGATGAACCAGGAGCGGCTGCTCTACGACGTCCTGATGGCGCGCGCGATTCGGCTCGCCTCGTCGACCTTCACGAACCTGCCCGAGGAGCGTGAGCTGTACGTTGACGGCGCCGCCTCGCTGCTGGTGGACGCGCAGGGCCTGAACCTCGCGATGCTGCAGCGCCTGCTGACATTGATCGACGAGAAGCAGCGTCTGGTCCGCCTGCTGAACGAATACATCGATGGCCCGGGGCTCACGGTCGTCATCGGCGCCGAGCATCCCGATCCCAGCCTTCGCGCGTTCAGTCTCGTCGCCTCGACGTACGACGATGGCACGGGCATTGGAACGATTGGCGTGATCGGCCCGACCCGCATGCGGTACTCACGGGCCATAGCGGTAGTCGACGGCGCGGCGCAGGCGGTGTCCCGCGTGCTGCGCGATCCCAACTAGGACCCACATGGCTGAAAATGACCTCGAAGAACCGGCAGGAGCGCCGGCCGCGACGGATCCGTCCGACCCGCCAGGCACTGCCGAGAGCCCGGTATCACCCGAGCTCGCCGCGCTCAAGAACGAGCGCGACGACCTCTACGATCGGCTCCTGCGCAAGACGGCGGAGTTCGACAACTATCGCAAGCGCGTCGAGCGCGAACGCCGCGAACAGGCCGATCAGACGGTCGTCAACCTGCTCCAGCAGCTGCTGCAGGTTGTCGACGACTTCGACCTGGCCCTGAAGGTCGAAGCTGGCGAGGAGGCCGCCGCATACCGGAAGGGTGTCGAGCTGATCCACGCGAAGCTGCACGACATGCTGCGCAAGCAGGGCGTCCGGCCAATCGAGGCGCTCGGCGCCGACTTCGATCCCAACGTGCACCAGGCCGTGCTGCACGAATCCAGTCCGGAACACCGCGAGGGTGAAGTGATCGGCGAGCTGCGGCGCGGATACATGCTGGGCGACCGGCTGCTCCGCCCCGCCATGGTCAAGGTGGCGAAGGCGTGAGCAAGCGCGACTACTACGAAGTGCTCGGGGTGGCTCGAACGGCGACCGAGGTCGAGCTGAAGAGCGCCTACCGCAAGCTGGCGATGCAGTATCACCCCGACCGGAATCCCGGGGACAAGAAGGCCGAGGAGAAGTTCAAGGAGGCGGCAGAGGCCTACGCGGTGCTCGCCGACGCCGGCAAGCGCGCCGCGTACGACCGCTTCGGTCACGCCGGCGTGAGTGCCGCGGCCGGCGCAGGCGCCGGTTTCGATCCGCGAGACGTTCGGCGACTTCGCCGACATCCTCGGCAACATGTTCGGCTTCGGCGACCTGTTCGGCGGCGGGCGCCGGCGCGGCGGACCGCAGCGCGGCGCTGACCTGCGGTACGACCTGGAGATCTCCTTCGTCGAGTCCGCGACCGGCGCCGAGCCCACGATTCAGATCCCTCGGCAGGAAACCTGTGAAACCTGCAAGGGATCGGGTGCCGCAGCCGGCTCCTCGCCAACCACCTGCTCGATGTGCCGCGGGCAGGGCCAGGTGCGGCGCCAGCAAGGCTTCTTCACCATCGCCGTGACCTGTCCGCAGTGCCGGGGCACCGGCCGTACGATCGCGAAGCCGTGCCAGGCCTGTCAGGGCGCCGGCCGCGTCACGCAGGAACGCAAGATCAAGGTGAAGATCCCCCCGGGCATCTCCAACGGCCAGCAGCTTCGGTTGCAGAACGAGGGCGAAGCGCGGCGCCGGCGGCGGCCCTCCCGGTCATCTCTACGTCGTCATCCACGTCCAGGAACACGAGTTCTTCCGCCGCGAGGGGAATCATTTGTTCTGCGAAGTGCCGGTGAACTTCACGACGCTCGCGCTCGGCGGCGAGATCATCGTGCCGACGCTCGATGGCCCGGAGCGGACGAAAGTCCCCGACGGCACGCAGACCGGGACGACGCTCCGGCTCAGGGGCAAGGGCATGCCCGACGTGAATGGCCGCGGCCGCGGCGACCTTCTCGTCACCGTGCAGGTGCAGACACCAAAGAAGCTGAACAAGGAACAGCGTCACCTGCTCGAACAGCTCGCGAAGGCCCTGCCGAAGGAACAGTTCGAGCCTCGAGCGCCGGGCGAGGAACAAGATGATCGGAACCTATTCGATCGCGTGAAGGATATGTTCGGTTAGTGGCCGGTACCCCGCGTTGTCGGTGACCGGCGCTGACGGTGAGCTCGTTCTCGCGGCGGCCGACGACCACTCCCCTACAGCGGCCGAACAGAGCGGCGATTCCATCACGATTTTCTTTCGCGATCGCCGGCGCGCGCGATGCGGCACAGCAGGCCATTGCGGCCGCATTTCCTGGCGCCGCGATCGCTGCGCGCGAGGTCGACGACGAAGACTGGGCGCGACGGTCACAGGAGAATCTTCAACCAATCACCGTCGGCCGATTGACGGTCTACCCGTCTCTCCGTGACCTCCGTCTTCTCCGTCCGAGCCCGAGTCCCGAGCCTCGAGCCCCGTTCGATCATCATCCAACCCTCGATGGGCTTCGGCACGGGTCACCATGCGACGACGCGGTTGTGCCTGCTCGCGCTGCAGCGGGAAGAACTGGCAGGCCGATCGGTGCTCGACATCGGCACTGGATCGGGGATCCTGGCCATCGCGGCGGCGCGCCTCGGTGCGGCGCGGGCCGTCGGGATCGACCATGATCCCGACGCGATTCACGCCGCGCGCGGGAACCTGGCGCTGAATCCGGATGTCGCCGGTGTGGCGTTGACGTGGCGGACCTTGCGATATGCAGGCCGGCCTAGAGGCCGACACTACGACCGCTGCCGACATCGTCATTGCCAATCTCACCGGCGCCCTGCTGGCCCGCGAGGCGCGTCGAATGCTCGGTGCCGTCCGTCCCGGCGGGCGGCTGATCGTCAGCGGACTACTGGCCGAAGAACGCGATCAGGTGCTGGCGGCTTTCCATCCGGCCGAGATCCTCTGGGAGAGCCGCGAAGACGAATGGGTGGTGCTCACCTTCGGCGCGCCCAACGTTTTGCCCTGATTTCCTGTCTAATAGGTGACATGCGCCGGCGGACTTTGACGGTTGGCAGCGGTGATGGTTGCGGCCCTCGGCTGGCTCGAGCCGGCCGCCCAGCAGCCCGCCCGCGATACGCCTGCTCGCAGCCAGACCGACCCACCCGCATCAACCGCTCGCATCACCGGCCGCGTGCTGGATGCCGTTTCGGGACGGCCGATGAAGCTGGTCATCGTGCGGCTGATTTCCGACGCCGGCGGCCGGAGCGGGCAGACGGATGAAGCCGGCGTCTTCGACTTCACCGGCCTCCCCGCGGGCCGCTACAACGTTCGCGTCCAGAAATCAGGCTACGTCAGCCTCGCCTACGGGCAGCGGCGCCCGCTTCAGCCGGGGACTCCATTGCAGCTCGACGCCGGTCAACACATCAAGGGCATCGAGTTTCGGATGCCGCGCGGCAGCGTCGTGTCCGGCACGGTGTCCGACGAGCTCGGGGAAGCGATGCCCGGAATCACGGTCCGGCTGATGCGGTTCCAGTACGCGCAGGGTGGGCGCGAGCTCGTGCCGGCCGGTGGAGGGCAGACCGACGATCGCGGCATCTATCGCATCTGGGGTCTCGATCCCGGCGAGTACTATGTCAGCGCGGTCGCACCGAATTTCAACCGGGGCGGCCCGATTCCGCTCCCTGCCCCGGCGGACGCGGAGGGCGCGGCGGCCCCGCGGCCGGCGGGCGCGGCCTCCCGCCGGCGCCTCCGGGCCCGCCCGCGGCTGATGCAGACGTCGGCTACGCACCCACTTACTATCCCGGCGTCCCGTCGGTGTTCGAGGCCACGCCCGTCACCCTCGGCCTCGGCGCCGAGCTCCTCGACATCAACTTCAACGTGCTCCTCGTGCGCACCGCCCAGGTCACCGGGCACGTGACGAACACCGATGGCACGCCGGTCACGGCCGGGAACGTCGACCTCTCGGTCGAGGGTCAGCCGGGACGGCGCGGTCAAGGCATGAATTTCGGCGGCCGCATCAGGTGGGACGGCCTCTTCTCGATCGCGAACGTTCCGCCCGGACGGTACGTGATCCGCGCACGTGGCACCGACGACACGTTCCCTCAGTACGGCATGGCGGCGATCACCGTCGTCGGTGAAGATCTCAGCGGCGTCGTCGTTGTCGTGACGCCCGGCGCGACCCTGGCCGGCACGATCGCCTTTCAAGGCTCGTCGGCTGGTCCACCGGACCCGACCCAGGTTCGCGTCACCGCGCAGTCGGCCGATCCGACCTTCGGGGCCACCGTCAACGCGCGGGTCGACAAGGACGGCCGGTTCACGCTGACCGGCATCCCGCCCGGCGAGACGTGGATCCGGGCGCAGACACCAAGAGGCTGGGCGCTGAAATCAGTGGTCGTCGACGGACGCGAGATGATCGATACACCGCTTGACGTGCGGACCGGCCAGAAGCTGACCGGCGCGTCGCTGGTGTTCAGCGATCGCCAGACCGAAGTGAACGGCACGCTCAGCGACGCGCAAGGCCGGCCGCTGACGGAGTACACGATCCTCGCATTCCCCACCGATTCGGCGTTGTGGCGTCCGCAGGCGCGGCAGATCACGACGGCCCGCCCCGATCAGAACGGCAGGTTCCAGATTCGCGGGTTGCCACCCGGCGACTACTTCCTGGCGGCGATCGATCCGCAGCAGCCGGGCGAGTGGTTCGTGCCCGCATTCCTCGAGCAGCAGACCGCGGATGCGTCGCGGCTGACGCTCTCGGAAGGCGCGACGCGGACGCAAGACCTGCGGCTGAACCGCTGACGGGCGGATCTGTCGAGGCTGGGGACTCGGTCTGGCTGGGGCTATCCGAGCCTCCAGCCCCTAGCCTCCAGCCCCAGCCTCGGTGGTACTATCCCGGTCATGAGGAGATCCGCCTGTCTGGCGGCTATCCTGTGGCTGCTCGCGGCGTACCCGGCGCAGAGCCAGTCCGGGCTGCGCGCCGTCGTGTACGCGACCGGATTTTCGACACCTGTGGCGATCGTGCAAGACCCGACGAATGCCGCCGTGCAATTCGTCGTCGAGCAGAGCGGCCGGATTCGCACCGTCGTGTCAGGCCAGGTGCTGCCAACCGACTTCCTCGATCTGCGATCGGCCGATCAGTGCCGGCGGTGAGCGCGGGCTGCTCGGCCTTGCGTTCGCACCGGACTACGCGTCGAGCGGCCGGTTCTTCGTCAACTTCACGAACCCGGCGGGCCACACGGTCATCGCGCGCTTCAAGCGGTCCGCCGATCCGCTCGTCGCAGACCCTGCGTCGCGCTTCGATCTGCAGTTCGGCGGCACGCGGTTCATCTTCCAGCCGTTCGCCAACCACAACGGCGGGAACCTGGCGTTCGGCCCCGACGGCTTCCTGTACATCGGCCTCGGCGACGGCGGCTCAGGAAACGACCCGCAGCATCGCGCGCAGAATCCGGCCGAGCTGCTCGGCAAGATGCTGCGCATCAACGTCAACGTGCCCGACGACTATCCGTTCGGATACGTCGTACCGCCGGACAACCCGTTCCTGCCAGGGCGGCCCGCCCGGAGCGCTGCCGGAGATCTGGGCCTTCGGCCTGCGGAATCCATGGCGGTACTCGTTCGACGATGTCGCGCGCGGAGGAACCGGTGCGCTCGTCATCGGCGACGTCGGACAGAGCGCGTTCGAGGAAATCGACTACGAGCCACGCGGCCGCGGCGGACGCAACTACGGCTGGCGCAATCGCGAAGGGGCCCACGAACAACGTCACGCCGAACCTGCCGCCGGCATTCGGACCGCTGACCGATCCGATCTACGAGTATCCGCGGACCCTCGGACAGTCCGTCACCGGCGGGTTCGTGTATCGCGGCACAGCCCTCGGTCCGTCTTATGTCGGACGCTATTTTTTCGCTGACTATGTCGCGGGCCGCGTCTGGTCCTTCGCACTCTCGATCGCCGGCAGCGGCGAGGCGACGGCCTCCGGCCTGATCGAGCATACGGCTGAACTCGGCGGCGGTGGCGTGCTGGGCAACATCAGCAGCTTCGGCGTCGATTCGCCGGGGCGAGCTGTTCGTGCTGAACTATTCTGCCGGGACGGTGCTGCGCCTCCTCAACCCGTCCAATCCGCCGCCAGTCCCGACCGGGCTCAGGATCATTCGATGATCGACGCCACCCTCCGACGCGAGCTCGCGCGTGCCGTCGGGCCCGGCGGACTGTTGAGCGATCCGACCGACCTCCTCACCTACGAGTCGGACGCGCTCGCCCACCTGCGCGCGGTTCCCGGGGCAGTCGTGCTTCCGGCGAGCGCCGCGGAGGTGCAGGCGGTCGTCAGGCTCTGTCACCAGATCGCACGTGCCGTTCGTGGCTCGCGGCCATGGCACCGGACTCTCGGGAGGGGCGCTGCCGCATCCCGACGGCGTGCTGATCGGGCTCTCGCGCTTGAATCGCGTGCTCGACATCGATATGCCGAACCTGCAGGGTCACCGTCGAACCCGGCGTGACGAACCTGGAGATCACGAAACGCGTCGCGGCGGCCGGCTGCTACTACGCGCCCGACCCCTCGAGTCAGGTCGTCTGCTCGATCGGCGGCAACATTGCCGAAAACTCCGGCGGTGCGCACTGCCTCAAGTACGGCTTCACGGTCCATCACGTGCTCGGCGTCGAGGCGGTGCTGCCCGACGGCGAGCTCGTCGCGTTCGGAGGGCCGACGCTGGATCCGCCGGGGTTCGATCTGCTGGCGGCGCTCGTCGGATCCGAAGGGACGCTCGCCGTCGTGACGAAGGCGACGCTCCGCCTGCTGCGCCGTCCCGAAGCGGTGCTGACGCTATTGGCCGGTTTTCACTCCATCGACGAGGCCGGCGAAGCGGTGTCCGCGATCATCGGCGGCGGCATCGTGCCCGCCGCCGTCGAGATGATGGATCGCCTCACCATCGATGCAGCCGAGGCCGCCGTGCACCCGGGATTTCCGAAGACCGACGCGGTGCTGATCGTCGAGCTCGACGGCCCGAAGGTCGAAGTCGACGAGCAGTTCGCGATGGTCGAAGCGATCTGCCGGCGCGCCGGTGCGGTCACGGTCGAAATCGCGCGCGACGCGGCCGCGAGGGAGCGCATCTGGAAGGGGCGAAAGGCCGCCTTCGCCGCGATGGGGCGGGTCTCGCCGAACTACTACGTGCAGGACGGCGTCGTGCCGCGGACGCGGTTGCCAGAGGTGCTGCGCCGCATCCGCGACGCTGGAGGCTCGGTCCGGGCTGCGCATCGGCAACGTCTTCCACGCCGGCGACGGCAACCTGCACCCGCTCATCTGCTACGACGAATCGATCCCCGGCCAGGCCGAGCACGCCGAGCGGGTGGCGTCCGAGATCCTGAGCTACTGCATCGAGGCGGGCGGCGCGATCACCGGCGAGCATGGCGTGGGCGCGGACAAGAAAGCCTACATGCCGCAGATGTTCGGGCCCGACGATCTCGAGACGATGCAGCTCGTGCGCTGCGCGTTCGATCCGGCAGGCCTGTGCAACCCGGGCAAGGTCTTTCCCACGCCGCGGCTGTGCGGCGAGGTGCCAGGGCCCTACCGTCAGCATCCGGTCGAGCGGGCGGGCCTTGCGGAGCGGTTTTGAGCGGCGCGTTAACCCCGCCGGATGTCGCTTCCCTTGCTGCCTTTCTGGCGGAGGCCAATCGGGACGGGACTCGCCTTTATCCGCGCGGCGGCGGGACGAAATCGGGATGGTGGGCTGGCGCGGCTGAGAGCGCGGCCATCCTGTCGACGACCGGGCTCGCGCCCCGGCTCGATCACTGCGCGGGTGATTTGACGGCGACGGTCGGCGCCGGCATGACGCTCGCGGCGGTGAATGCGGCGCTGGCCCGATCGGGCCAATGGCTGCCGCTCGATCCGCCGGCCGCGGACCGGGCAACCATCGGCGGCATCGTCGCGGCCAACGACAGCGGCCCGCGGCGCCACAAGCACGGCGCGCCGCGCGATTTGATCATCGGCGTCGAAATGGTCCGCGCCGACGGCACGGTGGCCCGGGCCGGCGGCAAGGTCGTGAAGAACGTCGCCGGCTACGATCTCGCGCGGATGCTCTGCGGGTCGCGCGGTTCGCTCGCGCGTCATCGCGAGCGCCACGTTCAAGCTGGCCCCGCTTGCGCCGGTCTCGCGCACGGTCGTCGCGACGGCCCGGAACGCGCGCGCGTGCGCCGATCTGGCCCTCGCCGTGTCCGCGTCGCCGACCGCTCCTTCGGCCATCGAAGTCGAATCGCCGCCACACCGTCTCCTCATCCGCTTCGAGTCGACGGCACGCGCCGCCGACGCGCAGGCGGACACGGCGGCTTCGCTCTGCCTCGCTCAGGGCGCCGACGCCAGGGTGATGGCCGACGACGAGGAACGCTCGTTGTGGAGCGGTTACGAACGGACGGTCTGGGGCGGCGCGATCGACGGTGTGCTGGTCAAGGTCAGCGTTCTTCCGACAGAGGTCGGTGAGTTGCTGGATCAGGGGGGTGCGACCCTCGCTGCCGGGCGAGCCGCGCTTGGTGTTCTCTACCTGCGCGCGGACGGCGTCGCCAAGGCGCCCGAGTGGCTCGACCAGCTGCGACTGCGCGCCCGGCGGCGCGGCGGCTCCGCCGTCGTCGTCAAGGCCTCACCCGCGCTCGAGGGTCGTCTCGACGTCTGGGGCGAGGTCCCCGGCAGCCGCTCGCTGATGGGGGCCGTCAAGGCACGGTTCGACCCGAACAACATCCTCAACCCTGGAGGCGGACCCGGCGGCCTATGAACACGGAGTTCGCCACGCTGGCGCCTCTCGAGCCGCTGATGGACAAGTGCGTCCACTGCGGCTTTTGCCTGGCCACCTGCCCGAGCTACCTGCTGCTCGGGCAGGAAATGGCTTCTCCGAGAGGACGCATCTACCTGATGCGCGCCGGCGTCGAGGGGCGCGTCGGCATCGGCGAGACGTTCGCCGGCCACTTCGACACCTGCCTTGGCTGCATGGCCTGCGAAACGGCATGTCCGTCAGGCGTGCGATACGCGCCGCTCGTCGAGCACACCCGCGCGGCAATCGAACACCATCACGAACGGCCGGCATCGGATCGGCTGTTCCGTGCCGCGCTGTTTGCTGTCCTGCCCTATCCCGCTCGGCTTCGGATCCTGGCGCTACCGCTCGCCGCCGCCCACTTCATCCGCCGCTTCCCGCGGCTTACCGCGCTCCTGCCCCTGCGGCTCCGCAACCTGCTGGCACTCGCGCCGGATGCGCCGTCGGGACGCGCGGAGGTCGCCGGATTGACACCCGCGCGCGGCACCAGGCGGCTGAGCGTCGGCCTGGTGACCGGATGCGTCCAGCGTGTGTTCTTCGGCGGCGTGAACGAGGCAACGGCAAGGGTCCTGGCGGCTGAAGGCTGCGATGTCTTTGCGCCGCCGGCCCAGGGATGCTGCGGCGCCCTTGCCCTCCACGCAGGACGTGACGAGGATGCGCGCGCCTTTGCGCGTCAGCTCATCGCGGCGTTCGAAACGCTCCCCGATCAGGTGACCGAGATCGTGGTGAACGCCGCCGGCTGTGGATCGTCGATGAAGATGTACGGCGAGCTCCTCGCCGACGATCCGGAATGGGCCGGGAGGGCGGCACGATTTGCCGCGAAGGTCCGGGACGTGACGGAGACGCTCGCGCGTCTGCCTCCCCAGGCGCCTCGCCACAACATTCAGGCACGTGTTGCGTACCACGACGCCTGCCACCTCGCGCATGCGCAAGGCGTTCGCGATCGAGCCGCGGGCGCTGCTTCAGACGATTCCCGGGCTGACGCTGGTGCCGCTGCAGGAACCGGACATCTGCTGCGGCAGCGCGGGGATCTTCAATCTCGTCGCAGCCGGAGATGGCCGCCGCGCTCGGCCAGCGCAAGGCCGCGCACATCGCCGATGCCGGTGTCGATCTGGTCGTCACGTCGAACCCGGGATGCATCCTGCAGATTCGCGCAGCCATGCGTTCTGCCGGCGACACGCAGCCTCCGAGGTGATCCACATCGTCGAGCTGCTGGATCGGGCAATACGGTCCGGCTAGTCCGGCTGAAGCCGGACCCTACGCTCGTGCGCGTCCCTGCGATCGCTAGCGTCCGCCTCTCGGCGGCCCGTTACAATTGATCGTCCCATGGCAGCTTCACATGATCGAGATCTACGATACGACCCTGCGCGACGGCACGCAGGGCGAAGGCATCACCTTCTCCGTCGCCGACAAGCTCCGGATCGCCGAGCGGCTCGACGCCTTCGGCGTGCACTACATCGAAGGCGGCTGGCCCGGCTCGAACCCGCGCGACATCGAGTTTTTCGAGCAGGCGAAGCACCGCACGTTCCGCCGCGCGCGGCTGGCGGCGTTCGGCTCGACGCGCCGCAAGGACACGCGCGTCGACAGCGACGAACAGGTGCGGCTGCTGCTCGACGCCGGCACGCCGGTCGTGACCATCTTCGGCAAGACCTGGCTGCTGCACGTCCTCGAGGTGCTGCAGACGACCCCGGAAGAGAACCTCGCGATGATCGGCGACACCGTGCGCTTCCTGAAGGAGCACGGCAAGTTCGTCGTCTACGACGCCGAGCACGCGTTCGACGGCAGCAAGGACGACCGGGAGTACGCGCTGGCGACCTGGCAGGCGGCCGAACAGGCCGGCGCCGATGTCGTGACGCTGTGCGACACGAACGGCGGATCGCTCCCCGCGGAGATCGCCGAGCTCACGCGCTACGCCCGCGAGCACCTGAAGGTGCGCCTCGGCATCCACACGCACGACGACATCGGGCTGGGGGTTGCCAACGCGCTGGCCTCCATCGACGCCGGCGCAACTCACGTCCAGGGCACGCTCAACGGCTACGGCGAGCGGACCGGCAACTGCAACCTGACGAGCGTGATGCCGATCCTGGAGTTCAAGTACCGCCAGCCGTCAGTGCCGCCGGAGTCGCTGGCGCAGCTGAAGGAGCTGTCGCAGTTCCTGGACGAGACGGCGAACGTCCGGCCCAATCCACGGCTGCCCTGGGTGGGCGCGGCGGCCTTTTCGCACAAGGGCGGCACGCACGTCAATGCGGTCCAGAAGGTGATCCGCAGCTACGAGCACATCGATCCCGCGCTCATCGGCAACACGCGCCACGTCCTCATCAGCGATCTCGCCGGCCGCAGCAACATCGTGATGAAGGCGCGCGAGCTCGGCTTCGACGTCACCAACAACACGCCGCAGCTGCGCGACATGCTCGCCCGCATCAAGGACCTCGAGCACCAGGGCTACGAGTTCGAGGCGGCCGATGGATCGCTCGCGCTGCTGATCCGCCAGGCCCTGGCGACGCGGGTCCATCCGTTCGTCGTCGAGGCCTATCACGTGTCGCTGAGGCGCGAGGCCGAGACGTCGGTGTGCGAAGCCACCGTCAAGGTGCGCGTCGGCAAGGAGCTGGCGCACACGGTCGCCGACGGCGACGGTCCGGTGAACGCGCTCGACTCGGCGCTGCGCAGCGGCCTGGTGAGGTTCTACCCGCAGCTCGAGCAGGTGCGCCTGACCGACTACAAGGTGCGCATCATCGATTCGCGCAGCGGGACGGCTGCGACAACGCGCGTGTTGATCGAGTCGACCGACGGCATCTCGGAATGGGGCACGGTCGGCGTCAACGACAACATCGTCGAGGCCAGCCTGCAGGCGCTCGTCGACAGCCTCGAATACGCGCTCGTTAAGGACACACCGGTCACGGGGGTACAATGACGAGCGTGCGCCGGCCGTGGGGGGGTCGTTTCCGATTCGGGCGTTGAAGCGGGCCCTCGTCACGCTCGGCGTGCTCCTGGGGCTCCCATACGCCTGCGCGCCCGTCTACCGGTTTCCCCCGCCCGCCCCGTTTTCGGGGACGCACCTCTTCAATCCATACGATCACGCGAGCGGCAGATGGCAGCGGGCCAACCTCCACGCGCATGGGCGCGCATGGCTGGGGCTCACCAGCGGCCGCCAGTCGAATGATGAGGTCGTCGAGCGCTACAAGAGCCTCGGCTACTCAGTCGCGGGCGTCTCCAACTACCACCAGATCGCGGCACACGACGGCGTGACGACGATCCCGGCGTACGAGCACGGCTACAACATCGGCAAGCATCACCAGCTTGCCATCGGGGCCCGGCAGGTCGACTTCGTCGACTTCCCTATCTGGCAATCGCGGAGCCACCTGCAGTTCATCATCAACCGGGTGGCGGCGACCTCCGACCTCGTCGCGATCGTCCACCCCGAATCGAGGAACGCCTACGACGACGACGACCTGCAGGAGCTGACCGGCTACCACCTGATTGAGGTCTTCAACGGCAAGTTCCCGCACGACGCGGCCTGGGACGCGGCGCTCTCGAGCGGCCGCGCCGTCTGGGGGATTGGCAACGACGACAACCACGATCTCGACGACCGCGAGCGGCTCGGGGTGGCCTGGACGATGATCAATGCGCCTTCCGGCGACACTCCGGACATCGTCGCGGCCCTCAAGTCAGGACGCTCGTATGCCGTCGTCCGCACCAACGAAGCCGCCGCCGACACGATCTTCAAGAGCGCGACGGTCAGCGACTGGACCCTGACCGTGGCAACCAGCGGCGAACCGTCGACGTTCGACTTCATCGGCCAGAACGGCGTCGTCCGCAAGACCGTCCCCGACGCGCTGACGGCGTCATACGTCTTCGAGCCCTCCGACACTTACATCAGAACCGCCATCCGGGCGCCGCGAACGACGATGTACCTCAACCCTGTCTTGCGGTACGACGGCACGCTTCCGAAGCCGGCCGCGACGGTCGACACGATGAAAACCACGCTGCTGCGGAGCGGATTCGCGGTGGCGCTGATAGGCGGCTTGGTGCTCTATCGACGGCAAAAGAAGGTTGGAGCGTTAGCACGGCCCCGCCTCGACGATCTGCCGCACCTTGTCCCGGAAGGTGTCGACCCAGGCGCGCTCGTCGGCGGACGGTCCGAACCATCGTCCCTGCTCGAACGCGCCGAACCGCGCTCCGTTGAACAAAGCCTGGATCTGCTGTTCCGTCATTTCGCTCAACAGGCTCGCGAGCAACCGGCGTCCACCTTCCGAGATCGCACTGTCCTGAAACGTCGCGCCGAGGAATGGGAGGTGTCGCATGCTCACGCGGCACGCGGCGGGATCGCTCCAGACCGGCGTCCGGCGCCATCCGTCGAGGTCCACCTTGTGCGGACCGAAGCTCGCACCGAGATCCTGGATGATCGCGAACGGCCGCGGACACGGCTGATCGAGCTGGCCATCGCGATCGAGACAAACGAGGCGCTGGTTGGCGGCCTTGTTGTCCCAGTGCACGAGAAAGCTCGCCATCAGGCGGAACGCGTCGATCTCGGCGACCGTCGCGCCATCGGGGTCGGCGTCTCCGAGCTCGAACCACGCCCAACCGGCTTCCCCGTTCACCTCGATCGGGCGTCCTTCCATCCGTCGCTCGACGGCCACCCATTCGTATTCGGCCACGCGCGCGTCGGGACCCAGGAATTCGGGCACGCTGTCGGCGCGCACGAACCCAAGGACCCGGCTGACGTGAAACGGCAGCGGAGGACACCCGAAACATCTGAGGCGCGGGAGGATGTAGATCCGATCGGCCCCGAACCCGAGGCCGGTCAGCAGTCGTGTCGCCGCAGCCTCAGACGGAACCTCGGCGTTGCGCCCGTACTTGACCTTCACGACCTCGCCGTCCGGGAGCACGCAGTTGAATTTGGGCGTCGTGCCGCTGACCGACTCGGACAGAAAGCGGCAGCTCACCACGTTTCCAGACAACGCCTCGGACGGGATCGGGTGGGTTCGCGCCGAAATCGAATGCGGCCACGTCGGACTGCCGCCACACCTGCGCGCGCCGGAGGGCATCGTCTCGCAGCGTCTTGGCCCGCTCCGGGGTCGCAGGCCACGGCTCAACCGGACGGGGCCCGGCGAATGACGGGGGTTCGGCTTCGGTGCCCGCGGCAAGCCAGACACTCGCAGCCACCGCGACGACTGCGGCTGATGCGATGCCGAGCGGTTCTGCTTCGCATATTCAGCGTCGACGTGCTTCGTTCGCGCCTCCGAGCTCCGCAACCTCCCGACAGAACGTCGAACCTCGAACGACGAACGGCCTACTACTGTGTGGCCCTCGCGAACGTGTCACACCGCTGCGGATCCCCCGACTCGAGTCCCCGCCGGAACCACTCGACGCGCTGAGCCGAACTGCCGTGCGTGAATCGTTCGGGCGCGACGCGGCCGGAGGACATGCGCTGCAGGCGGTCGTCGCCAATCGACGCGGCCGCACGCAGCGCCTCTTCGGCGTCGCCGGGCTCGAGCTCGACCCCGCCAGCCTGGAACCGGCCCTGCTGCGACGCCGCATGGCCCCAGAGGCCAGCGAAGCAGTCCGCCTGCAGCTCCAGCGCGACAGAAGCCGACGACGCCCCCGGCCTCGGGTCCTGCTGGACGCGGGCGGTCAGGCCGAGCAGGTTCTGCACGTGATGGCCGAACTCGTGGGCGATGACGTACGCCTGCGCGAAGTCTCCAGGCGCTCCGAAGCGGCTGGACAGCTCGCGGAAAAACCCGAGATCCAGGTAGACCTTCCGATCGCTCGGACAATAGAAAGGACCGGTCGCGGCCTGCGCGAAGCCGCACGCGGAGTCGATGGCATCGCGGAACAAGACCACCTGGGTGCGCTGGTACCGGTTGCCGAGAAGGCCGCTCCCAGGTGCGCTGAGCGTCGTTGGCCACGGCGTCGACGAAGTCGACCATCCGCTCTTCCTGCGGCGTAGACTCGACCGGTTGTCCCGAGGTGCCAGCTATTTCCGAGGATCCATCGCCGCCCAGGAGCGACAGGAAGTCGACGCCAGTGGCCCAGCTGAGGACCAGGGCGATCAGCAGGCCGCCGATGCCAAGCGATCCGGCGCGCATGCCGCCGGACCGTCCGCGCATGTCCTGGATGTTTCCGCGATCGCCTGCTGACCAGCGCATGAGGTTCGCCTCCTGCGGCTGAACTTGTGCAACACGCGGACCAGTCGTGGGGCTGGGGGCTGGGGCTGGGAGGCTGGGGGCTGGGGACTGGGGATGAAGGTGACGAACGCCTACGCGATCGCTTTCCGTCCCTCCCACCACGCCTCGAATTCCTTGAACGCGCGGCTGAGGCGCACGGGCTCGACGAGCTGGCCGGCGACGACTTCGGCGGTCTTGTAGCCGTTGCCCGTGACGCAGACGACGACCGATTCGTCGGGACCGATCACGCCCCGCCTGATCAGGTCGATCGTGCCGGCGAGCGTGGTGCCGCCGGCCGGTTCGGTGAAGATGCCTTCGGTTTCGGCGAGCAGCCGAATCGCATCGACGATCTCGGCGTCGCTCACGGCCGTGCCCGAGCCGCCGGTCCCGCGGACCGTCTGCAGCACCTGGTAGCCGTCGGCCGGGTTGCCGATCGCGATCGATTTGGCGATCGTATCGGGGCGTACCGGTTCGGGATGCTCGGCGCCGCTCTCGAGCGCGCGCACGACCGGCGCGCAGCCCGCCGCCTGCGCCGCGTGGATCCGCGGCAGCTCGCCGTCGACGAGCCCAATCTGCCGAAGCTCGCGGAAGCCTCGGGCGATTCGCGGCAGCAGCGTGCCGCCGGCGACCGGCGACACGACGTGCTGCGGGAAGCGCCATCCGAGCTGCTCGACGATCTCGAACCCGTACGTCTTCGCGCCCTCCGCGTAGTACGAGCGGAGGTTGATGTTCACGAACCCCCACCCGAGCCGATCGGCCACCTGCGTGCACAGCCGGTTCACATCGTCGTAATTGCCGGCGATGGCCAGAATCGTCGGACCGAAGATCGCCGACCCGAGCACCTTCCCAGCCTCGAGGTTGTCGGGGATGAAGACGCAGCACTCCAGCCCGAGGCGCGCGGCGTGCGCCGCGACGCTGTTGGCGAGATTGCCGGTCGACGCGCAGGCCAGGACGTCGAGGCCGAGCTCGACGGCGCGCGTCGCCGCGACCGAGACGACGCGGTCCTTGTACGACAGCGTCGGATGATTGACCGAATCGTCCTTGATGTAGAGCTCGCGGACGCCGAGCCGATCGGCCAGCCGCGTGCACCGGACGAGCGGCGTGAAGCCGGAGTGGAAGCCGGTCTTCGGCTCCCCGGTGATCGGCAGCAGCTCGCGGTAGCGCCAGAGGTTCTTCGGCCGCGCTTCGATCTCGTCGCGCGTCAGCTTGATCGGCGCCGTAGTCGTAGACCGGCTCGAGCGGGCCGAGGCACTTGTCGCACACGTAGGTGGCTACGGCCGGAAACGTCGCCTTGCACACATGACACTGCAGTCCGATGAGCGCGCTCACACAGCCTCCGCGAGTTTGTGGTCGGTCAGTCCGCGAATCTCGGCGGGCTCGATCAGCACCGGCGCCGGAACGATCGCCGCGCGGTCGCGCGCGATCGCGATGAGGTCGCCGAGCGCGGCCACGGCCGTGGCGTCGCCGCCGGCGCCCTGCCCGGTCAACGTGATCTCGCCGGCATACGCGCCGGTAATGACCGCCGCGTTCTGCGGTCCGGCCGCTCGCGCGAACACCGAGGCTGCCGGCACGAACGTGGGCGCCACCCACGCGACCAGGCTGGACCTGTCCGGATCGAATTCCGCGTGCGCGATCTGGCGAATCGTGCCGCCCCGCTGCCGCGCCTTCAGGAAATCGTCGGGCTGACGCTCGCGGCGCTGCGGGTCTCGATCGTCGCCGGGAGCGACGCGACGCCGAACGCGAGCGCGCACAGGATCGCCAGCTTCGCCGCGGCATCGAGGCCGTCGAGATCGGCCGACGGATCGGCCTCCGCGTAGCCGCGCGCGCACGCGTCGGCGATGGCCTCGTCGACGGCGCAGCCGGACTCGTCCATCCTGGACAGCACGGCGTTGCTGGTGCCGTTCAGGATCGCGTCGATCCGGGTGACGCGCTCGCCGGCCAGCCCGTCGCCGAGCGCGCGCACGATCGGCATCGCGCCGCCGACGGCCGCTTCGAAGCGCAGCTGCCGCCCCTGCCGCTCGGCCAGCGTGAGCAGCGCGTGCCCGTGGTGGGCGATCACCTGCTTGTTGGCGGTGACCACCGACTTGCCCGCGAGCAGCGCGGCGCGCACGTAGTCGACGGCCGGCTCGGCGCCGACGACGGCCTCGACGATGATGTCGACGTCGCTGGCGAGCAGGTCGTCGAACCGGTCGGTCCACACGAGGCGGCTGGCGAGCGGCTCGGGCTGCCGCGCGCGCTTCTCGCGGGCGCGGCGATCACAGATGTGGGTGAGCTGGAGGAGCGGAGGGGAGTCGGGACTGGTGAGCCGCCGGGCGATGGCGGATCCGACGGTGCCGAAGCCGAGGATGCCGACGCGACAGCGCGCCGGCGACGAATGCCGGAGTCGCCGGGGCTGTTGCCGGAGGTCTGGAACGAGTTGAGCGGCACGACGCCCGAGGATACCAGAGGCCGAAATCAGGCGCAAGAACTTTTATCACACATCTACATTGTGGATATGAAGGGCCAAGCGAAGATTTAAGATTTCAGATTTAAGATTGCGGCTGAGCCAGTGGGCAGCCAACTTCAAGTCCGATCTGCAATCTGAATTCTTAATCTGAAATCTCAGATTACGCACCGTCAGGCCGAGCACTCCCCGTCCATCACCTCCGGCGCGAACTCGGCCGTCTCGGCGAGATCGACGAAATCGAGCGGCACGGCGTCGGCGTCGGTCAGGCGCTGCAGGTCGTCGCAGTTCGCTGGTGACCCGCGCGAGATCGATGCGCTGGAAGAACGCGGGCGCCGATTCGCCCTCGGCTGCTCGCGCTGGTAGAAGCGCGATCAGCCGCTCGACCGCCTCGGGCAGGCGGCGGGCCGGGATCTTCGCGGCGGTCCGCGCGAAGCTGGCGCCGTATTCGGTGGTGCCGCCGCCGACCATCACGAAGTACTGCGGCACGGCCTTCCCGCCGATGCGGCGCACGCTGCCCTGGAAGCCGATCGTCGCGATGTGGTGCTGGCCGCAGCCGTTCGGGCAGCCGCTGATCTTGATGCGCGCGCCGTCGGCGGCGGCAATCAGATCAGGCCGCGCGCCGCAGGTGATCCTCGAGCAGCCGGCCGAGGCCGCGCGACTGCGTGACGGCCAGCCGGCACGACTCGGCGCCCGGGCAGCTGGTGACGTCGGCGACGGTGGACGCTTCCGCCAGCCCGAGGCTGGCGGCCGACAGCCGGCGATACAGCTCGCGAACGTCGCCGACGCTGCACCCACCGGAACACCAGATCCTGATCGACCGTCACCCGCACGGTGCCGTCGCTGTAGGCGCGCGCCAGCTCGCCGAGCACGCGCATCTGCTCGCTGGTGAGATCGCCGAGCGGCACGGTCGCCGTCGCGATCACGTAGCCGAACTGCTTCTGCGGACGGACGTTCGTGGCGCGCCACCGCGCGTAGGCCTCGTCCCCGGGCATGTAGACCGGCACGAGCGTCGGCGTGATGCCCGGGCCGTCGGGCGGCGCGGCCGCGACGCGCGAGGCGATCAGGTTCGGCGACGGCGCCTCGTCGCGCGTCCACGCCGGCGCCGCCTCGGCCACGGGCGGATCGATCGTCGAGGAGCGGCACCGCCTTCGGCCTCGCACGCACGCCAGCGCACGGTCGTACTCGGCCTTCCAGCGGTCCCAGCCGAGCTCCTTGATCATGAACTTCATCCGGTTGCGCTGCTTGTGCTTGTAGTCGCCGAGCCGCTGGAACACGCGCAGCACCGCCTCGGCGACGCGCAGGATTCCGGAAGCCGGCATGAAGTCGTGGATGACGCCCGCCGACTTGCACATGATGCGCGGTGCCGCCGCCGGCCAGGACGCGGAAGCCGCGCGTGCCGTCCGGCGCCGATCTCGGCGTGGAAGCCGAGATCGTTGATGGCGGTCGCGATGTGATCCTCGCGCGCAGCCTTCGAAGGCGATCTTGAACTTGCGCGGCAGCGTCGAGCTGAGACGGTGACGCAGCAGGAACCGCGTCAGTCGCCTCGGCGTACGGCGTGACGTCGAACCGCTTCGTCGGCCGACACCCCGGCATACGGGCACGCCGTGATGTTGCGCACCGAATTGCCGCACGCCTCGCGCGTCGTCAGGCCCGCCTCGGCGAGCCGCCGCATCGCCGGCTCGACGTCGTGCAGCTTGACGAAGTGAAACTGGATGTTCTGGCGCGTCGTGATGTGGCCGAAGCGGCGCGAATACCGCTCGCCGACGTCGGCCAGCGCGCACAGCTGATCGGCGGTGAGGATGCCCTGCGGCACCTTGATCGCGCAGCATCTGCGCGTCGGCCGCCTGGCGCTGGCCGTAGGTGCCGCGCACCAGCCGGAACGCCCGCCACTGATCCGGCGTCAGCTCGCCGCGCTCGTATCGCTCGAGCGTCGCGACGAACTCGTCGATGTCGGCCACGCTGGCGAACGACAGCCGCGTGCGGCCGTGGTGTAGTTTTCAGTTGGAGACATTGCGTTGTTCCTTCACGGTCCGGCGCAGCTCGACACGCCGCGATCGACGCCCACGTCGGTCAAGTCGCAGCGCCGCGACTGCACCGATCACGATCGATCGCCGGACCGTCGCCCGTCGAGCGTGCCGATCGCGCATCGCGTCCGCCGCAGGTCGCCGAGCGTGCCGCGCCAGGCCTGCTGGTCCGGCCGCGACGCGTCGGCGACGATCGCCGCCGGCGTCGCGCCGGCCAGCCGCGATCGATGAGCCGCCGCGCGAGCGCCGCACGGCGCCCGACGCCCATCAGGACGACGAGCGTCACGCCGTTCGGCTCGAGCGCGCCGACCGCCGAGGCGAAGACGTCTTCGTCGTGGCCGCTGACGACGAGGAAGGCGGCCGACAAGCCGCGATGCGTCACCGGAATGCCGGCGGCCGCGGGCGCCGCGAAGGCGCTCGTCACGCCCGGCACGACGTCGAACGGCACGCCGGCCGCTCGCAGCGCCAGCGCCTCTTCCCCGCCGCGGCCGAAGACGAAGGGATCGCCGCCCTTCAGCCGCACGACGCGCCGGCCGCGCTTTGCGGCGCGAATCATCACCGCGTGAATCTCGTCCTGGGACAGCGCGTGACGGCCCGCTCGCTTGCCGACGAAGAAGCGCTGCGCCCGGCGGGCGATCCTCAAGACGCGCTCGTCGACCAGCGCGTCGTACAGCACCAGGTCGGCGGCTCGCAGGCGCACGACTGCCGTGCGCGTCAGCAGGCCCGGATCGCCCGGCCCGGCGCCGACCAGCGACACGTGACCCTTCACGGCTGCGACACCTCGGCGTCGCGCCGATACAAATCGTTCAGCGCTTCGAGCAGCAGCGGCTTGCGCGCGTCCATCGGCACCTGTCGCGCTTCCAGGCCGCTCGCACCCGCCGCGCCTCGTCCATCCAGCGGCCGATGTCGCGCGGCAGGACCGCGTCCAGCGCTTCGCGCAGCAGCGCCGTCAACCCCGGCGCGTCGCCGCTCGTCGAGATCGCCACCGTCACCCCGTCGCGGCGGACGACGCCGCTCAGAAACGCCGTGGCGTTCGCCGGATCGTCGACCGCGTTGACGAAGATCCGGCGCGCCTCGGCGGCGCTGGCGACCGCGCGGTTGACGTCCGGCGTCGCAGCGGCGACGACCAGCCAGGCCGCGTCCAGGTCGGCCGGACTGAACTCGCGTCTCGCGATCGCGACGCCGCTCCCGTCAATCGACGGATGCACCTCGGGCGACACGACCAGCACGTCGGCGCCCGCGTCGAGAAGCTGCGTGAGCTTCCCGGCGGCGACCGGTCCCCCGCCGACCAGCACCACGCGCCGGCCGGCCAGGTTCACGAAGAGCGGCAGGAGATCAGCCATACAAACAAAAAAAGCCCGGCAAGCGATGAGCTTCCGGGCCTCCGAAAACGCGGCAGGTGCGATCGGCTATAACGCGATTCTCGATAGCATCAACCCTGGACCGCGGACGCGGAAGCTCGGAAGAGCCTCTCCACAAATCCCCATCCGACAACAGCGACAGACGCACGCTCCGCGGATCACAGTGAGATAAGTAGTACTCCCTTCTGGGGTTAACGTCAAGGACGGATCCTCGAGACCGCGGCGTGGCCGGCGACCCACGCCCGCCACGGATGCTCGGTCCCTACCCGTAGCCCGATCCGGGGGCCCCAGGAAATCCCGCCGATTCTCACCGAGGCGATCGTCGACGAACAGCCGGTCGCCAGTCAGATCGAGACGGTTTTCGGCGAGCGTGATCCCCATGGCCATCGTGAGGTTCCCTGGACCGCGGCAGAGGTCGCTCGTCGCGACGCTGCCCTCCGCAGGCCGTCGGCCCTTTACGGTGCGTGTGCGCCGCCGCCTCATCGTTGCGACGCCGTCGACCGGATCCAGGGCGCGGATGAGGACCGCGGCCGGCGAGCCTTCAGCTTCGGTGACGACGTTCACCAGGCAGTGGATGCCGTAATTCAGATACACGTAGGAAAAGCCGGGCGGTCCATAGAGCGGCTCGTTGCGGCGCGTCGGGCCGGGGGCGGCGTGGCATGCGGGATCGTCCTCGCCAATGTAGGCCTCCACTTCCACGATCACGCCGCTCGTGACCGCCGCCTGGCGGCGGTGCACGAGGACCTTGCCGAGCAGGTCGCGCGCCACGTCGAGCGTGGGGCGATCGTAGAAGGCGCGTGGAAGCGTGCTCAAACGCGTTGAAGCGTGTTCAAAAAGCCCGGCGCGCCGCGCCAAGCCGGGCCACGGCGCGGGCCGCGGCGCCCGCGACGCGCGGATCGCTGTCGCGCGTCGCCGGCTCGACGATCCCGAGCGCCGCGGGATCCCTGGACAAGCCAAGGACATCCGCGATGTCGGTGCGAATCGTCGGGTCGGGATCCTGCGCGAAGCGGCCGAACGCAGCCGTCCGGCCCGGGGCGAGCTCGATCAGGTACCCCAGCGCCTGATCGCGCAGGCGGCCGCGCTTCAGGGCGTTCACGATCTCCTCGAGCGAGCCCTTGCCCAGCCGCACGGACGCGAAGGCCCGCGCCAGGAGCAGCGACTCGCTGCGGTCGCTGCCGAGCGACTTTTCGATCACCTGCAGCGCCTGGCCGTCGTCCAGGCGCGCCAGCCCTTCGATCGCCGATCGCTTCCTTGCCGCCGACCCCGTGTCGAGCGCGGCGATCATCAACGGCCGGCTGGCGCCGTGGCCGATGCGGGCGAGCGCGTCGAGGAGCTCATCGGCCACCGCGCCGCTGCGGAAATGCTGGAGCAACTCGGTCAGCGCCTGAATCGCTCGCTCATAGCGCATCGCGCCAAGCGCGGCCCGCGGCCTCGGTGCGGACCAACGGATCCCGGTCGTTCAAGGCGAGCACAACCGCGTCGCCGAGCGTCTCGTCGACGGGGAGGTCGTCGGCCCGCCTCCCGAACACGCGGCCAGCGACGCGCAGCGCCGCGATCCGCTGCTCGGGCTCCGACGCGCCCACGAAGGCCGCGAACTCCGGGGCCGCGGCTCGCAACAGCTCGCGCCGCGCCGTCCCCGCGGCATCCACGGCGAGCGTGCCGAACGCGTAGAGCGCCTCTATCCCGATATAGGCGTTGTCGTCGGGAACGGCGGCGAGAAGCGCCGACAGCAACGGGTTCGGCACCGGATGCACGCCAAGCGCGAGCGGCCCTGCCGAGAACGCGCCTTCGGCCAGGACACGGTTGCGGACCTCGAAGACGAGCCCGACGCGCCGCTTCGAAACGGCCTTTTCCGCCAGGAAGATGTTCAGCTCGGCGCCGATCGCTTCGGTACTGAATCTCGTCCTCACTGTCGGCAATGAGCGGCACGAGCGGCAGCGCAGCTTCCAGCGGAGCCGCGTCCTTGAGAAGCCGTACCGCGTTCAGGCGCACCCGGGTATCGGTGCTTCGCGAGATCGCGAATCGCCCGTCGATTGGAACCTGCGCGATGGCGGCAACGAGGGCCAGCGCTTAACCACCCGAGGGGCTCGCCCCTCGGACTCCCCACACGCTCCTCGCGCGCCGCGGCGCGAGCGCTCCGTTCGCGAGGCTCGCTCGCGCGCTCGCTCGCGCCGCAGTCAGCTGGTTCCTGAGATAGCTTCTATCGGCCAGCGGCATAAGCATGCGACCGCCCCTCGGCGAGCACCGAACGCAGATAGCGCCCGGTGTGCGAGCCTTCGATCTGTGCCACCTGCTCCGGCGTTCCGGTGGCGACAATCGCCCCGCCATCCTCTCCGCCTTCGGGACCCAGATCGATGACGAAGTCGGCAGTCTTGATCACGTCGAGATTGTGCTCGATGACGAGCAGCGTGTGCCCGGCTTCGAGCAGCTTCCGGAAGGCCGTGAGCAGCTTGGCGATATCGTCGAAGTGGAGCCCGGTGGTCGGCTCGTCGAGAATGTAGAGGAGGCGCTCGCCGCCGTGCGACGACAGGTGCGCGGCGATCTTGATCCGCTGCGCCTCGCCGCCCGATAGCGTGGTCGCCGGCTGTCCCAGGCGAAGGTAGCCGAGACCGATTTCGTCGAGCACCTGGAGCCGGCGGAGCACTTTCGGAGAGCTGCTGAAAAAGGTCAACGCTTCGCGGACCGTGAGATTCAGGACCTGGTGAATCGTGCGGCCGCGGTAGCGCACCTCGAGGACCTGCGGCTTGAAGCGCTTGCCGTCGCACTGATCGCAGGGCACGAAGACGTCGGCGAGGAACTGCATCTCGACGCGGACCTCGCCCTCGCCCTGGCACGCCTCGCACCGGCCGCCCGGCACGTTGAACGAAAAGTGGCTCGCCGTCAGCCCCCGCGATCGCGCGTCCTTGGTCGCGGCGAAGAGCTCGCGGATCGGATCGAACGCCTTGAGGTAGGTCACCGGGTTGGATCGGGGCGTCCGGCCGATCGGCGCCTGATCGACCAGCACGGCGTCGGTGATGTACTCGACGCCCTCGAGCTTCCCGAAGCTGCCGACGCGCTTCTCCCATCCGCCCTTCGCCCGCTTCACCGCCGCGTACAAGACGTCGTGCACGAGGGTCGACTTGCCCGACCCGCTGACGCCGGTCACGCACGTCAGCGTGTTCAGCGGGATGGCGATGTCGATGCCCTTGAGGTTGTGCTCCGCCGCGCCGACCAGGCGAATCTTCTGCCCGGTCCCGCGGCGTCGAGTCGTCGGCACGGGGATCGCCAGCTCCTGCCGGAGGTACTTCGACGTCAGCGACCGCGCCTCGTGCATCAAGCCATCGAGGGTCCCAGAAAAGACGACGCGGCCGCCCTGCTCGCCCGCGCCGAGCCCGAGATCGACGATGTGGTCGGCGACCCTGATCATGTCGGCGTCGTGCTCGACGACGAGGACGGTGTTGCCCTGATCGCGGAGCTGCCTGAGGATGTCGATGAGTCGAAGATTGTCGCGCGAGTGCAGGCCGATTGACGGCTCGTCCAGCACGTACAGCGTCCCCACGAGCGCCGACCCGAGGGACGTCGCCAGGTTGATGCGCTGCGCCTCCCCGCCCGAGAGCGTTGACGACAGACGGTCGAGCGTCAGGTAGTCGAGCCCCACGTCGCGCAGGAACGACAGCCGCCGTCGGATCTCCTTCAGGATCTTCTCGGCAATCGCGGTTTCCTTCGGCGACAGCGCGAGCGTGGCGAAGAACTGCTGCGCCTCCCGCACCGTGAGCGCCGCCACCTGATCGATGGTCCGATCGGCGACCCTCACGACGCGCGCTTCGCGCCGCAGCCGCGCGCCGCCGCAGTCCGGGCAGGTCAGGTACCCGCGATAGCGGCTGAGGAACACGCGGACGTGAACCTTGTACTTCTTGCGCTCGAGCCAGCGGAAGAACCCGCGAATCCCGTCGTAGTCGTCGCCGCCCTCGACGACCAGCCGCTTTTCCTCGTCGGTCAGCTCGGCCCACGGCACCTCGAGGCGGACCTTGTGCTTCCGCGCCGCCCGCTTCAGCTCCGCCAGCTGTGCCCGGTAGTGCGGCTTGCTCCACGGCTCGATGGCGTTCTGCATGATCGATTTCGACGGATCCGGCACGACCAGATCCATGTCGAGCTCGATGATGTTCCCGAAGCCGTGGCAGGTCGGGCAGGCGCCAAACGGATTGTTGAACGAGAACAATCGCGGCTGCGGATCCTCGTATGCGATCCCGCACTGGCGGCACTCGAAGCGCTCGGAGAACAGGTGGACTCGAGGCTGGAGGCTGGGGGCTGGGGACTGGACTACCGACTCTCGACTCTCGACTACCGACTCTCGACTACCGACTACAGACTCGACTGCCCACGCCGCGCCTCCTCCTTCGCGGTACGCGGTTTCGATCGAATCGGTCAGCCGCTGCCGGTCCTCATCACTGCCGCTCACCTGAACCCGATCGACGACCACCTGGAGGATCGTCCGTCCCGCGAGCGCCGCCGGATCGAGATCGTCGAAGGCCACCGCGCGTCCATCGATCAGCAGGCGGCCGAACCCCTTGCGGCGGAGCGCGTCGATCGTTTCGGCGATTGCGCGCTGGTTCCCTGGCGAGTCTGAGGCACCCGACCCGGCGGACCTGGGCCGGACCGGTCGCGTCCTGCCCGTCGCCGTTTTCCTCGACCCCTTCGCTGAGCTCGTCGACTTCGCCCCGTGCGTCGCCCGCGAGCGGCGGCGCCTCGAGGACCTGCAGGTCGAACCCGAGCACGAGGCGCGTGCCGGGCGCGAGCTGACCGAGCTGGCGCGCGACGACCTCCGCCGTTTCCCGGACCACTTCGCGGCCGCAGTTCCGGCAGAACGTCCGCCCGACGCGCGCGAACAGCAGGCGCATGTAGTCGTGGATCTCGGTCGTCGTGCCGACGGTCGAGCGCGGGTTTCTGATGCTGTTCTTCTGCCGGATCGCGATCGCCGGGGCGATGCCGTCGATGCGATCGACGTCCGGCTTCTCCATCCGCTCGAGAAACTGACGGGCGTAGGCGGAGAGGGATTCGACGTAGCGCCGCTGCCCCTCGGCGTAGATCGTGTCGAAGGCGAGCGACGACTTTCCCGATCCGCTGACGCCGGTCACGATGATCAGCTTGCCGGTCGGAAGCGTGACGTCGACGTTCTTGAGGTTATGGGTGCGCGCGCCCCGGACGACGAGATCGGCGGCGTCGGCCCCGTTGGTGCGGGTATCGGGCATGCCTCTGGTCTTATCCGAGGGGCTTCGCCCCTCGGACTCCCCTACACGCTCTCTCCCGCCTTCGCCAAGGCTACGGCGGGCAAGCGCGAAATCCTTTTCACAGTCGGCGCGCTCCGTCTTGGGCGCCGCAGCGCGCAGCGCGGAGGCGGCTCGCGTGGCGCGCTCGCTCGCAGCGCAGGGCAGCTGGTTTGTGAGAAAGCTTCTAGCGCGATTTCCTCGGTTGTCTAAACCACTAATCGTAGCTCAGTGGTTCGACGGAGGCAACGCCCGAGCGGCCGGTTACGAAGGCTTCCGCAGCGATTTGGCGTACAGGACGACCGTCCAGATTTCCTGCGGCGTGAGATCGCTCTTGAAGGCCGGCATCACCGGGGACTTCCCGTTGGTGACGCGATGGAACATGACGCCATCCGGGTTCAGGTCGGCACGGAAGGTGTCGGTCAGATCGGCGGCGGGGTTGTTGGGATCCGATTCCTTGCCATCGCCTTTCCCGAGCGGGCCATGGCAGCGCGCGCAGCGCGCGTCGAAAATGCTCTTGCCTTGTTTCAGGACCGCCGGGCTCTCCTTGACCGGGCTGACTTCTTTCTCAGCCCCTGCGGGATCGTCCATCCGGCACCCCATTGGGCCGCGGCGCTGATTGTCAATGTGAGGAGGAAGACGCTTGAGAGGAAAGTGATCCGCGTCATACCGGTATTATAGGCTTCGATGCCGACGACCCGGCGCTGGTTCCTCGCGTCTGTCGGAGCGGTTACGGCTGCGCTGGCCGCGTGGCGCTCGGCAGCCATGGCTCAGGTGCGCGCGCTCGGCGCGCCGGTCAGCGGCTACGGCAATCGATCCCGGTTCGAGCGCGCGCTGCGGATCTTCCCGGTGACGCGAACGCCGGAAGCGACTGGCAGCCTGACGCCGCTTCGCGAATCGTTCGGCATCATCACGCCATCGGCGCTGCACTTCGAGCGCCATCACAGCGGCGTCCCGGAGATCGATCCGGCGTCGCACACGCTGATGATTCATGGCCTGGTCGATCGGCCTCTCGTGTTCTCGATAGACGAGCTGAAGCGGCTGCCGGCGGCATCGCGCGTCCTGTTCATCGAGTGCAGCGGCAACAGCAGCAGCGAATGGCTCGGCGCGGTCGGGCCGACGGTTCAGCGGACGCACGGCCTGACGAGCTGCAGCGAGTGGACGGGCGTCTGGCTGTCGACGCTGCTGCGGGAGTGCGGCGTTCGGGCGGCTGGTTCGTGGGTGCTCGCAGAGGGCGCCGATGCCGCGCGGATGGCGCGGAGCATTCCGATTGCCAAGGCGATGGACGATGTTCTCGTCGCGTACGCACAGAATGGCGAAGCGCTCCGTCCCGAACAGGGCTACCCCGTCCGTCTCGTCGTCGCCGGCTGGGAAGGAAACATCAGCGTGAAGTGGCTGCGCCGCGTCGAAGTCCTCGACGGACCGGCGATGACGCGCTGGGAAACGGCGCGCTACACGGATCTCCTGCCGGACGGCAAGGCGCGGCAGTTCACGTTCGAGATGGACGCGAAGTCGGTGATCACCAGCCCGTCCGGCGGCGAGACGCTGCGGGGCGCGGGCGTGTACGAAATTTCCGGGCTCGCGTGGTCGGGGCGCGGCGCTGTCAGGCGCGTCGACGTCACGACGGACGGCGGCCTGACCTGGTCGCCCGCGGAACTGCAATCGCCGGTGCTCCCCCGCGCGCATACGCGCTTCCGCTGGTCGTGGCGCTGGGACGGACGTGAGGCGCTCCTCGCCTCGCGCTGCGAGGACGACTCGGGCTATGTCCAGCCGCGCCGCCAGGATCTGGTCAAGGAGCGCGGGGCGAACTACGGCTATCACCAGAACGGCATCCAGGTCTGGAAGGTCGCGGCCAACGGCGCGGTGACCAACGGCAATGTTTAAAGCATTGGCCGCCTGGATACTCGTACCCGTGGCTGTAGTGCAGGCCTTCAGGCCTGCCCAATCTCAAACCGGTCTCGGCCATCCCCCGACCGCCGCCGAAATCAAGGCGGCGGACATCGAGGTTCTTCCCGACGGCCGCGGACTGCCGCCCGGCAGCGGCACCGCCGAGCGCGGACGCGATCTGTACGCGCGCCAGTGCGCCGCCTGTCACGGCGCCTCGGGGAAGGAAGGACCTGCCGATATCCTGGTCGGCGGGAACGGCTCGCTCGCCACCGCGCGGCCGCTCAAGACCGTCGGCAGCTTCTGGCCGTACGCCACCACGCTGTGGGATTACATCAACCGCGCGATGCCGTACGATCGGCCCTGGAACGCTCTCCTCGGATGAGGTGTACGCCATCACCGCGTACGTGCTGCACCTGAACGGCATCGTCGGCGAACGCGACAACCTGACACAGGAGACGCTGCCGCGCGTGCGGATGCCCAACCGTGAAGGGTTCGTCAAATGAAGATCTTTCGCGCGGCGCGCGTCCCGCTCAACCCCGCCGATCCGCAGACGTTCACTGGCGTCGCCCACATCAAGCGGCTCGCCGAGGACGAGACCGGCACACCCGTCGGCGTCTACCGCGTCACGTTCGCCGACGGCGCCCGAACCAACTGGCACCGCCACTCCGGCCCGCAGTGGCTCTTCGTCGTCGAAGGACGTATACGCGCGCAGGTCTGGGGCGAGGCAGCGCAGGACGTCGACACCGGCGACGCGATCGTGTTCGCGCCCGACGAGAAACACTGGCACGGGGCTGTGCCGGGCAGTCACGGCACGCATCTGGCTGTGAATGTGAACCTGAAGACCGATTGGATGGAGCAGGTCAGTGACGACCAATACTATGGTTGAAACCAAGCTCACGATCGGCCGCGGCGGCCTCTTCATCCTCTGCGGCCTCTGGGCTCTGCTCCTTTGCTACCTCTGCATCCTCGTCGCCGGAGCGGCCGCGAACGCGCAAGCCCCGGCGGCCGCGTCCGTCTCAATGGTCGGCGTCTCCTCCGAAGCGGCCGCGTACTGGCCCAGGTGGCGCGGACCCAGCGGACAGGGGCTCGCGATCGACTCCGGGTATCCCGATCGCTGGTCGAGCACCGAGAACGTGCTCTGGCGAGCGACCGTGCCGGGCCGTGGGCATTCGTCGCCGATCGTCTGGAAGGATCGCATCTTCCTCACTACCGCACGCGGCGACGGCCGCGTCTCCATGGTGGCGTTCAATCGCGCGGACGGCAAGCTGCTGTGGGAGACGATCAACCCGGACCGGACGCCCGAGTCCCTTCACCAGAAAAACAGCCCGGCCTCGGCAACCGCGGCCACCGACGGCGTCCATGTCTACGCGTCGTTCGGCAACAAGGGCATCATGGCCGTCGATCTCGATGGCCGGCTGGTGTGGCACCGCTCGCTCGGGACGCTCAACAACTACCACGGGACGGCGGGCTCGCCGCTGCTCTACAAGAACCGGCTGATCGTCTTCCAGGATCATGCTGGTGGATCGCAGGGCGGCGCGTTTGTCGCCGCGCTCGACACCGCAACCGGCAAGACCGTCTGGCAGACGAGCCGGCGCGGCACGGTCGGCTGGAGCACGCCGATTGCGATTCGCGCGTTCGATCACGACGAGATCATCGTGAGCAGCCAGTCGCTGGTCCACGCCTACAACCCGGACACCGGCGCCGAACTGTGGACGTGCCGCGGCAACCTGTTCGAGGTGATTCCAACCCCGGTCGTCGGCCACGGCATGGTGTTCTGCTCGTCCGGCCGTGCCGGTCCGACGCTCGCGATCAAGCCGGGCGGCAAGGGCGACGTGACGCACAGCCACCTCGTCTGGCAAAGTCCGCGAGGATCGCCGTTCGTCCCATCGCCGCTGCTCTACGGCGATTTCCTGTATCTCGTCAACGACATGACGAGCATCGCGACGGCTCTGAACCCCGCCACCGGCGAAGTGCTCTTCCAGGGACGCCTTGGTGTTGCGACGCGGGAGGGCTTCTCGGCGTCTCCGGTCGGCGTCGACAACAAGGTGTTCTTCACCAACGACGAGGGCGAGACGTTCGTGCTGCGCGCCGGCGCCACCTTCGACCTGCTGCACGTCAACCGCCTCGATGCCCAGGTCCTGGCGTCGCCCGCCCTGGTCGACCGGAAGTGGTACTTCCGCACCGACCGCGAGCTGCTTGCAATCGGGACGCGATGAAGCGCGTCTCGATCGGCTGGGCGTTGGCTGTTCTTTGCGTGTGCGGCGTGAATTCCGTGGCGGCGCAGACGGCGTGGCTCGACCAGCCGCTTACCGGGTGGAACGCGGCGGGCGCGCCGCTGCCAAAGGGCACGGCCGGCGCCGACGCGCACGTGATCGCGCTGAAGCGTTGCAACCTCGTCCCACCATCCACGGCCGCCGATCGTGCGCTCGAAGCCGCGGGCTGGATTCCGCAGCCACATCTCGACCGTCCGCTGATCAGCAACGACGTCGAGATCGTGGCCGGATCCTCGTCGCTCGACGCCAGCTGTGCGCCGGCTGCGTTCAACCTGTTCGTCTTCGTGGGCGGCCGATTCGCCGGCACCCTCTCGCCCGGCTCGATGACGCCGCGCACAGACGCCTCGGCGGGCCCGGTCCGCTTCGTCAACGAGGGTATCTCGGCCGAGTTCGCACGATACAAACCGGGCGACGCCGATTGCTGCCCGAGCGCCCGTGTCGCCGTGCAGTACCGGATCGACCGCACTCCCAACGGCCCGTCCGTCGTGCCGGTGAACGTCAGAACGACCAGGAGCTACTGACGTGCCCGTACCGAAGAACCCCGGCGTCGCCGCTGTACTCAGCGCGATCATCCCGGGCATCGGGCAGTTCTACAACGGCGACTTCCTGCGCGGCATCTTCTGGCTGATCGTTACGCCCGGCTTTTGGATCGGCAGCGGCGGCCTGCTCGGCTGGGTATGCCACGTCATCGCCGCCTACACCGCGTATCGCCGCGCCGGGTGGCACAACATGCCGATCGTTCCCTAAGCTTCCGCTTCCTGCGTCCTGTAGACCACGTTCAAGCTGAAATAGAACGGGTCGGCTTCGTCGCCAATCTGGCCGCCCTGCGATTCGCTGATCGCGACGATCTCGATCTTGCCTTCGCCGGCCGTCAACCACTGGTTGACTTCCTCGATGAGCTTGCTGATCTCGCCGCTCGTGCCGAAATGCTTCATTTGCTGCGTCACGTCCGCTCCCCTCTCGGTCCAGTCAAATGCAACCACGAAGACGCGAAGACTCGAAAAACCACAGAATCTTCTTCGTGTCTTCGAGTCTTCTATGTTGCGGGCCGCTGTCAAGCTCCCTCTCAGCGCGTCTTCTATGTTGCGGGCCGCTGTCAAGCTCCCTCTCAGCGCGTCTTCGTCTTCTCTCCTCACGCGGGTCCGGGTACGACATGGGTCAATGACCCATGCTCGACTTCTATCCGAGCTCGCGCGCATGCGCGCGGCCCCCAGAGACTGTGCAGTCTCGATCCCGAACACGTGTGCGGCGGGTCTACCTCTTCGTGGCGGTCGGCCGTCGGCACGACCCTTCGCGAATCGTACGCGTCGCGCGCGTGAGGTGCAGGCGCCAGCCCTACGCGACTTTGACGATCGCCCCCGGCGGCACGATGCCTTGGGTGACATACCGCCAGAGCGCGATGACCAACTTGCGGGCCACCGCGACAATCCCGATCCGGCGCGCGCGTTTGCCCTTCCCAAAATTCGTTTGATACCACTGCGTGAGCGCGCTCTGCGGTTGCCACCGCACCCAATTCCAGGCGAGCTGGATGCTCACCGCCTGCAGCCGCGCATTGCCCGCGCCACTAATCCCTTGCTCGCGCTGCGACGCTCCGCTGTCGTACGGCGTCGGCGCAAAGCCGAGCCGGCCCCCTATCTGCCGCCGATTCCGAAATGCCCGCCACAGTAAGCCCTCGTCGAGCAAAATCGAAGCGCTCGTCGTCGCCACGCCTTTGAGCTGCACCAGCTGCCGCACGGCGCTGGCGGGGGCCGCGGCGGTCACCGCCGCCTGCTGCGTCGCCTCGAGCTCCGCGATCTGCCCTCGATCCCGCGCAGGCGCGCGTCGGCGCGCACCAGCCGCGCTTGCACCTCCGCCGGCAGGGCCGCGCCCGCCCAATCGCGCACGCGCGTCCACCAGTCGTCCCGCCGCCGCGCCGGCAGCGACGCTCCCCAGGTCGCGAGCCACCCGCGCATCTGATTCACCAGCCGCGTCTGATCCTGCGTCAGCGCCGTTCGCTCCCGACTCACCTGGCGCGCGGCCTCAGCGGCGACCGTCGGCACACGCACTTCGCTCCACACCCCCCGTTCGCCACCACAGACGCGCACCAGCATCCGCACCAGCTTCAGCGCGTCGAGCCGATCGGTCTTCGCCCGCCGCGCCCGCCGATTCACCTCAATGCTCGCCGAATCCACCACCCGATTCGCCACGCCCATGCCGACGAGGGCCCGATGAATCCAGAACCCGTCGCGGCCTGCTTCGTAACAGCTCACCACCCGCGCCGCCGCCGGCAACCGAAACCTCCGCCGACCCTCGCCGAGTACGCGCTCGACCGCGCCGAGATCGCCACTGGTCACCGTCTGTAGCCACGGCTCGATCCCGAAGCCCGACGTCATCGCCAGCTTCCAGTCCTTCTTGCCCAGCTCGAACGCCACATACAACGTCGGCTCGCTTACACTACCGGGTAGAGTGCGGGTCTCAGTCATCATCGTCTCCTTATGGATGTCAGTCCGCTAAGGAGCTTAACTGCGGCCCGCGCTCATAGTCTCTTCGTGGTTGCATTGCCCTCGACTAGGCAAATGCTTTCTAGTCACCGACAATCTGAATCACATACTCGCGACGACGCGGCCGCGTGTCGAACTCGAGCAGCATGATCTGCTGCCAGGTGCCGAGCGTCAGCGCCCCGTCAACGAACGGCACCGCCAGCGACGGTCCGAGCATCGCCGCGCGGACGTGGCTCGAGCCGTTGTCGTCGCCCCACCGCAGGTGGTGGCGGTACTCACCCTGCCGCGGCGCGATCGCCTCGAACACGCCGTTCAAGTCCGCGATCGCCCCCGGCTCGAACTCGATGGTCGTGATGCCGGCCGTCGACCCCACCACAAAAATCGTCGCGATGCCCGATCGGACGCCCGAGGCGGCAACCGCCTGCGACACCGCCGGGGTGATGTCATGGGCGTCGTTCTGCCCTCTCGTTGTGACCTCGCGCCGATCCGTTACGACCACGGCTAATAAAATACGTGAATTGCCGGTTCATGATCCGTCGCTCGCCGCCTACGTCGCCCTGACGCGCTGCTCGTCGTCACGCCTGGTTCCAGCACCGCCATGGTGGTCCGTCACGTCCTTCGGCGGCGGCCGCGCCGCCGGACTCGCCGCGGCGGCGGGCATCGCCGTGGCTAACGCGTCGTGGGCCGTGGCGGCTGGCCTCGGCGTGACGGCGATCCTCTCACGTGTCCCCCTCGTCTTCGCGGTTGATTCGCTTCGGTGGAGCCGCCTACCTCGCGGTCCTGGGCGTGCGCGCGCTGGGTCGCGCGCTGCTCCCGTCGCAGGAGACGATCCTTACCCGGGCGGAAGACGACCCGAGCGGACCCGACCTCGGCGCGGCCTTTCGCGACGGCGTGGTGGTCAACCTGCTCAACCCACCAATCGCGACGTTTTACATCGTCGTCGTACCGTCGTTCATGACGGGGCCAGAGCCGGGGCGCTTCGCGCTCCTGGCGGCGATCCACATCGGCCTCGCCCTGCTCTGTCACGCGGCGTGGGCGGTCGGATTCGACTTCGCTACGGACCGTCTGGGCACGCCCCGCCACGCGCCGCGGAGTCGACATGGCGATCGGCATCGCGCTCCTTGCGCTCGCAGTACGCATGCTAAGATAGGTGTTTCCCGCCAGGCCGGCGTAGCTCAGTTGGTAGAGCAGCTGATTCGTAATCAGCAGGTCACGCGGTTCAAGTCCGCGTCGCCGGCTCCAATCACTGCAACAACTTACGGGCAAATGAGCGATCACTCAGTTGGTAAGTTGGAACGTCAGTTGGACATCAGTCTCCAGGCACTCTCAAATCACCTACGGGCACTGAGGGGGTTCTCCTCAACCATCCGAATCCACTTGTAATAGCGCTCTCGTGTCGTCTGCTCGGTCTCATGCCCGAGCATCAGCGCGACCCAGCCGGGATGCTTACCCTGCAGGATCTTCAGCGTCGCAAAGGTATCGCGCAGACAGTGCGTCGTGAACTTCTGCCCCGTCTGACAATGCCATCGATAACGCGGCCGACGTGCGTCCGCCCTGGCTCGAGTGCGCCTCGTCGATCACGATGGCGAAGCGCCGCCCCCGATGCTCGCTCCCGATCTCGTCGAGGATGAATGGGAACTTCTGCACCGTGGAGATGATGATCTTCTTGCCCTCGGCGATGAACTTGCGAAGGTCGCCGGAATGCTCGGCATGACCGACGGTTGCGCCGACCTGGGCAAACTGCTTGATTGTGTCGCGGATCTGTTGGTCGAGAATGCGTCGATCGGTGACGACGATGATGGAGTCGAAGATGGCGGCATCGTCCTTCTTCAAACCGATCATCTGGTGTGCGAGCCAAGCGATGGAATTCGACTTGCCGCTTCCAGCCGAGTGTTGGATCAGGTGCCCATCGAGAGTTCCCCGTCGCGCACGACGGCTGAGCAACCATCCTTTCTATTGGGCGGCTTTCGTGGCGGCGGGTGACTGGCGCTGAGCACGCCGTTCAGTGCCCTTCGTCGTGCTTGCGACGCGGAAACAACGCTTCGATCAGGCCTTCGTCGGAAGATCCAGGAACGCTCCGGGATCGAAAATCGTACAGGCAGCCAGCGCGGCGCGCCGGATGCCGACGCGCAGCGACCGGTGCTCTGCATCGACTTGTGTGGGATCGATCGGAACGAGATAGCGCCGGTGCTTGAAGAGCCCTGCTACCTTGAGCACGAGGTAGCGCAAGCGTCGGGCTTCTGGATCGAGGATGACCCCGGCGAACTCGCCGATTCTTTGATCGTCGCGGTCGAACACGTCGAGACGGCCAGTTGGCAGCGGGCCTTTCACCTGCGCGGGGCGGAGGTAGCACAGCCGTGAAGTTGCCTGATACTCGTGGTTCATCTCACTCTCTCCGTCGAACGGGATACACAAGAGGAGTGCCAGCCTGCGCGCGTCAAATTCCTCGTTCCTAACGCTCGGACTTCAACGGGTCGGTCCTGTCGAGTGAGTAGTTGTTACACGCCTGCAGTGCGTTGTTGCGCAAACCTGGGTAACTGGCTCCTCCCCTGCGAAGCTGATGCGTTATGTGGTGGTGCGTTCGATCGATGCCCTTGGCCTTCAGTTCGGCGAGTGGTTCCTGCAGCGTACGTGTCGTTAAAATCTACGAACGCGACACCGCCGCTGATGTCATCAATGACCGCCGCCAATCGTCAGCGACCGATCCCGTAATGTTCCTTGACCTTCGCTACGATCTGCGGATCGGTCAGCTTGTCCGTGGTCTCGATTCCGACAATACGCTCAGCCAGCGCCTTGGAGCGGCTGAGACGCTCCTTGAGCTGCAGCTTGGCCTCACCAGGCCCGAAGATCAGAACGGCCTCGGGTTGCCCCAGCTGACTAATAACCTCGTCGTAGTACCGGTCAAGGTGTTGGCCGTGGCGGTCCTCGTATTTTTTCTCGCCCCCGCCGTCCTGCGGGGTTGAATAACGAGTGTGCGGTCCGACGTCAGATTCCAGGGTCTCGGCGGTGACGCGATCCCCCGACGCTGACACGATCACCGCCTTCTTGTGGTCGATCCAAATCCCTACTTTGTGGTTCATAGCACCTCGTGAGGCAGTCGTCCTGGCTGGAGCGATCCGTCCGACGAAGGAAGAGTACTGCTCGGACGTGCCCGGCATTTGCCAGTCTCCCGCCAACGTCCAGCTGCCATCGCGTTCGTGCGACTGCCATTCATTGGCGAGGCCAAGGTTGTAGAAGGTGTGCGTGGGATACCTCTGGCTCTTGACGATCATGCGAGCGTGCGACGACCGCTCAGCAGCCCCACGAGGAACAGCACGATCGCAACGACCAAGAGCACGTGGACGAACGCGCCGATGGTGTAGATCCCGACGAATCCGAGCAACCACGCAACCAGGAGAATTACAGCTATGGTGTACAGCATCGCGATCGCTCCCTTGTTGATATGCGAGTTCGTCTCTCGCCCCAATGAACTGTGGCGGAGGCGTCCTACGACTTCTCTACTCAGACAGCATGCTGCACACGCAGACGAATGTGCTGTGCAGTTGAGGACACATTCGCATCGGCCAGCAGCCCACCCAACTCGAGATCTCTCAAGAGAATCGTGCGAAGAAATCCGGCGTACCATCGATCTATGAACGGTTTTGGCGCGATCAAGTGGCTGGCGCGCGTGGGCTTCCTTGTGAAGGGTGTGCTCTACATGGTCATTGGCGCACTCGCCCTCCAGGTCGCAGCCAAGGCAGGCGGACGCGTAACGGGGACGCGTGGCGCGCTCACGACCGTCCTCGGACAACCATTCGGCCGTACGCTGCTGCTCGTGGTCGTGGTTGGGCTTCTCGGCTACGCCGCCTGGCGCATCCTTCAAGGACTCTTCGATCCAGACCGCCTGGGCAACAATTGGCGTGGCCTTGCGATCCGTGCGAGCTTTGTGGCTCGCGGGGCCCTGCACGCGATGCTGGGCTGGCAGGCATTCCGCCTCTATCGAGGGCTGTCGGCCGCATCGGGAACCAGCGAGCGTGAGGTCGCCACCGAGGCATTCCGGTGGCCGCTCGGTGATTGGCTGGTGGTGCTCGCGGGGATCGGTCTCATCGGCTTCGCCGTGCAGCAGGTGTACGCGGCGATCACCTGCCGATTGGAGCGCAATCTCGATGTCGAAGAGATGCGACGCGAGGCTGGCGAATGGGCGGTGGGTCTGAGCCGGTTCGGCGTGGCGGCACGCGCCGTTGTCTTTGCGCTGCTCGGATGGGCCATCGTCGTCGCCGGTTGGTTCCGCGATCCGTCGGAAGTCGGCACCACGGCGTCGTCATTCCGCACGCTCGCTGCACAACCGGGAGGGCTGGGCCGTTGGCTTCTCGGCGTGACGGCCGCAGGGTTCGTCGCCTACGGCTTCTACGAGATCATCCACGCGCGCTATCTACATATCCGACGCGTCCGCTAAGACCGCACCTGTGAAGCGGGGGAACCGCTCGTGCGGATCACCTGTGTCAGGCTGTCGGGGATCGGCGAGCTATGGCGTCCTCAATCGCCGCAAGAAGGCGGACATCATCGAACGGCTTGTCGATATGCCCTGCGAAACCAGCCGCCTTTATGCGCCGATAGTCCGCGCTGCTGGCGAGGCCAGAAATGGCGATGACAGGCTGGTGCGTGTGCCCTTCCAAATTACGCAGCGCGTGAAGGAACTCGAATCCGTCCATGCGGGGCAGCTGGAGATCGCAGACGACCAGATCGACGTGCTCGGCCATCGCCGTCTCCAGCGCCTCGACTCCGTCCCTCGCCGTCAGGACATTGGCGCCAAGCCGTTCGAGCGTCAGGCAAGTCGCCTCGCGCGAGTCTTCTACGTCTTCGACCACGAGAATGCTGAGGCCATCCAACCTCTGCAGGCCACTCGCCCCCGCACTGATAGGTCCCGGCCCCTCCGCTGCGGTTTCTTCAACGAGAGGAAGCCGAATCGTCACCTCTGTGCCATGGCCCGGTCCCTCGCTGGCTATCGTCACCGTGCCCCTGTGGGCTTCCACCAGCTTTTTGACCAGCGCGAGGCCGATGCCCAGTCCCGCATGTGTGCGGCGAGTTCCCTCTTCCTGCTTGAACATCTCGAATACGAATGGCAGGAATTCCGGCGCGATGCCCTCTCCAGTATCGCGAACGTGAACCACGGCGCGATCGTCTTCTCTCGTGAGCGTGACGGTGACCTCGCCACCAGCAGGACTGAATTTCAGCGCGTTGAACAGCACGTTCCTGAAGACCTGCTGCAGGCGATCCCCGTCGGCTCTCACGCACAGGGGCTCGGCGGGGTCGACGAACCGCACCGCGATGTCTTTCTTCTGGGCAATCTCGGTCGCCGCTTCCATGGCGCTGCGGACGACGTCGGGCAGGCTGTGGACCTTCAGATCGAGCGTAAGCTTGCCGCGTGTGGCGCGATTCAGCTCGAGAAGGTCTTCGACCAGCCTGAGCTGGAGGAGGGCGTTGCGCTCGATCACCTCGACCGCGCGGGCGACCTGAGCCGGATCGCTTTCCAGCTTGAGCATGCTGGTCCACCCGAGAATCGGCGTGAGCGGCGATCGCAATTCGTGCGACAACACGGCCAGAAATTCGTCCTTCACAGCAGCCGCGGCGGTCAATTGCGCCGCCGCTTCTTCGTATTGCCGCGTTCGGTAATTCTCCCGCAGCAGCGTGTCTCCGAGCACCTGCAGCAGTTCTCCGTGCAAGACGAGCCGGCGCTCCGGAACGGGCGCCTGCTGCCGCGCCACATCCCATAAGTGTCTGAAGGGCACACCGGCCTGGCGCGCGAGCCGCTCGATCTCCGCGGACTGACTAAAGTCGACGAGCGCATAGCCGGCCACGGCCGCGCCGACAATCTTGCCCTCGAGCAGAAGAGACGTGCCGACCACCGCCAAACCGTGCGACTGTGCGACGGTGACCGCCGGGCGATCCTCGGTCTGCGCCAGGCATCGCCGGACGCATTCGGCCAACAGGCCAGGATCGTAGCCGTGCTCGTGGAACAAGGCGTAAAGCGGAGTGGCAGGAGCCGGTCCGCAGACCATCTGCTCGCTCACGCCGTAGAGCGCGACGGTCAGGTGGGTCACAGCGCCGTATTTCTCCAGCGCGGGCTCCCACACGGCGACGTCGAAGAGCGTGTCGTTTGCCCTGACCATTCAGCGTCTACTCGGCGTCGCGGTCCACACGCCGCACCGGCGCGCGGGAGATCAGGTTTTGATAACTGGAAAACGGATGAGCCCTCGGGCCCGGAATCCGGCGCGGCAGCACGCGCAGGCCCTGACCCTCCAGAATCTCGCACTCGTGAGTCGAACGGGTATTCGGGTTCGCGCGCATTTTCGCCACGGTCAGCCCGAGCCGAAAGGCGTCCCCCAGCTCAATCCAATTCATGAGAAGGATGTTGTCCACGAGCGAGCTCATGGCGAAATCGCCCATCATTGACGACATCCCCAGCATCTCAGGATTCTCGTGGTGGTACACCGCCACCGTCTGGCTGCTCCCTCATGAGCGCGACGAGCGCGTGAAAGAAAGTCGCGAAACAGGCGCCCTCCGGTCCCCAGATTCGCGCCATAGGTGGATAGGCTGTCGATCAGCAC
>CAVVPE010000002.1:0-60898 GCA_963750035.1 uncultured Acidobacteriota bacterium | reverse complement strand
GCTATCCGCCGGATCAGCGGCGCTCGGCGGTCCTGCCGGCGCTCTATCTCGTGCAGTATCAGCAGGGCTACATCACCGCGAACGCGATTCGCCATGTTGCCGAGCTGCTCGGCATCACGCCGGCCGACGTCGAGGACGTCGTGTCGTACTACACGATGTTCTATACGCGGCCGGTCGGGCGGTTCGTGCTGAACGTCTGCCGCACGCTGTCGTGCGCATTGAACGGCGCCGAGCGGGTGACCGAGGAGTCTGCGGCGAAGCTCGGGATCAAGCCGGGCGAGACCGATGCGAGCGGCACGTTCACGCTGATGGAAGTCGAGTGCCTCGGCGCGTGCGATCGCGCGCCGGTCGTGATGGTGAACGACGCGTGGCACGAGTGCCTGAAGCCGGAGGACGTCGCCGAGGCTGATCGACGATCTGCGCGCCCGCGGCGAGCGGCGCTGTCGCGGCTGCCATCACGTCGTGGAGAACGAGACGCGGGCATGGATACGCGGCATGGACCCGCATCCATGGACCGTCTCACCAGCACGTCCGCGAGCCGAACTCCTTCACGCTCGACTTCTACCTGCAGCACGACGGCTACGAGGCGCTGAAGAAGGCGCTCGCGCAGAAGCCGGACCAGATCATCGAGCTGGTCAAAGCGTCGGGCCTGCGCGGCCGCGGCGGCGCGGGGTTCCCGACCGGCATGAAGTGGCAGTTCGTCGACAAGAAGTCGCCGAACCCGCGCTACATCGCCTGCAACGCCGACGAGAGCGAGCCGGGCACGTTCAAGGATCACCTGCTGATGGAGCGCAATCCGCACCTGCTGATCGAGGGGTGCGCGATCGCCTGCTACGCGATCGGCGCGAAGGTCGCCTACATCTACATCCGCGGCGAGTTCTTCCACGTGCAGCAGGTGCTCGAGCGCGCGATCGACGAAGCCTACGCGCGCGGGTTCCTCGGCCGGAACATCCTGGGCTCCGGCTTCGACTGCGACGTCTACGTGCACCGCGGCGCCGGCGCCTACGAAGCCGGCGAGGAGACCGCGCTGCTCGAGTCGCTCGAAGGCAAGCGCGCGCAGCCGCGCAACAAGCCGCCGTTTCCGGCGGTCGTCGGCCTCTACAACTGCCCGACCGCGGTCAACAACGTCGAGACGCTCTCCAACGTCCCGCTGATCGTCCAGAACGGCGCCGAGTGGTTCGCGGCGCTCGGCCCGGAGAAGAACGGCGGGCCGAAGCTGTACTGCGTCAGCGGCCACGTGCAAGCGGCCGGGCGTCTACGAAGCGTCGATGAACGTCACGCTGCGCGAGCTGATCGAAGGCTACGCCGGCGGCGTGCGCGACGGCCGCACGCTCAAGGCCGTGATTCCCGGCGGATCGTCGGTGCCGATCCTGCTGCCCGATCAGCTCGACACGCAGGCGAGCTTCGACGGCGTGCAGAAGGCCGGCTCGCTGCTCGGCTCGGCCGGCATCATCGTGCTCGACGACACGACCTGCATGGTCTGGCTGGCGGAGAACCTGCTGCACTTCTACCGCCACGAGTCGTGCGGCAAGTGCACGCCCTGCCGCGAAGGCACCGACTGGCTGCACAAGATCCTGCGGAAGATCGAGCGCGGCGAAGGCCAGATGCGCGATCTCGATCTGCTGTCGAGCATCTCCGCCAACATCGCCGGCAAGACGCTCTGCGCGTTCGGCGACGCCGCCGTCACGCCGGTGCTGACGACGCTGAAGCACTTCCGGCACGAGAGTGCACGAAGGCCGCACATCGGGAAGGGCGCTGCACGCTGCCCGCGCCGACTGGCGCGCCAGCACAGCGCGACGCGAGGCGAGCGCACTGGGACGTCGGCCCGTGATACATGACGCCGCTGCTCATCGCGCAGATCGCCCTGACGCTGTTCGTCTTCGTCATGCTGCTGAACTCGGCGGCGGTGCATGGTGTACGTCGAGCGCAAGGTCGCGGCGCTGCTGCAGCAGCGGCTCGGCCCGACCTGGTCGGGCCCAAGGGCCTGCTGCAGCCGCTCGCCGACATCATCAAGCTGATGTTCAAGGAGGAGCTGCGGCCGGCGGCCGCCGACGCGTTGCTCTTCGCGCTGGCGCCGATCATCTCCGCCACCGCGCGCCTTCGCCGCGTTCGCCGTCGTGCCGTTCGGCGCCGAGACGACGCTCTTCGGCCTGCTCGACGAGCCGCTCCGGCTGCAGGTCGCCGACGTCAACGTCGCGGTCCTGGTGATCTTCGCGATCGCGTCGATGAGCGTCTACGGCATCGTGCTCGCCGGCTGGAGCTCGAACAGCAAGTACTCGCTGCTCGGCGGCCTGCGCTCGTCGGCGCAGATGATCAGCTACGAGCTGTCGTACGGCCTCGCGCTCGCCAGCGTGCTGCTGGTCGGCAACTCGCTGTCGCTGACCGACATCGTCAACGCGCAGGCGGGCACCTGGTTCGGGTTCATTCCGCGGTGGTTCGTCTTCCTGCAGCCGGTCGGCTTCCTGATCTACATGATCGCCGGCATCGCCGAGACCAACCGCGCGCCGTTCGATTTTCCGGAGGCGGAGCAGGAGCTCGTCGCCGGCTACCACACCGAGTACAGCAGCATGAGCTTCGCGATGTTCTTCCTCGCGGAGTACATCAACATGGTCACGGTCTCGGCGGTGGCGACCGACCTGTTCCTCGGCGGCTGGCACGGACCGTTCCTGCCCGAGTCGCTCGGCTGGATCTGGTTCCTGCTCAAGGTCGGCGCGATCCTGTTCTTCTACGTCTGGATGCGCTGGACGCTGCCGCGCTATCGCTACGACCAGCTGATGGCGTTCGGCTGGAAGGTGCTGCTGCCGGTCGCGGTCGTCAACCTGCTGGTGACGGCCGCCGGCGTGCTGTATTTCGGGCTCTGAGATGATGTCTGTTCTACCTGTTCGGCGCGCGTCGCGGTCGTGCGCGTCGCTGCTCGTCATCGCGCAGCGGAACCCGATCTACAGCGTGCTGCTGCTGATCGCGTCGTTCGGCGCGCTGTCCGGCCTCTACGTGCTGCTCGACGCGCCGTTCGTCGCCGTCATCCAGATCATCGTCTACGCCGGCGCGATCATGGTGCTGTTCCTGTTCGTCGTCATGCTGCTGAACGCGCCGCACGAGGACACCGAGGACGACGAGCGCGTGCACCCGCTGCTCGCGGCCGGGTCCGATGCGGCTTCGGCGCGGCTGCTCGCGCTGGCGCTGGTCGCGTCGAGCTGGTCTGGGCGCTGACGCAGGCGGCGGCGACTCGGGCGCGTTCGCCGGCGAGGCGGTCAGCTCGGTCGCGGCGATCGGCCGGTCGCTGTTCACCGACTACGCGTTCCCGTTCGAGGTGACCTCGGTGCTGATTCTGGTCGCGATGGTCGGCGCCGTCGTGCTGGCGCGGCGCGAGCGACCGGCGAGGGCGCGCTGATGCCGACGCTCAACCACTACCTGCGTGCTCTCGGCGATCCTGTTCGCGATCGGCACCGCCGGCGTGTTCGTGCGCCGCAACCTGATCACGATCCTGCTGTCGATCGAGATCATGCTGAACGCGGTGAACCTGACGTTCGTGGCGTTCGGCCGCGCGCTCGGCATCGCCGACGGCCAGATCATCGTGTTCTTCGTGATGACGGTCGCGGCGGCCGAGGCCGCGGTCGGCCTGGCGATCGTCATCGCGCTGTTCCGGCACCGCGAGTCGCTGAACCCCGACATCGTTCACGGCGCTGAAATGGTGACGACGGCACGTGTCGTTCGCGACTTCGTGCGTGACTCTGCATGCTGCTGCTGATCCCGCTGCTCCCGTTCCTCGGCTTCCTGCGTGAACGCCAGCCTCGGCCGGCGTCTCAGCAAGAGCGGCGTCCGGCGGCGTCGCGTGCGGCGCGATGGTCGGCGTCGTTCGCGTGTCGCCGGCGCGCGGTGTGGCGGCTGCTCGCGCTGCCAGCCGAGTCGCGCGCGATCGCCAGCAGCGTCTTCACCTGGATCGCGTCCGGCGACTTCAGCGCCGCGTTCGCGCTCCGGCTCGATCCGCTGTCGGCGGTGATGATCCTCGTCGTCACCGGGCATCGGCTCGCTGATCCACATCTACTCGACCGCCTACATGCACGAGGAGACGCGACTCGGAGTACGCGCGCTACTTCTCGTACCTGAATCTGTTCGCCGCGTTCATGCTCGTGCTCGTGCTCGGCGCGAACTTCCTGGTGATGTTCGTCGGCTGGGAAGGCGTCGGCCTCTGCTCGTACCTGCTGATCGGCTTCTGGTACCAGAAGAAGTCGGCCTCCGACGCCGGCAAGAAGGCGTTCATCGTCAACCGCATCGGCGACTTCGGGTTCATCCTCGGCGTGCTGCTGCTCGTTCGTGCAGTTCGGCACGCTCGACTTCCAGGAGGTCGCCGCGTCGGCGTCGCCGGCTCGCGCCCGGAGACGACGTTCGGCACGCGTGTCGCTCATCACGCTGCTGCTGTTCGTCGGCGCGACCGGCAAGTCGGCGCAGATTCCGCTCTACGTCTGGCTGCCGGACGCGATGGAAGGCCCGACGCCGGTCTCCGCGCTGATCCATGCGGCGACGATGGTGACGGCGGGCGTCTACATGATCGGGCGCAACGCCGTGCTGTTCAGCCACGCGCCGGAGACGCTGGCGATCGTCGCGGTCGATCGGCGCGGCGACGGCGCTGATGGCCGGCACGATCGGCCTGGTGCAGAACGACATCAAGCGCGTGCTCGCGTACTCGACCGTGTCGCAGCTCGGCTACATGTTCCTGGCGATGGGCGTCGGCGCGTACGGCGCCGGCATCTTCCATCTCTACACGCACGCGTTCTTCAAGGCGCTGCTGTTCCTCGGCTCGGGCGCCGTGATTCACGCGCTGGCCGGCGAGCAGGATCTGCGGCGCATGGGCGGCCTCGAAGACGCAGCTGCCGATCACCTACTGGACGTTCCTCGATCGGCGCGCTCGCGATCGCCGGCGTGCCGGGGCTCGCCGGGTTCTTCAGCAAGGACGAGATCCTGTTCCGCACGTTCGCGAGCGGCCACACGCTGCTGTGGGCCGTCGGCCTGCTCACGTCGCTGCTGACGGCGATCTACATGTTCCGCCTCGTGTTCCTGGCGTTTCACGGCGACGCGCGCAGCACCGGCACCGGCGCACCGAGCACCGCACGCGGCACCCGGCACCCGGTGCACGCACTGCACTGCACGGCACCACCTGCACGATGCGCCGCCGGCGATGGCGCTCGCGCTGATCGTGCTTGCCGTCGGCTCGGTTGCTGGCCGGCTACGTCGGCTGCCGCATGCGCTCGGCGGATCGAACCGGTTCGAGCAGTTCCTCGAGCCGAGCTTCGCGGCGCGGCGCAGGCGGCGCACGGCGCGCGGCACGACGAGGGCCTCGAGCTCGACGCTGATGGTGCGTGTCGACGCTCGTCGCGGTCGCCGGCATCGGCATCGCGGTGTTCTTCTTCCTGAGGAACCGCGACGCCGGCGGACGCGCTGGCCGACCGCTTCGCGCGGCCTGCACCGCCTGCTCGCTGAACAAGTACTACGTCGACGAGATCTACGACGCCGACGATCGTCCAGCCGATTCGCATCGTCTCGGAGGACGGGCTGTGGAAGGGCGTCGACGTGCGCGTCATCGACGGCGCGGTCAACGGCGTCGGCGAGACCGTCGGCGGCATGAGCGAGCTGCTGCGCCGACTGCAGACCGGTTCGGTCCGCGCCTACGCGGCGTCGCTGTTCGCTCGGCGTCGTCTGCATCCTCGGGTACTACCTGTGGAGGTGACGATCGACGAGGACGCAGTGGCACGCAGAGGTCGCGATGGCGCACGATGCCTTTCCGATCCTCACCTCGCTCGTCGCGCTGCCGATCGTCGGCGCGCTCCTGCTGCTGCTCGTCCGCGACGACGAGCGCAGCGAAGCGCGTCGATCCGGAAGATCGCGCTGGTCGTCTCGCTGCTGGTCTTCGCCGAGACGCTGCTGCTGTGGGCGCGGTTCAACGCCGGCGTCCGCCGACTTCCAGTTCGTCGAGCGCCACGCCTGGATCCCGGCGTTCGGCATCAGCTACTGCGGTCGGCGTCGACGGCATCAGCCTGCTGCTGCTCGTCCTGACCGGCTTCCTGACGCCGCTCGCGCTCCTGAGCTCGTGGGAGTCGGTGCACAAGAAGACGCGCGCGTTCTGCATGTTCGTGCTGCTGCTCGAGAGCGCGATGATCGGCGTGTTCGTCTCGCTCGATCTGTTCCTCTTCTACGTGTTCTGGGACGCGATGCTCATCCCGATGTACTTCCTCATCGGGATCTGGGGCTACGACCGCCGCATCTACGCCGCGGTCAAGTTCATCCTCTACACGATGGCCGGCAGCGTGCTGATGCTGCTGGCGATCCTCGGCCTCGCCTACGCTGCACAGCACGACGCGCGGGCGGCTACAGCTTCGACCTGCTGCAGCTCTACGAGCTGGACGGTGCCGGCGCAACCTGCAGTTCTGGTTCTTCCTCGCGTTCGCGCTGGCGTTCGCCATCAAGGTGCCGCTGTTCCCGTTCCACACCTGGCTGCCCGACGCGCACGTCGAGGCGCCGACCGCCGGCTCGGTGATCCTGGCCGGCGTGCTGCTGAAGATGGGCACCTACGGGCTGGTGCGCTTCGCGTTTCCGCTGTTCCCGCACGCGGCCGCCTTCTTCGCGCCGTACCTCGCGGCGCTCGCCGTCGTCGGCATCATCTACGGCGCGCTGGTCGCGATGGTGCAGCCGGACATGAAGAAGCTGGTCGCCTACTCGAGCGTCAGCCATCTCGGCTTCGTCGTGCTCGGCATCTGCCGCGATGAACACGCAGGGCGTGCAGGGCGCGGTCTACCAGATGCTCAACCACGGCGTCAGCACCGGCGGGCTGTTCCTCATCGTCGGCATGCTGTCGGACCGGCGGCACACGCGGCTGATCGCCGAGTTCGGCGGCCTGAAGAAGGTGATGCCGCGGCTGGTCGCGGCGTTCCTGATCGTCACGCTGTCGTCGATCGGTCTGCCCGGGCTGAACGGCTTCGTCGGCGAGTTCCTGATCCTGCTCGGCGCGTTCGCGCTGGAATCCGCGCTTGGCGGCGTGTTGCCGCGACCGGCGTGATTCTGTCGGCCACCTACATGCTCTGGATGTTCCAGCGCGTGAACTACGGGCCGGTGACCAACGAGAAGAACGCCGCGCTGCCCGATCTGCGGCCGCGCGAGTGGGCGGTCAGCTCGTGCCGATCGTCGCGCTGGCGGTGCTGATGGGCGTGCTGCCGAACCTGTTCCTGCGGCCGATGGAGCCGTCGGTCGAGCGGCATGCTGACCAGGACCAGCGCGGCGTCCGCAGATCAGGCGAGTCGCGCCCGGGCTCGAGATCTGCGCCGAGCGCGAGCTCGCGGACTCGAATCGCGAGATGATGCCGTCGCTGAACGCGATCGTCCCGATGGCGTGCGTCACCGCCGCCGCGCTCGCCGCGATGGTCGCCGAGGCCTTCCGCGACCGCGGCGAGCGGATGCCGATCGGTCCGCTCGGCGTCGATCGGGCTCGTCGGCGCGGCGCGTCGCGTCGGTCGCTGCTCTGGAACCGCAACAGCGCCAGCTTCGGCGTCGTCGTCGCCGACAACTTCGGCCTGTTCGTCACCGGTGATCCTGATCGTCGTCGGCGTGCTGTCGCTGGCGATCTCGGGGCCGACGATCGATCGCGAGCGCCTGCCGCGCGGCGAGTACTACGCGCTGATGCTGTTCGCCATCGCCGGGCATGATGCTGATGGCGACGGCGTCGGATCTGCTGCGTCATCTTCCTCGCGCTCGAGGTGCTGTCGCTCGCCGTCTACGTGCTGACCGGGCATCCGCCGCGATTCGGCCGCCGTCGACCGAGGCGGCGTTCAAGTACTTCCTGCTCGGCGCGTTCTCGAGCGCGTTCTTCCTCTACGGCATCGCGTTCACCTACGGCCTGACCGGCAGCACGCGGCTCGATCGCATCGGCAGCCTGATCGCCGCGCAGGCGATGGCGCCGACGCCGATGCAGCTGGCTGGCGCGTCGGCCTGCTGCTCGTCGGCTTCGCGTTCAAGGTGTCGGCGGTGCCGTTCCACATGTGGACGCCGGACGCCTACGAGGGCGCGCCGCCGGCGGTCACCGGCGTTCATGTCGACCGGCGTCAAGGCGGCGGCGTTCGCCGCGTTCGTGCGCGTCTTCCTCTCGGCGTTCGAGCCGCTGCGCGACGAGTGGAGCATGCGTCGTCTGGGTGATCGCGGCGGCGACGATGATCGTCGGGACCGTGGTGGGCGTGGCGCAGACGAACGTCAAGCGGATGCTCGCGTACTCGAGCATCGCGCACGGCGGCTATCTGCTCGTCGCGCTCGTGTCGGCGAACGACGTCGGCAAGGGCGCGGTCCTCTTCTATCTGCTGACCTACGCGGTCACCAACATCGGCGCGTTCGGCGTCGATCGCGCGTGCTCGAGAACGCGGACCGGCCGAACGATCGCGTCGCGCGACTACGCCGGGCTCTGGTCGACGCACCCGGTGCTGGCCGTGCTGATGACGATCTTCCTGCTGTCGCTCGGCGGCTTCCCGCCGTTCGGCGGGCTTCATCGCGAAGTGGTACGTCTTCAGCGCCGCGGTGAAGGCCGGCTATACTGGCTCGCGATCATCGGCGTGCTGACCAGCGTCGTCTCGGTCTTCTTCTACCTGCGCATCGTCGTCATGATGTACATGACGCCGACCGACAACCCGGCGCGCTTCCCGGCCGTGCCCCGGATCGCCGGCGCCGCGCTGATCGTCTCCGCGATCCTCGTCGTTCTACCTCGGCATCCTGCCGACGCGGGTCCTCGACCTCGGCCGCGCTTCGATCGCGACCATCTTCTAGACTTGAAGTAGTGTCCGCCTTCAGGCGGACTTCGGTGCTGTCACACCGAGTAATGCAATGCCTGCAAGCGCGACTAGACCAGCGGGAAGGTCCTCATCGACTTTCACGACCTCTGGAGAAGCGTTCTGCATCACTGCGTCGAGACCAAGTAGCAGGACAAGGTTGCCAACGATTAACTCGCGCGGGTGGCCGTGCACGGTGCTCCCCGCCGGGCGCGGAGGCGTCTCCGCCTCGATCAGGACTTTGCGCTGACACCCGGTGGTCGCGCTGTTCACTGGACCAGGTACCTGGCGACACAACACCACCGTTCACGATGGACTCGCAATGGCGAGAAGCATTTCATCCATGGAGCTTCTATAGGACATCCTGACCATGAGATGCGAGCGACTTGAGCGATCAGGCGCGCTCGGTACAGCCTGTCGTGGAGTCAGCGCACAGCATGTAACTCGCCAGCGTCAGCGTCGCAGTGCCGACAAGGCACGCTGAGATACTCCACCAGCGCGAGCGACCCGCCTCCTTCACGATATCAACGGTACTAAAGAGGACGATCCAACCGGCTCCAAGCGCCGCAACGATCATCACGATCTGGCCGGTTGATGATGTCCTGCCGAACCATATACCTGGGATGACTGCCGCTGTCGCAAGCGCAAAAAGTGAAGCTGCCAAGCGCGCCTTCCGCTGATCCTCCAGCCTGTCTGGCGAAGGCATGCCGGTCTCCAACAACGCTTCCAGAACGCTGAAAAGTAAGTCGACCATGTGCGCAACGTCGCGCCGGAGTGATCGAGAGCTGCCGGAGAACGGGTCTGGCTATACCCGCTGGATCAACTCGGCAAGATCGTCTCGTCCGTTTGCAGAACGGTCCGCAGATCGAGGACGACGTGGTCCTGCTCGATGCGGGCGATGACGGGCGTGACAGCGGCGCGCAGCTTTTCTTCGAGCGCAGCCGCGGCAGACACGCCGTCTTTCGACGACCGAGACGAGCCAGGTGGGCAGTTCGACTCCCTGGCGCGCTGCCGCCGCCGACCGCCGACATTCCTCTCATGACGTCGGCCTTCCAACCGGCCGCCCGGTTGATCGCCGCGGCGAGCGCTTCGGCGCGCGCGCGGATTGCCTCAGCGCCCATCGTCAACATCCGCTGAACCGGGACGTGCCACCGCCGCGGCCGGCCGCGTACTCCGCGAGCGTCGCGTCGAGCGCGGCGTAGGTCAGCTTGTCGACGCGGACGCGCACGCATCAGCGGATGACGGCGGATCGCGTCGACGTGCGCCTTGCGCCCGACGATGATGCCGGCCTGCGGGCCGCCGAGCAGCTTGTCGCCGCTGAAACAGCAGATCGCCAACGCCGGCCGCGACGCTCGCTCGCACCGACGGCTCCGCCGCGTCGAGGGGATGATCCGGATGCGTGCCGAGATGCCCGCTGCCGAGATCCTCGACCACCGGGACGTTCAGCCGCGCGCCAAGGTCGACGAGGTCGTCGAGCGCGGGACGCTCGGTGAACCCCTCGATCCGGAAATTCGAGGGATGCACGCGCAGAATCAGGGCCGTCCGCTCGCCGATCGCGGCGGCGTAATCGGCCAGCCGCGTCTTGTTCGTCGTGCCCACTTCGCGCAGCGACCGCTCCCGACTGCGCCATGACGTCCGGCACCCGGAACCCGCCCCCGATCTCGACCAGCTCGCCGCGCGAGACGACCACTTCGCGGCCGGCGGCGAGGGCGGCCAGGACGATCATCGTCGCCGCCGCGTTGTTGTTGACCACGACGGCGGCCTCGGCGCCGGTCAGGCGGCAGAGCAGCCCTTCGGCATGGACGTCGCGGCGGCCCCGGCTCCCGGCGGCCAGGTCGTATTCGAGCGTCGAGTAGCCGGAGGCGACTTCGCCGACCCGATCGATCGCGGCAGCGGCGAGCGGCGCGCGTCCGAGGTTGGTGTGCAGCACGACGCCGGTGGCGTTGATCACGCGCCGAAGCGACGACCGGAACACGCGCTGGAGATGATCCGCGGCAGCCGCCTCGATTCGGCTCGGTCACCGCCTGCGCGTCGACTCGGCTGCCGCCGGCCGCGATCGCCTTGCGAATCGCGTCGGTCCCGGCGCGCAGGGCGTCGACGGCGGCCGCGGCGCCGTACTGTGCTTCGAGCGCGCGGATCGCCGGCCGCTGGCGCAGCTGCTCGATCGACGGGATGGCGCGGAGATCGGACACGGCAAGATGGTATGCTACGGATCGCATTGCCGCAATTGCAAATTGCAGCCTTGCACATTTGCAATCAAGCATGCCCGCGGATACTCCGAAGTACCGACCGCTCGAGCGCTTCTGGCCCTACGCCGATCTGCCGGAGCAGCCGACCGAGGAAGAGCTGATCGCGCTCGATCCGGATCTGCAGGAGGCGCTGTTCGGACCGACGGCCGCGGCCGTTCTCGATCACGCTGGCGTTCCCCAGGCTCGACATCCCGCAGTTCGATCGGGCGCTGGAGCTGGCGCGCGCGTCGGCCGAATTTCGCGAGGTCGGGTCGGGCGCCTGCGCACCGCTACCGCGCCCGGTTCTTCTCGTCCGATGCGGCCCGCTTGAAGGACCTGTTCGAGCTGGTGGGGCGGTCGGATGCCACCGAGGTCCTGATCGACGATCGGCCGGTCCCGTACGCCCGCGAGCTCTGGCTGCCGCTGGTGTGGTTCCTGCTGCATCGCTGAGACTGCTCGTGCCGCCCATCAGCGAAACCGAACGCGAACTCCAACGGCTCGAAGCCGGCCTCAAGCAGCTCGAGGCCGAGTACAACATGTTCTTCGCCGGCCGGCTGCCGAAGCCGCCGTGGGAGACGCGCAGCCGGGTCGAGGCGATCGTCAAGCAGATGGATCGCGCGTACATCCAGAACACCGGCGACCGGTTCCGGTTCCAGACGCTGCAGTCGCGCTACGCGACGTTCATCGACCTCTGGGACCGCGGCATGCGGGCGCGCGAGGAAGGGCGGTCGGGACCCTTCCCGGCGAAGAAGCCGCCGGAGCCGCGGGAGCGGGGCAGCGACAAGATCATGCACGTCGCCTCCTTCAGCGACCCGCTGCGCGAGATGGACAAGCTCCACGACCTCTACGACTCGCTGGTCGAGGCGCGGCGGACGGTCGGCGAAGAAGCCGTGCCGTTCCACAAGTTCGCCGATCTGGTGAAGACGCAGGTCAAGAAGCTGAAGAGCGGCGGCAGTCGCTGAAGTCGCGTTTCGCGTGGCCGTGAAGGACGGAAAGGTGAACTTTACGGCGCGGGCGATGAAGGGAGGGAAGAAGGGCGAAGGGCTGAAGGGCTGAAGGATGAGAGCCGTGCGCCCTCAGCCCTCAGCCCTGACGGGTTGTTAGATTTTGGTGACGTTGCCGGCCTGCGGGCCCTTGGGGCCGTCAACGATCTCGAACTCCACTGCTTGACCTTCCTCGAGCGAACGGAAGCCGTCGCCCTGAATGGCCGAGTAGTGCACGAAGACGTCGCTGCCTCCGTCACGCTCGATGAAACCGTACCCCTTGGCGTTGTTGAACCACTTGACCTTGCCTGTGATGCGCATCGTTCTTCTTCCTGCTTGCTGTGACGCACAATCGCGTCATTGTTCGTGCGGGGCTCTGCCCCGCACCCCGGCTCGGTCGCCTGGCGGGGGCCCCTTTGCCCCGCGCCGCTCCCTCGCGGCGCGCTCGATCGCGCGCTGACCGGGCGAAAAAAAAAGGCCGCACTGCTGCGGCCTTTCCCTTCCGGCGCCAGGCCCGCCCGGCGTCCCGTTGATAATACTGGACTTTCCGTCATTATGCCAAGAGCCCTGCTGAGCGTTTCCGACAAGACAGGCATCGTCGATCTCGGTCGCGGCCTCGCCGCGCGCGGCTTCGAGCTCGTCTCCACCGGCGGCACCGCGCGCGCCCTGAGCGACGCCGGCCTGGCCGTCACCAACGTGTCCGCCATCACCGGCTTTCCCGAGATGATGGACGGCCGCGTGAAAACGCTGCATCCGGCCGTCCACGGCGGCATCCTCGCGCGGCGCGACCATCCCGACGATCTCGCCGCCGCTCGCGCGCTCGGCATCGCGCCGATCGACGTGGTCGTCGTCAACCTCTACCCGTTCGAACAGACGGCGGCCCGCCGCGACGTGTCCTTCGACGACCTGGTCGAGCAGATCGACATCGGCGGACCGAGCATGGTGCGCGCCGCGGCCAAGAACTTCACCGGCGTGCTGGTCGTGATCGATCCGCGCGATTACCCGCGCGTTCTCGAGCAGATCGACGCGGGGCCGACGCTCGCGTTCCGGTACGAGCTGATGCGCAAGGCCTTCGAGCACACCGGCGCGTACGACACGGCGATCGCCAACACGCTGGCGGGTATCACCCTGGCCGGCGACCAGTTCGCGCGGACTCCGTACCAGCCGCTGGGGAACCGGTTGACGCTGTCGTTCGAGAAGATTCGCGACCTCCGCTACGGCGAGAATCCGCACCAGCCGGCCGCCTGGTACGTCGATACGGCACTCTCCCATCCGCAGGCCTCGGCGCGGCCAGCATCCTGCAAGGCAAGGAGCTGTCGTACACGAACCTCCTCGACCTCGATGCGGCGGCGCGAATCGTCCTCGAATTCTCCGAGCCGGCGGCCGCGGTGATCAAACACACGAACCCGTGCGGCGTCGCGACCGGCACCTCGGCGGCCGATGCTTACGTACGGGCGCGCGAGGCCGACACTCTGGCCGCGTACGGAGGAATCGTCGCGCTCAACCGGCCGATCGATCGGGCCGCTGCCGAAGCGATCGCGTCGACCTTCATCGAGGCGGTGATTGCTCCGGGCCTCGAGCTCGACGCCCGCGAGGTGCTCGCAGCAGAAACCGAACATGCGCGTCGTTGATCGCCGCCCTCGATCCCGGAGCTGATCTACGGCGTCGACCTCCGCTCGGTGCTCGGCGCGCTGCTCGTCCAGTTCCCGGACCGCGTGATCGAGGCCCGCCAGCCCTGGAGCGAGGGCATCGACCTTCGAAGGCATCAAGGTCGTGACGCAGCCGCGACGCCCGTCGGCCGACGAATGGGAGGCGCTCCGCTTTGCGTGGCGCGTCTGCGCGCACGTGAAGTCGAATACGGTGATCTTCACCGACGCGCGGCGGACGCTCGCGATTGGGGCGGGCCAGATGAGCCGGGTCGACGCCGTGAACGTCGCGATCATGAAAGCCGGCGCCGCCGAGCGCTCGCTCGCCGGATCGGTGGCGGCTTCGGATGCGTTCTTCCCGTTCCGCGACGGTCTCGACGCCGTCGCTGCCGCCGGCGCCACCGCGGTCATTCAGCCGGGCGGTTCAGTCCGCGACGCGGAAGTCATCGCCGCCGCCGACGATCACGACCTCGCGATGGTGTTCACGGGCAGACGGCACTTCAGACACTGACGCCGCTCGGGGTTGATCACGGTCGCCGATCAGCTCAATTCCGCCGGGCGAGACGGTGGCGGGTCCGAACTTGGCGACCACGACGCCGGCGGCGTGATTCGCCAGCATCGCGGCTTCGGCGAGCGTCGCGCCGGCGGCCAGCGCCAGGGCGGCGGTCGCGACCACGGTGTCGCCCGCGCCCGTGACGTCCGACACCTCGCGCGCCACGGCCGGAATGCCGCCTGTCGACCATCCTCGCTCGACAACCACATCCCGTGTTCGCCGCGGGTCACGAGGGCCGCCTCGCATCGGGCGCGACGGCGGAACTCGTGCGCGGCGATCCGCGCATCCTCGTCGGTGCGCGATCCGCCGGTGTGTCGCCGTTTCAGCTTCGTGGTGATTTGGCGTGACGAGCGTGGCTCCGGCGTAGCAGTCGAGGTGGGGATCTTCGGATCGACGACGAGCGGCACCGCCGGTGACTTGAATCGGAGCAGCGCCTCCACGACCCGTCTGGTGATGGCGCCCTTCAGGTAATCCGAGACGAGCAGCGCGTTGGCGCCGCGGGCGGCCGCGTTGATCCGCTCGACCAGCTGCTGCTCGACGTCGTCGTTCGACATCCGAGTCCCGTTCGTAGTCGATTCGCGCGACCTGCTGATTGCGGTCGGTGACGACGCGCACTTTCTCGACCGTTGGCCGCGCGCCGTCGGCGACGAGACCATCGGCCGGAATGCCGCGCTCGCCGAGCAGCGTGCGCAACACGGCCGCCGCCTCGTCGCGGCCGACCACGCCGACCAGTGAGACGCTGCGCGCCGAGCGCCGGCAGGTTCTGCGCGACGTTCGCCGGCGCCGCCCAGGCGCGAGTACTCCCGCTCGAAGCGGACGACGGGCACCGGCGCTTCCGGGGAGATCCTGGTCACCCGTCCGACGACGAACCGATCGAGCATCACGTCGCCGACGACACACGACCTTCAGCCGCGCGAACCGGCTGATCAGGTCTCGCGCCCGATCCGGGGCGATGGCGGCAAGGGGGTCACGAGAGCGGTGGCCGTGCGGCTCGCCGCGAACGGCAACGTGATCAGGAAGAGGAACACCATCAGGAACTCGGAGTCGCCGAAGTTGTACTCGAACAGGCCGGCGGTGAGCATCGCAACCATCGCGGCGAGGCCAGCCGCCGGCAGCCACCGCAGGTCGCCAGCCGAATTGAACAGCCGCTTCAAGTCGATCGCCGCGACGGCGACGAACCAGAGCCAGACCGCCAGCGCCGGCAGCCCGCGTTCGGCGGCGACCTGGACCGGGACGTTGTGGAGATGCGGCGGCATCTCGAGCACGGCGTCGGACGTCCGGTAATGCGGGTATTCGCGCAGCACCATGTCGGGCCCGACGCCGGCCAGCGGGTGATCCCGCACGATGCGGCCGCCGGCCTCGACCATCGCCAGGCGATCGCGATTGCTGAGATCGCGGGAATCGAAGATCGAGAAGAAGCGCTGTTGAATATCTGCCGGCGCGGCAAGGAAAAAGAAGGCGACGATGAGCGGCAGGATGCCGAGCAGCCGGAAATCCTTCAGCAGGAAGAGCACGGCGACGGCCGAGCACGCGCCAATCCACGCGTTGCGCGAGAAGGTCACCGCGAGCGCGACCGCCAGCGCGGGGACGACCAGCGCGGCCCACGTGCGTCCGCTTCTGGCGAACAGGACCTGCGCGACGGCCAGGCACACGATCAACATGGTCAGGCCCGAGTAGGTCATGTACATGCCGAGCGTGCCGTGCGGGCGTTGATCGAGGTTGTAGTTCAGGATCGCGTACTGGCCAATGCCGACGAGGCCGCTCACCGCTCCGGCGCTCATGATCGCCGTCGCCGCGGTGTCGGCCCACTCGCGCGTGATGAGGTCGTAGGTCATCGGCACGAGCAGGAACAGCAGGAGCTGGCGGCTGTCGATCACGCTCGTCGTCGGATCGGTCGACAACGCCGCGGACACGAGCGTGAGCAGTGCGTACAGCGCAAGTGGCAGGGCGAACCGCGGCGCCTGGGGACGCCGGCGTTCCACGATCAGCAGCGCTGCCCAGCCGATGCAGCGTCAGCGCGTAGAGGGCGTGCGCCACGCCGATCGAGAACTGGATGGCGATCAGGACCAGATACGAGTCCGACCGTCGACGCCTTGCGAAGGACGGCCGCGCGGGGGTCGGCACTGGGCGGCCTCAGTCATCGGGGCGTCCTGACGCGCCAATGAGCGCCGCAAGCCGTTCCGCGACTCTCTGCCAGCCGGTTGGACGGCCGTCGAGGGGCCCGGTGACCGGGTAGTCCCGCCACCGCGCAGCCGCCTCTGCCGGCTTCATCCCTGACATCAGCATCGTCGCGAGCTCGTGCTCGACCGCCCGCGAGAAGAACGGCCGGTTCGCCCAGTAATGATCGATCCACGGCGCAGCCTCCTCGACGGCGCCGCGCGCCTCGAAGGCGACGCTGTAGGCGAGTTGCTCGATCGCGAAATGGCGGGATTCGGGACGCATGCTGTCGAACACCTCGACTACCTCGTCGAGCACCGGCAGTTTCGCCTTCGGACAGCCGACGACGCCGCCGTTCCACATCGCCGTCTGCGGTCCGGGCGTGATGCCACCCCAGCTCCGACCCAGGATCTCATCCTTCAACATGCGATCGCCGCGCCGCGGAGGGTCCGACAGCGCATATTCCCGCTCATGGAGCAGAAAGGTTCCTCGATCGAGGCGGTCGATCATCGATTGCAGGTCTCGCCGCGTGAGCGTGTCGGTGTCGACGAGCACGACATGACCGGTCGCGCCGCCGGCCAGCCATCGCAACGCCTCGATCTTCGGCCGATATCGATCCTGCGTCGGCCCGCGCCATGCGCGAAGAGTCGCCGACTGAAGATGTTCGATCGTAACCGAATCCTGGAGCCATCGATAGCGCTCCGGCCGATCGGTCAGGACGACGAATTCGACGCCGGCCGGCGCGTGGGCCATCGCCGAGACGATCGCGCCGTGCGCCTCGCTGTGCCGGCGCGGCTTCGATCCATAGGCGAGGACACCCAGCCGCGTCACGAGCGCACCGCGAGGAGGCGCTCGGCCGCGCTCACGACGTCATCGGGCCGGATCCCGGTCAGACAGCGGAAGTCGCCCGGCGCGCACACGCGCTGGTCGCACGGGCGGCAGGGCAGCTCGCCTGCGTCGACCGCTTCGCCCGGAACGGCGCTGCTTCGCCACGGGCGCGATCGAACCGGCAGCGTCGGGCCGTACAGGGCGACGATCGGCACGTTGGACGTGGCCGCGATGTGCAGCGGGCCGCTGTCGCCGCCGATGTACAGCGCCGCGGCGTCGACCAGCGCGCGAAGCTCGGCCAGCGAGAATTCGCCGCAGCGAAGCACACGTTCGGCGGCCGCGCCGTTCAAGCGGGCGCGCGCGGCGGCCACGATCCGCTCGACGGCATCGGCTTCGGATGGTCCCGCCGTGACGACGATCCGGCGGTCAGCCGGTGCGGCGAGTTCCGCGATGGCGGCGGCAAAGGACTCCGGGGGCCACCGGCGAAAGGGCGAATTCGAGCTGACGTGGACGACGATGAGGCGCGCGGTGGACGGAACGCCGGCGCCAGCGAGCCGCTCGCGCACGCGGCGGCCCGCATCGCCACCTGCCGTCATCTCGACCGGATCGACCGCCGGGTCGGGAGGAGCGATCCCGAGCGGCGCGAGCAGATCGAACTGGTTTTGGACCGAGTGGCGCGGCCGTAGTTCTCGCGGACGCCGCACGCGCTCGGTGTACATCCACGCGCGGCCGACAACGTCGTAGCCGATGCGCCGTGGTGCCCCGCTCAGCCAGGTCAACACCGACGCACGAGGGCCTCCGTGAAAGTCGATCGCCAGGTCGTAGCGGCCTGCGCGGAGGCGCCTGATCAATGCCACCTCGGCACGGAGACCAGCCGCTCCTCGCAGCCGGTGCGCCACGACGACTTCATCGAGGTGCGGGTTGTGCTCGACGATCGGCAACGCGGCGGGTTCGACCACGTACGAAAGATGAGCGTCAGGAAACCTTGCGCGGAGCGCGCGGACGGCCGGCGTCGTGAACACCACGTCGCCAATCTGGCGAAGCCGGACAAGGAGGATTCGTGAGATCAATCCTCGACCGTGGCTTCCTCGATCAGCATCACGGGAATGTCGTCCTGGATGGGATACACACGTTTGCACGTCGCGCACTTGAGCGCCGTGCCGTTTTTGACGAGGCTCACGGGCGTGTGACAGCTCGGACACACGAGAATTTCCAGCAGTTCCGGATTCACGGCCATGCCGTGGAATATATGACACACGCCAACAAATGTGGAACAATTTGCCTATGCAGCTGTTCGTCCCGCTCGTGGTGACCGCCGCGCTCCTGGGTGGTGCAGTGGCGGCCGACGCTCAACCGAGCCGGCAGGGTACGAAGCCCGCCGCGCCCGCCAAGGTCGATCCGGTCGCCCAGGCGTACGAGCAGTTCCTGCTCGCTCATCGTCTCAAGGAAGCCGAAGACGCTGATGGCGCGATGGCCGCCTACAAGCGCGCGATGGCGCTCGATCCCGGGTCCGCCGCGATCGTCGCCGAGCTGGCCGACCTCTACATGCGGCAGAATCGCGCCGCCGACGCGATTGCCGCGGCAGAGCAAGCCCTCAAGATTTCGCCCGACAACCGCGACGCCCACCGCGTGCTGGGCACCGTCTACGGTTCGCTCGGTACGGCCGACGACTCGCGGGGCAACCGGGAAGCGCAGCGCGAGAGCCTGCGCATGGGTATCGAGCACCTCGAACGGGCCGTCGGGCCGCCCTCGGCGCGCATTCAGACCGACGTGAACGTGCGCGCCATGCTTGCGCGTCTCTACGTCGCCAACGAGCAGTACAACGAGGCCATCCCGATCCTTGCCGAGATCGTCAAGCAGGAGCCCGGCTGGCTCGACGGCGCATCGTTGCTGGTGCAGGCGTACGTCGCCGCCGGGCGCACCGACGACGCCATTCGTTGGCTGGAAGACGCCGTCGACATGAACCCGCAGCTCTATCCGACGCTGGCGGACATGTACGCACGCGGACGCCGGTGGGACGACGCCTCCGCCGCCTACGAGCGCGCGCTGAAGATCTCGCTCCGCAGCCTCGATCTGCGAGTCCGTTACGCGGGCATGCTGCTCGGTACCGGAGTGGAGAAGGACGCCGTGCGTGCGCGCGATGTCCTGCGGGAAGCCGTCGAGCTGCGCGCGTCGGACGATCGGGCGCTGGAGCGCGCGCTGCTCCTGCTGGCCCAGGCCGAGCGGCGTACTGGCGACCTCGAGGCGTCCGAGCGGACGGCACGGCGCGTCATCTCGCAGAACCGCCGCAGCGCCCGCGCCTACATTGCGCTGGCCGAGACGCTCGAGGAGCGGCGCCGCTACCAGGATGTCGCCGACGCGCTCGCCCCGGCCGTTCAGCTGTTTCGGAACGACGCCGACGCCGAAGGGGCCCTGTCGATGCTGCTGCCGCATCTCGGGTTTGCTTACCAGCAGCTCGGTCAGTTCGACAAGGCGATTGCCGCGCTCCAGGAGGCGCACAAGGTCACCGGCGGCGATCCCGCGGTGTCGTTCTATTTGATCCAGGCCCAGTTGTCGGCCAAGCGATACAGCGACGCCGTGGCCCTGGCCCGCCAGGCCCGCGCCGATCAGCCGGACGACCTCAGACTGGCGCGGCTCGAGGCCGAAGGGCTTCGACTCTGGGGCAAGGCCGACGAAGCGGTGTCGGTGCTCGAACAGGTGGCCAAGCGGCAAGCGGCCAACCCGATGGCGCACGTCGCGCTCGCGCAGATTTACCAGGACACCAACCGCGGCACCCAGGCAGTCAAGGTGCTGCAGGATGCGCGGACGAAGTTTCCGACGGATACCTCCATCACCTTCGAGCTCGGGGCGATCTTCGAGAAGCAGAAGAAGTTTACGGACGCCGAAACGGCATTCCGGCAGGTGATCGCGCAGGAGCCGGAGCACGGCCCGGCGCTCAACTACCTCGGCTACATGCTCGCCGAACGCGGCGAGCGACTGGGCGAGTCGGTCGATCTCATCAAGCGGGCCCTCGAGACCGAGCCTGACAATGGCTCCTATCTCGATAGCCTCGGCTGGGCCTACTACAAGGACGGCAAGCTCGATCTCGCCGAACAGCACTTGAAGCGCGCCGCCGACCAGTTGCTGACCAACTCGGTCGTCCAGGACCATTACGGCGACGTGTTGTTCCGGCTGGGACGCTTCGACGACGCGATCGCGGCGTGGTCGCGCGCGCTGTCGGGCGATCGCGAAGACGTCGACCAGGGCGGCATCGACAGGAAGATCCGTTCCGCCAAGCAGAAGCTGCCACGCAGATGATCCGGCGCTCGCGAGGAGCGCGGCCGATCGTCTTTGTGCTGGCGGCCCTCGCGGCCTCGTCGTGCGGCACGCCGCTGATGAGGCTTCCCGCCGGGCCGGGCGCTCCCGCATCGGACACCGAGGAAGCGTTCGCCGAAGCCACCAGCGCCTGCCGTGCCGTGTCGTCAATGACCGCCGATGCGTCAGTGAGCGGATCCGCCGGCGGCCGGCGGCTGCGTGCCCGACTGAGTCTTGGCGTCGAATCTCCGGCCTCTGCACGCCTGGAAGCCATCGGGCCGTTCGCGCGCCCGCTGTTCGTGCTCGCGGCGCGCGGCGATGCCGCGACGCTCCTCCTGAACGAGGACAACCGGATCCTCGACGGTGCCCGGCCACAAGCCGTGCTGGAGGCCCTGACCGGCGTGCCGCTCGATGCCGCGGGACTTCGCGACGCGTTAACTGGCTGTGTGTCCGGAGCCGCACCTCCCCGCGAGGGCCGGCAGGTTGGCGACGACTGGCGCGTCGTCCAGGACGGATCGCACTCGATCTACCTCAATCGAAATCCTCGTACGGCGCCGTGGCGCCTGGCTGCGGTGGTGCATAGGCCCAGCGACTCGCCCGAATGGCGAGCCGAGTACCGCGACTTCGTCGACGGCCTGCCGAGAACGATCCGTTTCGTCAGCAGCGATCCGGATCGCTTCAACCTGCGCCTCGACCTGCGCGAGGTCGAGCGCAATCCCGCGCTCGCGGCCGAAGCGTTCGAGGTGAAGATCCCGGCGTCGGCGCGGCCCATCACGCTCGACGAGCTTCGTCGTGCCGGCCCGCTCCGCCCGCCTGATTGACGTCCCGTGATGATCACAGCCCGCGCCTTCGCCAAGATCAACCTCGACCTGCGGATCGTGGGCGTCCAGGCCGGCGGATATCACGAACTGCGGACCACCTTTCAGTCGATCGCCCTGCACGACGTCCTGACGTTCACGCCGGCGCGGGGGCCGTTCGTCGTCGAGAGCGACGATCCCGGTTGCCCAGCCCAGGGAAACATCGTCGAACGGGCAGCGTCGTGCCTGTGGCAAGCGGCCGGGCGAACCGGTTCTCCGGCGGGTGTCCGTGTGCGGATAGACAAGCGCATTCCCATCGCGGCCGGGCTCGGAGGCGGCAGCGCCGACGCGGCTGCCGCGCTCCGCGCGCTCGCGCGATTATGGGGCGTTCGCCTCACGACGACATCAATGCACGAAATCGCCTCGTCGCTCGGCGCCGACGTGCCGTTCTTTCTTCAGGGCGGAACCGCTCGGGGCCGGGGTCGCGGCGACGTGCTGTCGCGCCTGGCCGATCGCGGGCGTCGCTGGGTCGTCGTCGCGACGCCGCCGTTCGGTGTGTCGACAGCCGACGCGTACGCATGGTTTGATGGGCGTGTTGGCCGCCCTCTTCCCGCCTCCGCTCGCGTTTCCGGTGAGCGAGCGACGGCGAGGCCCGCCGAAGCTCCGGAGGCGCGACGACGGCGGGGTCGGGCGCCGCTCAACGAGCTCCAACCAACCGTTGTCGCGCGTCACCCTGAAATCGGGGCCCTTATCGAACAACTGAAGCGCTCCGGCGCGTCACAGGCGGCCATGTCGGGTAGCGGCTCGGCGGTGTTCGGCCTGTTTACGCGGCGGCCGGATGCCGAAGCGGCCGCTGACGCCTTGGTCGGCCATGGCCGCCGGATCATCGTGACACGCACGCTTTCCGGGCGCGAATATCAGCGTCTTTCCCGGCTCGTACTTGCCCGGAAGTAAGCCCGTCGTATACACTTAGCGATTGCACAGCGACTGATCGGCCACTCCCGAGGTCAGCTTCTTCCACTTAGCGTCGGCTAGTAGTTGGTCCGCAGGGTTGTGCGGAGTGGGGCGGGTCCCCACGAGGGACGAGGCGCCGTCCGGCGTGAGCGAATCAAAGGCCGGAGTCAACACGCCGAGCGCGAAGTGGGGCGATGGGCCCCCACGGAGCGCGAGGCGTCGTCCGGGGGGCAGGGGCCCCCGGAGTAATGAATGGGGCGTGGCCAAGCGGTAAGGCGCGGGACTTTGGATCCCGTATTCGAAGGTTCGAATCCTTCCGCCCCAGCCAGCCTTCGCTCGCACGGGGGGGTGCACGAAGTGAGCGTCGGCTCGGCAGGCCAAAGAGAGGGCCGTCTCGCCGTAGCGCGTGCGGAGGCGGGCAAATCGCGAGGGTTGTCCGGTGATAGGTGAGCTGGTGATGGCATCCGGCTTCGGCGAACTGAAAGTGTTCTCGGGGAGCGCGCATCCCGAGCTGACCCGCGACATCACCTCGGTGCTGGGTGTTCAGGTCGGCCAGGCCCGCCTCAAGCGGTTTCCAGACACCGAGGTGTCCTTCCAGATTGACGAGAACATCCGCGGCACCGACGTATTCATCGTCCAGCCGACCTGCGCATCGCCGACCGCCTCGGTCGACCAGCACCTCGTCGAGCTGATGATCATGATCGACGCGTTCAGGCGCTCGTCGGCCGCGCGCATTACCGCGGTGCTGCCGTATTACGGCTACGCGCGCCAGGACCGGAAAGACAAGCCGCGAGTGCCGATTTCAGCGAAGCTGGTCGCCAACGTGCTCAGCGCCGCCGGCACGAACCGCGTGCTGACCATGGACCTGCACAAGGCGCAAATCCAGGGCTTCTTCGACATCCCGGTCGACCATCTGTTCGCTGCGCCGGTGATCATCGAGTACCTGTCACGGCTGGAGGCCGACAATCTGACGCTGGTCGCGCCCGACGCGGGCGGCGCCGAGCGCGCGCGGGCCTATGCCAAGCGGCTCGACGCCGAGCTCGCCGTCATCGACAAGCGGCGGACGGACGATGGGACGGCGGAGGTGATGAATGTGATCGGCGACGTCGAGGGCCGCACGTGCATCATCCAGGACGACATCGTCGACACGGCGGGCACGATTACCAAGGCGGCCAGCGCGCTGAAGCACAACGGCGCGGCGCGGGTGTTCGCGTGCGCGGTCCACGGCGTGCTGTCGGGCCCCGCCATCCGCCGGATCGAGGAGTCGCCGATCGACCGGATGATCGTGACGAATACGATTCCGCAGTCGAAGGCGAGCGAGGCGTGCACCAAGATCGTCGTGCTGTCCGTCGCGCGGCTGCTGGCACAGGCGATCAAGAGCATCCACGAGGAGACGTCGGTCTCCTCGTTATTCGTGTAATCAGGAATTAGGAATTAGGAATTCTGAATATGGAAGCGACACTCGAGGCGACACGGCGGGACACGATCGGGAAGAACGAAGCGCGGCGCACGCGGCGCGGGGGGCTGGTGCCGGCGGTGCTCTACGGGGCGACCGGGGATGGTGGCGGCAGGGAGGCCACGGCGATCGCGGTGAACCCGCGCGCGCTGCTGCGCATTCTGCACTCCGAGTCGGGCGCCAACACGCTGATTTCACTGCAGCTGGCGGGAGCCGGTGACACGCGCGTGCTCGTGAAGGAGTACCAGCTCGATCCCGTCACCCACGAGGTGCTGCACGCCGACTTCTATCGCGTGGCGATGGACCGGGTGATTCAGGTGACGATCCCGGTCGTGGTCAAGGGCGAGCCGAAGGGCGTCAAGCAGCAGGGCGGCGTGCTCGAGTTCATCCGGCGCGAGATCGAGATCGAGTGCCTGCCCGCCGATATCCCCGAGAACGTCGAGGTGAACGTCGACGAGCTGATGCTGACACCAGGGGATTCGCGTGCGCGAGCTGGCGGTCAACCCGAAGTGGACGCCGATCAGCGACCCCGACATGATGCTCGTGCACGTCATCATGCCGAAGGCCGAGGAGGCGCCCGCGCCGGCCGAAGCCGCTGCCGCGGTGCCGGCGGCGCCGGCCGAGCCCGAAGTCATCAAGAAGGGCAAGAAGGAAGAAGCCGAAGACGAGAAGTGAAGCTGATCGTCGGCCTCGGGAATCCCGGTGCGAAGTACCGCGGCACGCGGCACAACATCGGCTTCGCGGTGGTCGACGAACTGGCCAACCGCCGGTCCGTCGAGTTCGACGCCTCGCCGGTCGAGGCGCTGGTCGCGAAAGTCAGGGGCGTCGAGCCGGTGCTGCTGGCCAAGCCGCTGACCTTCATGAACGCGAGCGGCGAGGCGGTGGGCGGATTGACGCGGTATTTCAAGATCGAGCCCGCGGATCTGCTCGTGGTCGTCGACGAAGTGCAGTTGCCGCTCGGGAAGCTGCGGGCGCGGGCGCGCGGGTCGGCGGGGGGCCACAACGGGTTGAAGTCGCTGATTGCGCATCTCGGAGAAGAGTTCGCGAGGCTGCGCATCGGCGTCGGACGCGGGGAGATGCGGCGCGACCTGGCGGATCACGTGCTCGCCAGGTTCGACGCGGAGGAAGCGGCGGAAGTCGAGCGCATGACGACGCGCGCGGCCGATGCCTCGGAGATGTTCATCACGTCGGGGATCGAGGCGGTGATGAACGCGTTCAACGGCGGCGATCCGGCAACAACCGAATAGCGCGTCCCCTGAAGACGAGGACGCGCACAACCTTGCCACCACAAGGGTGGCCGCGTTGCCGGCGGACCTGAAGTCCGCACTTCGACAGCTGTAGCACTACAACAGCTGTAGTGCAGGCCTTCAGGCCTGCCGGACGCGTCCAGAAGGAGCAGCCATGTCAGTCAGACAGTACGACCTCGTCTACATTCTCCCGCCCGAAACCACCGAGCAGCAGGCGACCGAGATGCACGATCAGGTCGCGGCGATCGTGGCGCGCATGAACGGCATCATCGAGAAGACCGAGCACTGGGGCCGCCGCAAGCTGGCGTACGAGATCGGGCCGCACAAGGAAGGCGTTTACGTCCTCGAGGTGATCAACGGCGGCGGCGACCTGGTCAAGGAGGTCGACCGCCGGCTGAAGGTGATGGACGCCATCATCCGTCACATGATCGTCAGGGTCGACGAGGAGAAGAAAGTGGTCGAGCGCACGCGGACGCGCCGCCAGACCTCGTCCGAGCGCCGCCGCGTGAAGCGCGGCCTGCCGCCGGTCCGGCAGCCGGGAGAGGGCCGCTCGACGGAAGCCGACGAAACCGACGACGATCGCTTTGACGGGGTGGAGGTCTAGCCATGCCATTCGGACAAGGACGTTCGGGCGGCCGGGGCCGCGGCGACAAGAAGAAAGACGACAAGAAGCAGGGCCAGCGGCGGCCGATGTTCCGCCGCCGGAAGGTCTGCAAGTTCTGCGCGGACAAGATCGACGACATCAACTACAAGGACGTGAAGCTGATCGGCCCGTTCGTGCCGGAGCGCGGCAAGATCCTGCCGCGACGCATTTCGGGCACCTGCGCGATGCACCAGCGGAAGCTGCAGACGGCCATCAAGCGCGCCCGTCAGATCGCGCTGATTCCCGTACGACTAGACGCGACTGAGATTCAGCCATGGAAGTGATTCTTCGAGAGCACGTCGACAACCTCGGGCGCCGCGGCGAGATCGTGAAGGTCGCCGACGGCTACGCGCGCAACTACCTGCTGCCGCGCAAGCTGGCGCTGCTGGCGACGGCGGGCAACAAGAAGCACGTCGAGCGCGAGCGCGCCAAGTTCGAGGCCAAGGAAGCCGAGGAGCAGAAGATCGCCGAGGCGCAGCGCGATCGGCTCGCCAACGTCGAGATCGTCATCGCGCGGAAGGTCGGCGAAACCGAAGCGCTCTACGGCTCGGTCACCACCGCCGACATCGCGGAGGCGCTGGCCGCCAAGGGCTTCGAGATCGATCGCCGCAAGCTGCAGCTCGCCGAGCCAATCAAGAAGATCGGCGAGGTCGAGGTCCCGGTGAAGCTGCACCGCGACGTCGTCGCGCAGCTCAAGGTCAAGGTCGTCGCCGAATAGGCTACTTCAATTTCCATTCAACTCCTGCCAGGGCGACAACCGCATTCACGCCGAGGTTGTCGCCGGCAGTACCCGCGTTGGAAATGTGGTGGTTCCTGAGCTCGACGACCAGCCGCGGGCCGCTCGGCCGGTTCTGGCGCCAGCCGAAGCCGACGAAGTGCTGGAAGTTGTAGGTCCGGTCGATCTCGATCACGTCGAGGCTCGTCCACAGCAGGCCCACGCCGCCGTAAACGTACGGTATCCACCGCCCTGAAGTCCGCAAATAGTAGCGTCCAGCCAGCATGCCCGCGCCGGCGCTGACGTCGAGCTTCGGCTCGTAGTACACGAACAGCGTCGCCTCGCCGAACAGCTCGATCCGATCGTGCACGAACCATCCCAGTCGCGGATGGAACGCGCCAAACGCGACATCGCTCTCGGTTGGCGCCCAGGGCGGCTTGTAGCCAAGACCAACGCCCCCGATCAGACCGCGCGTACGATCGCCGGCCTCAAATGATCGGTCTTGCGACCTAACTGCCGCCGGCGGAAGACATGCGATCACGATCAGCGTCGCGATCAGGGAGCGCGTCATTGATGTAAACTTTCGAGCTTCCCCGAGATCGTATCCTCAAGATGCCAGAGTCGCCGTCGCCGAACGTACGCTGCCACACAACCTTGAAGCCGAGCGCTCGGTGCTCGGCGCAATCCTGCTGAACAACGACGTCTTCAACCTCGCCGCCGAGGTGATCGACGCACCCGACTTCTTCCGCGATGCGCACCGGCGCATCTTCGAGAAGATGGTCCGGCTTTCCGACCGCGGCGACGCGATCGATCTCGTCACGCTCAAGGAGGAGCTCGGCCGGTCTGGCGAGCTCGACGAGGTCGGCGGTCCGGCCTACATCGCCGCGCTCGTCGATGGCGTGCCGCGCTCGACCAACGTCGAGCACTACGCACGGATCATCAAGGAGAAGGCGACGCTCCGGAACCTGATTTTCTCGGCCAACAAGATCCTCGCGACCGCCTACGAGGCGGAAGAAGACGCCGACGTCATCCTCGACCAGGCCGAGCACGCGATCTTCGCCATCGCCGACGACAAGGTCCGCGACGGGTTCGTCTCGCTCCGCGATCTCGCCCAGGCCAGCCTCGACACGATCGAGAAGCTCCACGCGCGCAAGGAGCTGATTACCGGCGTGCCGACCGGCTTCACCGATCTCGACGAGATGACCTCCGGCCTGCAGCCGTCCGACCTGGTCATCGTCGCGGCCCGGCCGTCGATGGGCAAGACCAGCCTGGTCCTCAACATCGCGCAGCATGTGGGCACGAAAACCGACATGGCGGTCGGCATCTTCAGCCTCGAGATGTCGAAAGAGCAGCTGTTCCTCCGGATGCTCACTGCCGAGGCGCGGATCGACGCGCACCGGCTCCGCGGCGGCTTTCTCGGCGAGCGCGACTGGGGCCGGCTGTCCCAGGCGATCGGGACGCTCAGCGACGCGAAGATCTTCATCGACGACACGCCGTCGATCGGGGTCCTCGAAATGCGTGCAAAGTGCCGGCGGCTGGCCGCCGAGCACGGTCTCCACCTGGTCATCGTCGACTACATTCAGTTGATGCAGGGCCGCGGCCGGTTCGAGAACCGCACGCTGGAGCTGGCGTCGATCTCGCGCTCGATGAAGGGGCTGGCCAAGGAGCTGCGCGTGCCGATCGTCGTGCTGTCGCAGTTGAGCCGCGCGCCGGAAGCCCGATCCGACCACCGGCCGCAGCTGTCAGACCTGCGCGAATCCGGCGCGCTCGAACAGGACGCCGACGTCGTCGTCTTCATCTACCGCGAGGACGTCTATGCCGACAAGAACGCGTCGCCAGCGGCCGACAGCGCCGGCGTCGCCGAGCTGATCATCGGCAAGCAGCGCAACGGCCCGACCGGTGTCGTGAAGCTGGCGTTCATCCGCGAGTTCACGCGGTTCGAGAACCTCGCGGCGGGGCATGAGGATCAGGATCGACGATTCGGCACCTCGAATCCTCGATCCGACTCATGGTCGCCCACCGTCGCCCGGTCGACCTCGCCGCGCTCAAGTCGAACTACCGCGCGATCGACGAGCGGCTCAGGAGCGAGCGTCCCGACAACCCGCCGCGCATCATCGCCGTCGTCAAGGCGAACGCGTACGGCCACGGCGCCGGCGAGGTGGCGCGCGCGCTCGAGGAGGCCGGCGCGGATCTGCTGGCCTGCGCCGACATCGAGGAAGGAGCGGTGCTGCGTGCGGCCGGCGTACGGGCCGACATCCTGGTGTTCGGCGCGCTCAGCGTCAGCGATCTCGACGGCCTCTTCGACTGCCGGCTGACGCCGACCATCTCGACGCCGGGCGCGGCGAAGGCGGTCCAGGCGGCCGCCGCGCAGTACCAGCAGCGCCTGCGCTACCACCTGAAGATCGACACCGGCATGAACCGCCTGGGATTCCGGTTCGACAACCTTCGCCGCTCGCTGCCGGAGCTCGTCGCCAGCGAGAACCTCGAGCTCGCGGCGGTGTACACGCATTTCGCCACCGCGGACGAGCCCGCGCAGCAGGCTGTTCGACGAGCAGCGCGTGCGGTTCGATCGCGCGCTGGACGAGATCGCCGAGATCCGCGGCGACGCGCCGGGCGCAGGCGCGCCCCTTCTACCGCCACGCCTCGAACAGCGCCGCGCTGCTGCGCGACTCTCGCGTGTGGTTCGATCGGGTTCGTCCCGGCCTGCTGCTCTACGGCATCGTGCCCCCGCCGCTGGCGTCGACGATCGCGCTCGCGCCGGTGATGCGGCTCGACAGCCGCATCGTCGCGGTGAAGGGGATGCGGCCGGGCGAGGTCACCGGCTACGGCGCGCGTTTCACCGCCGAGCGTCCGACGAGCGTGGCGATCGTTCCGGCTGGATACGCCGATGGCCTCGACCTTCGGCTGGCCGGGCGCGGCTCCGTGCTGATTCGCGGCCGCCGCGCGCCGATTGTCGGCTCGGTGTGCATGGACATGCTGATGGCCGACGTCACCGGCCTCGACGTCTCGCCAGGCGACGAGGTGGTCATCATCGGCTCGCAGGGTGACGATCGGATCGACGTCCGCGAGATGGCCGCGACGATCGGGACGATCCCGTGGGAGATCGTGTGCCGCGTCGGGTCGCGAATCGAGCGTGTGTATTCGTAAGCGGCAGCAGGTGCGGCAGTCGAGCGAGCAGGCTGAGCTGGGGCAGGCTGCTGCGTAGCTCGTCCAGCCGACCCCTCGCCAGCCTGACGTCCTGACTCCAGATCATGGCGAAACCACCTCGCACCGTCTTCGTCTGTCAGGAATGCGGCTCGCAGGCGCCCAAGTGGCTGGGCCGCTGTCCCGACTGCGGCGCGTGGAATTCGCTTGTCGAAGAACGTCCGTCCGACGACGCGGCGGCGCCGTCGCGCGCATCGCTACGCGATGGCCGGGACGGCCGCGTCGGCGCGCCTCTATTCCGAGATCGCGATCGAACAGCACGCGCGGCTGTCGACCGGCATCGACGAGTTCGATCGCGTGCTGGGCGGCGGCATCGTGCCCGGGCTCGCTGGTGCTGCTCGGCGGCGAGCCGGGCATCGGCAAGTCGACGCTGCTGCTGCAGGCGGCCGCCAACATGGCGCGCACGATCGGGCCGGTCCTCTACAGCTCCGGCGAGGAATCCGAACACCAGATCAAGTCGCGCGGCGAGCGGCTCGGCGTCGGCGGCGCGCCGCTCTTCCTGCTGGCCGAAACCTGCCTCGAACGGATCCTCGAGGAGATCGCGCGCATCCGGCCGTCGCTCGTCATCGTCGATTCGATCCAGACGGTGTTCTCGCTCAAGTTTCAGTCGGCGCCCGGCAGCATCGGCCAGGTGCGCGAGGCGGCGACGCAGCTGCTGTTTACGGCCAAGGGCCAGAACGTGCCGACGCTGCTCGTCGGCCATGTCACCAAGGACGGCAGCCTGGCCGGCCCGAAGGCGCTCGAGCACGTCGTCGACACCGTGCTGTATTTCGAGGGCGAGCGGCACCATTCGCATCGTGTCGTGCGCGCCGTGAAGAATCGCTTCGGCGCGGTCAGCGAGCTCGGCGTGTTCGAGATGACGTCGGCGGGTCTTCGGCCCGTGCCGAATCCGTCGAAGCTGTTTCTCGCCGAGCGTCCGTCGAACGCGCCCGGTTCGGCGGTCCTGTGTTCGGTCGAAGGGTCGCGGCCGATCCTGGTCGAAGTGCAGGCGCTCGTCAGCAGCAGCACGTATGGAACGGCCCGGCGGATGGCCAGCGGCATCGATCAGCAGCGGCTGTCGCTGCTCCTGGCTGTGCTCGAGAAGCGCGCCGGCCTGAACCTGATCGGCGACGACGTGTTCGTGAACGTCGCCGGCGGGATGACCGTCGACGAACCGGCATCGGACCTCGGCGTCCTCGCAGCCATTGCCTCCAGTGTCCGGAATCGCGTCATCTCCGCCGACGACCGCGATGTTCGGCGAAGTGGGCCTGGCCGGCGAAGTCCGCGGCATTTCGCAGGCGCCGCTTCGCATCCGCGAAGCGGCGCAGATGGGATTCCGCCGCTGCGTCATGCCCGAGGCGAACATCGATCCCGCCGATCGGCCGCTGGCCGGGGCGTGCGAGCTCGTGCGGCGGTCCGCACGCGTCGGTGAAGCGCTCGACGCCCTGCTGCATATGGGTGATATGGTTTGCCTGCCATGCCTTGGTTTGCGTCGCGCTGTCATAACGGGGGTCGCGGATGGCCTGTTTGCGCTCGCGCGGGTGGTCATCGTCGCCGTATGCGTCGCGGCAGCGCTTCAGCCGCTGCCCGTTCGGCGTCGTCGTCAACATCGCGTTCGCGCTCGTGCTGGCGGCGCTCGTCGTCCTCTTCGAGACGCGTCTCCGTGAAACCGCAGGTTACGCGCCTGCTCGGCGGCCTCATCGGCTTCATCATCGGCATCGCGATTGCCCGCGCCATCGAAGCCGGCTTCTTCTGGGCTGAACAGCGGCGAACCAGGCGTCGAGTTCTTCATGCGTTCCTGCTGATCGTCCTGCCCTACCTTGGCCTGATGCTCGGCGTCAAGCACGGCGAGTGGCTCGAGCCGGCGCGCCTCATCAGCCTGTTCCGCGCCGCCGGGCCCGAGCGCCGCTACAAGATCCTCGACACCAGCGTCATCATCGACGGCCGGATCGCCGACGTCTGCGACACCGGCTTCGTGGACGGCACGCTCGTCATCCCGCAGTTCGTCCTGAAGGAGTTGCAGCTCGTCGCCGATTCCGGCGATTCGCTGAAGCGAAACCGCGGCCGCCGCGGCCTCGACATCCTGCAGCGGATTCAGAAGATGTCGGGCGTCGAGGTGATGATCTCGGACGTCGACTTTCCCGACGTCCGCGAGGTCGATCTGAAGCTGATCGAGCTCGCGCGGACGCTGCAGGGGAAGATCGTCACCAACGACTTCAACCTGAACAAGGTGGCGCAGCTGCGCGGCGTGACGGTGCTGAACGTCAACGAGCTCGCCAACTCGCTCAAGCCGGTCGTGCTGCCGGGCGAGCTGATGAAGGTGTTCATCCTCAAGGAAGGCAAGGAATACAACCAGGGCGTCGCCTATCTCGACGACGGCACGATGGTGGTGGTCGACAACGCCCGCAAGATGATCAGCAAGACGATCGACATCGTCGTGACCAGCGTGCTGCAGACCACCGCCGGCAAGATGATCTTCGGCCGCTACATCGAGCCGGCGATGGCCGCGCAGCCGCGGCGCCGTCGGCCGCAGACCGCCGGCGCCGGGCTCCGGCTCCGACGTCGCCGACGACGCAATCAGAACTCGAATCTGGAATGCGGAATCGTTGCCGGCAGTGCAGGCTCGCTGGCATTTCAGTTCGTAATTCCTGATTCTCATTCAATTCCTGTGAGCATCCCTCCGTACCACTGGTGGCGGACCGTCTTCTATCTGATCCCCGCCATCAGCGTCTACACCATCGTTCTCGGCGCGGCCTCGATCGTGTCCAGCCTGTTCGATCGGCGCGGCTACTTCGCCCACGGCTGCGCGCGCGCCTGGTCGTGGCTGATTCTGAAGACGACGCGGCGTGCACGTCACGCGTCGAGGGGCTCGAGCGCCTGACGCCGGGGACGACCTACATCTTCGTGTCGAATCATCAGAGCCATCTACGACACGCCGGTGATCTTCAGCATCGCTGCCGTATCAGCTGCGGATCATCGCGAAGGAGTCGCTGGCCCGGTTTCCCGGTGCTCGGCTGGCATCTGAAGCGCGGCGGCCATCTGTTCGTCGACCGCCAGCACCCCGATCGCGCCGGCATCCTGTCGCGCTGGCGCGCGCTGGTGTCGGAAGGGCTGTCGCTGATCATCTACGCCGAGGGCACGCGCAGCCGCGACGGCCGCGTCGCGCGGTTCAAGGCGGGCAGCTTTCTGCTGGCGATCCAGGCCGGCCTGCCGGTCGTGCCGCTGGCCGTCATCGGCACGCGGCGGTGATGCCGAAGGGCCGGCTGCGCACCGAACCGGGCGACGTGACGCTCGTCGTCCACGACCCGATTCCGGCGCCGGCCGCTCGATCGCCCGACCGTCCGCGACGCCAAGGCGCTGCGCCGACGCGTGCGCACGCGATCGTGGCCGACGACCGTCGGGAGCGGCTGCAGGAGCGCGACCGCGTCCCGATATAATCCGGGTTGCCAGTTGCACGTCACCGCGATCATCGCGGCGGGCGGCCGCGGCCAGCGGTTCGGCGGCCGCGCAGCCGAAGCAGCTGCTGGTCGATCGGCGGCCGGCCGATCCTCGAGCGCAGCGTTGCAGCTGCTTCTCGACCACCCGGCCGTCGAGGAAGTCGATCGTGGCGCTCCCGCCGAACCTTGCCGGCGATCCGCCGCCGTATCTGCCAGCGCGCGCCGAAAGCCGCTGCGGGTGGTGGCCGGCGGACGCGCGGCGCCAGGATTCGGTGGCGAACGCCTTCGCGGCCGTCAGCGACGAGACCGACGTCGTGCTCATCCACGATGCGGCGCGGCCGTTTGCGAGCGCCGGCCTCGTGTCGCGGACGATCGATGCGGCGGCTCGAGTCCGGCGCCGCGTTGGCGGCGTTGCCGGCGCGCGACACGGTCAAGCGGGCCGCGGCAGGTCCGGCGAACCGGCAGGAGATCCGGCTAAAGCCGGACGCTACGTCGAAGGAGACGCTGCCGCGCGAGTACGATCTACCTCGCGCAGACGCCGCAGGCGTTCCGGCGCGCGGTCCTGGCGGCCGCTCTGGCCTCGGCGAGCGCGAGGCGTCGAGGCCACCGACGAGGCCACGCTCGCCGAACGCGCCGGCCATCGCGGTCAGCCTCGTCGAAGGCGAGACGACGAACATCAAGATCACCACGCAAGAGGATCTCGCGATGGCCGAGGCGATTGCCAGCGGCGGCCGGCGCCGACAGGTCGCCGCGCCGGAGTCGCGTCGGCACCGGCTACGACCTGCATCGGCTGGTCGAGGGCCGTCCGCTGATTCTCGGCGGCGTGACGCATTCCGTTCGAGCGCGGTGCTGCTCGGCCACTCGGACGCGGACGTCGCTGTGCCACGCGGTCACCGACGCCATCCTTGGCGCCGCGGCCGCCGGCGATATCGGCCGGCATTTTCCGGATTCAGACCCGCAGTGGAAAGACGCATCGAGCATCGACCTGCTGCGGCGGGCCGCCGCGATCGTCGCCGGGCACGGGCTTCGACGTGCAGAACGTCGACGCCGTCGGTCATCGCCGAGCGGCCGAAGCTCGGGCCGTTCATCGAGGCGATGCGCGCCAACCGTGGCCGGCGCGCTCGGGGTCGACGTCGGCCAGGTGAGCGTCAAGGGCAAGACCAACGAAGGCGTCGACGCGATCGGCCGCGGCGAGGCGATTGCCGCCCACGCGGTCGCGCTCTACGACGCATCGAACGCAGAGTCCAGATTGACGATTCCTCCATGCGAGTCCGGTTCGCCCCGAGCCCGACCGGCCACCTGCACGTCGGCAACGCGCGGACGGCGCTCTTCAACTGGCTGCTGGCGCGCGGTGGCGGCGGCTCGTTCATCCTGCGCATCGAGGACACCGACCTCGAGCGATCGACGCTCGGAGTCCGAGGCCGCCATCGTGGACGACCTGCGCTGGCTCGGGCTCGACTGGGACGAAGGCCCGGACATCGGCGGACCGCGCGGTCCGTACCGGCAGTCGGAGCGGCTGCATCTCTACGAGTCGTACGCGAACGAGCTGTGGCGCGACGGACATGCGTACTACTGCTTCTGCTCGCGCGACCAGCTCGAGGCGGAGCGGCGCGCGGCCGCTGGCAGCCGGACAGCCGGCGCGCTACTCGGGCGACTGCCGCTCGCTCACTCGCGAGCGAGGCCGAGGCGCGGATCGCCGCCGGCGAGCGCCCGGCCATGCGCTTCCGCGTTCCCGAGGACCGCGAGATCGTCTTCACCGACGCGGTGCGCGGCGAGGTCCGGTTTCACACCGACGTCATTGGCGACCCGGTCATCGTCCGCGCCGACGGCATGCCGGCCTACAACTTCGCGGTCGTCGTCGACGATGCGCTGATGGGGATCACGCATGTGATCCGGGGCGAGGACCACATCTCGAATACGCCGCGGCAGACTGCTGCTCTACGAGGCGCTCGGATTCTCGCCGCCGGTGTTCGCTCATCTTGCGCTGGTGCTGGGCCCGGATCACAGCCCGCTCTCGAAGCGGCACGGCGCGACCTCGGTCGCCGAGTTCCGGGCGAAGGGCTATCTGCCTGAGGCGCTGGTGAACTACCTCGCGCTCATCGGCTGGTCTCCGCGACCGGGGGGAGACGACGACGCCGAGTTGATGCCGCTCGACGAGCTCGCGCGCCGCTTTTCGCTCGACGAGGTCGGCCACAGCGCGGGTGTGTTCGATGAGGAGAAGCTCGCGTGGGCGAACCGTCACTACCTGAAGATCGCCGAGTCGGGCCGCGTCGCCGAACTTGTCGGTGCCGTACTTCGTCAGCGCCGGCGTCCGGATGACGCCGGCGGCGCGCAGGCCTGGAGTTCCTCGCGTCGGTCGATGCCGATTGCCTCGATGTCGGTCGATCGCCTCGACCAGATCCCGGCAGCGTCTCTCGTTTCTCTTCGACTACGACGCCGCTCGTGCGCTCGAGTCGACCCGCGGCGCGGGACGAGATGCGGTCCGAAGCGGCTCGCGGCGTGTGCGAGGCGCTGGCCGTCGGTGCTCGAAGCGGCGCCGCGGCTCGATCGCGACCGCTTCCGCGCCGCGGCGAATGAGGTGAAGGGCGCACCGGCCAGAAGGGCAAGGCGCTGTTTCATCCGATCCGGCTCGCCCTCACCGGCCGCGCGGAGGGCCCGGAGCTCGATCTGGCCGTGCCGGCGATCGATCGCGGCGCGGAACTCGGCCGCAGGCTCCGGCCTGCCGACGATCATCGGCTGCCGCGAGCGCGCGGCCGCCTTCCGCGAAGCGTTGCATCGCATCTAGGCGGACAGGCTGGTAGCGTTCGGCTGTAGCGTCCGGACTGTAGCGTCCGGCGTCGAGTCGTGCCGCTAGACCGTCATGCTGATCTACGGCATCAACCCCGTTCTCGAGGCGCTGCGCGCCGGCCGAGTCAAGGAGCTGCGCGTCGCCGCGCGCGCGGGCGGACGCCTCGCTGACTTGATCGCAGGCGGCCGAGCGTGCTGGTGTTCCCATTCGGCCGTGTCGGCCGGCCGAACTCGATCGCGCGTCGCGCGGCGGGGTCGCACCAGGGCGTGATCGCGCGAACTGGAGGACGCGGCGCCGTACGACATCGCAGATCTCGTCGCCTCGGCGCGCGAAGCGCCGCTCATCGTCGTCCTGGACGGCATCGAGGATCCGCACAACGTCGGGGCCATTCTTCGCACGGCCGACGCGGCCGGCGCCGACGGCGTTGTGCGCCAGTCGCGGCATGCCGCGCCGCTCGACGGCGCGGCGGCGAAGGCGTCCGCGGGCGCCGTTTCACACGTGAAGGTCGCCGACGTGGTGAACATCGCGCGCGCGCTCGAGGAGTTGAAGGAGCGGGGGGTGTGGACGGTAGGTCTGGCCGGCGACGCATCGAAGCGGTACGACGATGTCGATCTCACGCTTGCCGACGGCGATTGTCGTCGGGGCTGAGGGAACGGGCCTGCGGCGGCTGGTGCGGGAGCGGTGCGACTGGGTGGTCTCGATCCCGATGCGCGGGCACGTGGAGAGCCTCAACGTCTCGGTTGCGACGGGAATTGTTCTGTTTGAAGGCGTTCGGCAGCGTGCCGCGCCCGCCGGCCCTGCGCCCAAGTCGTCAGCTCGATGATAGAATCAAAGGTTGCGAATGCGCCGAGCAGCTCGGCCATGGGGCGAGGTGCCTGAAGGGATTGGAGTTTGCGCCTCTGGCACAGGACGTGCTATAGTCCAACTTTTGTCTGGCTGGCGTAGCTCAGTCGGTAGAGCAGCTGATTTGTAATCAGCAGGTCGGGGGTTCAAATCCCTTCGCCAGCTCCATCGTCTGGAGCTTCCGGCCTGCGGGTAAGTGCCGAAAGCAGCGCATTCCAAACAACAGATAATTGGCGAGGTAGCGAAGCGGTCAAACGCAGCAGACTGTAAATCTGTCGCCCTAGCGGCTTCGAAGGTTCGAGTCCTTCCCTCGCCACCCACCTTCGCTCGCATGCGACGGTTCGGTGCAGTGCGAGCTAACGGTGGGCAAGCCAGCGGCATGGTGGAGATAACGGAAAGGCGGGCTTGCCCGCCGTAGCGCGAGGCAGCACAGCGTGCGAGCGCGTAGGCGGGAGTAACTCAGTGGTAGAGTCACAGCCTTCCAAGCTGTTGGTCGCGGGTTCGATCCCCGTCTCCCGCTCCAGCCTTCGCTCATCTGTGTCGCGAGTGAGCTTCGGCTGGCGAGCCAGCTTCGCGCGAAGGCTGTCCACCGAAGCGCCGAAGGGCGAAGGTGGACGGTTGGCAAGCCGACTTCAGGGAGATCGGGCCGACTTGTCGGCCGTAGCCGCGAGTCGAACACGGTGCGAGCGGCGAAGGCCGATGTAGCTCAGTTGGCAGAGCGCGTCCTTGGTAAGGACGAGGTCACCAGTTCGATTCTGGTCATCGGCTCCACCTTCGCTCTCTACGCGAGCTTCGGTGGCAAGCCACGCGAAGGTTGTCCACCGAGCGCGAGCGCGAAGGGGACCTTGTGAGGCCAGCGAGCGAACCCGGCGAGGACTAACAAGGCAACGACGCAGAGCGCACGCAGCGGGTTCCATAGAGACGTAACCGAGGACGAAACGACATGGCCAAAGAAAAATTCGATCGCAGCAAACCGCACGTGAACGTCGGCACCATCGGGCACATCGATCACGGCAAGACCACGCTGACGGCTGCGCTCACCAAGGTCGCGGCCGACAAGGGCTGGGCGAAGTTCATCTCGTACGACGAGGTCGCCAAGGCGTCCGAGTCGCAGGGCCGCCGCGACGAGACGAAGATTCTCACGATCGCCACCAGCCACGTCGAGTACTCGACGGCCAACCGTCATTACGCGCACGTCGACTGCCCGGGCCACGCCGACTACATCAAGAACATGATCACCGGCGCGGCGCAGATGGACGGCGCGATTCTCGTCGTCAGCGCGGTCGACGGTCCGATGCCGCAGACCCGCGAGCACGTGCTGCTCGCCCGCCAGGTCAACGTGCCGTACATCGTTGTCGCGCTCAACAAGGTCGACGCGATTGACGACCCGGAGTTGCTCGATCTCGTCGAGCTGGAGGTTCGTGAGCTGCTGAAGTCGTACGGGTTCCCGGGCGACGACGTGCCGGTGGTGCGCGTGTCGGCGCTCAAGGCGCTGCAGGGTGAGCCGGCGGGCATCGAGAGCGTCGTCAAGCTGATGGAAGCGCTCGACAGCTACGTCCCGCTGCCGCAGCGCGAGGTCGACAAGCCGTTCCTGATGCCGATCGAAGACGTGTTCTCGATCTCGGGCCGCGGCACCGTGGTGACCGGCCGCGTCGAGCGCGGCCAGGTCAAGGTCGGCGAGGAAGTGGAGATCGTCGGCTTCCGCGCGACCGAGAAGAAGGTCGTCACCGGCGTCGAGATGTTCCGCAAGCTCCTCGATGCAGGCGTCGCCGGCGACAACATCGGCGTGCTGCTGCGCGGCGTCGAGAAAGACGACGTCGAGCGCGGCCAGGTGCTCGCGAAGCCCGGCTCGATCAAGCCGCACACGAAGTTCAAGGGCCCGGTGGTCATCCTGTCGAAGGAGGAGGGCGGCCGTCACACGCCGTTCTTCAACGGCTACCGTCCGCAGTTCTACATCCGCACCACCGACGTCACCGGCACGCTCAACCTGCCGGAAGGGGTCGAGATGGTGATGCCGGGCGACAACACGACGATCACCGGCGAACTGATGGCGCCGGTCGCGCTCGAAAAGGGCGCGCGCTTCGCCATCCGCGAGGGCGGCCGCACGGTGGGCGCCGGGACGGTCGAAGAGATCATCGAGTAAGAGTTGGAGAGTTCGAGAGTTGGAGGGTCGGTGAGTTCGAGATTCACCGACTCACTGACTCACCCGACTCACCAATTCTCGAGGATGTGGCAATGAGGGACATCGTGGCGCTGGCCTGCACCGAATGTAAGCGGCGCAATTACAGCACGACGAAGAACAAGAAGAAGACGACGGAGCGGCTGGAGTTCAGCAAGTTCTGCCGCTTCTGCCGGAAGCACACGCCGCACCGCGAGCAGAAGTAGAACGCTCGGGGCTCGAGGCTCGAAAGAGTTGCCGGAAGCGAAGCGTCAGTGACACGCCGCGTGAGCGTCGGGTGGACGACCGAGCAGATCACGAGCGAAGCGGAGTGGGGCGTTTTGGGGCCCCACGAGGCGAAGCGAGTGCGACCGGGGGCAGGGCCCCCGGAGTAATAGAGGACAGTAGCTCAATTGGCAGAGCACCGGTCTCCAAAACCGGGGGTTGGGGGTTCGATTCCCTCCTGTCCTGCCAACCTTCGCTCACGCTTGACAACGAGTGCGTGAGCTACGGTTGGCAAGCCAGGCGAAGGTTGTCCACCGTAGCGCGGCGAAGGGTGGACCAGTAGCAGTGGATGAGTAAGGAGGAGGGGCTAGAGGCTGGGGACTGGGGGCTGGGATCTTCCGAGCCCCGAGTCCCGAGCCTCCAGCCCCGAGTGTAATGGCGGACAACACCACCGCGATCGATTCAGTCCGGCAAGCGGCGGGCGGCCGGTTCGAGCGCATGCGGCTCTTCCTCAGCGAAGTGCGCAACGAGCTCAAGCGGGTGACCTGGCCGACGCAGCGCGAGGTCTACGCGACCACGATCGTCGTCATTCTCGTGTCGTTGTTCTTTGGCGTGTATCTCTGGTTGCTGGACATCGGGATGGACCGCATCGTCCGGTGGATTTTCGGGCGGTTTGGCGCATGACCGACGTCGCGACTAAGAACTGGTACATCGTCCACACCTACTCGGGATTCGAGAAGAAGGTCGCCGAGTCGCTGCAGCAGCGCGTGCAGGCGTATGGGCTGCAGAACGAGATCGGCGAGATCCTGATCCCGACCGAGGACGTGGTCGAGATGCGCGGCGGCCGCAAGGTCGTCACCGCGAAGCGGTTTTTCCCGGGCTACATCCTGGTCGAGATGAACATGTCCGACCACGCGTGGCACGTCGTGAAGAACACGCCCAAGGTGACCGGCTTCGTCGGCGCCGGCGCCAAGCCGACGCCGCTCAGCAAGGACGAGGTCGAGCAGATCCTGACGCAGGTGAAGACGGCGGCGGAGAAGCCGAAGCCGAAGTACATGTTCGAGAAGGGCGAGCAGGTCCGAATCAACGAAGGGCCGTTCACCAGCTTCAACGGCGTGGTCGACGAGGTCAACCTCGACAAGAACACGCTGAAGGTGATGGTGACGATCTTCGGGCGGTCGACGCCGGTCGAACTGGATTTCTTGCAGGTCGAGAAGATTTAAGCAGCGGGGAGTCGGACATGGCCAAAAAAGTACAGGCAGTCGTGAAGCTCCAGATCGCCGCCGGCAAGGCGACGCCGGCGCCGCCCGTCGGGACCGCGCTCGGTCCGCAGGGCGTCAATATCATGGACTTCTGCAAGAACTTCAACTCGAAGACGGCAAAGGATGAAGGGTTGATCATCCCGGTCGTCGTCACCGTCTTCGCGGATCGCTCTTATACCTTCATCACCAAGACGCCGCCGGCGCCGGTGCTGCTCAAGCGCGCCGCGAACATCGCCAAAGGATCGGCCGAACCGAACAAGGCCAAGGTCGGCACCGTGACGGCGAAGCAGGTCGAGGAGATCGCGAAGCTGAAGATGCCCGATCTGAACTGCGATTCGCTCGAGTCGGCCGTCAAGACGATCGCGGGCACCGCTCGGTCGATGGGACTGGACGTGATCGGGTAGCAGAAATTTACAATTTACACTTGTAAATTTGAAATTCCGAAGGAGTGGGAGGGCCGCGCAGCGGTCCGACAGCACCACAGAGGCAAGCATGCGAAAACACGGCAAGAAGTACACAGCCGCTCGCGCCCAGATCGCGCCTGATCGGAGTTATTCGATCGAGGAGGCGATCCCGCTCGTGCAGAAAGTCAAGTTCGCGAAGTTCGACGAGACGGTCGAGCTCACCCTGCGGCTCGGCGTTGATCCGAAGCACGCGGACCAGATGGTGCGCGGCACCGTCGTCCTCCCGCACGGCCTCGGCAAGACCAAGCGCGTGCTGGCGATTGCCGGCGGCGAGAAGCAGAAGGAAGCACAGGAAGCGGGCGCCGACTTCGTCGGCGGCGAGGAGATGGTCGAGAAGATCAACGGCGGCTGGACCGATTTCGATGCGGTCGTCGCCACGCCCGACATGATGCGCGCCGTCGGCAAGCTCGGAAAGATCCTCGGCCCGCGCGGGCTGATGCCGAACCCGAAGACCGGCACGGTGTCGGTGGACATCGCCAAGGCAATCAAGGAAATCAAGGCCGGCAAGGTGGAGTTCCGCGTCGACAAGACCGGCATCATCCACGCGCCGGTCGGCAAGACCTCGTTCGCCAGCGCCTCGCTCGTCGCCAATACGCACGCGCTGGTCGAGAGCATCGTCAAGGCGAAGCCTTCGGCGGCGAAGGGCAAGTACCTGAAGAGCGTCACGCTGTCGTCGACGATGGGTCCGGGCATCCGGATCGATACGACGCACATCGACCTGGCGGTGAAACACTAATGGCTGTTACGAGACTCGACAAGGAAACCGAGCTTCACGCGCTCGAGACGGCGTTCAAGGGATCCGACAGCGCGATCGTCGTCGACTACAAGGGCCTGAACGTTCCGCAGGTCACCGAGCTGCGGCGGCAGCTCCGCACCGCGAAGGCCAGCTACAAGGTCGTGAAGAACACGCTGGCGAAGCGCGCCCTGAAGGGGACGCGGTTCCAGGCGCTCGAGCAGCACTTCGTGGGCACCACGGCGGTCGCGTACACCGACAAGGATCCGGTGGCGCTGGCCAAGACGCTGACGACGTTCCTCAAGACCGCGCCGGCGTTGAAGATCAAGGCCGGCGTCGTCCAGGGCCGGGCCGTGCAGCCAGCCGAAGTGACCGACCTGGCCGCGTTGCCGGGCAAACCGGAGCTGTACGCGAAGCTCCTGTTCGTCCTGCAGGCGCCGATGGTCCAGATCGTCAGCGTGCTGAATGCGGCGCCGCGCGACCTGATGAGCGTGCTGGTGCAGCTAGAGAAAAAGAAGTCGGAAGAGCGCCCGGAAGAGCGCCCGAGCTAAAGCTCGGGCCTACAACCAGAACACAAACGTAGGCCCGACCTTCAGGTCGGGCGCACAGGAGAAGACAATGCCCGAAGTCACGCAGCAGCAGGTCGTCGAATACATCAAGAACATCAGCGTGCTCGAGCTGAGCCAGCTCGTGAAGACGCTCGAATCCGAGCTCGGCGTCTCGGCCGCAGCCGCGATGCCGATGGCGATGCCGATGGCGGGAGGCGCCGGCGCCGCGGCTGCGCCGGTTGAGGAGAAGACCGAGTTCAACGTCGTCCTCACCGAAGTGGGTACCAACAAGATCAACGTGATCAAAGTGGTCCGCGAAGTCACCAGCCTGGGATTGAAGGAAGCGAAGGATCTCGTCGAGAGCGCGCCGAAGCCGATCAAGGAAGGCGTGAACAAGGACGAGGCCGCCGCGATCAAGAAGAAGTTCGAGGATGTCGGAGCCAAGGTCGAGGTCAAGTAACGGCCGCGGCGCGCCGTCGCTGCGCTGACCAGGGTCCTGGGGCCCGGGGCCGGTTCAGGCAGGCTGGTGTTCGCAGCCTGCAGGCTCCGCACTACCACAAGTGACAGCGCTCCGATTTTTCTCGAGGTCTAACGAATGTACAGCCTTCCCAAGAACGTCTACCGCGAGCGCATCGATTTTTCGAAAATCAAGACGACTGTTCCGATCCCGAACCTGATCGAGATCCAGAAGAAGTCGTACGAGCGCTTCCTGCAGATGAACCGCCTGCCGAGCGAGCGCGAGGACGCCGGCCTGCAGTCGGTGTTCAAGTCGGTCTTCCCGATCAGCGACTTCCGCGAGAACTCGTCGCTCGAGTTCATCGAGTACTCGATCGGCAACTGGGAGTGCAAGTGCGGCAAGCTCGCCGGCCTGCACCACCTGCGCAAGCCGTGCAGCCAGTGCGGCGCGACCCTGATTGCCGATCCCTACGGCGACCGCGAGGTGCTCTGCCCGCGCTGCGGCAAGGCCAACCAGGCGCGCGGCGACGTCTGCGACATCTGCGGCAACACCGTCGGCCTGAAGCTCAAGTACGACGTCGACGAGTGCCAGGAGCGCGGCATGACCTACGCCGTGCCCCTCAAGGTGACGATCCGCCTCGTCGTCTGGAACAAGGATCCGGAGACCGGCGTCAAGACCATCCGCGACATCAAGGAGCAGGAGGTCTACTTCGGCGACATCCCGTTGATGACCGAGAACGGCACCTTCATCATCAACGGCACCGAGCGCGTCATCGTCAGCCAGCTGCACCGCTCGCCGGGCGCCTTCTTCCACTCGGAAGACAAGACGCTGTATGTCGCGCAGATCATCCCGTATCGCGGCTCGTGGGTGGAGTTCGAGTACGACACCAAGAACCTCCTCTACGTCCGCATCGACCGCAAGCGGAAGTTCCTGGCGAGCGTCTTCCTCCGCGCCCTCGGGCTGCGCGGCGCCGACGAGATCATCCGGAGCTTCTACACGGTCGACAAGCTGTACATCAAGAATGGCTCGCTCTACTGGGCGGTCGCCGACAGCCTGGTCGGCCTCCGCGCAGCCAAGGACATCGTGGTTCCCGGTGAGAACTTCACCGTGCAGTCGGGCAAGAAGATCACCAAGAACGCGGTCGAGGCTCTCAAGCGCGCCAACGTCGAGGCGGTCGAGATCTCGGACGCCGAGCTCGAAGGCGCCTTCGCCGCGGCCGACGTCGTCGATCCGTCGACCGGCGAGGTCATTCTCGAGGCCAACGAGGAGCTGACGCCGCGCGTCATCTCAATGGCCCAGGAGAAGAACGTCGACCGGCTCGAGATCTTCTTCCCCGAGAAGGACGACGTCGGGCCGATCGTCGGGCAGACGCTGAAGAAGGATCCGATCCACACGCACGAAGAGGCGCTGATCGAGATCTACCGGCGCCTGCGCCCGGGGGATTCCGCCGACCCTCGACAGCTCGCGGTCGCTGTTCGAGAACATGTTCTTCAACCCGCAGAAGTACGACTTCTCGCGCGTCGGCCGGCTCAAGCTGAACACCAAGCTTGGCCTCAATACGCCGCTCGACGAGAAGATCCTGCACCCGCAGGACTTCTACGAGGTCATCAAGTACCTGCTCAAGCTGCGGAGAAACCCGGCCAACGTCGACGACATCGACCACCTGGGCAACCGCCGCGTCCGCTCCGTGGGCGAGCTCCTCGAGAACCAGTTCCGCATCGGCCTGGTCCGGATGGAGCGCGCCATCAAGGAGAAGATGTCGGTCTACCAGGAAATGGCGACGGCGATGCCGCACGACCTGATCAACGCGAAGCCGGTCATGGCCGCGATTCGCGAGTTCTTCGGGTCGTCGCAGCTCTCGCAGTTCATGGACCAGACCAACCCGCTGTCGGAGATCACCCACAAGCGCCGCCTGTCGGCGCTCGGACCGGGCGGTCTGTCGCGCGAGCGGGCCGGGTTCGAGGTCCGCGACGTCCATCCCACGCACTACGGCCGCATCTGCCCGATTGAGACGCCGGAAGGTCCGAACATCGGCCTGATCTCGTCGCTGTCGTGCTACGCGCGGATCAACGAGTTCGGCTTCATCGAGTCGCCGTACCGGAAGGTGAAGGACGGACGGGTCACCGACTTCGTCATCGTCACCAACGCCGGCGGCCATGCGAAGTACAAGGCGGGCGACATCGTCGAGGCCGATGATCTCGTCTCCGAGGACGGGCGTCCAAAGAAGAAAGGCGTCGAGGTCGAGCCGTACTCCTTCTACCTGTCGGCGTGGGAAGAGGATCAGTACGTCATCGCCCAGGCCAACGCCAAGGTCGACAACAACGGCAAGCTGAGCGATGAGCGCGTCAACTCGCGGCAGGCGGGGAACTTCATCCTGGCGCCGCGGGACACGGTGCAGTTCATCGACGTTTCGCCGAAGCAGCTGGTCTCGGTGGCCGCCTCGCTGATTCCGTTCCTCGAGAACGACGACGCCAACCGCGCGCTGATGGGTTCGAACATGCAGCGTCAGGCGGTGCCGCTGCTCCGGGCGCGGGCGCCGTTTGTCGGCACGGGCATGGAGTACATCACCGCCCGTGATTCGGGCGCCGTCATCGTGGCGCGGCGATCGGGCACCATCGACTTCGTCGACAGCCAGCGCATCGTGGTCCGCGTCGAGAGCGAGACGGAAGACAGTCTCGGCAAGGAGATGGGCGCCGACATCTACCCGATGACGAAGTTCAAGCGGAGCAACCAGAACACCTGCATCACCCAGAAGCCGATCGTCCGGGTCGGCCAGAAGGTGCACAAGGGGCAGGTGCTCGGCGATGGTCCCTGCACCGAGCTCGGCGAGCTCGCGCTGGGCAGAAACGTGCTGGTCGCGTTCATGCCGTGGCGCGGCTACAACTTCGAGGACGCGATTCTCGTCTCCGAGCGGATGGTCAAGGACGACTACTACACCTCGATCCACATCGAGGAGTTCGAGATCGAGGCGCGCGACACCAAGCTCGGGCCCGAGGAAATCACCCGGGACATCCCGAACGTGTCGGAGACCTTCCTGCGCGACCTCGATGAGAGCGGCATCATCCGCATCGGCGCATCGGTCAAGCCGGGCGACATCCTGGTCGGCAAGGTCACGCCAAAGGGCGAGACGCAGCTGACCCCGGAAGAGAAGCTGCTCCGCGCGATCTTCGGCGAGAAGGCCGGCGACGTGCGCGACGCGTCGCTGATCTGCCCGCCCGGCATCGAAGGCATCATCGTCGGCGTGAAGATCTTCTCCAGAAAGGGCATCGAGAAAGACGACCGCGCCAAGGCCATCGAGCAGGAAGAGCTCGAGATGATGGAGAAGAACCTTCAGGACGAGATCCGCATCCTTCACGACGAGGTGAAGAAGCGCGTGATCATGATGCTGAAGGGCCAGGAGCTCCGCTCCGACCTGTTCGACGAGTACGGCCGCGAGCGGCTGCACCGGAAGGGCACCGTCCTCACCGAGGAGCTCCTCCATGGAGATGCCCTACGAGACGATGGTGCGGCTGAAGATCGCGACCGACGACACGCGGCTCGAGGACGACCTGCGCGATCCTCGAGGAGCGGACCGAGCGCCAGGTCGAGGTCATCAAGAACCTGTTCGAGGAGAAGAAGGAGAAGATCCGCCGCGGCGACGAGCTGCCGCCGGGCGTCATCAAGCTCGTCAAGGTCTACGTGGCGATGAAGCGCAAGCTGTCGGTCGGCGACAAGATGGCCGGCCGGCACGGCAACAAGGGCGTCATCGCGCGCATCCTCCCCGAGGAGGACATGCCGTACCTGCCGGACGGCACGCCGGTGGAGATCGTCCTGAACCCGCTCGGCGTTCCGTCGCGTATGAACGTCGGCCAGATTCTCGAGACGCACCTCGGCTGGGCGGCGCACGCGCTCGGCCTCTACTTCGCGACGCCGGTCTTCGACGGCGCGACCGAGACCGAGATCAAGAACTGGCTGGACCGCGCCGGCCTGCCGACCGGCGGGAAGACGAAGCTCTACGACGGCATGACCGGCGAGAACTTCGAGCAGAACGTGACGGTCGGCTACATCTACATGCTGAAGCTGTCGCACCTGGTCGACGACAAGATCCACGCGCGCTCGATCGGGCCGTACTCGCTGATCACGCAGCAGCCGCTCGGCGGCAAGGCGCAGTTCGGCGGCCAGCGGTTCGGAGAGATGGAGGTCTGGGCGCTCGAGGCCTACGGCTCGGCGCACATCCTCCAGGAGCTCCTCACCGCGAAGTCGGACGACGTCACGGGCCGCGCGAAGATCTACGAGGCGATCGTCAAGGGCGACGCCTCGTTCACCGCGGGGCTGCCTGAATCGTTCAACGTCCTCATCCGCGAGCTGCAGTCGCTCTGCCTGGACGTCGAGCTGATGAAGACCAAGAAGAAGCCGGCTGAAGTGGCCGTGCCACAGCCGGTGCTTGAAGAGGTCTAACGCGACACACGTAGGGCGGCCCTTTTAGGGCCGCCGTCGGAGGCGGGCCTGAGAGGCCCGCCCTACATATACGAAGGGAACTATGAGACCTTCTTTTCACGAACGTTCCGCGCTGACCAGCGATTTCGACGCGATCCGGATCAGCCTCGCGTCGCCCGACAAGATCATGTCCTGGTCGCATGGTGAGGTGACCAAGCCGGAGACGATCAACTACCGGACGTTCAAGCCGGAGCGCGATGGCCTGTTCTGCGCGAAGATCTTCGGCCCGATCACCGACTGGGAGTGCCTCTGCGGCAAGTACAAGCGCATGAAGCACCGCGGCGTGATCTGCGACAAGTGCGGCGTCGAGGTGACGCAGGCGAAGGTCCGCCGCGAGCGGCTGGGGCACATCACCCTGGCCACGCCGGTGAGCCACGTCTGGTTCTTCAAGGGGCTGCCGAGCCGCATCGGCCACCTGCTCGACATCTCGCTGCGCGATCTCGAGCGCGTCCTCTACTTCGAGGCCTACGTCGTCGTCGATCCGGGCGATACCGATCTGAAGCCGAACTCGCTCCTGAACGAAGAGGCCTACCGGAAGGCGCGTGAGGAGTGGGGGCCGAAGTTCCGCGCCCAGATGGGCGCCGAAGCGATCAAGGAGCTGCTGAAGCGCGTCAACGTCGAGCGTCTCGCCATCGAGATGCGCGACAAGATGAAGAACGAGTCGTCGGCGCAGAAGAAGCTGAAGTACGCCAAGCGCCTCAAGGTCGTCGATTCGTTCCGGAAGTCCAGCAACCGGCCGGAGTGGATGATCCTCGACGTCATCCCGGTGATTCCGCCGGAGCTGCGTCCACTGGTGCCGCTCGACGGCGGACGGTTTGCGACCTCCGACCTGAACGATCTCTATCGGCGCGTCATCAACCGCAATAACCGGTTGAAGAAGCTGATCGAGCTCAAGGCGCCGGACGTCATCATCAGGAACGAAAAGCGCATGCTGCAGGAAGCGGTCGATGCGCTGTTCGACAACGGCCGCCGCGGCCGCGTGCTGCGCGGCGCCAACAACCGGCCGCTCAAGTCGCTGTCCGACACGCTCAAGGGCAAGCAGGGCCGGTTCCGCCAGAACCTGCTCGGCAAGCGCGTCGATTACTCGGGCCGTTCCGTCATCGTCGTGGGACCTGAGCTGAAGCTGCACCAGTGCGGGCTGCCGAAGAAGATGGCGCTCGAGCTGTTCAAGCCGTTCATCTACAACAAGCTCGAAGAGCGGGGCCTGGTCGCCACCATCAAGCAGGCGCGCGAGATGGTCGAACTGCAGCGGCCCGAGGTGTGGGACGTCCTCGAGGAGGTCATCCGCGAGCACCCGGTGCTCCTGAACCGCGCGCCGACGCTCCATCGGCTCGGCATCCAGGCCTTCGAGCCGGTGCTGGTCGAGGGCAAGGCGATCCGCATCCACCCGCTCGTCTGCACGGCGTTCAACGCCGACTTCGACGGCGACCAGATGGCGGTCCACATCCCGCTGTCGCCGGAGGCGCAGATCGAGGCCTCGGTGCTGATGCTGTCGTCGAACAACATCCTGTCGCCGGCGCACGGATCGCCGATCGCGATTCCGTCGCAGGACATCGTCCTGGGGATCTACTACCTGACGAAGGCGAAGAGCGGCGCCAAGGGCGAAGGCCGGGCGTTCGGCAACCCGGACGATGTGATGCTGGCGCTGGAAGCGGGGGAGCTCGAAACGCTCTCGCCGATCCGGCTCCGCTACACCGGCGAGCTGCAGGACCTGACCGCCGCGCGCGACGATCAGGACGTGCTGCGCACCGAGGTGCAGACCGTCAACAACAAGATCATCAACACGACCGTCGGCCGGGTGATTCTCAACCAGTCGATTCCGTCGGAGATGCCCTACGTCAACGGCCTGCTGAAGAAGAAAGGCCTGCAGCAGCTCGTGCAGTCGTGCTATCTCCGCTTCGGCCTGGAGAAGACGGTCGAGATGCTCGATTCGCTCAAGAACCTCGGCTTCACCTACGCCACCCGGTCCGGGCTGTCGATCGGCATCGACGACCTGATCATCCCGAAGGAGAAGGCCACGCTCGTCACCAAGGCGCGCGACGAGGTGATCAAGGTCGAGTCGCAGTACCTCGAAGGGGCGATCACCAATGGCGAGCGCTACAACAAGGTGATCGCCATCTGGTCGGAAGCCACCGAAGAGATCGCCAACGCGATGTTCGGCGAGATGGAGGCGATCGACAAGGAAGGTCGCGAGTTCAACCCGGTCTACGTCATGGCCGACTCGGGCGCGCGCGGATCGAAGCAGCAAATCCGGCAGCTCGCCGGCATGCGCGGCCTGATGGCGAAGCCGTCCGGCGAGATCATCGAGACGCCGATCACCGCCAACTTCCGCGAAGGCCTCGAGGTGCAGCACTACTTCATCTCGACTCACGGCGCCCGCAAGGGTCTGGCCGACACGGCGCTCAAGACCGCCGACTCGGGTTACCTGACGCGGCGTCTCGTCGACGTGGCGCAGGACGTGATCATCCACGAGCACGACTGCGGCACCGTCGACGGCATCGAGGCGCGGGCGATCGTCGAATCGGGCGAGATCATCGAGCCGCTGCGCGACCGGATCATCGGCCGCGCGACGCTCGAGCGGATCACCGACCCGTTCAGCGGCCAGACGATCGTCGACGTCAACGAGGTGATGGACGAGGAGACCTCGTCCGCGATTCAGGACGCCGGCATCGAGAAGGTGAAGATCAGGTCGGTGCTGACCTGTGCGTCGCGCCGCGGCGTCTGTGCGAAGTGCTACGGCCGCGACCTCGCCACCGGCCGGATGGTCGAGCTCGGCCAGGCGGTCGGCGTCATCGCGGCACAGTCGATTGGCGAGCCCGGCACGCAGTTGACGATGCGGACCTTCCACATCGGCGGCACCGCATCGCGCGTCTCGGAACAGTCGACGCTCGAAGCGAGGAACGCCGGCACCGTCCGGTTCCAGGGGCTCCAGGTCGTCCAGGCGAAGGACGGCAACCTGGTGGTCATGAACCGGAACGGCTCGCTCGTCGTGCAGGACGTCAAGGGGCGCGATCGTGAGCGCTACCCGATCGTCTACGGTGCGCGGCTGAAGGTGAAGGATGGCCAGGCCGTCGAGCAGGGCCAGGTGCTGGTCGAGTGGGATCCGTATACGTTCTCGATCCTCACCGAGGAAGCGGGTCAGGTGCGCTTCAAGGACATCCTCGAGGGGATCACGGTGCACGAAGAGGTCGACGAGGTCACCGGCCTGTCGCGCCTGATCATCGTCGACTCGCCGGACGAGAAGAAGCAGCCGGCGGTGGAGATTCGCGGAAAGAATCCGAATCCGCGGAAGTACCACATGCCGGTCCACGCCCACCTGATGGTGCAGGACGGCGAGAACGTCTCGGCCGGCGACGTGCTGGCGAAGATCCCGCGCGAAACGACGAAGACCAAGGACATCACCGGCGGTCTGCCGCGCGTGGTCGAGCTGTTCGAGGCGCGGAAGCCGCGCGAGACGGCGGTCATTTCCGAGATTGACGGCATCGTCAAGCACGGCGGCATCGTGAAAGGGCAGCGGAAGATCATCATCGTGCCGGACGAGCCGGGCGCCGAGCCGCGCGAGTACGCGTTGCCGCGCGGCGTGCATGTCAACGTGCAGGAAGGCGAGCGCGTGCGCGCCGGAGAGCCGCTGATGGACGGCCCGTCCAACCCGCACGACATCCTGAACGTGCTCGGCGAGAAGGCGCTGCAGTCCTACCTCGTGAACGAGATTCAGGAGGTCTACCGGCTGCAGGGCGTCAACATCAACGACAAGCACATCGAGGTCATCGCGCGGCAGATGATGCGGTGGGTGAAGATCGAGGATGTCGGCGACACCGAGTTCCTGATCGACGAGCAGACCGACAAGTTCCGCTTCCTCGAGGAGAACGAGCGGGTGATCACCGCCGGCGGACGTCCGGCCCAGGGCCGGCCGCTCTTGCTCGGCATCACCAAGGCGTCGCTGTCGACCGACTCGTTCATCTCGGCGGCGTCGTTCCAGGAAACGACGCGCGTGCTCACCGAGGCGTCCATCTCCGGCAAGGTCGATCACCTGCGCGGCCTGAAGGAGAACGTGACGATGGGCCGGCTGATTCCGGCGGGGACGGGCTTCGAGTACTACCGTCACGTGCAGATTCCGCCGGACGAGCCGCCGCCGCCGCCGGCGCCGGTCCAGCCGACCGACGACGAGCTCGAGCTGGAACGGGATATGGAGTACTTCGTGGAGCCCGAGGAAGCGCTCGGCCCGCGAACGGGCGACCTGGGCGAGTAGCAATCGTAGGGCGGCCCTTTCAGGGCCGCCTTCGCAGTTGTAGTGTCCGCCTTTAGGCCGGCCACCAATCGGCGTCCGCACTCATACCAACCGCTGTATCGAGAAATTGCGAAGGCGGCAGGCGGACTTTAGGGGGCGGCAGTCTCAGGACTGCCGCCCTTTTTTGTGTCCGGGCGTCGAAATGCAACCACGAAAACTCGAAGACGCGAAGAAATACTAATGAAAGCCCGAAAATCGGTTCAATTCGGGCGAGCGGTCTGTGGCCCGGCAAATGAATCAGGGGCGGCGTGGGCCGTCGTGCGCGGGCCGCCGGATCGTACACTTGCATATCCATGCCTGAGGAGCGGCGCATGCGAGCACGCCTCATCGTCGCCGCAGGTTTCGCGGCTCTCGTGTCTGCAACCGCGATGCTCACCGCCTCGCAGGCACCGCCGCGGATTCGCACGTTCATACAGACCGCCGATGGAAACTGGCGCACCAGCGTCAAAGGCCCGGACGGCAAGGAGGTCGAGTGGGTCTACGTCCCGCCGACGAAGTTTGCCGCCACCCTCTCGACCAGGCTGAAGGTCGTCGACGCAGCAGCAGCGAAGATCCTGTACGAATACCGCATCGACAATCAGGCCGCCTCGGCACAGCAGGTGGCGTGGCTCCACATCGGGCCCGGCGTGCCGGCGCCGGCGCAGGTCAAGCGAACGCCCCGCGGATGGGAGCACGACGTGCAGCCCGGATGGGCGATGCTGGCCGGACCCGGCTACCCGCCGTCCGGCATCGCGCCCGGCTCCTTCGACATCGTCGAGATCGAGGCGCGAAACCTGCCAGGCGTCCTGATGCTCAGGGCGCAGGGAAATGTCGGTGTCCCGCAAATTCCCGGCGAGCTGTCGGAACAGCAGGAGACAGATCTCGCCGAGCTCTCGAAGAATTCGGCTGTCGATCTTCCGGGCATCGGGCCGGTGATTCCCGCCGGCATCGTCGAGTCCGAATTAACACGCCAGGTCCTCCTGGCGCGAGTCGCGATGCACTACGCCGAACCGCTGACGAAGTACCGCCACCCGCATGCGACAGACCTGATCGCAGCCATGCGGCGATCTGCGGAAAAAACAGGAGACCTGGGCGCCGTGATGGACGACCTGCGAGCCATCCGCGCGATTACGCTTAAACCGGTTTCAGAGCCGTGGCATCAGGACCTCTCGACGGCCCTGCGGGTTGCCGTCGACCTGTTGATTGAGGGCCATGTTCCGCTGAAATAGCCCCATGTGAAAGCCGATCGGCCTCTTGCTCCTCTCCTTAACTCATTCCGCGCGAAACGAGCGTGTCGGCTGTGCAAGCGCCATCCACGGTGCAGCTGTCGGAGGGGGAGGAGAGGAACGGACGTTCCGTCACCCTCGAGCCCCGCTCGTCCTTCCTATCTGTCCGGCAAAGCGCTGCGGACGTTCGAGCGGCGTCAATGTGGCGTAGCTCCACACTCCTTGCAGCTCAGGATGACCATCCGTGCGCTCTCGTGGCGTCAGTTCCGGTTGGTCCGTCGTGTCGAGTAATAGCGATCCGTGAACTCGAGTCGATCGTTTCGAAGCGCTTTGCGAACCTGCACGGCATCACCGAATTCGAGCGCTTCATCCGCCTGTCGCGAGTACACCGGCCACGCCGTCAAACCCTCGCCGTTCGGATTCCCCTTCGTCGCGAAATTCACCCAGTACGACGCCATCGTGTTCGACAATTTGCGGTCCGTTTCGTCGTAGGCACGATTGGCATACGGGTACGGACTCTTTCCGAGGTTGTCGAACACGTAGATGATCTCTGCGGCGTGGAAGGCTTTCACGCGCTCTCGATCGGCGCCTGGCGCCACGCGGCTGAAGAAGTAGAGATACGCATCAGACGATACGGTGTCCATCATCCGCGCCCACGTCCACATCTCCCAGCCGAAGGTCTGGTCGGTGTAGCTGCCAACGCGCGCGTCCAAAGTATCTTCGTCCTTCGAAACCGGATACGTCTTGAGGAACGCATCCGCAAGGGGGCCGTAGGTCTCGCGCGCCGACTTCTTGTAGTCGGCGACGGTCGTGGATCCGCGTCCGCCTGCGCCGAGGGAGGTCCCTTCATCGGCGTTGGAGCCGACGATGACGGGGACATCGTTCTGCCGGCCGGCAGCGAAGATGTTGTAGATGGTGTCGGGAAACACCCAGCCATCGACGTTCGGCCGGCTCAGGGCGGCCGTGACGGCGATCACGTCATCGCCGGTCTTCGCGCGCATGGCCTCGAGCGTCGGCGTTCCGCCGCTGCCGAGCAGCGTCGCAACAAAGCGTTCGCCCGCCGCCTCGGCATCAGCTTTCGGCGTTGCGCCGCCGATCGATCCGAACCCGCCGCCGCTTTCGCCGATCGCCCTGTGGAACAGCCCCTTTGCGAGCGGCGACGCCATCAGATGGTTGACGCTCCACGATCCAGCCGATTCACCGAAGATGGTGACGCGGCCGGGGTCGCCGCCGAAGGCGGCGATGTTCTTCTGCACCCAGTTCAGCGCCGCGACCTGGTCGAGCGTGCCGTAGTTTCCGGACGACTTCTGCGGCGACTCCTCCCGGAGCAGCGGATGCGACAGGTACCCGAGCGGGCCAAGCCGGTAATTGATCGTGACGAGAACGACGCCGCGCTTCGCGAGCGCCGTGCCGTCGTAGGTCACTTCGCCGCCGTGGCCGCTCGTCAGAGCGCCGCCGTGAATCCACACCATCACCGGCGCCGGCGCGTTCGACTGGGCGCGCGTCCAGACGTTGAGATAGAGGCAGTCCTCAGACATCTGGTCAACGATCTGGCCGTAGAACGAATCCTGCCCGCGCCGTCTCTGAAGACACGCCGGCGAGAATCGGGTCGCATCGCGCACCCCCTCCCACGGCACGATCGGCTGCGGCGGCCGCCAGCGCAGGCCGCCGGTCGGCGGCGCCGCGTACGGAATCGCCTTGAAGATCCGAACGTCACCGTCCGCCGATCCGTTGAGACGACCGCCGTCGACGGCCACCACCAGTGGCGAAGACGACGCCGTTTCGTTGGCCGCCGGCGCCGTGCAGGCGGTGATCGCCGCGAGAGCACTGAGCACGAGGCCGATCCGTGTTCGCGTCATCGGTGATCCTTTCGCAGTGTCCCGACGTGAAAGCCGCCGATCGTCACTCCGCCAGATCGTGGTCCTTCGTCTCGCCCATCAGCAGAAGCCCGATCAGCGTCAGGATAGCCGTAAGCGACAAGTAGTAGCCGACGAATTGCAGGCCGTAATTCGTGGCCAGCCAGGTCGCGATGTACGGCGCCAGCGACGCGCCGAAAATGCCGGCGAAGTTGAACGTGAGCGAGCTTCCCGTGTAGCGAACCGCGGTTGGAAACAGCTCGGATAGCACCGTCCCGAGCGGTCCGTAGGTGAGGCCCATCAGCGACAAGCCGAGCACCATCGTGAGCGTGGCGCCGATCGTGCCGGCGGCGAACAGTGGGGCCATGACCAGACCGAACAGCGCAATCCCGCTCGTGACCGCGATCAACATTCGGCGCCGGCCGCGTTCGGCGAGGATCGCGGAAATCGGAATCGTGAGCCCGAAGAACACGATGCTGAACAGCTGGATCAGCAGGAACTGCTCGCGGGAGAAGCCGAGTGCGCTGGTGCCCCAGGCGAGGGCGAACACCGTCATCAGATAGAAGAGCACGAACGTCGCGAGCGACGCGATCGGCGGGCTGATTCCGGCGGGCACGGGCTTCAGTATTACCGCCACGTGCAGATTCCGCCGGACGAGCCGCCGCCGCCGGTCCAGCCGACCGACGACGAGCTTGAGCTGGAGCGGGATATGGAGTACTTCGTGGAGCCCGAGGAAGCGCTGGGTCCACGGACGGGCGACCTGGGCGAATAGTTGGGAGTCTGGAGTCGGTAGTCAGGAGTAGGGCGGCCCTTCTTAGGGCCGCCCAGTTGTAGTGTCGGCCTTCAGGCCGACTTCATCGGCGTCCGCACTCATAACAACCGCTGTATCGAGAAATTGCGAAGGCGGCCGGCGGACTTTAGGGGGCGGCTGCGGTTCTTTCTGCCGTGCCTGCCCATCGGCGAGTTCCGGACATGCAACCACGAAGGCGAGTATTCTTGTCGCCTTGGCGGAGGCATTTACATGTTGAAACACACGCTGGCTTTCGTCGCCGTCGGCTTCCTGTGTTCGGTTGCCGTGGGCGAGGCGCGCGTCACGCGCATCGAGGTCCTCAAGGTCGAGCCGGTTCCGGCGGCACAGACCAACGGCGCGGCGGTGCCTCCCTACGAACGGATCAGCGGCAGGTTCTACGGCGAGCTGGATCCCAGGGATCCGAAGAACGCGCTGATCACCGACATTCAACTCGCGCCGAAAAACGCGCGCGGCATGGTCGAATACGTCGGCACGTTCTCGTTGATGAAGCCCGCCGACATGTCCAGGGCCAGCGGTGTGCTCATGTACTCGGTCGTCAATCGAGGCAATGGCAGTGCCTCGGCAAGCGCCGAGGGTCACGTGTCGCTGGTCAGCGGCTGGCAGGGGGACGTCATTCCGTCGGCCACCAATCAGACGATTCAGGTGCCGCGAGCAAAGAATCCCGACGGCAGCAGTATCACCGGACCGTTCGTGATCAGGCTCACCGGCCAGACCGGAAACACGGCGACCTTGACGATTCCCCGGGCGACTCCGACGCCGTATCCGCCGGCGACGCTCGACACCGCAGCCGCGACCCTGGTGTCCGCCGTTGCCGAGACGCCGATGGGTGTGAAGAGCGGCGTCGTGAAGATCGCGAGCACAGACTGGGCGTTCGCCACGTGCGAGAAGGCGCCGTTTCCCGGCGTCCCCGATCCGACGCATATCTGCCTGAAGAATGGATTCAATCCGTCGCTGCTTTACGAGCTGCAGTACACGGCGAAAGATCCGCTCGTCCTTGGCATCGGCTTCGCGGCCACGCGCGATCTCAATTCGTTCTTCCGCTATGAGAAGAAGGACGATGCGGGGACGGCCAACCCGGTGGCGGGCGCGATCCGCTGGGCCATCTCCGAAGGCAGCTCACAGTCGGGAACGTTCCTGCGCGCCTACATCCACCTTGGCTTCAACCAGGACGAGCAGGGCCGCATCGTCTGGGAGGGGAGCAATCCGCATATCGCCTCGCGCGTGATTGACATGAACCGGCGGTTTGCGCTCCCCGGCGGGACGGTCGCGATGTACGAGCTCGGGACGGATGCCCCGCTCTGGTGGGAAGACTGGAACGACAAGCCGCGTGGCCGGGGGAAGACCGGCATCCTGGATCGTTGCCGGACCACCAAAACGTGCCCGAAGATCATGGAGACGTTCGGCGCCGCTGAAATCTGGGGGCTGCGCGCCTCGGCGATGATGGTGGGCACCGATGCGAAGGCAGATATTCCGCTGCCGGATACGGTTCGACGGTACTACTTCGCGGGAGCGCAGCACGGCGGCGGACGCGGCGGGTTCAGCCTGACCGGCGAAGCGGCGCCGGCCTGCGAGCTGCCATCGAATCCGATTCCCGAGGCGCAGATCCGCACGGCGCTGCTCAAGTCGTTTGTGGCATGGGTGACGACCGGTGCGCCGATGCCCGCGAGCCGCTATCCGAAAATCTCGGACGGCACATTGGTGCCGAACACGAACGCCGCCATGGGTTTCCCGCGGATTCCCGGCAAGCCGATGCCTGAGCGTCTGCAACGGCCGCTGATTGGATATGCGCTGGGTTCGCATTTCAACTACAAGGACGGCAGCGGCTATTTGACGGCGGTGCCAGTCGTGGAGAGAGAGTTCCCGCAGCTCGTGGTGAAGGTTGATGCGGATGGCAATGAGGTCGCCGGCCTGAAGTCGCCGCTGGCGATGGCGCCGCTCGGGACCTATACGGGTTGGAATGTGACGAAAGCCGGGCCGTTCAAGGGACTGCTGTGCGGCGACGTGCCGACGGGAGGATTCATCCCGTTCGCGAAGACGAAGGCGGAAAGGACCGCATCCGGGGATCCGCGCCTGTCGCTCGAGGAGCGCTACGGCTCACACGAGGGATACGTCCGAGGCCGTCACCGCGGCCGCCAACACGCTGGTGAAGGACGGTCTGCTGCTCCGGCACGATGCCGACACGACGATCGCGCAGGCGCAGAACAGCGACATCCTGAAGTAGTTCGGACATGACCGGGCGACTCTGCCTGCGGACGGCGATTGCGTTGATGTCGCTTGTGACGGTGTTCGCGCAACCGCCCGCGAACGTTCCGGTGAGTGTGGGGGTTTACGCGGGCGTCGGCGAAGAGTTGATCGCGTTCGGCCTCGATGTGGAACGCGCAACATTGACGCGGCAATCGTCCGCGATGCTTCCAGGTTTTGTCCAGGAAGCCTGGGCGTCGGCGTCAACACCTTTCCTCTACGTCGCCTGGAGCAACGGCGGCGCCAGCTACGCCGGCTCGGGCGTCGACCCGCTGGGAGATCGGCACGGCATCACGGTCTTCCGCATTGGCGCCGACGGCGCGCTGCACGAGCACGGTGCGTCCGCACCGCTGCGCTCACGCCCCATTCACATCACGGGCGATGAACCCGGACGACACCTGCTCGTGGCGTACAACGATCCAAGCGGGGTGTCCGTCCACGCCATCAATCCTGACGGCAGTGTGGGTGGCGAGGTGCCTCAGCTCCCATCGATCGATGCAGGTATCTACGCGCATCAGGTTCGGGTGCTGCCCTCCAACCGGGCGGTGGTCGTCGTCACCCGGGGCAACGAACCGACGGCATCGTCCCGCGAGGATCCTGGAGCGTTGAAGGTCTTCCGCTACGACGCGGGTAGGCTGTCGAATGAAATCTCCATCGCACCGAGGAACGGCGTCGGGTTCCGCGCCCGCCACCTCGATTTCCACCCGACGCGTTCGTGGGTGTTCCTGACGCTCGAATCGCAGAACAGGCTTCAGGTCTACCGACGGACCGACGAGGGGCTCGATCCGACCCCGTTGTTCAGCGTGAGCACACTGTCCGACGGAGGCGCGAACGCACAAGGGCAGACCACGAGCACCGTGCACGTGCACCCCAACGGACGGTTCGTCTATGTCGGGAACCGGGGTACACCAGCGGCCGGCCGGCGGAACGAGATCGCGGTGTTCAGGATCAACGAGGCAACCGGCGAGCCGTCGCTCATTCAGAATGTCGACACGCGCGGTTTCACGCCGCGGACCTTTGCCCTCGCTCCCTCCGGGCGCCTGCTCGTTGTGGGCAATCAGAGCTCCGTACCAGGCCGCGACGGCGACTCGACGACCATGGTTCCCGCCAATCTCGCAGTGTTTCGCGTCGCCAGCGATGGCACGCTCGACTTCGTGCAGCGCCATGACGTCGCGGTCGGACGCAAGCCGCTCTGGTGGATGGGCATCGTCGCGCGCCATTGAGGCAGGCCTGAGCAGCTACCTGGTCGCGGTCACGCAAACCGACGAAGCGGGGCCGCTTCTTTCTCTGTCGCGTCAATGCACCGGTATGGATGGGCGTTTCGTCGTATCAGGAATGGTTTCAGTCGATCCCTGGCGCTGCCGACCTGTTTTTCGAGATCGAACTCAGACGTTAACCGCCCATCGCGTGCCTGGACGTAGCGTCAATCGCCGCCAACCTGTTTCCTGTGGTGCTCAGGAGTCGACGCTGCGCCATCGGCGGGCCGGGTGATGAAGGCCCCAGGTAGTCCAGCCGCCAGGCACGACATCGGCGCGTTGCTCGACACGGCACGAGCAGGCGCCTACCAGCGATGGCTGGTATTCCTCACCGCCATCACGGTCGTCTTCGACGGTATCGACAATCAGCTGCTCGGCGTGGTCCTCCCGACCGTGATGAGGGAGTGGGGCATCGATCGGTCGGCGTTCGCGCCGGCCCTGTCGCTGGGCTACGCGGGAATGATGGCGGGAGGCGCGCTGGCCGGCATTGCTGGCGATCGCTTCGGGCGACGGCAGGCGCTGCTCGGCAGCGTGGCGGTGTTCGGCGCGATGACGCTGGCCACCGCCGCCGTGAACGACCTGGCGACGCTGGCGGCGCTGCGCTTTCTCTCAGGAATCGGGCTCGGTGGCGCGCTGCCCAACGCCGCCACGCTGGCGGCCGAGTTCGTGCCGCGGGCGCAACGGCCGATGGCCGTGACGGCAACCATCGTGTGCGTGCCGCTCGGCGCGATGCTCGCCGGGATCCTCGGCAGTCAGTTGCTGGAGACGACGGGCTGGCGCGCCCTGTTCGTCGCCGGAGGCGTCGTCCCTCTCGTCGCCGCGGTAGCGCTGGCGCGGGTGTTACCGGAATCCCCTCGCTTCCTGGCGCGCCATCCGGCGCGATGGCCGGAGCTCGTGCGGCTCGCCGGGAAGCTCGGCCGTCCGGTGACGCCCGACGCGGCGTTCGAGGATTCGACGGAACGCAACGTCACGCGCGCGCCGATCTCCTCCCTCTTCGACGTCGAGTTCCGGCGCGACACGATCGCGCTCTGGTTTTCCTTCTGCAGCTGCCTGCTTGCCGTCTACCTCGGCTTCAGTTGGCTGCCGACGGTGCTGGCCGGCGCGGGCTTCGGTTCCAGTGTCGCGAGTAGCGGCATCACTGCCTTCAACCTCGGCGGCGTGGTGGGCGCACTCGTGAGCGGTGCCGTGATGTCGCGAATCGGGTCGCGTGCCGCGATGCTGACGATGAGCATCGGTGCCATCGCCGGAGCGATCACGCTCAGCATGATGAAGCTGTCAACCGACGTGCCGCTCGCGCCGATCATGATCATGCTGACGATCACCGGCGGCCTCATCAACGCGATCCAGACGACGATGTACGCGCTGGCGACGAACGTGTATCCGAGCGCCGTGCGCGCGACCGGGGTGGGCGCGGCGACGGCGGTCGGTCGAGCGGGGGCGATCATCAGCGGCTATGCAGGGCCGTGGGCGCTGGCCTTTCGGGGCAGCGCCTCATACTTCGTGTTGATCGCCGCCGCGATGGTCGTGTGTTTCCTTGCCCTGGCCAGCGTCAGGCGTCACATAGTGCGGTCTGCAGGCCGAGCGTAGAATCACGCCGGAGCAGATGCCTGAACGGCAAAATGGCGCATACTCTGGTCGGATCAGATGAGTCGTTTCACGGAGGCCGCCATGATGCTGAAGCTTGCGTCGTTCCTCGGTGCAGCTGCGTTTCTTGCTGCAGCCATCGGGGTCTCTGGCCAGAGTCCTGAGCGGCCGGCGGGTGCCTCCGGCGCAGGAGCGGCATGCGCGAGCTTGAAAGGCCGCGCGTTTGGCGCGGACGCGTCGGTGGTCGAATCCACGCTCGTGCCAGCAGGCTCACTGATGATTTCAGACACGGTCACCGTTCCCAACCTTCCGTCGTTCTGCCGCGTCCAGGGCGTCAGCAAACCGTCCGCCGACTCGAACATCCAGTTCGAAGTCTGGCTGCCTGATGCTGCGACGTGGAATCGCAAGTTCCTGTCCACCGGCGAAGGCGGCTTTGCCGGACAACTGAACTACCAGCGCAACGGACTGGACAGCGCGATGGACGAAAACCTGCGCCGCGGCTATGCGACCGCGTCCACAGACACCGGTCATATGTCGTCGGACCAGTGGTGGGCGATCGGCCACCCGGAGCGGATCACCGACTACCTCTATCGCGCCAAGCATGTGACGACGGTGGCGGCGAAGGCGATCATTGCGGCGTACTATGGCCAGCCGCCGGCGCGCTCCTACTTCAATTCCTGTTCGAACGGCGGCCGGCAGGGTCTGATGGAGGCGCAACGCTATCCGGAGGACTTCGACGGCCTGGTGATTGGTGCGCCGTGGAATTTCCAGTCGCATTCGAA
>CAVVPE010000001.1:0-192978 GCA_963750035.1 uncultured Acidobacteriota bacterium | reverse complement strand
AGGGACTTGATACGGCGCCCGCGGCAGGATGCGAAGGCTGCACTCGTCACGCGTCCTCGAACAACCGCCCCGAACGATTTGCCATGTTCCGCAGGCTCTAGCCGCGGCGACGAGCACGTCCGCCGAGGACGACGTCGGGCGATGGACATCGGTCACCGGCAGTGACAAGATTGCGTTCACCATTGAGAACGCGAAACAACCACAACCACGCCCGCCGACCTCGGATCGTGCGGTCTGATTGGGCGCTACGCATCGGGATGGCGGGGCGCATCGCGGGGCGAGGACAGTCATCGGTGGCCCGACGCCCAATCAGCCGGAAGCGTCGACCGTGACGCGTGCACGACTCGCGTACCTGATCCGAACTTACTTGTTGTACAAGCCGATCCTGCGGCCGCTCTATTACGTGATCGGCGTGTACTACATCTACGTGGCGAAGCCGAAGAGGTTCTCGTTCCGCGGGCAGGAGTATCCGTACTTCGCGGCGTGGTACGGCAAGACCTATCTCATCGAGCGTGCGGTCGAGATCCCGGTCGCTTCGGCCTACGTCGAGCGCTACGCAGGGCGGCGGATCCTAGAGGTCGGAAACGTCCTTCCGCATTTCTTCGCGGTCGACCACGACGTGGTCGACAAATACGAAGCGGCGCCGGGGGTGCTGAACGTAGACGTCATCGACTACGTCGCGGACGAGCCATACGACCTCATCGTCAGCGTCTCGACCCTCGAACACGTCGGGTGGGACGAAGGGTCGCGCGAGCCCGAGAAGGCACTGAGGGCCATCGAGCACCTGGTGTCGATGCTCGCATCGGGTGGAGAACTGGTCATTACGTGGCCGATTGGGTGGAACCACGCACTGGACGACGCCGTCCGTAGCGGTCGCCTGCGCTTCACAGAGGCAGCATTCCTGAAGCGCGTGTCTCGGATCCCGAGGTGGCGCGAGGTCGAGTGGCCGGACGTCCAGCGCGCGCAGTATGGACGACCGTTCCGCAGCGCCAACGCCGTCTTCTTCGGCGTGATCAGGGAAGGTGCGCTGCGCGCAACACCGTAGCCCGTGCGACGAGCGTGTGACGGGTACCGACGGGGAGTGACGTCCCCGGAGGCTTGCGCATCGCGTCTCCACGGTCGACGTCGCTGGCGGCGTTCCGCGGCTTGGCGTCGGGCAGCGAGGAGCCGCGATGAGCAAGTGCGAACCCGGTGACGATGACATGGTCGACGCTGCCCGCCGCGACGGCATCGAAGCTCGCCGGTTCGAATGGAACCTCCTTGGCTGAAGCGGCTCGGGGGACGCAGACACACTGGCTGCCGCCTGGCGGCGCAGGAGCCGCTCGCGGACCACGGCGCTCTCTCGGTCTCACCGTCGAGAAAACACGCGAGCTATCTCGTGCTGCTGACACCGATCGGAACGGCTCTTCCTGCCGTGACAGCGCGTCTGGGGCGCCGCTTGGCGGGAAGCGAGGCCTCAGCTGGGGCGTCTTCTCGGCACGCAGATCGTCTACGCCGCTCGGAGAGCTCCTAGCGCAGCGCGATGAACGTAGTCACGCTCTTGGGTGCGAGCGTAGCGCTGAACGAGCCTTTGCGAGGCTGGAGCGGTGCGAGGCTGCGCGCCTGCTCCGAGGCGCACGAGCGAACCGGCCGAATCGAGCCCTTGACGGTTCCGCCCGTCACAGTGATGCGAACGGCTTGAGCCGACTCGGAGGGGTTGGTGGCGACGACGATCACGCGGTTCGGGCCTTTGTACGCGCTGGTCAGCACCGTGCCCGACGCCGGGCTCGCGTTCACGCGCACGAATCCGGGGCGGACGTAGCGTGAGTATTGGCCGGTCAACCAGTAGATCGGCGTCGTCGAGAAGCCGCGGTAGACGCCATCCTGGTAGGCGTCGCACGGGATTCTCGTCATCCGGGATCACGAGCTTCGTCTTGAAGCCGGCTGCGCGCAGGCGCGACGCCGAGCTGGACGACGACGTCGTGCATCCACTGCGGCGGGAAGTTGCGGGCTACCTGCGGCTCGTTCAGCGGTGCGTAGAGCGCCGGCTCGAGTCCCTGTGCGCGCCAGCGTTGCAGCATCGTCATCGCCCAGTTGACGTAGGCGGCGGGATCGTCGGCCTTCATCCAGTCTTCGAGGTAGACCGGGCCCGGGAAGAACGTCGTCAACCCGTAGCCGCTTGGCCTGCTTCACGAAAGCGATGTGGTCGTCCGCTCGCTTGGCCTGCGAAGTTCATCGGCGCGCCAGGAGCCGGACTGAATGCCGTTGTCGAGCACATTCGCGGACGCGGGTGAGGCCGAGTCGACCGGTAGAGCGACGTGAGGATCTGGCGCTTGCGCCTCCGGCGGCACCGAGGCAGTTGGTGCCTTCGCGAGGTGTGGGTCGGACCAAACCCTGTTCGAGCTTCCGAATCCCTGGATCACCTGGCGACTGGCCCGCAGGTTCACGGTGACGTCGACTGTCGCCGCCCGCTTCCCTGACGAGCGAGAGCCGCCGACGAGTGCGCCGGACAGCACGGCCAGAACGAGCAGGAGGAGGATGCGTGTGCGGAGGACCAAGTTGTGAGAGTAGCGACGGCGCCGGGCGGTTGGCTCATCCGGGATCAGGAGGAGGTCCCAAATGGTCGAGAATGAACGCGATGCCCGATGCGGAACCCATGGACTCACGCGCCCCTCGTGACGTCGTGCACCTGTCTCGCCGCCCGCTCAGTAATGCTCGGCGAGTCGTCGGCAACGTGACGTGGAGGGCAGGCCGCGTGTCGCAGCGCGTCCTCAGGCGCCCGGTCATCCTCGCGTATCACCGGATTGCCACTGTTGCGCGCGATCCGCTTCTCCTGGCGGTGCGCCCGGAGCACTTTTCGCAGCAGCTCGACGTCCTTGCGCGCATAACAAGAACGATTCCTCTGTCAGAGCTCGCTGAAGCGATGCTCGAGAGGGGCGGCGTTCGCGGCACAGCTGTGATCACGTTCGACGACGGGTATCTCGACAACCTCACCGAAGCCCGGCCCGAGCTCGGAGCGGACGAGTGCTCCAGCGACTGTCTTCGTCACTTCCGGATCGCCCGGTGGTCGATTCTGGTGGGACGAGCTGGAGCCGGCTCGTGCTCGCCCCTGACACCCTGCCGGCGGCCTTCCGACTCGAGGTTGCCGGCACGGTCTACGAATGGCTGCTCGCGGATGATCCTCATGGCGCCGACGCTTCCGACTGGACGATCCGCAGTCCGACCGACTCGCCCAGACAGAAGCTCTACCGTGAGCTGGCCTCGTTGATCCGACCACTTGCGCCCGAGCTCAGAAGCGCTGCTCTGGACGAGGTCGCACGGTGGTCGACCGGAGCAGCCCGGAGCCCCCTCGACGCGCGCTCCATGACGGCGAACGAGATCTCGCAGCTTGCTGCAGACGGGCTCGTCGAGATCGGGGCGCACACGATCAGCCACCCCGTGCTCGCACGCTTACCGGCCGATCGCCGAGCGGTTCGAGATCGAGGAGAGTCGGCGGTTCGTCACCGATGTAACCGGCCGGCCTCCCAGCAACTTCGCCTATCCCTTTGGTGGCAGAGCGGACTTCGGCCCGGAGACTGTCGAGATCCTCCGCGACGAGAAATTCAAAACTGCCGTGACTACGATTCCGGGCACCATTCGACGGAACGCTGATCCCCTTGTATTTCCCCGCTTTCTCGTCCGCGACTGGGACGGCGACGAGTTCGAGCGTCGCTTCCCGCGGATTGTTGTATGGCTAGACGGCTTCGGATCCTCCAGGTGAATACCTCGGACGCACGCGGCGGCGCGCACCGCGTCGGGTACGAGTTGCACCGCAGCTTTCGCGACGCCGGGCAGGGCTCGTGGCTTGCGGTCGGATCTCGGCGACAGAGGACCCTGACGTCCTCGAGATCCCGAACGCTGCAGCCCGGCCGTGGTGGACGAGATCCGTGCGGAAAACGGCGACGCAGCTCGACGCCGGCGATGGCGGCGCCGCCACCGGACTGCTGGCGAAAGGGCTTCACACGATTGCCGATCCGCTCCAGTGGGCCGCATGGCGCCGCGGACACGAGGACTTCGCCTTCCCCGGCACCGCGTCACTGCTCCAGCTGGCACCCGAGCCTGTCGACATCGTTCACTGCCACAACCTCCACGGCGGCTACTTCGACCTGCGTGTTCTTCCGAGGCTCTCGCGACAGCGCCCGCTGGTTCTCACTCTTCATGACGCATGGCTCCTGAGTGGGCATTGCGCTCACTCTTTCGACTGCAGCCGATGGGAGATGGGTTGTGGATCGTGCCCCGACCTTGAGATCTACCCGCCCGTCAAGCGTGACGCCACGGCACGGAACTGGCGCGTTAAACAAGAGATCTTGCATCCAGCTCCATCTACCTCGCGACGCCATGCCGGTGGCTGATGGAGCGTGCCGAGCGATCGCTCCTTGCGGCTGCGATCGTAGACACACGCGTGATCCCATACGGCGTCGACCGCGTGGTGTTCCGGCCGGGATCCAAGGAGGCGGCTCGAGCTGCGCTGGATCTTCCGCAGCAGGCGAAGATCCTCCTGTTCAGCGCGACCGGTGCGCGCACTAGCCGGTGGCGCGACTTCAAGGGTCTACGCGAAGCGGCTGCTCTGGTCGCGGAGGAACTCGCAAACGAGGAGGTTGTTCTCGTCGCACTCGGTGAGGAGGCCCTCGACGAGCGGGCCGGCGCGGCACTCATCCGCTCGCTGCCATACCGGGAAGGCGCGGACATCGCTCTCTACTACCAGGCGGCCGATCTCTACGTCCATCCGGCGCTCGCGGACACATTCCCGAATGCGGTTCTCGAAGCGCTTGCCTGCGGCACTCCGGTCGTCGCAACGGCTGTCGGAGGAATCCCGGAGCAGGTGACGGACGCAACAGGGTCGCTCGTGCCCAGCAGAGATCATCGGCGTATGGCCGACGCTGTGGTGGCGCTCCTGTCGGATCCGGATCGGCTGGCGAGTGCCGGCAAGAACGCTGCGGAGTCGATCCGCTTCGACCTGGCGGGTCATGCAAGCGCCTACGTCGACTGGTACCACGAGATCTTGGAAGACTGGCCCGCACCACGCGCGGGGACGTTCCGGCATCGGATGCCCGTCGTGGGCGGTTGACGATCCGCTGCCCGACCTTGAGCGAGCTCCCGCCGCCCCCGCCTGGACGGACCGGCTGGCCGTGGACCGCTGAAAGCACGGCTGCACCGGAGGACACACCGGAGGGGGAGCCTTGGCCGCGAATCAGCGTGGTTACCCCTTCCTATCAACATGCAGCGTTTCTCGAGGAGACGATTCGATCTGTACTTCTTCAGGGCTATCCGGATCTCGAGTACATCGTTCTCGACGGCGGCTCGATGGACGGGAGCGTGGAGGTAATCCAGCGCTACGAGCCCTGGCTCGCCTTCTGGCGCAGTGCCCCGGACGGCGGACAGGCAAGCACGATCAACGAGGGCTTCGGTCGAGCAACGGGTGATTGGCGGGCGTGGCTGAATTCGGACGACTTCTACGCGCCAGGTGCACTGTTGCGCGTAGGCGCCGAAGGGCGGGCCGTCCCGTGGGTTGTAGGCGAGACTGGATATGTGGACGTGGCAAGTCGGCGGATCGGGAGGTTCCCGCGGGCCTATCGCACCAAGAGCCTCGTTGGCGAGAACGGTCCGGCCTGGGTCGACATGGTCTGCGCCGGCGCGAGCGGAACCGCTCTACCTCAGCAGTCGACCTTCGTTTCAGGCTTGGCGTACGAATCCGCCGGTGGTCGTCTCGATGACTCACTTGAGTACCTCTTCGAGCACGAGCTCTGGGTCCGGCTTGCTCGGGCGGGCTTCGCCCCGACTCTGCTTCCCGATGAATTCACCCTGTACCGGGTGCATCCCGAGCAGAAGACCCGAGGCTCAACACGGGCTGCCGCGTACATGGAGGAAGGCGCAATTGCAGGCCGCTGGCTCGACGAGTGCCCACCCGAGAGCCGACGGATGCTCCGAAGCTACCGCCGCCGGTGCGTACGGCACGCGCTAAATGCACGCTTCCGACAAGTCGTCGCTCGGGTGGTCCGCCGACGCCGTCGCACGCCGGCACGTTCGCTGCATAGCTGATCAGCGTCGCACGTGGGCAACCCGCGGGGCGGGATCGCCGATCCGACCGATGCCGAGACCCGCCGCTCGTAGGTGAGCGAGTAGTTCCTCGGATGAACAGGTCGCTGTCTCGTGGAGTTCGACGTAGACCTCGTCAACCTGGCGCCACACTTCGACCGGCGTCCCCATGACGACGTCGCACTCCATCCCTTCGACGTCGATCTTGACAATGAGCCGTGACGCTCGTCCCGCTGCGCTCTCAATCCATGACGAAGCCGGCGTCACGTCAACCGTGAGCTCGCCGATGCTTGTTGTCTGCGCGGGGAGCAGGCTGTGCGCCGATGAGACCGGAGCGAGCCGGAGCGTTGCCCTGCCTTCTGCCATACCGACGGCGGACTGGAACACCGTCCAAGCTCCGCCCGCCGGCTCGGCCGCCCGCTCGAGTGCCGCAAAGTTCGTCGGCTCGGGTTCGAACGAGAGGACTTCATTCGCCCCGCGCGCAAGCGCAAACAGCCCGAAGTACCCCTTGTGTGCACCGAAGTCGAGAACGGTTGCACCAGAGAAGTCCTCGCCGTACTCGCCGAAGCGCCAAATCTCGTAAAACGTCCAGCGGTCCTCATGTCGGGACGCGGCTGGAAAGACGAGGACGCCACGGCCGAGCCTCACTTCGAAGTCCCGTCGCGGCAATGCATCCAACAATCCGAAAAAGAGCCTCAGGCGTGCGCGCGCGGAGAGCCCGCGGATCTCGGCGACTGCGCGGGCGTGATCGATGACTCGGCCGAGGGGACCTCGCGTCATGAGGTGTCCTCGGTCTTCACTGCGCGCAAGGTAATCGAGACCTGGTAGTCCGGATCAACGACGTCCAGCTCCGCGGACTTCAGCTCCTCCGCCGCGAGACCATGGAGGTACGCGACCGCAGCAAGGACGTTTCCATGCGTTGCGATCGTGACCTGACCTGGCGCGAAGGCTTCTTCGAACAGCCGCCTTGCAGAGCGATCCGTGAAGCGCCAGTAGTCCCCCCAGCGATCCATGTCGTGCCGGCTGATCTGGAGAGATCCCCGGAAAGGTCGCCAGGAGCACGCCACCTGACTTGAGCGCCTGGTGACACTGCGCGATCGCCGCCTTCACGTCGTAGATGAACTGGCAGGGTTTGGGTCAGGATCATGCAGTCGAAGGTGTCCTCGGGAATTCCTTCGCCGGTCTCGAGGTTCCCGACGATCGTCGCCTGGGGGTTGCCGTCGACGACGTGAAGAACATCGGATCGCGTCACGCGGTCGCCGCCGAACTGTGTCGTGTACGCGGCGTCGGCGACTTCGAGCACGTGTCCGCGGATGTCCGCAGCCTGACGTGCAAGGAAGCCCTCGATGTAGTACCGGTCGATGCTCTGGCCACGATCGAACCCGAACAGCCGGCTCACCGGCGTCGGGCGTCGCAATGTTCCCCAGCGAACGGTCATGGTCCGCAGGCGGAGTGGGATACGTCGCCGTCGCAACGGTCGCACCGAGCGCCCTAAAAGCCGAACGCAGTCGCTGGAACGCCCGCGCGCCGCCGCGCAAAGTACGCGAGGCAGACACTCATGGTCGTGCTGGCGATCGTCGACGCAACGGCGGCGCCGTTCAACCCGAACGGCGGAATGAGCAGCGCATTCAGGCCCGCGTTCAACACAGCTCCCGCAGCCACACCGCGGATGAGCCAAGACTCGTGACCGGTCATTGCTAGCACCGTGCCGGCGAAACCCGTTGCGGCAAAGGCGAGTTGCGCGACAACGATGAGAATGAGGGCGAGTTCCGCGACCTCGAACTCCGCACCGAACAGACCGAGCAATGGCCGGGCCAATACGACCACTCCCAGTGCGATAGGGACGGATGCCAGGAAGACGGTTGTTGCGGCTCGACGGACGGTTCGTTCGAGGAGCGCCGTCTGACCCTCTGCGTGCAGTCGGGCAATCATCGGCGAGAGCGGATACCCCACGGCGACCATGACGAACGCGACCAGGCCCGCAATGCGAGCTGCGACGCTGAAGAGGCCGGCGCTGGCTGCGCTGTCGAGTGCACCGAGCAGGATCACTTCGATCTGTACGTTCAGCGCCTGCACGAGGGCGAAGAGCAACAGCGGGATCGCGCTGCGGACCCACGCCTTCATGTCGTATTCCGAACGCTCGGCGGCGACTCGGCGTGGCAGCACGCGCCGGAGCAGCACAACTCCGATCACAAGTGCGACTAAGGCAGCCGTCACCTGCAACGCCACTGCCCAGGTCGCAGAGAGGTCGACGGCGAGGATCCAAGTCGAGCCGATGAGTACGAGGAAGAGCGCCGGAGCGACGAGCGTCTCGGGAGTTCGTCCGAGAACGACGCGCCCCAGCCCCTGCATCGTCGCCTGACGAATGCTGGTGAGTGCCACGATCGGGATGAGCAGCAGCGAGACGAGCACTGGGTACAGAAACTCTCGGCGGGCGCCGTTGACAACGAGGCTCGCGACCGCGCCACCTGAGACGAGCAGAGCTGAGCTCAACAGCACGGCATGGTTGACCCGTGCGAGCAAACCGCGCAGCAGACCCCATTCCCCTTGCGCTCGATATGCCGCGACATGGCGGATCACGAGAGGCGTCAGACCGAGCGCCGACGGAACCGCGAGTACGGACGCCCACGCGAACGCGTATGCGTAGATGCCGACCCCGCTTGCGCCCAGCAGGTGGGCGAGTGACAGCGTCACGAAGAAGTTGAAGAAGATCTGAGCCACGTTCAGCAACGCTGTTCCACTCGCACCCAGGATGAGCGCCTTCTCCACCCCGTGGAGTCGCTGCAGCCGGCCGCGCGAGGCCTTGGCCCGCATGAGCGCCACGACCCTGCCGCTCACGGGGCATCTTTCAGCACTGTCGCGTAGACCTCGGCAACGCGATCGGCGACGACGCGCAGACCGAACCGGGAGAGGGCATGCTCGTGGAGCCTGCGCGGATCGTATGCCGACCCGTTCTCGAGCACGTGCTCGATCGCATCCGCAAGGTCTTCCGGACTTTCCGGAGGCACGAGGACGCCGACCTCGTCGATCACGATGTCCTCAGGTCCGCCACACCGAGTGGCCACCACGGGCGTTCCGCAGGCGAGCGCCTCGACCAGAACCGAACCGAAGCTCTCCGCCCGGCTCGGAAGCACGACGACCGCGCTTTCCCGCATGAGTCGAGCGACGTTCTCTGGAGACTGCTTGCCGAGGAATCTGACTCGGCCGTCGAGCTGAAGCGAGTGCGCCAACTCCCGAAGCTTCTCCTCTTGCAGACGGGTGTCCCGGTAATGGCCACCGCCCGCGAGCAGGAGGTGGATGGCGGTGCCTCTTTCGCCGAGCCGGCGAACCGCGTCGAGCAGTACGTCAATGCCCTTCATGTAGTTGATGAGGCCCACGAAGAGCACCTGTCCCGGGCGCCGTCGCGTGTTGGCCGAAGGCCGGAAGGTGCTCTCGTCGACCCCGACCGGAATCACCTCTGTTCGTACGCGCGCACCCACGTAGGCTCGCACAGTTCGTTCGACCGAGCTGCTCACCGGCATCAGCGCAGCTGCGTCGCAAGCGGCAGCCAACGCCTGCCGTCTGATGCCAGGACGATCGAGCCACCCGGTCCATGGAGCGTGCTCGGTCACGACGAAGGGAATTTTGAGCCGCGACGCCAGCGCATGAGCGACGACTCCGTCCGGGTAGATGAAGTGAGCGTGCACGAGATCGAAGGGCTCCGTCCGGTGAAGCTTGTCGATCGCCCTTCGAACCCCTTGGAGATACGCGCGCGCCTCGAATCTGTACAGCGACGTGCCCGGCCCGACGAAGAATCGAGGCCGGGTCACATCGACGTTCCCCCGGTGCTCCCACACCGGAATGCGGCGGAAGCGCGCGTATTGCCGCATCGGACCGGCATCCGGCACAGGAGGGCACCATGGAACCGGCGAGACGACCGACATGTCGAAACGCTCGGCGAGTAAACGTGTCGGCCGTTCGACCCACAGCCCGAGCGTAGGTAGCACGTCATTCGGATATGACCGTGAGAGGACGAGCACGCGAAGCTTGCGGTCGGCCGTCATAGTGCGACTCCAGCGTCCTCGGCCACGATGCGACCGAAGATCTCCGCGAAGGCCTGCTTGGTGAATGGGCGGAAACGATCGGAGCGGAAGTAGTCGCGGCCTGCTTCCCGGTAGGCAGCGATCTCGCCGGGACTGAGCGATCGTAGATATTCCCGTAGCTCCTCGTAGTTCGAGAAGCGTCGCATGTCGATGAAGCTCTCCGGGTCGACCCAACGCTCGACGTCCGGCGCGCCGAGATAGACGGGAATCGTCCCTGCTACCAGGCAATCGAACACCTTCTCCGTCACCCAGCCTTGCATCACCATGTTCTCGAAACAGATCGCGAACGTGTAGCGGCAGAGCGTGTCCGACTTGGACGCGACCTGGCCGCGCCACGCGCGGCGAGCCGCCGTCAGCAGGGGATCACGATTCGGCCGCAGCCCGTCCCAACGACGCTCCGCGAGGTAGGCGCCGCGTCTAACGACGTTCGGCACTCTCGTCTCGCCGACGCGAAAGGGGGTCCGTCCCAGCCGACGCCGTAGAGGTCGATCTCGCCTTTCTGCTCGAAGAACGCAATCGCACGGAGGTCGAAGAGGCCATGCTCGGACGGCGAACCACACTTAATACCGAGAAGGCGGAGAAGGACGCCGAGCCGATTCGCAAGATGCTCCGGTTCGAGCGGGATTTGCAGAAGCAAGTTCAAGCGTTGATGGAGCAGTATCGGGAAACACGGAAGGAACTTCGCCTCTCCCCAGACAACATTTGCCAAGTCGTGAGGGTCGGTTTAACGCTGGCGGGGCAACCGTCCCTCATGCCAACCAAGACCGCAGACGGCACGTCGTGCTTTCAATTGCCGCCGCTGAAAGGAAGTTGGGCCGCTTGTGCGGAAGGTCTGGAGCATCCCCACACGAAAGAGATTCGGCCCATCACGTTTGATGAGTCCGTGTCGAGGGGGCGAGACGACATAGTGCTGGTGCATCTCAACCACCGCTTGCCCCAAATGTGCCTGCGGTTGTTGAGAGCCGAAGTGTGGGCGGAAAAGGGTCGGTCGAAACTTCAGCGAGTCACGGCTCGCGTTGTGCCCAACGATGTTGTTGATACACCTGTTGTGATCGCCCACGCGCGGCTGGTCGTGATCGGCGGTGACAGTTTCCGGTTGCACGAAGAGATCATTGCCACGGGCGGATTCATTAAGGATCAGAAATGGGGAACTCGCCTCAACGTCGGCCAAACCGAGTCGGCCTTGGCGGGTGCTACTGCGAAAGAACCGTCGGCGGCGGTGAAAGCCAAGTTGCTGGAACTCTACCCTACGCTGACTTCCTCGCTGGCCTCGGCATTGGAAGCCCGCATGAAGCAGATGGTCGATGGTCTTCAGAAGAGGTTGGCGGAACGGGCCGACAAGGAAGTCAGGGACATCGAATCCATCCTCACTGAACTGAAGAAGTCCATTGAGGCGGAACTCAAAGACCCGGCGTACATCCAGCCGCTGCTGTTCGATGACCCGGAGCAGGAACGCTTCGAGCGGAACAAGGATGCGATGCGAGCGAGGGCCAAAGAAATCCCCGAAGAGATCAAACGAGAGACGGCGGCGATCCGGGCACGTTTCGCTAACCCGCAAGCCCGCATGTTTCCTGTGGCGGTGACGTTCTTGGTCCCTGAAAAAATGGCGGGGGTCTGAGAGGTGAACACGCCTCCGCACATTCGAACAGTATTTGTCGGTATCGACGTTGCTTTTGCCAAGAAGAAACGGCTTCCAATTTGCGTCTGCGAAGCTCGCGGCAATAAGCTCACGCCGCTCCCGTTACGAAAAGACTTCGACAAGCCCCCCGCAGGATGTGGGAACAAGGCGGCACTCTCTGCATTGACGCGAAACGAGTTTGCAACGGCTGTGGCTGACTGGCTGGACAAGCTGCAAAGTGAAAAGAGGGTGAGCATCAGACGAATTGCCATTGATGCCCCCAGCGACTATTGCGATGCGGATTTGCCAAGGCGACTTGCGGAGCAATCGCTCGATAAATTCTGACATCAGGTGCTTCGCCACACCGACGAAGAAGCAGTTTGACGAGAAGATTCGTGCGGCACTTGCCCATTTAGAAGCTGGCGGCAAAGAAGCCGAGATGCCCAATGCCAATCAGATCTGGATGCTTGTGGGGTTCGCCCTGTTCGAGACACTCAAGAAACGAGGTTATGACTGTATCGAGACCTACCCGCAAGCAGTCATTCATGAATTGAAGTGTTCTGATAAGCACAAATCGACAGCGGAAGGATTCAATAGCCAGCTTGACAGCGTGGCGAGGGCCGCCAGCAACTCTTCGCCAGAGGTCTTCCAGAAAACCTTGGAAACGATGGGATATGGCTCACGACACGACAAGCTCGATGCTTTCCTGTCCGCATGGATAGCCACCCTCTCGCCAAGCCAAGAGAAGGTGTTCGGCGGCAGACCCAACGATGCGATAGTTGTCCCGAACATGGCCGCTCTTGAAGAAGCAAGCATTAAGAGCGGAGGCTCAACGTAACCATGTCCATCGCACGCCACCACGCTGAATGGCTTTCCCTTGTGCCGGTGTCAGGCCCGTTCCTGAGCCTGCCGGTCCTGATGGAAGCATTCAACACTGGGCTGGAACCCCATGATCCCGACCAGTCTCGATTATTGCGGCAGGAGTACGGGAACTGGCAGGAGTCGTTCGAGAAGCGCAAAGCCGATCCAGCCCCGCATCAGCAATGGATCAAGTTCGTCCTCACCAAGACCCTTGAACTCGATGACCGAGTGTTGACGGAAGGGCAGGCGATTCCGCAAACGCTGCAAGCGGAAGTTCTCGAACATCACGAGTTGCTGCGGCCCAGCATCGTCGTGATCGACCCCATCACGAAGAAGCCCCGGTTGCTGGTACAAGACCTATCCCCGCACGCAAGAACTCACAAGTTATGTCGTCAGTTCCGCATGGAAGGCATCGCCCGATACTCGCATGACCGAGTTGCTTCATGCCACCGGCGTGCGGCTTGGCCTCGTGACCAACGGCGAACACTGGATGCTAGTCGATGCTCCCAAGGGCGAAACGACTGGGTACACCTCGTGGTACGCAGCGCTATGGCTTGAAGAACCGATCACGCTGCGGGCCTTCCGTGGGTTGCTGTCGGCCAGTCGCTTCTTTAACGTCCCTGACGATCAAACGCTGGAAGCTCTGCTCACGAAGAGTGCGTCGAATCAACAGGAAGTCACCGATCAACTTGGTTATCAGGTGCGGCGGGCGGTTGAAGTGCTGATTCATTCGCTGGAGCGGGCTGATCAGGACTTTGGGCGTGAATTGCTCGCTGGGGTACGGGAAGAGGCTCTGTACGAGTCGGCCCTCACGGTGATGATGCGACTGGTGTTCCTCTTCTGTGCGGAAGAACGGGAACTCATCCCCAGCAAGCCGTTCCCGGTTTACGAACAACACTACTCCGTCTCCACGATCAGCAAACAACTGCGGGAACTGGCCGATCAGCACGGCGAAGAACTGCTTGAACGCCGCTACGACGTGTGGCCTCGGCTCTTGGCAGCGTTTCGTGCGGTGTACGGCGGGCTGCGGCACGACGACGTTCACATCCCAGCGTACGGCGGCAATCTCTTCAATCCCGACCGCTTCCCGTTCCTCGAAGGCCGCAAGCAGGGAACCTCGTGGCGGGACACTGAAGCGAACCCGCTGCCGGTCAACAATCGCACAGTGCTGCACCTACTCGAAGCGCTGCAACTGCTGCAAATAAGAATGCCGGGAGGCGGGCCTGCGGAAGCTCGTCGGCTGAGTTTCCGGGCGCTCGACATTGAACAGATCGGCCACGTTTACGAAGGGTTGCTGGACCACACCGCCAAGCGTGCCGCCGAGCCGTTCCTCGGCTTGGCCGGGACTCGTGAGAAGGAACCTGAAATCCCATTGGCCGAGTTGGAAACGCTCTTGGCCAAGGGCGAATCCGATCTCGTCACGTTTCTGAAGGAAGAAACGGGCAAGTCGGACAACGCCCTCAAGAAGTCGCTCAAGGTCGAACTCGATGCCCAAGACGCCGCCCGCTTTCGCACCGCCTGCCAAAGCGACGATGCCTTGTGGAAACGGGTGAAGCCGCTGGCCGGGTTGGTGCGGCTCGACAACTTTGGCTATCCCGTGGTCATTCCCAAGGGGAGCGTCTTCGTCACAGCGGGCACCGACCGGCGATCCAGCGGCACGCACTACACGCCTCGCAGCCTCACCGAACCCATCGTGCAGTACACGCTGGAGCCGTTGGTTTACGTCGGCCCGGCAGAAGGCAAACCGAAGAGCGAGTGGAAGCTGCAAGAGTGCCGCCGAACTCTTGGCCCTGAAGATTTGCGATATGGCGTGCGGGTCGGGTGCGTTCTTAGTGCAAGCCGCCCGCTACATGGCGGAGCGGTTGCTGGAAGCGTGGGACGAGGCAAAGAAAGCTCAACCCACAAACACCCGGCATCACGCCCGAAGGCACGCCGTCCACCGGCAAGGCGAACGAAGCTCTGATCCCCGACGATCCTGCCGAGCGCAAGACCTACGCCATGCGGATCATCGCCCAGCGGTGTTTGTACGGCGTGGACAAGAACCCGCTGGCGGCGGAAATGGCGAAGCTGTCGCTGTGGTTGCTCACGCTGGCCAAGGACAAGCCGTTCGAGTTTCTGGACCACTCGATTCGTTGCGGCGATTCATTGGTCGGCCTGCACGATCTAGCCCAACTGCGGCACTTCCGCCTCAAGCCCGATGCCGACGATGCCGTGCTGTTCAAGGGGCCGCTCGATAGTGCCGTGGACGAGGCGATCACTCTGCGGCTCAAGCTCGAAGACTTGCCCGCCAACACGGTCGAAGATGTCGAGCGGCAGGAGAAGTTGCTCAAGGAAGCCGACGAGAAGATCGCTCGGCTGCGGTGTGCGGCGGACCTGCTCGTGGCCGCTGAGTTCTGGGGCGAGAGTGCCAAGGACAAGCTAGAGCGAGTTCGCCACGCCGCCGTGTAGTCGGGCCACTACGTTGAGAAAGGACCAACCGAAGAGTTCGAGCAAGTCGCCGCCAAGGAACGCCGGGGCCAGTCGATGTTTCACTGGCCGCTGGAGTTCCCCGAAGTGATCGTGAAGCGGGGTGGGTTCGATGCGTTTGTGGGGAATCCGCCTTTTATGGGCGGTCGGCAGGATAGCCTCGACATTGGGTGATTAGCTACAGAGTACCTTAGACGATCTCGTTCGACCGTTCAGGGAGCAGGTCCCTGCGATTTGTGCTCATATTTCTTTCGACAGCATTTCGCCTGTGCAACTCAGATGCGGGTTCATTGGTCTTCTTGCCACTAACACCATTGCACGAGGGAGACACCATGAATGTGGGCTTAGCCCCTTGATTGACGATGGCGGAGCTCATCGTGCAGGGCACGCCGCTCATGCCCTTGGCCCGGTCAGGCGCGGTGTAGTCGCATCGCTGGTGCATGTCTCTCGCAAGGCAATGGCTGGTGACTAGCGTTCTTGATGAATAGCGATGTAGCCATATCTCGTCCTATCTTGATAGTGGCCGTACAACGCCACGCCACACAGGCTCACGACATCGCATCGTCTATTCACAAGGGTCAAGTCTTAATGGCAAGGGTTTCATACTGGACTCTGAAGAGGGGCAATCGCCTTCGTGATGCAAGATGCCTCTAACTGTGACGTTATTCCAAGCCATACGCGAATGGCGACGATCTTCAATCAATACCGCTGACAAGTCGCCGCTGTGATGGGTCAATTGACTTTGGCGTGAGGGATCTGACAGAGCGCGAGCAGTATCACGGAACTATTTGCAATTGTCGAAGCAGAGGGTAAAGACCGAAACGGGACAGCATCACGCGTCAAGATGCACGAGTAGAGTCGGTTTTGGTAATTTTGGGACAAGCGCGAAGCATTTCTCGCGTCTGTGTCATCAGCGAGAACGCATTCTTGTGTGTCCATTGGGTCGACAAAGTTCTTGTCGTTTCGCTTTTATCCAGACCGACATGGGTGTTTGCTCATCGTTGGAGCTGTTTGCATTGAGGAGTACTCCACTTTCGCTGTTTTGCAGTCAGTCGTTCATCGATTGCTGGGCACGCCAGCATAGCTCGACGCTTGGAGAGACCCTGCGGTTCACTCATCGGATTGCTTTGAGACATTTCCTTTTGCCACCGCTGTCGGCCATCGACTCAATGCGGCAGGTGCAGCCTTCTATGAAGAGAGAGCAAGCTGTCAATCAGCAGTTCGGTGAGGGTCTCACTGAAGACGTACAACCGCTTCCACGACCCCGACGAGACCGCCGCCGACATCCAGAAGCTCCGTGAACTTCACGTCGAGATGGATCAGGCAGTCGCCGCCGCCTACGGCTGGACCGATCTCGACCTCGGCCACGGCTTCCACGAGACCAAGCAGGGTGTCCGCTTCACCATCAGCGAACCCGCCCGCCGTGAAGTCCTCCAACGCCTGCTGAAGCTCAACCACGAGCGCTACGCCGAGGAAGAGAAGCAAGGACTCCACGGCAAGAAGGGAGCCGCCAAGAAAGCCGCCCCAAGAAGAAAGCCGCCAGCAAAGCCGGCCAACGAAGAGTCCGCCCTCTTCGACATGGAGGAGGATGACGAATGAGCAATGCCACATCGACACCGATTCCCTCCCAACACCAGCTTCGGGCCGAACTCGAAACGATGGTGCTGGGCGATCTGCTCGGCCCGGCTGGGGGCGAGAGCGAGGAACTGACCGAACGCACGGTGCGGGACCGCTACCTCGTGGGCGTGCTGGCCCCCAGCCGCTCCGCGAATGACTGCTGCCAAGCCCGCCGTGGATGAGGAAGAGGACGAAGACATTCCGCTCATCCCCGACGAACTCTCGGAAGGGGGCAGCGACACGGCGGACGACGGCAAGACCGATGCCGACACTCCCAGTCACCCAGGCCTATCTTGCCGTCCTCCTTCGGCATGACCTTCTGCGTGGACGGCGAAGCGAAGTCGATCAAGGTCAGCGCCACGTGGGGCCAATACAAGCGAGAGAAGCGGGACGATCAGACCGATTACAAGGGCAGACCGCTGCGGGTCTGGAAGCGATATCACAGGGGCGGCAGCATCGAAGTCCCGCTGAAAGACGGGCCGATCAAGCCGACGGCTCCCGATCCCGAGTTCCCCGACATCTACGTTCAGGGTCAGGTCCGCAAGCGGAACACCCACTACGTCGTCACGCTGTTCCTCGTCAACGCCCAAGAGGAACTGCGGCCCAAGGACGAGTACCACATCTTCCAGCCGAAGCTGGTCGCCAGCGGCGCGGACGGTCAGGCGGTCTTCTGCAAACGCACCACGCTCGGCACGAACGACGATCTCGAAGAGCGGCTGATGGCGACTGCTCTACCGGCACCACGTCGAGTTCGCCGTGGGGCACGGCGTCAGCGTTCACGCCGAAGCGGCCAAGGACTCGCCCGACCGTGCGATCAGCATCGAAACGGTCATCGTCCCGTGCCATGAAGTCCCCCGCACCACACCGCCCACCGAAGACGATGCCGACGAGAACCCGGCCTTCGGCAAGCTCGCCGGGCTGGTCCTCGACATGAAGGTGCTGGCCGAGGCCGATGCCAAGACGCTGCCCAAGCAATTGGGACCGCTGGTGACGGCCTATCGGGACTGGATCGACCGGGAAGAAGCCAAGCTCAAAGACCCGAAGGAAGGACTGGCCCAATTTGGCGATGCGGGCCGGGTGGCCATCGACAATTGCCGCCTCACGCTCAAGCGAATCGAGGAGGGGCTGGAACTGCTGACCAAGGACACGAAGGCGTTCGAGGCGTTCCACTTCATGAACCGGGCCATGTGGCTCCAGCGGACGCACTCGATCTATTCCGAGCAGGTTCGCCGGGGCGAGCAGCCCGATTTCGACAAGGACATCGACGAGCCAAAGAACCGGAGTTGGCGACCGTTCCAGATTGCGTTCATCCTGCTCAACCTGCCGGGCGTCACGAGGCTCGATCATGCCGAACGTGGCGTCGGCCCCGAAGCCTTGGCCGACCTGCTCTTCTTCCCCACGGGCGGCGGCAAGACGGAAGCCTACTTGGGCCTCTCGGCCTACACGATGGGCCTGCGGCGATTGCAGGGAATCGTGGCGGGGCGAGTGGGCGACGAAGGCGTGGCCGTGCTGATGCGGTACACGCTGCGGCTGCTGACGATCCAGCAGTTCCAGCGGGCCACGGCACTGATCTGTGCCTGCGAGTCGATTCGCCGCAAGGCGCTCGAACACGGCGACAAACGCTGGGGCAGGACGCCCTTTCGCATCGGCCTGTGGGTGGGCCGTCGCACCACGCCCAACCGCACCGATGATGCCGTCGAAGCGATCAAGCAGGCTCGTGGCAATCAATTCGTCGGCGGTGGCCATCGGCACGCCGTATCAACTCACCGCTTGCCCGTGGTGCGGCAGCGCCATCGAAGCCGGGCAAGCATCTCGACGCCCAGCCCTATCCCCACGGCTCAGGCCGCACGCTGACCTACTGCGGCGACAAGTTCGGCCAGTGCCTCTTCAGCAAACGCCAAGCCGACGGACGAAGGCTTGCCGGTCGTCGTCGTGGACGAGGAGATTTACCGCCGCCTGCCGACGCTGCTCATCGCCACGGTGGACAAGTTCGCCCAGATGCCGTGGAAGGGCGAAGTGCAGATGCTCTTCGGGCAGGTCAACGGCTTCTGCGAGCGGCACGGGTTCAAGTCGCCGGAGATCGAGGACTCGACCTTCCACCCGAAGTCCAAGTTCGGCCTGCCCTCGGCCAAGACACTCGAACACCCGCCGCTGCGTCCACCCGACCTGATCATTCAGGACGAGCTGCATCTCATCAGCGGGCCGCTCGGCACGCTGGTCGGCCTGTACGAGACGGCCATCGACAAGCTCTGCACCTGGGAGGTCGACGGCAAGAAGGTCCGACCGAAGGTGATCGCATCGACGGCGACGATCAAGAACGCCGACGTGCAGGTTCGCAGCCTGTTCCTGCGGACGGTCAACATCTTCCCGCCGCCGGGACTCGACGTGCGGGACAACTTCTTCTCGGTTCAGCGGGAGCCGACCGAGGAAGAGTTTGGCCGACGCTACCTCGGCATCTGCGCCCCCGGTCGCCGGTTGAAGGCGGCGCTGATCCGGGTCTACGTCGCCTACCTCTGCTCGGCCCAGTCGCTCTACGAGAAGTACGGCGAACGGGTCGATCCGTGGATGACCCTCGTGGGCTACTTCAACTCGATGCGGGAACTTGGCGGGATGCGGCGTCTGGTCGATGACGACGTGTTCTCCCGCTGCCGCAAGCAGGATCGGCGGGGGTTGGCGAAGCGGTTCTTCAGCGGCGATTACCTTGCCGAGTTGACCAGCCGCATGCGGTCGGAGGACATCCCGCAGATTCTCGACCGGCTGGAGGCCGGTCTTCGATCCCGAACTCGAAGAGCAGCGCAAAGAAGCGTTCAAGACAAAGGATTACAAGAACATCCCCAAGAAGCCGCTGGACGTGCTGCTGGCCACGAACATGATCTCGGTCGGCGTGGACGTGAAGCGGCTTGGGGCTGATGGTCGTGGCCGGGCAACCCAAGGCGACGGCCGAGTACATCCAGGCGACCAGCCGTGTCGGCCGTACCTTCCCCGGCTTGGTCTGCACCGTGTTCAATTGGGCCAGACCCCGTGACCTGTCCCACTACGAGACCTTCGAGCATTACCACGCGACGTTCTACAAGCACGTCGAGCCGCTGTCGGTGACGCCGTTCTCGCCGGGAGCGTTGCAGCGGGGCTTGGCGGGGCTGCTGGTGTCGCTGGTGCGGCTGCGGGGCATGGAGTTCAACCCGAACGAGGCCGCCTCCCGCATCACGACCGGCAACCCGTATGTTCAGGACGCCATCGAGGCGATTGTCGAAGCGGGCCGAGTTGATCGGCGACGGCACCAAGACCGGGGACTTCTGCCGGGCGGAACTGCTGAGCAAGGCCGACCTGTGGCAGGCCGAGGCCCAGAACACCACGGGCGGCCGAACCCTGACCTACACCGAACCCTACGGCGCGGACGGCCCGAAGAAGGGAACCACCGTCAAGCTGCTCCACAGCCCCGGCATGGAGCGCTGGGAAGAGTTCACCTGCCTCAACTCGCTGCGGGAGGTCGAGCCGCCCGTGAAGCTCATCATCAGCGACGGCGGACTCGACGAGATCACCGGCGATGCCGCGCCGGAAGCGACTCCCGAAGTCCGCAACCGGAAGGTGGGCCAGGCATGACCACTTCCAGCCACATGAAGAAGTCCGAGGTCGGGGAAGTCCGGCCCAGCCAGACCCTCACCACCTTCGGCATCGGCTCGCTGGTCGATCTGCCGAACATGTCGGTGATCGTGATGGGCCTGGACGACTGGCCGAGTGCCCACGCCAACGAGATCGCCGAGGAGCGGCTGCTGCGCTCGGCTCAGTCGATTCTTGGCCCGCAGGTGGCTCGGTTCCTGACGCCACCACGGGGGCCGGAAACCCAAGGCTCGCAAACCAACTGGTTCGACGAGGCCCGGCAGATCGGCGTGCCGGTCGCCCCGTTTCCCCGCTGGATGGTCTGCTCGAAGTGCCGCCTGCTGGCCCCGATCAGTTCCGGGCTGTTCGAGCCGAAGGTCTACCCGTACCGGCCCGACCGAGCTTGCTACGTCCACAACTGCACGACCCAGGGCCGATCGCCGCTCGTGGTTCCGGCCCGCTTCATGGTGACCTGCGAGCATGGGCATCTCGACGACTTCCCGTGGGTGGAGTTCGTCCACCAGGGGGCGACCGACTGCAAGGGGCTGCTGTACCTCTACGAGGTCGGGGCCAGCGGCGAGGCCCTGGACGTGGAAGTGAAGTGCGACGGGTGCGGGACTCGCCGCCGCATGGGCCAGGCGTTCGGCCCCAACAACCGCACGTCGATGCCCGCCTGCCGGGGCCGCCGCCCGCACCTGCGGGACATCGACCCCAACGGCTGCGACCAGGACCATGTCAAGCCGATGCTGCAAGGTGCGTCGAATCTCTGGTTCCCCGTGCTGATCTCGGCGCTGTCGGTGCCGCAGGCCGTCCGACGACCTGGGCCGACTGGTCGAGGAGAATTGGGCGGTCCTGGAGAAGGCGACGAGCCTCGAGGTGCTGAAGGCGTTCCGGCTGATCGGCCAACTGAAGGACTTCAGCAAGTACAGCGACGACCAGATCTGGGCGGCGATCCAGAAGAAGATTCAGGGGACCGGCGAGGAAGCCGAAGACCCGGACGACCTGAAGTCGCCGGAATGGAAGGTCTTCTCCAACCCGACCAAGGCCAAGGAGAGCCGCACGCTTCAAGCTGCGGACCGTCGAGCCGCCCGACTGACTTCACGAAGTACTTCGAGAAGATCGTGCTGGTGGAGAAGCTGCGGGAGGTCCGGGCACTCGTCGGCTTCACCCGCATCATGTCGCCACGGGACTTCGACAGCGCCGCCGATTTGCCGCCCGAACACCGGGCCAGAATCTCACGCAAAGACCCGACGTGGGTTCCCGCCTGCGAAACACGGGGCGAGGGCATCTTCTTCCAGTTCTCCGAGTCGCTCGATTCAGGATTGGGTGAAACGCAATCATGCCTACGACCGGGAGTTCGAGGTTGGGCATCAGGCGTGGCGGGCGACCAAGAACCTCGACCCGAACAAGGGCTATCCCGGCATCCGGTACGTCCTGCTGCACACGTTCGCCCACGCCCTGATCCGGCAACTGGCCATCGAGTGCGGCTACACGAGCGCCTCGATCACCGAGCGGATCTACTCGCGCAATCCCGCTGACGGCGACCCGATGGCGGGCGTGCTGATCTACACGTCGGCCCCGGACAGCGAAGGAACGCTGGGCGGCCTCTGTGCCCTTGGCGAACCGGACAAGCTCGGTCGGCACATTCGCCGGGCGTTGGACAAGATGAGCCTGTGTGCCTCGGACCCGCTTTGCTCCGAGCATCCGGTCGGCGGCGGCGAGAAGCTGCACGGGGCGTCGTGCCATGCCTGCTCGTTCCTGCCGGAGACGTCGTGCGAGCGGGGCAACAAGTATCTGGACCGGTCGGCGCTGGTGCCGACGGTGGAGCGAACCAACCTGGCCTTCTTCGGGTGAATCCATGACGCCGGAACGAGTCATTGTCGAATCGGCCTACGCCTTGGCGTGCAGCTTGCCCAGCAGCACGGTCGAAGCGGTGGCGGCTGCGATCCTGACATGTTCCGAAGGATCGTTGCGGGCCGAAATCTCGAAGCGAGTTCCCCACCATCAGCACCGGGACATGGCCCTTGCGTTCGTGGACCGCTGGCGAAACGAGGCCAAGGAAGTTGATGCCCGCACGGTGGCCGTGGCGCTGCAAACGGCGGCGTTGTCGGAGCAGACCCACCGGGATTCGCAATCGGTCGAACTGGTGTGGACCGGCCCCGACACCGAGCACACGCCGTTTCGCCGCACCGAGCAGGCGATCCTGCAAGTTCTGGATGCCGCCAAGAGCCGGATCACGCTGGTCAGCTTTGCCGTCTACCGGATTCCGAACGTCGGCAAGGCACTTGTGCGGGCGGCGAAGCGGGGCGTGCGGCTGACGGTGATCGTGGAGACGCCCGACAAGATCGAAGGCGAAGGCGAGTACAGCACGATCAAGGCATTGGGGCAGGAAGTGGCGGCTTGTTCGACGGTCTACTTCTGGCCGAAGGAGAATCGCCCGGTCGGCGACAACAACAAGGTCGGCATCCTGCACGTCAAGTGTGCCGTGGCCGATGGCGAGTGGCTGTTCCTCTCGTCGGCCAACCTGACCCAGCAGGCATTCACGATCAACATGGAGTTGGGGATGCTGGTCCGGGGCGGGACGATGCCGAGCCGGGTTGAGCAGCAGTTCGAGCGGCTGATCCAGAGCGGGCAACTGAAACAAGTGTGAAAACGGGAAGGGAGTCACCCCGCCATATGGTCAGGTTGGCTCGCTGGAACTCCCGCATCCGGTTCATGACCTTCCCGATGCAGCCTGCTTCATCACCTCGGACTTGCAGTGCGGCGCGCCAAGGGACGCTACACCGAACCTTCAGAAGAAATCGCGCGTCGGGAACTTCAGTCGGTCGCTCAATGCCCATCCTCAGCGTGCGCGAGGACTGTGGTGATTCGTTTGCCGGAACGCGAGGCCGTCGTCTGACCGGGAAGCACGTTCCCGTATGGGAAGCGTCTTCTCACAATCTTCGCAGTCGATGGTTCGCTTGTCGCGAAGGTCTTCGACCGAGCGAATCAAGGGTTTCCCGCATCGTCCGCAGCTCACGCAAAGCAAATCGTCGTCGTCGTGACTGGTCATGCCGCAGTCCAGACGCAAGAATGCCGCCGGTTCACGGCTTCGGCTTCCGTAACTGCGCGCCGGCGCTCCTCAGGCAGGGCGTCTAGCGTTCGCTGTGGCGTGCCGGGTCAGCGGTCAGGGCTCTCGGGTCTGGTTCTCGGAACGTGTTCTGGCGGCTGCCGAGTCCAATCGGTATAGTTCCGAACGTGCGAAGGTTGTGTCACGTTGGAAGGGATCGTCGGGACGCTGGGACGAGTGCTCGCATGGCTAGCGAAACGAAACCGCAGAATCCAGACTGGACGCGAGACGAACACATTCTCGCGCTGGACCTCTACTTGTCAGCAAAGCCCGGACAGCCACAAAAGGGCAGCAAAGAGGTCGTCGCCCTCAGCGAGTTGCTGAACCGACTGCACCGAAAACTCGGCACACAAGGCTCGGCTACCCTACGCAATCCTGACGGCGTGTACATGAAGCTGATGAACCTCAAGGCTCATGACCCCGACTCCATAGCGCGTGGACGGCGGGGACTGCAACGGGGCAATCGCCTTGAAGCGGACGTGTGGCGGGAGTTCGGGTCGGACCCACGTCGATTGAAGCAGGTTGCCCAAGCGATTCGTTCGTTCATCACGTCGAACATGCCGTTGCCTGACTCATCGTGGGATGAGGACGACGAACTGGCTCCCGAAGGACGCGTGCTGACACGGGTACATCGGAGCTATGAACGCAATCCGAAGAACCGGTCGAAGAAGCTGGTGCAGTTCAAGCGGGACAACGCGGGGCGTGTGTTTTGCGAGTCCTGCGGCTTCGACTTCGAACAGACCTACGGCGAGCGTGGCGCGGGGTTCATCGAGTGTCATCATGCGAAACCGGTGTCCCAGTTGACCGCCGCAACGAAGCTGTTGCTGTCGGACTTCCGATTGGTCTGCTCCAATTGCCATCGGATGATTCACCGGGCACAGCCGTGGCTCTCTTGGGATGAACTGAAGGCGCTGGTTGCGCTGCGTCTCTGAGCAACGGGGCGCCACCTTGCCCCGGCTGGAATGTGGTTATGCAAGCGCCTGGCTCACTGGGCTTGCCATATGAAACTCATTACGTCTCCCCTGAAGTTGGAAGCCCAGTTCACCCGACTGATTCGACAATACGACGCGCTTCCTGTGGGCAACGGCATGGGCGGGTGTGGCGTCGAAACCATTTCAGGAACTTCTCGCTGCCAAAGCCAAGATCCGCCGTGTCGTTGTCGGTCTGCACTTCTACCAAACCCATCCGGATTTTATTCAGGCGTTCCTCCACCACAAGGGCGTGCGATTCATCAAGAATCCGCAGGGCATCTTCCACCCAAAGCTGTACCTATTTCGTGACGATGACGGTCGGTGGGAGTTGCTTGTGGGTAGCGGCAACTTCACGAATGCAGCGTTCACGACTGAACACGGAAGCGACGCGCTCGTTTCGGACGCCGACACGACGCCGCTACCGTCCTGAAGTCGGCGCTAGCGATTATCAATGCTGTTGGAACGACGTCGCCAGTGTGTTCACCCAATCGGAACTGGACGAGTACCGGAAGATGTGGACGACCCAGAAGCCGAAGGTGGAGAGTCTTTCGGGTCAGTACGGCGGGAAGAAGGCACAGCGAAGCCACTTTACACGGTGCCTGTCGCCACGATGACGTGGGCGGAGTTCATCAGAGGGTCGCCATGACCGTTTTCACAGCATGGCGGAGCGGTTGAGAGTTGTGGAGAAGGCGCGTAGACTTCTTCCAGAAGTACAAGCACTTCAATGAAATGACCGCCGACGAGCGAAAATTTGTGGCGGGCCTGCCGAACGCGCTGAACACGGACAAACTGGAGGCGGGCTGGTTCGGTAGCATGAAGGGCAACGGCGTATTTCGCGGTCGTGTTGGGGCCAACGATGCGAACGTCTCTCGTGCCCTCGACCACATTCCTCTTTACGGTCAACTGACGAAGGCTCATTTCACGGCGTTTGTTGCTGAGTACCGAAAGACGTTCAAGAAGCGCACTTTCGTTGCTACGGCAACGAGACTGCTGGCGATGAAGCGCCCGGACACCTTCGTGTGCTTGGATAGCCGGAACCGGGCAGAACTGTGTAAAGCGTTTGGGATTCCTCAGGCCGGAATGAGCTACGTCCGTTATTGGGACGCAATTGTGGCCCGTATCAGCGACTCGGAGTGGTGGCAGAGCCCGCTGCCGAAAAACAAGGATGAGAAGCGAGTCAGTGAAGCGCGCGCGGCGTTTCTCGATTCCCTGTACTACAGGGAGTGAGTAAGTGGCGATGGGCCAGTGAAGACGATTGTTCTTGTTTCATGTGCGAGCAAGAAGCTGAATCACCGGGCAAAGCGGAAGACCTCTATGTCAGCGACTTGTTTCGGAAGAGCCTCGCGTACGCACGACAACTGCAACCAGCAGCCATTTTCATTCTCTCTGCCAAATACGGGCTTGTTCGCCCGGCCGACCCGATTGACCCGTACAACCTGACGCTCAATAAATTGTCGTTCGCGGAAGTCGAAGGCGTGGTCTGAAAACGTGTTTGGTCAGTTGCAGAGGCATACCGACGTAGGGCGGGACCACTTCGTCTTCTTGGCTGGCGACAAGTATCGACGGTACTTGGTGCGAGAGACTCCGGTCGGTGGAAGTGCCGATGGACGGTCTTCGGATTGGTCAGCAACTTCGTTGGCTTGAAGGGGTTCTGGTGTGACGGCGCTCTGTGCGGAACTTCACAGCCTTGCTCGGCGCGGGACGCTGCACGCCTTTCCGTTTGACCGGACACGCTTACCGGTCAACGGCGTTTACGTGCTGTTCGAGATAGGCGAAGAGGCCCACGGCGGCGGCAGGGTTGTCCGCGTCGGCACACATACGGGAGACGGCCAGTTCCGTCACGACTCGTGCAGCATTTTGTACAGGAGAACAAGGACCGCTCGATCTTCGCAAGAACATCGGTCGCGCTCTACTGAACCGGTCCGGGGATGCGTACCTCACGGAGTGGGAACTTGATCGCACAAGCCGCGCGGCACGTGAGCGTCACGGGGTAGAGCGGGATACTGAAAAGCGACGGACGGTCGAACACGAAGTGACCGAATATCTTCAGCGCCACTTCACGTTTGTCGTGTTTCGCGTCGACGAGAAGGCGGACCGCCTGCATCTCGAATCGCGGATCATATCCACGCTCTCTCGCTGCGACGAATGCCAACCGTCGGCACGCTGGCTCGGGCTGAGTTCGCCGAAGGACCGAATTCGACAGTGCGGGTTGTGGCTCGTGAACGAACTCTACAAGGAGCCATTGACGCAGGCGGATATTCAGGTTCTCGGTACGCTGCTGACGTGAAGAACCAGTACTTCGGGGACCGCCGTGACCTCTTCAAGTACGACCTGCTGGCCGACCTTGCCGGATGCCTGCCGGACCCACGGTTGGTGTTCATTCCGATGCTGACGCCGAACGATGATTCGGGCGAAGGTGGCCTCACCGGTTACAGTCGCGGCAAGCGACGTGGGCCTCTTGTCGATGCTCTACGTGATGCTGTCGCTTCGGGTACCCGGAACATCCAGATTCTTCGCAATCTGATGCCGTCGTTCGGCGTGCAGTTCATGCCTCATCGGGACGCCGACTATTTTCGGGATGCGACCCGAGCCGAGTACTTTGCCGCTGTGCCGACCCAATGGCTGGCGGGGTCCGTGGTCTTCTTCGACCCGGACATCGGTCTACAGACAGGCACAGTCGCCTACATGCGTCGGAACGGCGTGGAAAAGTACCTGCTCTACGCTGACCTTCGTGCGGTGTGGGACAGAGCAACAGACGGCAGCGTCTTCGTGGTCTATCAGCACCTACAGAACGACGCCACGAAGCGAGCGGCAGACGTGCAGCGACGGCTGCGAGACCTGACGACGCATCTCGCCCTCGCATCAGCGTGGGCGGTTCAATGGGGTGACGTGGCGTTCCTTGTGGTGGTTCGTGATGGTGCGGTTGCGGCGCGTGTCAGGCTGGCGCTCGGTCAGCGCGCACGGCAGCATCACGCTACGCTGACCAATGCGGAAGCCGCTAACGCTCGTTAGAGCGTAGCGGGCTATTGGAGCGGGTGACGTCCGTCAGGTCGCACTTCAAAACTACGGAAGCCGAAACGCGCTCGGGATACGACTGCCGGAACATTCGCGGTCGCGACCGAAGCGCGCGGCGGCTCCAATTGAAATCGCGGGCAGAGCGGCCCGAGCACAACTTCTCGAAGAATCATGTTCTCGTCGAACGGCGAAAAAATAGATGCCATCCTGCCGGTTCGTCGTCGTAGTGACCGGCCCTCCCATTGCGAGTTTCCGTAGAGACACGAAGGCAATTCCAATGAGTTGGTCTGAACGAAGAGGCGGTCCGTTTGCCCCAGGCGACTAGGCTCCCTGTCGTCTCTTCGGAGGCATCCCGCGCTCGAAGATTCGGGCGATCCTGACGCTGACGCCACAATGGCGCTCGATGAGGGGGAACGTGAGCCGCTGCTTCTCCGTGATGTGATCCTTCCACTTCACCTCTACGAAGAATCGCTCGCGTCCGTTGAACACGAACAGATCCGGGTCACCGCCGCCCCTACTGCCCGCGCCCCTGATTCATCCGCCGCTTCGCGCGGTCTGCTTCCACGTTGAGTTCCGCGACCGTCGCGTCCCCGAACACGTTCTGCATCCGCTTGAAGGCCGGATGTCCGGTGCGCCTTCTGCCCGGATACGAGAGGAGCATGAAACCTACGAAATCAGGATCTGCGTATTTCTCTAGCGCGGGTTCGCAGAACCAGACCGTGTAGCCCTGTCTGCGGTAGTGCTCGCGCACAATGACGACCGCCTGCTGCCAGAACTTCTACCATTCCTCTGCTTGGCTGAGAGGTTCCTTCGGCGCGCGCGGTCGGGACATCCACTCGTTCCCTCTCGCCACGCACCAACTGGAGCTGGACCGCGCCAAGGAAGCCCTGACGGAACTGTTCAACAAAGCGAAGAACAGCAACACCCACATCATTGTGGAACGCATCGTGAACGACATTGACGAGATTGTCCGGAAGGTGCGCTTCCCAGACTGGCAATCCACCAGCCAGGGAGAACGGCTGGTGCAGAAGGAGCTTCGGAGACGCTGTTGAAGTACCAGCTCCACCGGGAACCAGGAACTGTTCGACCGAGCGTTCGCCTACATCAGGCAGTATTACTGAGCACTGGATGCTCGCCGGGGAGCACTCTGCTGAGCGAGCCGTTTTAAGCGGCGATACATTGGGCTCCTATTTGCATGCAAGCCGCTCGGACAGGCTGGCCACGTTCGAACCGCAACTATTTGGCGGGAGGTTCGAGTACGCAAATTGCGTCTCAGGATTGGGTCGGTTCCTGTCGCTGCGGTTTATCTCAGTGGGCGGGCACTTTCAGCCGCCTCGCGAATTTCGCGGCAGTGCGAGGGGAGGGTCACCCTGGTTCATGCGGCGGCCCTTGCCGGCTGTCAGATTTTCAACGGCTCTCCCTGGGTCCAATCTATTCGGACCCTAGCCCCTGAATAGACGGCGGCTGCCAGCGGTCCACATACGACTTCCCAACTGTCCCGCACGACCCGGCTCGCCGCCATGACGCGGTTCCACGCGGCCACATCACCGATTTCGTGGCGAATGGCGCGCTCGACGCGGTCCCGCAACTCGGTCGACGGCATCGCCTCGAGCTCCACGCCGAAGTCCAGACCGGCGTGCTTGCGATACCAGGGCACGTCCTTGTCATCCTTCTTGAAGGCGTCCTTCAAATGCCGCAGTTGCAGGGCGTCAGCACCCGAGCAACGCGATCCGGCGCACGGTGACATTGACCGCGCCGAAGGTGGCGAGGCGCATCGGGATGTCGTCTTCCGCGATGCGGAGTCCTTTCGGATCGTGGTCGCCGACATACAGCAGGATCGTGCGGCGGGGATCGCGCTGTGTCTGCACCGCGAGCTGATGCATCACATTGTCGAGGTATTGCCGTGATGCACCTGGAACTCCACGAGGAAGCGCTCCAGCACGGGGCCAAGGGTGCCACCCACGGTTTTCTCGGGCCAGACTTCAATCCGACACCGGCTGCTCAAGCCACGGGTCGTAGCTGGGACACATGCGCTTGGTGGCGCGCAGGGTCGCCGATGTCGCTCACACACGAAGGGCCGGAGCTTGGTCCGTGTTGAGTCGTTGATCCATTCCCACGGAATCTCACCAGTCTTGCGCGCGCGCGTGAGCAGGCGACCCAGCTTCTTCACTTCCCGGCTCGCCTGATTGCCGAAGAGCGCATCGGCGACACGGCGAACGCCGCTCGGATGCTCGACCGCGAGCACCTCGTAGGCCCTCTGAATCAACTGGCGACTGTCTGCCGAGAGGCCGCGACCCATCGCTTATCCCTTCTGGAATAAATATCTGTCCGTTTCTTGGATTATTCATGCCCGTTGGTCATTGCGGCAGCTCCGGCGCGGGTAGATCACGAGCGCCGCCAAGTGCAGCCGCCACCGCCGGATCGCCGACCGGTCAGCCGGCAACAGCTTCGGCGTCGTCGGAATCACAAACTCGCCGTTGGCATCGACCGCGAGCGGAATGCCGCGGGCCTTCAGAATCGAGGGCCAGCAGCAACGCCGGCGCCGGCACCGTCAATCCGCCGCCCTTCGAGCGTCACAAGCCGTTCGGTCGGGGACAGCAGCGCGAGCAGCGCCGGCTTGTGCGCGCGGAGTTCGGCGCGCAGCTCCGGCGTCAGCGCCCCTTCCCACCCTCGGTGCAGCAGACAATCCCCGGCTCACCTTCAGCTCGATGTGCCGCACGCGGGCTGCCTCCTGGGTGGTTCAAAGGTCGTCATGTCTCTTCCCAATCGGGCGCCAGGACTACGGCTGAGTCGGATTCCTCGACTTCCTCCGACCTAGCCGCACATCCGCATTCCGGCTCGATGCGCGCGCCTTTACCTTGCAAATAGGCGAATTAAGCGAACTATCGCCACCCTCGTTTTGGGTTATTTCGCTTACTTCGCTTATTTCGACGCCGCTGTAGGCCCATCGTTCGACGGGCCGGCCCTTCTCTTCCGGTCGTTGTCGGTCCTTGCCAGTTGGTATCCACCAAGATTGCCAGCGCCTCATCGATGCGGCCGGCTGGCTGATGGCGGTGGAACAGCTCGAAGATTTCTGACTTCGTCACGCTGGCGGGATAGACGCCGCGCAGCTTCGCCAAGATTGTGTCGGCTGGGATGGCGAGGACGGCCCCACCCGAATCAGCAACCTGCCCCGACTAGAAACGGTATTCCCAGAGTGCAAGGGCCGCCTTCAGGTGCGTCCCCGTCACCGTGGGGGTTGAATCCGCGAGGGCGTACAGGCACGCCAGTCGCATCGTCTGCGCTTCGCCCGGGCGGTCATCGCGCCCAACATCCCAGGCCGGCCGGCCGAGAGGCGCGAATCGACGCTTTCCCAGAATTGATTCGCACGTCGCGCCGGAGTTCGGGTGCGCGCCGCGCCGCATCGACCGCCAGCCGAGCCGGCTCGGAAGGCCGCAGGGCAACGGGATTCCCGCCGTGCGGCAGTTCCTTCGATCGTTTCGCGAGCACCCACAAAAACCGATTCCCAACCCGTTTGCCGCCTCCGTCGCGTCGAGGTAGCGGCGTAGTTCGTTCCAGATGTGCGCGATGACGCTGATGTGCGGCGCCGTCGACCGCATCGCGCTCGTCTTCGTCAGCGTGCGTAGGTCTTGCCCATCCCACGCTTGCCGCAGCACCGGCGACAACGTGTTGCCCTCCCGCGTCATCACCTTCAGGTGCTGGCGAGCTCGTCTCAATCGCCAGCAGGCGCTTGTCCGTGACGCCCGCTCCTCGACGACTTCCTCGTAATCGATCACTCGGCCTTTCTCTTGGATCGGATGTTGTTCCTGTAATGGGATCGCGAACAGCGGAGATCAGCCCTTCGCCAGAGGACAGGCCGCTAGCGATGCAGCCCTTCGCCCAGTCGGATCGATCGGCTCGAAGACCCGCTGCGACTGGTTCCGACTCATGCCCTTGCGCGCCTTCGCGGTCTTGCCGACGATGGCCGCGAATAGGTTCACGTGATGCACGTCTGCGCCGACGCGAAAGTGCGGCGTTCGGTCGACGCAGTTCCCGAACATGACCAGCAACTGCACCAGGATCGCCCCCGGATCGGCCTCGGTCTGCGGGTGCAATCGTGTGGACAATCTCACCGAGCACGCCGTGATACGCCGCTCTGTCGAGCGTCTTCGGCCAGCGTTCGGCGGTAATCCGGCGGCCTCGTCCACCTGCGCCGCCGCGCTCACCGAAGCCAGCCTGGTCGAGGGTCTCCTCGACCAAGCCGTGCAGCGCGTCAGGTAGCTCCTCGGCGTCCTCGATGGCGACAGTGACGGGATTGTTGAGCGCGTTCGTCTGATCGCGACTCATTGCCCGCCTCCCCCGATGCCGGATTCGTGGGCCACGAGCACGTCGTTGAAGTCCAACCCCCGCGGCGGACGTGCGATCCGCACGCGCCTCCTTCACGACTCCACCGCCAGGCGCAGGCGCGCGCCGCCGCCTCGCCGGCATCGTCGCCATCGGCCAACACGATCACATCGCGTATGGCGGCCGGCAGATCGAGTGCCCGCAACCCTGACGTCGAGAGAGCTGCCCACGCGGGCCGGCCGGTCGCCTGCATGGCGGAGAGGGCGGTCTCGATGCCTTCGCCGATCATGAGGGCGCCGTCGTTTGGCGCCAATTGGACTGCGCCGCCGCGGCATGGGCCAAGCATCATCTTTGGTGGGTCCGTCGGCGCTTTTCCCGCGCCATCGGGGGTGAGGAACGTGCGGTGGATTGCCACCCCGACGCCGTCTGTTCCGCGCATCGCGAGTGCAACACGTCGCCGGCCATGTGCCGCCGGCCGGATGCTTCAACCCTGGATGAAAGCGAAGTGTCGCCGGGGATGGCATGTGCAGCCCACGTGAGGCGAGGTAGGTCTCGACCAATGTGCCGGTCGCCGGCGCCGCGGCCCGCCAAATCGCCATGGCCGCGTCCATGCGTATGGCATCGGCACCATCTCGCCCACGCCCCGAGGGAGGACCAACCGCGCAGCGCGGCAGGCGCGGGCCTCTCTCGGCCCATAAGCCGCGCGCTTGCAACGCAGCGATCACCTTGGCCTGCCCGCAATTTGCATGGCAGAACACCAGAGTCCGGCCGGCCATGCCGACATGGATCGACAGGCTCGGCTCGCGGTCGTGCCGGACACGTGGCCTTCCACCCATCGCCCACTCTCCGGCCACCGAGAGCACGTGCCAACGCATCGGCGTGCATGGTCCGCCTCCTATTTGGTTGCGGGCTGCCTTGTCTTGTTCGCCGAAAGCAGCAATTAGCTTCCAGCCTCACCGTCCGCGCTCCGCGGGCACATAGCCGCATTCGAGAATCCGTTCGATCTCCGCGGCCGAATGCGCACCGCTCGGCCCAGGCGCACGTGCGCGATCGCCGCTGTGCGATCCAGGAGCGGATGGTTGCCTTTGAGAGGTTCAGTTCGGCTGCGGCTTGTTTGACCGTTCGCGGCTGATTACTGGCTTTCACGGGCACGTTTCACCTCACATTCATGTTCACTGATTCATAGGTTAAATCACCGTTTGACGATGGTAAACGTGGGCTGCTACTGTCTTTCGTGCTGAATTCGTAAACCCTATGGATGAACCATTCCTACAGCTTTGAATGGTCGCGTTTTCCCGCTTATAACTGGCAGCTTTGAGCAATTGACATCCATGGCCGGCCCGTTAGCATTGACTCACTGAGGGGTTCTCGGGTTCGAGTCGCCCGAGGCCGTTGAACTGCCTGGCAAGCACTTTAAAGAAGGACATGACGTGGGCCGGTCTGCTCCGGCCGAGGATGGATAAGATCAAAGCCCCCCGTCGATACTTTCCGATGTCGCGTCGAGCACGCCGGCCTTGTTTCAGACGTTTGCCAGTCTCGACTACCGGACCTGGATGCCATCCGCGACTTCGCCACGAACTATGGGCTGCTACGGCCTTCCGCTGCAGCAACAGGAGCAGTTGGCGTGAGCCCATCTGATTGGGCGCGGGAAATCTGCTTAATACGGGAGGCGCTGGCGCTCGGAGTCAGAACGCCACGACAAGAACAGAGACCTCGCGCGCGAGCTGGGCTGGCCGCAGGATGGATGCCCCCTATGCCGAGACGTCAGCAGGAAGTCGAGCTTGGCTGTTCAACCGTGCACCTCGAACATGTGCAAGCGCGCATGCAGTTCGAGCGCGATTCTGCCGCCGCAGCTGTCCTTTGCGCCGCTGCAACCTTCTGGCCGCGATGTGGCTGCAGCTTGCGCTGCCGGTCGTCGGCGGAAAGGAATTTCGTGTCCTGCAAATTCTGTCGTTGGTCTCCTTGAGATTTCCACGGAACAGACCGGTTACCGAAATCACCGGGAATTCTGTACGGCGCGTGCAAGGTCGAAGCACTTACCGTCGAAGCGAAAAAGAAACGCTTTGAATCTGGCCGCCAACGGGAAACTCCAGTCAGCGAGCTATTGCGACCGCAAACGCGACACCAGCAAGCCCGGACAGTCCGGAAATGGCTATCCGCTCGCAAAAGAGGATAGACGAAAGAAGGAAAGGAGTAGAATGATGCTGTATCGGCGCGGCGAAGTCTGGTGGTTCAAGTTCCGGTTTAGCTGGGCGGGTCTTCCGCGAATCAGCGAAGACGAAGAGCGAAGTCTCTGGCGCGGCAGGCAGAGCGGAAACGGCACCAGAGCCTGGAAGAGGGGCTATTCACGGCATCAAGAAGCGCGCCGCCCCCCGTACATTCGCACGGCCGCAGCCGACTGGCTCAAGCTGAAGAAGCCGACGCTCGCTGCCAAGTCATACCGCATCGAAGAGCTGAATATCGACAAGCACCTGAAGCCAATATTTGGCTCACTACTGCTGATCGACATCACCGCTGACGACATCGCGGATTCCAGAAGGATCGGTTACGCGAAGGCGCGCCGCCAAGACGATCAACCTGGAACTCGGAACCCTACGAGCGATCCTACGCAGCCATCGGATGTGGGCCGACCTTCAGCCGGACGTCAAAATGCTGACCGTGAGCGACGACGTCGGGAAGGCGCTGACCGCCAGAGGAGGAGACAGCCTTCTGGAGGCGTGCGGCAAGTCCCGCTCGAGGGCCCTCGCTACCGGTTGTTACGCTGGCGTTGAATACCGGCATGCGACGCGGCGAAATCTGCTCTCACCATGGAGGCAGATTGACTTTCTGAACGACCGGGTTGACCGTTGGCAAGAGCAAGACGGACGCGGGGCGGGGCCGAAGCATACCGCTGAACGCAACGGCATTAAAGGCGATCCAGAGCTGGGCGACGAACTTTCCCGGACGGGAAGCCTGAACACTTCGTGTTCCCCGCCGAACGATACGGCCTTGCCGGCAACGCCAAATCGCACACGCCCATAGCTGCGACCCGGAAAGCCTCGGGAGCCTGAAGGAGGCGTGGGAGTCGGCAAAGACCAAGAGCAACGTGAAATGTCGGTTCCACGACCTTCGACACTCCGCCTGCACCCGGCTGGTCGAAGCGTGGGGTTCCGCTGCCGGTGATCGCCTCGCTCTCGGATGGAGCGCCGGCACGACGGTTAGAATGGCGCGTCGATACGGTCACATCACTGCCGAAGCCCAGCGCCGCGCCGTCGCCACACTCGCTGTTAACACAAAAGCATCCACGCCGTTAAGCAACGATCCCGAACCGTAAAGACTCCGACCGCAAGGTGCCCACCAGTAGCCCCTGCGAGGGATTGCTCGGCTCCTCTGAAGGAGGAGACGGACCCAGTTCGCTTCCTGGGCTCAGGCAATAATTCGCGGATGCGACAGCAGGATTTGGACCGCCTCCAAGAACGGTATCAAGCCGACCGGCCTGCCCTGGTCCGGGCCCCAATCAGGCACTTGGTCTGGCAGTGGCGAACTGGCAGACCTTGCCGCCGCTGTCGTAGCTGACTGCGTTGAGGGTCCACCTTACGGGGTCGGATGGTGGAACCCGGAACCCAGGAACCTCCGGCGGATACTGATCACCGACCAACTGATCGCCTGTCTACAGAGCGTCTCAGCAAACATGGTCGAGGCCCGGCTTCACTGGCTCGAGTTCCAGGACTCTGCCGAGCGTGAGAGCGACCGCATGGCCAATGCAGTCGTAGTCGAGAACGGACAGGTCACAGTCCGGCCGCCTCGTCAGGGAAAGCCCCTGGGACAACTTGACTTGTCGACGCTGTCGCGGCTCCATCAGGCGGGTCTGGTGAGGGCCTTGGCGGGCGCGTTGGACTGCGTCGGGGGCGGGATCATCGGAGTCGTCGGACTGCCGGTGAACCTACTCAAGGCGGACTTCAGCGGGGTCGAAGAGGCGCTCTGAAGAAGCCACTCGCGAAAAATTCCCGCTACCCGAAGGCGAATACACCCAGGCAGTGTTCGGTCTGGACATGGAGGCTGCCATCGCTGCGGCTGGACCCTCAGGATGGCTTGAATGGCTCATGGGCCTGCGGAACATGGTGGTCCATCGCGGGCGAACGGATCGAATCGGCCAGTTCGTGTCTCGCCTTCCTGTTATCTACGGCGCCGACGGTCAGCCCGTTCTAAGGACGCGTGTCGTTAATCATCTGCCCCGCGACCCACAGCGCTCCGACGTAGAAGTCTTTCTGGACCCCGGGCATGTCGTCGGTCCTCACGGAAGACGCCGGACAAACGCTCGGCGGTCTCCTCGACTCCACGCCAGTGCTTATCGATACACTGGGAGAAAGGCTGCTGCGTTTCTGGGACTGGCGGAAAAGAACGGCCGGCGAGGCTGGCGCAGCCCGTCGAACCAGTCAGCAGGTGGTGTTTCTACTGAAACCGTTGGATTTGCTGGCTACGCCCAGGAACATATGGCGTTGATCCCACGACTCTTCACGACGCATCCCGCAGTCGTGAGCCGACTGCGCGCAGCGGCTCTGGACGACGCGAGCCGGCCGCATGGGCCGGCTTTGACTAGCACCCGTCACGGCAGACGGGCTCAGCGATCTTGTTGCCGGCCGGACCATCCCGACAGGTCGGGACGGCTTTTCACAGCGAGTCAAGCGGTCAGGCCGTTCAGCAGCGAGGCGTCAACCTGGCGAACGAGTTCTCGAAACTTCATCTGAGCCCCGCCACGTCGGCGTTGCGCGCCACGCGTCTCTTCCCGTCTGTTGTCCGCGGCCCTGTTGAGCACTGCCTTCGAAGAGTGGTTCGACCGCCAAGGTGATCTTGCCGAGGGTGGGCACAAAAATGGGCACAGTTACTGAGGACGAAAGAACCATCGATCACGCCCAAGTCCATTGATAGGATTGGCTCCTCAGGCTGGATTCGAACCAGCAACCCTCCGGTTAACAGCCGGATGCTCTGCCGTTGAGCTACTGAGGAATCTGGTGGGACGTGCTCCGGCCGACTGATTTTCCGCCGATCGGAACCATTAATGGTAGCGGATGCCCTCGGGAGCGTCAACGAGTGCCCGGTTCTTGCACGCTCGCAGGACATGCGGGCGCGGCGGCTGAATCAACTGGGCGGGCGCGTGCTGCTGGTGCTCGGCTTGTCCGCACTGGTCGCGGCACAGCCTACCGCCCGGCCGCCGAATGTCCTGCCTGCCGCGGCCGTCGGCCGGCTCGCGGAGAGCTTCGACGCGGCCAGCCGTCATCAGCATCATGCGTGGCGTGATACGCCGCCGACGAACGGCGACGAGACCGTGAACGCGTATATCGAGATTCCTCGCGGCGAACGGCGGAAGTTCGAGTTCGACATGCGCGCGAACATCCGCGCCATCGACCGAGTCATGCCAACGGACGTCGGCGCGTATCCGGTCAACTACGGGTTCGTCCCGCAGACGATCTCCTACGACGGCGACCCGTTCGACGTCCTGGTCCTCGGCCCGCCGCTGCCGGGCGGCGCCATGGCGCGCGGGCGAATCGTCGGGCTGATGTTGATGGAAGACGAGAAGGGGATCGATTCGAAGGTCGTGCTCTCGCCGGTCGACCGAGACGGCCGGCCCACGCAGGCGTTGACGCAGGCGGACCGGGACCGCATCGGCGCCTACTTCGACAGCTACAAGCGTCACGAACCGAAGGGGTTCTCCGACGTCCCGGGCTGGAGTTCGCCGGAAGACGGTCTGGCCCACGTCGTCGTGACCCACGCCTTCTTCCGGCAGTGCCGCAGCTCTGTCTATTCAGCCTGCCGCGTCGACCCCTGAACACGTCGAGGCGGCTCCCGGCCTCGCGGTCACGGCACCGATACCGTCCGCATCATCCACAGGATGTTGTCCCAGCTGACGGTCTGCTCGGTCCCGTCGAACAGCTTGGCGAAGCTGCCGCCAGAACCCTTGAACGAATACTGCTTCACCCGGTCGGGCGGATTCGTCGTGACGTTGCGCAGGATCTCCAGCACCTGCTCCTGCCTCGAGATCTGATAGGTGGCCGGGGTCTTCGCGGAATAGAACTTCGTGTCCGAGGGCTGGTTCCGGTTCGCCACGCCACGCTCGAAGGTGATGTGCATCTCCAGGCGCTCGCCGCTCGCAGCCTGGAACACCCAATCCTGTGTTTCGGTGACGCTCGCGCCCTCTCCGCTGGTCGTCCGCTTCGCCGTGGCCGTCGTCGCATGGAGATAGTTGCCGAAAGGCCCGGGCGCATCCGCGGGATCGGCGGTGAGTCCGCCGATGATGAGCTGCGCGTTGGCGCCCGACGCATCGCGTACCGGCGCCGCCAGGTAGACCAGCCGGTTCGACCCCTTCCCGATCGGTTTGCCATCCGGCGTGTGCACCGTGAGGCGGTCGATGAAGATCGCACGCAGGTTGCAGTCCTTGGCGGGGCCCTGCGCGGCGACGTTCAGCGTGAATCCTTGCGGCAGAAAGGCCTTGAGCGCGGCGTCAGCGACCTTCAGATCGAGCTGGAAGCGGACCTCTGCGCTCGATTCGATCGGTGTCTGCGCCTGCAGCGGAACAGCCAGCGCGGCAACAAGCACGGCGGCGAAGAGAGTTCCACCAAGACGTGACTCCTGTATTCGCACGCTCCCTCCTCTCTGAGAATCCCGAGGAACCGCCGACCCTGACAGGGTCGGCGCTACCCATTACGCTACTTTGGCATCGACCGTGATCTGCATCGAACCGCGATAGGCGTTCGACACCGGGCACTTGCCTTCCGCTTCGTAAGCCACGTCGGCGAACTTTCCGGCATCCATCCCTTTCAACCCGTACGCGACGACGGTCAGCTTCGACGACATGATCTTGATGCCCGCGTCGCCCTTGTCGGCGGCCACGGTCGCGGTGACGACGGTCCGATCGGCCGACGCGCCTTTCCGCCCGAGCGTCGCGTTGAGCGCCATCGCATAACACGCCGCGTGCGCCGCCGCCATCAGCTCCTCCGGGCTCGTCTTGCCGCCGGACTCGCCGATGCGCGCCGGAAACGTCACCGGCAGGTTGAACGCTCCGCTTCCCGCCTTCGCCGTGCCCTTGCCTTCCATCACCGAACCTGCCCAGTCGACCTCGACCTTGCGTTCGAACGTCATGCTGCCTCCATGGAATTCTTCAGATTTAAGATTTCAGATTTAAGATTTCCCACGGCGGACCTGAAGGTCCGCACCACGGCGGACCTAAAGAGGTCCGCCCTACATCTTCTTTCTACTCGTGATCGCGAGCTGCACCGCCGTGCCTGCCACGCCGAGGGCGCCCCAGGCGAGCAGCGTCCACCGCGACTCCGCCGGCATCGTCGGATAGAGGATCCAGACGTTCGCGTCGCCGGACCGACCGCCGATAATCGACATCAGCCCGACGACGATCGTCCAGGCGCCGCCGAAAGCGGTGCTGACGACGATCACATAGCGCTGCAGGAACATCGCGGCGATCGCGCCGGCCACCGCGGCGCCGACGATCAGCAGCGCCGGCGGGTCGGCGCCGCCGCCGAACTGCGTCCACAGGGCGTGCGAAACGAGCGCACCGAGCGCGCCGCCCACCAGCGCGATGGCGGCGAAATAGGCGAACACCAGGATGAGCGCACCGGCAAGGCCGCCGCCGAGCGCCGCACCAATCATCCCGATCGTGTTCGTCGGCCCGACAATCGAGCTGGCAATCACCGCCCCGAGCACGAAGCCGTAAATCGCCAGTACGACCCGGAACAGCCGGTAGCCCGCAATGCAGGCAATGACCCCGCCGGCCGTGATCAGGAGCGCGGCAGGAAGCTCGTACGAGGCGGGCAACATCCCCCCTCTAGACCTCGCGCCGCCCCTCGAGCGCCTTGTGCATCGTCACTTCGTCGGCGTAGTCGAGGTCGCTGCCGACCGGCACGCCCATCGCGATGCGGGTCACCTTCACGCCGAGCGGTTTCAGCAGGCGCGCCAGGTAGATGGCGGTCGCCTCGCCTTCGACATTCGGGTTGGTCGCGAGAATCACCTCGCGGGCGCCCGCGCCGACCCGCTGCAGCAGGCCCTTGATCTTGAGATCGTCCGGGCCGATGCCCTGGAGCGGCGACAGCGCGCCCATCAGGACGTGGTAGACGCCCTTGAACTCGCGCGTCTTCTCGACCGCGGCGACATTCTGCGGCTCCTCGACCACGCAGATCGTGGCGCGGTCGCGCTCGTCGCTGCGACAGAAGGCGCACGGATCGGCGTCGGTGATGTTGTTGCAGACCGAGCAGTATGTGACGCGTTCCTTCACCTCGCGCACGGCATCGACGAGCCGATCCGCCTGCTCGCGCGGCGTCTTCAGGATGTAGAAGGCAAGGCGCTGTGCCCCCTTCGGGCCGATGCCGGGCAGGCGCTGCAGCTCCTCGATGAGACGCAGGAGAGGATCGGGGAGGGACATCACGCGGTAGTCGTCAGTCCACAGTCAACAGTCGACAGTCGACAGTCGATCGTCAGAGCTTGAGGCCGGGCACGAGTCCGCCCATCTTCGAGGCCAGCTCTTCGTCGACCTTGCGCTGAGCGTCGTTGACCGCGGCGAGGATCATGTCCTGGAGCATCTCGACATCGTCTTTCGACACCACTTCCGGATCGAATCTTGATCGACTGGAGCTGCTTGGCGCCGTTCACGACGACTGTGACCATGCCGCCGCCGGCGGTCGCCTCGACGCGGAGCTCGGCCATCTGCTTCTGGAGGCGCTCCTGCATCTGCTGCGCCTGCTTCATCACCTGCTGAATATTCATATCGCTCTCACTCCGCACGCACCGCACCTTGCACCAGGCACCTTGCACCCGGCACCCAGCTAGTTCACATCTCCTCCACGTCGCGAATTTCCGCCGGGAACACTTCGAGCATCGCCTGCACGCCGGCGTCGGCGAGCGCCTGTTCCTTCAGGACGGTTTTCCGGTCCTGCCGGTTCGACGGGCCAGCAGCCTCTCCCTCCTGGGCTTTGCCAACCGCGCCACCGGCCGGCCCTGATTCAGCAGGGGCCGCCGCTCCGGCACTCGTCTGCGTGCTCTCGACAGCCACCTTCCGGCCGGCCAGCTTTTCGGCAACCGATTCGAGCCAGGCTCGATTCTGCTCGAACATCGCCCGCAGCGCGCCCTGGTTCGCCGAAAACGCGAACGTCACCTTTCCAGGAATGACGTCGATCCGCTGTGCCTGCGCGACGACGGTACCGTAGAACACGGTCTTGGATTTGCGGATCTCGGCCAGCAGCGCGTCTTTCAAAGCGCCGGCTGGCGCCGGCGCCATGTTAGGGCCGGCTGACGCCGGCGCCATGTTAGAGCCGGCAGACGCCGGCGCCATGTCCGGGGCCGGCTGACGCCGGGGCCTGTTCCTGGGACCGCCGGCGCGGCTACCGGCTTCGATGGCCGGCGCCGGTTCGCTGCGGCGGACCTCGCGGCGGCCGCGCCGGACCGGCGGCAGGCGCGGCGGCGCGAGCCGTGCCGGCAATCAGATCTTCGATCGGCGTGAGCTTGCGCAAGTAGATCCACCGCAGCAGCGCCATCTCGAGGTGATAGCGCGGCTGCGCGGCCGCTTTGATGTCGCTCTCCGCCTTCGCGAGCAGGTCGAAGGCGCGCAGCAGATCCTCGCGCGAGAAGCGTGCCGCCAGCGCCTTGAGTCGATCGCGCTCGCCCTCGCCGGCGATCTCGGGGTCCTGGATGCGGGCGGGATCGACCGAGAGCACCAACAAATCTCGAACGGCGCGGGCCAGCTCGCGGCAGACGAGCCGGAGGTCGTACCCGAGCTCGACGGCACGTCCCGGCGGTCTCGAACGCGGCGGCGGCGTCCTCGTTCGCGACGGCGTCGATCGCCTCGAGCAGCAGATCGCGCCCGACCAGGCCGAGGACCGTCGACACGTCCTCGACGCCAATTGTCTTCCCCGTGAATGCGATCACCTGGTCGAGCTTGCTCTGCGCGTCGCGCATGCTGCCGTCGGCATCGCGGGCGATGAGCTGGAGCGACTCGTCGGCGACGGTGATGCCTCTCGGCGTCCACGATCTTCCGGAGCTGTCGCGGCGATCGCCATCGCGCTGATGGTCCTCAACTCGTAGACCTGCGAGCGCGATCGGACCGTCTCGGGAATCTTCTCCAGCTCGGTCGTCGCCATCATGAAGACGACGTGCGGCGGCGGCTCCTCGATCGATTTCAGCAGCGCGTTGAAGGAATGGCCCGAGAGCTGATGGACTTCGTCGATGATGAACACCTTGTAGCGGTTGCGGACGGGCATGATCGAGAGGCCGGAGACGATCACCTCGCGGACGTTCTCGACCTGGGTGTGGGTGGCGGCGTCGATCTCGAGGACGTCCATGTCGCGTCCCTCGGCGATCTCCACGCACGCGTCGCAGACCCCGCATGGATCCGGCGTGGGGCCGTTCGACGCAGTTCAAGGCGCGCGCGAGGATGCGGGCGGTCGTCGTCTTGCCGACGCCGCGCGGCCCGGCGAACACGAACGCGTGCGCGAGCCGCCCGCTGGTCAGCGCATTGCGCAGCGTCCGCGTGACCGCCTGCTGGCCGACGACCTCGTCGAAGGTTTTCGGCCGCCATTTCCGCGCGATGACCTGGTAACTCATGGCAGGTGCTACGGACTGTACTGCGGCCCGGAGTGGCCTGCGGCACATATCAGGATCTGCTTAGCGCTGCTGCCTTCCGGCCCTGACGCGGTTCGCAAGCTGAAATTGCACAGGTTCCGGGCCGCAATGCAGTCCGCAACGGTTCACTGTACTACACGGGCACGCGCGTCGCGAGCAGCAGGTACTTCGCGAGCACCTCGCCGACCACCACCGTGAAAAAGTCGACGTAAAGAATGCCGGTCGCCGATTGCGTCGAGCGGATCTTCGCCGTCTCCCACGTCAGGTAGGCGAGCAGCACCGGCGCGAGGCCGAACAGCACGCGCTGCCAGAAGAAGACGCCGGCGACGGAGAAGATATAGCGCTCGAAGTTCGGCCCCAGGCCAGGCTGCCACGTGACGATCGCCACGTAGATGGCGGCCACGACCACGACCACCCTGACGACCATCGAGGCGATATGCACCTTGACGATCGACTGGAGGTGCGACACCTGCATCGACGGAATGACCAGGTACCAGTGGCCGAGGATCATCGCCGTGCAGGTCCCGCCGAGGAGGGCGGCGGAGCTCAGGAAGCTCGCCACCGCCAGCGCGCGGACGACGAGCGGCCATCCCGCGGTCACGTCGACGGCCTGCAGGACGAGCGCCGCCGCACCGGCCACGCACGCGGTCGCGACGAGCGCCGGCCTGATCGAGGCAAGCGCCCGTCCGACCGTCGCCCAGTAGATCACGACCGCCAACTCGGCAATCGAGAGCGCGACGAGCGCCGTGATCCGAGCGGGTGATGTCGCCGGAGCGCCGAAAGGCAAACGCGACGACGATCAGGATCGCCGCCAGGCCCGGCATTGAACCGGAAGAACTTCACGCCGGCCTCGCGCGAGACGAGCAGCAGCGTGAAGACGATACCGATCGCGAGGTGCGTGAGGAAGAGGAAGAGGACCACTAGGGCAGGTAGGGCAGGTAGGGCAGGAAGGGAGGGACGAGGGGACGGAGACACGGTCAGCGCTGCGCTACTCCGTGAACTCCCCCTCCTGCCCTACCTGCCGCTCCAGCCCTTCCCGCCCCGATGATCAGCGCAGCCGCTTGTTTATCTCCGCCCAGTTCACCACGTTCCACCAGGCATCGATGTAGTCGGGCCGCCGATTCTGGTATTTCAGGTAGTAGGCGTGCTCCCAGACGTCGACGCCGAAGACGGCCTTCTTCCCTTCCATCAGGGGGCTGTCCTGGTTTGCCGTGCTCTCGATGGCCAGCTTGCCGCCGCTCTCGACGACCCAGGCCCAGCCGCTGCCGAAGCGGCCGACGCCGGCTTTCTTGAGCTCTTCCTTGAGCTTGTCGAAGCTCCCGAACGATCCGTTGATCGCGTCGGCAATCGCGCCGGTCGGCGCGCCGCCGGCGTTCGGCCCCATGATCTGCCAGAACATCGTGTGGTTCGCGTGGCCGCCGCCGTTATTGCGCACGGCGGTGCGAATCGCTTCCGGCACCGTGCTGAGGCCGCGAATGAGATCCTCGACGCTCTTCGACTGCAGATCGGGATGCTTCTCGAGGGCCGCGTTCAGGTTGTTGACGTAGGCCGCGTGATGCTTCCCGTGATGAATCTCCATCGTCTGCTTGTCGATGTGAGGCTCGAGCGCATCGTGCGGATATGGGAGCGGCGGAAGGGAATGGGCCATCGGACGTCCTCCTTAGCGATCGGTCGAGTGTAGAACCTGCGGATCGGTACACTACAAACCAATGGTCCGGTGGGATCAATGGATGGAGAGCATGCGATCCAGGGCAACCCTCGTCCACTGCTTCTGTTCAGCCGGCACGACGATGCGGTTGTGGACCTGGCCGTCGACGAGCCCCTCGAGCACCCACAGGAGGTGATTGGGCGAAACGCGGAACATCGTCGAGCAGAGGCAGCCGAACTGGTCGAGCGACAGCACCGTGCGCTCGGGCTGCACGTCGTTGGCGAGTCGATTGACGAGGTGGATCTCCGTGCCCACGGCCCACACCGATCCGGGCGGGCTGTTCTTCACCTGGTTGATGATGTATTCGGTCGAGCCGGAGTCGTCCGCCGCCTGCACGACTTCCCAGGTGACCTCGGGATGCACGATCACGCGGAGGCCCGGGTGCCGCGCACGCAGCGATTCAATCTGCCGGACGGTAAACCTTGTGTGGACCGAGCAGTGGCCTTTCCACAAGATGATGCGCGCGCGTTTCACGGCATCCGGCTCGAGCCCGCCCCAGATCTCGTTCGGGTCCCAGACCACCATGTCGTCGAGCGGAACGCCCATCTTGTACGCGGTGTTACGGCCGAGATGCTGATCGGGCATGAACAGGATGCGCTCGCCGCGCTCCCACGCCCACTTCAGCGTCGCCGCGGCGTTCGACGACGTGCAGACGACGCCGCCGCGCTCGCCGCAGAACGCCTTCACCGCGGCCGCTGAGTTGATGTAGGTCACTGGAACGACCGAGCCGACACCCATCTGCTCGAGATCGCTCCAGCACATCTCGAGCTGGTCGGCGTCCACCATGTCGGCCATCGAGCACCCGGCGGCGAGGTCGGGCAGGATCACTTGCTGGTGCTCGGCGCTCAGGACGTCGGCGCTCTCCGCCATGAAGTGCACGCCGCAGAACACGATGAACTCCGCGTCGGGGTGGTTCTTGACCTGCTGCGACAGCTTGTAGGAGTCGCCGGTGTAGTCGGCGAACTTGATGACCTCGTCGCGCTGGTAGTGGTGCCCGAGGATCACGAGGCGCCGGCCGAGCTTCGCCCTTGCGGCCGCGATGCGCGCGTCCATTTCGGCGTCGGACAGGCCGACGTAGCGCTCCGGAAGCGGCTGGCGCTCGGAGAGGTGGCTCTTCTCGTATTCCGTCAGGACCGGCAGCAGCATCTGTGCCCTTGTGAAATTTTTCTCAAAGTCGGGACGCGAAAAAGCCAAGCTCCGTTCTTCGAGCAAACGAAGCCTGGCGTCTTCTAAATTATAGCAGTACGCGCGGGAACGGCCCGCCTTCGCCGGACCGCGAGCGTTGCGCCGGTCCAGCTACGGCGCGGCAGGCGCCGACATATCGTCCGCACGGATGACGTTGTAGAAGGTGTCGCGCTCGACCGGCTGACGGCCGGCCGCGACGATCAGCCGCGAAATCTCGCGCGTCGTCATCGCTTCGGGCGTGCGCGCGCCGGCCATGTGGTAGATCTTCTCTTCCTGCACGGTCCCGTCCAGGTCGTCGACCCCGAACCACAGCGAGACCTGCGCCACCTCGACGCCGGTCGCAATCCAGAACGCCTTGACGTGAGGAATGTTGTCGAGCATCAGGCGCGAGACGGCGTGGACGCGGAGCGTGTCGGCGGCGCTCGGCGCCGGCAGCTTGCGCATCTGGTTGTTGTCGGGGTGGAACGCGAGCGGAATGAACGCCTGGAAGCCGCCCGTCTCGTCCTGGAGCTGGCGCGCGCGGAGCATGTGATCGACGCGTTCTTCGGCGGTTTCGATGTGCCCGTAGAGCATCGTCACGTTCGAACGCATCCCCATGCGGTGCGCCGTCCGATGAATCTCGAGATACCGCTCGGTCCCGCACTTGTCGTTGGCGATCTTCCGGCGCACGCGCTCGGCGAAGATTTCGGCGCCTCCGCCAGGGAGCGACTCGAGCCCGGCCTCTCTCAGCTCGACGAGCACCTGCTCGTCGGACTTCCCGTAGAGGTCGGCGAAGAAGGCGATCTCTACCGCCGTGAAGCACTTCAGGTGGACATCCGGCCGGATCCGTTTGAAGCCCCTGAGCAGCTCGGTGTAGTAGTCGAACGGCAGATCCGGGTGCAGGCCGTTGACGACGTGGATCTCGGTCAGCGGCTGATCGCGCCGGCGCCGCAGCTTCTCCCACGCCTCTTCCAGGGACATCGTGTAGGCGCCGGCATCGCCGGGGCGAAGCCTCGCGAACGCGCAGAAGAGGCAGCTCGCGACGCAGACGTTGGTCGCCTCAATCCGGATGTTGTGGTTGAAGTAGGTGCGCCCTTCGTGACGGCGCTCGCGCTGCCGGTTGGCGAGCCAGCCGACGGCGAGCAGATCCGGAGCGTCGAACAGGCGGACGCCGTCAGCCAGTTCGAGGCGGACGCCCGCGTCGAGCTTGTCGGCGATTTCTGAAAGGCCGGCGCGCGCGATGCGGGAGTGCATCTGAGATCGGTAGCGGACCGGAAGGTCCAAGCGGACCTACACGGTCCGCACTACGTAATCCTCAGGACACGCCGAAGATTTGGATCCTCAACGACCGCGCGCGCGGACCGTCGAGCTCCGCCATCAGGATGCGTTGCCATTGCCCGAGCACGACTTCGCCGCCGCTCACCTGCAGCGTCAGGTTGTGGCCGAGCAGCAGCGCCCGCAGGTGCGAATCGGCGTTCATGCGGTCGCAGTCGGAATGCTCCGGATCGTTGTGCATCCACTCGGCGTCGCGGGCGACCATCTGCTCGAGGAACCGCTTGATGTCTGAGAGAAGCGCAACCTGGAATTCGTTGATGAAAAGGGCGCACGTCGTGTGCATCGACCACAGGCTCACGAACCCCTCGCGGATATTGAACCGGCGGACGAACTCCATCACGCGATTCGTGAGATCGACGAGCTCGATCCGCTGATCGGTCTGCACGACGATCGTTTCCCCATGAATCGTCAGGCCGCCGGCCTGCGCCGAAGCCACCTCTTCGACAGGCTTCTCGCGAACCGTCACGGTTGAGCTTTTGCTCATGCGTGTCCTCGTCAGAACGTTGTGGTTGTGAACTCCGGCGAACAAGATATGGTAGTGAAAAATTCCGGCCCGCGCAATCTGGTATAGTCGGCGCGACAACACGACGCTCGCCCCGGCGGCACAGGGAAGTTGGGTGAAAAGCCCACACGGTCCCGCCACTGTAAGCGGCTAGCGGCGTTCCCATAGAGTCACTGGGCGCAACCGCCCGGGAAGACGGGAAAGCCGCCTCGATCCGCGAGTCAGGAAACCTGGCCGAACGGGGGCGTCCTTCATCGGCGCGTGAGACGCCGAAAGGAGCACCGATGCGACTCCTTCCGCTCGAGGCGGCTGCTTGCCGCCTGCCGACCCATTCTCGTCATCTTTGCACTCGGCTTCGCCGCAATGCCGGCACTGGCGCAGAGTCGTGCCACGTCGGGCACGGTCGTGGATCAGGACGGCCGGCCAGTGCCGCGCGCCCTGGTTCGAATCGTCGATGCCGGGCGCGATTCGGTTAGCGTGTTCGCGGACGATCGCGGCCGCTTCGAGCTGACCGTCCCCCAGACCGCGGACTGCCGCATCGTCGCCTCGCTTACCGGCTTCGAAACGGCCGAAGCGCCATGCGCATCCGAACCGCTCCGCCTGGAGCTCAAGGTCGGACCGATTCGCGAGAGCGTCATCGTCACGGCTACGCGCACTGATGCTCCGGCCAGCCAGGTCGGCGCGAGCGTGACTGTCTTCACCGCCGAGGATCTCGAACGCCGGCAGGTGCCGTTCGTCGCCGATCTCGTCGGAACGACACCCGGGCGCGATGATGATCCGCAGCGGCGGCCCCGGCACGCTGACCTCGCTGTTCGTGCGCGGCGGCGAAAGCGACTACAACAAGATCCTCCTCGACGGCATCCCGCTGAACGAGCCCGGCGGCACCTTCTACCTGAACAACCTGACGACCGAGAACCTGGATCGGATCGAGATTGTCCGCGGCGCGTACTCGTCGCTGTTCGGATCCGACGCGATGGCCAGCGTCATCCAGCTCTTCACCCGGCGTGCGGACGGGATAACGCGGCGCCCGCGCGGATCGGTCCAGATCGATGGAGGAACCTACGGAACGGTACACGCGAGCGCCAGTGTGGCTGGCGCAACCTCCCGCCTCGACTACTCCGGCGGCGTCGCGCAGTTCAGCAGCGACAACCGTGTTCCGAACAGCAGCCTCGACAACACGACGCTGAGCGGAAACCTTGGCATCCGCGTGAGTCCAACTGCAACGCTGCGCGTGATCAGCCGTGCCGAGCTCGAGAACGTCGGCACACCAGGTCCCACGGCCTTCGGCCGGCCCGATCTCGATGCCTTCTTCGACAGAGACGACGTCGCCCTCAGTGTGTCGTTCGATCAATCGCCGAACGGGTCGTTCACGCAGCGCGGCGTTCTACTCGACGGCCAGTTCGGGACAGACGTCGACCAACCTCGTTCTCGATCCGCCGTACACGGCAACTTTCGAGGGGCGCACGGCCACGCGCCAGTCGAGCGACTTTCTTGGAGACACGCACGCAGATCTGCGCCGCCATCACGCGAGCTACCAGGCCGACCTCCATCTGGCGGCCTCGGCGTCCTACGGCGATCATCGGCTGACGCTCATGGCCGATTGGGACGGCGAACGGGCGACCCAGGAGGACCGGCTGGCGCAAACGACAACCGCCAATTCCAGGGACAACTTCGGGGTTGCGGCGCAGCAGCAGATGCTCTGGCCGAGGGTCTTTGCGACCGTCGGCGCTCGAATCGAGCACAACGAAAACTTCGGGACCGACCTGGCGCCGCGGGGGACGCTTGTCTACGTCGCGCGGACCGGCGTCGGGAGCGATCGGCGAGACCCGTCTCAAGGCGAGCGCCGGGACGGGGATCAAGGAACCGACGATGATCGAGTCGTACAGCATCTCGCCGTTCTTCCTGGGCAACCCGGACCTGAAGCCCGAGCGGTCGCGCAGCGTCGAGGCCGGGATCGATCAGCGCCTGGCCCGCGATCGGGCAAAGGTGGAGGTCACCTGGTTCGACAACCGCTTCAGCGACATCATCTCCCTGCGCACCGATCCGGCGACGTTCGAGGCGCAATTCTTCAACATCGGCGTCACGCGCGCCCGCGGCGTCGAGTTCGGCGTCCAGGCGGCGCCGATCCCGGCGATTCGCGCGCGCGCGTCGTACACGCTGCTCGATTCGGAGATCGTCGAGACGACTTCGCCTGGCAACGCGCTGTTCGCGCCCGGCCAATGGGCGGTCCGGCGTCCCCGGAACTCGGGGTCCATCGGCGCGACCATCGAGTGGCAGCGCCTGAGTGCCGACGTGAACGGGACCTTCATCGGCAGGTTCGTCGACAGCGACTTCAGGCCTGTTCAATCCGTCGTTCACCGAGAATCCGGGGCATACCACCTGGGAGACGCGAGTCTCGCTGGCGCTGACACGACAGGTCAGCGCCGTCCTGTCGATCGACAACCTGACCAACGCTGATTACTCGGAGCCGTTCGGCTACCAGCCGCTGGGCCGGCTGGTCCGGGTCGGCGCCCGACTGGCGTTCTGACATGGTCCCGACAAGCGCGGGCCGCAGTGTCGTGGAGCGGCGGCAAGGACAGCTGCGCCGCGCTGGAACGCGCCCGCCAGGCGTTCGATGTCGAGGCCATGATTACGATGTGCGACGACGAGGCGGGGCGCAGCCGATCGCATGGGCTGCGTCCCGACGTCCTCGATGCGCAAGCGAACCGGCTCGGCCTGGCCAGGATCACCGCCAGGTGCAAGTGGGCCGACTACGACGCTGCGTTCACGAGTGCGCTTGAACAGGCCGCGGCGCGCGGGATCACCCATGTGATCTTCGGCGACATCCTGTTCGAGGAGCATCGGTTGTGGGCCGAACGAATCTGCGCCGCCGCTGGACTGTCTGCCGTCGAGCCACTGTGGGGCGCGTCGACGGACGTCCTGTTCGAAGAATGGGTCTCGTCGAATAGCGAGGCGGTGATCGTCACGGCACGCGCCGAGCACCTGGACGAGTCGTGGCTGGGCCGCGTGCTCCGCCGCGACATGTTCACGGAGTTGCGGCGCCTCGGCGTGGACGCCTGTGGCGAACGCGGCGAGTACCACACGCTGGTGACGAACACCCCGCTCTTCAGCGCTCCGCTCCGGTGGCGGAGCGAGGGGCACGTGCTGCGCTCGGGTTGCTGGGCGCTCGACGTGGCGGTGGATCCGTGATCGAAGCGAGGGCCCTGACGTTCGCGTATCCGCGCAGCCTGCGAACCGTCCTTCGCGAAGTCTCGCTCGCCGTCCAGCACGGCGCCGTGGTCGGCCTGCTGGGACCGAACGGCTGCGGCAAGACGACCCTGCTTCGGCTGTTGAGCGGGATGCTCGTGCCGAACGAAGGCCAGGTGCTGCTGGCGGGACGGCCGATCGCTGCGCTGAGCCGGCGGGACATCGCGCGGCGCATCGCGCTCGTGCCGCAGGAAACGCATGCGACCTTCGACTTCAGCGTGCTGGACATCGTCCTGATGGGGCGCTATCCGCACCTCGGGCCGTTCGAGCTCGAGGGCGCCGACGACCTGGACATCGCGCGCCACGCCTTGTCCGCGACCGGGACGGCGGATCTCGAGGAACGGCCGTTCGGCTCGCTGAGCGGCGGAGAAAAGCAGCGGGTCGTGATCGCCGCGGCGCTGGCCCAGGCGGCCGAACTGATGCTGCTCGACGAGCCGACCGCGTCGCTCGATCTTTCGTACCAGATTGAAGTGGCGACGCTCCTGCGCCGGCTGAACAAGACCCAGGGAACCACGATGGTGGTGTGCACGCACGATCTCAACATGGCCGCCGCCGTCTGCGACGAGGTCGCGCTGCTCAGGGATGGCGGAATCCTGGCGTACGGTCCGACCGCAGACACGATCACGCCGGACAACATCCGCGCGACCTTCCATGTGCACGCGGACGTGCGTTTCCACGCCGAAGCCGGGCATCTGTCGGTGGTGCCGATTGCCAGGACGTCCTGACGTACGCCGGCGCCTGGCGGTCAGCATCGCGGCCTTCGGGACGTTGGCCCTGCTCGCGATGCTTCTGGCGCCGCTCGTCGGCAGCACGCCAATCAGCCTGACGCGAGTGTTCGACCGATCGATTCCTTTTGCCGACAATGTCGACGCGCAAATCTTCTTCATCGCCAGGCTGCCGCGCGTCCTCGCGGCGGCGATCGTCGGGGCGGCGCTGGCCCTCGCCGGCGTGGTCTTCCAGGCGCTGCTGCGTAATCCGCTCGCCTCGCCCGATACGCTTGGCGTGTCGGCGGGCGCTGCGCTCGGCGCCGTGCTGGCAATCACCTTCAACGCCGACTTCTCGCTGCTCGGGGTCACGGCCGTGCCACTGGCCAGCTTCGCCGGCTCGATCGGCGCGCTGGTCATCGTCTACGGCCTCTCGGCGGCCCGGCGGCGCGGCACATCCACCCTTGTGCTCCTGCTGGCCGGGGTGACGCTGACGGCGCTTCTCTCGGCGGTGTCGGCATTTGTCCGCTACCTGGCGGACTTCACCGAAACACTTCGAACCGTCCGCTGGTTGATGGGGTCGCTCGACGTCGGCGCGTTTGCCCCCATCGTGGTGGCGACGGTTCCGATGGGAATCGCGATGATGGGCTTTGCGATGCTGCCGCGCATCCTTGATCTCTTCAGCATGGGCGCCGAATCAGCAGCCGCTCGCGGTGTCGACGTCGCCCGCGCCGAACGGGTGGCTCTCGTCAGCGCATCGCTGGCAACCGGCTCGGCGGTCGCGCTTGCGGGTCCGATCGGCTTTGTCGGCATCGTGGTGCCCCATCTCGTCCGGATGCTGGTCGGGGCCGACCATCGCGTCGTCCTGCCCGCGTCCGCCTTGTTCGGCGCGTCGTTCCTGATCGCCTGCGACTTGATCGCACGCGTCGCGTTTGCCCCGACCGAGCTGCCCGTCGGCATCGTCACCGCGCTGATTGGAGGGCCGTTCTTCCTATGGCTGCTGTTCCGCCACGCCTGACTTCACGATCCCGGATCTTTTTGGCCCTTTGTGTCCTTGGTGTCCTTTGTGGTTCCTACTACGCCCGGACCCAAACGGCCCCACGCCGGATCATCTCGCTCATCCCGGCGACGACGGAGATGCTCTTCGATATTGGGCGCCAGCGATCGCATCGTCGGCGTCGGCACCTTCGACCGGTTCCCGCCAGAAGTCAGCCGTTTCCCCCGGGTGGGCGGGCTCCTCGATCCAAACGTGGAACGGATCCTGGCTCTGAAGCCTGAGCTGGTGATCGTGTACGAGACGCAGACCGATCTCATCAGCCAGCTCACTCGCGCCGGCGTGCCGATGTTCCGGTACCGGCATCAAGGGTTGCCTGACATCGTGCAGACAGTGCGATCCCTGGGGACGCGTATTGGAGCGGTGAAAGAGGCCGAAGCGGCCGCGGGGCGAATCGAGGCGCGGCTGGCGGACGTGCGGCGCCGCGTCGAAGGCCGCCCGCGTCCACGCACCCTGCTGGTCTTTGGCCGCGAGCCGGGATCGCTGCGGCGAATCGAGGCGAGCGGTGGATACGGATTCCTGCACGATCTGCTGGAGCTTGCCGGCGGCAACGACGTCCTCTCCGACTTTCAGCGGCAGTCGGTCGAGATGAGCACCGAGATGGTGCTGGCCCGGGCGCCGGAGGTGATCATCGAGCTCCAGTACGGCGATTCGCCACGCCGCCAGCAGATCGACGCCGAGACGCGCGTCTGGGATGCGCTCCCATCGGTTCCGGCGGTGCGGCGGAAACAGGTGCATCTGCTGGTCGGAGACGAGTTCGTCGTGCCCGGCCCTCGCATCGTGCAGGCCGCCGAGCGTTTCGCGCGCGTGCTGCACCCGGACGTCTTCAAATGAAGCGCGTGCTCGTTTCGTGGAGCAGCGGCAAGGACAGCGCCTGGCTCGTGCATGTGCTGCGGCAAACCACCGATGTGGAGATCGGCGGCTTGCTGACGACAGTCAACGAAGCGGCAGACCGGGTCGCGATGCACGCCGTCCGGACCGAGTTGCTGCAAGCGCAAGCCAGGGCTCTCGGCCTGCCGCTGCGGACGGTATTCATCCCATCGCCCTGCCCGAATGAGGTTTACGAGCGGGCGATGGCGGCGGCGGTAGCCGCCGCACTCGGCGGACGGCTTCACGCACGTCGCGTTCGGCGATCTCTTCCTCGAGGACGTCCGGCGGTATCGCGAGGAGAAGCTCGCTGGCAGCGGCCTGACGCCGCTCTTTCCGCTGTTCGGCGCGGACACGATCGCGCTGGCCCGCGACATGATCGCGAGCGGCCTGGCCGCGCGCATCACGTGCGTGAATCCTGCCGTGCTCGATCGATCGTTCGCGGGCCGCGAGTTCGATGCGGCGCTCATCCGCGATCTGCCAGGAACAGTGGATCCGTGCGGAGAGCGGGGCGAGTTCCATACGTTCGCGTATGCCGGCCCGATGTTCTCGCAGCCGATTCCGATCGAGAGCGGCGTGGTCGTCGAACGTGACGGATTCGTGTTTGCTGATCTGATGAAAACAGGGGCTGGAGACTAGGGGCTGGGGGATTCTCAAGGGCGATCAGCCAGACTGGCCGGATGCCCTGGACGGAGAGCTGCCCCATGGATCAGCGCGTGGCGTTCATCGCCGACTGGCTGCGAGTTGAATGGACAATGACGGAGCTGGCGGAGCGATATCAGATCAGTCGAAAGACCGCCTACAAGTGGGTGGATCGGTATGAGGCGGATCCAGCGGCGGGGCTGGCCGATCGCTCGCGCGCGCCGAACGCGCACGGCCGCGCGATGGCCGAGCCCATTCGCGAAGCGATCCTGGCGCTCCGGCGCGGGCATCCGCACTGGGGGCCGAAGAAACTGCGGGCCATCTTGAGGGAGCGGCAGCCGCGTGACGCGTGGCCGGCCGCGAGCACCATGGGCGACCTGTTGCGCCGCGAGGGGATCAGTCAGCCGCGTCGGCGCACGCGCTACGTCGTGCCGTTGACGCAGCCCTTGGCAGCGGCGCAGGCGCCCAATGATGTCTGGACCGCGGATTTCAAAGGCTGGTTTCGTACCGCCGATCAGACCCGGTGCGATCCACTGACCGTCGCCGACGCCTGCAGTCGATTCCTCTTCTGTTGTCGCATCGTGGCGCCGACCGAACGCGGGGTGCGGCCGTGGTTCGAGCGAACGTTTCGGGAACATGGATTGCCCCTCGCGCTCCGCACCGACAACGGCGCGCCGTTTGCGACGACCGGCGCGGGGCACTTGTCGCATCTCGCGGTCTGGTGGTTGAAGCTCGGCATTCAGCTGGATCGCATCGAGCGCGGGCATCCCGAGCAGAACGGACGCCACGAGCGGTTCCATCTCACGCTCCAGCAAGAGACGACCACGCCCCCCGCGGCCACGCCGTCGCAGCAACAACGCCGGTTTGATCGCATGCGGCGTGAATTCAACACGGAGCGTCCGCACGAAGCGCTCGGGCAAACACCACCCGCGCGCCACTATGTGCCGTCGCCCCGGCCCTACCCTGCGACGCTTGAGGACCCGTGGTACGACGCGACCCACCAGGTGCGGCGTGGGGCTGGCCAAGGCCAGGGGGAGCCTCCAGTCCCCAGCCTCCGACAGATATGAACCGCTACCCCGAACGCATCGTCTGCCTCACGGAAGAGACGACGGAAACCCTGTACCTCCTCGGCCAGGGCGATCGGGTTGTCGGAGTATCCGGCTACACAGTCCGGCCGCCGGAAGCACGGCAGAAACCAAAGGTTTCGGCGTTCATCAATGCCCGCTTCGACAAGATCGAGGCGCTGCGGCCCGACCTCGTGCTCGCCTTCTCCGATCTCCAGGCCGACCTCGCCGCCGAACTGGTCCGGCGCGGCATTGCCGTGTTCACCTTCAACCAGCGATCGGTCGCCGAAATTCTGCAGATGATCCGGATGCTCGGCGGCCTGGTCGGCTGTCAGGCCGAGGCAGAGAAGCTCGCCGACGATCTCGAAGCCGGACTCGACAGGATCCGTGAGGCCGCGGCGCAACGGCCGCGGTTGCGGGCGTTTTTTGAAGAATGGGATGACCCGCTGATTTCGGGAATCCGCTGGGTGGAAGAGCTCGTCACGATCGCCGGTGGCGACCCGGTTTTTCCTGAGCTGTCTGGCGCCCGCCTGGCGAAGGATCGGATCGTCGATCCTCAGGAAGTTGTCCGCCGCGATCCGGAGATCATCTTCGCGTCGTGGTGCGGCAAGAAGGTGAACTTCGACCGGATTCGCAAACGGCCCGGCTGGGATGCGGTCACCGCGGTCCGCTGCAACCGGATCCACGAGATCAAGTCGACCTACATCCTGCAGCCCGGTCCCGCCAGCCTGACGGACGGGGTTCGCCAGCTGCACGACGCCATTATCGACCGCTGCTCTTCGCTAGCCGTCAGGCGGCCGGAACACCTCGCCGCAAAAACTCGAAAAGAGAATCGGCTGCGATGAGGCAGGAACGAACAGCGGCTCTGTCGACCGGAGGGATCGCGCCTGTGCCGCGACACGCGTCGAACAGCAGGTCGACGGCGCGCCTGCCGTCCGCCCCCAGGTCTACCGAATAGACGTTCACGTACAGCTTGATGTGCTGGTACATCACCTCTTCGCTCATCTCCTGGGCGTGCTCGCGGACGAACGGGAGACTGGCGTCCGGATTGGCAAACGCGAACTCGACGCTCCGCCTGAAGATACGGTCCAGCCGCACGATGACGTCGGCCGGCAGCGCCCGGCGAGCGACGATTCCACCCAGCGGAATCGGGTAGCCGGTCTGCTGCTCCCAGTGCTCGCCGAGATCGATGATCTTCAGAAGGCCCTTGGCCCCATAAGTGAACCGGTTTTCGTGGATGATGACGCCCGTGTCCACCTCGCCCGCGAGCACGGCGGCCTCGATGTCCGAAAAGACCATTTCGTGTTTGTTCGTCGCCGCGGGAAAGGCGAAGCCAAGGAGGAAGTTGGCTGTGGTGTAGCGGCCGGGGATCGCGATCGTCACACCTCCGGCGGCGACCTGATCGGGCTCGATCTGCCGCTTGGAGATGAGGAGCGGTCCGCAGTTCCTGCCGAGCGCGCTTCCCGCGTTCAGCGCGATGTAGCGATCGGCGCAAAAGGCGAACGCGTAGTAGCTGAGCTTGGTGACGTCCAGCTCGCCCGCGAACGCCGCTCGATTCAGCGCCTCGACGTCGTCCAGGCGGACATCGAATTCCAACCCCTCGAGATCGATGCGCCGGTGAACGATCGCGTCGATGATGAAGCAATCGTTTGGGCACGGCGAAGCGCCGAGCGACACCTTCATGAGCCGGTCACGATCTCGGCAACCGCCCCGGCCAGCGCCTCAATCGCCTCCTGCACCTTCCACGCCGATCGATTCCGCCGCTCGACGACGTTGGATACGGCGCGGATCTGCGCAAACGGAACCCCGTGCACCAGGCAGGCATACATGAACGCGGCGCCTTCCATGCTCTCGACCTGCGGATGAAGGCGCTCGACAACGGCCGCAATCGACCGCTCGTGGCCGTGAGCGGTGTTGACGGTAATACCCCTGGCCTTTGGCAGGTCGTCGAGAGCGGCGATAGCGGGCGGCGCCGCATTCCGTAGTTCAGCGCAACTGCCAAGACGGGCGTCGGCCCGGACGACACTGTCCTCAAGGCCCAGCTCCTGCAGCGTGAGGAACCGATCGCCGTCTTCGGCGCCGAGCTCGGCGAGGCAGTCCGACACGACGTGAACGACCGTGCCAGGGGCAAGCGACTCATCGAAGCTGCCGCACAGGCCCGCGTTGAGCGCGAGATCGGTACAGCCGCTCCGCCAGCGCACGCGAACACCATGCCGCTGTTGCGACCATGCCGACACCCGTGACCAGCAGGTGCACGTCGCGGCCGGCGTACGAGTACTCGCACATGCGATCACCAGGCCGCCGGCGAGCGCCGAGCCTCTCGACAATGCCGCCCATCTCGGCGTCGGTCGCAGCCACGATCAGGATCCGCATGCGCGCCAGGTTACTCGACGTCGTCGTCGGCGTCGGACACGACGTACGGCTGCGACGCGCGCTTGATGACGATCGTCAGCCCGAACGCCACCAGCACCAGCGAGGCGATCAGCCCGACGTACATCCCGCAGCCCACCGCGACCTGCGGCACGGCGCCGAGCGGCGCGTTCTCGACGATCGCGACCGCCTGGGATCGCGTCAGCGCGCGGCCGCTGATCGTGCGCGGCATGATCCGCCACGACAGAAACATGATGCCGAGCGCCACCAGGCCGACGAGCAGCAGCGGATGGCGCGAGTTCTTGCGGGTGATCAGGCTGAGCGTCGCGAGCAGCGCCGCGGCGGCGCCGAGGCCGACGATCCACAGCGCGGCCGTGTCGGGGAACGCCCAGCAGCGCGACGTCCGCCGACGATGACCCAGGGAAGAAACGCGCTCGCCGCCAGCGCGAGGCCGGCCGCGAGCGGGATGAAGTAGGCGCGCATGCCTGGCCGGAACATCGCGCGCCAGCTCATCCGGCGAGTCTAGCATACGGACTTCGAGCGCGGCGTAGAATGCGCGGACCAGGGAGGTCGAGCCATGAGATCGATCAAAGCGATCCTCGGCGATCGCGAGACGATTGTCGTCGACCCGACGCCATTCGGTCGCCGACGCCGCGCGGCTGATGGCCGACGCACCACATCGGCGCGCGTGCCCGTCGTCGACGAGCGAACGGCTCGTCGGCATCTTCACCGAGCGCGACGTGCTCACGCGCGTCGTCGCCGCCGGACGCGATCCCGACGACCACGCCGTCGGCGACGTGATGTCGACGGATCTGATCGTGGCCGACGTGAGCGAGAGCTACGAGGTCTGCCTGAGCCGGATGCAGCAGGCGCACGTGCGGCACCTGATCGTGCTCGACGGACGGCGGCTCGCCGGTATCGTGTCGCTGCGCGACGTGCTCGCGGCCGACATCGACGAGAAGGCGGAAGCGATCACGCTGCTGAACGCCTACGTCCACTACATTCCGGCGGATCGTCGAAGGTCAAACTGCTGAAGACTTAGAGACTCGCTGCCTGTCCTTGAACTCCTCGTGCCACGCCATCTGAATGGCCTCGAGCTTCGGCTCGTTCGACGTCTTGGGATCGTCGTCGAAGCCGTCGAGCGCGAGCACGCGCTCGCGCAGGTCGGTGAAGCGGACCGTCAGCGGATCGACGTCCGGGAAACTTCTCGGCGAGCGCGATGCCGATGTCTTCGGCGTCAGTCCACTTCACGGCCTGACCTCCTCCGCCTTCGCGTTCCTTCCGGTCGGACTTGCCGAGCTGGATGCCGCCGCCCTCCTGCACGTAGTTGCGCGTGTACATCGGCAGCTCGCAGACGACGTCGCCCCTGATGACGGCCTGGCAGCCGAGGCGCGACTGCGGCGTGAGGTCCCACGCGGTGTCGAGCCGATCGGCCTCGTCGTCCTGCATCTCGCTCAGGTTCTGTGCGCCCTCGCGGATGATGACGTGGCAGGTGGTGCAGGCGCAGCTGCCGCCGCAGGCGTGCTCGAGCGGGATGTCGAAGTTCTTGGCGACGTCGAGAAACGACTCGGGCTTGCCGTGGTGCGTGTACGGCAGCTTGCCGTGCTCGAACTCGACGGTCGTCGACTCGCCGTCGATGATGAAGGTGACTTTCGGCATATGTCCATCACGGCTGAGTCTCGGCTCAAGCCCGCACTACATCGTCGACGCTCTTGCCGGACAGCGCCGCCTGGACGGATCGGTTCATCATCGACCTCCGCCAGGTGCTGCGTCGCGTCGTTCAGCACGTGCGTCCACTGCTGAATCGCCTCGCGATCGGACGAGGTCAGCACCGTGCTTGAGCCCGGCGAGCGCCTGCTCGATCCGCTTCTGCTCGCCCGGCGCGAGCTCGGTCTGCGCAATCTCGGCGAACTCGGGCGCGCGCAGCGTCTTCTCGGTCGCGGTGATGACCGTTTCGGCTTCGTTGCTGCGCCTCGATGAGCAGCCGCGCCGCGAAGTCGGCTTCGGCGTGCTCGAACGAGTCGAGCAGCATCCGCTCGACCTCTTCGTCGGTGAGCCCGTACGACGGCTTGACCTCGATCGTCTGCTCGATGCTCGGTGCGCAGCTCGGCGGCGGTGACGCTCAGGATGCCGTTGGCGTCGATCTGAAACTGCACCTGCACGCGCGGCATGCCGGCCGGCATCGGCGGAATGCCGCGCAGCTTGAAGCGCGCCAGCGAGCGGTTGTCGGCGACCAGCTCGCGCTCGCCCTGCAGGACGTGGATGTCCACCGCGGTCTGGTTGTCGACGCCGGTCGTGAACATCTCGCTGCCGGTCGCGGGAATCGTCGAGTTGCGCAGGATGATCTTCGACGTCACGCCGCCCATCGTCTCGATGCCGAGCGACAGCGGCGTCACGTCGAGCAGCAGCATCTCGCGGTTGCCGGTGACGAGGATGTCGGCCTGCACCGCCGCGCCGAGCGCCACGACCTCGTCGGGGTTCAGCTCGCTGTGCGGCGTCCGGCCGAACAGCTCGCCGACCAGCCGGCGGACCAGCGGAATCCGCGTCGAGCCGCCGACCAGCACGACTTCGTCGATCTGCGACGGCTCGAGTCCGGCGTCGGCCAGCGCCTGCCGGCAGGGCGCGAGCGTGCGCTCGACGATCGGCGCGGATCAGCGCGTCTCGAACTCGGTCCGCGTGATCGCTCGCCGGTAACGTCCCGACGACGAATCTCGGCTTCCTCGCGGTCCGACAGATCGCAGCTTCGCCTGGATGACCGCCTTGCGAACCGCCTGGACGTCGCCTCGGGCGGTCTCGCGATCGGAGCCGCTGAACGCCGGCTACGACGCTCGGGTCGCGCCGAGCACGCGCTCGGATCAGCAGCAGGTCGATGTCGTCGCCGCCGAGATGCGTGTCGCCGTTGGTCGCCAGCACCTGGAACACGCCGTCCTCGACGCGGAGGATCGAGATGTCGAAGGTGCCGCCGCCGAAGTCGTAGACGGCGATGAGGCCGGTGTGCCGCTTGTCGAGGCCGTAGGCGAGCGAGGCCGCCGTCGGCTCGTTGATGATCCGCAGCACCTCGAGGCCGGCGATGCGGCCGGCGTCGCGCGTCGCGGTGCGCTGCGCGTCGTTGAAGTAGGCGGGCACCGTGATGACGGCGCGATCGACCTCGGGATCGACCTCGCCCTGCGCCGCGAAGAACTCCTCGGCGCGGCGCTTCAGCTCGCGCAGGATGAACGCCGAGATCTCGGGCGGCGTGAACTCGCGCTCGCCGAGCCCGATGCGCACGACGCCCGCCACGGCTTCGCCGGCCGACCCGGAACGGCAACAGCCGCGCCTCGTCCGCGACGTCGTCGACGCCCTTGCCCATGAACCGCTTCACGGAATACACCGTGCGCTCGGCGTCGGTCAGCAGCCGCCGCTGCGCCTCGCGGCCGACGTAGATCGTGCCATCGGCCGACGCCGAGACGACCGACGGCACCAGCGCCGTCGCCGCTCTCGTCGCGGATCACGACCGGCACGCCGTCCTCCACGTAGGCGACGAGGCTGTTCGTGGTGCCGAGATCGATGCCGACGACTTTGCTCATACGTGCGACGTTCATCAGGCTACGGTCGGCTACGTCGGGTCTACCGAACTCCCGCTCGATGCCGGCGAGCAGGTTGTTGATGTAGTTGCGCTCGAGCATCCGCTCGCGCAGCGCGGTCGAGCACCGCGCGGCGCTCGCCGTCGGCAGCGCCGCGTCGACGAGCGCGTCCCACTCGTCGCCAGCGCTCTCGAGTCTGCGCTCGTGCTCGGCGCGCTTCGCCTCGATCGGCTGGCGCGCGCGCTGCGAGCCGGCGCTTCCATTCTCGCGTCGGGCGCGCCGCTCGCGCGCAGCTCGCGCACTTCGTCGAGCTCCTCGTTCAGCGCGAACACCTCCTCGAGCAGCGCCGGCGGCACCTTGCTGTCGGGCCCGCTCGGCCGATCCGCGCGTCCGCGCCGGCGCCCATGCCCTTCGAGCTCGAGCAGGTACTCGATCCGCGCGATCGGCTGGCGCAGCGTCCGGTACGCGTCGTTCAGATACGACGAGCGCTCGAGGCTCGCGCGCCGCTCGGCAGGCGGCGCGTTGTAGAAGTAGTCGGGATGGAACTGGCGGCTGAGCGCGCGGAAACGCTGCTCGAGGTCGCCGACATCGAGATTCAGCTTGCGCGGCAGGCCGAGAAACGCGAAGTAGTCGCCCTGCCGGCCGAGCGTCAGGATCTTCGTGCACTGCGGGCAGAAGTGCGCGTCGACGGGCGCGCCGCCGCCGCAGGTCCGGCAGATCTGAACGTCGGCGTGGGGTCATTCGAGTCAAGGCGATTGCAGGAGGCTCCACAGCGCAGGCTCGCAGCAGCCTGGTCTACGCGCCCGAAGGAGCTGCCGCAGCCGCAGGTCGACTTCGCGTTCGGGTTGTTGAAGACGAAGCCCTTGCTGATCAGGCTCGTGTCGTAGTCGAGCACGGTGCCGTTCAGATACAGCAGGCTCTTCTTGTCGACGAAGATCTTCGCGCCGTCCGGCCCTTCGAACACCTCGTCGCCGAGCCGCGGCTGCCGCTCCCACGCGAACGTGTAGCTCAAACCCGAGCAGCCGCCGCCCTTCACGCCCGACGCGCAGACCTCCCTCGTCGATGCCCTGCTTGGCCATCAACGTCCGGATCTTGCGCGCCGCGGTCTCGCTAATCTGAATCATTCGCTCATTCGCGGATTTCAGGATTTGCGCAGCTCGACATTCGCCGTCGTACGCGCATCGGCTGCGCGTGCGTGTCGGCGACGCGTCCCGACGTCGCCCTGCTTCTTCTTGTAGTCGCTGATCGCCGCCTTGATCGCGTCCTCGGCGAGCACCGAGCAGTGGATCTTCACCGGCGGCAGGCTCAGCTCGGTGACGATGTCGGTGTTCTTGATCGCCAGCGCCTCGTCGACGGTCTTGCCCTTGAGCCACTCGGTCGCCAGGCTCGAGCTCGCGATCGCCGACCCGCAGCCGAACGTCTTGAACTTCGCGTCGTCGATGACGCCGGTCTCGGGGTTGACCTTGACCTGCAGCTTCATCACGTCGCCGCACTCCGGCGCGCCGACCAGCCCGGTGCCCGACGTTCGGATCTTCCTTCGGCAGCGACCCGACGTTGCGCGGGTTCTCGTAGTGGTCGATCACCTTGTTCGAATAAGCCATTGTCTGCTCCTCACAAGTCCGGCTGAAGCCGGACACTACAAATCCGAAGATCGTAATCGCACGCCAGATCTGCAATCGCGCTCAGTGAACTTCCCACTGCATCGTCGACAGGTCGACGCCTTCCTTCGCCAGCTCGTAGAGCGGCGACATCTCGCGCAGCCGCGTCACGACCGTGATCAGCTTGTCCGCCACGTAGTCGACCTCCTCCTCGGTCGTCCAGCGGCCGAGGCCGAACCGGATCGACGAGTGCGCCAGATCGTCGCCGGCGCCGAGCGCCTTCAGCACGTAGGACGGCTCGAGGCTGGCCGAGGTGCACGCCGAGCCCGACGACACCGCCACGTCGTTGATGCCCATCAGCAGCGACTCGCCCTCGACGTAGGCGAAGCTGATGTTCAGGTTGTGCGGCAGCCGGTGCTCCATCGATGCCGTTGATGTAGATCTCGTCGAGCCCCTCGTGCAGCTTCTCGTTCGAGCCGTTCGCGCAGCGCGCTGCAGCCGCTCGGTGTCGGCCGCCATCTCCAGCCGGCACAGCTCGGCCGCCTTGCCGAACCCGACGATGCCCGGGCACGTTCAGCGTGCCCGAGCGCATGCCGCGCTCGTGGCCGCCGCCGTCGATGATGCGGCGCGAGCAGCACGCGCGGATTGCGGCGCCGCACGTAGAGCGCGCCGACGCCCTTCGGCCCGTACATCTTGTGCGCGCTGATCGACGCCAGGTCGACCTTGAGCTCGTTGACGTTGAACGGAATCTTGCCGACCGCCTGCACGGCGTCGGTGTGGAACAGGATGCCCTTCTCCTTCGCGATCGCGCCGATCTCGGCGATCGGCTGGACGACGCCGATCTCGTTGTTGGCGGTCATGATCGTGATGAGAATCGTCTTGTCGGTGATCGCGCGCTCGCAGATCGTCGAGGCTGATCAGGCCGTCCTTCTGCACCGGCAGGTACGTGACCCGGTAGCCTTCCTTCTCGAGCCGCTTGCACGTGTCGATGACCGCCTTGTGCTCGGTCACGCACGTGATGATGTGGTTGCCCTTCTCGCGGTACATCTCGGCGACGCCCTTGATCGCGAGGTTGTCCGACTCGGTCGCGCCGCTCGTGAAGACGATTTCCTTCGCGTTCGCGCCGATCAGATCGGCGACCTGCTTGCGCGCCTTCTCGACCGCCTCCTCGGCCTCCCAGCCGAACGGATGGTTGCGGCTCGCCGCGTTGCCGAAGTGCTCGGTGAAGTACGGCAGCATCGCCTCGACGACGCGCGGATCGACCGGCGTCGTCGCGTGGTAGTCCATGTAGATCGGCAGCTTGATGGCCATCGTTTGTTCCTCGCCGACGCCTGCGGTCCGTCCTGACGCTCGCCCTCGCCGATCGTCTGAGCCGGTCAGCGACGTCACAAATGCGTGTGCAACACCGCCGCGTGCGCGTCGACGGCACCGGCGGCATATCGGCCGCCAGCTCGGCGATCGTGCACTCGCCGAGCGCCGCCAGAATCCGCTCGCGCACCCGCCAGAGCGGATCGCGCACGTTGCACTTCGCGAACTGCTCGCAGGTGCCTTCGTCGGTCGAGCACGCCGTCACCGTCACCGGGCCGTCGATCGCCTGGATCACGTCGGCCACCGAAATCTGGCCGGCACCCGCGCCAGCTGATACCCGCCCCGCGTGCCCTGATGCGACGCCAGCAGGCCGCGCCGGACCAGCCGCTGCAGCACCTTCGCCAGCAGCTCGATCGGGATGTCGTACTGCTCGGCGATCTCGCGGGCGCTCGACGATCCGCGGTCGCCGCGCAGGGCCAGATGCTTCATGGCCATCAGCGCGTAATCCGCCTTCTTCGAAAGTCTCAACATATCCGACCAGCCGGTCCTATATTAACATCGCGAGCCTGATAGGCCGCACTCACGACTTTCAGTATTTGGGCTGGCTCGGATCGACCTTGTCGATCCAGTCGAGGATGCCGCCCTTGAGGTTCAGCACCCGCTTGAACCCGACCGATCGCAGGAAATCGGCCGCCTTGGCGCTTCGTGCCGCCCATCTTGCAGTGGACGACGATCTCGTCGTCCGGGTCGAGCTCGGCATAGCGGCGCGGGATCTCGCCCAGCGGGATGAGCACGGTCCCCGGGAATGCGGTTGATCTGGTACTCGTTCGGCTCGCGGACGTCGACGAGCGTCAGCTTGTCGCCGCGGTCGAGCCGCTGCTTCAGCTCGACCGACGTGATTTCGGACGCGTTTGCGGAGCGGTCACGGTGGTGGCTCCGGCGCGGCAGGATGGATGCCGCAGAACTGTTCGTAGTCGATGAGCTTGGTCACCGTCGGATGCGTGCCGCACACCGGGCAGTCCGGATCCTTCTTGCAGCTTCAGCTCGCGGAACCGCATCCGCAGCGCGTCGTAGATCAGGAACCGGCCGATCAGCGGCTCGCCGATGCCGGTGATCAGCTTGATCGCCTCGGTCGCCTGGATGACGCCGATCACGCCGGGCAGCACGCCCAGCACGCCGCCTTCGGCGCAGCTCGGCACGAGGCCGGGCGGCGGCGGTTCGGGATAGAGGCAGCGATAGCACGGGCCGTCCTTCGTCGCGAACACCGACGCCTGCCCTTCGAACCGGAAGATGCTGCCGTAGGCGTTCGGCTTGCCGAGCAGCACGCACGCGTCGTTGGTCAGATAGCGCGTCGGGAAGTTGTCGGTGCCGTCGAGGATGACGTCGTACGGCTCGAACAGCTCGCAGCGCGTTCTCGGACGACAGCGCGGTCTCGTAGGTCTCGACCTCGATGTGCGGATTGATGCGCCTGCAGCCGGTCCTTCGCCGACGCCAGCTTCGAGCGGCCGACGTCCGGCGTGCCGTGAATGATCTGCCGCTGCAGATTGCTGAAGTCGACGACGTCGAAGTCGACGAGGCCGATTCGTGCCGACGCCGGCCGCCGCCAGGTACATCGCGGCCGGCGAGCCGAGCCCGCCGGCGCCGATGCACAGCACGCTGCCGGCCTTCAGCTTCCGCTGACCGTCGATGCCGACCTCCGGCATGATCAGATGGCGGCTGTAGCGCTTGATCTCGTCGTTGGTGAGCTCGGGAAGTCGTCGGCTGTCGGTCTGTCGGCCTGAAGCCGGACACTCGACGACCTGCGTCGTGCTGGTCGGCGCCGCCGGCGACCGACGGGATGATGCTGATCGTGTCGCCCGCCGACACCGGCGTCTGCTCCTTCTGCAGGTAGCGGATGTCTTCGTCGTTCAAGTACACGTTGACGAAGCTGCGCAGCTTGCCCTGCTCGTTGTACAGGTGCGCCTTCAGGCCGCGTGCCTGCGTCGTCAGGTCGGCCAGCAGCTCGCCGACGGTCGCGCCGTCGGCCTCGACCGCGTCCTTCTTATCCGTGTACGGCCGGAGCGGTGTTGGAATCAGGATTTTCGTCGCCATGCAGCTCGCCCTCATCGAAACTGGATCGGTCTTCCTTCAGAAACCACACGGTCATGTCGCGCGCGCGCGCCGGCCATGACCGAGACGATCACGTACGCGAACGTCGGCCACGCGTGATCGAGATCGAACTGCGACGGCCGCGCCGGATGATCGGGATGCGAGTGGTAGAACCCGAGCAGCTCGCCGCCCAGCTCGCGCCGCCCGCTGCTCCGCCAGCCGATAGTCCGACGGCCGCACCAGGAATCGGCGGCGCGGTCCCTCTTCGGTCGTGTTCGGCAGCGGCACGGCGTGCGTCACGCGGCCGCCGCTGCCGACGAGCGCGCCGCAGCACTCGTGCGGATAACGTCTCCTCGCCGTGGCGCCGAATCGCCGCGTCCACGCCGGCGCCAAGTCGCGTCGACGTCGCCTGGTCATTCGTCGGCCGTCCAGAACGACTCGGACAGGTACTTCTCCGCGCCGTCCGGAAACACCGTCACGACCACGCCCTTCGCGCAGGCGGCGCGCGACCTGGAGCGCCGCCGCCAGCGCCGCGCCCGACGAAATGCCGACCAGCAGACCCTCTTCGCGCGCGAGCCGCCGCACCATCGTGATGCGCCTCTTCGGTGCTGACGCGCAGGTCCTCGTCGGCCAGCGTCGGATCGTAAATCGCCGGCACGATCGCCGTCGCCATGTGCTTCAGCCCTTCGAGGCCGTGAAACGGCGAGTCGGGCTGAAACGAAATCAGCTTGATTGCCGGATTGAACCGCCGCAGCGCCCGGCCGGTGCCCATGAACGTCCCGCTGGTGCCCAGCCCGGCGACGAAATGCGTCAGCCGCCCGCCGGTCTGCTCGATGATCTCGGGGCCGGTCGTGTCGAAGTGCGCGCGCCAGTTCGAATCGTTGCTGTACTGGTCCGGGTAGAAATACTGCTCCGGGTGCTCGGCGACGAGTCCTGCGCACCTCGCGGATCGCACCGTCGGTCCCTTCGAGCGGATCGGTCAGCACCAGCTCGGCGCCGAAGGCCCGCAGGATCAGCTTCCGCTCCGGGCTCGCATTCTCGGGCAGGAACAGCTTGACCTTGTAACCGCGCGCGGCGCCGACCATCGCGTAGGCGATGCCGGTGTTCCCCGACGTCGCGTCGACGATCGTCAGCCCCGGCCGCAGCGCGCCCGCGCTTCGCCATCCAGGATCATGCGGGCGGCCGCCCGATCCTTCACCGATCCGCCCGGATTCTGCCACTCGGCCTTCGCGTAGAGCTCGACGCCCGGCGTCTCCGCTCGAAATGCGGCAGCCGGACGAGCGGCGTGCTGCCGATGAGGTCGAGAACCGAGGAAGCGGCCCGGGACGGGGGCCGAGGCTGAGGCAGGCAACGACATGACCGATATGCGACCTTAGTAGTCCGAATTATAACCGTCGGGGCTGGAGGCTAGAGGCTGGAAGTTCGCAGTACTCCAGTCTCGCAGTCCCCGGCCTCCAGCCTCCGACTCCAGCCTCCAGCTACAATCCACTCTTCGATGCTCACCCGCGTCGGCGGATGGCTGTTCAGGCACCGGACGGTTATCCCGCTTCCCATCGCCCTCGCTCTCATCATTCTCCCGCCCGCCAGCTCGTCCGTAGCCCTGGTGTGGCTCGGCGCTGCTGACAGTCATCTTCGGAGAATTGCTCCGCCTGACCGCGGTGAGGCACATCGGGACGATTTCGCGGACGCGCACGGATCGCCTTGGGCCGCTCGTCGCGTCCGGGCCCTTCAGGTGGGTGCGCAACCCGCTGTACATCGGGAACGCGGCGCTGTGGATCGGCCTCGCCCTGGTTGCGCAGCTGCCCTGGCTGGCCGCTCCAATCGCACTCCTGCTGGCGCTCGAATATCACGCGATCGTTCGGTGGGAAGAGCAGCTGCTCGCCGAAAGGCTCGGGCAGCCGTACCGCGACTACATGACGCGGTCCCGCGATGGATTCCGCGACCGCCGCAGCCGCAGCGGGAGCCCGGCGGCCCCCGCTTTCAGCTGGCGAGAAACCCTGTTCAGCGAGCGCGGGACGTTGATGGCAATCGTCGCAGGCTTCGTCCTTTTGTGGGTGAAGGCCTGACTCCGTCCGAGCTCCGCCGAGCCCCGAGTCCCGCGTCTTGCAGGCTCTCCCACAGATACCAGCACGCAATGGACCGATACGGCCGCCAGGCCTCGCCGATCTTGATCAGCCGCTTCGGCTTCGGCCGTTGCCGCAGTCGATAGATCCGCTGAACGGCCGTGCAGATGCCGAGGTCGCCGACCGGCAGGACGTCCGGCCGCTGCAGCCGGAACATCAGGAACATCTCGGCGGTCCACCGGCCGAAGCCCTTGACCGCCGTCAGCCGCTCGATCACCTGCTCGTCCGACAACTCGTCGAGCTCGTCGAGCAGCAGCCGGCCATCCGCGATGCGCGCGGAAAGGTCTCGAAGGTAAGCCAGCTTCTGCGAACTCAAGCCGACGCCGCGCAGGGCCGCGTCATCCAGCGCCTGGAGGCCGTCAACCGTGATCTGTCCGTCCGGAAAAAGGGCGCGCAGCCGGCCGAAGATGGTCGCCGCCGCCTTCGACGACAGCTGCTGTCCCACGATCGCTCGAACGAGCGTCGTCAGATGGTCGGTGAGGAGGCGCGACGCCATCCCGCACGCGCCGATCCGGCGAATCGTGACGGCAAGCACGGGATCGCGCCGCATCAAGAGGCGCCGGGCGCGCGCGTAGTCGGCGGTCGTCATTTGATCGAGACGGTCAGCGTCGCCTGCGCGCGGATTTCGATCTCACCCGGCTCGACCGGCGTGGCCACGTCGGCCGACGCCGCGTCACGCGCCATCATGGCCATTGGCATGGGCCGTGGCACTTCGCGCCGCGTGTCGTCGATGCGCAGCACGCGATCGATCGTCCTGCCGACGCCCGGATGCCGCCGCTTCAGCGCGGGCGCGGGCATCGGCCACGGCCTGGCGCAGCGCCTCGCGTTCGGCGCCGGCACGGTCGCGCAGGTCGAATCGAACGCCGCTGACATCGGTGGCGCCGGCCTGGACGACGGCGTCGAGCAGCTCGCCGAGCCGCTCGAGCGCGTCGACGCGCACCTCCACCGCATTTCGAGCGACGTATCCACGCGGCACGCGTCGGCCGTTCACGAAGTCGAATTCCTGCTGGATGTTGTATCCGAGGGTTCGGACGGCGTCCTTTGGAATCCCCAAACCGGTCACGCGCGCCTGTACGGCGGTCATCGCCTTGGCGTTCTGTGACTGCGCCTCTTTCGGATCTTTGGCGCGCGTCTCGACGGCGGCGACGAGAAACGCGCGGTCCGGCGCGCGCCGGACGACCGCCTCACCGGTCGTGACGATCATCGGCACGGACGGGGACGAAGGTTCCTGCGCGGCGGCGGGAATGGCAATCGCGAGCGTCGCTGAAAGCACCAGGCCGATCATGTTTCGGAGCATACGATCCTGAACCCTATACTGTATGCGTAAGTATCCGGCGGCACCTTGTGCCGGTAGGCGCACCGCAGCATCGACACGTCGTCGTTCACCCACGCGCCGCCGCGCACGATCCGGAGCGTTCCCGATGCGGGACCCTTCGGATCGACGCGCTTCGCCGGCCGCATAGTAGTCGCGGCCGTACCAATCGGACACCCATTCCCAGACGTTCCCCGCCATGTCGTAGAGCCCGTATCGCATTCGGGGGATACGTCCCGGTCGGCCGCGTCCCGCGCTGGCGTTTGGACGCGGGATCGGCGAGGAAGTTGCCGCGGGACGGATCGATCTCGTTGCCCCACGGGTACCTGAACCCTGCGATCCCGCCGCGGGCCGCCTTTTCCCATTCGGCCTCGGTCGGCAGCGCGCACCACCTGTCCGATCGCCTCAGTCAGCCATCGACAGTACGCCGCGCGCATCCTCGTACTTCACCAGGACGACCGGATGACTGCCGTGGCCGTCGGGCGGCGCTCCATCGCGCCACGCGTAGGGCGCGGCCAGATCGCGGAACAGCTCATCGTTGTCGCTCGCGATGAGCGGCGGTTCTCGTACCTCCGGCGGCTGGTAGCCCGGTCGCGCGGACGAAGCGCGCGTACTCGTCCTGGGTGACGGGAAAGCGGCCGATGAAGAATTCGCCGACGTGCACGCGGTGGACGGGACGCTCGTCCTCGCTGGCGTCGGCGGCGCCCATGAGGAAGTCGCCAGCCGGAATCCGCGCGAGCGTCGGCGAGGCCGCAAGCGTCAAGGCCGGGTGAGTATATTATTCCTGCGCGGCGAGCGCCTGCTCGAGCGCCGCCGGATCGTAGCCGCGAATCACGCGGTCGCCGACGATGGTGACCGGAACCGAGCGCAGGCCGCGGGCAAGGAGCGCATCGTAGGCGCGATCGTCCTCGTCGACGTTCATCACGGTGAACGTGGCGCCGGCGCGTGAAAGAAACTCCTTCACCTTCTCGCAGCTCGTTCAGGCGCTGCCGGCAAACACGACGATCGAGCGCGATCCATCACGCCATATATGACTCCCCTTCAAGGTATCACCGTCCTCGACCTGACCCGCGTGCTCTCGGGACCGTACTGCACCATGCTCCTGGCCGACCTCGGCGCGCGAGTCATCAAGATCGAACAGCCGGGCAAGGGAGACGACACACGAGGTTGGGGTCCGCCGTTCCAGTCGGGCGAGAGCGCGTATTTCCTGAGCATCAACCGCAACAAGGAGAGCGTCACGCTCGATTTCAAGCAGCCTGAAGGGCGGGCCGTGCTCGAGCGGCTCGATCGCTCGCGCCGACGTGCTCGTCGAGAACTTCAGGCCCGGCACGCTGACCAAGCTCGGCTTCGACTATGCGTCGATTGAGCGCGCGGCACCCGCGGCTCGTCTACTGCTCGATCTCCGGGTTCGGCCACACCGGGCCCGCGGCGCCGAGAGGCCGGTTACGACGCGGTCATGCAGGGAGAAGGCGGCTTGATGAGCATCACGGGCAGCGGCGACGGTCCGCCGTTACCGCCTCGGCGTCGCCATCGCGGATATCGTGTCGGGCATGTTCGCCGCACAGGCCATCACCGCGGCGCTCTTTGCGCGCGAGCGAACCGGCCGCGGACAGGCGGTCGACATCGCGATGCTCGACTCGGTGGCCGCGCTCCTGAGCTACCAGGCCGGGATCTACTTCGCGACCGGCACGCCGCCGGGCCGGCTCGGCAACCGCCACCCGACGATCGTGCCCTACGAAACGTTTTCCGCGTCCGATGGCGAGTTCGTGCTGGCGGTCGGCAACGACGATCAGTGGCGCCGCTTCTGTGCCGTGGCGGGAATCGCCGAAGACGAGCGGTTCGCCACCAACCGGCAGCGCGTCCTCGCCTACGACCAGTTGAGGCCGCTCGTGGCGGCGCGGCTCGGCGCCGAGCCGCGCGCGTACTGGATCGAGCGGCTCACGGCGGCCGGGGTCCCGTGCGGATCGGTGCGCGATCTGCACGAGCTGTTTTCCGACCCGCAGATCGCGGCGCGCGCGCATGGTCGCCGAGCTCCAGCATCCGACCGTGGGCGCGATGCGAGTGCTCGGCACGCCGCTGAAGCTGTCCGACACGGCGGCGTCGATCCGGACGCCTCCGCCCACCCTCGGCCAGCACACCGCGGCCGTGCTCACCGGGGACGCCGGCGTCGCCGCCGGCCGATCTGGACGCGCTGCGCGCCAAGGGAGTGATCTGATGGAAATCTCCGACGTCAGGCGCCGCGTCACCGAGACGGTCGACCGTGCGAAGCGGGCCGCCGCCGAGCGGCGGGCGCGCTCCGACGAGGCGTCCCGGGAGTACGCCGCCTTTCTCGAGACGGTTGCCGTGCCGCTCGTTCGCCAGGTGGCGAACGCGTTGAAGGTGCAGGGATTCGCGTTCGGCGTCTTCACGCCGTCCGGCAGCGTGCGGCTCGCTTCCGAGCAATCCGCCGACGACTACATCGAATTGTTGCTCGACACGTCCGGCGAGCAGCCGGTGATCCTGGGCCACAGCTGCCGCGCCCGCGGCCGGCGCATCATCGAGCACGAGCGGCCGATTGGCGAAGGACCGGTTCGCGACGTGACCGAAGAGGATGTGCTCGCGTTCGTGCTCGAGGAGCTGGAGCCGCTCGTGGAAAAGTAAGGTTCACCACAAGGACGCAAAGGACACAAAGGAGGGACTGGCTGTACGCGTATCTCTCGAGCGCTGACGTGTCGAGCCCCTGCCGCTTCAGGAGCGCGAGGAACCCGGGCGGTCGGCGGCATGCCGGTACGCTTCGCGCACGTCGACGGCGCCGCTCTGCACGAATCCGACCAGCGCATCGTTCAGCGGCGTCATGCCGTGCGCGCGTCCGCCTTCGATGGCCAGCGGGAGCTGCGACGTCTTTCCCTCGGCCAGCACGCTGCGCACGGCCGGCGTATTGAGGAGCACTTCGCGCGCCGCGACCCGCCCGCCGCCGATCTTCTTCAGGAGCACCTGCGCCACGACGCCGCGCAGGCCATGGGCCAGCGACAGCTGCACCTGTGCGCTGCGACTCCGCTGGATGCAGATCGATGATGCGGTCGATCGCGTCGCCGGCGCTGGAGGCCGGCGAGCCCGCCGATGACGAGGTGGCCCCTGGCCGCGGCGTCGAGCGCGAGATGCATCAGGTCGGGCGTGCGCACGTTCTCGAGCACGAGGACGTCTGGATCCTCGCGGAGCGCCGCCCGGGCCTCGGCCAGCATCTCGTCCGCGCCGCCGCGAACCTCGCGCTGGCTGATCAGCGCCCCGACGCGATCGTGGATGACGCTGATTTCGCTCTCGATCGTGATGACGTGGTCGCGCCGCCGCTTGTTGATGAGATCGACGAACGCGGAGATGAGCGTCCGCTTGCCGCTCGATCGCGGACCGGCCACGAGCACCAGGCCGTCCGGTTCGAGCGCGAGCCCCTGGATCCCGCGCGACAGTCCGAGTTGCTCGGCCGAGATGCCGCGCGGCCGCATCAGGCGGAACACGCCGCCCGGGCCCCGCATGTCGCGGAACGTCATGCAGCGCACGCGCCCGAGGTCGGCGATCTCGCAGATCCACTCGCTGACCGCACCCGTCCGCAGCGCCTCCGCGTCGCGCTCCGGCATCAGCGTGAGCAGCAGCGATTCGACTTCGTTCGGGCCGAGGACCGGCGCGCCGTCGAGCGTTTCGATGTCGCCGTCGACGCGAATCGACGGCCGCGCGCCGGACGACAGGTACAGCATCGACGCGCCGCGCGCCGCCGCCTGGCGAAGCACGCGCTCGAGGCTGGCTGAATTCGCGTCGGCGAGCGGCGGCGGCACGTCGCCCCGGATCGGACTGCGCGTCAGCGGCACCACGGCTGCGGGCGCGGGCGCCGGCTCCGGCGGTGCGTGCCGGCGGCTCGGCTGCGACTCTCGCCACCGGCGTCGGTGGCGGGCGGATTCACCGGTGCCGCCGGCGGCACGCGGTCGGGCGCTGATCGCCGCACGCGCTCGGGGCGCCGTCGCCTCGGCGCGCTCGAGGGCGGGCGGCATCATCTTGCGGCTTGACGAAGCTCTCACCGGAGGCGGCGGTGCCGGCTCGGGTGAATCAGCCGGCTGAGGCGTCGGCGCAAACAGTTCGAGCGGCACCCGGTCCTCGTCGGGCACCTGCCGCCGCCGGATCTCGACCCAGATGTCGTCGCCGCCGCGCGCCGCCACGATGGTGAAGTGCTCGCCCGGCAGCTCCGCGATCGGCGGCATCTGGTACTGGACCGCGCCGAACTCCTCGAGCGCGTTCTGGGGTTCGATCGGCAGCAGCTGGTCCAGGATGCCGGTCGCGGCGTCGATCGTCAGCCCCTTCGTGGCGAGGTCGACCTGTTCGGTCGGCGTCACGACGTACGGCTTCTCGCCCACGTGCAGGACGACCGCCTCGCCATCCAGGCGCACGATCGCCTGAAGCAGGGACGTCACGAAGCTCATGGCCGAACCGGACGCCTGCACAGGCCGCGCTTTACACAAGTGCACGGGCGCTGCCGCGGGATGGCACTGCTGCACAACGGAAGTTTCGGACGAATAGTCAACAGTCAACAGTCGACAGTACAGTCAACAGGCGCACTCGCACGACTGAGACTAGGACTGTTGACTGATGACTTACTGGCCTCGTATATCCTGACCAGCTCCACCAGCTTGTATCCCTTCGTTTGATACGGCGGCACGATGCGCTCCGTCCGCAAGTACTGAATCATCCCATCGTCGGAGTAATCCGCAGGGCCGATGCCGTCGATCGCCGCGAGGGCCTGCTCCAGCCCGCTCACGGACATGGTTTTCTCCTGCACGACCCGCCGGGCAGGCAGGAATCCGAACCGCGTCGTCCGCTCTTCACGATCCTTCGTCGAGAAGCGGACGAAGACCTCATTGCTGACGAAGTTGTAGTCGGCCTCGGACCGGCTGGCAGGCGCGTCCTCCACGCGCACGAACGCCACGCCGTCGACCTGCTGCAAGCGGTCAATCAGGACCTGGGTGAATGTGCCTTCACCCGACCAGCCTGACGTGTCGACTTCCATCATTCGACCGTCGAAATCTTAAATCTGAAATCCTAAATCTTTTTCGAATTTCACGCCTCACTTGACCGCGTGGTGGATCGCCATCAACCCGCCCAGCACCGGGTCGTAGCGCGCGCGCGTGAAGCCGCGGTCCTGCATCAACCGACCGACCAGGCCTGCGCCCGGATACTGGCGAATCGAAGCCGGGATGTAGCGATACGTATCCGGGTCGCGGTGCAGCAGCCAGCCCAGGGCGCCACCGACGGCCGTGAGATACCACAGGTAGCACGGTGCGCACGAAGGCGTTCGCCGGGCGGTTGAAGTCGAGTGACAGCGCCTGGCCGCCCGGCTTCAGCACCCGCAGGATCTCGTCGACCGCGCGCGCGAGATCGGGAACATTGCGCAGGCCGTAGCCGGTCGTCACGATGTCGAACGAGCCGTTCGCGAACGGAAGCGCCAGCATGTCGCCGACCAGGAACGTCGCCGGCGTGCCTGCCGGCGTCTTGAGCTTCGCGAGCTCGATCATGCGACGCGTGATGTCGAGGCCCACCACGCGCGCGCCGCGCGACGCGAATGCCAGCGCGATGTCGCCGGTGCCCGTCGCGAGGTCGAGTACCGCTGCGCCGGCTGGCGGCGCCGCGAGATCGAGCAGGCGCTTCTTCCAACGCCGATCCTGACCGTACGAGAGCACGACGGTGATGAGATCGTACCGATCCGCGATCGTCGGCGAAGAGCCCGCGCACGTAACGCCGTTTGCCGTCGTGGCGTCGCGATGCGATCCCGCAGCTGCATACGTTCAATGGATAATATCGCTGCATGCTCCCGTCGAGCACCGTCGAGAACTATCTGAAGGCGATCTACCAGGGCCAGGCGCTGCTGCCGGCTGGCGCGCGGCTCGTCTCGATGGGACAGGTGGCGTCGGCGCTGTACGTGACGCCCGGCACGGCGACGACGATGGTGAAGGCGCTGGCCGAGTCGGGCCTGGCGGAGTACGAACCCTACAGCGGCGTTCGCCTCACGGCGGCCGGTGAAAAGCTCGCGGGGCTCGTCCTGCGGCGTCACCGGCTCGTCGAGCTCTTCCTCGTGCAGGTGTTGGGCATGAGCTGGGACGAAGTCCACGAAGAAGCAGAGCAGCTCGAACACGTCGTGTCGGATCGCCTGATCGAGCGGATCGACCGAATGCTCGGCCATCCGACGCGCGATCCGCACGGCGATCCGATTCCGACCGCCGAAGGCACGATCACGCCGCGCCACCACGAAAGCCTGCTGACCTGCCCGCTCGGCATGCCGTTGCGGGTGACGCGCGTCGCCGATCAGGATCCGGCCTTCCTGCGTTTCATCGAAAGCAATGGGCTGAAGCCGGGGCAGGCCATCGAAGTGGAGGCGCGCGACGCGGCCGCCGATTCGGTGCGCTTGCGCCAGGCCGGCGGGGGCCGGATGACGATCGGCGCGCGCGCGGCGTCGAAGGTCCTCGTCGAGGTCGAGGCACGTCTGGCCGCTAGAGCGATTCTGAGAAACGCCACCAGGAGCTGTCGCTGCGCCGGCGTCAGCTGCTCGAACCTGCGCCTGACGCCGTTCGCTTCGCCACGGTGACGGCCGATCGCGTCCTCGGCGGTGCTGGCGCTGCCATCGTGCAGCAGCGGACGGCGGACCCGTAATCCCCACAAGCGCCGGCGTTCGAATCTCGTTTGGCAGGGCGGACGCCTGCGGGATGTCGTCGCCAGTACCCATGTCGTGCAGCAGCAGATCCGAGAACAGCGGAACCGGCTGGCGGGAAAACAACGGATGCGAGTTCGGCGCGGTTTGCAGGACGGGGACGTGGCACGCCCCACATCCGATCGCGTTGAACACCTGCTCGCCGTCCCGCGCTGGCTGACTGATCGTGCCTCGCGGCGGCGGCGCCAGGAACTTCATGAACGCCTCGAAGTTGTCGATCGCGGCCAGCCGCGTCCGGACATCGGTGAGGTCCTCGGGATCGGGTATGGGATCGCAGAGCTTCATCTGCGCCGCGGGCACCCCGGCTGCCGCCTCGTCCGGGAACAGTTCGTTGGTGATGCCCATCTCGTTCCGATACGCGTCAGCGCTGAAGGTGCGCAGTGTCGCGTGCTGCGCTTTCCAGCCAAACCGGCCGATCCGCACCCGGCCGGTGCCGACGTCGACGACGCGCGGGGCGCGGCCGCTGATGCCGTCGGCGTTGCGATCGTCGGGATCTTCGAGCGCCAGCAGCGTCTCATCGCCGATGGCTTCCACGAGTCCAGCGCCGAATACGGGAATCGGCACCCGGCGCGCGATGATGTTGGCTTCGGGCGGCATCACCGGTTGACAGGCGTGCGACGGCGTCGAGAACAGGTGGAAGAGCGTGTCGAGCTCCGAGCCATCCGGAGCCGTCAGCTTGTGGATTCTGGCCGGACTCATCCCGGTACGCCGCGCGCACTTCCGACACGAGGCTCGTTCCGCCAATCGCCGGCACGTTGTGGCAGACCGCGCAGCTCGTGGCGTTGAAGGCCGGGCCGAGGCCTTCCTCGGCTGTCTCGACCTCGACGAAATCGTCGAGCCCCACGCGGAACCGCTCGAACTCCGCCGGGATAATCCCGGAAGCGGGTCCCCGAACCTCGGACCGCTCACTTGCGCCGGCGCCGGTTCCGACGCGGCGACGAGGAGGCAGATGGCGGCGGCGAGAGTGATTGCGCGCTTCACGGCTACTTCGCCCCCGATCGCGGCTTCACGCGGATGACGCCGCGCATGAACCCATGTCCGGCCCCGCACACGTGGGAGCACTCGAACGTATAGTTGCCCGGCTCTGTAGCCTCGAGGGTGATGCGCACATCACCACGCCCGCGTTTCGGGATGGCGACGTTGGGATCGCCAAGGCCATGGACGCGAAAGCCATGATCGGTGTCGTCGCTCGTCAGGCGCAGCTCGACAACCGACCCCTCATCGACGGTAATTTCCGACGGCGTGAAGGCGAACCGCTCGGCGGCGATGTGGATCACTCGCGGCTGGGCCGCGGGCTGACCCTGGCCGGCAGTTGCCGAAACCAGCACCAAGGCAAGGGCGAGCCGACCAGTCATGATTCAGAACCACCATCCCAGACCGACGTTGAACGAGCGCGGAGGCGGCACGATCTCGCTCCCGCTCCGCACGTGTGAATAGTCGAACTTGATTGCGACGTCGGGATCGACCCAGTAGGTCGCGCCCACGACCCAGGCGTCCCGATCGAACTGCGGAAGCGGCAGGGACCCCGCGGGCATCTTGAACTGCGTGTCGAAATTCTCGTAGCGCACGAACACCGCCGCGTCATGCGGCAGGCTGGCCGGCAGGAATCGGTAGGCGACCTCCCCGTACACGCCGAACAGCTGCTCGGCAATGTTCGGATTGATGCCGGTCAGGCGTCCCATCGCGTCGTTGAGCTCGCCGGCGCCATTGATGAACACGTGCGCCAGCTGGCCGCGCGCTTCGAGCCGTCCACGTGAGAAGCGGCCGTCGAACTCGTAGAGGCCAACCGAGGTCTTGATCCGCGGGACGTTGAACCCGGTATCGCCCGACCAGAAGCTGACGCCGGTCTGCAGCCCTCGCGTGCCGACGTATTCGAGACGTCCTGTCACCGCGACGTTGCGAACGACGGCTTCGCTCCCGTGCTGCGCCGCTCCCTGCAGGCCCTCCTCGGCGCTGAACTGGGTCGCGTCGAGGGGCGCCATGGCGTACGCGCGATACCGAAAGCCGCGCCCGAACGTCCCGTGAATCCCCGCGCCCGCCTCGAACCACGTCGTCGGCACGATGACGGTGTCGACGAACGGCCGCTCGACGCCGTGGAAGACCGGCGGCTCGTGACGCTCGTTGATGATGCCGACCGGGACGAGCAGCATCCCGGCGCGGAAGTTCAGCGCCGGGCGCACGAGGAAGTCGAGGTACGCCTGCTCGAGCTCGAGCTCGCCGCCCTCCTCGAGGCCTTCGACGACCGCGTGCTCGAGCTCGAGCTCGCCGACGAACCTCACGACGATCGGAAAAGCTGTGCGTGAAGAGCAGGACGAAACGATGGAAATCGAGGATCGCCGGGGTGCCATCCGTCGGCCGATTCAGGTGGAAATCCATGTAGCCGGACAAAGTCCGGTGGCGGGTGCCGCCGCCGGTGCGCTTGAGGGCGCCTGGGCGGCCTGCGGAGGGGTGGTCGCTGGCAGCTGGCCGTAAGTTGCGGCCAACATGGACCCGAGCGCCAGTTCCAGTAGTCCAAACATTGAGTTTGAATATTGAAAATTAACGGACGGGTCGCAGTGTACGCCCCGGCCTGCTGCCGTGTCAACGAACCGCATCCGCGAACCGCATCCGCGATGCCTGTGGTCTGATGGAGCAGAGACGCGTGATGAGCGCCCACGTGCAACCGCCGCCAGAGGAAGTCGTCGACCCGGTCTGCGGGATGACGATCTCGCCGGCCGACTCCGTCGGCACGGTCGACTACCGGGGACAGACCTACTACTTCTGTGCCGAATCCTGTCTCGAGCAGTTCAAGGCCGACCCGGAACAATTCCTCGACGCCGAGCGGCGCGCCGCCGCGGCGGCGGCCCTGCCAACTGACGTCGAGTACACGTGCCCGATGCACCCCGAGGTGCGCCAGATCGGACCCGGCACGTGCCCGAAATGCGGGATGGCGCTCGAGCCCACGGTCGATACCGGTGTCGAAGAGAGGAACCCGGAACTCGACGCGATGTCGCGGCGGTTCTGGATCTCGCTCGCGCTCGTCGCGCCGATGCTCGTGGTGATGATCGCGGATTTCATCCCGGGCCAGCCGCTGATGCATGCGCTCGGCCATCGAACGGTCGCGTGGGGCCAGATGATCCTGGCGACACCAGTCGTCCTCTGGGGTGGAGCGCCGTTCTTCCAGCGCGGGTGGGCGTCGATCGTGAACCGCTATCCGAACATGTTCACGCTGATCGCGCTCGGTGTCGGCGCCGCGTACACCTACAGTGTCGCGGCGACGCTCGCACCTCAAATCTTTCCGCCCTCGTTTCGCGACGGCGGCCAGGTCGCGGTCTACTTCGAGGCTTCGGCCGTGATCGTCGTGCTCGTTCTCCTTGGACAGGTGCTGGAGTTGCGCGCGCGCAGCCGGACGAGCGCCGCGATCAGAAACCTGCTCGGCCTGGCGCCACAAACCGCGCGGAGGATCGAGGACGGTGTCGAGCGCGATGTGCCTCTCGAAGCCGTGCGAGTCGGCGACCTGCTTCGCGTTCGTCCCGGAGAACGGGTTCCAGTCGACGGCATCGTCGTCGACGGGTCGACGACGGTCGACGAATCGATGGTGACAGGTGAGTCGATCCCGGTCGAGAAAAGCGGCGGCGCAAGGGTCACGGGTGGCACGGTCAACGGGACGGGAACGTTCGTCTTGCGCGCCGAGCGCGTCGGCAGCGATACGCTGCTCGCGCGCATCGTGAAACTCGTCGGCGAGGCACAACGGTCGCGAGCGCCCATTCAACGGCTCGCGGACGTCGTGGCGAGCTGGTTCGTGCCGATCGTGGTCGTGGTCGCGCTCGTCACGTTCGTCGCGTGGGCCGCCTTCGGCCCCGAGCCCCGGTTTGCTCACGCACTGGTCAATGCCGTCGCGGTCCTGATCATCGCATGCCCGTGCGCCCTCGGGCTGGCGACGCCAATGTCGATCATGGTCGGCACCGGTCGCGGCGCCGAACTGGGCGTCCTCGTTCGAGAAGCGGAAGCGCTCGAAGTCCTGGAAGGCGTCTCGACGCTCGTCATCGACAAGACCGGAACCGTCACCGAGGGCAAGCCGCGGCTGCTGACGGTGGACTCTGCCTCAGGCATCGAGGAAGGGGCCCTGTTGCGCCTGGCGGCAAGCCTCGAGAGCGTCAGCGAGCATCCGTTGGCTGGCGCGATCGTCGCCGGCGCGCACGATTGGAACATCGCGCTCACGGCCGTCGACCGCTTCGAGTCCGCGACGGGCAAGGGCGTCACCGGCATGGTCGACGGGCATCGCGTGCTGGTCGGCAACCCCAAGTATTTCGACGAGCAGGGCATCGATCCCGGTGACTGGAGCGGACGCGCCGAGACACTCCGGAAGCAGGGACAGACCGTCGTTCTCGTGGCCGTGGACGGCAGGCCGGCAGGACTGCTGGGCGTGGCCGATCCGATCAAGCCGACCGCGCAGGAGGCCATCGCGGCGCTGCATGCCGAGTGCGTGAAGGTCGTGATGCTGACCGGCGACAATCGCACGACCGCGGAGGCCGTGGCGCGATCGCTCGGAATCGACCGCGTCGAAGCCGACGTGCTGCCCGACGGGAAGGCGGCGGTCGTCAAGAGGTTCCAGGGCGCCGGTGAGCGCGTGGCCATGGCCGGCGACGGCATCAACGATGCGCCAGCACTGGCACAGGCGGATGTCGGCATCGCCATGGGCACCGGCACCGACGTGGCCATGGAGAGTGCTGGTGTCACGCTGGTGAAGGGCGACCTTCGCGGCATCGTGCGAGCGCGACGACTGAGCCGCGCGACGATGCGGAACATCCGCCAGAACCTGTTTTTTGCCTTCGTCTACAACGTGCTCGGTGTACCGATTGCGGCGGGCGTGCTGTATCCGTTTTCCGGGATTCTCCTGAGCCCGGTCGTGGCCAGCGCCGCGATGACGTTCAGCTCGGTCTCGGTGATCGCGAACGCGCTGCGCCTGCGGCGAACGCCGCTTGTAAGCTAACCAACGCTCGCCGCTCGAGTCGTCCAGCGCGCGCTGAACGCCGCTCTCGTCGGCGCGCTCGAGCTGACGGGCTGGATCGCGCGCAGCTGCGCGCGAGTCGACTGAATCTCGAGATCAGCCGCCAGTTCAAACCAGCTTGATGGGCCCGAGGTCGAGATTCAGGTCCTCGGGCTCGAGGCCGAAGCGCTTGCCGATGTCCCGCACCGTTTTTTCAAGCTGCATCAGCGCCAGCCCAACCGCCTCCACTTCGGCGTCGGTGAGCGTCTTCTGCTCCATCCGGCGAATCGCCTGCCGCTCCATCAGCTTGCGCAGGAACTCGACGATTGTCAGCACGAGCTGAGCGACCGACTTCTGCACGTCCTCGGGTTCCGGATTCCACCTGGCGGGCGGCCGAGGACGGCTCGCCCGCGGACGCGTCGCGGCCGCCGCGTCGGGCTTTCGCAGGCGGCGCTCGAGCTCGCGCCTCAGCTTCCGCAACTCGGCGTCGGTGACAGGGACGGCTTCGACCCTCCTCCGCTCGCCCTTCGGGCGAGCTTCGGAGGGCAAGCCCGCGCGGCGGTTGCGCGCACCTGTGGTTGACCGCGCGCGCGGCTTCTTCACCCGTCTTTTCACCGCTTCGTCCGGGCGCGTCGTCGTGGCGGCGATGGCATCACGCGATCGGTTGCACAGAGGAGAGCCGAGAGGCGCAGGTAGATGAGGTCGACGCCGGCGACGCCCAGCGTCACGTCGCCGGAGGCCACGACGCCCTTCGTCAGCACGCGGTCCAGCAGGTCGAGCAGGCTCGCGTCCGGCGCGTCGAGCACAGCGTCCGCCACAGCGCGCGATCGAAGCTTGCGGGGCATTTTTCTAGTCTCTCACGAAGCTGTAAGGAGGCCAGGGGCCCAGTAAGCGTCACGCGATAACCGTCGCGTATGAGCGTTTTTGCCTTGCGCGCCACGGTGCTGCGGAAGCGCGCTGCGCGCGGACGCGGCACGAGAAAGGCCGCGTCGAGCAGCAGAGGACCGTCACGGACTGTAATCTCGGTCGCGGCCCTGCGCACGGCGTCGGCCGCCAGCCGCGACAGGTCGTCGTACATCTCGGCAACCACCGCCTGTGCGTTGACCGCGAGCTCGGCCGCGCGATCGCGCTGTGTCTTCTTGCCTGCAAGGTAGGCGGCGCCAGAACCAGCTCGTTCCGTTGACCGCGCCCCTGTCCGCTGCCGGGCCAGCGTGACACGCACACCGAGCTCGATTCGCCCCCGCACGTGTTTCACCGCTTCGTCGATGCGTTCCTTCTGCGCGTTGAGCTGCTCCACGGCGCGCGCGTCGTCGGTGAAGATCGTGAACAGCTTCATGGGCACGAGCGCGGCAGCGCCGATGAATGACTCGACGACGGCTTCGTGCGCGACAGCGGCACGCGATACCCATTCGAGGTCCGAGAGCCTGGAGTTGATCGCCGACTCGCCATACCGATCGAGCGGCACGTCGGCGACGACCAGCCACTTCTTCAGGCGGCCTCCGGCGCCGCCCTGATCAATGAGCCTCACGGGACCGGCGCCGGCGAGGCCGCGCGCCCGCTTCGACGCTGGCCGCCGCGCGGCGGCGACGAGGCAGTAGACGTAGGTCCCCGTTGGTTTCATGCGATCCAGGTCCGCCCCCAGCGCTCCAGTTCCGTGATGCCCCGCGGCGGCGGCACGGCGAGCGGCGCCTGGATGATAGCGCAGCGGTGCTCGCGGCACAGGCGACCCATCCGTGCCATCTCTCGACGCTCGGCAGCATGGGTCGCGCGGCAACGGGAGCATCGCCCCGGATTCAACGTGAGCGCATTGACGACGACGATCGGCGTCGGGACGCGGAGCCGGCGCAGCCGGACCAGGAGCCTCGCGGTTTCGAGGCGCGGAAGCTCCGCGGCGCGAGCGACGGCGATGAAACGGGTCGCGGCGCGGTCGCGCAGCAGATCCTGCAGCGTGCGAACCTGCCGGGACAGCTCGACGAGATCCCCTGCGAGCGGTCCCGGACGGACCATCCGTCGATACTTGAGCAGTACCCGCAGCAGCGCCTGCACCCAACCGCGCGCCACCGCAGGCATTTCGAGCAGCCTGAGCGCGTGCCCGGTGGGTGCGGTATCCACGACGACCGCGTCATACGTGCGGCGCGCCTCCAGCACGGAAAGCACACCCAACAGCTCGTCGATGCCGGGAGGCGCGAGGTCGATGAGCTCGGTCAGCCCGCGGTTCATCACGGTGTCCATACGGCATTGCCCAACGCGTCTGCGAGCGCCTGCAGCGATGCTTCGAGCCCGGCGCGCCTTGCCGCAAGGGCTGCCGGGGCGTCGAGCTCGCGGACGTCAAGGTTGGACGGAGCGCTCGCTACGGGCCGCGGCACATCCGAGACGGATGCGGCGAGCACGTCCGCCAGCGAATGAGCCGGGTCGGTCGACAGCAGGAGAACCCTCTCGCCGGGCGACTTGCGGGCCAGGCGGAGCGCGATGGCCGCTGCAACGGTCGTCTTGCCAACGCCTCCTTTCCCGCCGCAGAACAGCAACCGGGTGCCGCGCAAGGCGCCCGTCGGAAGCGGGCTCGGCGACGCCGCGAGCGGCGCGCGGAGCGGCGCGCGACAGATGAAGCGGGCCTGATGGCCCGCACTACCGCTACCAAGGGCCTGCGCTCGGAGCGGGGCATGCAACCCGGCGCCGATCCGCCGCAAGCCGGCGGCCCCCCGCGGCTCCTTCAATTCCGCTTCGAGCAGACGGACGGGCGGCAGACCGGCGTTCCGGCGCACTCGGGCGATGACCTTCCCCTCCGCTTCCCGCCGGCGATCGCAGACCGCACAGGGCGGCCCGGGAGGTGTCACGCGATTGATGACGATCTCGCGCACCGATACTCCGAGTTCGTCGAGCGCCCGGAAGGCGTCCATCGTCTCGGCGACGGCGAGTTCCTCGGCGAGCATCACCCAGTGAACCCAGGTCCTCGTGCGATCCAGCAGCAGCTCGCGCGTGTCTCTCGACTCACGCTCGAGGTCCGCGATCAGCCGATCCGCCGCCTCGGGTCTGTACACGCGCGCGAGCTGTTCGCGGACGATCCGGTGATCGCGCTGCAGCGTATCCAGGACATTGACCAGGGCATGCACCGCCTGGGGAGACGCCAGCAGCCGGAGGGTGTGGCCGGTGGGAGCGGTGTCGACGACCACGACGTCGAAGCCGGGCGATCTCGACGCGAGGCGCACGATCTCGAGCAGGCCGATCAGCTCGTCGATGCCCGGCACGGCGAGCTGCAGCAACGCGTCGACGTCGTGCCGATCGAGCCACGTGCCGTGCTCGATGATGTCCGCCAGCGCGCGGCCGTGAGCGGCCAGCCAGCGCGCAAAGGCCTTCGGTGCATCGAGCTCCGCCGCGCGAAGCGCGCGGCCGCCGACACGAATCGTCGAGACCCGGGATGTCAGCTTGGCGCCGAGTGCGTCGCCGAGCGAGTGCGCAGGATCGGTCGAGATCGCGAGGACGCGGCGGCCGGCGCGCGCCGCGCCGGCGGCATACGCGGCAGCACAGGTCGTCTTGCCGACGCCGCCCTTGCCGCCGAAAAAACTAAAGGTCGTACGATTCGACGTCCACTCCTGTGATCTTGTCGGTGGGGGAAACGGTGAGGGCGCCTGGTTGGGCGCCCTTCAGCTCGCGGATCCGCGCGAGAATCTCGCGCTCGGTCTCGACGAACTCCTGATCGCTGATCTCGCCGAGCTCCAGCCGCATCTGCGCCTCGAGCAGCTGCTCGCGGAGCGAGGTGTCGTCCTGTGCTTCCGCTTCAGCCGCGGCCACCACCTTCTCGAGCACGAATCGAATGCCGCCGATCAGCAGGTTGTCCAGGATGAACACAGAAATTTAAGATTCAGATTTCAGATTTAAGATTGCATGCTACTTGTCTGGCTGCCCCTCAGATTCACCAATCTTGAATCTGAAATCTAAATCTTAAATTCAGCGACAGCTCACGCCCTTTCGAGTTTCAGCCTGATGTTCACGAAGTTATAGGGCGGCCAGGGGCCCGTGTACTTGAACGTCAGCTTGTCGAACCGGCTCGCGATCGACTTGACGCGCGCGTCGAACGCGGTCTCCTTCTCGCGTGAGATCAGGAAGGCGGCGTTCATGATCATCTTGTCGCCGATCGGCTTGTTGATGCGCGACGCGACCGACACGTCGCGGAGCTGATCGAGGATGTGCGCGACGTACCGCTCGGAACGGGTCTGCAGCGCCGCATCGACCAGGCGCCCGTACTGCATGCGGGCGAAATAGGTCGGCCCCTTCTGTCCCGAGATCTCCTTTTTCAACCGGCCGATGTCCTCGTCTTCCGACTCGACCTCGCGAATCGCCAGATCGCGATCCCAGAGCACCTTGAGGCCGAACTCGAGCTTGTTCTGCATCTTGTTCAGCACGTCGCCGAACGCCTCGGCGGCCGATCGCAGCAGCTCGACGATGTCCTCGCGCGTCTTGAAGATGGTGCCGAACGACATCGGGATGACGGTGTGCTCGCGCATCACCGTCTCGTTGACCCGCTCGTGCGCGAGCACGTTCTCGCGCGTCGAATCGAGCACCTCGAGCGGCGCGTCCGAGACGACCGCGGCCAGCGTCCGGTAGTGCACGGTGTAGACGTCAGATGGATCGGCACCGATGCCGATCGGGCCGAACTTCAGCGGATCGTTCGCCTCAATGATGCAGTAGACGTACTTGCCGCGGCTGGCCGCAGCCGAGGCATCGACCTCGGCGCGCGCCACCTGCACGTTCCGCCGGTCCGGCAGGCGGCCCGCCTTGGCCGGCACCGGCTTCGCCTCGACCGCCCGCGCAACGCCTCCATTCCGGCGCGTGGACTTCGCCGCCGTCGAACCCGGCGCTTTCTTCCCCGACTGACGCTTCTGGACCGAGCGGCCAGCAGGCCGGCGGGCGCTAGCCGTTGGTTTTCGCATACTTGCCGCTCCTGCGGGTCTTCTTGCCGGTGGACGAGGGCTGCTCCAGCACTTTCCGGATTTCCTTCACCAGGTCTTCGGGCAGGCACGGCTTGGTGACGAAGGCGTCGCAGCCGGCGCGCCGCGCGCCCTCGGAAATGCCGGCGAGCGCGTGGCCGGTGAGCGCGACCACCGGGATGCCCGCCGTGCGGCGGTCGGCCTTGAGCCGCCGGGTCGCCTCCCACCCGTCCATCACCGGCAGCGACAGATCCATCAGGATGATATCGGGCTCGCGCTCGATCGCCTGCTGGAGCGCCTCGATGCCGTTGCCGGCTTCGATGACGTCGAAGCCGGAATACTGCAGGTACTCGCTGTACATCTCGCGCGCGTCCGGGTAATCGTCGACGAGCAGCACACATGGCCGTTCTGGTTTGGTTTTGTTCATTTCCGTCCCTGGACCGGCAGCGTCAGGGTGAAGGTGGAGCCCTTCCCGACCTGGCTCTGCACGGCGATCCGGCCGCCGAGCATCTGCGCGAGGCGGCTGCAAATCGACAGCCCCAGCCCGGTGCCACCATAGGCGCGCGTCGGCGAGTTGTCGAGCTGTCGAAAGTCTTCGAAGATCTTCTGTTGATCGGCGGCGGCGATGCCGATGCCGGTGTCGGCCACCGACAGCGTGACGCTCCGCTCGATCTGGTCGCGGCGCGCGCTGATCGTGACGCTGCCCTCGTGCGTGAACTTCAGCGCGTTGCTCAAGCAGGTTCAGCAGGATCTGCTTCACCTTCTGGCGGTCCGTCGACAGCGGCCGCAGCTCCTTCGGCACGTCCAGCGTCACGGTCAGCCTGGAGCGCAGGATGATCGGCTCGAGCTCGGACTTCACTTCCGCCACCAGATCGGGGACCCGGAACGTCGAGATCTGCAGCGGCATGCGGCCCGCTTCGATGCGGGAGATGTCGAGAATCTCGTTGATGATCGTCAGCAGGTGCCGGCCGTTCGATTCGATGCGTCCGAGCTGACGCCGCGCCGGCGGCTGCAGCGGCCCGGCCACGCCCTGCAGCAGCATCGACGTGTAGCCGAGCATCGCGTTCAGCGGCGTGCGGAACTCGTGCGACATGTTGGCCAGGAACTGCGACTTGAGCTGTGACGCCTGCTCGAGCTCGATCGCCTGTCGGCGGAGCAGCTCGTTCTGCTGGGCGATGTCGCCGGTTGCGGCCTGAATCTTCCGCTCGAGCTCATCGGACGCCTGCTTCAGCTGCTCGTAAAGCGTCGCTTTCTCGATCGCCTCGCGCCGATCGTGCAGGATCGTGACAACCGCGGTCAGCTCGCCGTGGTCCGAGAGAATCTTGCCGGCAATCGCCTCGACCGGCATGTTCTCGCCGGTCCGCGGATCGACCAGACCGATCTCGCCGACGCGGCGGCGATCGGCGCTGACCAGCATGCCGGCGATGAACGACGAGAAATGGGCGTCGTTGGCCTGCACCCACCGCTGCTCGACGGCGCTGGCCAGCGACGGCAGCGTGAACAGGCGCTCGGCCGGCTCGTTCATCAGCGACGTCTCGCCGCTGGCGTCGGTGACGACGATCGGGTCGGCCACCGAGTCGATGATCAGGTTGAGGCGGTCGCTTTCCGCGCGCGCCTGGGCCTCGGCCAGGCGCAGCTTGCGATAGTTCTCCTCGATTTCCTCGCTCGCCCGCCGCAGGTCGCTGACGTTGCGGAGAATCGACACCACGCCGGTGCCGTGGCGCGGATCCTCGGTGACCGTGCTGAGCAGCTCGAACAGCAGGTCGGAGCCGTCCACCGGGTTCACCAGCAGGAGCTCGCGCCGCGCCGCGCCGGTTTCCTCGATCGCCTTGCTCGACAGCGCTGACGACAGCAGCATGTTGTTCATCCGCACCGCGCTGCGGCGGCCTTCGCTCTCTTCCTCGGAGGCCGTGAACAGCGTCAGCGCGCGCGCGTTGGCGATGAGCAGCCGGCCTTCCGTGTCGGTCAGCAGGATCGGGTCGGTGACGGCGTTGATGATGCTGTAGAGCAGCGAACGCTCGCGCCCCTGCTTGCGATCGCCTTCGGCGAGCGTCTGCTGGCGGAGGATCTGATCCAGCTTCTGCGCGAAGACGCTCGTGAACCAGCGCAGCTCGCCCGAGACCGGCGATCCGCCGCCGAACAGCAGCAGGCCGAACGTCTCGTCGCTGAAGCTGGCGGAGCCGAACGGCAGCACGTGGAACGGCGCGTCGCCGAACGGCGTCGACGGCCGGCGGCGCCGATCGGCTGCGGACTGGGACGCGGGGTAATGGGCCTCGCGCCGCGTGTTGAGCGCGTGCACCAGCGGGTTCCCCCAGTCCTCGAGCGACACGACGAACGACGACGTGGTCGCGTGGGCGAAGCCGTGCGAGGCCACGGTGAACAGCGACGATTCGCCCGACGGCTTGATCAGGCACACCGACTGCCGCACGCCGAGCACCTCACCGAGCCACTGCAGGGCGTGCTGCGCCGCGTCGGCGATTTCGGCGCGGCTGAGAAACCCCTCGAGCAGCCGCAGCCGCGCCGTCATCTGCAGCGCGCGCGGATCGTCGACGGAGATCGCCTGGCCGGCGTTGCCGTTCGCCTTACCCGCGCGTCTGGGGCGCTCGGGTCCGCCGGCGACTGCGAGCAGCGCGGATGGCGGGAGCGCCACCCTGGAGCTGTGCCCGGAGTGCGGCGTTTTCGGCAATGACTTCCTCATAGGGCTTGGTTTCCAAAGCCGGCCGGCTCGCGGTCGTCGCCGTCGCGACAGCCTCCGTGTACTTCAGATAGGTGTCGATCGACGCCACCACGACGCGCGCTTCCACCGTAATCAGATCGATGCCGACCAGTGAGACGCGCACCCACGCATCGATGACGATGCCCTTGTCCAGGACGCGATCGAGAACGTCGATGAGACTTGTGCCGCCTGCTGCTCGTTCAACGGGCATATCGCTCCTCTGCCTACGTCAAGCTTCCCGCGGTCGACCGGCGCCGCGTCAGCGACTGAAGCCTTCGCTCGAGCGCGCGGATCTGTTTCTTCAACTCTGCGTTTTCCGCCGACAGCGCCTGCTTGCCCGGCGACAAGTGGTGATCGAACTTCCACCAGTCCATCCCGATCTGCTCCGCTTTGTCGATCGAGCAGATCAGGAGGCGGATTCTAATCGTCAGCAGCTCCACTTCGGCGAGCGACACCTTGATGTCGCCGGCCACGACGAGCCCCTTGTCGAGCACGCGATCGAGAACGTCGACGAGGCCGCTGGAGCGCCCCGGCCCGTCGGTCAGTGACGGCATAGGCTCCGTATTCTAAGGGGGAACAAAAACCGTGTACACGCTCGCTTCGACGTGCGGAGAGAGGCGAACGGGAACCGACCAATCCGAGCAACGAAAATGCCATGCGAGATTGGTCGGATTTTGGTATGGAAGGCGGCACGCGTGCAGCAAAGCCCAACAGGACCGCCAGCCCAACCGTAGTAAAACGTTACAGAATTGCCAGGAGCGCCGCCGGCGAATCAATCACCGGCTCGTCAGGCTGGAGGTCGTCAACAGGAAAGCCCTCGAATCCAAACCCATAGCCCGCCAGGCACACCTGCGTTCCGGCGGCGTGCGCCGTCCGCCAGTCGATGACAGAGTCGCCGACCATCAGCGCCTCTGCCGGTTCCACGCCCACCCGGTCGCAGAGGAACCGCAGCCCGGCCGGATCGGGCTTGCGCGGAAGCGGGCCGTCGCCGCCGACGACGAGATCGGGCGGGAAGAAACGGGCGAGATCGAGGCCGTCGAGAATCCGCCGCGTCGAGGCCAGGGGCTTGTTGGTCAGCACGGCCAGCGGCATCCGCGGCTCGAGCGCGGCAAGCACATCGTCGATGTTCGCGTACGGACGCGTGAACTTCAGCAGCCGTCCTTCGTAGATGCCGAGGAACCGCGCCAGCGCATCGGGCGGCGCCGGACAGCCGCCGGCGGCAAAAGCGCGCGCCACCAACGTCGCCGCGCCATCGCCGACCATGCGGCCAATCGCCGCCTCGGGCTGCGTCGCGCACCCGCACGCCGCCAGGAGCGCGTTCGCCGATTCCGCGAGGTCGCGCCGCGAGTCGACGAGCGTCCCGTCGAGATCGAAGACGATGAAGTGAATCAGGAACTGAGGACTCAGGAACTGCAGGAACGGCTCCTGCAGCTCCTCAGCTCCTCAGCTGCTTCCAATCCGTATTCAGCGTAGGACGTCGGCGTTTCCCAGACCTTCACGCGGACCACTGGAAGGCCCTGGCCGCTGGCGTACTCGAAGATCAGCCGCGCGATGCGCTCGACGGTCGGATTGCTGTCGAGCAGGTAGATCGGCTCGCCGAGCTGCTGGAGCGGCTTGACGAGGGGATCGTCGTGGCGCAGGACCATCTTGTGATCGAGCTCGCGGTCGATCCAGCCCTTCACGATCCGCTTGATGTCGCTGAAGTCACAGACCATGTTGCGCGTGTCGAGGCGACTGGTGCGCACCTCGATCTCCGCCACCGCGTTGTGTCCGTGGGGGTGCTTGCAGATGCCGTCGTAGTCGAGCAGGCGATGGCCGTAACAGAAGTCGATGCGCTTGGTGACGGAATACATAGTCAGGGCTCTGAGATTTCAGGATCTGAGGATTTCAGGATTTGAGGATTTGTGCCTCGATTGAAGCATTTCACATTACTTCAATAGAATCCTCAAATCCTGAAATCCTCAAATCCTCAAATCTCGGCCGTTCTCCTGTCCGGGGGCCTGGACAGCGCGGTGCTGCTGATGGAGGAAGCGCTCCGCGGCGAGGCTCAGCCGGTCTACGTCGGTGTGGGACTCGCCTGGGAGAAGGCCGAGCGCGAGACGATCGCGCGGTTCGTCGAGGCCGCCGGACTGAACGGACGCGTGCGTCCCCTGGTCGTGCTCACGGTCGACATGACGGACGTCTACCCGACAACGCACTGGGCCGTGCAGGGACGGCCGCCCGGTTATCACACGCCCGACGAAGACGTGTACCTGCCCGGCCGCAACGTGATCCTGCTCGGCAAGACGGCCGTGTTCTGCGCGGCTTCTGGCATTGGGCGAATCGTCATCGGCACGCTCGATCACAATCCGTTCCCGGACGCGACGCCCGCCTTCCGCGCGGCGATGCAGGCGGCGCTCAGCCTGGGCCTCGGCCACGAGCTCTCAATCGATGCGCCGTACGCGCGGACGAGCAAGGCGGAGCGTCATCCGCCGGGGCATCGAGCTCGGCGCGCCGCTGGCGCTCACGCTGTCGTGCATGCAGCCCGGCGAAGCCGCGGCGACTTCGTGCACTGCGGCCTGTGCAGCAAGTGCCGCGAGCGCCACCTGGCGTTCGTGGAGGCAGGAGGTTCAAGACCCGACGATTTACGCTGGACGCGCGATTCGTCAGGTCCGAAGCGTGAATCGAAGTCTTGAAGTCGGAGCACTTCAGCGTCTCGAGCTTCAGCCTTCAGTCTCCCGGCCGTTTTTCTCAGCGTAATCGATCCGTCGCCGGTCCGGATGCGCAGCAATCGGCCGCCGGTCCCGAGTTGGCCGCGCAGCCGGTTCCTGGCCATCTTCCCGTCACGTCTGAAACGGTGAGGTTCTCGACCGCTATCCGTCCGTCACCGGTGTGCGCATCGAGATCGGCGCCGAAGGCGTCCGGCAGTTCGAGCGTGACCGAACCGTCGCCGGTCGAAATCGTCCAGTCGTCCGTCGGCGGCACTGCCCGGCGAGGCGACGAGCGTCACCGTTCCGTCGCCGGTGCGGACGTGACTCCCGACAGCGCGCCCTCGACGTTGACGCTGCCGTCGCCGGTCTGTGCCGTCAGCGTTCCGCTGGCTTCGCTCAGCCTGATCGATCCGTCGCCGGTCGCGAGCTTGAGGTCGCCGGCGAGCCGATTGCCGCGGATCGACCCATCTCCCGGTGAGACTCGATGCGGCCGGTGATGCCCTCGACATCGACCGAGCCGTCGCCGCTGCGGCGCGTTCAGGTCGGACGTCGCCGGGGCGCTGACGATCAGGCGGGCGCTGCGGCCGCCGCGACCCAGTCGAATGCGTGATCGCGGGTGACGCACCGCAACGGTGATCCGATCGCCGTCCTGCTCGATCCTCATGTCGATGCCTTCAGCGGCTTCCCTGGTGGCGGCGCGCCGTTCAATCACGACCAGGACCTCCGGCTGGTCCCACGGCCTGACCTCGATCGGCCCGTCGAACGTGGAAACCCTCAGCTCCGGCCTGCCCTGGACCGTGAAGCGCTTCTCCTGGCGATCGACATAGCGCATGCCGTCGACGGCGCCGACGTCGACGACGCGACGCGGCAGGCGAAGACGGCCAGGACGACGACGACGGGCCGGAAGGCTGGAGACATGGAACCTCCTGCGGGGCTTAGACGGATGGCGCCGGACGAGGTTCGAGCCGCTAATCGCCGTTCGACCACTGACGCGTCCGAACGTTCGAACGACGAACGTCAGGCCGTGTTCGCGAGTAAGCGAGCTGGCCGCCGACGTAGGTCTGGACGACTCCGAGCTGGGCATCCAGCACGCACGACGTCGGCGACGGCGTCCACGGCCAGCACGCCGTGACCGACGAGCCCAGCTCCCGCGCCGGCGTCGTCGCGCACATCGTCGCGGCATCGACCAGCGACAGGCCGATCCGCTCGACCAGGATCCGAAACGCGGCATCCATGGTCAGCACGCTGCCGGCGAGGGTGCCGTCGGCGAGATACGCCGCGCCGTCTCGCGCCGTGATGGTCCGCCCGCCGAGCCTGCCCTGGCCGCCGTCAGGAAGCCCGGCCGCGGCGGTCCCATCGGTGATCGCGAGGATCCTCGGCGGCCGCTTCGCGGCGACCGCGGTTCGAACGAGCGCCGGATGCACGTGGACGCCGTCGCAGATCAGTTCCGCGGCGACCTCGTCGGTCTGCAGGACGGCGCCGGCGAGCCCGGGCGCGCGATGATCGAGCGGCGGCATCCGGTTGAACAGGTGCGTCGCCTGCCGGGCGCCGGCGGCAATCGCGGCCAGGGCCTGGTCGTAGGTCGCGCCCGAATGCCCGAGCGACACCCGGTGGCCGCGCGACGTCAGCCACGCGATCAGCTCGAGCCCGCCGTCGAGCTCGGGCGCGAGCGTGACGATGCCGACGTCGGGCGCCGCGCGCTCGATCTCGCGCAGCATTCCGCCCCGTCGAACGTCTCCGTGTCTCCGCTTGCTCCGTCCGCCACCTGCCTCGCCTCCTGCCCTGCCCCGCCCGCCTGCGCCCGCTCGTCCGACCACCGCTCCAGCGCCGCCCGCGGACTGCGCAGGCAGCCGACGGGCTGCGCGCCCGGTAGTCGGGACTGATGAAGTTGCTCTCGAGATGCGCGGCAGCACGCGCGCACCTCGCGGCTGCGGCTCGCGCGCGCGCCTGGCGACCTGCGCGAGCACGCGCCGCAGCGCCGCGGGCGAGCACGCGACCGTCGTCGGACAGAACGCGGTCACCCCGTATCGCGGCAGACGCGCCGCCATGCCGCGAATCGCGCCGCCGTCGTCCAGCGAGTCCACGCCGGCCACGCCGTGGACGTGCACGTCGATGAACCCGGGAACGATGTAGTGGCCGTGAAGCGGCGAGGCGCGCCGCCTGGACGAGAGCCCGGGCGGATATCGGCGATGCGGCCGCCCGTCGATGTCAGCGTGCCGGGCGACAGAACGCGATCGGGCAGCACGAGCTCGGCGCCCGACAGGACGATCATTCGTCGTCGCGGCCCCAGTCGGTGTTGACCTGCAGCTTGCGGCCTCGAGCGGCAGCGCCGCGCGCGTCGTCGCGCTGGAACAGCGAGCGGTCGACGCGCGCCAGCAGCGCTGACAGCTGGCGCTCGTCGGGCGCGTTGATCACGAGCACGCCGCCGCCCTCGGCGGGCGGAAACCGGCGATCGTCGAGGTAGTCGCGATCCATCGTGACCAGCGTGCGGCGCAGCTGCTGCGCGAGCCGGTAGTGCTTCACGTCGGGCGCGCGCCGCAGCTCGTCTTCCTCGAGCACGAACAGCACGTCCCAGTCGAGCGCGCCGCGCATGTAGCGCGACGAGCCCCGCCGGCACGTTCGCGTCGGCGTAGATGCGCGGCCGCGGCGACAGCCGCTCGGCGTGCGGCGCCAGCTCGGAGGACAAGCGTTCCCATCAGTGTCAGACTTCAGATCTCAGATCAGACTTCGCTCAGTTCGCTCTGACTTCCGACTTCCGTCGCTTGTCGCGCGCGGCCTTCGCCTCGCGCGTCAGCTCGGCGACCAGCCGGTCGCGCTGGTGCACCAGCTCCTTCCGCGGGCGGCGGCCGTTCGGCGACGCCGATCGCGTACTCGCAGAACAGCGGAAAGGCGATCGTCGAATCGCAGTACGCGACGACCGTGTCGGGCAGCACGCCGGGATTCACCTTGCCCCAGCTCACCGCTTCGGCCGGCGTCGCGCCCGACAGGCCGCCCCAGACGACCTGATCGGTGGTGATCTGGATGAAGTAGTCGTTGCCGCCCTTGGGGATGCCGTAGACCTCCCACAGCGTCGGCTGCGCCTGCAGGTAGAAGTTCTTCGGCGAGCCGCCGCCGAGAATCACGCAGCCGTTCTGCTTGCCGGCGAGCACGATCGCGCACACCTCGTTGACGTCCTTGTTCGGATCGATCATGAAGCGGCTGCCGTTCATCAGCTCGTGATAGGCGATGTTCATGCCGATCGAGCTGTCGCCGGGCGACGAGGTGTAGATCGGCACGCCGGCGAGCGGCGGCGCGCGCCACGACCGAGTGCTCCTCGCAGCCCGGGATACCGCTCGAGCAGGTCGCGGCCCGAGCCGGTAGTGGAATTCCGAGGTCGCGATCGGCTCGTTCAGGCCGGAGCGGACGATGAAGTCGCGGATGTAGGCGTCGGTTTCGAGCAGCACCGTCGCCGGAAACAGGACGTCGTAGATCCGGATCACGCCTTCTTCGTACAGCTCGACGTCGTTGAGGAACGGCGAGCCGCGGCGCAGCGTGAAGTTCAGCGCGTAGTGCAGGTCGTGATAGAGGTTCGCGCCGGTCGAGATGACGAAGTCGACGAGCCCGCGGTCCATCATCTCGATGACGCAGCCGCCGAGGCCGGCCGGCGTCATCGCGCCCGGCCATCGGTCAGGCCGATGGTCGTGTCGTTCTCGGGCGCCAGCATCTTCTCGGCGAAGATCTGGCACGCCTCGGACAGCCGGCCGGCGTTGAACGCCTGGAAGCCTTCGTCGATCGAGGTGCCGGATCTCCGGGCTGCCCTTCGGCCGGTAGTAGCGAATCGGCTTGCCGGAGAGGAACTGCTTGCGGGACTGCCCGGGCGAGCCGGGCGCGCGATACGGCAACGGGCGATCTCCTTCGCTGATCGATGCGCGAAAATAGCTTAACATCGACGCGTTGTGACATGGCGAGTCTGGCGACTGGCTGGCTCTGGTGGGCGCTCGCGGCCGTCGGCGGCGATCGCTGCTGCTGGTCGTCGGCTCTGGATCTGGCGCAAGGGCCGGCCGTTCGCGCCGGGCGACGTCTTCCGCGCCAGCCGGCTCAGCTGCGGGCAACCGTCTGTTCCCGACGCAGGTGCTGATCACGCCGACGAGCGTCGTCCAGTACACGCCGCAGTGGATCGGCAGGCAGGAAGAGACGATTCACATGGCGCACGTCGTCGTCGGTGAAGATCGACACCGGCCTGCTGTTCTCCGACGTCCTCATCGAGACCAGCGGCGGCGCGCACCCGATCCGCTGCCACGGCCACCGGAAGGGCGACGCCGTCCAGATGAAGGCGCTGATCGAGCGGTATCAGACCGACTACTACCGCGCGGCCCCGGCCGCGGTCGGCGCCCCTGTCGGCCGACGCTCCGAACCGATAAGCGCCAGCGCATAGATGGACGATCTGACCTTCAGCGCCCGGCGCGCCAGCGCGGCGCGCGTCGGTCAAAACGGCCGAGCCGGCGGACCTCGATACACGGTTTCGCACGCTGGTGCAGTCGCCGCTGCGCGCGGGCATCCTCCGCTACCTGAACTCCCGGCCCGGACGAGGCTTCGACGTCGAGTCGCTGATGCAGACGTTCGGCCGGCTGCGGCTGGACGTCGAGAACTGCGTCCGCGAGCTCGCCGACTTCGGCGTCGCCCAGGATCGTGCCCGGCACGCCGCCGCAATACATCGCCGAGCGGCCGGCCGACGCGGCGCTCGCCGAGCTGCTCGATCACTTCCTCGAGCGCCGCGCCGCGGTCAGCACCGAAGACCAGTCGCCGTCGGTCCAGCGCTTCCGCGAGATGATCGGCCGCGACGAGAAGATGCTGATCGTCTTCGAGTGGATCCGCACGGCGGCCAAGTCCGACATCTCGGTGCTGATCCTCGGGCCGACCGGATCGGGCAAGGAAGTCGTCGCCCGGATGATCCACGAGCTGAGCCGGCGGACGAGCGCGAAGTTCCAGGCGGTCAACTGCGCGGCGCTGCCCGACACGCTGTTCGAGTCGGAAATCTTCGGCTACGAGAAGGGCGCGTTCACCGGCGCGCACGATCGCAAGCCGGGCCGGCTCGAGCTCGCCAACGAGGGCACGCTGTTCCTCGACGAGATCGGCGACATGTCGCTCATCGCGCAGGCCAAGCTGCTGCGCGTCCTCGAGGAGCGCCGGTTCGAGCGGCTCGGCGGCCACAAGTCGATCTCGGTCGACTTCCGGCTGATCTCGGCGACCAACCGGCCGCTCGAGCAGTTCGTGCGCGACGGCCGGTTCCGCGAGGACCTCTACTACCGCGTCAACGCGTTCGCCATCCGGCTGCCGTCGCTGCGCGAGCGGCAGGTCGACATCCCGGTGCTGGCGCAGCGGTTCCTCGCGCGCTACTGCGCGGCGCAGGGGCTGCCGCTCGACAGCAAGGCGTTCTCGCGCGAGGCGCTCGACCTGCTCGTCACCTACCACTGGCCGGGCAACATCCGCGAGCTCGAAAGCACGGTGTCGCGCGCGGCGCTGTCGGCGCCCGGGCCGCACCATCCGCGCCGTCCGACATCGAGTTCCTGCACGCCGACGACGCCGTCGGCGGCGCCGTCGGGCGACCGGCTGCCGTCGCTGGCCGAGGCCGAGCGCGCGCACATCGTGCGCGTGCTCGAAGCGGTGCAGTGGAACAAGAAGGAAGCGGCGCGCGTGCTCGACATCAGCCGCGGCACGCTGTACCGCAAGATCGTCGAGTATCAGCCTCGAGCCGGAGCCGCGCACGGCAGCGCGCGCCGAGGCGCGATCAGGAAGCCGAGCTGACGCATCTGCGGCGCGCGACCGTCCGCGGCACGCGGATGTCTTCTGGCGTATCATCGTCCAGGCATTCCCGCGCTGCCGGCCGCAGACACTGGGCAGTGATGAAGGACCTCCCGGTCGCGGCGCGGCTGTACGTCGGCGCGGTGCTCGCCGCGGGCGCGGCGGTCCTTCGTCGTCTTCGGTCCGCGCTCGATCGCAGAACCCGGCGCTGTTCGCCGCGCTCCTCGTCTGCTCCTCGCTCGCGTCCGCGCTTCAAGGTCAGCCTGCCGCTCGCCGACCAGCGGCTCGACGATGTCGGTGTCGTACGCCGTCGATTTCGCCGCGCTGCTGCTGCTCGGCGCCGACGCGACGATGCTCGTCGCGGCCGCCAGCGCCTGGAGCCAGTGCACGTTCCGGACGCAGACGCGCGCGCCGCTCTACCGGACGCTGTTCAGCATGGCGTCGCTGGTGCTCACCGTGAAAGCGACCGGCCTCGTCTACACGTGGCTCGGCGGACCGCCGCCCGGCGAGGCCGTTCACGCTGCGCGACGATCGCCGCGGCCGCTGCGTCGGCGCGGCCACCGCCTACTTCGTCTGCAACACGCTGTTCATCGCGACCGCGATCGGCCTGTCGACGCGGCAGTCGATCGCGCGCGTCTGGAACGAGAACTTCCTCTGGAGCGCGCCGAGCTACTTCGTCGGCGCCGGCGCGGCGGCGGTCGCCGCGCTGGGTCATCGACAGCGGCGGCTACTGGATGGCGGCGCTGGCCGCGGCGCCGCTCTACCTGACCTACCGCACCTACAAGGTCTACATGGGCCGCATCCAGGATCAGCAGCGGCACGTGCAGCAGGTGTCGGACCTGCACCTGGCGACGATCGAAGCGCTGGCGCTCGCCATCGACGCGAAGGATCAGACGGCGCAGAGCCACATCCGCCGCGTGCAGGTCTACGCCGCCGGCCTCGCGCGCGCGCTCGGCATGCCCGAGCAACGAGATCCAGGGCGTCAAGACGGCGGCGCTGCTGCACGACATCGGCAAGCTCGCCGTGCCCGAGCACATCCTGTCGAAGCCCGGCCCGCTGACGCAGGAAGAGTTCCAGAAGATCCGCATCCACCCGCAGGTCGGCGCCGAGATCATCAGCGGCGTGCCGTTTCCCGTACCCGGTCGCGCCGCTGATCCTCAGCCACCACGAGCGGTGGGACGGCAAGGGCTATCCGGCCGGCCTGAAGGGCGACGAGATCCCGCTCGGCGCGCGCATCCTGTCGGTCGTCGACTACTTCGACGCGCTGATGTCGGAGCGGCCGTACCACAAGGCGATGAGCTTCGAGGCGGCGATCGGGCCTGCTGCAGCAGGAGAGCGGCAAGGCGCTCGACCCGCGCGTGGTGCAGACCTTCATCGACATGTATCCGGCGCTCGCGGCCGAAGCCGAAGCGAGCCAGGAGCCGGCGCGGCAAGCTGACGCGCGTGCCGACGCACGCGCCGGCCGCCGCAGCCGGCGGTCGGCCTGGTCAACGAGTCGCCGGTCGCGGACCAACGTCTTCGAGGACATCGCGCTCGCGCACCGCGAGATCTACGCGCTCTACGAGATCGCGCAGGCGATGGGCAGCAGCCTCGGCGTGTCCGACACGATGGCGCTCATCTCGTCGAAGCTGAGCAACATCGTGCCGTTCTCGTGCTGCGCGCTGTTCCTCTACAACGAGGAATCCGAGACGCTGCGCTGCCGCTTCGCGACCGGCGTCGAATCCGAGATCGTGCAGCAGCTGACGATCAGGAACGGCCACGGCCTGACCGGATGGGTGGCGCGCAACCGCCGGCCGCTCGTCAACGCGCGGCCGAGCGCCGACTTCGAGGCCGCCGGCGTGTCGTCGCAAACGACGCTGCAGTCGGCGCTGGTCTGCCCGCTGGTGTTCAACGAGCGGTTCATCGGCACGATCGCCGTGTACCACACCGAGGCCGCCGATCTACACCGACGATCACCGCCGCCTGCTCGATCGCATCTCGGAGCAGGCCGCGGCGGTCATCTACAACTCGATCGTGTTCGAGCAGACGCAGGAAGACTCGCTGACCGATCCGCTGACCGCGCTGCCGAACACGCGGTTCATGTTCATGCACCTGACGCGCGAGCTGGCGCGCGCCGACCGGCTCAAGTCCGAGGTGTCGCTGCTCGTCATGGACCTCGACAACTTCAAGGACATCAACGACACCTACGGCCACCACGTCGGCGACCGCGCGCTGCGCGAAGTCGCGGGCGTGCTGCGCGCCGGCGATCCGCCCCTACGACATCTGCGTGCGCTACGCGGGCGACGAGTTCATCGTCGTGCTGTCGGGATGCGGCGGCGAGGAAGCGGAGCGCAAGCGGCTCGAGCTGCAGCGCGCCGTCGACACCCTGCAGTTCGAGCCGCGGCCCGGCAAGATGCTGCCGCTGGCGATCAGCATCGGCGCCGCCGTCTTCCCGCACGACGGCGACTCCTACGAAACGCTGCTCGCGACGGCCGACAGCCGGATGTATCGCGACAAGACCCGCCGCAAGCGCCACGGCGTGCCCGACGTCGAGCCGTCCACGGCCGACGACGCCGCCGGGCCGTCGGACGGCGACGTCAAACGATCGGCGATCGGAATCCTCTAGTCGACAGTCGACAGTCGACAGTCCGGTCGAGTCCGCAGTCGACTGCCGATACCGACTGTTGACTGCTGACTGACTACCGACTCGCTGCGATCGATCCAGTCGGGCTCACGCCGTGAGTCCCGTCCAGAAGAGCGCGAGCCCGGTGGCCCCGACGACGAGGCTGAGGCCTTCGCACCCACCAGGCATCGAAGCGGCGGCCGAACTGGACCCAGGCCGACGGAAGAATCAGCACCAGCCCGAGGATCATCGCGAGCCGCGACGGCGGACCAGGCGCAGGAGCGCGCCGCGGGAGCGGCGGAGCAGTGACATCTCGTTGGGATAGCATATCCCTCCGTGCCGATGACGCTCCGTATCCGCGACGTGCTGCCTGCCACGCCGCGCGCGCGGGTCGTGCGGCTCGATCTGGACGGCCAGCCCTTTCCATACCAGGCCGGACAGGCCGTCCTGATCGCCAGCCACGGATACGAGCGGCGCAAGCCCTACTCGATCGCGTCGGCGCCGGAAGACGCCGAGCGCGACGGGTACCTGGAGCTGCTGGTCGGCGTCGATGCCGAAGGCGCGGCCGGACCTCATCTTCGACTTCAGCGCGACGAACTCGGTCGACGTCGAAGGTCCGGTCGGACGTTCACCTTTCCGGCCGCACCCGCCGAACGGCGTTTCCTCTTCGTCGCCGGCGGGACCGGCATCGCGCCGCTGCGCGCGATGCTGCGCCACGCGCTGCACATGCCGCATCGCGAGATCGGGCTGCTCTACAGCGCCCGGACGCCGCAGGAGTTTGCGTTCGAAGAAGAATTCCGCTCGCTGGCACGCGAAGGCGAGATCCACTTGCGGCAGACCGTGACCCGCGAGGCGGCCGACGACTGGGACGGCACGCGCGGGCGGATCAGCCAGGCCGATCTCGCCCCGCTCGTGCACGATCCGGAAACGCTGTGCTTCGTCTGCGGGCCGCCGGCGCTGGTCGCCGAGATCCCGAAGCTGCTGGGCGAGCTCGGCGTCGAGCCCGGCCGGGTCCGGATCGAGGAGTGGACTGACGCCGGCCGGCCTGAAGAGGCCGGCACTACCGCATACTGGCTACGGCTGGGCAGCCTGGACCTGGAGCGTCGACTTGACGTCCTTGACGCCCGGCACGCCGCGCGCGATCTGTACGGCGCGCTGTTCCTCGTCCCGAGACCTGACGATCCCGGACATCGTCACGATGCCCTTCGTGGTGTCCACGTCGATTTTCAGACCGGCGACCTGCGGGTCGTTCAGCAGCGCCGTCTTGACGCGCGCCGTGATGGTCGCGTCGTCGATCGTCTCGCCGACCGTCTTGCCGCACGCAGAAACCAGCAGCGGCAGGATGACGAGCAGCGGCCAGCAGCCACGCTGTGTGCTTTTCCGTGACGAATGCATTGACACCCTCCACGTCCAGCCTGAAGGCGGACACTACATCGGATCCGAGTGCCTCAGGCCGCCTCCGAGTGTTCCGGCTTCAGCTGGACGAGGGTGCAACCTAAATGCCGACGGCGTGGAAGCCGGCGTCGACCATGCACGCACTTCGCCGGTGATCGCGCGCGACGCCGGGCTCAGCAGAAACACGGCGGCGTCGGCGACCTCGCCGAGCTCGACGTTGCGCCGGAGCGGCGCGCGCTCGCGGTAGACCTGCAGGATGTTCGAAAAGCCGCGAATGCCGGCGGCGGCGAGCGTCTTGATCGGGCCGGCCGAAATCGCGTTGACGCGGATGTTCTTCGGGCCGAGATCGCTCGCGAGATATCTCACCGACGCTTCGAGCGCCGCCTTCGCGACACCCATCACGTTGTAGTTGGTGAAGACCCGCTGGCTGCCGAGGTAGGTCAGCGTGAGGACGCTGCCGCCGCCGCGCCGCTCCAGCAGCGGCACCATCGGCGCGGGTCAGACGCGACGAGCGAGTACGCGCTGACGTCGAGCGCGATCCGGAAGCTCTCGCGCGTCGTCTCGACGAACGGGTTGCTGAGCGCGTCGCTCGGCGCGAAGGACGCGCCGTGCACGAGAAAGTCGAGGCCGCCGAACTCCCGATCCAGCGCCGGCTGCGAGATCGGCGATCTGCTGATCGCTCGGCGACGTCGCAGGGAAGGACGACCGGGGTTCTCGAGCTTCGCGGCGAGCTCGCGGACGTTTTCTTCGAGCCGCTCGCTTGGATAGGTCAGCGCGAGCCGCGCGCCGGCTGCGGCCGCGGCCTGCGCGATCGCCCAGGAGATCGATCGCTTGTTGGCCACACCAACGATGAGGCCGTGTTTACCCGCCAGATCTGCCATCGGCGTGGAACGCTGCTACTTGGAGCGCTTGCGGCCCGGGCCGTGCCGGCGGCCGCCGCGTGGGGACATGGAATTCTGGCGGCGGGCGGCCGCGCGGCGGTCCGCCCATGTTGCCGTTGCCGCGGTTGCCCAGGAACGGCTGGCCGCCGCGCTGGTGGCGCGGGCGGAAGCGATTGGGACGTCCACCAGGCTGGCGGATCGTGAAGTCGGGCACGGGCCGCGACCGGCGGCGGCTGTCCCTCTGGCCGCGGCAACGATGCGCGAATCAGCGGGCGATGCACCGGCCCTTCTTCGCGATCCTGATCGCCGTCGACGTCGTCGACGTCGTCCACGGGGTCCGCGGGTTCCGAGCTTCCGCCTTCGACCGCCGCATCAGCCGCGGCAATTGGATCCTCCGCTGGATCCTCCGCGGCGGGCGTCGGCGCCTCCGGCGGCAACTGCGGTTCTTCGCTTTCCATCATCGGCTCCTCCAACGCCTGGCCATTGCCGCCATCAGGCTCGTCGTGCGGGACGCGTTTCGGCGCGCCCGCCGCGACCTGGGCGTAGAGCGCCGGTGGCGTGTCGGACTTGCGCCGCTGCCGCGGAACCTTGGCGTGCTTGTATTCGTGCTCGGCATCGCACGTCGTGCAGCGCGTCTGCTTGACGTCCCCGCCGATCATCGCGACGACGGCATGATTGGTCAGCCGCCGCTCGCGCGGACAGTAATCGTCAAGAATGTCACCAAGCCGAGGCTGGCGCTGCTGCATCTAGGCTCCCGACGGATCCTCGCTGGAGGGGAAAGGAATTGCGAAGGCGAGGCAGATATTAGCAGAGCTTGTCCGGGCGTTTCAACCACGCCAAAACCGCCCTCAAAGCGTCCTGCACGGCCTGCGGCGCGGTCGATTGCGGCGTGCGTTTCGCCGCCACCGACTGCTCCGGGGTCACCCGCGTGACGATGTCGGCCCCGAACAAGTCGCTTGCGGCCCGCCATTCTTCCAGACTGAGGGACCCGAATTCCCGCTTTTCGGCAACCAGCCGCCTGACCAGTCCACCGACGATTTCGTGCGCACGCCGAAACGGAACGCCGCGCGCGACGAGGTAGTCCGCAACATCGGTAGCGAGGAGCAAGCCGGATGCCGCCTGCGCGGCGCGCACGCGATTGAGCGCCAGGCCGCCCACCACCGACTCGACGACCGACAGGCAGCCGGCGACGGTTTCTTCTGCATCAAAGACAGCGTGCTTGTCCTCCTGAAGGTCCTTGTTGTACCCGCTGGGCAAACCCTTCAGCGTCGTCAAGAGGGCCATCAGGCTGCCAATGGCTCTCCCGGACTTCCCGCGCACGAGCTCGAGCGGATCGGGATTCTTCTTCTGCGGCATCATGCTGCTGCCGGTGCTCAGCGCGTCCGACAACTCGAAGAAGCGATGCTCGTCGCCGGAAAAGATGATGAGATCCTCGGCCAGCCGGCTGAGGTGGACCATCGTCGTCGCGCACGCGTAGAGAAACGTCGCCGCGAAGTCGCGATCCGACGACGCATCGATGCTGTTGACGACGACGCGCGAGAAGCCGAGATGCCGCGCGAGCGCGTTGACGTCGATCGCATACGCGGTGCCGGCGATGGCCCCCGATCCGAGCGGCAGCCAGTCGGCTTCCGAGCGCGCCATGTCGAAGCGTTCGAAGTCGCGCCGGAGGGGCGCGGCGTGCGCCAGGAAGAAGTGCGCCACCAGCACCGGTTGCGCCGGGCGGAAGTGCGTGAACGCCGGCATGATGGCGTCGCCGGCGGCGGACGCTTGCGCCGCGACGGCCGCGACGACCCGCTCGATGCCACGCTGGAGAAACGGGATCCGGCGGCGCAAGTAGAGCCGCAGGTCGAGCGAGACCTGCTCGTTGCGCGAGCGTCCCGTGTGCAGTCGACGGCCGGCGTCGCCGAGCCGCTCGACGAGCAACCGCTCGACGAAGCTATGCACGTCTTCGTCGGGACCGTCCACGAACGCAGGGTTCGCGCGTCCGCGTTCGAGGATGTCGGTCAGCGCGGCGGCAATGTCGGCGCCTTCCTGCGGCGAGAGGACTCCGGCGGCAGCCAGGGCGCGCGCCCACGCCAGACTGCCGACGACGTCGTCCTCGAACAGCCGGCGATCGAAGGTGAAGGACGAACCCCATTCGAGGGCAGCCGCGTCAGGAGCGGCGTCGAAGCGGCCAGACCAGAGATGGGAGGACATCAGTCGACAGTCATAGTCGACAGTCGTCAGTCCGTCAGTCAACAGTCGACAGTCGTCAGTCGGCCGCGATCGGCTGGCGATGGTCGGCGGTCGCGTGGCGCGCGGCGGCGGGCTTTCGGCCCGCGGTTCGACAGGCCCCTTTGAAAAGCTTCAGCCGGACCTCGCCAGTGACCCGCTCCTGCACCTTGTCCACGAACGCGTCCAGCGCCTCCCGGAACGGGGTAAACCACTGGCCGTGGCAAATCAGATCGGCGTAGTGGACGCGGACCTGCCTGGTGAAGCGATCGAGATCCCGCGACGCGGCGAGTTTCGTCAGCTCGCGGTGGGCGGCGTGCAGCACCACAGCGGCAGGCGCTTCGTAGACCTTGCGGCACCGGCCGGCGGGGCCTGTCTCGACCAGGTCGAGCCGCCCGACGCCGTGTGCGCCGGCAATTGTTCGCAGGCTGACAATCAGGTCGACGAGCGGCATCGTGACGCCGTTGATCGCGACCGGGGCGCCCCGCTCAAACGCCAGCTCCACGTAGGCCGGTTCGTTGGGACATTCCGCTCCCGTCTTCGTCAGCGCGTACAGGTGTTCGGGAGGCTCGCCCCACGGGTCGTCGATACCCGAACAATCGACCGAACGGCCCCACAGGTTCGCGTTCACGGTCAGGACCTGGCCGCCGTCGGCCCGCGGAAGCGCGATCACGTCCAACCCGGGGCTGGCCGCGCGAATCGTCGCGTTCAACGCGGAGGGCTCGCCGCTCGCCGAGCTGCCGCCGTGCGCGACACATGCGGCGTGCTCGATGACGGCAACGTCGCCGAGCTTGCGCGCGATGAGCGGCCACGCGAGCGCGGCGTCGAGGGGATAGCGGTCTTCGTACAGCGCGTCGGCTCTCAGGGCCGGAAGAATGTAGCCGCGCGCGAACTCTTCCCGCAGGTCCAGGACGTGGGCGCGCGCGGCGCCGAGCGCGAGCGCGCGATCGCGTACCGCTTCGAGATCGCCACCCTGGCCGAGATCCAGCGTGACGGCGATCACCTCGGCGCCGCGCGCCGCCTTCAGCCAGCCAATCCCGTTCGCGGTGTCGACGCCGCCCGAGTAGGCGAGCACGACGCGTGTCATAGGCCCGCGTACTCCTCCAGGCGCTTCACCAGTTCCGCCGCGCGGCGGTCGCTGCGGGCGATCACCAGAATGGTGTCGTCGCCGGCAATCGTGCCGACCACCTCGGGCAGCCGCGCGCGATCGATCGCGACGGCCAGCGGCTGCGACTGGCCGGCGCCGGTCCGGACGACGACCAGCTGCTGGACGCGATCGATGGTCCGGAGGAATTCGGCGGCGGCGTGTTCGAGCGCGCCGAGCGCCGTTTCCGGGCTGGCGGTATCGGCGCCCGAGCGCTGGTAGGCGCCGTCGCCGGCGCGCTTGACCAGGCCGAGATCCCGGATGTCGCGCGAGATGGTCGCCTGGGTCGCCTTGAAGCCCTGGCGGTGCAGCAGCCGCCGCAGCTGTTCCTGGCTGTGCAGCGGCTCGCGGTCGATCAACTCGAGGATGATGCTCTGCCGGCGGGCTTTCATGACTCCATCCGCGATTATACATCGCGCTTCATTGCTGCCATGCGGTTGTTCGTGTATAATTATTCTTTCTCATGCATAGTGTTGCCGCGCCAGGCCGCCTCGCCGACGCCGCCGGAACCGGCGGGGGCGCCGTGGCGCGCGTCGCCGTCGCCGGCGCCACCGGCTTTACCGGCCAGGAGCTGCTCCGGCTGCTCGCGCGCCATCCGTCGGTCCGCATCACGCTCGCGACTTCGTCCAGCGCCGCCTCCGCGGCGCGGCGGCTGCCCGCGCTCGGCCGCATCTGGGACGGCGCGATTACGCCGCTCGAGCCCGACCTCCTGGCGCGCGAGGCCGACATTGTCTTCCTGGCCCTGCCCGATGCAGCGGCCGCCGAATTGGCGCCGGCCCTCGTGGACAAAGGCGTCCGCGTGATCGATCTGTCGGGCGCCTTCCGGCTGCGCGATGCGGACGAGCGCGGGCGGTGGTACCCCGAAACACATGACGTCCCGGGCGGCGTCGCGTACGGGCTGACCGAACGCGAGCGTGCCGCGGTGAGCCAGGCGCGGCTCGTCGCCAACCCCGGCTGCTACCCGACGGCCTCGCTGCTCGCCCTGGCGCCGCTCGCCGACGCCGGCGTGCTCGTGCCGGGCCGGGACATCATCATCGACGCCAAGTCGGGCGTCTCCGGCGCCGGCCGGACGCCGACCGAGCGGACCCACTTCTCAGAAGTGCACGGCAGCATGTCGGCGTACGGCGTGTTCGGTCATCGCCATGGCACCGAGATCGAGCAGGAGCTCGGCCGGCAGGTCACGTTCACGCCGCACCTTGCGCCGCTCGATCGCGGCATCCTCGCGACGATCTACGTGCGCGTGTCGGACGGCACAAGCGACGAGACCCTGGGCGACATTTACGCCGAGGCGTACGCCGGCACGACGTTCGTGCGGCCGGTCGGCACCGCGCTGCCGGAGATCAAGCACGTCGCCCACACCAACTTCTGCGATCTCGGATGGCGCGTCGATCCGTCCGGACGGGCGATCGTCGTCTCGGTGCTCGACAACCTGCTGAAGGGCGCGTCGGGCCAGGCGGTGCAGAACATGAACGTCATGCTCGGCCTGCCGGAGGCTGCCGGCCTGCTGTGACGGGACGCCCGGTCGTCGTCAAGTTCGGCGGCGAGTTGCTCGAGCAGCCGGATCGCCTGTCCACCGCCGTCAGCGCGATGGTCCGGGTCGCCGGCCGCGTGCCGCTCGCCATCGTCCATGGCGGCGGCAAGGAGATCGACGCCGCGCTGAACGCCGCGGGCATCGAAAAGCGGCAAGTCGACGGCCTCCGCATCACGGACGCGGCGACGCTCGACGTCGTCGTGGGCGTGCTGGCCGGATCGGTCAACACCCGCCTGGTCGCGGCGCTGGGCGCAGCGGGCCTGCGCGCCGTCGGGTTGACAGGCGCCGACGGATCCTGCGGGTTGTCGGATGTCGCGCCGCCGCACCGGAGCGTCGATGGGCGGACGGTGGATCTCGGCCGCGTCGGAGTCCCGAGTCACGCCGCGGACGTCGCCGCTGGTCAGGACCCTGCTCGAGGAGCGGTTCGTGCCGGTCATCGCGAGCATCGGGGTCACCGCCGAGGGGCAGCTGCTGAACGTGAATGCCGATACGTTCGCGGGGCGCCTCGCCGAGCGTCTCGAGGCGAAGCGGCTCGTGGTCGCGGGGACGACGGCCGGCGTGCTGGACGATCGGGGCGCCACGGTCGCCGTGCTCGAACTGGCCGACATCCAGCGGCTGATCGGGAGCGGCACCGCGACCGCCGGGATGATCGCGAAGCTGCGGGCCTGCGAGGAGGCGCTGGCGAACGGCGTCGACGAGGTCGTGATCGTCGACGGCCGCGACGCGGCGGCGCTCGAGGCGGCCGCGCTGGATCGCGCGCCGTCGAATGCGACCAGGATCGAATTGCGGGGTCAGATCTTGATTGTTGACCGTTGTCATCGACGGTCAACGATGAGAATCTGACCGGAGAGGGAGCCGTGACGACCACCGTGACGCGAACCGAAGAAGTCCAGGCGCGGGAGCAGCGCCATGTGCTGCAAACCTACCGGCGTCAGCCGGTGGTGTTCGTCCGTGGCGAAGGGGTTCGGCTGTACGACGTCGACGGCCGCGAATATCTCGACCTGCTGTCCGGGATCGGCGTCGCCTCGCTGGGCCACGCGCATCCGGCGCTTGCGCGCGCGATCACCGAACAGGCAGCAACGCTGATGCACACGTCGAACCTGTTCTTCCATCCGCTGCAGGGCGAGCTCGCCGAGCGGCTGGCGGGATTCTCGGGGCTGCCGCGCGCGTTCTTCTGCAACAGCGGCGCGGAAGCGGTCGAGGCGTGCCTGAAGTTCGCGCGGCGGTACTGGTACACCCGCGGCGAACCTCGTGCTGAGATCGTGGCCCTCGAGGGCTCGTTCCACGGGCGAACGATGGGGGCGCTGTCGGTGACGTCGGACGAGCATTACCGCGCGCCGTTCGGCCCGCTCCTGTCGGGGATCACCTGGACCCCGGCCAACGATCCAGCGGCGCTGGCCGCGGCGGTTTCGAACCGGACCGCGGCGATCATCGCCGAACCGATCCAGGGCGAGGGCGGCGTGCGTCCGCTGACGCCGGCCTTCGCGGCGGCCATCAACGACGCTTCGGCGCGCACCGGTGCCCTCGTCATCGCGGACGAGATCCAGAGCGGCCTTGGACGGACGGGGTATCCGCTGCACTTCGCGGCTCTCGGCATGAAGCCGCATCTGGTTTCGCTGGGCAAGGCGCTCGGCGGCGGCGTGCCGATTGGCGCGGCGCTGATCAGCGAGGAGGTCGCCTCCACGATCCATTACGGGGATCACGGCAGCACGTATGGCGGCAACCTGCTCGCGTGCCGCGCGGCGTTGTGCGTGCTCGACGAACTGATTAGCCGCGGGCTGATCGCGCAGATTGCCAGGGTCGGACGCCTGTTCGAGCAACGCCTGCGCGCGATGGCCGCGAAGCACCCGATCGTCAAAGAGGTCCGCGGCTGCGGCCTGATGTGGGGACTCGAACTGACCTGCGACGCGGCGCCGGTCGTGCCCGCGGCGCTCGAACGGGGCGTGATCGTCAACCGCACCGCCGAACGCGTCGTGCGCCTGCTGCCGCCGCTCGTCATCACGGAAGACGACGCCGGACCGGCGCTCGACCGGCTCGATCTGGCACTCGGCGACGTCGCCAAAGCCCAGGACGGAGGACCACGCGCATGACCAACCGGCGAATGCTGCTGCGCAGCGCCACGCGAGCGGATGCTCGCCGGCTGCATGCGCTCATCACGGCCCACCTCGACGAAGGGCACCTGCTGCCGCGCACGCTCGACGAGGTGATGGTGCACGCCGAGCGGTTCGTCGTCGCGGTGCGCGGCCGCACCGTCGTCGGATGCGCCGAGCTCGCGCCGCTCAGCCCGCAGGTGGCCGAAGTCCGTTCGCTCGCGGTCGACAGCCGGGCGCGCGGCCTTGGCGTCGGCACGATGATCGTCGACGAGCTGCGGCAACGCGCCCGCCGCGAGGGATTCGAGAAGCTGTGTGCGTTCACGCACGCGCCCGCCTACTTCAGCCAGATGGGGTTCTCGATCGTGCCGCACCTCTGGGTGCCGGAGAAGATCTTCATCGACTGCGTGAAGTGCCCGTCATTCCGTAAGTGCGGACAGTTCGCGATGATCGTGCCGCTCGAGCCGGCCACCGAGGCGGTCGATCGGCCGGCGACCATCGCGCTGCGGCTCGCATGAACACGCCGGCTCTCGAAGCGCTCGAGATGATCGCCGGCGGCGTCACGACGCCCCGGTCGTTCCGCGCGGCGGGCGTCAGCGCCGGCATCAAGGCCCGTGAAGGCGCGCTCGACCTGGCGTTGATCGTGTCGGACCGCCCGGCGGCCGCCGCCGCGGTCTTCACGCTCAACCGCGCGCAGGCCGCGCCGGTGATCGTCTCGCGCGAGCACCTGGCGCGATCGGGCGGCCTGGCGCGCGCCATCATCGTCAATAGCGGCTGCGCGAACGCGTGCACCGGCAGACGAGGGGCTGCAGACGGCCGCCGCCATGGCCGCCGAAACGGCGCGGCTTGTCGATTGTCCCGACGAGCAGGTCCTGGTCGCGTCGACAGGCGTGATCGGCGTCGCGCTCGACATCGAAAAAATCCGGCGCGGCCTGCCGAAAGCCCTGGCCGCGCTCGGCAGCGATCAGGGTGCACACGCCGCGCAAGCGATCATGACGACCGATCCGTTTCCGAAGGAAGCGGCGGCGCGGCTCGCCATCGGCGGACGGGAGATCACGATCGGCGGCATGGCCAAGGGTTCCGGGATGATCGAGCCGATGATGGCGACGATGCTCGCGTTCCTCACGACCGATGCGGCCGTGCCTCTGCCGCTGCTCGACCGCGCCTTGCGCGATGCCGTCGACGACACGTTCAACGCCATCACCGTCGACGGCGAATGCTCGACGAACGACTGCGTCATGGTGCTTGCCAACGGCGCAAGCGGCGCAACGATCGACGAGGCCAGTTATGACATCTTCGCGCACGCGCTCCGGACCGTGTGTCTGCGGCTCGCGCTCGGCATCGTGCGGGGCGGCGAAGGAGCGACGAAGCTGATCACCGTGGTCGTCACCGGCGCGGCGTCGCCGGACGACGCTCGCCGCGCCGCGAAAGCGATCGCCAACTCGCCGCTCGTCAAGACCGCCATCCACGGGGGCGACCCGAACTGGGGACGGCTGATTGCCGTCGCCGGCCGCGCCGGGGTCGCCTTCGAGCTCTCTCGTGCGGCGGTCAGAATCGGGACGACCGTGCTCTTCGAGAACGGCCGCCCGCACGACGAAGCCGCCGCGGAAGCGGCGGCGTACCTGCAGCACAAGGACATCCTGATTTCCGTCGATCTGGGCGCAGGAATCGCGGCATCGACAGTCTGGACCTGCGATCTCAGCGCCGAGTACGTGCGTATCAATGCCGAGTACCGCACCTGACATGGCACAACTGACTCGAATCCGGAAGGATTTCCTCTCGATCCTCGATTTCGAGCCGGCCGATTTCGATCGGTGTCTCGACGTCGCGGCCCAGCTGAAGGCGGACCGGCCCCTCGGGCGCGAGGCGCCGTCGGCGGATGTCCTGGCCGGCCGCCACGTCGCGATGTTGTTCGAGAAGTCCTCGTTGCGGACGCGCTCGACGTTCGAGATCGCGATTCACGAATTGGGCGGGCACGTCCTGATGCTGCGGCCGGACGCGGCGCTCGGCGGCCGCGAGCCGGTTGCGGACGTCGCGCGCAACCTCGAGCGATGGATCGACGCGGTGATCATCAGGACCTTCTCGCAGCAGCTGCTCCAGGAGTTCGCGGCCGCGGCCAAACGGCTCCACGTCATCAACGCCCTGACCGACGACGAGCATCCGTGCCAGGCGCTGTCGGACTTTCTGACGCTTCGGGAGTACTGGGGGTCGCTGCGCGGCCGCACCATCGCCTACGTGGGTGACGGCAACAACGTCGCAGCATCCCTGGCCCAGGCGGCGGCAATGGTCGGGGCGCACTTCCACGTGGCCAGTCCAGACGGCTACCAGCTGCGCGACTCGGTCGTTCACCAGGCGACGAGCGTGGCGCGCCATGGGGCCCGGCTGCGCCTGTTCACCGATCCTGCGGACGCGGTCGCGGGCGCCGACGCCGTCTATACGGATACCTGGACGTCCATGGGTCAGGAGGACGAAGCGGCCGTGCGGCGCCGGATCTTCGCACCCTACCAGGTCAACGAGGGGCTGATGGCACTGGCCAAGCCCGGAGTGCTGTTCCTGCACTGCCTGCCCGCCCACCGCGGTGAGGAAGTGACGGCGGAGGTGTTCGAGTCGCCGGCGTCGATCGTGTTCGACCAGGCCGAGAACCGCCTGCACTGCCAGAAAGCGCTGCTCATGATGCTGCTCGCGCCGGCGAGCGCGTAACCGCCGCGCCCTTATAATCGCGCGTAGATGACCGCGCGCGCGCCGTGGCTCAGCCACTACGACCCGGGCGTTCCACCATCTCTCGCGCCGTATCCGACCCGCACCCTGCTCGATTACGTGTCCGATGCGGCACGCCAGCACCCGGCCTCGCCCGCGGTGTTGTTCAAGGGCGCGACGTTGACCTACGGCGAGCTCGAAGCACTCAGCGACGCGTGCGCTGCGGCGCTCGCCGACCTCGGCGTCAGGCGCGGCGATCGCATCGCATTGCTGCTGCCAAACTGCCCGCAGTTCCTGATCGTCGAAATAGGCGGCGTGGAAGCTGGGGGCGATCGTCGCGCCGCTCAACCCGACCTACACGGAGAGCGAGCTCGAGGGACCGCTGCGCGAGCACGGCGTCGAGACGATCGTCACGCTGACGCGCTTCTACGAGCGGGTCAAGCGCGTCCAGCCGAGGACCCCGCTGACCCGCGTCATCGCGACCAACATCAAGGAGCACTTCCCTCCGCTCCTCCGCTTCCTGTTCACGGTCGTGCGCGAGCGCAAGGAAGGCGATCGCATCCACCTCGCGGCTGGCGACCATGCCCTGGCGACGCTGCTGACAGCCCATCGCGGCCGGGCGCCGCAGCGTATCCCGCTGGCGCCGGACGATCCGGCGGTGCTGCTGATGAGCGGCGGCACGACCGGGACGCCGAAGGGTGTGCTCGGCACCCATGGCGCCTACGTCATGGCCGGGCTGCAGGTGAAAGCCTGGAACCAGTCCGTCCTTGGCGATGGCGACAGTCCGATCATGCTGCCGCTGCCGCTGTTCCACGTCTACGGCAACGTCGGCGTCCAGTCCCTCGCCCTCATCACCCGCAACGCCATGTCGCTCGTGCCAAATCCCCGCGACATTCCCGACGTCCTCGCGACCGTCAACCGTGTGAAGCCCGCGTTCTTCAACGGCGTACCGACCCTGTACATCGCGATGCTGAATCATCCCGACGTGCAGGCCGGCAAGATCGACTTCAAGTCGATCAGGTTGTGCTTCTCGGGCGCATCGGCCCTCATGGCCGATACGAAGCATCGCTTCGAGACGTTGACCGGCGGGCGGATTGTCGAAGGCTACTCGCTGACCGAAGCGATGATGGCGCTGTGCGTCAACCCGGTGAAAGGCACGAACAAGCTCGGCTCCGTCGGGATGCCGCTTGCCCGACGTGCACGTCAGGATCTTCGACGGCGACGAGGGCGTTCGTGAGATGGCGGCCGGCGAAGTCGGCGAAATCTGCTTCGCCGCACCGCAGCTGATGAGCGGGTTCTGGGGCCGCCCGGAGGAAACAGCCGCCGTGCTTCGCGAGCACGTCGAGGCCGACGGCGTCCGTCAGTACCTGCACACCGGCGATCTCGGCTTCATGGACGCCGACGGCTACGTCTTCATCGTCGATCGCAAGAAGGACCTCATCAAGATGAGCGGCTACCAGGTCTGGCCGCGCGAGATCGAGGAAGTGCTTGCGTCCCACCCGGCGATCGCCGAGGTCGGCGTCGCGGGAGTTGCCGACGATCTGAAGGGCGAAGCCGTCAAGGCGTGGGTCGTGCTGCGCGCCGGGCAGACCGCCAACGAGTCGGACCTGCGCGCCTTCTGCCGTGAGAAGCTGGCGCCGTACAAAGTGCCTTCGCGGATTGAGTTCCGTTCGGAGCTGCCGAAGACCATGGTCGGCAAGGTTCTCCGGCGCGCCCTTCGGGACAGCGGATAGAGCTCTGTCGACCAGCGGAAAGCACCCGTCGCGCGACCCGGGCGAGCTGTCGAAGGCCCGTATACACCGAGCTGCGCCGGCTGGCCAGAGCGTACATGAGCCGCGAGCCTCCGGGACAGACCCTGCAGGCCACCGCGCTCGTCCACGAGGCCTACCTGAAACTGCTGCGCAGCAAGGCCGGTCTGGACCGATCGAAAGCACTTCGTCGGCATCATGGCGCACGCGATGAGGCAGATTCTCGTCGAGCGCGCCCGTGCGCGCGGCGCCGCGAAGCGGTGGGCCGGCGTGAACCGCGTGACGCTGTCCGAGACGCTGGTCGGAGCGGCACAGGAGGACGCGATGCTGCCCGCGCTCGACGAAGCGTTGTCGCGGCTCGAGAGCCTCGATCCCGAACAGGCGCGCATCGTCGAGTTCCGCTACTTTGTCGGCCTGAGCGACGAGGAGACCGCCGACGCGCTCGGCCTCTCGGCTGCGACCGTGAAGCGCCGCTGGGCGCTGGCGCGTGCCTGGCTCTTTCGCGAGCTCAAGAACGCCGACAGGCTCGATGCGCAGCAAGTGGCAGCTCGTGCGCGACCTCTTCGAGCGGGCGCTCGAAGAGCAGCCTGCCGATCTCACCGCATGGCTGGCCGAGGCCACCGACGATCCGGACGTCCGCGCCGAGGTCCGATCGCTGCTCGATCAGCACTACGGAGGCAGGCGAGTTCCTCAGCGAGCCTGTTCAGGATCGATTCCCATCCCTGGTGGACGAGGACGAAGACAAGCGAGGCCTTCCCAGCCGGCAGCGTCATCGGGCGCTACACGATCGTGCGCGAACTCGACCGCGGCGGGATGGGCCGTGTCTACCTCGCCACCGATAGGCGACCTGACGCGTAAGGTGGCGCTGAAGGCGATCGCGCCCAGGTTCACGGGACGATCCTGCGCACGCGAGCGGCTGCGCCGCGAGGCGCAGGCGGCAGCGGGACTCACACATCCGGGAATCTGCACCGTCTATGCGTTCGAGGAATTCGACGGCGACGCTTTCATCGTCACCGAGTACGTGGACGGGCGGACGCTCCGTGAGGAGATTGCCGACCGGCTCGCGGCCGACGTCCGACCGAGGTTCTGCGGACGGCGCGCGACATCGCCGATGGCGCTGGCAGGCGCCCACACGCGAGGGATCGTCCACCGCGATCTGAAGCCCGAGAACGTCATGCGAACGCGCGATGGGCGCCTCAAGATCCTGGATTTCGGGATGGCGCGCGTCGGACAGTCCGGACGGGCGTTCCGCAGGCCATCCGGTAACGCAGCCGGGCGTGCTGGTCGGCACGCCCGCCTATATGGCGCCGGAACAGTTGAACGGCGAGCGCGGCGACGCCCGGGCGGACGTATTCGCGTTTGGCGTGCTGATCTACGAACTGGCGTGCGGCGTGCACCCGTTCATGGGCGAGTCCGCCGCAGACGTCATCTCGCGAATTCTCAAGAGCGACGCGTCCCCCATCGAAGATCCTGTGCACGGCGCTTCCGCATATCGGTTTGCTCGGTCGTCGAGCGCTGCCTGAAGAAGTCGCCCGCCGAACGCTTCGGGTCGGCCGCGCGACATCACGGGAGCGCTGAGCGTCGAGCCGACGCCTCCCCGTCCGACGACGCCTCCCCGTCCGACGCCTGACCCTGGCGCTATCCGCTGGTGGCGCACGCATCAGGCGATCGTCATCGCCCTCTACTTCCTCGCCTGCGTGTTCGCATGGCTCATCAAGCAGGGGCTGGGGCCCGCGGCGCTCGGCGCTGTTCGGCGTCGTCACCGTCGCCGCGACCGTCGGCGGGGTCCTGCGCGGCCACCTGCTGTTCGTCGAGCGGATGAACCGTCGGGCGCTCGCGGCCGAACGCCGGCGGACCGACCCGATTACCCTGTTGACAGACGCGGTCATGCTGTCGCCCTCGCGGTCGACGGCGTGCTCCTGCTTGACGACGGGCAGGCATCTCGAAGCGGCGCTGACCGCCGGGCTTGGGATCGGCCTCGTCCTCGCCCGGCTCCGTCTCGAGCCGTTCACCACGGACGAGGCATTCGGCACGCTTCCCGCGTCGGCTGAGCCTCCTGCCCTGGTCTTTTTCGCATTTAAGGCAGGGGGAGCTCTCTAGATGTCAGACCGTTCGAATCCTCATATCCGCAACAACCGGAGCCGTCTTGGCCGGGGCGGAACGGCGCGCGCTCGAGTGGATGGCGCGCCGGCTGCCCGAACCCATTACGCCCGACCACCTTTCGGCGCTGGGCCTCTTTTCGATGGCATGTGCCGGCCTCGCGTTTGCCTCGTTCCAGTGGGCCGAGCGCGCCGCCGCCGCCGGGGTCGTCGCGGCCCTTTTCGCCAACTGGCTTGGCGACAGCCTGGACGGCACGGTGGCCCGGGTCCGAGGCATGGAACGCCCGCGGTACGGGTACTACGTCGATCACGTCATCGATCTCGCCGGCACGGCGTTCCTCTTCGCCGGGATCGCGTGCTCGGGTCTCATGAGCCCGCTCCTCGCCGTCGTTCTGCTTGCCGCCTATCTGCTCGTGTCCGCAGAAACGTATCTCGCCACGCACGCCACGGGTGTCTTCCGGATGTCGTTCTTCGGGATCGGGCCGACCGAGCTGCGGCTGTTGCTCGTGGCGGGCGCGGTCAAGGCGGCCGGAGGCGCGACAGTCGCAATCGGGGGTCTTGGAAGCGTCAAGCTGTTCGACGCGGGCGCGATCATCGCGATCGGGGGCTTGGCCGCCGCTTTCATCGTTTCGGCAGTCGGAAACGCACGGGCGCTTTACCTGGCCGAGCCAGCGGCGCGCGGATCCAGGCGGACCTGAAGGTCCGCACGCCGATCCGAGCGACCTGACGACCAAACTACTGCCGTCAGCCCGGTCCGATATCGAACCGGCGCACCGAGACCCCCGCAGCTTCCAGACCCGGCGAAGGGCGGCCGCCAGGCGCCCTGCCCCCGGCGTGTCTCCGTGCACGCAGATCGTGTCGGCACAATCTGCACGGGCGTGCCGTCAGTCGCCAGCACGACACCCTCGACGATCATCCGCAGCACGCGTGAGACGACGACGGAGCGTCGCGGATGACCGACTCGTGCACGGCTACGCGGCACCAGTGTGCCGTCGCGCTGATACGCGCGATCGGCAAATGCCTCGGCAGCCACGCGCAAGCCCGCGGATCGGCCAGCGGCGAGCAGCGCGGAACCGGGCAGCCCGAACAGGATCAACGACGGATCGAAGGCCCTGACGGCGCGCGCGATCGCTTCGGCAAGCCCGCTATCGCGTGCTGCCATGTTGTAGAGGGCACCGTGCGGCTTTACGTGCTGAAGGCGCACGCCTTCGCTCCGCGCCACTCCGGCAACGGCCGCAATCTGGTAGAGGACCAGGTCTTCGGCTTCGCCCGCAGAGAGGCGCATCTCGCGCCGCCCGAAACCGGCCAGATCCTGAAAGCCCGGGTGCGCCCCGACGGCGACGCCGTGCGTGTGCGCGAGGCGGATCGTCTGCCGGAGGACGCCAGGATCGCCGGCGTGGAACCCCGCGGCGACGCTCGCCGAGGTCACCGACGCGAGCAGAGCCTCATCGTCGCCGATAGCGTAGGCGCCGAAGGATTCGCCGACGTCGGCGTTCAGATCGATGCGCATGACCGCGACAGCTTGCCATAGCCTGCGCGCGCTCGAAGAGCGAAGGCTGGGTACAAAACAAAAGGGCACCACGATACGTGGTGCCCCCTGCTCACCGGTCTGGCTCCCCCAGCATTCACGGCGCCCTGCCGTAATCAGACCGGCGACCTGCCAGCCTGATATCGCAAGGCGTATGCCTGCGAAATTCTTCGAAAGTAGCGGACCTTCTCGCGACAGCGCCGTTGCGCACGCACGACTTTGTCGTGTCCGTTACAGTTCTGTGTTCAGCTCGTGACAGCTGGCGCGTAGGCAGGCAGCCGCTCAGCAATCTGCGCGACGGTCGGCGCGGAGCGATCGCGCTCGGAGAGGACCGGGTCGTCAACCGGCCACTTGATCGCCGAGCGCCGGGTCGTTCCACGCGATGCCGATCTCCGAAGAGGATCGTAGAAGTCCGTGCACTTGTACTCGACCTGCGCCGTTTCGCTGACACGGCGAACCGTGCGCGAAGCCTGTCGGGAATATAGAACTGGCGGAAGTTCTCGGCTGAAAGCGCGACGCCGACCCAGCGGCCGAACGTCGGCGACCCGCGGCGGACGTCGACCGCGACGTCGAAGATCTTCGCCTTCAACCACGCGCACGAGCTTCGCCTGCGGCCGCTCCACCTGCAGGTGCAGGCCGCGCAGGTGCCCCGGCTCGATCGCGAATGGTTGTCCTGGACGAACGACCCGGCGATGCCGCATCGCGCGGTAATTTCGGGGCGTGGTAGGTCTCGAGAAAGAACCCGCGGCGTCGCGGACGACGTCCGGCTTCGACGATCACGACGCCCGGCAGTTCGGTCTGCGACCAGCTTCATGCTCAGACTCCTGTTCGAGCACGCGGCGGAGGTATTGGCCGTAGGCGCTCGAGCCCATGGCGTCGGCAAGGCCGCTCAACTGGCCGGCCGAGATGTAGCCCATGCGATAGGCGATCTCCTCGAGGCACGCCACCATCAGCCCCTGCCGCTCCTCGATGGCCTGCGATGTAGTTGGCGGCCTGCAGCAGGGCCTCGTGGGTACCGGTATCGAGCCATGCCACGCCGCGCGGCAGCTTCTCGACGTCAGCTGGCCCTGTTCGAGGTACATCGCGGTTGACGTCGGTGATCTCGAGCTCGCCGCGCGCGGACGGCTTCAGAGCCGCAGCGATGTCGAGCGACCCGGTTGTCGTAGAAATACAAGCCCGTCACCGCATAGGACGACTTGGGCCGGGCGGGCTTCTCCTCGAGGCTGACCGCGCGGCCGGCCGCGTCGAACTCGACGACGCCGTATCGCTCGGGGTCGCGCACCTGGTATCCGAACACGGTCGCCCCACTCGTCGCGCGCCGCTGCTGCACGCAGGAGATCCGAGAAATGCGCGCCGTAGAAGATTTGTCGCCCAGCGCCAGCGCGACCCGGTCGCGCGCCGACGAAGTCGCGGCCGATCAGGAACGCCTGGGCGATCCCTTCGGGCCTCGGCTGCGTGGCATAGACGATCCTGATGCCGATCTCGGAGCCGTCGCCAAGCAGCCGCTTGAAGCCGTCCTGTTCGTGCGGGGTCGTGATGACGAGGATGTCGCGAATCCCCGCCAGCATCAGCGTCGACAGCGGGTAGTACACCATCGGCTTGCTGTACACCGGCATCAGCTGCTTGCTGACGGCGCGCGTCAGCGGCTGCAGCCGCGAGTCCGGCGCCGCCAGCGAGGATGATGCCCTTCATCGCCGAGTCCGAGTCGCTCGCGGTCGTACGCCCTGCTGGACGCCCTCGCACCACTCGCGATGGTCCAGATACCACCGGACGGTCGCGCGAAGCCCCTCCTCGAAGGACCGTGGCGCGGCCGCCATCCGAGCTCGCGCGGATCTTCGTCGCATCGATGGCGTAGCGGCGATCGTGCCCCGGGCGATCGGGCACGAAGGTCTTCAGCGCGTGCGCCGTCAGTGCGGATTGCCCGCGGCCGCAGCTCGTCGAGCGCGTCGCAGATGCGATCGACGATCTCCAGGTTCGTCCGCTCGTTGGAACCGCCGACGTTGTAGTTCTCGCCCGGCGCGCCCGCGCTCGAGCACCAGCAGCAGACCCGTCGCAGTGATCCTCGACGTGGAGCCAGTCGCGCACGTTGCCGCCATCGCCGTAGATCGGAAGCGGACGGCCGTCGAGCGCATTCAGGATCATCAGCGGGATCAGCTTCTCGGGGAACTGATACGGACCGTAGTTGTTCGAGCAGTTCGTGGTGACCACCGGCAGGCCGTAGGTGTGGCCGTAGGCGCGCACGAGATGATCGGCCGACGCCTTGCTCGCCGCGTACGGGGAGTTCGGCGCGTACGGCGTCTCCTCGGTGAACAGGCCGTCTCGGCCCAAGCGTGCCGAACACCTCGTCGGTCGACACGTGCAGAAAGCGGAATCGCTCCTGCGCGGCCGCCGGCAGCCCCCGCAGGTAGTCGCGGGCCGCCTCAGCAGGACGAACGTCCCGACGATGTTGGTGTGCGACGAACGGATGCGGCGGAATCGATGGATCGATCGACGTGGCGTCTCGGCGGCGAGGTTGAGGAGCGCATCGGGCGCATGGTCCGCGAACACGCGCGCCATGGCCGCGGCGTCGCCGATGTCGGCCTGCACGAAAACGACGCGGTCGTCCTCGAGCGGTTCCTTGAGGTTGAGCAGGCTGCCTGCGTAGGTCAGCTTGTCGACGACGACGACGCGATCAGGGGTGCGGGCCAGCGCGTAGTGGACCAGGTTCGAGCCGATGAACCCGGCGCCGCCTGTGACGAGCAGAGTCCTCATGCAATTTACAATTCACAATTGTAAATTGTAAATTCGCTAGACCGCGGCTCCTTCCGGGTACTGCAGCGCCAGGCGCAGCTCCTTCGCGAGCGAATCGACCGTCGTGCCGCTGCGCTTCCAGGCACCCTCGGTCTCGAATCGCAGATCGCCGATGCGGCGCCCCCAGGGCGCGATGACGCGGCCGATCGCCCGGAAGTCGGCGCGATCGGCGTGCTCCTGATCGAGGCGGCGGATGACGTCGGGCGCGACGCGGATGAACGCGCGCAGCGCCGACGCCGACTTGATGGCTGTACTTGCGGCCGTTCCAGGCGCCGCCGAAGACGAGGGCAATCTGCTTGAAGTAGTTGACGAAGAACTTCCTCGCCTCCTCGTGCATGTCGCTCGCGCGGCGGTTCGTGAAGACGTCGGCCGCGAACAGCTTCTTCAGTTCCTGGGCGAGCGGCGCCTGCGCGACGCGGCCGCGGCCGACGCCGAGCAGCTTGATCTCGTCGTACAGCGGCGAGTCCTCGCGGTCGTTGAGCGCGCGCACGACGTCGTGCGCGGTCGCGAGCGCCTCGTCGCGATAGAGCTGGCGGCCGGACAGGCTGACCAGGTGCGACGCGTTCAAGCGCGTGTGCTTCGCGTTGATCGTCACGAACATCTGGACGACGTGATCCTCGGGAAGCCGGTCGAAGATGATCGCCGGCACGCTGAACTCCTCGCCCGCGAACCGGTCGATGTCGGCATGCAGCGCGAGCAGCCGATGCTGGCCGTCGATCGCGCGCAGGATGCCTTCCCGTTCCGGCACCTTCAGGATCCCCACCCGGCCATCGTCGCCGGACGCCTGGAAGTTCAGCTTCTCGTCGCAGCTGATGATCACCGCGCCTGGAATCGACGGGAGATCGCGCGCCTGCCGGCACTGCTCGTAGTACTGCACCAGTTCGTCGATCTTGCGCCGGATGATCTGACGCTGATAGGCCTTCTCGCTCGACGCGATGCGGCGTTCGAGCAGATCCCAGTTCACCTTCGACGGCGTCACGCCAGGACGTGGCTTGCCGCCCCGCACGGGGGGCTGAGCACTGTCGCCGTAGCTGAGCACCTCGAAGCGGACAAGCTTGTCGATGTCGCTGGCGGTCAAGGACGCCTGGTAGAACTGGACCCCGAACTGCTGCATCCGAATGGCGGCAACGTTGATCATGGTGTGGGCGTTTTCCAGCGACGCAAAGAGTGGGATTTTACTGAGCGAACGCCGCGTATCTCAACGGTTATTTCCCGTCGAGCTCGTGAGGTTCCGGCAGCGCGCGCAGCTCGGACAAGACCGTAAGCTATTAGAATTCAGCTACTTCGGTCAAGCACCCGACAAAACCGCGGGCTGCAGGGATTTTAGTTGACGACGGTCGGGATTCGGCCGGCGTGGGGCACGTCGCGCCTCGCGAAGATGGCGCTCGCCGCCAGCCAGGCGACCGGGAGCATGACCAGCATGTAAGTCAGATACTGGCCGTACATCCCGTCTGGCCCGTAGGGCTCGGTCTTCCAGTGGACCCACTCGGCGAACGGGATTCGCATGTAGGCTTCGCTCAATTCGTGCACGCCGTAAATGAGCAACTGGACGACGAAAACCAGCAGGAAAACGGCGGTGACCTGGAAAAACAGCGCCAGGTTGACGCGGTGCCCGTATCGGGACCAGAGCGACGCGACGAACGCCGAAAGGACGATGCCCAGGACGGCGCCCGCAACGACGTTGACCGCCTGGACCTGGAACAGCAGCGTGCCCATGAGAAGGGCGGTTTCCATCCCCTCGCGGGTGATCATCAGGAGCGTAAAGCCGAAGACACCGAGGAAGGCCGCCGTCCCCTGCCGGAGCGCGGAGGACTGAAGATGGCCCTCGATGTCCCGCTTGATCCGGCGCGCCGAGCGCCACATGTGAATCGTGAGCGAGGCGACCGAGACGGCAGCCGCCAGGGCCAGCACGCCTTCCCAAAGGGCCTGATTGGCGGCACGATGCAGCAGGTAACCGGCGGCGGCGCTGATCACCACCGAGACCGCGATACCCCAGTGGACGGCCGGAATCAGTTCGCGACGGCCGCTCTTTCGCAGGTAAGCAAGGCTGATGGCGACGATCAGGAAGGCCTCGAGGCCTTCGCGGAGGGTGATGACAAACGCCTGAAGCATGGCCTTGACCCGGGCCGGCACCTCGTCGGGCAACCCGTGAAGCGAGACTGAGTCTCAGAATTAGGGAGTCAGTTTACTGCGGCATATCCGACCGGTCAAGTCCGGTATTCGGTCGAGTTTTGGAAGGAAATGCGAGGGCGACCGTGAACGCCCAACGGGTCGCCGGGCGCCGGGGCTCTTGCAGTAAGCTGGAGTCTATGAAGAGAGCGACGGTCGTTCTTGGTCTCGTCGCCGTTGCAGCAACCACGGCGGCGCAGCAGCCCACGTTCAAGTCGAATACAGGCGCCGTGGTGTCGGTCTTCGCGACAGTCACGGATCGCGACAACCGCCTGGTCCCGGACCTCACGCAGGACGACTTCGAGGTGCTCGACAACGACCAGCCGCAGCCCCTCGTCCTCTTCGAAAACGAAACGCGTCCGATCACCGCGGTGGTGATGCTCGACACGAGCTACAGCATGAACACCAACATCAAGCTGCTGAAAGAGGCCGCGGAGCAGTTCGTCATCCGCCTCTTGCCTGACGACAAGGCCAAGGTCGGCGCGTTCAACGACAAGATCGAGTTCGGCGCCCACTTCACCAACAATCGCGACGACCTGGTGGGCGATCTGCGCGGGCTCGATTATGGCAACGCGACGCGCCTGTTCGACGCGGCCGCGATGAGCCTCGATGAGCTGGCGGGCGTGGAAGGACGGCGCGTGCTGGTGCTCCTGACCGACGGGGAAGATACCGTCGAGCCGCACCAGCTTCCGCGCGGTGATGGACCGCGCGCGCAACGAAGACGTGATGATCTACTCGATCGGCCTGTCGAGCGAGTACTTCGACGGCGTTCGCGTCGTGCGCTCGAAGCCGGACGGCGCGCTGCGCCGGTTCGCCGAAGAAACCGGCGGCGGCTATTTCGAGTTGAAGAAGACCACCGAGCTCGCGTCGACGTTCACGCGCGTGGCGCAGGAGCTTCACAGCCAGTATGCGTTGGCGTTCGTCGCCCCTCGTCTCGATAACAAGGTTCACAAACTGACGGTGAGGCTGAAGCAGCCTGGGATGACCGCGCGGGCGCGGAAGAGCTATATGGCGAGCGTCGACGATTCTTCGGATCGCTAGGGTTCCCTAGACGAACATCATCGACACCACGACGACCGCCAACAGCACGCCAACCACCCATTCCGCCGTCGAGGAAAACGACCATTCGTGCACGACCGATCACCTGCCTTTCCCTAGGTTAGACGGGCGGTCGGCGGCAAAGGTTTAACGCAGCGATGACGCTCACAGAGCAGGAGTTTCGCGTCCGGAGTGACGAGGCGCTCGAACAGGCCCGCCGCGCGCTGCTGCCGCTCGCCGACCAGGCCGGTTTCGAGGTCGAGCTCCAGAACGGGGTGCTGAACCTGCTCTTCGAGGAGCCGGGTGAAGCGAAGTTCGTCGTCTCTCCGAACGCTCCCGTTCGTCAGATCTGGGTGTCGGCGATGGCCAGGAGCTACAAGCTCGCATGGTCGCCAGAGAAGAACACGTTCGCGCTCGACGGCGAGACGCTGCCGCAGCTGCTGGAGCGGCTCGCGCGGGCATTTCTCGATAGTTAGGCGGCCCTGGAAGGGTCGCCTACGCGAGTGTCAGTCCTTCCGCAAAGGGATCGCCCGGCGCGGCCACGAACGTGTGCTCCCCCGTGATCCAGGCCGATCCCTCGACCTCGGCGACGATCGCGTCCAGCCCGCCGACGGAGGTCCGGCTCGCAATCCGGCCGGAGAGGCGCGTTTCGACGATCCCCTCATGGATAAATGGCCGATCGTCGGCAACGAGGCCCATCGCATCCAGCACGGCCATCAGGGCGGCTGTTCCAGTTCCACCCGGCGACCGGCCAACCTGGCCATCCCTGAAAACGGTTACCGAACGAAGGTCGGCGCCCTCGGACCGCGGCGGCGCCGTGAAGATCGTGCCGGCGATTCCTTCCTCGAGGCCCGTGACCGGATTGACCCAGGCCTGCACCGCGTCGACAGCCGCGGAAATCTCCACGCCCGCGCGCCGCAGCTCGGGCACGCGCGAAGCATCCACCGACAGCCCGACCGCCTCGCTGTCGACGATCGCGTAGAACCCGCCTCCGAACGCCACGTCGGCGCGCATCTGGCGGCCCGCCGCTTTCACGGCCAGGCTGCCCTTCGCAACGAACGACGGGACGTTGACCACCGTGACGCGATCGACGCGCTGCAGCGTGCCGGCCGCACGCGCCCGCACGGTCCCGGCCGCCGTGTCGAACACGACCGTCATGCCATCACCGCCCGGCATCAGGAGGCCGCGTTCGAGCGCAATCGTCGTGAGCGCGACGATGCCGTGGCCGGACAATGCCGGGTAGCCGCTCGCGTTCATGAAGATCACTCCGGCGTGCGATCCGGGCGCGACCGGCTCGGTCAGCACGGCGCCGCTCATGTCTGCATGCCCGCGCGGCTCGCGCATCAACAGGCGCCGCAGCTGGTCGGCATGCCGCCTGACCCACTCGACCTTGTCGGCCATCGTGCGTCCGCGCGGCGCGGGAAATCCGTCGACGACGAGGCGCAGCGGCCCGCCCCCGGCGTGCGCGTCGATTGTCTTCAGCGTCACCATTGAAGTAGAAATCTAGTCAGCGAAAAGGAGGCGGTCGATGCCGCTCGTCGAGGTGGGCAGGAAGGCGCCGGCGTTCAGCTTGAAGGATCAGAGCGGTTCGGTGCGGCGGCTGGCCGAATACGCGGGACGTCCCGTCATCCTCTATTTCTATCCGAAGGACGACACCCCCGGGTGCACGAAGGAGGCCTGTTCCTTCACCGACAACCTGCCGCGCTTCACCTCGAGCAAGGCCGCCGTGCTCGGCGTCAGCATCCTCGACGAGAAGAGCAAGGCGCGCTTTGCCGACAAGTACAAGATCGGCTTTCCCCTCCTCGCCGACACGGACCACGAAGTCGCCGAGAAATACGGCACCTGGCAGAAGAAGTCGCGCTACGGCCGCACCTACATGGGCATCGTCCGCACCACGTTTCTCATCGATCGCGGCGGCAAGGTGGCGAAGCGGTGGGACAACGTGAAGGTCGACGGCCACGCCGAGGAAGTGCTCGCCGCCGTCGACGCTCTGTAGGGCGGACCTCGTAAGGTCCGCCGCACGTCGGACTGGTGATAACCCGGCGGACCTGAGAGCGTCCGCCCTTCAGAAGCCTCCGCGTGTGGCCGGTGTTGAACACCCGCTCGGTGTCTTTCGCAAACAACACCCAGAGCCCGTAGACGCCGAGCATGGTCCCGAACGGGAAATTGAACAGGTTGAGGAGCGAAATCACGATGCCTGCCACCCGCGCCCAGGCGCGGCGCTGCAGCAGGCCGATGCCGATGACGACGCCGGGCAGCGACAGCACGAGCAGGAACGTGGAGATGCGCGGCGCCGGTCAGGCCGAGGATCGGGATGGCCGTCGGCCGCATCGGGGTCGCCGGTCGCGCCGACCAGCCAGGTGGCGCCGCCGAATATCAACATCGTCGCGGCCGCAACCAGCAGGCCGAACGCGCCGAGCACGACGTTCAGCGCGCCGACCACCTTGACGTGCGTGTCCATGCCGCTACTGCGCGAGCAGCTTCGCTTCCTCCGCCAGGAAGTTCCGGAAGTCGGCGTCGCTCTTGATGTTCACGAAGCCGCGCATCCGGAAGTGGCCGAGGCCGCACAGCTGCGAGCAGGCGATCTCGTAGTGGCCGATCTTGTTCGGAATGAACCAGACCGGGATCTCCATCCCGGGAATCGGCGTCCTGCTTCACCCGCATCTCGAACAGCCCGAAGCTGTGGATGACGTCGTGGCTGGTGAGCTGGACGAGCACGGGCCGATCGACCGGCAGATTGAGCTGGTTGATGGTGACGATGTCGTCCTTGGCGTCGGGGTCGGTGCGGTCCAGGCCGAGCGGATTGTCGGCGGCGACCCGGCGCGATTTCGCGCCGGCCGAACCGGCCGTCAGCGCCGGGATAGTGCGACGTTCCACTCGAACTGCTTCGCGGTGACGCGAACGACGACCGCTTCGTTCTCCGACGGGAACGCGCCGACGCGCGTCGCCCACGCCGGAATGGCGTAGAACGACGAGCAGGACCACCTCGACGACGCGCGACGCCGATCTCGAGGCCCTTCGCGAGCTTGCCCTTCGCGCCGGCATAGCTGGCCTTGGGATTGGCGCCCTTTCGAAACCGGAACAGGACGAAGACGAAAAACGCGCCCCAGCCGACGAACAGCACCAGCATCAGCCAGTGCACGAGCACGATCATGTGGTCGATTTCCCCCGCATGCGTCGACGCCTGCGGCGGCAACCCGAGTAACTCCAGCATTAAGCGGTCCCCTTCTGGTGGTCGCTGTCGCTCGGCGAGCGCCCGCGCCCGCCGGTTCAAGTTGACGATGAACGCGCCGAAGCCCGCCAGCACGCAGGCCGACGAGCGACGAGCATGCAGAATGACTCCCGCGTTGATGGCGTTGGCCATCGGCGTGTCGCTCTGGCCGAAGCAGACCGGACACGCCAGCGCCGACGCGCGGTGCGGCCAGGAGCACGAGCGGCAGGAGCAAGCGTGCGCATCACTACATCTGCCTCGTCTTGCGCTGGAACGCCGCGCCGTACACGGCCAGCCCGGCGCCGGCGGCGAGCGATGCCGCCGCCGCCACGACGTAGCCGGAGTCGCTGCTCGACGCGGTACTGGCCGGCCGCCCAGGCCGCGAAGAACGCGGCCAGGATCACCGACAGCGCGATGAACAGCAGGTGAAACGCCCGCAGCGACATCTCAGTGCCCCGCGTGTTCGTCCGCCGGCGCGCCGCGCTGGCCGGCGGCCGGCCCGGTCAGGTGCGTGCCGATCGTGTCCATCGATCGTGAACAGCGGCACGAACATCAGCACGATGAAGAAGGCCACCGTCAGAATCAGCGAGCCGTAGATCCACTGCTTCTCGTGGTTGAGGTGCATGAACACCGCGGCGACCATCGAGGCCTTGATGCTCGCGATGATGAGCGCCAGCGTGATCGCGGCCGGCACCGCCAGGTGCAGCTGATTCGCCGCCACCGTGATGACCGTGAACACGAGCAGCGCCGCGCCGATCATCATGTATGTGCGAACGCTCTTCCTGACCGCTTCCGCATCGGAGTGCATCGAAGTCTCCATGACGTCCGCCTGAAGGCGGACACTACGCGACTGCCGCAGCCGTAGTGTCCGGCTTCAGCCGGACGACCAGCTACAGCAAGTACAACACCGGGAACAGGAAAATCCACACCAGGTCGACGAAGTGCCAGTACAGGCCGGTGTACTCGATCCGGTTGGTGAACTGCTCCGGGTTCCTCTTCCACATCTTCGCGCCCGGCCCGATGAAGTACGCCATCACGACCATGCCGCCGACGATGTGGAGGCCGTGCAGGCCGGTCAGCGTGAAGTAGATCGCCAGGAACGTGCTGTGCCACGGCCCTTCGCCGTGCGTCGAAGTGCTCGGCGTACTCGAAGTACTTGTTGACGAGGAAGATCGCGGCCAGCACGAACGTGGCGATCAGATACAGCCGGTGCTTGCCCAGTCGTTCAGCTTCAGCGACGCCCACGCCATCACCATCGTCACCGACGAACTGATCAGGATGACGGTGTTGACGGCGCCGAGCGGGACGTTCAGCTCGCCGTGCGGCCAGACCGGCGCGCCGGTGCGCAGGATGATGTAGGTCGAGAACAGCGCGCCGAAGAGCATCACTTCCGACGCGAGGAACAGCCAGATGCCGAGCTTGCCGTTGGCCAGCCCGGTATCGGGCCGCGTTTCGACGGTGTACGGAATGTTCATTACGCGCGCTCCGGCTCGAACTGCGGCGTGAAGTCCTTGGCGGCGCCCGGGACGCTGTACTCGTACGGCCCGCGATACACGACCGGCTCGGTGAGGAAGTTGCCGTGCCCGGGCGGCGACGGCGCCGACCACTCGAGCGTGGTCGCCTCCCACGGGTTGTCCGACACCTGCTTGCCCTTCCAGATGCTCCAGAAGAAGTTGAAGATGAACGGAATCTGGAACAGGCCGAGCGTCCACGCCGCCATGCCGATCCAGACGTTCAGCTTGCAGCGGCAGGCCCTGCGTTGTGCGCGTACTGCGCGCCGCCGTCATACATCCGCCGGTTCATGCCGGCGAGGCCCTGGATGAACATCGGCATGAAGACGATGTTGATGCAGACGAACGAGCCCCAGAAGTGGATCTTGCCGAGCAGCTCGTTCATCTGCCGGCCGGTCGCCTTCGGGAACCAGTAATAGATGCCGGCGAACAGCGCGAAGATCGTCCCCGGCGCCACGACGTAGTGGAAGTGGCCGATGACGTAGTAGGTGTCGTGCAGGTGGATGTCGGTCGGCGCGAGGCCGAGCGGCAGCCCGGTCAGCCCGCCGATGCCGAACATCGGCAGGAACGCCAGCGCGAACAGCATCGGCGTCGTGAACCGGATCGAGGCGCCCCACAGCGACAGCAGCAGCGCCGTCAGGATGACGACCGACGGAATCGAGATGATCATCGTCGTCGTCTGGAAGAACGCGCTCATCGCCGTGCCCATGCCGGTCATGAACATGTGGTGCGCCCACACGATGAACGACATGAAGCCGAGGAAGACGATCGAGTAGACCAGCGCGCGGTAGCCCCAGAGCGGCTTGCGCGTGTTGTTGGCGATGACCTCCGCCACGATGCCCATCGCCGGCAGGATCAGGACGTAGACCTCCGGGTGCGCCAGGAACCAGAACAGGTGCTGCCAGAGCAGCGGGTTGCCGCCGCCGGCCACGTTCAGCGGCCTGGCCGCTGACCACGAGTCCGCTCGGCATGAAGAAGCTGGTGCCGGCGAGGCGATCCATCAGCTGCAGCACGCCGGCCGCTTCGAGCGGCGGGAACGCGAGCAGCAGCAGGAACGCCGTCACGAGCTGCGCCCAGACGAAGAACGGCAGCCGCATCCAGCTCAGGCCCTTGGCGCGCAGCTGGACGATCGTGACGATGAAGTTGACCGAGCCGAGCAGCGACGAGGTGATCAGGAAGATCATGCCGACCAGCCACCAGCGTCTGGCCGCCGAGCTCGACGATCGACAGCGGCGGATACGACGTCCAGCCGGACTGCGCGGCGCCGCCGCGGCATGAAGAAGCTCGCGAGCATGACGACGCCGCCGACGAAGTACACCCAGTAGCTCATCATGTTGAGCTTGGGGAACGCCATGTCGGGCGCGCCGATCTGCAGCGGCATCACGAAGTTGCCGAAGCCGCCGACGGCGAGCGGCACGACGCCGAGGAAGACCATGATGGTGCCGTGCATCGCGCCGAGCTGGTTGTAGAACTCGGGCAGCATGATGCCGCCGGGCGCATTGGCGACGCCGAGCAGCCTGCCGATGAGCGGAATCGGCCGGCCCGGATAGGCCAGCTGCCACCGCATCAGCATCATCAGGGTGAAGCCGAAGAGCAGGAAGAGGAGGCCGGTGATCGTGTACTGGATGCCGATGACTTTGTGATCCTGCGAGAAGACGTATTTCCGCCAGAACCCGAGCTCCTCATGCGCATGATCGTGCGCATGCCCGTGCGCGTGGCCATGCGTTTCGACGGTCGCCACCTTGTCCACGCCGACTCCTTCCTTCAGAAACCCCGGACTTTCGCTGGTAGCAGGGTGCGATTGTATGCAGAAGGCACAAGCGGCGCAACCTCCCGGCCGGTCGTAAGATGGAGGTATGAGGCGCCTGGTCGCGGCACTCGGCGGCTGTGCTGTTCGCGATCGTCGCGGCTCCGGCCGCCGGCGCGGCAAACCCGCAGTCGGAAACGCTCCGCGTCGCGGGCCGCCAGCGAGCTGTACAACCTCGACCGCGAACGGGCGATCGCCACCTACCGCGAGGCGGTTGCCGCCGACCCGGACGACGCCGCAGCGCAGCGGGGCCTGGCCGGCGCGCTGTGGATCGACGAATCGTTCCGCCGTGGAACGATGACCGTCGACAGCTACCTCGGCGGCGTGTCGCGCTCGAACGTCAAGCTGCCGCCGCCCCCGCCCGAGCTGCTGAAGGAATTCGACGCGATCACCGGGCGCGTCGATCGAGTCGCGCGCGCCAGAAGATCGCGGCGAATCCGCGCGACCCGGACGCGCATTACGAGCTCGGCGCGGCGGTCGGATTGCGCGCGTCGTTCGCGGCGACGATCCAAGGCAGCGTGCGGGCGGCGTTCGGATCGGCCCGCGAAGCCTACAACGCCCACGAGCGCGTGATGGAGCTCGACCAGCGCCGCCGCGACGCCGGCCTGATCGTCGGCACCTACGATACCTGGTCGCCGGCCATGTCGCTGCCGATGCGCTGGATGGCCTACGCCGCCGGTTTCGGCGGCGGACGCGAAAAGGGCCTGACGCTCATCAAGGATGCCGCCGACTACGGCGGCGACAATCGCGTCGACGCGCGCATCGCGCTCGTGCTCCTCTACAACCGCGAGCGGCGCTACGACGAGGCGCTGCAGCAGCTGGATCGGCTGCGCGCGGAACATCCGCGCAATCGCCTGTTCTGGCTCGAGAGCGGCGGCACGCTGCTCCGCGCCGGCCGCCATGCCGAAGCCGAACCGCATGCTGACCGAAGGCATCGATCGCTTCGCCGGCGACACGCGCTCGCGGATGTTCGGCGAGGAGGCGCTCTGGTATCAGAAGCGCGGCGCGGCCCGCACGGCCCTCGGCCTCGCCGCGGAAGCGCGCGATGATCTGCACAAGGCGCTGGCCGCCGAGGGGCGGCGGTGGGTGCACGGCCAGGCGCGGCTCGACCTCGGGCGGCTGGCGTTGAAAGCCAACGACCGCAGCGGCGCCGAAACCGAGCTCAAGACGGCGATCACGTTGTGCGAATCCGACAACGATCAGCCGTGCGCCGCCGAGGCGCGCCTGCTGCTGCGATAGGACGCCGGCCGCACGCTGACCCGCGATGTACTTCTCCGCGCCGACCACCATCATGCAGGAGCCGAACCGTCGGAAATGGCTGCAGATCGCCGTGGCCGCGGTCATCGTGCTCGCCATCGTGGCGATCGCGATCGTCGGCGGCACGACCTTCTTCATCTATCGGCACATCCGGGCGGAGTTCGTGGCGGCCGAGCGCGGCCGAGGCCCGCATCGCCGCGGCGCGGGCGCGGTTCGGCTGGAGTGCGGCACTCCTTCGCGATCGACGCTGACAGGGCGACGCGGTCGTCACAGGAAGACAGGACGCCGGCGACTCACACCCGGCGCTGGCGACGCTGCGCGCGCTCGCCTACGATCCGGGCCGCGCAAAAACTCGTCGACGTCAGCATCCCGTTCTGGCTGCTGCGCCTTGTCCCTAACGGGCGCATCTCGCTCGATGCCGACAGCGGCATCGACTTCGACGCCGAGCGCCTGCATCTGAACGTGTCGGCCCTCGAAGCGCTTGGCCCGGGGCTGGTTCTGGACCACGTGGACAAACCGGAATGAAGGTCCTCGTCTGGACCGAATGACGCTCGTCTGAGGGGCCCGGAGTCAGACGTCCGGTCTTCAAGCCAGATCCAGCGCCTGGCGAACTATGTGAGGAAGTTGAACGGAGGTCATCAGTAACTGCTCGTTGGTCGTATGCTGATCGATCATGCGCGTGCGGCGCAGAATGGCCGTGCCGGTGTCGATCGGGACTCTGGCGATCCTCGCGGCTATCCGATTTCAGCTTGTCAGTGGCGGCGAGCCAGTCGACGTGACGACCGCGGAGGTCACCAGGGGCGACATCTCGCGACGCGTCATGGTGAGCGGCACACTGCAGCCTGCGCGAACCGTGGAGATCGGTTCGCAGGTCTCCGGAACGGTTCGAGCGATCGACGCCGACTTCAACGACGCGGTGCGGGCGGGACAGATCGTCGCCCGACTGGATCCGTCCATCTACGAAGCGCGACTCGAGGAGGCGTTGGCGCGCCTGGCTCAATTGCGGGCCGAGCACGAGAAGGAACAGACTGTCGTCGACGAGGCAGAGACGAAGCGCGCACGTGCAGAGCAGCTCGCAGCCGCCGCCGTGATTCCGATGGCCGAGCTGGATGCGGCACGGTTGGCGGCAAAGGAGGCTGCCTCCACGCTGAAAGCAACCGCCGCCGACATCGCGGCGGCGCAGGCGGTCGCCGCCGAGGCGCAGGTGAGCCTGAATTACACGACGATCCGTTCGCCGATCGACGGCATCGTGATAGCCCGTCACGTCGATGTCGGTCAGGCCGTGAAGGCGTCCGTCCAGACGCCGATTCTCTTCACAGTTGCGGATACCCGCCGGATGCAGCTCCTTGCCGAGATTGCGGAGTCGGACATTGGTACCGTCCGCGCCGGTTCGAAGGCAGCCTTTCAGATCGAGTCGATTGGGAATCAGAGCTTCGAGGGTACTGTGTCGAGCGTTCGACTACAGCCTCTTCTCCAACAAGTAGTAGCGCCGGCCAGAGGAGGGCCGCCGGCGACGGGACCGCAAGCGGTAACACCGCCGGTTGGGAGCTCCTCGGCACAGCCGTCGATCGCGACCTCGCCCGGGCCGACGGGAACGTCAGGAACGGCAGGTTCAGCCCCTGGTCAACCGACGCCGGGCAGTCCGACTCCAGGACCTCCGTCCGGGACGCCATCGATACCACCCGCCCCTTCTTCCAGCCGTGCAGAGAGTTCCGCTCCGGCAACATCCGCGACGGCACCAGGCTCGTCGGTCCCATCCTCAGGAGTCGTGACGTACATCGCGGTGATTGACGTGAACAATGCAAGCAGGAAGGCGCCGCCAGGAGGCAGTGCGATTGTGTTTCTTCCGGGGCAGGAGCGACAGAACGTCGTGCGTGTCCCGAACAACGCTCTCACTTTCCGGCCGTCCGCGACAGCGTTTGCAGCAGTAGGCCAGGATCCGCCCGCACTCGACCCTCCGCGACCGGAGTCCGAACAGGCACGTCGCGGTGCGCGGCTCGCACATGTCTGGAAGTTCGAGAACCGGCGCTTCATCCCGATCGCCGTTGACGTCGGGGTTTCCGACGACTTCTGGACCGAGATCGTCGGCGGCCCGCTTCAATCCGGCGACGTCGTGGTGACCGACGCCGTCCCAGGTCCCGAAAAGCACTGATAGAGTTCGATACGCATGGACTTCTGGCAGGTTCACGGATGGGCGTTCCTGGTCGCGATCGCGCTCTTCCCGCGGCTTGCGATGCTGTTCGCCGTCACGGTGCCGTTTGGCTGGCTGGCGTGGCTCGGCTGGCTCATTGTGCCGTCCTCCCTCGTGGCGGTACTCGCGACGACGTACTGACTGGGACACCAACCCGGTACTCTGCGTGATCGCCTGGTTCTGGTGCTTTGGAAAGATCGGAGAAACAGGTCGGCGAACGGCCCGACACTAGCCGAACACTATCGATGCAACGCTCGCTGCGCCCCAAGGGTTCCGCGAAATCCTCGACAACTACCGCGTGAGCCAGGTCAGGGCTGTCGCCACGCCGAATCAATCCCCTTCGTGGCGTTCTTCGAGGTAGGTATAGCCGTTGAGCCCCTCTTCGTAGAAGCGGGTCAGCCGCCCGGCCTGCGCGACATCAAGCCGCCCGGCGCGGACGGCCGCTTCGCTATCCCGAATCATCCTGGCCGTGAGCACCTCGCCGTCAAACTGCACGTAGCCGAGGACCTCGCGCACCGTGTCGCCCTTGATGACGGCTTCCAGCACGGCCGCGTTGTCGTCGTCCACGCTCACGTGGACAGCATGGGTGTCTCCGAACAGATTGTGCAGATCGCCGAGGATCTCCTGATACGCACCGACGAGAAACGCCCCGACGTAATAGGGCGACCCGTTGAAGGGGTGCAGCGCGAGCGTCTTCTTCACATCGCGCCGATCGATGAACTGATCGATCTTTCCATCTGAATCGCAGGTGATATCGCCAATCACCGCCTGGCGTGTCGGCCGTTCGGTGAGGCGATGAATCGGCATGATCGGAAAGAGCTGCTTGATGGCCCAGCTGTCGGGAATCGATTGAAACAGCGAGAAATTGCAGAAGTAGGTGTCGGACAGCGACTCGTCGAGATTCTGCAGATCCTCGGGAACCTCGCTCATCGTCTGCACCAGCTTGCGAAGCTTCAGGCAAATCGCCCAGTACACCTTCTCCGCGAGCGAGCGCTGTTCGATGGTGAGATACCCCCCCGAGAACAGCGCAATCGCCATGTCGAGCGCCTGTTGGGCGTCGTGATAGCCCTCGAGCGCATTCCTCGCCGTCAGGCCGTCGTGGGTATCGAGCAAATCGATGAGTGGCTGCTCCAGTTCGTCGCGCGAGACCTGCGGTATCGGTTCCTCGCCGAACCCGGAAACGCCGAGGACATTGAACACCAGCACGCTGTGGTGCGCCACGAGGGCCCGTCCGCTCTCGGAGATGATCGTCGGATGCGCGACCTTCGCCTCATCACACACCGTTTGCAGGTGGTAGACGACGTCGTTCGCGTACTCCTGAAGCGTGTAGTTGACGCTGGATTCGAAGTTGGTCTGGGACCCGTCGTAGTCGATCCCCAGCCCGCCGCCGACGTCCATGTACTTCAGACCGGCGCCCGCTTTCACGAGCTCGACATACACGCGGGCCGCCTCGTTCAAGGCACCCTTGACGATCCGGATGTTCGGAATCTGGCTTCCCAGGTGAAAGTGCAGGAGCTGAAAGCAATCTTCCATGCCTCGGGCCTTGAGGTCTTCGAGGCCGCGCAGAATTTCGGCGATCGTCAGGCCAAACTTCGAGCGATAGCCGCCCGACGACTGCCACCGGCCTCCGCCGCGCGCGGCGAGCTTCACGCGCATGCCGATGACCGGCCGGACGCCGACGATCTGCGCGTATCGGAGAATCAGATCGAGCTCGGTGTATTTTTCGACCACCGGGATGATGCGCCGCCCCATCTTCTGGGCCAGCATCGCGGTTTCGATGAATTCGGCATCTTTGAACCCATTGCAGATGATTGGGGTGTCGTTGTTGGCGAGCGCCACGACCGCGAGCAGCTCCGGCTTGGACCCGGCCTCGAGGCCGAATCCGTACCTGACGGCCGAAGTTGATGATCTCTTCGACGACCTGCCGCTGCTGGTTCACCTTGATCGGATACACACAGAGGTACCGGCCCGAATATTCATGCTGGGTGATCGCGCCCTGAAACGCTTCGGCAATCTCCCGCAGCCGATGCTGCAGCACGTCACGGAACCGAATCAGCAGGGGCAGGCCGATTGAGCGGAGCTGCAGATCGTCGACCAGCTGCTTCAGATCAATCGCCCGCGTCGGCTCCTTCGTCGGATGGACCATCAGATGGCCGTTCTCACCGATCGCGAAATACCCGTTTCCCCAGCGTGAGACCTCGTAGAGGTCGGTCGCCTCGGCGACCGTCCAGCTCTCGCCCACGTCGTGCGCCGAACGTGGACGAGTTATCGAATGATCCATGCGGAGCATGATACCTGTCCATTGACCGCGACCGCCCGGCAGAGTGGATTCCTGGACCGTTGCCGCACGTAACGGGAACGTAAACTCTGCGCCCTGCCTGTCGCTCGCCGCCTTCGCGGAACGGCCTTGCGACGCGCCAGACCGCAGTCATCGCGTGTTTACTTGTGTGGGATGGCGTGCGGCCGCACTCCGAGCGGGTTGCACCCTGGAGGAAGCATGGCGGTCGATCGGCAATCGCTTCGAACTCGCGGAAAGTTTCCGGGATACCGGCGGCTATTCCACACCGGGAACCGAGGCGGTCACATCAAGCGAGTCAGATGGAGCGCGTCTGGCGCAAAGCGCCGCGGCGTTGGAACGGCGACTCGCCTACCAGCCCACGCGGAGCCGCCGCAGGATGCGCGCTTCAAACATCTGGCCGAGGGGGAACTGCGCGCCGGCGCGGTAGGTGTAGGACAGCTGGAGCCGTGTCGCCGGGACGACTGGCATCTCCGTCGTCACGCGCAGGGCGCGCAACACCTGGCCGTCGCCGCCGGTGAGCCCGAGCTCCGTTTCGCCCGTGAGGGCCGCTTCGTCGAGCAGGCCCAGTCGGCTGCTGACCCGCGAGTTCACGCCAGCGCCTGCCTCCGAGCTGGAGCCCGCCGTGAGCGCGGCGCGCAAGTCCAAGCGGCCCGCGCTGCGGGGCGCGAGTGCGGGAAGGTCGACTTCGACGCGAGACGAGCCCTCGTCGACCCCGTCCAGCGCCGGGTCTGATGTCCGTCGATGAACGTAGCGCACCGCCATGCGGCCCAGCCCTCGCTGGCGCCATTCGAGCGAAGTCATTTCCGCCTTCCGCGAAACCGTCGTCTCCCGCTGGCGAACCGCGGCCAGTTGCCCGGTTGGGAGGCCGTCATAGGCGACGCGAAGCGAGCCCAGTATCGTGTCGTCGGCATCCGGATCGGCCGCGGGCCGCGAGGAGCTCGTGAGCGCCGCAAGGGTGAGGCCTGGCACCGGCTGCACCTGTGCCTGCACCGCCTCGCGGTCGCGTGACGACAGGAACGCCTTGTCTGCATCGGGGCGGGACGCGGCGGCGCCGCGCAGCACGCTCGTCTCGATGCCGGCTCGGGGCCAATTGCCGCCGACACGGGCGGACGCCAGCGGCGCCCAGGCCGTGTCGGCGGTCCCGGACATGCCCACGTCCGTCACCAGGGCAAGGTTGCCAACGACGTTCGCACGGATCACGGTTCCGACGCTCGTCTGCGCATAGGGCGAGCCGCTGGGGACCAGGACGTGGGGAGTCAAGGAGAGGCGGGTGCTCGGGGTGAAGCTCACCGCCGCCGCGGAGAAAGCCGGCGAACCCGGCACGCGCCTGCCGGTGGCCGGAACGGTCCCCATCTGCCCGAAGGACAGGCTCAACGGCGCGGTGCCCGAGGAGGTGAACGTCAGTCCGCGGATGGGGGAGGTCAGTGCCGAACCGGCCAGCGGGGCGGCGCGGAAGACAGCCGGAAGCGACTGGTCACCAAGCCGGGATGCGACTGAGGTTTCCCCGAGGTCGAGGATCGGGAGCTCCAGCACCAGGCCCGTCAGGCGGGGGCCGCTGCCGTCGTCGAATCAGGGTGAGGGAGGGCAATGCCAGGCCGCGATCGGTAGCCGGTTTGGGCTTGACCGCGTCGAGGTTGATTCGTGAGGTCACGGTGCCCGAGCCGAGCGAGGCCACCGTCGTCGACATATTGGCCTCTTGCGCGGTGGCGAGGACGGGAGCCATCAGCGCGTAAAAGGCCGACGCGGCGACAAGTCTCATCCGACGATCGAGGCGACAGGGCATGGTGCGGTGACCGGATTCGATCAGGACTCATCGATCGTATCGGTCATCGACGTCGTCGCACTATCCGGGAAAGGGGGGAGAAAGACACTACTTTGCCGGGAACGCGGGGTCGGCTTTGATCTCGCGAATCTGAAGGATGTGCCGCTGCTCGTGCGTCGAAATGAGCAGCGCCCATTGATAGGCATCGCAGTTTTGTCGTTCCACGATGCGGCTCCGGAGGTCGTCGTCGGTGGCACTGACGTACTGAAGCAACCGCGCGTGCTGCTTCTGGTACGTGTCCAGGGCAGCCTGAAGATCGCGCAGTCCCTTCGGCACCTCTGATGGGATGGCCTTTTCGCGATAGGTCCGATCGATGCCGTACCAGAGGATGTCGGCATCGCTCGACGCTGATTTACCCGCGCTGGGCGCTTTCAGCGCGTTCTGCAGGTCTTGCCAATAAATGGGTCCGACAACGAGAAGGTGATCGATGACCTCCAGGACTGTCCACGCTTCCGACGCCGGACGAAATGCGAGCTGGGCTGGCGAGAGGTCGGACACCTCGTCAACGAGCCAACTCGCCGTCATTTCCATATGTGCGATCAATCGCTGACGTTCCTGCCCGGTCAGCGGTCCGGCAGCAGCCAGTCCGGCACCAATCTGCCACGTGAGAAACACACCGACCAGTGCCTTCCGCATACCAACCTCGATTCTTCACCCACCCTGACCCAATCCCGCAACTCCTCGGCGCGGCTCGTCAGCACAGTGGCCGCGTGTTTCACCAGCGTTCCTAATTACGCAGCCCTGGCCGGCGCACTGCAGCACCGATCCAACGTCAACATCATCCTAAACTTGAAGGCATGGCTTGCCGACCGTAGCTCACGCATCGTTAGCAAGGTGAGCGAAGGTTGGCCTGCCAGCCGTAGCTCACGCGTTCATTGGCAAGCGTGAGCGAAGGTTGGTAGCGGTACGGGGAATCGAACCCCGATTTGATGGTTGAGAACCATCCGTCCTAACCGTTAGACGATACCGCCCCGGTGTCAAGCAGGCCCGGCAGGAACCATTGATCTTAGCAAACTTGTATCATGGCAGTCCATGCAGCGGTTCCTGCGTGGACTCCTCTTCCTACTGGTCCTTGCGGCGCTTGTCGCCGGCGGCGTGTACTGGTTCGCCGGGCGGGGCGAAGGGCCGTCCCTCGCGATCGAAAAGCCCGACCGCCTCGTGGGGCGGACCGGCGAGCTCGCGGTCGTGGCCGGCGCGCCGGGCGCGCGGTTGACCTCGCTGACGATCGCGCTCGAGCAGAACGGCAAGGAGATTCCGCTCTTCTCGCTGGATGCACCCGAGTCGGCCACGGTCGACCAGGTGGACGACGATCGCATCCGCATCACGCGCCAGATTGGCAAGCCGCAGATTCCCGAGCTGCAGGCGGGCGCGGCCCGGATCGTGGTGTCCGCGACGCGGCGATCGTTCCTCGATCTCCGGACGCTGTCGTCTTCTGCGTCGAAGGAGTTCCAGGTACGGCTCGAACCGCCGCGCCTCTCGCTCATCTCAACGCACCACTACCTGAATCATGGCGGATCGGAGATGGTCGTCTATCGGGTCAGCCCGCCGGATGCCTGGTCCGGTGTCCGCGTCGGCTCGGCCGAGTTCGCCGGCTTTCCGGCGGCCGGCGCGGGTGTTGCCGGCGCCGACGATTCGCTCAAGATCGCGTTCTTTGCCCTCGGCCACGACGACGATCTGGCGACGCCGGTCGCGATCCTGGCGCGCGACGAGGCCGGCAACGAAGCGAGCATCGGCTTCGTCGACCGCGTCTTCCCGAAACCGTTTCGAAAGAGCCGGATCGAGCTCGACGATCGCTTCCTGCAGCGCGTGGTGCCCGACATCCTGACGCAGGCGCCGGAACTCGGCCTCGATCCGCGCGGCGCCGATCTGCTGCCGGCGTTCCTCAAGATCAACGGCGACCTCCGGCGGGTGAATGCCGAACGGATCGTCGCGATTACCAAGGCCACCGATCCGGCACGGCTGTGGGACGGTCCCTTCATCCAGATGGGGAATTCGCAGGTCGAGGCGAATTTCGCCGACTACCGCACGTACGTCTACCGCGGCCAGGAAGTCGACCGCCAGGTGCATCTCGGGTTCGACCTCGCGTCGACGGCGGCATCGCCGCTGGTGGCGGCCAACTCGGGCAAGGTGCTGCATGCCGGGTGGCTGGGCATCTACGGCAACTGCGTCATCATCGATCACGGGATGGGCATCGCATCGCTGTATGGCCACCTGTCATCGATCGAGGTAAAAGCCGGCGACCCGGTGAAGCGAGGTCAGCTGATCGGGAGAAGCGGCATGACGGGGCTTGCCGGCGGCGATCACCTCCACTTCACGATGCTCGTCCAGGGCCGCGCCGTGAATCCGGTCGAGTGGTGGGACCCTCACTGGATAGCGGATCGGGTCGACCGGAAGCTTCGCGATGCGGGTCGGTAAGGTATGATTAGGTTTTGTTTTCGCCAGGAGAGAGATAAATGCGTCTACGAAATGTCTGGGTCCATGCTCTAGGGGTGACCCTCAGTGCGTCGCTCGCCGCCTGCGGCGGCGGTCAGGAATCGTCAGCGCCAGCCACCCGGCCGCCACCGGCCGCGCCGGGAGCCGCGAAGATCGACCCGTCGACGGCGGGCGACCTGAAGGGCACGGTGACGCTCACGGGCACGGCGCCCAAGAACGAGCCGATCAGGATGAACGCCGATCCGATCTGTGTCAAGCAAACGCAGTCCAGGGAGCGCAGACGCAGGAAACCTTCGTGGTCAGCGGCGACGGCAAGCTCGCCAACGTGTTCGTCTACGTCAAGGACGGACTCGGCAACTACGTCTACGATCCGCCGTCGGGGGCGCCAAGCTCGATCAGCAGGGCTGCCGCTACACGCCGCACGTGTTCGGCGTGCGCGTCGGCCAGACGATCGAGATCATCAACAGCGACCCGACGCTCCACAACATCCACGCGATGCCGAAGGCCAACCCCGAGTTCAACAACGGCCAGCCGATCCAGGGCATGAAGATGAACCACACCTTCAAGGCCAAGGAAGTGATGGTGCCCTTCAAGTGCGACGTGCACGGCTGGATGAACGCCTACGTCGGCGTTCTCGACCATCCGTACTTCGCGGTGTCCAAGGAAGACGGCTAGTTCGAGATCAAGGGCCTGCCACCCGGCACGTACACGATCGAAGCCTGGCACGAGAAACTCGGCGCGACGACGCAGAGCGTCACGATCGGCGCGAAGGAATCGAAGGAAGTCAGCTTCACGTTCGACGCGGCGAAGGCGGCGGCGGACTAAACCCGGGCAGGATCGGCAGGTCTGGGCGGGAGGGACAGGAAGGCCTTCCGCGCAGACCGTCCTGCCCTTCCAGCCTCTCCCGCCCTTCCTGCCCTGAAGGCATGCTTCACCGTTTCTCGCAATTCGTCGTCGGCTGCACAGTGCTGCTGGTGCTCGCGGGCAGCCTCGTCACGAGCACCGGTTCCGGCCTCGCCGTGCCCGACTGGCCGACGACCTACGGCTGGAACATGTTCACGTTCCCGCCGTCGAAATGGGTCGGCGGAATCCTCTACGAGCACGGCCACCGGCTGATCGCCAGCACGGTCGGATTTCTCACGATCATCCTCGCCGCCTGGATCTGGCGTGCGGACTCGCGTCCCTGGATGAAGCGGCTCGGCGTCGCGGCCCTGCTCGCCGTCATCACCCAGGGCGTGCTCGGCGGCATCACCGTCCTGTTCTTCCTGCCCGACGCCGTCTCGACGGCGCACGCGGGCCTGGCGGAAATCTTCTTCTGCATGACGGTGGCGATCGCGCTCTTCACGTCGCGCCGGCTGGATCGAATCGACTGACGCCGTCGACGATCGGACGCTCCGCGCGGTCGCGACGGGAACGACGGCGCTCGTGTATACGCAAATCATCGTCGGCGCTGCCATGCGGCATAGCGGCGCCGGGCTGGCGATTCCCGATTTCCCGCTGATGTTCGGCGGCATCGTGCCGGACCACTGGAACGGCGCCATCGCCATCCATTTCACGCATCGCGTCGGCGCGCTCATGGTGGCGGCGGCGATCGCGGCCACCTCGGCGCACATCTGGTACCACCATCGCGGCAGGCGCGGCCTCACGCGGCCGGCGCTGCTCCTCATCGGGCTGGTCATCGTGCAGATCACGCTTGGCGCGCTCACCGTGCTCAGCCGCCGCGACGTCGCCATCAACAGCACCCACGTCGTCTGCGGCGCCCTGGTGCTGGCGACGTCGCTCGTGATCACGCTGCGCGCCTGGCGGGTGCGAGTTCGCAGAGGTCCGGCTGAAGCCGGACACGACGAATGCACGGCGAACGAACGTGGCGTCCGGCTTCAGCCGGACCGTCGCCGCGCGCGAAGGCAGGCCCGCGTGAAGAACGCGCAGCTCGAGGCGGCTCCGGCGACGTTCCAGGCGGGACGCCGCGCCGCCGATTATGTCGCGCTCGCCAAACCGCGGCTGAACGTTCTCGTCGTCGCGTCGAGCGCGGCTGGCTACTATCTGGGCTCGCCGGCCGCGCCCGAGCTGACGCCGATGCTGCTGGCGGTTTGCGGTACCGCGCTGGTCGCTGGCGGAGCGGCCGTCCTGAACCAGGTGTACGAGCGCGACACCGACGCGCTCATGCAGCGGACGCGGCTGCGCCCGCTGCCGGACCATCGCGTAAAAGCAGAGGAAGCGCGCGTGTTCGGCGTCGTCCTTTCGGTGGCGGGAACGGCCATCCTGGCGCTGGCGGCGAACCTGCTCGCGGCGCTCGTCGCCGCTGGCCACGCTCGTCATCTACCTCGGGGTCTACACGCCGTTGAAGCGCCGGTCGGCGATCTCGACGCTGGTCGGCGCCGTGCCCGGCGCACTTCCGCCGCTCATTGGATGGACGGCCGGACGCGGCGCGATTGACGCGGGCGGCTGGACGCTCTTCGCGATCGTCTTCCTTGGCAGATTCCCCACTTCATGGCGATCGCGTGGATGTACCGCGACGACTACCGGCGCGCCGGCTTCCCGATGCTGCCGGTGATCGAACCTGATGGCCTCCGAACCGGCCGCCAGGCGGTGCTGTACGCGCTGGCGCTGGTGCCGGTCAGCCTCGTCCCGGCGCTGGTCGGCGTCGCCGGGCTGGTGTATTTCTGGTTTGCGCTGGCGCTCGGCGTCTCATTCCTCGCGTTGTCCGCGAGGTTCGCGGCGTCGCGATCGGAAGCGCGGGCGCGCGCGCTCTTCTATGGATCGCTCGTCTACCTGCCGCTCATCTGGGCGGTGATGATCCTGGATCACTAAGATCAGCTTTCAGCTATCAGCCGTCAGCTATCAGGCAGTGCCTGAGAGCTCGCCCGCTGAGAGCTGCAAGCCGAAGGCTGAAAGCTTGTCCGTCCACGATCTGCCTGCGGTCAACGCGACGCTCAACGGCGTGGCCGGCGTCCTGCTGCTGATCGGATTCCTGCTGATTCGTTCGCGGAACATCGACCTGCACCGCCGCTTCATGATCGCCGCGTTCGTCACGTCCGCGCTGTTCCTGGTCTTCTACGTCGTCTACCACGCCCAGGTGGGATCGGTGCGTTTCACGCGGCAGGGCTTCGTCCGGCCGCTGTACTTTACGATTCTCGTCACCCACGTCACTCTGGCCGCCGCGGTGCTCCCGCTGGCCATCGTCACCCTGTCCCGCGGACTTAACGGCCGCTTTCAGGCCCACAGGGCCATTGCCCGCTGGACGCTGCCGATCTGGCTTTACGTTTCCGTAACCGGCGTGCTCGTCTACGTCCTCCTGTATCAGCCCACCTGGCTGTTCTGAACGGGCCCCGGCGCGCTATACGTGGCGCAGCTCGATATATACTGGCCGACGGCCGGCCGTAGCGGCTTCAGGAGTCTGACGATGCGTGCGAATTATCTGCATGTCGTGGTCGCAGCCGCCCTCACCGCGCTGTTCGCCAGCACGGCGGCGGCCCAGGTCGGCCGCGTCAGCGGCCTGGTCAAGGACGATTCCGGAAACGCCATCAAGGGCGCGACGGTCACCGCCGAAAACCCGAACATCGGCCCGACGACATACACCGCGACGACAGATGACAGGGGCCGGTTCACGATCATCGGCCTCCGGGCCGGCCAATGGAAATTCTCGGCTTACGCGCCTGGACATTCGGGCGACGTCGGCGAGATGTCGGTCCGCTTCGGATCGCCGAACCCGGCGCTGGCCTTCTCGCTGCGGAAGAACGGACCACTTCCGACCGCCCCGCTCGGCAACGTGACGGCACGCGATCTCCAGGCGCAGCTCACCGCGGCCGAGGCGCTATACACGCAGCAGAAGTGGGACGAGGCGATCGTCGCCTACAAAGCGATCGTCGCCAAGACGCCGGCGCTCAGCGTCGTCAACCTGCAGATCGCCTCGGCGTACCGGAACAAGAAGGACTACGACAACGCCGTCGCGGCCTACGAAGCGCTCCTTGACGGCCGACCCGGCCAACGAGAAAGCGAGAGTCGGGATTGCGACAGTGAGCATGGAACGGGGCGATTCGGCGAAGGCCGAGGCGACGTTGCTCGCGGCCGCGGAAAAGGAATCCGCGGGACGCGACGTCTTCTACAGCCTGGCGGAAATCAAATCGTCGAAGGGCGAGGCGGACGAAGCCGCGCAGCTCTACCGCAAGGCGGCTGACGCCGACCCGTTCTGGGGCAAGCCGCGCTACAAGCTGGGCCTGCTCGCGATCAAGACCGGCGACAGCGCCGCCGCGACTCGGCTCATGACGGAAGTCGTTTCCGTCGATCCCACCTCCGCCAGAGGCTGCGCAGGCGCGCACGGCGCTGGAGCAGCTGAACAAGTAATCTTGGCGCGCCCCCTCCGCTACACCGTGATCGTCGGTCTCGTGTCGCTCGGGACCGCGCTCTCCGCGGTCGGCGGGTGGCGCTACGCGCGCGCGTCAGCGCCCGTCAGCGGACCGATCGTTCTCCTGTCGGTCGATGCGTTGCGAGCCGATCACCTGCCGGTCTACGGCAACCCCGCCACGCGCACGCCTGCCATCGACGCGCTGGCGCGCGACGGTATCGTGTTCGAGCGCGCGTACTCGCACGCGCCGCAGACGCTGCCGGCCCACGCGTCGCTCCTGACCGGGCGGCTGCCGTTCGAAACTGGCGTCAGAGACAACGCCGGATTCGCCGTCAAAAGGGACGAGCGGCTGCTTGCGGAGATGCTCGCCGATCGGGGCTACGCGACGGCGGGCGTCGTGTCGTCGTACGCGTTGCGGCCGTCGACCGGGATCGCGCAGGGTTTCGCGTTCTTCGACGGAAAGATGCCCGACGTCAGCCCGGGCGAGCCCGGGAGCGGGCTGGCCCGCGACGGCGCCCAGTCGGTCGCCATCGCCGAAGCGTGGCTCGACAAGGCGGGCACCGAACGCGCGTTCCTGTTCCTCCACCTCCACGAGCCGCACGCGCCGCACGCGCCGCCGGCCCGTTTTGCAGCGTTCGAGGCGTACGACGGCGAGATTGCGTACGTCGACGAACTGGTCGGCGGCTTCGTCCAGTACCTCAAGGCGCACCAGCTCTACGACCAGTCCACGATCATCCTGACGGCCGACCATGGCGAGGGCCTCGGCGACCACGGCGAATCGGGGCACGGCGTGCTCGCTTACGAAGAAGCGCTCAGAATCCCGCTGATCATCAAGCCGGCCGCCGGCGAAGGCGCCGGCCGCCGCGTCAACGCCGTCGTCCAGCATGTCGACATCGTCCCGACGGTCCTCGACCTCGCGAAAGCCCCGCTGCACGACCGGCTCAGCGGCCGCTCGCTCAAGCCGCTGCTGGAAGGCGCGGCTGAATTTCCGGCGCGCGTCGTCTATTCGGAGTCGTTCTTCAACGCGTATCGGTTCGGCTGGAGCCGCGTGCGATCAGTCACCGACGGCCGCTACCGGCTCGTGCGCGCCGAACACGACGAGTTGTACGACCTCGACAACGATCCTGCCGAAGAGCGGAACATCGCCACCGAGCGCCCGGCGGAGCTGAACCGGTTGCGCGCGGCGCTCGACCAGATTGTGGCCGACGATCACGTCGCGGAACCCTCTCCGCAGCCGGGAGACGTCACCGAAAAACTCGCCGCCCTCGGATACGTTGGCGACGTCGCGCCGATCGATCCCGATGCGGTCGCGATGGTCGACGGGGGCCAGCAGATCGAGATCGTCGAGACGTTCCGGGCCGCCCTGGCAAGCGCCGTCGACCGCCAGCTGCCCGAGGCGATCCAGATCCTCGATGGACTGGTGCGCCGTTACCCGCTCATCGCGGCCGCCTGGCATCAACTGGGTGATTTCTCCGCAACCGCTGGCCGCATGGACCGCGCGGTCGAGGCGTATCGCCGCGCATCCGCGCTGCGCCCGGGCGCCCCCGCCGATCACCTCGCCGCGGCGCGAGCGCTGCTCAGGCTCCGGAGGCTCGACGAAGCGAGGCAGCAGGCCGAACGCGGGCTTCAGGCAGCCGCCGGCGACCGTGAATCGCAAGCCTCAGCGCATGAACTGCTCGCCAGGATTGCGCTGGTCCGGCGCGATTCGGCCGCGGCGCGAGAGCAGGCCGGGCTCGCTCGCGAGGCCGACCCGAAGGTGCCGGCGCCCGCCTTCATCGAAGGGCGGCTCCTCTCCGATGCCGGCCAGCTGGAGGGGGCGCTCCGGTCGTTTGAGGAAGCCCTCTCTGACATCGAGAAGTCTGGCGCGCGGGCCATGGCCGACCTGCATTACTACGCGGGCGATGCGCTGATCCGGCTCGAACGGCCTGCAGAAGCCGAGTATCACCTCCTGCAGGAGCTGCGCGCGTTTCCGCACAACGTTCGCGCGCGCGGGGCGCTGGCCGCCCTTTACAACGGGACGGGGCGCCCGGACGAAGCGGGCGAAGTCCTGACGACGATGATTCGCGTCTCGCCGACGCCGGAGGCCTATAGCCTGGCCGCGCGCTTGTGGACGTCGTTCGGCAACCCCTCGCAGGCGGCCGCGATTCGAGCCGATGCGGCGCGGGCGTCGGGGGGAAGGCGAACGAGCGCGACCGCCGCGCAGTAGTTTTCTGTACGTCCTGGCCGGCACATGCCGGTCCCCGCGAGACAGAAGCCTGTGGTGAACATTCAGATTCGGAGTGCGGCCGTGCTGCTCATCGCCGCGGCTGTGATCGCCGGCGGGCCGACGGCTCGCGCCCGGCAGCAGACGAGGGCCAGCCGCCTGGTTCTCGCGACGGTCACCGACGCGCAGAACCGTGCCCTCGCCGACCTCGGCCCCGACGATTTCGTCGTCAGCGAGAACGGCCAGACGCGCGAGGTGGTGGCTGTCTTCACGGCCGACTACCCGGTGATCGTGCTCGTGGACAACAGCGCAGAAGCGCGGAGCGACTTCGACGCCATCCGCTCCGCGGTGCACCGCTTCCTGTCGCGCTTCGGAGAACGGTTCGTCGCCGTGGGCACGCTGGCCAATCCGCCAGCCTTGCTGACCTCGCTCGAAGACGACCGGTCAGCCGTACTCGCCCGCCTGGACCGCATGACCGCAGGCCCCTCGTCCGTCCTCATGCCAATTGAAGCGGTCGCCCTTGCGGTGCAGACCGTGCGCGAGAACGGATCGCCCTTCTCCGCAGTCGTCGTCGTGTCGGCGCATGCGATCGACGCGACGCAGCCACAGAACACCCGGCTGATCCCTGACATCTTCGAGAGCGGCGCGATCGTGCACGTCCTCAGCCGGACGTCGCCGGCGACGGCGCCGCGCGGACGCGCCTACGCGCCGAGGCTGCCGGGCGACCTGCTGCGCGATCTTGCCGACCAGACCCGAGGCTACTTCACGACCGTCTTTTCGGCGCCGTCGTACGGCGTCGCCCTGAACAACCTGGCCGATCGCCTGGACACGGAGGTGATGGTGGAGTACATCGCGCCGCCCGGGCCGCAGCTACAGGGAGAAGTACAAATTGGCGTGAGGATTCCCGGAGCGCACCTGCGGGCGTTGCGGGTGTCCAAATCCGTCGAATGAGGCCGCGGAAGTTGGTGAGTTCGACAATTCAGGAGTTGAGAGTTGGCTCAGAAGCCAGAGGATCGGAAATCCTCTGCGTCTCCTCTGCTACCTCTGCTTCCTCTGTCCTCAGAACGTGAACTTGAACCCGATCTGCATCGAACGCGGGTTCTGCCGGAGCGAAGCGTGTTGTAGTACGGACTCGCCGGAAGATTCGGGTTGTACTTCGGGTTGCCGAACTGATCCAGGTTGGAGGCGTCGGCCCAGAGCTCGAAGTTCTCTGCCCTCGTACGTGTAGTCCTGATCCTCTTCCAGCTCCTCGTTGTTGTTGAACAGGTTGAACACGTCGAGGATCACGCTGATGCTGCGGCCGGAGCCCAGGCGCCCGAGCGGGATCCGGTAGTCCGCGTGGAAGTCGGCGTTCCAGTAGGCGGGGTCCGCCCCCGAGCCCCGCGGCTGCAGGAAGATGGTGCCGTCGCCGTAGCCGTTGACGATTTCCGGCCCCTGCGCCGAAATCGGCACGCCCGCCGACAACAGGAAGCCCTCGGACAGTGTCAGCCCCCAGTCGAACGAATAGGCGCCGAACATCTTGAACTGGTACGGCTTGTCGGAGCGCAGCCGTCCGTCGGAGTTCGGCAGGAACGACGGGATGTCATAGAGCGCCGTAATGTTCGGATCGAGCTGATCGTAGCCGCTCATGTACAGGCCCTCGTGGTTCCCGCTCGCCTTCGCATACAAGAACGACGAGTTGAGGTGCCAGCGGTCGGCGAACGCGCGCGTCAGCGTGAGCTCGAGCGCGTTGTACGAGCGCCTCGGCTTGTCGAACGGCGACCCGAAGAATCCCTCTCCCGGGTTGCCGATCACGTAGCCGGTCAGCTCGAGCGGATCGGCCGGATTGGTGAAGGTGCCGATGTCCTCGATGATGCGCCGCAGCTCGCGGTTGATGAACCGCGCGCCGACGCTCCACGCCGGCCGGAACTGGTACTCGGCGCCGAAGATCAGCTGATCCTCGAACTGCGATCTTGAGGTCCTCGTCCAGCGGCGTGATGGCGGTCAGCGTCGACGCGCGCCGCACCTGCCACGGGCCGTTGATCGCCAGCGGGCTGCCGTTCGGATTGAACCAGTTGTCCGAGTTCAGCGCCACCGGGATTGACGTACTGGGTGATGATGTAGTCCTCGCCGTTGATGGCGCGGATGTTCATGTCGAGCGGGATCGCCTCGTAGAAGCGGCCCCAGAATCCGTAGATCTTCGATTTGCCGTTCCCGAGCGGATCCCACGACACGCCAAGGCGCGGCCCCCAGTTGTTGTTGAGGCTGAGCCCATTGGTGGTTCGACATTCCAGGTCGACGATGCAGACGTTGACGTCCGGATCTGATTTTCCTCCGATGGCCACGTTGTTCGCCGAATCGAGCCGCTGTATTTCGTAGCGGAGCCCCAGGTTGACGGTCACGTTCGACATCGCGCGCCAGCTGTCCTGCGCGAAGAACGCCGTGCTCCGGGTCGACCCCTTGCCGCTGAGGGTGTAGTTCCGCTCCTGGATGTAGCTGCCGAACTCGCCGAACGACGGGCCGAAGAAGCGATACCACGTCTCCTGCGTCTCGGAGTCGTAGTCGTTGATCTCCATGTCGAGGCCGTACCGAAGATCGTGCGCGCCGATCAGGCTGGTGATACGCCCCGCGAACGCCGTGCGGCTCGCGTCGTCGTCCTGCAGCCGCCCGAAGCCGCCGTGCTCGAACAGGCCGAACGTCTCGTCGATCTGGCGCGGAATCCTGCGGCCCGCATCGGTCGCCGCCTCGGTGCCGGCCCGCTGCCGGTGCTGCCCGACGGAGACATCGAGCAACATGTTCGACCTGAGAACGCCGGTGTACTTAACCCCGTAATTGTGGCCGCCGCTCGTGATCATCGAAGAGCCGATGTTTCGTCGGCGTTCGGCGTGGAGTTGCCGGTCGTCGAGCCGGCCAGCCAGCCGTTGTCATCCGTGGGATCGCCGAAGGTCGAGAACACGAGCGTGTGGCTCGAACGCGGCGTCCACGTGACCTTGGCGGCATAGACGTCCGAGTTGCGCTCGAACTGGCGTCCGGAGGTGTCGATGGGATGCCATCTTCGATTTGCGAGCCAAGATAGGTCTTCCGCCGGATCGGTCCGTACGCCCCGAAAACCAGACCTTGTCGCGGGCGATCGGTCCGCCGACCGATCCGCCGACGTCGTAGCTGGCGACCTGGTCGGCAAACGTGGTGAGCTGCTTGTTGCGGCGGCGCTCGAGGTCGGCGTCAGTCCAGCTCTTGCTGCGGTTGTAGTTGAACACGTCGCCGTGGAACTGGTTGCTGCCCGACTTCGTGACGACGTTGAACACGCCGCCTGTGGATCGGCCGTACTCCGCCTGGAACCCGCTGGTGATCACCTGCACCTCCTGGATGAAGTTCATCGTCAGGTTGGCGCCCGAGGTGCCGTATCGCGGGTCGGTCACGGAGAGGCCGTCGATGATGTAGTTGTTTTCGGGCGCCGACGAGGCGCCGACCGTGGGGCTGTCCGAAAAGCGCCGGTCGTGGTCGCCCATGTCGAGCGCGACGCCCGGGGCCATCGCGGTGAGCTGCTGGAAGCCGCGAGCCGACGGCAGCGTCTCGAACAGGTTGGAGGTGATGTTCACCCCCCCGGAGGTACTGGAGACGTCGACCAGCGGCGTCGCTGCGGTCACTTCGACCTGTTCCGACACTCCGGCCGGCGACAGGGTCAGGTTCACCGAGCCTTCCTGACCCAGGAGGACCTGGATGTTGTCCTGGACCGCTTCCCGGAACCCGCTCAGGCTCGCCGCGACACGATAACCGCGACCGGGCGGCAGGTTGCGGAACCGGTAGGTCCCTTGACCGTCAGTCGTGTCGGTGCGTGTGCCTTGAACATTGGGGCCGGACAGGGTGACGGTGGCGCCCGGCAGCACGCCCCCGGAGGCGTCCGTCAGCGTTCCCGTCAGGCTGCCCGTCGTGGTGCCCTGGGCCTGGGCGACCGTGGAAACCGCGAAGACCAGTGCGGCAACGGCGACCCATAGTCGAGTCGATTGGGCCATGCAGTCACTCCTCCTTTTTGTCACCCCGAATTTACTTCACAGACGGCAGGAGGAGTGCACGGGTTCGGTGGCGTTCTAACTCAACCTTTGGTTCAGTGCCCTCCGATCCAACCTGCCGGATCGCTTCGTCGATGAGCCGCTCGTTGTCTTCCTTCGTCAGGTTCCGCTGGATGATCTTCGACGCAATCGCCACGGACAGGTCGACCGCCTCGCGGCGGATCTCCTGGATCGCCCGCTGAGTTTGCAGCCCGATCTGCCGCTCGGCGTTCTGGATCATCTTCTCGGCTTCGGTCCGGGCCCTCTGCTTCAGCTCCTCGCGCAGCCGCTCGGCGTCGCGCCGCGCTTCTTCCATGATCGCGGCCGATTCGGCGCGCGCGGACTGCACCTTCGCCGCGTATTCCTTCAGGCGCGCTTCGGCCTCCTCGCGATCATGCTTCGCGTCGGCCAGGGACTGATGGATGAACTTCTCGCGCTCCTGCAGCAGGGCCAGGACCGGTCCCCAGGCGAACTTGCCGAGGATGACCACCACCAGGAGAAAAATCGCGAGGGTCCAGATGGCGTTGCCGACGTTGCCGGCGAACGGGCTGAGGCCGGCGCCTTCGCTCGCGTGTTCCTGGGCCTGGGCCGGGAGCGCGGCGAGGACCAGCAGGACGGTGGCGATCAGTCGCTGAGTCATGGACATCATTCCGAATCACCGCTGAAGGCCGCGGAACACGCTGAATCCCCGATTCACGCGAGCTCCGCGCCCTGCAGGCGGGTTTGCAACGGCTATTGCTTCAGCACCGCCATCATGCCGACGACGACGGCGAACAGCGTCGCGCCTTCGATCATGGCGGCGGTGATGATCATCGCCGTGGAGATCTGACCGGCCGCCGCCGGCTGCCGCGCCATCGATTCCACCGCCGATCCGCCGATCCGGCCGATGCCCGCAGCGCCGCCCATGATCGCCAGACCTGCGCCGATCGCGCCGCCGAGCCACGCCGCGCCGTTGCTCGTGAGGAACGTGCCTCCGGCTTCCTGCGCCAGCACGACGGCCGGCGACAACATCACCGCAGCGCCGGCGATGGTGAATCCCTCTGCCAGCCTCCCCCATCGAGTTCGCTCCATCATCGTCTCCCTTTCGTTATCGGCCGCACGGGGAGCGGCCGCCTTCCTCGAATCGCCGTCCTCATGGCCCGCGTCTGCCCCGCCGCCTGCGGGCATGGCGAATTTTCAAACCTGTCGTTCGTCGTTCGCGCCCTTGCTGCACGTTCGGCGTTCGTCGACGACGAATCTCCAACCAGATGCCAGCCGTGCAACGTCGAACGCGCTTCTCTCTAATGCGCCGCCGCCTCGTGATGGTGATCGTCGTGATGCAACACGATCGACATCCCGATGAACAGCGTCGTCAAGAACGTGAAGATGAACGCCTGCAGAAATGCCACGAACAGCTCGAGCAGGTTGATCGCCGCACTGGCGAGCACCACAGGCACCGCCACGCCAAGTCCCAGGCCGGCGCTGATCGAGCCGGCGGACATGATGAACGACAGCAGCACCGCGAGCAGGATGTGCCCGGCGATCATGTTGGCGAACAGACGAACGGCAAGCGCGAACACCTTCGCGATCAGCCCGATGATCTCGACCGGCACGAGCAGCGGCGCCATCCAGATCGGCCCCGGGCAGAAGTGCGCGAGGTACGCGGTCCCGCCCAGGCGCAGGCCGTTGACCACCATCATCACCATCGTGATCAAGCGCCAGCGTCGCCGTCACCCAGATGTTGCCGGTGGCCGTCCCGCCGAGGTGCATGCCGAACAGCGACGACACCGCGGGAATCGGCAGCAGGCCCAGGATGTTGACGGTCAGCACGAAGAAGAAGACGCTCCAGATGTACTTGATGAAGCGATCGGTGTGCTGCTGCAGCGCCGGCTCGGCGACTTCCTTCCGGAGGTACTGGCACACCGCCTCGAGCATGTTGCCGCCGCCGGTCGGCACCATCGCTTCGACCCCGCTCTTGCCGCGGCGGCGGCGGACCAGCATCGGCACCACGGCGATCAACAGCACGCCGGCCAGGGCGAGCATCGCGATCTGATCCGAAAAAAGCGTGATCACGCCGTTCGGCGTCAACGGCCCGAGGTCCGCCGGCCGCTCGATCAACGGATGCTGAACGATGTGCTCGAGCGGGTTCTCGGCGTGCCCGGCTGGCGGCGCGCCGTGTTCCGCGGGGGCTGGTTCGTGTCCGGGTTGGGCGGTCATGATCGTTCTCGTATCGCCAGTTTCACTTCCAGCGGCAGCAACACGACGTAGGTCGTCGCCATCCAGAACAGCAGCGGCATACGCGCCAGCTTGCCGCTCAGCGCCGCCGCGAGTCCCAGCACGACGACGACCGCCAGCCTACCATCATCGCCAGAAAGCCCGCTGCATGCGCGCCTCCGGTGTCGTCGCGGGCGTGGCGACAATCAGCCAGCCGGCCAACGCCGCCGCGACGACGCTGATGGTGCAGCCGACCACCATCGCCGGCATCGCCTCGCGTCCGGCCAGACGCCGGTCGGCAGTAACCCAGGCCGACGAGCAGCAGCGCGGTCCCAATCGCGAGCACCAGGAATCGCGCATACGGATCGGCCCGCAGCGTCCGGCTCACGGCGTCACTGCCTGCGAGCGTCGTCCTCCTGCGCTTCGCGGGTCGCCCGGAGCGATTGCTTCACCAGGTTGTAGAGGCCGCCGACGAGCCCGATGATGACGCCGCCGACGAGCCCCCACGGGGTGGTCCCGTACCGCCCGTCGATCCAGTAGCCGATCAGCGCGAACCCGGCGGTCGCGCCGGCGAGCTCGAGGCCGACGCCGGAGTGACGTACCCAGCTGGGAAAGCGCTTGTCAGCAGCATGGCGCATTCCCGCTGCAGCCGGCGCGCGAGTATAGCGTACTTTGAAATAGTTCACCAAGTCAGCGGATCGCCGCGGAAATCCCGCCGACGCCCAGCGTCCGCGCCGACCGCTCCGCGAGCTCGAACAGCAGCCGCGGATAGACGCCGAGCGCAAGCGTCGCGACCACCGCCACCGCCAGCGCCAACGCCAGCGCCGGACTGGCCGTCGGCTCGGAACCGGTCGTCTCCTTCTTCACATACATGAAGACCACGACCCGGATGTAGTAGTAGAGCGAGACCGCGCTGTTCAGGACGCCGATCACCGCCAGCCAGACGTAGCCGGCGTCGATCGCCGCGCCGAACAGCCAGAACTTGCCCATGAACCCGGCGGTCGGCGGAATGCCGCCGAGCGACAGCATGAACAGCAGCATCGCGAACGCCGCGAACGGGTGCCGGAAGTACAGGCCGCTGAAGTCCTTCAGCTCGTCGCCGATGACGTCGCGCCGCCGCATCATGACGATGACGGCGAACGCGCCGAGCTGCATGAACGAGTAGATCAGCAGATAGATCAGCATCGCCGCGACGCCGCGCGGCGTGCCGGCGACGACGCCGATCAGCAGGTAGCCGGCGTGCGCGATCGACGAGTACGCCAGCATCCGCTTGAGGTTGGTCTGGGTCAGCGCCGCCAGGTTGCCGACCGTCATCGTGACGATCGCCAGCACCTCGAACAGCAGCCGCCAGTCGGCGTTCATCGACGGCAGCGCCTCGACGAAGATCCGCAGCAGCATCGCGAACGATGCCGCCTTCGAGCCGACCGACAGGAACGCCGTGACCGGCGTCGGCGCGCCCTCGTAGACGTCGGGCGCCCACATGTGGAACGGCACCGCGGCGATCTTGAAGCCCATGCCGGCGACGACCAGGATCACCGCCAGCACCAGCAGCGGATCGCGCTCCTGGCCGGCGAACACCGTCGCCATCGCCCGCAGGTTCGTCGTGCCGGACAGCCCGTACAGCAGCGACATGCCGTACAGCAGGATGCCGAGCGAGAACGCGCCGAGCAGGAAGTACTTGACCGCCGCCTCGTTCGACCGCTGGTTCGGCTTGATGAAGCCGGCCAGGATGTAGAACGACACCGCCATCGTCTCGAGGCCGATGAAGATGGTGATGAGATCGATGCCGCCGGCCATGATCATCATGCCGAGCGTGGCGCACAGGATCAGGAAGTAGTACTCGCCGGGGCTGGCGCCCTCGATCTCGAGGTAGCGCACCGACATCAGCACGGTCATCGCCGCGGCGACGCAGGAAGACGACCTTGAAGAAGAGCGCGAACTCGTCGACGGCGATCAGGCCGTGCGCGACCTCGACGTTGACGTTGGCGAACGGCACGAGCGACGCCAGCGTGGCGAGCGAGCACCGCCAGCGTCACCCACAGCAGCGCGGCGGCTGCCGCGCGGCAGCAGCACGTCGGCGACCAGCACCAGCAGCGCCCCGGCCGTGAGCACCATCTCCGGCAGGATGTAGTAGAAGTCGCGGAGCGAGATGCCCGGCGGCATCAGCGCGGTCCCTGGGCCGCCGCTGCGGCCGGCGCCTGCGCGGCCGAAGCCACTGGACTCCGCAGCGGACGGAGCCCCGTCAGGACCGCACGGCGCCGCTGTCAGGACGGGCGCCGCGGCAGTCGACGCGGCCTGATCCGCGGTGGGCGGCATCCGCCAGCGCCTGGCTGTACTGCGGGTTGACGCGCGCCATCGACGTGCTGCGACCGACGTCTCGAGCCGATCGAGGAACGGCTTCGGATACAGCCCGATCCACACCGCGAGCACGATCAGCGGCGCGAACGTCGCGAACTCGCGCCGCTCAGGTCGGGCAGCCGCTCGTTCTTCGGGTTCTCGACCTTCCCGAACATCGTCCGCTGATAGAGCTACAGCATGTAGGCCGCGCCGAGCACGACGCCGCTGGCCGCGAACGCCGCCCACATCTTGCTGGCGACGAAGACGCCCTGCAGGATCAGGAACTCGCCGATGAACCCGTTCAGCGTCGGCAGGCCGATCGACGACATCGTCATGACCAGGAACACGGCGGCGTAGACCGGCATCACCTTCGACAGGCCGCCGTACTCGGAGATCTCGCGCGTGTGCCGCCGCTCGTAGACGACGCCGACGAGCAGGAAGAGCGCGCCGGTCGAGATGCCGTGATTGAGCTGCTGGACGATGCTGCCGGTGATGCCGACCGGGTTCAGCGCGAACATCCCGAGCATCACCATCGCCATGTGGCTGACCGACGAGTAGGCGACGAGCCGCTTCCAGTCCTTCTGCGCCAGCGCGACGAGCGCGCCGTAGACGATGCCGATGATCGAGAGCACGACCATCATCGGCACGAACGCGCGCGTGGCGTCCGGCAGGATCGGCAGGCTGAACCGGATGAACCCGTAGGTGCCCATCTTCAGGAGGACGGCCGCCAGAATCACCGAGCCGGCCGTCGGCGCGTCGGTATGCGCGTCGGGCAGCCAGGTGTGGAACGGGAACATCGGCACCTTGATCGCGAAGCCGAGGAAGAACGCCAGGAAGACCCACCACTGCAGGTCGAATGGCAGGTTCAGCTGCTGGAACATGCGTGACGTCGAACGTGTAGACGCCGGTCGCCGTCGGCGGTGTGTAGAAGTAGAGCGCCAGGATGCCGAGCAGCATCACGACGCTGCCGACCAGCGTGTAGAGGAAGAACTTGATCGCCGAGTAGAGCCGGTTCGCGCTGCCCCAGATGCCGATCAGGAAGTACATCGGCACCAGCATCACTTCCCAGAACAGGAAGAACAGCAGGAAGTCGAGCGACATGAAGGCGCCGAGCATGCCGGTCTGCAGCACCAGCAGGAAGATGTAGTACTCCTTCACCCGCTCGGTGATCGCCGTCCACGACGACAGCACCGCGATGAACCCCATCATCGTCGTCAGCAGGATCAGCAGCATGCTGAAGCCGTCGACGCCGAGGAAGTACTCGGCGCCGATCGACGGAATCCACGGCGCGCGCTCGACGAACTGGAACTCGGGGTTCTGCGGGTTGTACCAGAACCACAGCGGCACCGAGACCAGGAAGCCGACGAGCGCGACGATGTTCGCGATCCAGCGGATGGCGTTCTCGTTCTGCTTGTTGACGAACAGCAGGAGGAGCGCGCCGGCCAGCGGCGTGAACAGAATGAGCGACAGGTAGTGGCTCATAACGATTCGCAGCGTGCTGAGCCCGCCGTCACCGCAGTGCGATCAGGTACGATGCTCGACGAACAGACGAACGACGCCGAACAGCATCAGCAGCGCGTAGTTCTGGACGAGGCCGGTCTGCAGGCGCCGGAACCAGTAGCTCGATTCCTGCGGCGACCAGCCGACCAGGTTGACCGCGCCGTCGACGACGTGCGTCGGTCAGGCCCGAGAACCACGAGCTGAAGAGCGTGAGCCAGCCGGTGCCGTTGACCGCGCCGTCGACGACGTTTCGGTCGAACGTCCACAGCCCGCGGCCCGCGCCATCGTGCCGGAGATGACCGTCGCGTCGTACAGCTCGTCGACGTAGTACTTGTTCGACAGCGTGCGATGCGCGCCGGCGAACCGCTGCGCCAGCCGCTCGGAGATCTCCGGGTTGGTGACGTAGAACTGCCAGGCGAGCGCGATGCCGGCCAGCGGCGATCAGCACCGAGAACCCATCAGCCCGAGCTCGACCGCCGTCGACGGCGTGCGTCGGCCTGCCCGTGCTCCGCCGCGCCTGCCGCGGCTGCCGCGCGCGACCGGCCTGCCGCGGCCGCCCGGCGTCGCGGCGCGTGGCTGCTGACGCCGTGAAGCTCGGCTCGAGGAAATGCTCGATCGCGTTGCGCGCCGCCGAGCGCCGCCGGAATGCCGACGAACCCGGCGACGATCGCGCCGACCGCCAGCGCCATCAGCGGGATAGGTCATCGGCGTCGGCGACTCGTGCGGGCCGTGCCACGGCCCGTGGCCGTGGCCGCCGTGCGCGCCGTGGCGCGATCGTGGGCCGTGCGCGTCGCCTGCATGCCGCGTCGTGCGCGCTGCGGCGCGCGTGCGCCGCGGCGTGCGACCCTGGGCGACCGTGCGCCGATGCCCGGCCAGCCTCCCAGGCCGGGCCCGCGGTAGCCGCCGAAGAACGTCATCGACATCAGCCGGAACATGTAGAACGCCGTCATCAGCGCGGTGACGACCGCCAGGACCCAGATCAGCTTGTTGCTCAGGAACGCCCGGAACAGGATCTCGTCCTTGCTGAAGAACCCCGACAACGGCGGGATGCCGGCGATCGCCAGCGTGCCGATCATCATCGTCACGAAGGTGACCGGCAGGTACTTCTTCAGCCCGCCCATGCGCCGCATGTCCTGCTCGCCGGCCATCGCGTGGATCACCGAGCCGCTGCCGAGGAAGAGCAGCGCCTTGAAGAACGCGTGCGTCATCAGGTGGAACGCGCCGGCGGCGAACGCGCCGACGCCCATCGCCGTGAACATGTAGCCGAGCTGCGACACGGTCGAGTACGCGAGCACGCGCTTGATGTCGTTCTGCACGAGGCCGATCGACGCGGCCATCAGCGCGGTCAGCACGCCGACGATCGCGACGATCTCCATCACCATCGGCGCGTGCGAGAACAGCACCGCGTTGCGGCCCACCATGTAGACGCCGGCCGTCACCATCGTCGCCGCATGGATCAGCGCGGAGACCGGCGTCGGGCCTTCCATCGCGTCCGGCAGCCAGACGTACAGCGGAATCTGCGCGCTCTTGCCGGTGGCGCCGACGAACAGCAGCAGGCAGATCGCCGACAGCACGCCGAACTGCGCGGTCTCGACCGGCATCGCCGCCGCGGCGTCCTGCACGGCGCGGAAGTCGAGCGTGCCGAACGTGTAGAAGATCAGGAAGACGCCGAGGATGAAGCCCCAGTCGCCGATGCGGTTCGTGATGAACGCCTTCTTGCCGGCGTCCGACGCGCTCTTCTTCTCGTACCAGTAGCCGATCAGCAGGTACGAGCAGAGGCCGACGCCCTCCCAGCCCACGAACATCACCAGGAAGTTGTTGCCCAGGACGAGCATGAGCATGAAGAAGCAGAACAGGTTCAGATAGCAGAAGAACCGCGCGTACGCCGCCGCGCGGCTCGTCGGCCATGTAGGCCGTCGAGTAGACGTGGATCAGCGTGCCGATGCCGGTGACGACCAGCAGCATCATCCCGGACAGCGGATCGAGCCGGAATCCCCACGGCACCTGGAACGTGCCGATCGCCGTCGCGCGTCTGCGAGCGGGATCGCCGGAATCCACTCGGCGACGTCGACGTCGTACGCCCGCGCTTCGGCGGGCAGGCCGAGCAGCTGCCAGAACGCGACGACCGACAGCGCCAGCGCGGCCGTCATCGTCGCGCAGGCGACGAGCCCGGCCGTCCTGGCGCGAGAACGAGCGGATCCCGACAGGCCGTTGATCGCGGCGCCGAGGCCGGGCAGCAGCGGGATGAGCCAGATGTATCCATGTCGATCGTCATTGGTGATTGTCGGCAGGGCGATCACTGCCGGTCATTGCTCGACCAGATCGACCGCCTCCGGATCGCAGCCGCACTACCACCGCATCAGATTCATCTCGTCGATGTTGACCGTTTCCTTGTTCCGGTAGAACGCCAGGATGATGCCCGAGGCCGACGGCCGCTTCGGCCGCCGCGACCGCGATGACGAAGACCGCGAACACCTGGCCGACCGCGTTCTGCAGCTGGTTCGAGAACGCCACGAGGTTGATGTTGACCGCGTTCAGGATCAGCTCGATCGACATGAAGATGATGATGATGTTGCGGCGCACCATCACGCCGATGACGCCGATGATGAACAGCGCGGCCGACAGCACCATGTAGTGGGTCGGAGTGATCATGACTCGATCGTCGATCGATTTGAGTAATCGGGTATTGGGGTTGTTGATGGGTCAATGCATTGCCAATACATCAATCACGAATCCTCACAGCTCGCTTTTCGCCAGCACGATCGCGCCGATCATCGCGACCAGCAGCAGCATCGACGCGACCTCGAACGGAATCAGATAGCTCGTGTACAGCAGCCAGCCGACCTGCTCGGTGTTGCCGGTCACCGGCAGCGCTGCGCGGCCGCAGCGCCGGCGCGCGGCCGGACGTAGCCGTAGCGCCGCGATCGGCGCCAAGCTCGACCAGCACCGCGGCCGACAAGCGCGAACCCCAGCTTCGCCGCGGCGGTGCGGATCCTCGTGCGCCTCCGGCGGCCGCTTCAGGTTCACCAGCATGACGACGAACAGGTACAGCACGACGATGCCGCCGGCGTAGACCAGCACCTGGATGACCGCGAGGAACTCGCGCGCCGAGCAGCACGTACAGCGCCGCGACGAACAGGAAGTCGAGCACCAGGAACAGCACGCTGTGCACGGTGTCCTTCGTGCTGACCACCAGCACGGCGAACCCCAGGATGAACGCCGCGAGCGTGTAGAACGCGATCGCTTCGCCCATGCAGTCTTCAGCAGATCAGATCACCTTCACGATCCCGGTGACCACCAGATTCGCGATCGCCAGCGGGATGAGCACCTTCCAGCCGAGCCGCATCAGCTGGTCGTAGCGATAGCGCGGCAGCGTCGCGCGGACCCAGATGAAGATGTACAGGAACACGAACGACTTGATGAGGAACCAGGTCCAGCTCGGAATGACGTCGAGAAACGCCAGCGCCGCGACGTTCGGGAACGGCCGCAGCCACCCGCCCAGGAACAGCGTCGTCGCCACCGACGAGACGACGATCATGTTCGCGTATTCGGCGAGGAAGAACAGCGCGAACCGCATGCCGCTGTATTCGGTGTGGAAGCCGCCGGTCAGCTCCTGCTCCGCCTCGGGCAGGTCGAACGGCGCGCGGTTGGTTTCGGCCAGGCCGCCGATGAAGAAGAGCACGAACGCGACCGGCTGCGACGAACGCGAACCAGACGCCGCGCGTTGTACTGCGCGTCGACGATGCCGACCATGCTGAGCGTGCCGGCCATCAGGATCACGCTGACGAGCGTCAGCGTGACCGCGACCTCGTAGCTGATCAGCTGCGCCGACGCGCGCAGGCTGGCGAGCAGCGGGTACTTGCTGTTCGACGCGTAGCCCGCCAGGATGATGCCGTAGACGCCGACCGACGCCACCGACACGACGTACAGCAGGCCGACGTTGATGTCGGTGATGTAGAGCGTCACCTGCCGGCCGAACAGGCTGACCTCCGGTCCGAACGGGATCACCGCGTAGACGATCAGCGCCGGCACCATCGAGATGATCGGCGCGGCGGTGAACACCCACTTGTCGGCGCGGACCGGCGTGATGTCTTCCTTGATCATCAGCTTCACGGCGTCGGCGACCGGCTGCAGGATGCCGTACGGGCCGACGCGCATCGGCCCGAGCCGCGACTGCGCCCACGCGATCACCTTGCGCTCGAGCAGCACCATGTAGGTGACGGCGACCAGCGTCGCGTTCAGCACGATGACGATCTTCAGCGAGCGGGATGACGAAGTGTGTCGATCATCGGGCCTCATCGATCCACCTCGCCGAGCACGATGTCGATCGAGCCGATCAGCGCGACGACGTCGGCGACGAGATGGCCGCGCACCAGCCGCGGCAGCGCCTGCAGGTTGCAGAACGACGGCGGCCGGACGCGGAAGCGGTACGGGTTGGTCGACTTGCCGTCGCTGACGATGAAGTAGCCGAGCTCGCCCTTCGGCGACTCGATCGCGTGATAGGTTTCGCCGGCCGGCGGCTTGATCAGGCGCGGCACCTTGCCGACGATCGGCCCTTCGGGGAGCCCTTCGGTCGCCTGCCGGATGATGCGGAGCGACTGGCGGAACTCCTCGATCCGCACCAGATACCGATCGTAGGTGTCGCCGGCCGTGCCGATCGGCACGTCGAACTCCATCTCGTCGTACGCGGCGTACGGCTCGTCCTTGCGGACGTCGCGCGGCACGCCCGAGCCGCGCAGCGCGCGGACCGCTCATGCCGAGCGCGACCGCCTCCGGGCCGCGAGATCACGCCGATGCCCTTCGTCCGTTCGAGCCAGATGCGGTTGTGCGTCAGCAGCTCCTCGTACTCGTCGATCTTCGAGTCCATGATCTTGCAGAACTCGAGGACCTTCTTGTCCCAGCCGGGCGGAATGTCCAGCGGCAGCCCGCCGATCCGCATCGAGTTGTAGGTGAGCCGCGCGCCGCAGAACTCCTCGAACAGATCGAGAATCAGCTCGCGCTCGCGGAACGCGTAGAGGAACACCGTCATCGCGCCGATGTCCATCGCGTGCGTGCCGAGCCACAGGCAGTGGCTGGCGATCCGCTGCAGCTCGCAGAGGATCGTCCGCACGTAGCGCGCGCGCCGCGGCACCTCGAGCGACATCAGCTTCTCGACCGTCTCGCAGTAGCCGACGTTGTTGGTCGCGGCCGCGACGTAGTCCATGCGGTCGGTCAGCAGGATGATCTGCGTCCAGTTGCGGTTCTCGCTCAGCTTCTCGATGCCGCGGTGCAGATAGCCGATGACGACGTCGGCGTCGACGACCTTCTCGCCGTCGAGCCGCAGCACGACGCGCAGCACGCCGTGCGTGCTCGGATGCTGCGGGCCCATGTTGATCACGAGCTCGTTGGTGTCGAACATCGCGCCGTGATGAACGCGGGTGTGGCCATTCGTGTTCCTGCCGTTCACGTTCGTCAGCTGCGAACTCGAACGACTCCTACTCATCTCGCCTCTTCCCTCGCCTGGCGCAGCTTCAGCCAGTCGAGCGGATTCTCCATCAGCAGCTCGCCCGGCCCTTCGAGCGGATAGTCCTTGCGCTGCGGAAATCCCTGCCAGTCGTCGGGCATCAGAATCCGCCGCCGATCGGGATGGCCGGCGAAGTTCACGCCGAACATGTCGTAGACCTCGCGCTCGAGCCAGTTCGCGGCCGGCCAGACCGCCGTGACCGACGGCGAGCGGCTGGTTCTCGGCGACCTTCGTCTTCACGCGCACGCGGTGGCGATGGCGCGTCGAGTACAGGCAGTACACGACGTCGAACCGCTCGGCGCGCGGCGGCCAGTCGGTCGCCGTGACGTCGGAGCACAAATCGAACGCGGCGTCGGGCGCGTCGCGCAGGTGCCGCGCGACCTCGAGCAGCTGCGCCGCCGGCACGATGACCGTCCAGTCGCCGACCCAGTAGCTGATCTGCGTCACCGCGCCCGGGCATCGCCGCCTGCAGCGTCGCGATGAAGGCCGGCGGCGTCTTGTCGGCCGGCGGCGGCGGATCGGGCGGGCCGGTCGGGCGGCGCCGCCTTCGGGCGCGTGCTCGGCCGCCGGCTTAGGCGGCCGGCTTCGCGGCCGCCGCGGCCGGCTTCGCGCGCCGCGCGGCAGCCGCGCGGCTTCGGCAGCGGGCGGCTGCGGGCGGAGCCGTCGGAGCGCGCGGACACGCCGGCGCCGGGCGCATCGGTGCGCGACACCTCGCCCTTCAGCGGTTCCGCAGGGCGCCGCTCGGCTGGCTTGTCCGCGCTGCCGCGGCGGCGTCGGCGGATCGGTTCGCGGCTTCAGGCTTCGCGGATCGTCAGCCATCTACGACCCATTCCAGCGCGCCCTTCTGCCAGGCGTAGAAGTAGCCGACGACCAGGATGAAGATGAAGACCAGCATCTCGATCAGGCCGAACAGCAGCAGCTTGTCGAAGATGACCGCCCACGGAAACATGAACACGGTCTCGACGTCGAAGATGACGAACAGCATCGCCACCAGGTAATAGCGGATGCTGTAGCGATCGCGCGCGTCGGTCGCCGGCTCGATGCCGCACTCGTACGGCTCGAGCTTCACCTTGTTGTACTTGCTCGGGTGAATCAGGCTCGTGAAGACCAGCGTGAACAGCGCGAACCCGGTCGCGACGACGACGAAGATGGCGATCGGGATGTAGTCTGAAAGCATGGAGATGAGAGCCGCGCAGAGAGCGTCGCGGTCGGAAAAGCGGTTGGTTTATAACATGCGACCTGAGGGGTGTCAAGAAACGCACCGGCTGTAGGGTATCTCCCGCAACCCACAGATTTCAAAACAGTTTTGACCTATACTGCTTGACGCTCTTGAAGACGGGACCTATACTGATCTGATGCGAATGCGCCGCAGTCGTTCTCCTGGGCGTCGCCGCGTTCGCTGCCACCGCGCGCCTCGGTGCGCAGGCGCAGCAGCGCGCGTGTACGTGAGCGTGCTCGACAAGAGCGGGGACCCGTGGCCGACTCGGGCCCTCCGACGTCATCGTCGAGGAAGACGACGTCGCGCGCGAAGTCCTGCGCGTCGCGCCGGCGACCGAGCCGATGCAGATCGCGCTGCTCGTCGACAACAGCCAGGCCGCCGAGCGCATACATCCGCGACTACCGCGACGCGCTGCCGGCGTTCGTCACGGCGCTGCTGGGCGACGCGGCCGGCGCGAAGCACGACATTGCGCTCATCGCGCTCGGCGAGCGGCCGACGATCCTCACCGACTACACGTCCGACCCGGCACGGCTTCAGAAGGGCATCGACCGGGTCTTCGCCTCGTCGGGCAGCGGCGTCTATCTGCTCGACGGCATCATCGAGGTCAGCCAGGGCATCACGAAGCGCAGCAATCCGCGGCCGGTGATCGTCGCCATCATCGACCGAGGGCCCGAGCTGAGCGACCGGCACTTCCGGCAGGTCCTCGACCCGCTGCGGACGTCGGGCGCCGCGCTCCACGTCGTGACGGTCGGCACGCCGAGAAACATGGAGGACGACCGCAACATGGTCCTCGACATGGGCGCCGAAACAGAGCGGGGGCCAGCTACGAGCACGATCCTGCTCGGCACGGCGCTGACCGGCCGCTTGAAGCAGCTCGCGACGAGCTGACGCACCAGTACCGCGTCACCTATGCGCGTCCGAACCGCTGATTCCGCCCGACCAGGTCACGGTGACCTCGACAGCGCCGGACCTGGTCGCTCCGCGGGACCGCGGTGGACCCGACGCGCGAGCACAACACGGCCATGACGCAGCACAGGTCCTCGCCGGAGCCGCGCAGTACGTCGTCGTCACCGCCGCCTTGGTCGGCGCAGCCGCGCCAGCAGCAGCCCGTCGTTCCGCGCCGGCGTCGAACTCGTGTCGCTGAACGTGACCGTCACCGAGCGGCACGCACGCGTTACGTCACCGACCTGGAAGCCACGGACTTCAAGGTCTTCGAGGACGGCGTGAAGCAGGACGTCACCTTCTTCACGCGCGCCAACCTGCCGATCGCCCTGGCGCTGCTGCTCGACACGAGCGCCAGCATGGAGACGCGGCTGCCGACGGCGCAGGAAGCCGCCATCGGCTTCGCGCAGGACGCTGCGGCCGCAGGATCTGGCCGAAATCATCGACTTCGACAGCCGCGTCGTCATCCTCCAGCCGTTCACGAACAACGCCGCCCAGCTCGAGCAGGCGATCCGCAAGACGTCCGCCGGCGGCTCGACGTCGCATGTACAACGCGATCTATATCGCGCTCAAGGACCTGAAGAAGGTGGTCGCGACCAACGTCGAGGAAATCCGGCGGCAGGCGATCGTCGTGCTGTCGGACGGCGAAGACACGTCGAGCCTGCTGCCGTTCGAGGAAGTGCTCGACCTCGCGAAGCGATCCGAGACCGCGATCTACGCGATCGGCCTGCGCTCGGCCGAGGGGTCCGGCGCGACGCGGGGCTTCAAGGAGGCCGAGTTCGTGCTGCGCCAGCTCTCGCAGGAGACCGGCGGCCGGGCGTTCTTTCCGTAACGCGGTCGGCGATCTCCCGGCCATCTACAGGCAGATCTCCGAAGAGCTGTCGAGCCAGTACACCGTCGGCTACACGTCGCGCAACGCCAAGCGCGACGGCGCGTGGCGGCGCGTGGTCGTCCGTGTCGACCGTCCGAGCGTCGCGGCGCGGACCAAGCAGGGTTACTTCGCCCCGACCACGTCGCGGACCAAATGAACTTCGTTCCGCTCGCCCTCTACGCGGCCGCGCTGGTCGCCTACGCGCTGGCATTTCGCCCGGCGGCAGGCCGCCGTCGGCCGCACCGCGACGACGCTGCTGGTTCTCGCGGCGCTCGCGCACACGTTCGTCATCGGCATGCAGACGATGGAAGTCGGCCATGTGCCGTTCGCCAACGCAACGCGGCGATCTCGACGTTCGTCTGGCTGCTGGCGCTCGCCTATCTCTACATCGAGATGACGACCGACGAGCGCGCGATGGGCGTCTTCATCCTGCCGCTGCTGGCGGCGCTGCAGTCGATTCCGGCGTTCAGGCCCGGGCACGAGGAGCGCGCAGCCCTGCTCCCGGGCCCGCTGTTCGGCCTCCACGTGTCGTCGCTGCTGTTCGCGTACGCGAGCTTCGCGCTCGCCTGCGTCATCGGCATCACCTACGTGCTGCTGTTCAAGGAGATCAAGGCGAAGCACCTCGGGTTCTTCTATGCGCGGCTGCCGTCGCTGCAGGTGCTCGACTCGATGAACCAGCGCGCGATCGTCGTCGGCTGGGTCTTTCTCACCATCGGCATCGTGGTCGGCGCGGTCTGGACCGCCCAGGTTCGCGGCACCGCCCCCGGCGATCCGCGCGTCCAGACCATGTCGCTGCAGGACCCGAAGATCTTCGTCGCGCTCGTGTGCTGGGCGGTCTATTCCTTCGAGGTGTTCGCGGCGCGGCGGATCGGCTGGGGCGGCCGGCGCACGGCGTACCTGTCGGCGCTCGGCTTCGCATCGTGCTGCTGAACTTCGTGCCGATCAGCTATTTCCTGACGAGAAGCCATGATTTCTAGGGCGGGGCTCGGTGCTCGGTGCTCGGGACTCGCGATACACGGCTGATGCATCTCCTCCTGGTCGGAATCAGTCATCGGACGGCGCCGGTCGAGCTGCGCGAGCGGATCGATTTCCAGGCGCGCGGGCTCGATGCGGCGCTGCGCGAGCTGGCACCAAGGCTGCCGAGCGCGCGAGGCCGTCGTCCTGTCGACCTGCAACCGCGCCGAGCTGTATGCCGCCTGCGATCAGGGCGACCGCGCACGCGCCGAGCTCGTCAGGTTCATCGCCGAGTTCCATGGCGTCGATCGATCGGCGCTGGTGCCGCACGTCTACGAGCGCGCCGACCTCGACGCGGCGCGACACCTGTTCCGGGTCGCCGCCGGGCTCGACTCGCTCGTCGTTGGCGAGCCGCAGATTCTCGGGCAGGTGAAGGAGGCGTACACCGCCGCCGCGGACGCCGGCGCGGTCGGCCCGGTCCTGAACCGGCTGTTCCACTCGTCGTTCGGCGTCGGCAAGCGGGTGCGGACCGAGACCGGGCTCGGATCGGGCGCCGTGTCGGTCAGCTTCGCGGCGGTCGCGCTCGCGAAAAAGATCTTCGGCGACCTGAAGGGCCGCAGCGTGGTGGTGGTCGGCGCCGGCGAAATGGGCAAGCTCACCGCCATGCACATGAAATCGCAGGGCGTGCATCACGTGACGATCGTCAGCCGGACGATGGCGCACGCCGCGCGGACCGCGGAAGCGATCGGCGGCGCGCTCGGCGGCGCCGTGGGACGATCTCGACGCCGCGCTGGCCGCGAGCGACATCGTCATCTCCGCGACCGGCGCATCCGCGCCGATCCTCACCAAGGCGCGCATCGAGGCGATCATGCGGCCGCGGCGCAATCGGCCGCTCTTCATCATCGACATCGCCCTGCCGCGCGACGTCGAGCCGGCGGCGGGCGAGATCGAACAGGTGTTTCTCTACAACATCGACGACCTGCAGGCGATGGTCGCCGAGAACCTCGCGCGCCGCTCGAGTGAAATTGCCCATGCCGAGGCGATCGTCGCGGAGGAGGTCGAGAAGTTCGGCGGCTGGTTGCGCTCGCGCGGCGCAATCCCGACCGTGGTGGCGCTCCGCCAGCGCTTCGAGTCGATCCGCCGCGCCGAGCTCGATCGGCTCGATTTCAAGCTGTCGGCGCTCCCGCCCGACGCCCGCTCCCGTGTCGACGAGGTGACGCGACTCATTGTCGAAAAACTGCTGCACACGCCGACCGAGCAGCTGAAGACGCTCGGCGATCCCGAAACGGTCGGCACCTACTCGGAAGCGCTCACGCGGCTGTTCGGCCTCGGCGACGACCGGGGGGAGGGGCCCCCGGAGTAAGCGACGACCGGGGGGAGGGGCCCCCGGAGTAAGCGACGACCGGGAGGGAGGGGCCCCCGGCGTAAGTGACGACCGGGGGGCAGAGGCACCCGGAGTGAAAGAAGCTCGGCGAGTGGAGCCCTTCGTGCGACCGAAGAACCGGACAGGGAACTGACCGGCGTGCCGCAACACAGCGAGCTCCGGCTCGGCACGCGCGGCAGCCAGCTCGCATTGTGGCAGGCGAACCAGGTCGCCGCGGAGATCGCCGGCCGCGGCGGTCCCGCGTCGCGTATCGTCGTGATCAAGACCTCGGGCGACGGGCTCCAGAATGCGCCGCTGTCGGAAGTGGGCGGCAAGCGGCTCTTCGTCAAGGAAATCGAGGACGCGCTCCTGCGGGGTGAGATCGACCTCGCCGTGCACAGCAGCAAGGACATGCCAGCCGTGCTTCCCGAAGGGCTCGCCATCGGCGCAGTCCTTCCGCGCGAGGATCCGCGCGATGCAGTCGTAGTGTCCGGCTTCAGCCGGACAACGACGGAGGAAGTCCGCCTGAAGGCGGACGCTACGAGCCGAACCGTCGAAACCCTTGAAGAGCTCGTCGCATTGCTCGGACGCGCGCCGTCGATCGGCACCGGCAGCGTCCGCCGCATCGCGCAGCTCTCACGCCTCTTTCCCGGCGCGCGATTCACGCCGATCCGCGGCAACCTCGACACGCGCCTCCGCAAGCTCGATTCCGGCGAGCACGACGCGCTGGTCCTCGCCGCGGCGGGACTCAAGCGACTCGGGTTCGCGGCGCGGATCGCGTTCACACTTCCCGCGAAGGCCTGTGTGCCGGCGCCGGGCCAGGGAATCGTGGCGATCGAAATCCGCGACGACGACGAACGGACACGCCAGGCTGTCGCGGTCATTGACGATGAGGACGCGTCGGCCGCGCTGCGAGCGGAACGTTCGCTGGTCGAAGCGCTCGGCGGCGGATGCCAGACACCGGTCGGCGCCCTGGCCTCACGCGCCGGAAACGACGAACTCGATCTGGTGGCAGCCGTCGTCTCGCTCGATGGCGCCCGCGCCGTGCAGGCTCAGGGCCGGGGACGCGCGGTGGAAGCCGCGGAGCTCGGCCGGCGGATCGCGGCCGAGCTCATCGCCAGGGGCGCGGCAGACATCCTGGCCGAGGCGCAGCGCGTGCCCGGCGCCGTGCAAGGATTGCAGCCGTGAGCCAGAGCGTCGTATACCTCGTCGGCGCGGGACCCGGGCATCCCGGCCTGATTACCGCCCGAGGCCTGGAATGCCTCGCATCTGCCGACGTGGTCCTCTACGACCATCTCGTCCATCCGCGGATGCTTCGATTCGCCCGCGCGGACGCCGAGAAGATCGATGTCGGCATCGCCGCACCTCAGCCCGTTGATCAGGAAGCGATCTGCTACCTCCTCGCCGAAAAGGCGAAGGAAGGTAAGGTCGTCGCCCGTTTGAAGTGGGGCGATCCCTTCATCTTCGACAACGGCGGCACGGAGGCGCTCTTCCTGCACGAGCAAGGTGTGCCGTTCGAGGTCGTCCCGGGAATCCCCGCTGGCATCGGGGCGGCAAGCTACGCCGGCGTCCCGCTCACGTATCCGGGAGGCGGCGACACGTTGACCTTCGTGCGCGGCCACGAAGACCACGGGAAGGGGCGCCCGGCGGTCGACTGGGGCAGCCTGGCGCGGCTGGACGGCACCATCGTCTGCTACGCGGGACCGGAACAGCTGCCCCACATGCTGCAGGCGCTGGTCGCCCACGGGCGATCGCCGGAAGATTCGGCGGCGCTCATCTACGACGGCACGCTCCCGACCCAGCAGACGACGCTCGGGACGCTCGGCGATATGGCGCAAGCCTCCAGGGAGTCCGCGGATCGGCGGCCGGCGGTCCTCATCGTGGGCCGCGTCGCGGCGCTGCGCGAGCACCTGCGCTGGTTCGACTCGCGGCCGCTGTTCGGGAAGCGTGTGCTCGTCACGCGTCCGCGCGACCAGGCCGTCGAAATGGTCGGGCTCCTCGAGGCGCGCGGCGCCGAAGCGATCGAGGCGCCACTCATCCGGATCGCGCCGCCCGACGACTACGGCCCACTGGACGCCGCGTGCGCGGCGATCCACCAGTACGACTGGATCGTCTTCGCCAGCGCGAACGCGGTGGACATCTTCATCAGGCGCCTGCTGGCGACGCCGCTGGATCTCCGGGCCCTGAAGGGCGTGAACCTGTGCGCCGTCGGCCCGGCGACGGCCGAGCGCCTCGGTCAGCTCGGGTTGAAGGTCGATCTCGTGCCAGCCGAGTACCGCGCGGAAGCGCTCGTCGAAGGCCTCGCCGGCTCACGCGACGTCACCGGCCTGCGCATCCTCCTGCCGCGCGCCGACATCGGCCGGGAGGTCGTCGCCGAGGAACTGCGCCGGCGCGGCGCTGACGTCACCGAGGTGGTCGCCTACCGGACCTTGATCGTCGATCCCGAGCGGGAGGGAGAGCCGGACATCTACAGGATGCTGCTCGACCGGCGGATCGACGTGGTGACGTTCACGAGCGCGTCGGCGGTCAGAAACCTGGTGCGCGTGCTTGGAGCCGAGCCGGCCGCCGACCTCCTGCAGTCGACCGTGGTCGCATGCATTGGTCCGGTCACAGCCGAGGCCGCTGCGCAGTACAACATAGGGAATACGATCGTGCCGGCCGAGTACACCATCCCGGCACTGGTCGAGGCCATCGTCGATCATTTCGCGCGACAATCGCTTTCACCGTCACCGTAGCGTCCGGCTTTCACCGTCACCGTAGCGTCCGGCTTTAGCCGGACGATGTTGAGGACTCCGATGAACCCGACTCTTCACACCGTCAAGGCGACGTTGAAGCTCACGCGCCGCCTCAGGCGCCTCCGATCGTCGGAAGCGATGCGGGCGATGGTCCGCGAGACGCGCCTGACGCCCGACATGTTCGTCCTGCCGTTGTTCGTCTGCGAGGGCGAAGGGGTCCGGCGAGAGGTGTCCTCGATGCCCGGCGTGTTCAACCTGTCGGTCGACGAGGCCGTGCGCGAGGCGACCGCGGCCAGGGCGGACGGCATCCGCGCGGTGCTGCTGTTCGGACTCCCCGATCAGAAGGACGACATCGGCTCGAGCGCCTACGATTCGGAGGCGCCCGTCCAGTCCGCCGTGCGCGCGCTGAAGGCCGCCGACCCGGAGATACTGGTCATCACTGACGTCTGCCTCTGCGAGTACACCGATCACGGCCACTGCGGCATCGTCATCGACGACGAGATTGCGAACGATCAAACGGTGGAGCAGCTGGTGCGAACGGCCGCCTCGCATGCCGCCGCCGGCGCCGACATCGTCGCCCCTTCGGACATGATGGACGGGCGGATTGGCGCGATCCGGCAGGCGCTCGACGAGCGCTCGTTCGAAAACGTCGCCTTGATGTCGTACGCCGCCAAGTACTGCTCGGCGTTCTACGGCCCGTTCCGCGAGGCCGCGGCGTCGGCACCGAAGTTCGGCGATCGCCGCTCTCACCAGATGGATCCGGCGAACGCCCTCGAGGCACTGCGCGAGGTCGAGCAGGACATCGAAGAGGGCGCCGACATCGTCATGGTGAAGCCGGCGTTGCCCTATCTCGACGTCATCACGCGCGTGAAGGAGCGCTTCCAGTATCCGACTGCCGCCTACCAGGTGAGCGGGGAATACGCGATGCTGAAGGCGGCCGCGCGCAACGGGTGGATCGATGAGCGCCGCGCGATGCTCGAGAGCCTGACCGCCATCCACCGGGCGGGGGCAGACATCATCGTCACGTACTACGCCCGCGAAGCCGCACGAGCGCTTCGCTAGACTTCCGGTGCGCACGACGCAGTCCGCCCGCCTTTTCGCCCGCGCGCTCGAGCTCCTGCCGGGAGGCGTCGACAGTCCCGTCCGTGCCTTCAAGTCGGTAGGGGCGTCCCCGCTGTTCATCAAACGCGCCTACGGATCGCGCCTCCGGGACGTCGACGGCAACGAGTTCATCGACTACGTGATGTCGTGGGGTCCGCTCATCCATGGTCACGCGCCGCGCGGGCTGATCAAGGCGGTGGCGGCCGCGGCGCGGGACGGCACGAGCTATGGGGCGCCCAGTCCGCTCGAGCTCCAGCTGGCCGATCGCGTCCGGCGCCTGATGCCCTCGCTGGAGCGGGTCCGCTTCGTGAGCTCGGGCACCGAAGCGGCGATGAGCGCGGTGCGGGTGGCGCGCGCCGCGACCCGCCGCGAGAAGATCATCAAGTTTGAAGGGTGTTATCACGGCCACGCCGATGGCTTCCTCGTGCAGGCGGGATCCGGCGCGCTGACGCTCGGAGTTCCCACCAGCCCCGGCGTGACGCGCGGGGCCGCCGGCGACACGCTGATCGCCAGCTACAACGACGCGGCCTCCGTCGAGCGGCTGTTCGACGCCAATCGGGGCGAGATCGCAGCGCTGATCGTCGAGCCCATTGCCGGCAACATGGGCCTGGTGCCGCCGGCCGACGGATTCCTGGTCGCGCTGCGGGAGCTGTGCACCGCCCACGGCGCCGCGCTGATTTTCGACGAGGTGATTTCGGGATTCCGCGCGGGCGCCAGCGGCGCGCAGGGGCATTTCCGGATCGTCCCCGACCTCACCTGCCTGGGAAAGATCATCGGCGGCGGGCTGCCGGTCGGCGCCTATGGTGGACGCGCCGACCTGATGGAGCTCGTCTCTCCGGCCGGCCCCGTCTACCAGGCCGGCACACTTTCCGGCAATCCGCTGGCGATGACGGCCGGCATCTGGTGCCTCGACCAGCTGAAACCGCGCTTATACACGCAACTGGCGGCCATCACGACGCAGCTCGCCGCCGGCCTTGCCGACGCGGCGCGTCAGGCGGGCGTGGTGCTGCACGTGAACGCGTTCGGATCGCTCCTCACGCCATTCTTCTCCGATCAGCCCGTTCGCGATTTTCACTCGGCGACCCGCGCCGATACCGCGCTCTACGCGCGATTCTTCCGCGGCATGATCGCGCGCGGCGTGTACCCGCCGCCGTCACAGTTCGAAGCATGGTTCCTGTCGGCGGCGCACACCGCCAAAGACGTGGAGAAGACGATTGCGGCGGCACGCGGCGCCATGAGAGAGCTTCGGAATTAACCACAGAGGACCTGCGTCCTTTGTGGTTTACCGTAAGTTCAGTGGCGTATCCAGGCGGATCCGAAGTGCGGTGCCTGCTGGCAGCTCGACGTCGGTACCTTCGGTTGCCGCGATGGTGCCGCCCGCGCCGATGAGGATGCCGGTCAACGCGCCTTTGACGCCGCCGAGGATGCCTCCGATGATCGCGCCTACACCCGCCCCAGCGCCGATCTTGCCTGCCTCGGCGCGGATGCCTTCGCTCTCCAGCGCCTCTGTGACCGTCGCGCGCATCGGGTAGTCACGGCCGTTCACCGTGATCCGATCAAACGCCAGCGTCATCTTGCCCTGCCGCTCGACGCGTCCCGCCTTGTTGACGGAGCTGACCACGCCGCGGAGAACCGAGCCGGCAGGGATCAGCACTCGCTCACGATCGTCCCGCAGGTCAACCATCGTCGTCGCTTCGAAGCGATCCTCTACTTGCGCGGTCTTTGAGCTGAGCGGGGCCTGCAGGCGGACGTCGAGCTCCGTTCCGACCGGAACATCCCCATCCTCGCTGGAGACCACGCGGGCCGAACGGCGATCGCTGTCGGGCGTCGTTGAGCGCCTGCGGGCCGCGTCGCCGCGCGCCTCGCTGCGGATGTCTTCGACACGGGAGCGCAGCGACGAGTACTCGCTCCGTGCTACCGGTTCGTTCTTGCGAAGCTTAACCTTGAAATAAACCGCCTCGTCGCGGGCGTCGTTCAACTCTTGCTCGAGATCCGAAGCGAGCCTCGAGTCGTGCGTCCGCATCTCCGCGACGTCGCGCGATGCATCGTCGATGGTGTCTTCGAGCCGCTGAATGTCGGCGGTGGTGACGGCGTTCTGAGCCGAAACGATGCTGGCGCTGCCCATCAGGAGCACCGCGAACGTCAACACCGCGCTTAATCGGTTGAGTCGCACAACAAACCTCCTCAGTCTCTGAGGAGGTTGTGCAAGAAAGGCGCCTGATGTCCGGCTGAAGCCGGACACTACGTGCGGGGTTTGCGGCTCAGCGCCAGGGCATGAACCGTTCTATCCAGGTGATACGGGTGAGATCGTTGTAAATCGCCGTGACCATGAGCATCATCAGGACGACGAAGCCGGCCAGCAGCATCTTCTCTTTGACGCGCATGCTGAAGTCGCGGCGTGCCACCCCTTCCATCGCCATGATGAAAATGTGTCCCCCGTCGAGGACGGGGACAGGCATCAGGTTCAGCAGGCCGAGATTGAGGCTGATGTTCGCCATCAGGCTGAAGAGCGCGATCCAGCCAAGCTGCGCCGACTCGCCCGACAACTGAGCGATGGCGACCGGGCCCATCAGCTGTTTTGGCGACGTCTGACCGGTCAGAAGTCCCCAGATGGTGTCCAGGATCAGCCGCGTCATTTCGTAGTTGCGGCGTACGCTCATCACGATCGCCTGAAAGACACCGGGCTGGATTTTTTTCGTCTCCTCGCCGAGCCCGACGCCGATGCACCCCTGGTCGCCCCCCACGCCGGTGCAGCCCTTGATGGGGACGACGGTGAAGTTGTGGCGCTGATCATCACGGCGCACCGTCACGGTGATGGGATTCCCGAGGTTGCGCCCGATGATGCCGACGAGCTGTCCCGGCAGCACGATCGGCTCGCCGTCGATCGCGAGGATGACGTCGCCGGGCTTGATGCCCGCCTTGTCGGCCGGCTCGCCGGGCGTCACGCGCGGGACGTTGGGGTGCGCGTCGGGCCAGACACCGATGTCGCCAATCTCGTATTTGCTCTCCGGTGGCGAAAGCGGCGTCACCTGGCGGGCCAGCTCGTCGGCCGTCGCGGTTGAGCGTGATGGTGACTTCGCGGTTGGGCCGCGTCATAACCGCCAGGAAGAATTGCTCCCACGTGTCGACCCGCCGGCCCGCGACGGTGATGATGTGGTCGCCGCGGCGGATGTCGACCTTGGCAGCTGGCGAATCGGGAGAGACCGCGCCGACGACGGGCGGCTGATCCTGGTAGACGGGGACTTCGGCGCCTTGGTACAACACCACCGCCAGCAGCACAATCGCGAGGGCGAGGTTCATCACCGGGCCCATGATCAGGACCTGGAACCTCTCCCACTTCGACTTCGACAGGAACTCGTCGTCGCGACCCGTGGGGCCGTCCTCGGGCGTTTCGCCGGCCATCTTGACGTAGCCCCCGAGCGGCAGCGCGCCGATGCCATATTCCGTGTCGCCGCGGCGGAAGCTCACGATCGTGGGGTTGAAGCCGAGCTGGAACTTCAACACCCTGACGCCCACACGCTTGGCGGCCACGAAATGCCCGAGCTCGTGCACGAACACGAGCACACCCAGGACGAACACGAATGCGAGAAATGTCGTCATTCTTCCGACTCAGACTCCCGACTTCAGACTTCCGACCTCAAACTGCCAACTTCTGATTTTACCTTGCGGGCCAGCTCGAGAGAATAGTCGCGTGCCCACCGGTCGACGCTGCGCACTTCGGCAAGCGTTGAGACCTGGGCCGGCCGATGCGCGTCCATCGCCCGGGCGATGACGGTCGCGATGGCGTTGAACGGCAGGTGTCCGCCCAGGAACTCGCCCACCGCGACTTCGTTCGCGGCATTCAGAACGACCGGCAGGCTGCGCGCGTCCTCGAGCGCGCGGTAGGCGAGGCCCAGGCAGGGAAACGCCTCGGTGTCAGGCCGATCGAACTCGAGACGGCCGACACGCGCCAGGTCGAGCGACGGCAGCGGCGCCGGCCATCGATCCGGGTACGAGAAGGCGTATTGAATCGGCAGGCGCATGTCGGTCACGCCGATTTGCGCGATGACCGATCCGTCGACGAGTTCGACCATCGAGTGCACGACCGACTGCGGGTGCACGACGACGTCGATCTGGTCGGGCTGCAGGCCGAACAGCCAGTGGGCCTCGATGACCTCGAGGCCTTTGTTCATCAGCGTCGCCGAATCAATCGTGATCTTGCGGCCCATGCGCCAGGTCGGATGCTTCAGCGCGTCGGCGGCTGTCACATCCGCCAGCTCGGCGAGTCGGCGACCACGAAACGGTCCGCCCGACGCCGTCAGCACGATTCGCTTCACCTCGGCCGCGCCACGGCCATGAAGACACTGGTGGATCGCGTTGTGCTCGCTGTCGACCGGCAGGATCGGCACGCCCCGCTGCCGCGCCGCCGCGGTGACGATGCCGCCGGCCATCACCAGGACTTCCTTGTTCGCCAGCGCGACGCTCTTCCCATGCTCGATCGCCGCCAGCACCGCCTCGAGTCCGTCGGTCCCCGACGAGGCGCACAACACCAGATCGACGTCCGGATGCGAGGCCACCGCGACGAGGCCTTCGCGTCCCGCGCCGGCGATCGTCGCGCCGGCGGCCGATGGTTTCAGGCGGTCGATGGCGTGGCTCGATCCCATCGCGACGACGGCGGGCCGGTAGCGCGCGACCTGCTCGGCGAGACGCTCAGCGTTCTCCCCTGCGGCCAGGCCGACCACCCGGAGCCGATCCGGGTGCGCATCGACGACCGCCAGCGCGCTTTGGCCGATCGAGCCGGTCGATCCGAGGATGGCGATGCGCTTCATCGTCCGTCAGTAGATACTTCAGGACCGAGTAATAGATCGGCGCGGCGAAGAGCAGAGCATCGATTCGATCCAGGATGCCACCATGCCCGGGAATCAGCGTCGAGCTGTCCTTCACGCCGGCGCTGCGCTTGAGCATCGACTCGAACAGGTCGCCGGCGATTCCCGCCGCGACGACCGCGACGCCGAGTCCGGCGCGCAGCAGCAGCGGGGCATCCGGCAGCCACCAGCGGCCGGCCAGCGCCAGGAAGACGCCGCCGAACACGAAGCCGCCGACCGCGCCCGCGATCGTCTTCTTCGGGCTGATCGCCGGCGCGAGCAGCCGCCGCCCGAACGCACGGCCGCTGTAGTACTGCGCGGTATCGCTGACCATCACCGTGACCATCAGCAGGAACAGCGGCTCGCGGCCGTGTCCCTCGCGGACGGCGATCATCGCGCCGATCGGCAGCCCCAGATACAGGCTCGGAAAGAGCGCCGCGGCCGCCGACCCGAGCGCGTCGCGTGCCGCCGCTCCAGCCGGTCATCGCAATCCCCGCGAGCGCGACCAGCGCCGACATGAGGACGACGTCCAGCGGCGCGAGCGGCGCGGTCGACCGCGACGCGTGAAAATCCCGCGCAGGTGAGCGCCGCGGCAGCCCCGGCTGCGACGGCCGGGACGTCAATGCCGCTCGCCCGCGCGAGCAGCGAGTACTCGCGGAACGCCAGCAGCAGCAACGCTTCCGCCACGAGGAAGAACACCTGCGCGGGCGCGAACCAGACGACCGCGACCGCGAGCAGCACGAGAACGGCGCCGCTCGCAAGACTGACGGGTCGCGCTGCCGCTGAGACACTATTTGGCGCTGACCGCCACCGGCGACGGCTTGATCCCGCCGTAGCGCCGATCGCGCTTCTGGTAGGCGACGACCGCCTCGAGCAGATCGCGGCGCCGGAAGTCGGGCCAGAGCGTCTCCGTCACCCAGATTTCCGAATAGGCAATCTGCCAGAGGAGGAAGTTGCTGATGCGCATCTCGCCGCTCGTGCGGATCAGCAGGTCGGGATCGGGCTGCCCCGCGGTATAGAGCAGCGAGCTGAACCGCGCCTCGTCGAGGTCGTCCGGGACGATGCCCGGCCGCGATCGCCCGCCGCGCCGCGTCGACGATCTCGGCGCGTCCGCCGTAGTTCAGCGCGATGTTGAACAGCATCCCGGTGTTCGCGGCCGTCTTCCCGATGCCGATCTCGAGCTCGTCCTGCACGTCGGGCGCGAGTTCCTCGGGCCGGCCGATGACGCTGGAAACGGATGTTGTTCTGGAGCAGCGTGCTCAGCTCGAGCCGGATGTACCGCTTGAGCAGCATCATCAGCGTGTTGACCTCGGCGCGCGGCCGCTTCCAGTTCTCGACCGAGAACGCATACAGCGTCAGGACGTCGATGCCCAGCCGCGCCGACGTCTCGACGACGTCGCGGACCGAGTCGATGCCCGCGCGGTGCCCTTCGACGCGCGGCAGGTGGCGCTGCGCGGCCCAGCGCCCGTTGCCGTCCATGATGATCGCGATGTGCGCCGGCAGCTGCTCGAAGTTCACCTGGCGGGCGAGCTGCTCGTCCGGAGATCCGGCCGGAATCCACGCCAGCAGCTGCTCAAGCGACATGCGGGTTGCCCATGGCCGTAACTATTGATTTTACCCTGCAACTCGGCGGCCCTTAAAGGCGTCGGACCGCTCGGCGACCTGGTCTCGCACGTGCTCATCGTAGGCAACAGCCATCAGAAACAGGCCGTGCGCCGGGGCCGTCGGGCCGGCGGACGCGCGATCGCGCGAGGCGAGCACCTCGCCGATCCAGGCCGCGGGATAGCGCCCCCGTCCGACTTCCACCAGCGTGCCGGCGATGTTCCGCCCATGTGCCGGAGGAACCCTTCGCCGGCGACCTCGTAGACGACGAGCGGTCGAGCCGGCGTCGCGTCCGATGGCCGACTGAACGCACGGTCCGAACGGTCGTCTGCGTATCGCTGCCCGTCGCCTTGAAACGCCGCGAAGTCGTGCGTGCCGCGAGAGCGCCGCGGCGGCGGCTGCCATCGCCGCGACGTCGAGCGCCATCGGCACGTGCCAGGCGTACGACCGCTCGAACGGACTCATCACGTCGGCATTCCAGATACGGTAACGGTAGCGTCTTGAGCCGCGCGTCGAAACGCGCATGGAAGTCGCCGGGCACGGCGATGCCTCGAGCACGCGCACGGCAGGCGGGCAGCCTGATGTTGACGGCGCGCACGACGGCGGCCGCATCAATCTCCCGCTCGAGCCGGGCGGCCGCCACCTGGCCGCGCGCATGGACGCCCGCATCCGTCCGCCCCGCGCCGATGACGGCCACCGGCCGGCCTCGAGCTCGCCGAGCGCGTCTTCGAGCAGTCCCTGGATCGAGACGCCCGACGCCTGGCGCTGCCATCCGATGAAATCGGTCCCGTCGTAGGCGATCGTCAGCTTGAACGTCTGGCCTCACGCGACGGGCCTGGACCCCGGCTTGACGACCGGCAGCCCCTGGGCGCACAACGGGCAGCGCTCCGGCTCGTAGGTCGGCAGCGTCGATCGAGACGAGCGCATCGGAACGGCACGTCGAAGGCGCGCCCGCCCCGCCGCGATCGACGATCGAAGCGGCGCCCACCACCCGCCCGCCCGCCGCCGCCGCCACCTGGATCGTCTCGCGCGTCGAGCCGCCGGTCGTGACGACGTCCTCGACGACGAGCACGCGATCGGTCTCGGCGAGCATGAATCCGCGGCGCAGCGTCAGCGCGCCGTCCTGCCGCTCGGCGAAGACCGCCCGCACGCCAAGCGCCCGGGCGACCTCGTGGCCGATGACGATGCCGCCGAGAGCGGGCGACAACACCACCGTCGCTTCAGATCGGCGACGCGTGTCGCCGATCGCGCGGCCGAGCGCTTCGGCGTGCGGCGGGTGCTGCAGCACGAGCGCGCACTGGAGATACCCGGTGCTGTGCAGGCCGGACGTCAGGCGGAAGTGTCCGTCGAGCAGCGCGCCGGATTTCCGGAAGAGATCGAGGAGGTCGTCGGAACTCGGCATCACGCGATCGGAAGTCCTGTGAATGCAGCCGGTTCGCGGTAGTATACAATTCAAAAAGTCTGAACAGAACTCCCCCGCCGGTCGTCTACTAGTCAGACGTCTTTCTCACTTTCTCTATGGAGCGGAGTGCGATGCGCAATGTCCATTCGCCGATCGGGGATTGCCCTGGCGGCTCTGCTGGCCTCGTCGGTGTCCGTTTTCGGCCAAGCCGGACAAGTGCCCGCGGCGTCGACGCGGCGGTTGTCGGTCGACGAGGCGGTCAAGCTCGCCGCTCGAGCAGAACCTCGGGATCCGGATCGAACGGCTGAATCCGCGAGATTCAGGACGTCGCCATCGCGCAGACGCGCGGCGCGTGGGTCCCGTCGCTGCTGTCCAGCATCAACCGGACGTCGACCGCTACGGCGCCACCAACCCGTTCGCCGGCGGCCTGAACAAGATCACCGACTCGCGGTTCGAAACGCCGTTCGGCGTCCAGCAGCTGCTGCCGACCGGCGGCGACTACAGCCTGACCTGGAACAGCTCGCGGATCTCGACGAGCAACTTCTTCCAGACCTTCAACCCGCAGCTGCTCTCGAGCCTCGCGGTCAACTTCACCCAGCCGCTGCTCCGCAACTTCAAGATCGACAACACGCGGCAGCAGGTCGAGATCAACCGCAAGGTCCGCGAGAACACCGACACGACGCTCCTGCAGACGATCACGCAGACCGTCGCGCAACGTCAAGAATGCCTACTGGGACCTGTCGTTCTCGATCAACAACCTCAACGCGCAGCGGCAGTCGCTCGATCTCGCCAAGCGGCTGCTGGCCGACAACGAGAAGCGCGTGCAGATCGGCACGATGGCGCCGATCGACATCGTCGAGGCGCAGTCCGAAGTGGCGAGGAACGAGGAGTCGGTGATCGTCGCCGAGGCGGCGATCAAGTCGGCGGAAGATCGGCTGCGCGCGCTCATCTTCGATCCCGCGTCGCCCGATTTCTGGACGATGACGATCGAGCCGAGCGACACCGGGCCGTTCCAGGAACAGGCGATCGACCCGGACGCGGCGGTCCGCCGCGCGCTCGACATCCGGACCGACCTCCGGCAGGCGAAGAACGGGCTCGAGCAGAACGACATCAGCATCCGCTACCTGCGGAACCAGATGCATGCCCGACGTGAACGCGAACGTGGTCTACCGCGGCATCGCGGCACGGCGGGTCGCGCTACCAGACCGACATCGCGCGGCGCTGGAAGGCCGGCCGCCGGCGCGGCTGCTGGTTCGCGAGCGCGGCTACGGCTCCGTGATCGGCGACGTCTTCGGCGCAGCGTTCCCGACGTGGACCTTGGTGTGAGGTCGGCTATCCGATCGGGCGGAGCCAGCAGGAAGCCAACCTTGCCCGCGCCCGGCTGCAGTACGCGCAGGCGCAGACGCAGCTCCGGAACCTCGAGCTGCAGTGGCCACGCAGGTCCGCGAGGCGGCGCGCACGGTACAGACCAACCAGAAGCGCGTCGACAGCACGCGCGTCGCGCGCGAGCTGGCCGAGCGCCGGCTCGAAGCGGCCGAAAAGAAGTTCGCGGCGGGCATCGAGACCAGCTTCTTCGTGTTCCAGGCCCAGCGCGATCTCGCGCAGGCCCGCACCTCCGAAGTGCGCGCGATCTCGGACTACAACAAGTCGCTGGTCGACTTCGAGGCCGTCCAGGAAGTGCCCCTCGGCGGCGGCGGTGGCGGCATCACCGCTGTCGGCGCCGCGCAGTGTTGTTCCGGGGTCATCAGATAAGCGGTGAGCGGGTTGGGGCTCCGGGGCGGATCCAGTGAAGGTCCGCACTGACGGGACGGTCGTAGTCCAGGCCTTAGCCCTGCCCGAGTCCCCGAGCCCGGCCCCCAGCCCCGTTTGCTACACTCCCCCCGTGCCGAAGCTCTCGGTCACGGTCATCACCCGCAACGAGTCGGCGAACATCGCCGCGGCGCTCGAATCGGTCGCGTGGGCCGATGAGATCGTCGTCGTCGACTCCGAGAGCACCGACGACACCGTCGCCCAGGCCAAGCGGTTCACAGACCGTGTCGTCGTGCGGCCGTGGCCAGGCTACGCGGCGCAGAAGAACTTCGCCGCGTCGCTGGCCGCCCACGACTGGATCCTGTCGCTCGACGCCGACGAGCGGGTGGCCCCGGCCCTGGCGGCCGAGATCCGAACGACGCTCGCCGCCGACCCGCGGCACGCCGGCTACCGGATGCCGAGGGTGGCGCATCACCTCGGACGCTGGATTCGCACCACCGACTGGTACCCGGACGCCCAGCTCCGCCTGTACGATCGCCGCGCCGCGCAGTGGACGGGCGCGTACGTGCACGAATCGGTGAGGGCCAAGGGCACCGTCGGACGCCTGCAGAACGAGCTGCACCACTACCCCTATCGCGACGTCGCCGATCACCTCGAGACGATCGATCGCTACACGACGCTCGCCGCGCGTGAGATGCACGAAGCAGGACGCCGCGCCGGCACGTTGCAGATTGCCGGCCACCCTCCGTTCGCCTTTTTGCGCAACTACCTGCTGCGCGGCGGCTTCCGCGACGGCGTCCCCGGTCTCATCATCTCGACGCTGAACGCGTACTACGTGTTCCTGAAGTTCTCGAAACTGTGGCAGCTCCAGCACTCTACAGCGTCCACCGAGCACCCTACAGGTTCCAGCGAGCACCCTACAGGTTCGACCCAGCACCCTACAGGATCCACCGAGCACCCTGCAGGATCCACCGAGCACCCTGCATCGACAGCCTGAAATGTTCTCGCTGCACGTCGACACGGCGCGGACGTGGCGCGGCGGCCAGAACCAGGTGCTGTTGACCGTCAATGGCCTCCGCGAGATCGGCCATCGGGCCGCGCTCGTCGCGCACCCTGACGGCGAACTGCGGCAGCGCGCCAGCCGAGGGGCTCGAACTGATCCCGATTGCCCCGCAGGACCGAAGTCGACCTGTCGGCGGCATGGCGTCTTGCGCGAGTCGTCAAGAAGCTGCGGCCGGACGTCGTGCACGCCCACGATCCGCACGGGATCGCGATGGCGGCGCTGGCGCTGTCGTTCGCGGGCGGCGCGCCGGCGCCTGTCGCTGGTTGCCTCGCGGCGCGTCGACTTCCACCTCAAGGGCAACTCGCTGTCGCGCTGGAAGTACCGGCAGGTCGACTGCTTCGTCGCCGCGTCCGAGGCGATCCGGCAGATGCTCGTCGCCGACGGCATTCCTGCCGGCCGGACCGTCACCGTCCACGAGGGCATCGACGTCGAACACGTCGCCGCGGCCGAGGCCGTGAACCTTCACGAGGCGCTCTGGCTGCCGCACCAGGCGCCGGTCGTCGGCAACGTGGCGGCGCTCGTGCCGCACAAAGGACAGCGGTACCTCGTCGACGCCGCCCACCTGGTCGTGCAGGAGGTCCCGGACGCGCGGTTCGTGATTCTCGGCGAAGGCGAGCTGCGGGAGCACCTCGAGCGGCAGGTCCATGAGCACCGCCTCGAGAAGCATGTGCTCCTGCCTGGCTTTCGCACCGACGTGCTCGGCTGCATCAAGGGGTTCGATCTGTTCGTGATGAGCTCGGTCACCGAGGGTCTGGGCACGTCGCTGCTCGACGCGATGGCCTGTGGCAAAGCGATCGTGGCCACCGACGCCGGCGGGATTCCGGAGGTCGTCGAGGCGGCGTCACCGGGACGCTCGTGCCGCCGCGCGATCCTCGCGCGATGGCGGCGGCCATCGTCTCGCTCTTGTCCGACGCCGCGGCGCGCCAGGCGATGGGCGCGGCCGGGCTGGCGCGAGTCCGGGACCGCTTCACCGTCGAGCGGATGGTCGCCGCGACCGCCGCGGTCTACGCGCGCGCGGCCGGCACACCCCACGTAACGGACACTGCGAATCCTTCTGCGCGCGGTTGAACCCGCACGCGTTCATCATGCCGAGATGACAGAGCGCGAAGTCGTACTTCACCGGATCCCGGGCGTCGAGGGCCCGCAGCGCGGCGGTGATTTCGCGCGCCATCGCCCAGCCGGGGCTGGTGTAGCGGGTCAGGCCGAGACAGCGGCCGACCCGGATGACGTGCGTGTCGAGCGGCACGACCAGCGCTGACGGCGGGACGCTCGTCCAGACGCCGAGATCGAGCGCGTCGCGGCGGACCATCCAGCGCAGAAACAGATTCAACCGCTTGCAGGCGGATCCGGCCGAGGGCCGCGGAAAGAAGTAGCAGACGCCCGGCGATCCTTGCCGCCTGGCTGTGCAGGTCGCCATGCGACGAGCGCGCGCCTCGAAAAGCTGTCGAGCGCCGCGCCGACGTCAGGCGCACCCGCCTCGTAGCCCTCGGCGAAAAAGCGTTCGATCGAACCCGACTCGATCGAGCATCTGCGCGCAGGATCGCAATGAGCCCGACGAGATCGTTCGAGCGGATCCACCGGTGGCCGAGGCCCGAGAAGTCGCGCGCCTGCCGGGCCTCGAACGCCCGCACGTAGGCGGCCGGGCGCGGGCCCACGACTGCGAGCAGCCGCTCGATCGACTGCAGCACGCTGGCCACCCGGCCGAACGCCAGCGCCGCGGCGCAGAAGCCGACGATTTCGCGGTCGTCGGGCCGCTCGAACCGCCTGACGATGTGAATCGGATCGGTGGCAGAATCTGGGTAGTTGAACTCGGCGTACAGCCGGTCGAGGGACGTCTTGAGAAGAAGACTACTGATCGCCGTCGGCATGCCTCGTCGTCCTCGTAGCAGCGGCCGCCGCCGGCGCGTATCCTCTACCCCCGGCGCTCGCTGCCGCAGACGAGCGGCACGATTCACGTCGACGGGACTCTCGGGACCGGTCGAGATCGTGCGCGATGCGGACGCCATCCCGCACATCTTCGCCTCGGCCAAGCGCGACGCGCTCTTCGGCCTCGGCTACGTCCACGCCCAGGATCGGCTCTGGCAGATGGAGTTTCAGCGCCGGATCGGCACGGGAGGCTGTCCGAAATCCTTGGCGCGGCCACGATTCCGCAGGACCGTTTCCTCCGCACCGTCGGCTTCGGCCGCGCGGCGCGCTCCGCGTGGGAGCGGCTGCCGGCCGACGCGCGAAGTCAGATCGAGGCGTATGTCGCCGGCGTGAACGCGTTCCTCGCCACATCCGGCCGCCGCTGCCGCCGGAGTTCACGCTGCTGCGCTTCAAGCCCGCGCCGTGGACCGGGCCCGACGTGCTGGTCTGGGTCAAGATGATGGCCTGGGACCTGAGCGCCAACTACTCCCACGAGCTCCTGCGCCGCGATATGCTCGCACGGTCGGCCCCGAGCGGACGGCCGAGCTGATGCCGCCGTACCCGCAGAACGGCTTGAGCATTCTCGGTGCGGCTGCCGGCGATCTGGCCGGACGGCGGCGGCGAGCGGACGTCGGCGATCCGTCAAGCGGTCAGGGATGCGCGAGGCGGCGCCGCGAGCTGGTCCGACGCGTTCGCCGCGGGCGCTCGGCACGGTGGTCGAAGCCGCTCCTCGGCGGCGCAGGATCGAAGCGCTCGGCTCGAACAACTGGGTGGTCGACGGCACGCTCACCGCCAGCGGCAAGCCGCTGCTCGCCAACGACCCGCACCTCGGCACGCACGTGCCGTCGCTCTGGTATCTCGCGCACATGTCGGCCGGCGACTTCGACGTCATCGGCGCGACGCTGCCCGGTGCGCCGGCCATGGCCATCGGCCGCAACCGGTACATCGCCTGGGGCGAGACCAACGTGGCCGCGGACGTCGAGGACCTCTATCGCGAGCGCGTCGACCCGACGGGAACGCTCGTCGAGTTCCGCGGCGCCCTCGAACCGCTGCGGATCTCAAGGAAACGATCACCGTGAACGGCGGCGCCCCGGTCGAGCTCGACGTGCGCATCACGCGCCACGGGCCGCTCGTCTCCGACGCGATCAACGCCAACAACGCGGCAGCCAGCGACCAGCCAAAGCGGGCGCCGATCGAGCCGCTCGCCTTCCGATGGACGGCGCTCGACGAATCGGACGACACGGTCGTCGCGTTCCTGCGTCTGAACGAAGCGCGCAACTGGGACGAGTTCACCGCGGCGCTGCGCCACTTCGTCGTGCCGTCACAGAACTTCGTCTATGCCGACGTCGACGGCCACATCGGCTACTACCTGCCCGGCCGCATCCCGATCCGCGCGTCGGGCGACGGCTCGTCGCCGGCCGACGGCTGGACCGGCGAGATGGAGTGGACCGGATGGATCCCGTTCGACGAGCTGCCGCACGTCTACGATCCGCCCGACCACTTCATCGTGACCGCCAACCATCGGCCGGCGCCGCCGGACTACCCGTACCACATCGCGCTGGATACCCGGACCCGTACCGCGCGCAACGCATCACCGACCGGCTGCGCGACCGGAAGCGGCTGACGGTCGACGACTTCCGCGCCATCCAGGCCGACACCGTGTCGCTGCACGCGAAGACGCTGCTGCCGCTGCTCCTTCAGCACGCCCGTCCCGAAAGCGACGCCGATCGGCGCGCCATTGACCTGCTGCGTCAGTGGAATTTCAACGCCAGCGCCGACAGCGCCGCCGAGCCGATCTTCCAGGCCTGGTTCCTCCGCCTGGCCTCAGCGCTCGCCGGCGACGAGCTCGGACCGGTCATTCTCGAGACTACCGGGGCCGCTTCTCCTACATGACACGCTTCGTCACCAACACGCTGGCCGCGGGCGACAGCCCGTGGTGCGACGACGTCACGACGACTGAACGGGAGACGTGCGAGCAGGTGATCACCCGCGCGCTCCACGAGGGCGTGGCGGATCTGACGGGACGCCTCGGCGCCGACCTGGCGCGCTGGCGATGGGACGGCGTCCACCGCGCCGTGTTTCCGCACCAGGGTCTCGACTCGGTGGGTGCGCTGCGGCCGCTGCTCAGCCGATCGATCCCGAACGCCGGCGACTGGAGCACGGTCAACGTCGGCACGGTCCTCGTCGATCGCCTCTACACGCAGGAAGCGGTTCCCGGCTATCGGCAGATCGTCGACCTGTCACCCGCCAACAACAGCCGCTTCATCGACGCGGTCGGCGAGTCTGGCCACTTCCTGTCGCCTCACTACGACGACTTCATGACCGACTGGCGCGACGTGCGCGACCGGAAGATGCGGATGACGCGCGGCGAAGTCGACGACGGCGCGCTTGGGCGGCTGGTGCTGACGCCGGCCACGACAAATTAGCGAATGCTCGAGTTCGAAGTCTGAGCCGACGCCGTGACCGTGAGGGCGGGCCGCGCATCGAGCTCGAGCACCCCCTCGCGTGATCAGCTGGCGAACCTCATCGCTGCGGCGGAACGCGCTCAAAAGAGTGCGCCGGCTGCTCGCGTACGCCTGATCCATCGCATAAGCGAGTACGGTCGCCATCACCGTTCCTTCCTCGGTGTTCGTCTGGCTGAACCGTCGCTGGAATCCGCCGAGCACCGGCGCGAACGATGGATCGTCCCATCGTTCGGGATCGGCGTCGAGGCGGATGAAATCGTCGAGCACCGCCGAATACGATGGGTCGGGCGGCCGGCGCCAGAAGGCGACGTCCCTGCCCAACTCGTCGACGTGTTGCGGGAGGTACAGCGTGCCGTCAGACGGCACGCGGTCGACCAGCGCCGGGTTGAACAGCCTCACGTCGTCGGCGGCGAGATTCGTCCGCTGGACGATCTCGTCGAGCGAGATGTCGCGCGGCGTGCGCATCGCGTAGATCGGCTCCTGGTCCGTCGAGGCCATCAGGCTGGCGACGTTGAAGGTGTTGCCGAACACCATCTCGGCATACCGATAACGACCGGGGACCGTAGCTTTCATGGACGGGGCCGTACTTCCGCCGGGCAGCTCGCGCAGGTCGAGCGACAGTTTCGAGCCAAGGAAATATCTGGTTCGAATGTCCTCCGCCCGCAGGTGAGCGCCTGTGATCAGCGCGCGGCCGACGTTGGTGCCGCCAGCGTTGTGCTCCGAGAGCGCGGGTATGAACGATCCGGTACCTGGTGGCAAGCACCGACAGGAACGCCGCACAGTAAGGGGCCTGCGTCGTCTGGTTGAGGCCATCGATCGGCGATGGCGAGAAATGATTGAGACGCCCCCAGTTCCGCCGGAGCCACTGACAGAAGCCGATGGCGTTGGCTTCCGAGCGCCGCGTCGGGCTCAGCCCTGATTCGAGAATGACCTGAGCGAGGCCGACGTCCGCGGGCACCCCGAACCGCTCGTAGATGGCTCCCCATTCGGCGAGGAACTGTCCGGACTTGCGAACGTTGGGCAGCAGGGCATCGCCGCGCGTGGCATTGTGCAGCACGGGCCCGACGGCGCTCTCGAGAAGGCGCGCGACCTCGTCGCGGCGGTCGCGCAGCGTGCGCGGGAGCGTCTGCCGTCGAGAATCCGCTCGAGCGCGGGTTCGGCCCAGTCGCCGTCGCGCGCCCAGTTGCCCTTGGTGGGAAAGGTGACAAGGAGTCGGCCGTCGACGGCGCTGCCGTAGGCGATGGAGTGATCGGGCAACACGAACACGTGTTGCCAGAACGCAAAACCTGGCCGGAACGTCTCCATCGCCGCAGATCGTCCTGCCGGCGGACCGCGACGATCTCCGCGGCACTTCGCCCACTCGCGGTCATCGGGAGATTCGACAATGTGTCCGCCTGCGGGTCCGGAGTCGACTCTCCAGACAACTGCCGCAGCGCCGAGGGCGGTGAGCGCCCCCGCGAACGTGGCTCTCCTGTGCATGGAATGCGAAGCGCGGCTGTGCAATGGCCGCGCCTGTGCAGCGACGTGACGTCCTGACGACTGCGGGGAAGTTTCGCGGCACCGCGCTGACAAGTCTGAACGTGGTGGCCGGCGGGTGAACCTGCACCTACCTCATCGTTTGACCGGCTCTGTCGATCCGGCACCCTTTGATCGTCTAATTGTGCGCTGCAACCCGTCTAAAGCAGTCTGATCATCTCAGGAGGGATCCATGCCAGTCGCAACCTCGACGCTGCTCGGTCGTCCGCTCTGGTACGAACTGATGACCACCGACATGAAAGCCGCCGAGACCTTCTACCAGAAGGTCATCGGCTGGACGTCGGCGCCCTTCGAGGGCTCGCCGCAGCCCTACTCCATCTTCAGTCGGAGCGCAGAGGCTCCCATCGCCGGCGTCCTGACGACGCCCCGAGGGTGTGACGGCGCCGCCGTTCTGGGCGATGTACGTGGGCGTGGCGAAGCTGGAGGAAAGCAGAGACCAGATCGTGCGGCTCGGGGGCGGCGAAATCTCGCCGGTGATCGACATCCCCAAGATCGGCCGCATGCAGATGATGAAGGATCCGCAGGGCGCGGCGTTCTACATCTTGAGCCGGCCAGCACCGAGCAGCCGCCCGAGGCGGCGGCGGAAGTCGGCGAGGCGTCGTGGCACGAGCTGATGACGACCGACGCGGCAGCAGCGATGACGTTCTACAGCGAGATCTTCGGCTGGCAGCCGAGCGAAGCGCTCGACATGGGCCCGATGGGGAATACCACATGTTCAACCGCCCGCACGGGATGATCGGCGGCATGATGAACAAGCCGCCCGAGATGCGAACGTGCCGCCGAACTGGCAGATCTACTTCCGTGTACCGGACATCAACGCGGCCGTGGAGCGCATCAAGCAGAACGGCGGACAAATCCTCAACGACCCGATGGAAGTGCCGGGCGGCGACATGGTCGTCAACGCGATGGATCCGCAGGGTGGGGCGTTCTCGCTTCACGCGAGGAAAACCCAGTAGTGCGGACCTTTAGGTCCGCCTGTCGATGATCAGGCCTGACCATCGAGTGCTTCAACAATCGATGGTCAGATCAATCACCCGATTACTCGATTACCCGATTACCCGATTAATTATTCAATTCTCCTCAGAACGTGGCGAGCGCGTTGAACGGCGACGCCGTGCCGCCCGGAATCTGGTAGATGTGCAGCGTGAACATGAACTCCCAGCGCTTCAGGCGCGCGGCCTCCCTGGCAGCGTCCTCCAGGTATGCGTTGTCGACGATCGGCAGGCCCATGTTGACCTGCGTGACCTGGTGGATCGGCCGGTTGATCCCCTGAACGCCTGACGGCTGGACGTCGTTCACCGCGTCGCCGCCGAGCAGCGACACGTCGCGTGACCGCAGCCACGGCAGCACCGACGCGTGCAGGCCGGCGCCCGCCTGCCCGTACGCCCACGGCCCCTCGGCGGCGCCTTCGCCCATCGCCCCGTGCGAATCAGCAGCGCATCGCCGGCGCCGATCTTGATACCGGCGAACTTCTCCCAGGCCTCGAGATCCTCGGCGTAGATCGGCATGCTCGGCTCGAGCCACTTGACCTTCTTCAGGAGCGGCATGTCGACGAGGATGGCGCGCGTCACGTAGCCGGGGCCCATCCGGTCGGCCGCCGACTCCTTGCAGCCGGCCGCGGTGAGCGTGAAGGGAAAGCCGTTGTAGCTGACGGCCGGCTCTCCAGCCTTCCTGCCGATCGGCCCCTGGTAGTGGCAGAGCGCGTCGAGGTGCGAGCTCAGCCCGTCGTGAATCGAGAGCTGAATGACGTCGAGGGCGCCCTGGATGTCCCCGGTCACGGGGTGGATACGCGCCATCCGGTGAACGTTCTCGCCGAAGCCACCCGTGTCGCTACCCGTCTTCTTGATTGGGTTGATCTGCAGCGTGACCGTCAGGCCTTCCTTGACGAGCGCCGTCGCGTTTCGGGTTTTCTCCGGCGTGATGAGGTTCAGCAGCCCTCGCTGGTCTTCCTTGCCCCATCGGCCCCAGTTCGAGAGCTCCTTTTCCCATTGCTTGAGCTTGTCGAGCGTCACGAGGCGCGACGGCTCCTGTGTCGATGAATGAGGCTTGAACGACCCCTCTCCCTGCCCGGAGACCATCGTTCCGGCTGCCAGGAGCGCGCCCGCCGATATCAGAACCGCGACCGCCGGTCGTTCGAACGTGGTCCGCTGAAACATGAGCACGCCTCCGATCTGAAGAACGCGATGTCGCGCATACCATACCCTACACGGGGAGTCGGCAGGTCAGACTTCAGAGCGGGGACTCGGCGCCAGCACCACGAGCACCAGCAACCGCGCCGGCCCGGTATTGTGGACGCCGTGTGGCACGCCCTCGGGCGCGACCAGCAGATCACCCGCTTTCATCTCGAGCTCGCCGCCTTCGAGCAGGAAGCGTCCGCGGCCTTCGAGCACGTAGTAGACCTTGTCCTGGTCGGCATGGGCGTGCAGCGGATGCTGTTGACCGGGCTCGAAAGCGTTGAGTCCCACCAGCAGGCGCGGTGATTCAAAAATCGTCGCCTTGCCCATTTTGTGTGACGAGTACTTCGCGTGCTCGGCAGGTTGAATGATCGAAGGATGGGTCATGGTTTTCCCGCGCTGCAGCGTTGTTTGAGCTCCGGGGCCGCTCGAGAAGCTGATGGTAAGCTGAAAAACGTGCTTCCAGCGCTGGCGCGGCTGTCGGTCGGGATCCTGCTGGCGGTCGCCGCCGTCATCCTGGCGTTGGCGCCGACGATTGGCGGCATCAGTACGTGGAAGGTCGTTCTCGGAGTGATCGGTTTGGTTCTCTTCGTGATGGCGGGATTTGATCGGAAGGGCTGAGCGGTCTTTTTCGGATCTCTTAGATCCGCAACTCCTGAAACTCCTGATTCAAGTAGACAGTCCGGCCGCCGACGATCGTCGCGGCGACGCCGCCGCGCAGCCGCCAGCCGTCGAACGGGGTGTTCTTCGACCGCGAGCGCATACGCGCGACTGAAACGGTCACGTCGAGGTCGGGGGCGAGGATCGAGATGTCGGCCGGCGCGCCTTCCGACAGCGAGCCTCCCGGCACGCGCAGGATGCGGGCCGGGTTGACCGACAGCAGCTCGACCAGCCGCGTGACCGCGAGGATGCCGGGGTGGACCAGCCGATCGAAGCAGAGCGACACGGCCGTCTCGAGCCCGGTGATGCCGAACGGCGCATGATCGAACTCCACCTGCTTCTCGTCGTAGTGGTGTGGCGCGTGGTCGGTCGCGATGGCGTCGACGCTGCCGTCGGCGAGCCCCTGGACGATCGCGTCGCGATCAACGGCCTCACGGAGCGGCGGGTTCATCTTCACGTTGGTGTCGTAGGGCACCGGCGCGGCGAGCATCTCGTCGGTGAGCACGAAGTGGTGCGGGGTGACCTCGCACGTCACGCGCACGCCCCGGCTTTTGCCGTAGCGGACGGCGTCGAGCGTCTGCCGCGCGCTCATGTGCGCGATGTGTAGCGTTCCGCCGGTCAGCTCGGCGAGCGAGATGTCGCGCAGCGCCATGATCGACTCGGCTTCGCCCGGGATGCCGCGCAGGCCGAGCGTGGCCGCCTGGAATCCTTCGTGCGCGACGCCGTCGGCCTTGAGCGTCTGCTCCTCGCAGTGCTCGATGACCGGCATCTCGAACATTCGCGTGTACTCGAGCGCGCGTCGCATCAGGAGCGCGGTCGCCACCGGGCGCCCGTCGTCGGTGACGGCGACGCAGCCCGCCTGCTTCAGCTCGGCGATGTCGGCGAGCTGCTCGCCCTGCTGGCCGCGCGACACGGCGCCAATCGGGTAGACGCGGACCAGATTGGCCTCGGCGGCCTTCTGCAGGATGTAGCCGGTGACGCCGGCGTTGTCGTTCACCGGCACGGTGTTCGGCATGCACGCAACCGCGGTAAAGCCGCCGGCCGCGGCGGCCGCCGCTCCCGTGGCGACCGTCTCCTTGTGCTCCTGCCCCGGCTCCCGCAGGTGCACGTGCATGTCGATCAGCCCCGGGCAGACCAGGAGGCCCGATGGCACCTCGACGACGTCGCCCGCGAGATCGCGCGGCAGGTCGCGGCCGACGCGCGCGATCCGGCCGTCTTCGATGAGCACGTCGAACACGCCGTTGCGCCCGTTCACCGGGTCGACGACGTGCCCGCCTCTCAATAACCGCTTTCCCATGGTTCGCCTTACAGCCCAACCGCACGATCAACGCAGAGACCGCAGAGACCACAGAGCACATTGATCACAATAATCTCTGCGCGCTCAGCGTGCTCAGCGTGATCTGCGTTTTAGACCATCAATCCGCTTCGACTTCGCCCGCAAGCAGGTAGAGCACCGCCATCCGTACGGCGACTCCGTTGGCCACCTGTTCGAGAATCACCGAGTAGGCGCCATCCGCCACCTCGGACGCGATCTCGACCCCGCGGTTCATCGGACCGGGGTGCATGATGATCACGTCGCTGCGGGCGCGCCTGACACGCTCGGGGGTCAGGCCGAAGACGTTGTAGTACTCGCGCAGCGACGGGAAGAACGCGCCCTGCATCCGCTCCTGCTGGATGCGGAGCATCATGATCACGTCGGCGTCGGCGACCGCCTCGTCGATTGAGGTCGTCACCCGTACGCCGAGCCGTTCGATACCGGGCGGCACAAGAGTCGGCGGACCGCTCACCCAGACCTCGGCACCCAGCTTGGTCAGGAGCAGCACGTTCGATCGCAGCACGCGGCTGTGCAGCAGATCGCCGACGATCGCGACCTTCAAGCCGTCGAGGTGCCGCTTGTGCTGGCGGATAGTGAACGCGTCGAGCAGGGCCTGCGTGGGATGCTCGTGCATCCCGTCGCCGGCGTTGATGATCTTCGAGCGGCAGATCCGCGCCAGCAGGTGGCAGGCGCCGGACGAGGCGTGCCGGAGCACGATCATGTCGGGCGCCATCGCCTCGATGTTCATCGCGGTATCGGCCAGCGTCTCGCCTTTGAGCACGCTCGACGCGGCCACGGCGACGTTCAGGGTGTCGGCGCTGAGCCGCTTCTCGGCGATCTCGAACGAGGTCCGCGTGCGCGTGCTCGGCTCGTAGAACAGGTTGACGACCGTCTTGCCGCGCAGCGTCGGGACCTTCTTGATCGGTCGTTCACCGATCTCGCGCATCGCCTCGGCGGTGTCGAGGACGCGGTAGATTTCGTCGGACGACAGGTCGGCGATGCCGAGCAGGTCCTTCTTCATCCCTCGACCTCCACTTCGTCGCGTCCGTCGATTTCGGTGAGCCGCACCTGCACGCTCTCGGACGACGAGGTCGGAAGGTTCTTGCCGACGTAATCGGCCTTGATCGGCAGCTCGCGATGCCCGCGGTCGACCAGCACCACCAGCTGGATCAGGCGGGGCCGGCCGAACTCGATCAAGGCGTCGAGAGCGGCGCGAATCGTCCGCCCGGTGTAGAGCACGTCGTCGACGAGCAGGATCCGCCGGTCGTCGATCGAGAACGGGATGTCGGTGCTCTTGACGACCGGCTGCGCGCCGATCGCGTGGCGCATCAGGTCGTCGCGGTACAGGGTGATGTCGAGCGCGCCGGTGGGCACCTCGTGCCCGCTGATCTCCTTGATGCTCCGCGCCAGCCGGCGGGCGAGCGGCACGCCACGGCTGCGGATACCGACCAGGCCCAGCTCTTCGACCCCCCGGTTGCGCTCGACGATCTCGTGCGCGATCCGCGTCAAGGTCTTGCCCATCCGATCGCCGTCCATCACGATCGGCATACAGGTTCCGCAGCGAAGAAGAGTTGGTGAGTTGAGGAGTTAGAGAGTTGGAGATTACGCGGAGAAGGCAGAGAACACGGGCACAGAACCATTCGGCCACCTCTTGGCGCTCTCGCTGGAGCGCGTTAAAGAGTTGGGAGAAGTATAACCCAATCGCTGAATCGCCCCATCAACCCAATCTGAAATCTGAAATCTTAAATTT